>NZ_JADMJL010000010.1 GCF_018780585.1 Methyloversatilis discipulorum | reverse complement strand
CCCCGATCGCGATGGAAGAAGGTCTGCGCTTCGCGATCCGCGAAGGCGGCCGTACCGTCGGCGCCGGCGTGGTTGCAAAGATCGTCGAGTAAAGAGTTGTACTCCGGGTCGCGCGTGCGGCCCGGTTCGCGTTTTGCAGGGGCATAGCTCAATTGGCAGAGCGTCGGTCTCCAAAACCGAAGGTTGGGGGTTCGATTCCCTCTGCCCCTGCCACTCCGGTGGCCAAGCCGGACAAAATTTTGCGGAGTGCGTGCGCACTTCCGGATG
Organism: Methyloversatilis discipulorum; assembly: GCF_018780585.1. Classification (GTDB taxonomy): domain Bacteria; phylum Pseudomonadota; class Gammaproteobacteria; order Burkholderiales; family Rhodocyclaceae; genus Methyloversatilis; species Methyloversatilis discipulorum_B. The sequence goes on along the minus strand of NZ_JADMJL010000010.1, from coordinate 93,083 downwards.
CTCATGACTGACCAGTTGAAGCTTGCGCTGGCCATCGCCCTGTTGATTGCGGGTGTGGCCGGCTTTTATGTTTTTGCCGACCAGATCATGGCTGTGCGGGTGCTGTCCGTGCTCGCGGGTCTGGGTGCTGGTGTCGCGGTGGCGTGGTTCACCGAGCCGGGGCGGCGCTTCATCGTTTTTGCCAACGAGTCGGTGGCCGAGGCCAAGAAGGTTGCCTGGCCCAGCCGCAAGGAAACGCTGCAGACCACCGCCATCGTGTTCGGCTTCGTGGTCGTGATGGCGCTGTTCCTGTGGTTGACCGACAAGAGTCTCGAGTGGGTGTTGTACGACCTGATCCTGGGCTGGAAGAAATCATGAGCAAACGTTGGTACGTTGTGCACGCCTATTCCGGCTTCGAGAAGTCGGTTCAGCGCGCGCTGACCGAGCGTGTTGCGCGTTCGGGCATGCAGGACAAGTTCGGCCAGATTCTCGTGCCGGTCGAGGAAGTGATCGAAATGCGCGGCGGCCAGAAGGCCGTGTCCGAGCGCAAGTTCTTTCCTGGCTATGTGCTCGTCGAGATGGAGATGGACGAGGACAGCTGGCACCTGGTCAAGAGCACGCCGAAAGTGACCGGCTTTGTTGGCGGCTCGGCCAACAAGCCGACGCCGATTTCCGACAAGGAAGTCGACAAGATCATGCAGCAGATGCAGGAAGGGGTGGAGAAGCCCCGTCCCAAGGTGCTGTTCGAGGTGGGCGAGCTGGTGCGCGTCAAGGAAGGTCCTTTCACCGACTTCAATGGCTCGGTGGAAAGCGTCAATTACGAAAAGAGCCGTCTGCACGTGTCGGTGACCATCTTTGGTCGTGCGACGCCGGTCGAGCTCGAGTTTTCGCAGGTCGAGAAGGTCTGACCTGAAGTTCAAGGCGGTGCCGCAAGGCGCCGCCACGGTGCGCGGCAGGGCCTTTCGGGTCTGCCGCGTGATTGTTTCCGGCGCTCACGCGCCGGATGAGGAGTGGCCGGGCCTGAGTGTCCGCCACGCTATCACTCGCAAATGGAGTCATCATGGCGAAGAAAATCGTCGGCTACGTGAAGCTGCAAGTGCCGGCCGGCAAGGCGAACCCGTCGCCCCCGATCGGTCCCGCGCTGGGTCAGCGCGGTCTGAACATCATGGAGTTCTGCAAGGCGTTCAACGCGCAGACCCAGGGTATGGAACCGGGTCTGCCGATCCCGGTGGTGATCACCGCCTACGCGGACAAGTCCTTCACTTTCGTGATGAAGTCGCCCCCGGCGACCATCCTGATCAAGAAGGCTGCCGGCATCACCAAGGGCTCGCCGAAGCCGCACACCGACAAGGTCGGCAAGGTCACCCGCGCCCAGCTCGAAGAGATCGCGAAGGTGAAGAACAAGGATCTGACCGCTGCCGATCTGGATGCCGCTGTGCGCACGATCGCTGGTTCCGCCCGCAGCATGGGCATCACGGTGGAGGGCCTGTAATCATGGCAAAGCTCTCGAAGCGCGTTCAGGCGCTGCGCGCCAAGGTTGATCGCAACCGCGCATACCCGCTGGCCGACGCGCTGGCGCTGGTCAAGGAAACCGCCAACGCCAAGTTCGACGAGTCGGTCGATCTGGCCGTGAATCTGGGTATCGATGCGAAGAAGTCGGACCAGCTGGTCCGCGGCTCGGTCGTGTTGCCTGCTGGCACCGGCAAGAGCGTGCGCGTCGCCGTGTTCGCCCAGGGCGCCAAGGCCGAGGAAGCCAAGGCCGCTGGCGCCGATGTCGTCGGTTTCGACGATCTGGCCGCCCAGGTCAAGGAAGGCAATCTGAACTTCGACGTGGCCATCGCCACGCCGGACGCAATGCGCGTCGTCGGCGCGCTGGGCCAGATCCTTGGTCCGCGTGGCCTGATGCCGAACCCGAAGGTCGGCACCGTGACGATGGACGTGACCACCGCGGTCAAGAACGCCAAGGCCGGTCAGGTGCAGTACCGCACCGACAAGGGTGGCATCGTCCAGTGCACGGTCGGTCGCGCCTCCTTCACGCCGGAACAGCTGACGACCAACATCAAGGCTCTGATCGAAGCGCTGAACAAGGCGCGTCCGGCAGCCGCCAAGGGTGTCTACCTGCGCAAGGTGTCGGTGACGACCACCATGGGCGTCGGCATCCGCGTCGATCAGGCGACGGTGCAGTAAGGAATTGAATTCGCGCCTGGTTCGCCGGGCGCATGACAACAGGACTTTGGGCCGTCGCGGCCAGCATGGCGCGGCGGGTTGTCAAAGACCGCAGGTGCCCGCAAGGGTCTAATGGTGCGCAAGTGCCGCCTGCGCAGATGGCGTTACCCGACACAGGATGGATGGTGTCCTCACGGACAGTTTCTTCTCCTGAATACGGTCGCCGCACGTGGTTGATCCGGTGAGCAGTGATGCGATCCGGACGACTGTAATCATGGGAGTAGACCTTGGCACTCAATCTCGATCAGAAGAAGGAAGTGGTTGCCGGCGTATCCGCTGCAGTTGCGGGCGCGCAAGTAATCGTGATCGCCGAGAACAAAGGTCTGGAAGTGGGCGATGTCACGCGTTTGCGTGCCCAGGCCCGTGCGCAGGGCGTCTACCTGCGTGTTCTGAAGAACACGCTGGCTCGTCGCGCTGTTGCGGGTACCCCGTTCGAGGGGTTGGCGAATGAAATGACCGGTCCGCTGCTTTACGGCATGTCGGCCGATCCGGTTTCGGCCGCGAAGGTCATTCAGGATTTCGCCAAGGGCAACGACAAGCTGGTGATTCGCGGTGGCGCGCTGGCCAATTACGTCATGGACGCCGCTGGCGTCAAGGCGCTGGCCTCCATGCCGAGCCGCGAAGAACTGCTGGCCACCCTTCTGGGCACGATGCAGGCGCCGATCGCCAAGTTCGTTCAGACGCTCAACGAAGTTCCGGGCAAGTTTGTCCGTACCGTTGCAGCCCTGCGCGACGAACGCGAAAAGCAGTCCGCTTAAGTTCAGGCCTCAATTCAGATCAAGCAATCATCCGCGCGACTGCATGTTGATGCACCGCGCTTGAAACAGGAGTTTTGAAATGTCCGTTAGCAAAGACCAGATTCTGGAAGCCATCTCCGCCATGACCGTTCTCGAGCTGTCGCAGCTCATCAAGGACATGGAAGAGAAGTTCGGCGTGTCGGCTGCTGCCGCTGTGGCCGTTGCCGCCCCGGCTGCCGGCGCCGCTGCCCCGGCTGCTGAAGAGAAGACCGAATTCACCGTCGTTCTGGCCGCTGCCGGCGAGAAGAAGGTTGAAGTCATCAAGGTCGTGCGCGCAGTGACCGGCCTGGGCCTGAAGGAAGCCAAGGACCTGGTTGATGGCGCTCCGAAGCCCGTCAAGGAAGGCATCTCCAAGGCTGACGCTGAAGCCCTGAAGAAGCAGCTGGAAGAAGCCGGCGCCAAGGTCGAACTGAAGTAATTCGACTCTGGTTGGCGGGAGCGCGTGCTTTGCGGCACGCGCTCCCGTTGTCGTTTATGCAGCATGTTCGGAATACCAGGAAAACGCGGCACTAAACCGCCTTTTCCTTGTCTTCCGAAGCGATCACGGAAGACCGTCGTCGGTCGAGCGAAAGTCCCGCCTCGGGTGTTCAACCCGCGCTTTCGCTGTCAGCCCAGGGGTTGGTAGAGGCCAACCGCCGGTGACGCTGTCCTGATTGCATTCCGTGGTGAAACACGGGTCGCGCGCCGGGTGGCGCACGCTCCGTTTTCCCCGGCCATCGCACTCTTTGTCCGGAGATTTCATGGCCTATACCTACACCGAGAAGAAACGCATCCGCAAAAGTTTTGCCAAGCGCGATGCGGTGCTCGACGTGCCCTTCCTGCTGGCGACCCAGCTGGAGTCCTACACGCAGTTCCTGCAGACCGACGTGCCGCTCGAGCATCGTCGCAATCAGGGCCTGCAGGCCGCATTCACGTCGATCTTCCCGATCAGCTCGCACTCCGGCAATGCCCGTCTCGAGTTCGTCCATTACATGCTGGGCGAACCGGCCTTCGATGTGAAGGAATGTCATCAGCGCGGTCTGACCTTTGCCAGCCCGCTGCGCGCGCGCGTCCGTCTGGTCATCATGGACCGCGAAGCGCCGAAGGAAACGATCAAGGAAGTGAAGGAGCAGGAAGTGTACATGGGCGAAATTCCGCTCATGACGACCACCGGCTCCTTCGTCATCAATGGCACCGAGCGTGTCATCGTCAGCCAGTTGCACCGTTCGCCCGGCGTGTTCTTCGAGCACGACCGCGGCAAGACGCACAGTTCGGGCAAGCTGCTGTTCTCCGCCCGCATCATCCCGTATCGCGGCTCCTGGCTCGACTTCGAATTCGACCCGAAGGACTACCTGTACTTCCGCGTGGACCGTCGCCGCAAGATGCCGGTGACCATTCTGCTGAAGGCCATCGGCATGATGCCGGAACAGATCCTCGAAACCTTCTTCGACTTCGACAGCTTCAACCTGGCGTCGAAGAGCGGCATTCAGATGAAGCTGGTGCCGGAACGTCTGCGCGGCGAAATCGCCAAGTTCGACATCGTCGATGCGTCGGGTAAGGTCGTGGTCGCCAAGGACAAGCGCATCACCGCCAAGCACATCCGTGAACTGGCCGAATCGGGCACCGAATCCATCGCCGTGCCGGAAGACTTCCTGGTCGGCCGCGTGATCGCGACCGCCGTCGTCGATCAGGACAGCGGCGAGATCCTCGCCAACGCGAACGACGAAATCACCGAAGACCTGCTGGCCAAGATGTCGGCCGCCGGCGTCGGCGAGATCAGCACGCTGTACACCAACGATCTGGACCGCGGCCCCTACATCTCGCAGACCCTGCGTACCGATGAGACCGCCGATCAGTGGTCGGCCCGCGTGGCCATCTACCGCATGATGCGTCCGGGCGAGCCGCCCACCGAAGATGCGGTGGAAACGCTGTTCCACGGCCTGTTCTACTCGGAAGAGCGCTACGATCTGTCGGCTGTCGGCCGCATGAAGTTCAACCGCCGTGTCGGTCGTGACGCCATCGAAGGTGCGCCGACGCTGTCGAACGAAGACATCGTCGACGTGATCAGGATCCTGGTGGATCTGCGCAACGGCAAGGGCGAGATCGACGATATCGACCACCTCGGCAACCGCCGCGTGCGTTCGGTCGGCGAACTGGCCGAGAACCAGTTCCGCGCCGGTCTGGTGCGTGTCGAGCGTGCGGTGAAGGAACGCCTGTCGCAGGCCGAGTCGGACAACCTGATGCCGCATGACCTGATCAACGCCAAGCCGATTTCGGCCGCGATCAAGGAGTTCTTCGGTTCCAGCCAGCTGTCGCAGTTCATGGACCAGACCAACCCGCTGTCGGAGATCACGCACAAGCGTCGTGTGTCCGCTCTGGGTCCGGGCGGTCTGACGCGCGAGCGCGCAGGCTTCGAAGTGCGCGACGTGCACCCGACTCACTATGGTCGCGTGTGCCCGATCGAAACGCCTGAAGGTCCGAACATCGGCCTGATCAACTCGCTCGCGCTGTATGCCCGTACCAACAAGTACGGCTTCCTGGAAACGCCGTATCGCCGCGTCGATGCGGGCCGTGTGACGGACCAGATCGACTTCCTGTCCGCGATCGAGGAAGGCAAGTACGTGATCGCGCAGGCGAACGCCTCGCTGGACAGCGAGGGTGGCCTGAGCGACGAGCTGGTGTCCTGCCGCCACAAGGGCGAATTCATGCTGTCGACGCCGGATCAGGTCCAGTACATGGACATTGCGCCGGGCCAGATCGTGTCGGTCGCAGCGTCGCTGATTCCGTTCCTCGAACACGATGATGCAAACCGCGCACTGATGGGCGCCAACATGCAGCGTCAGGCGGTGCCCTGCCTGCGTCCGGAGAAGGCCTTCGTCGGTACCGGCATCGAGCGCACCGTGGCTGTCGACTCGGGTACCGCGGTACAGGCGCTGCGCGGCGGTGTGGTCGACTACGTCGATGCAAGCCGTGTCGTGGTCCGCGTCAATGACGAGGAAACCGTCCCGGGTGAAGTCGGCGTCGACATCTACAACCTGGTCAAGTACACCCGTTCCAACCAGAACACCAACATCAACCAGCGTCCGGTCGTGAAGATCGGCGACATCATCGCCAAGGGCGACGTGGTGGCCGACGGCGCCTCGACCGATCTCGGCGAACTGGCCCTCGGCCAGAACATGCTGGTCGCGTTCATGCCGTGGAACGGCTACAACTTCGAGGATTCGATCCTGCTGTCGGAGCGCGTCGTCGCTGAAGACCGTTTCACGTCGGTCCACATCGAAGAGCTGACCGTGGTCGCCCGCGACACCAAGCTGGGCCCCGAGGAAATCACGCGCGATATCGCGTCGCTCGGCGAAGCACAGCTCGGCCGTCTGGACGAGTCCGGCATCGTGTACATCGGCGCCGAAGTCGAAGCCGGCGACGTGCTGGTCGGCAAGGTGACGCCGAAGGGCGAAACCCAGCTGACGCCGGAAGAGAAGCTGTTGCGCGCCATCTTCGGCGAGAAGGCTTCGGACGTGAAGGACACCTCGCTGCGCGTGCCCTCGGGCATGAACGGCACGGTGATCGACGTGCAGGTGTTCACCCGCGAAGGCATCGAGCGCGACAAGCGCGCGCAGTCCATCATTGACGACATGCTGCGCGGCTATCGCCAGGATCTGGGCGACCAGATGCGCATCGTCGAACGCGACACCTTCGCCCGTATCGAGCGTCTGCTGATCGGCCGCGTGGCCAACGGCGGCCCGAAGCGCTTGGCCAAGGGCGCGACCATCACGCGCGAGTACCTGGACGGCGTCGAGCCGCACAGCTGGTTCGACATCCGCATGGCCGAAGAGGACATCGCTGGCCAGCTGGAAAGCCTGCGCGAATCGCTGGAGAAGACCCGCACCGACTTCGACCTCGCCTTCGAGCTGAAGAAGAAGAAGCTCACCCAGGGCGACGAGCTGCCGCCGGGTGTGCAGAAGATGGTCAAGGTCTATCTGGCGGTGAAGCGTCGTCTGCAGCCGGGCGACAAGATGGCCGGCCGCCACGGCAACAAGGGTGTGGTGTCGAAGATCACGCCGATCGAAGACATGCCCTACATGGAAGACGGCACCTCGGTCGATATCGTGCTGAACCCGCTGGGCGTGCCGTCGCGGATGAACATCGGTCAGATCCTGGAAACCCACCTTGGCATGGCTGCTCGCGGCCTGGGCAAGAAGATCGACGCGATGCTGCGCCGTCAGGCCAATATGGCCGAACTGCGCGCCTTCCTCGACGAGATCTACAACCGCAGCGGCACCAGTGAAGATATCGCCTCGCTGAACGACGGCGAAGTGCTGGAACTGGCGAGCAACCTGAAGCACGGCGTGCCGTTCGCGACGCCGGTGTTCGACGGTGCGCACGAAGGTGAGATCCGCCGCATGCTGGAACTGGCCGACATGCCGGCTGGCGGCCAGATGACGCTGTACGACGGCCGCACCGGCGAGGCCTTCGAACGCCAGGTCACCGTGGGCTACATGCACGTGCTGAAGCTGCATCACCTGGTCGACGACAAGATGCACGCCCGTTCGACCGGCCCGTACTCGCTCGTCACGCAGCAGCCGCTGGGCGGCAAGGCGCAGTTCGGTGGTCAGCGTTTCGGTGAAATGGAAGTGTGGGCGCTGGAAGCGTATGGCGCTTCCTACACGCTGCAGGAAATGCTCACCGTGAAGTCCGATGACGTGACCGGCCGTACCAAGGTCTACGAAAACATCGTCAAGGGCGAGCACAAGATCGATGCCGGCATGCCGGAGTCGTTCAACGTGCTGGTGAAGGAAATCCGATCCCTGGCCATCGACATTGATTTGGAGCGGTTCTAGGACTGGGCGCGAAAGCGTTCCGCCTAGCCCCTAGCCACTAGCCCCAAAGGAGTTGCCATGAAAGCATTGCTGGATCTTTTCAAGCAGGTCACGCAGGAAGAAGAGTTCGACGCGATCACCATCGGTCTCGCGTCGCCGGACAAGATCCGTTCCTGGTCCTACGGCGAAGTCAAGAAGCCGGAAACGATCAACTACCGCACCTTCAAGCCGGAGCGGGACGGTCTGTTCTGCGCCAAGATCTTCGGCCCGGTCAAGGATTACGAGTGTCTGTGCGGCAAGTACAAGCGTCTGAAGCATCGCGGCGTCATCTGCGAGAAGTGCGGCGTTGAAGTCACGCTGTCCAAGGTGCGTCGCGAGCGCATGGGCCACATCGAGCTGGCCAGCCCGACCGCGCACATCTGGTTCCTGAAGTCGCTGCCGTCGCGTCTGGGCATGGTGCTCGACATGACGCTGCGCGACATCGAGCGCGTGCTGTACTTCGAAGGCTATGTCGTCGTCGATCCGGGCATGACGCCGCTGAACCGCGGCCAGCTGCTGTCGGAAGACGACTATCTGGCCAAGGTCGAGGAGTACGGCGACGACTTCACCGCGTTCATGGGTGCGGAAGGCGTGCGCGGCATGCTGCGTTCGCTCGACCTGAACCGTGAAGTCGAGAAGCTTCGCGGCGAGCTGGAAGCCACCAGCTCAGAAGCGAAGATGAAGAAGATTTCCAAGCGTCTGAAGATTCTGGAAGGCTTCCAGCATTCCGGCATCAAGCCCGAGTGGATGATTCTGGAAGTGCTGCCCGTGCTGCCGCCGGACCTGCGTCCGCTGGTGCCACTGGACGGCGGTCGTTTCGCGACCTCCGATCTGAACGACCTGTACCGCCGCGTCATCAACCGCAACAACCGCCTGAAGCGCCTGTTGGAACTGAAGGCGCCTGAAATCATCGTGCGCAACGAAAAGCGCATGCTGCAGGAGGCGGTGGATTCGCTGCTCGACAACGGTCGTCGCGGCAAGGCGATGACCGGTGCCAACAAGCGCCCGCTGAAGTCGCTGGCCGACATGATCAAGGGCAAGGGCGGCCGTTTCCGTCAGAACCTGCTGGGCAAGCGCGTCGACTACTCCGGCCGTTCGGTCATCGTGGTCGGTCCGCAGCTCAAGCTGCATCAGTGCGGCCTGCCGAAGAAGATGGCGCTCGAGCTGTTCAAGCCCTTCATCTTCAACAAGCTCGAACTGAACGGCATGGCGACCACCATCAAGGCCGCCAAGAAGCTGGTCGAGCAGGAAGTGCCGGAGGTGTGGGACATCCTGGAAGAGGTGATCCGCGAACATCCGGTCATGCTGAACCGCGCGCCGACGCTGCACCGTCTCGGCATCCAGGCGTTCGAGCCGACGCTGATCGAAGGCAAGGCCATTCAGCTGCACCCGCTGGTCTGCGTGGCGTTCAACGCCGACTTCGACGGTGACCAGATGGCCGTCCACGTGCCGCTGTCGCTGGAAGCGCAGATGGAAGCGCGCACGCTGATGCTGGCGTCGAACAACGTGCTGTCGCCCGCCAACGGCGAGCCGATCATCGTGCCGTCGCAGGACATCGTGCTCGGTCTGTACTACGCCACCCGCGCCAAGATCAATGGCAAGGGCGAAGGCATGATGTTCGCGAACGTGAACGAAATGCGCCGCGCCTACGAGAACGGCTTCGTCGAACTGCACTCGAAGGTGGCGGTGCGCATCCGCGAAGTCGAAGTCGTCGACGGTGAGAAGCGCGAGAAGATCACGCGCTACGACACCACGGTCGGTCGCGCCATGCTGGCAGAAATCCTGCCGCCGGGCCTGCCGTTCTCGGTGCTCGACAAGCCGCTGAAGAAGAAGGAAATCTCGAAGCTGGTAAACCACAGCTTCCGTCGCTGCGGCCTGCGCGAAACCGTCATCTTTGCCGACAAGCTGATGCAGGCCGGTTTCGGTCTCGCGACCCGCGCCGGCATTTCGATCGCGGTGAAGGACATGCTGGTGCCGGACGCCAAGCACACCATCATCAGCGCTGCCGAAGCGGAGGTGAAGGAAATCGCCCAGCAGTACACCTCGGGTCTGGTGACCGACGGCGAGCGCTACAACAAGGTGGTGGACATCTGGGGCCGCGCCGGTGACCAGGTCGCAAAGGCGATGATGGACCAGCTCGGTCAGGAAGATACGGTCGATCGCAACGGCAACACGGTGAAGCAGGAGTCGTTCAACTCCATCTACATGATGGCCGACTCCGGTGCCCGCGGTTCCGCCGCCCAGATCCGTCAGCTTGCCGGTATGCGGGGCCTGATGGCGAAGCCGGACGGCTCCATCATCGAAACGCCGATCACGACGAACTTCCGTGAAGGTCTGAACGTTCTGCAGTACTTCATCTCGACCCACGGCGCCCGTAAGGGTCTGGCCGATACGGCGCTGAAGACCGCGAACTCCGGTTACCTGACCCGTCGTCTGGTCGATGTGACGCAGGATCTGGTGGTCACCGAAGACGATTGCGGCACGGCCGAAGGCTTCGTCATGAAGGCGCTGGTCGAGGGCGGTGAAGTGATCGAGCCGCTGCGCGAGCGGGTGCTCGGCCGCGTGACGGCTGCCGACGTCGTCAATCCGGAGACGCAGGAAACGGTGATCTACGCCGGTGAACTGATCGACGAAGACCGTTGCGATCTGATGGATTCGCTCGGCGTCGATGAGGTGAAGGTGCGTACGCCGCTGACCTGCGAAACGCGCTACGGCCTGTGCGCCCAGTGCTACGGTCGCGACCTCGGTCGCGGCCAGATCGTGAACGCCGGCGAGGCGGTAGGCGTGATCGCCGCTCAGTCGATTGGTGAGCCGGGCACGCAGCTGACCATGCGTACCTTCCACGTCGGTGGTGCGGCTTCGCGAGCTGCCGCCGCCAGCGGTGTGGAGGCAAAGAGCGCGGGTGTCATCCGCTTCACGCAGAACATGCGCTACGTCACCAGTGCGAAGAACGAGAAGATCGTCATCGCGCGCAGTGCCGAAATCATCATCACCGATGATCACGGGCGTGAGCGCGAGCGCCACAAGGTGCCGTACGGTGCGACGCTGCAGGTCGATGAAGGTCAGACCATCAAGGCCGGTACCGGCCTGGCGACCTGGGATCCGCATACCCGCCCCATCATTACCGAGTACTCGGGCATCGTGCGCTTCGAACACGTCGAGGAAGGCGTGACCGTGGCGAAGCAGGTCGATGACGTGACCGGCCTGACGACGCTGGTGGTTATCGATCCGAAGCGTCGCAGCACCAGCACCAAGGGCCTGCGCCCGCAGGTGAAGCTGCTGACCGAGTCGGGCGACGAAGTGAAGATCGCCGGTACCGATACGGCCGTGTCGATCACCTTCCAGGTGGGTTGCATCATCACCGTGAAGGACGGTCAGGCGGTCAGCGTTGGTGACGTGCTGGCGCGCATCCCGCAGGAGTCCGCGAAGACTCGCGACATTACCGGTGGTCTGCCGCGCGTGGCCGAGCTGTTCGAGGCCCGTTCGCCGAAGGACGCAGGCCTGCTGGCCGAAGTCACCGGTACGGTGTCGTTCGGCAAGGACACCAAGGGCAAGCAGCGTCTGGTGATCACCGAGCCGGATGGCACGGTGAACGAGTTCCTGATCCCGAAGGACAAGCACGTCACGGTGCACGACGGCCAGGTGGTGAACAAGGGCGAGGTGATCGTCGACGGCGCAGTCGAGCCGCACGACATCCTGCGTCTGAAGGGTGTCGAGGAACTGGCGCGCTACATCATCGACGAAGTGCAGGACGTGTACCGTCTGCAGGGCGTGAAGATCAACGACAAGCACATCGAGGTGATCGTCCGCCAGATGCTGCGTCGCGTGGTCATCGTCGATTCCGGCGATTCGAAGTTCATCCGCGAGGAACAGGTCGAACGTTCCGAGGTGCTCGACGAGAACGATCGTCTGGTCGCCGAGGGCAAGCGTCCGGCCGAATACCAGTACATGCTGCTGGGTATTACCAAGGCCTCGCTGTCGACCGACTCGTTCATCTCCGCGGCGTCCTTCCAGGAAACGACGCGCGTGCTGACCGAGGCGGCCATCATGGGCAAGCGCGACGAACTGCGCGGCCTGAAGGAAAACGTCATCGTCGGTCGCCTGATCCCGGCCGGTACGGGTCTGGCCTACCACCGCACCCGTCGTGCCCAGGCTGTCGGCGACGACGCCGCGGCAGCCGATCGCGTGCTGTTCGGTGATGACCCCGTGACGGCGGACGCCGATGCGGGTGAAGCGCAGTAATCGTCTTACGCAGTAGAGAGCACAACCCCGCGGTATTTGGACAATGCCGCGGGGTTGACCCTGTTGTTTTTATGTGCCTATAATCCGGCCTCTTTGTGGGTCCGCCAACCGTAGCGGGCTCAAGGCGAACGAGTCGCGGAGGCGGGCCACTGGATAGGCGTCGCCTCCGGTCTTTTGGAATCTCGAAAAAATGCCAACCATCAATCAGCTTGTACGCAAGCCGCGCACGTCGCCGGTAAGCAAATCCAAGGTGCCGGCTCTCGAAGCCTGCCCGCAAAAGCGCGGCGTCTGCACCCGCGTGTACACCACGACCCCGAAGAAGCCGAACTCGGCGCTGCGTAAGGTCGCCAAGGTGCGTCTGACCAACGGCTTCGAGGTCATTTCCTACATCGGCGGTGAAGGCCACAACCTGCAGGAGCACTCGGTTGTGCTGATTCGCGGCGGCCGTGTGAAGGATCTGCCGGGTGTGCGCTACCACATCGTCCGCGGCTCGCTCGATCTTCAGGGTGTGAAGGATCGTAAGCAGTCCCGTTCGAAGTACGGCGCCAAGCGTCCGAAGAAAGCGTAATCGCAAGAGATTGAGGGGTTAAAAAATGCCGCGTCGTCGCGAAGTACCCAAGCGGGACATTCTGCCGGATCCGAAATTCGGTAGTGTCGAGCTTTCCAAGTTTGTCAATGTGCTGATGTCTGCCGGCAAGAAGTCTGTTGCCGAGCGTATCGTCTATGGCGCCTTTGACCAGATCAAGACCAAGAGTGGCAAGGATCCGCTCGAGGTGTTTTCCCAGGCGATCAACAACGTCAAGCCGGTGGTTGAGGTGAAGAGCCGCCGTGTTGGTGGTGCCAACTACCAGGTCCCGGTTGAGGTGCGTCCGTCGCGTCGCATGGCGCTGTCGATGCGCTGGCTGCGTGAGGCTGCGCGCAAGCGTTCCGAGAAGTCGATGGGGCTGCGTCTGGCTGCCGAGCTGCTGGAAGCGGCTGAGGGTCGCGGCGCTGCAATGAAGAAGCGAGACGAAGTTCACCGGATGGCGGATGCCAACAAGGCGTTCTCGCACTTCCGCTTCTGATTCCAAATTTCGCTTAACTGACTGGCCGCCACTTGTGGCGGCCTCTTGTTTCAAAGGACTGTATCGTGGCACGCAAGACACCGATCGAGCGCTACCGGAACATCGGCATTTCCGCTCACATCGACGCCGGCAAGACGACGACGACCGAGCGGATTCTTTACTACACCGGCGTCAACCACAAGCTGGGTGAGGTGCATGATGGCGCCGCCACGACGGACTGGATGGAACAGGAGCAGGAGCGTGGCATCACGATCACCTCCGCTGCCGTGACCACCTTCTGGAAGGGCATGGGCGGCAACTATCCCGAACACCGCATCAACATCATCGACACCCCGGGTCACGTCGACTTCACGATCGAAGTCGAGCGCTCGATGCGCGTGCTCGACGGTGCGTGCATGGTCTATTGCGCGGTGGGTGGCGTTCAGCCGCAGTCGGAAACCGTGTGGCGTCAGGCCAACAAGTACGGTGTGCCGCGTCTCGCCTTCGTGAACAAGATGGACCGTACCGGTGCCAACTTCTTCAAGGTGTACGAGCAGCTGAAGACTCGTCTGAGCGCGAATCCGGTCCCGGTGGTTGTGCCCATCGGCGCGGAAGAGAACTTCAAGGGTGTCGTTGACCTCATCAAAATGAAGGCCATTCTGTGGGATGAGGCTTCGCAGGGCATCAAGTTCTCGTACGAGGACATTCCTGCCGAGCTGCAATCCACGTGTGAGGAGTGGCGTGAGAAGATGGTCGAGGCGGCGGCCGAGTCCAGCGAAGAGATGATGAACAAGTACCTCGAGAGCGGTGAGCTCTCCGAGGCTGAGATCATCCTGGGTCTGCGCACTCGCACCATCGCTGGCGAGATCCAGCCGATGCTGTGCGGTACCGCATTCAAGAACAAGGGTGTGCAGCGCATGCTGGATGCCGTCGTCGACTTCCTGCCGTCCCCGGTTGATATTCCGCCGGTCAAGGGCATCGGTGAAAACGACGAGCAGGTTGAGCGTGCAGCGGCTGACGACGAGAAGTTCTCGGCACTCGCGTTCAAACTGATGTCGGACAAGTACGTCGGTCAGCTCACCTTCATTCGCGTCTATTCGGGCGTTCTGAAGTCCGGTGATACGGTGTACAACCCGGTCAAGGGCAAGAAGGAACGTATCGGCCGCCTGGTGCAGATGCACGCCAACGATCGCCAGGAAATCGAAGAGGTTCGTGCGGGCGACATCGCTGCTGCGATCGGCCTTCAGTCGGTGACCACTGGTGAAACGTTGTGTGATCCCGATGCCGAAGTCACGCTCGAGCGCATGGAATTCCCGGAGCCGGTGATTCACGTCGCCGTCGAGCCGAAGACCAAGGGTGACCAGGAAAAGATGGGCCTGGCGCTGGGTCGTCTGGCGCAGGAGGATCCGTCCTTCCGCGTGCGTACCGACGAAGAATCCGGTCAGACCGTCATTTCGGGCATGGGTGAGTTGCACCTCGAAATCATCGTTGATCGCATGAAGCGCGAGTTCGGTGTCGAGGCAAACGTTGGTGCGCCGCAGGTGGCCTATCGCGAGGCCGTGCGCAAGTCGGTTGAGCAGGAAGGCAAGTTCGTCAAGCAGTCCGGTGGTCGCGGTCAGTACGGCCACGTCTGGATCAAGCTTGAGCCGAACGAGCCGGGTAAGGGCTATCAGTTCGTCGATGCGATCAAGGGCGGTACCGTGCCGCGCGAGTTCATCCCGGCGGTCGATCGCGGCCTGCAGGAGACCCTGCCGAACGGCGTTCTGGCTGGCTTCCCGGTGGTGGACGTCAAGGTCACTCTGTTTGATGGCTCCTACCACGACGTGGACTCGAACGAAAACGCGTTCAAGATGGCTGCTTCGATGGCCTTCAAGGATGCGATGCGCAAGGCCAGCCCGGTTCTGCTCGAGCCGATGATGGCCGTCGAGGTAGAGACGCCTGAGGACTACATGGGCAACGTCATGGGTGACCTGTCCGGTCGTCGCGGCATCGTCCAGGGCATGGAAGACCTGCCGGGTGGTATCAAGGCAATCAAGGCTGAAGTGCCGCTCGCGTCGATGTTCGGTTACTCGACCACGCTGCGCTCGCTGAGCCAAGGTCGCGCAACCTACTCGATGGAATTCAAGCATTACGCGGAAGCGCCCAAGAACGTCGCTGACGCCATCATCAACAAGAAGTGAGTTTTGGGATTTAGGGGTTAGAAATGGCAAAGGGAAAGTTTGAGCGCACCAAGCCGCACGTGAACGTGGGCACGATTGGTCACGTTGACCATGGCAAGACGACGCTGACGGCGGCGATCACGACGGTGCTGGCGGCCAAGTTTGGCGGTTCGGCCAAGGCCTACGACCAGATCGACGCGGCGCCGGAAGAGAAGGCGCGCGGCATCACGATCAACACCGCGCACGTGGAATACGAGACGGCCAACCGCCACTACGCCCACGTGGACTGCCCCGGCCACGCCGACTATGTGAAGAACATGATCACCGGAGCCGCCCAGATGGACGGTGCCGTGCTGGTGTGCTCGGCCGCTGACGGCCCCATGCCCCAGACCCGCGAGCACATCCTGCTGGCGCGCCAAGTGGGCGTGCCTTACATCATCGTGTTCCTGAACAAGTGCGACATGGTTGACGACGCCGAGCTGCTCGAGCTGGTTGAAATGGAAGTGCGCGAGCTGCTGTCGAAGTACGACTTCCCGGGCGACGACGTGCCCATCGTCAAGGGCTCGGCTCTGAAGGCGCTGGAAGGCGACAAGACCGACCTGGGCGAAGGTGCCATCATGGCGCTGGCCGCTGCGCTGGACAGCTACATCCCGACGCCGGAGCGCGCAGTGGATGGCGCCTTCCTGATGCCGATCGAAGACGTGTTCTCGATCTCGGGTCGCGGCACCGTGGTGACCGGTCGTATCGAGCGCGGTATCGTGAAGGTCGGTGAGGAAATCGAAATCGTCGGTATCAAGCCGACGGTGAAGACCACCTGCACCGGCGTTGAAATGTTCCGCAAGCTGCTGGATCAGGGTCAGGCGGGCGACAACGTTGGCGTGCTGCTGCGCGGCACCAAGCGTGAAGACGTGGAGCGTGGTCAGGTTCTGGCCAAGCCGGGCTCGATCAAGCCGCACACGCATTTCACGGCCGAGATCTACGTGCTGTCGAAGGAAGAAGGCGGTCGTCACACGCCGTTCTTCAACGGCTACCGCCCGCAGTTCTACTTCCGTACGACGGATGTGACCGGCTCGATCGAACTGCCGGCCGGTACCGAAATGGTGATGCCGGGTGACAACGTGTCGATCACGGTGAAGCTGATCGCCCCGATCGCGATGGAAGAAGGTCTGCGCTTCGCGATCCGCGAAGGCGGCCGTACTGTCGGCGCCGGCGTGGTTGCAAAGATCGTCGAATAATTAGTACAATCGTCAGCTTTTGCGCCGGGTGGCTTGTGCTACCCGGCTTTGCTCTTTCGCTCTTTGGGAAAATCCAATGCAAAGCCAGAAGATCCGTATCCGCCTCAAGGCATTCGACTATCGCCTGATCGATCAGTCGGCTCTTGAGATCGTGGATACCGCAAAGCGCACCGGTGCCGTCGTTCGTGGTCCCGTGCCGCTGCCGACCCGCATCGAGCGTTTCAATGTGCTGCGTTCGCCGCACGTGAACAAGAGTTCGCGCGATCAGTTCGAAATCCGTACCCATGTTCGCCTGATGGACATCATCGATCCGACCGACAAGACCGTCGACGCATTGATGAAGCTCGATCTGCCGGCGGGTGTGGATGTCGAGATCAAGCTTCAGTAAGTGCAGTCTTTTCCGGCGTTCTTTTTGCCGGTAAGCGTCATCGGATGTTCCGGTGGCAGTTGAAACGGATCCCGGTCAATCGCAACCGGGATGAGGAGAAAAACATGACTCTAGGCCTTGTGGGTCGCAAGGTCGGCATGACGCGTATTTTCACCGATGACGGGCAAACCGTTCCGGTGACGGTCGTGGATGTGTCGAACAATCGCGTCACCCAGATCAAGACAGCAGAAACCGACGGTTACACGTCGGTGCAGGTCGCTTTCGGCAAGCGTCGCGCTACTCGCGTGAACAAAGCCGCCGCAGGTCATTTCGCCAAGGCAGGTGTCGAGGCCGGTGAGGTGCTGCGTGAATTCCGTGTGGACGCTGGCAAGCTCGCCGAATTCAAGGCGGGTGATGTGATCAGCCCCGCCTCGGTGTTTTCGGTAGGCCAGAAGGTCGATGTGACGGGTACGTCCATCGGTAAGGGCTTTGCCGGTGCCATCAAGCGCCACAACTTCTCGTCCAACCGTGCGTCGCACGGTAACTCGATCTCACACAACTCGCCGGGCTCGATCGGTATGGCGCAGGACCCGGGTCGCGTTTTCCCGGGCAAGCGCATGGCCGGTCACCTCGGTGACGTCAAGTGCACCCAACAGGGGCTGGAGGTCGTGCGTATCGACGAGGCCCGTCAGCTGCTGCTCATCAAGGGCGCAATTCCGGGTTCCAAGGGCGGCGACGTTGTCGTGCTGCCGGCGGTCAAGGGCTGAGGAGAGCGCGATGGCTGAATTGAAGGTTTTGAACGACGCCGGTCAACAGGCGGCGACGGTGCAGGCACCGGACGCGCTGTTCGCCCGCGAATACAACGAAGCGCTGGTTCATCAGGTGGTCGTGGCCTATCAGGCCAACGCTCGCCAGGGTACCCGCGCTCAGAAGGATCGTACGCTGGTCAAGCACACCACGCGCAAGCCGTGGCGTCAGAAGGGCACCGGTCGCGCACGCGCCGGTATGTCCTCCAGCCCGCTGTGGCGTGGCGGCGGTCGCATCTTCCCGAACTCGCCCGACGAGAACTTCTCGCAGAAGGTCAATCGCAAGATGTATCGCGCCGGCATCGCCGCGATCCTCTCGCAGCTGGCTCGCGAAGACCGCATCGCTGTGGTCGAGAGTTTCAATGTCGAGGCTCCGAAGACCAAGCTGCTGTCGAGCAAGCTCAAGGGCATGGGTCTGGATTCGGTGCTCGTGATCACCGACGAACTCGATGAGAACCTGTTCCTGTCTTCGCGCAACCTGCACAACGTGCTGGTCCTGGAAGCGCACGAGACGGATCCGGTGTCGCTCATCCGCTTCGGCAAGGTGCTGGTCACGCGCAGCGCGATGAGCAAATTCGAGGAGATGTGGGCATGAGCAACTTTTCGCAGGAAAGGCTGATGCAGGTTCTGCTCGCGCCGCAGATTTCCGAGAAGGCGACCTTTATTGCCGACCGTAACAACCAGGTCGTGTTCAAGGTTGCGCCGGATGCTACCAAGCCGGAGATCAAGGCTGCGGTCGAACTGCTGTTCAGCAAGGGCGACAACAAGATCGAAGTCCTGTCGGTTCAGGTCCTGAACGTGAAAGGCAAGATCAAGCGTTTTGGCCGCACGTTCGGCCGTCGCAGCGACTGGAAGAAGGCCTTTGTGCGTATCAAGCCGGGCCAGGACATCGAGTTCGCTGAAGGAGGGGCTGTCTAATGGCACTCGTCAAAGTCAAGCCGACTTCGGCCGGCCGCCGTGCCGTCGTCAAGGTCGTCAATCCGACCCTGTACAAGGGCCGTCCGGTTGATTCGCTCACCGAGAGTCAGAACAAGACCTCGGGTCGCAACAATCACGGCCGGATCACGACCCGTCACAAGGGTGGTGGTCACCGTCAGCAGTATCGCGTGATCGATTTCCGTCGCAACAAGGACGGCATCGTCGCTACGGTCGAGCGCATCGAGTACGACCCGAACCGTTCGGCGCATATCGCGCTGCTGTGCTACGCCGATGGCGAGCGCCGCTACATCATTGCTCCGAAGGGCATGGTGGTCGGTCAGCAGGTGGTCAGTGGTTCGGAAGCGCCGATCAAGTCGGGCAACGCTCTGCCGCTGCGTAACATTCCGGTCGGTTCGACGGTGCATTGCATCGAAATGACGCCGGGCAAGGGCGCGCAGCTGGCGCGCGCTGCGGGTACGTCAGTTCAGTTGCTGGCGCGCGAAGGCACCTACGCCCAACTGCGTCTGCGTTCCGGTGAAATCCGTCGTGTGCACGTTGAGTGCCGCGCGACCATCGGCGAAGTGGGCAACGAAGAAAACAACCTGCGCAAGCTTGGCAAGGCCGGCGCAACCCGTTGGCGCGGTGTGCGTCCGACGGTTCGCGGTACCGTGATGAACCCGATCGATCACCCGCACGGTGGTGGTGAGGGTCGTACCGGTGAAGGCCGCGTTCCCGTCAGCCCGTGGGGTCAGCCGACCAAGGGCTACCGCACCCGCAGCAACAAGCGCACGAGCAACATGATCGTGCAGCGCCGCTACAAGCGATAAGAGGTAGGCAATGGCACGTTCAATCAAGAAAGGCCCGTTCGTCGACGCCCACCTGCTGGCCAAGGTGGACACGGCTCGCGCGTCGAATGACAAGCGTCCGATCAAGACCTGGTCGCGTCGTTCGACCGTCCTGCCGGACTTCATCGGTCTCACCATCGCCGTGCATAACGGTCGCCAGCATATTCCGGTCTATGTTTCGGAAAACATGGTCGGTCACAAGCTGGGCGAGTTTGCGCTGACCCGTACGTTCAAGGGTCACACCGCAGGCAAGAAAGCGAAGAAGTAAGGAGCGATGACAATGGAAACCCGTGCAAATCTTCGCGGTGTGCGTCTGTCGGCGCAAAAGGGTCGGCTGGTCGCCGATCTGATCCGCGGCAAGTCGGTCAGTCAGGCTCTGAATATTCTGGCTTTCAGCCCCAAGAAGGGCGCAAAGATCATCAAGAAGGTCGTCGAGTCCGCAATCGCCAATGCCGAGCATAACGATGGTGCCGATATCGACAGCCTCAAGGTGAAGACCATTTACGTGGAAAAGGGTGTTGTGCTCAAGCGCTTCACCGCCCGGGCCAAGGGACGCGGTAATCGCATCGTGAAGCCGACCTGCCACGTGTTCGTCACGGTTGGAGACTGAAGGTTATGGGACAGAAGATTCATCCGACCGGCTTCCGTCTGGCGGTCACGCATAACTGGGCTTCGCGCTGGTTCGCGTCCAGCAAGGACTTCCCGCGCATGCTCAATCAGGATCTGCAGGTTCGCGCGTTCCTGAAGAAGAAGCTGGCGCACGCGTCCGTCGGCCGCGTGGTCATCGAGCGCCCGGCGAAGAATGCCCGTATCACCGTGTACTCGGCCCGTCCGGGCGTGGTGATCGGCAAGAAGGGCGAAGAGATCGAGCTGATCAAGGCGCAACTGGCCAAGATGATGGGCGTGCCGGTGCACGTCAACATCGAGGAAATCCGCAAGCCGGAGATCGACGCGCAACTGATCGCCGATTCGATCGCCCAGCAGCTCGAGAAGCGCATCATGTTCCGCCGCGCGATGAAGCGCGCCATGCAGAACGCAATGCGCCTCGGCGCCCAGGGCATCAAGATCATGTCGTCGGGTCGCCTGAACGGTATCGAGATTGCTCGCCGTGAGTGGTATCGCGAAGGTCGCGTGCCGCTGCACACGCTGCGTGCAGACATCGATTACGGTACGTCGGAAGCGAAGACGACCTACGGTGTGATCGGTATCAAGGTGTGGGTGTTCAAGGGTGAGATGCTCGCCCGCGGCGAAGCGCCTGCTGTTACCGAAGAAAACGATAACGCACGTCGTCCGCGTCGTGACGGTCGTCGCCCCGAAGGCGACAACCGCCCGGCAGGCCGCCGTCCCGCTCGTGATGCGAAGCCCGAAGGCGGCGCACCGGCAGGGGATGCCGACGTGAAGTCCACTCAGCAACGAGTCAGAAAGTCAGGAGCTAGCAATGCTGCAGCCGGCGAGAAGAAAGTACCGTAAGGAGCAGAAGGGCCGCAATACGGGCCTCGCCACCCGCGGCACCAAGGTTTCCTTTGGCGAGTACGGTCTCAAGGCCACGTCGCGCGGTCGTCTGACGGCTCGTCAGATTGAATCCGCACGTCGTGCGATGACGCGTCACATCAAGCGCGGTGGTCGTATCTGGATTCGCATTTTCCCCGACAAGCCGATCTCGAAGAAGCCGGCGGAAGTGCGTATGGGTAACGGCAAGGGCAATCCGGAATACTGGGTTGCGGAAATTCAGCCGGGCAAGGTGCTGTACGAGATGGACGGCGTCGACGAGGCGCTGGCGCGCGAGGCGTTCCGCCTGGCAGCAGCCAAGCTCCCGCTCGAAACCACCTTTGTCGTGCGACAGCTGGGGTAAGCGATGAAAGCCAAGGATCTGCGGACGAAAGATGCCGCTGAATTGAACAAGGAGTTGATGGATCTCCTGAAGGCGCAGTTTTCGATGCGCATGCAGAAGGCCACTCAACAGCTGACCAACACCAGCGAACTTAAGAACGTGCGCCGCGATATCGCGCGCGTTCGTACCCTGCTGCAACAGAAAGCGAGTACGAAATGAGCGAGACCAATCAAAAGGTTCATCGCACGCTGGTCGGCCGAGTGGTCAGCGACAAGATGGACAAGACCGTGACCGTTCTGGTGGAGCGTCGTGTGAAGCACCCGCTCTACGGCAAGGTGATTATGCGGTCGAAGAAGTATCACGCGCACGTCGAAGGCCTCGAAGCGCACGAAGGCGATCTGGTTCAGATCGAAGAGTGCCGCCCGATCAGCCGTACGAAGGCGTGGAAGGTTACGCAGGTTGTAGAACAGGCTCGCGTGATCTGAAGATGTATTTCAGGGAGGGGCTTGTGTAGTCCCTCCCTGCGTGCTATTGTGGCGCGCTTTGCTTCGCCGAGCCTCAAAGTTTTGTTGGGCTCGTCCTACACCCTGACGGGTCCAAGACTGACCGCTCTCAGAGCGGGATAAGTTGGAGATAACAAATGATCCAGATGCAATCCATGCTGAACGTGGCCGACAACACCGGCGCGCGCTCGGTCATGTGTATCAAGGTGCTGGGTGGTTCCAAGCGCCGTTACGCCGGTATTGGCGATGTGATCAAGGTCAGCATCAAGGATGCTGCGCCCCGCGGTCGCGTCAAGAAGGGCGAGGTCTATAACGCGGTGGTTGTTCGCACTGCGAAGGGTGTGCGTCGTCCGGACGGTTCGCTCGTGAAGTTCGACGGCAATGCCGCAGTGCTTCTGAACAACAAGCTCGAGCCGATCGGTACCCGCATTTTCGGGCCGGTCACGCGTGAGCTGCGCGGCGAGCGTTTCATGAAGATCGTTTCGCTGGCGCCGGAAGTTCTCTGAGGCCAGGCTGGAGAGTCAGATGGAAAAGATTCGCAAGGGCGATGAAGTGGTGGTGCTGACGGGCAAGGATCGCGGTCGCCGCGGTACCGTGCTGCGTCGCGTTGATGAGCGCTCGGTTCTGGTTGAGGGCGTAAACCGCGTGAAGAAGCATCAGCGGCCGAACCCGATGAAGGGTCAGCAGGGCGGCATCGTCGAGAAGGAAATGCCGATCGACATTTCGAATGTTGCGCTGTTCAACCCGGCCACCAGCAAGGGTGATCGTGTGGGCATCAAGACGCTTGAAGACGGTACGAAGGTCCGTTTCTTCAAGTCGAATGGCGAGTTGGTCAAGGCTTAAGGAACGACAATGGCGCGCTTGCAAGATTTTTACAAAGCAACCGTTGTGGGCGATTTGACGGCTCGCTTCGGTTACAAGTCGGTGATGGAAGTTCCGCGCATCACCAAGATCACGCTGAACATGGGTGTCGGCGAAGCGGTGGGTGACAAGAAGGTTCTTGAGCACGCCGTGGGCGACATGGTCAAGATCGCTGGTCAGAAGCCGGTCGTCACCAAGGCCCGTAAGGCCATCGCGGGTTTCAAGATCCGTGAGGGTTATCCGATCGGCTGCATGGTGACGCTGCGCGGTCCCCGCATGTTCGAATTCCTGGATCGTCTGATCACCGTGGCGATGCCGCGCGTGCGTGACTTCCGTGGTGTGTCCGGCAAGGGTTTCGACGGCCGTGGCAACTACAACATCGGCATCAAGGAACAGATCATTTTCCCGGAAATCGAGTACGACAAGGTCGACAAGGTCCGTGGAATGAACATCAGCATCACGACGACCGCCAAGACCGACGAGGAAGCCAAGGCTCTGCTCGCCGCGTTCAAGTTCCCGTTCAAGAATTGAGGTTGCCATGGCCAAGTTGGCATTGAAAAACCGTGAAGAGAAGCGTGAGAAGCTGGTCGCTAAGTTTGCTGCCAAGCGCGCTGCGCTCGAGGCTGTCATCGCTGACATGTCCGCGTCCGACGAAGATCGTGCTTCCGCTCGCCTGAAGCTGCAAGCGCTGCCGCGCAATTCCAGCCCGACGCGTCTTCGCAATCGTTGCGAGCAGACCGGGCGTCCGCGCGGTGTGTTCCGCAAATTCGGTCTTTGCCGCAACAAGTTGCGTGAAGCGGCCTTCCGCGGCGAAGTGCCCGGCATGGTCAAGGCTAGTTGGTAACAGGGGTACAAGATGAGCATGAGTGATCCGATTGCGGACATGCTGACCCGCATCC
This sequence comes from Methyloversatilis discipulorum, assembly GCF_018780585.1. Taxonomy (GTDB): domain Bacteria; phylum Pseudomonadota; class Gammaproteobacteria; order Burkholderiales; family Rhodocyclaceae; genus Methyloversatilis; species Methyloversatilis discipulorum_B. The sequence continues at coordinate 69,537 of NZ_JADMJL010000010.1, read as the reverse complement.
GCAATGCACAAATGGCACAGAAGGGCTCTGTTGTCATGCCGTCCTCGAAACTCAAGGTGGCGATCGCCGGGGTGCTGCAGTCCGAAGGTTATATCGACGGTTTCAGCGTGCGCACCGATGGTGGCAAGGCTGAGCTGGAACTGGTCCTGAAGTATTACTCGGGCCGCCCCGTCATCGAGCGCATCGAGCGCGTCAGTCGTCCTGGTCTTCGCGTTTACCGCGGCATGGACGATCTGCCTCGCGTGATGAACGGTCTGGGTGTGGCCATCGTTTCGACGCCCCGTGGCGTCATGACCGATCGCAAGGCCCGCGCCGAGAAGGTCGGCGGCGAAGTGCTGTGCATCGTGGCTTGAGGACGAAGACATGTCACGTATTGCAAAGAATCCAGTTGTTGTACCGAAGGGTGTCGACGTTGCCCTGAGCAACGGCGAGCTGTCGGTCAAGGGTCCGCTCGGCCAGATCCGCCGCGTGATCAACCCGGCTGTTTCGGTCACTGTCGATGGCGGCGAGATCCGTTTCGGTCAGATCGAAGGCGCCGAGAATACCAAGGCGCTTTCCGGGACCATGCGCGCGCTGGTCGCGAACATGGTTCAGGGTGTCACCCAGGGTTTCGAGCGCAAGCTGCTGCTGGTCGGCGTGGGCTACAAGGCGCAGGCGCAAGGCGACAAGCTGAACCTGTCGCTTGGTTTCTCGCACCCGGTCGTTCATCAGATGCCCGAAGGCATCAAAGTGGAAACGCCGGCGCCGACGGAAATCCGCATCAAGGGTGTCGACAAGCAACTCGTTGGTCAGGTCGCCGCTGAAGTCCGCGCGTATCGCCAGCCCGAGCCGTACAAGGGTAAGGGCGTTCGCTACGCGGACGAAGTGGTGGTGATCAAAGAGACCAAGAAGAAGTAAGGGTGACGAACATGGACAAGAACATTTCCCGTCTGCGCCGCTCCCGCCAGACCCGTGCGCGCATCGCCCAACTGAAGGCCGTTCGTCTGTCGGTTCACCGCAGCAACAGCCACATCTACGCGCAGGTCTATTCCGGTTGCGGCACCCGCGTGCTCGCGGCTGCGTCGACCATCGAAGAGTCGGTGCGCAAGGAAGTGAGCAACGGCGGCAACGTGAAGGCGGCCACGCTGGTCGGCAAGCTGATTGCCGAGCGCGCTCGCGCGCAAGGTATCGAGCAGGTGGCATTCGATCGTGGTGGTTTCAAGTACCACGGCCGTATCAAGGCGCTCGCTGAGGCCGCCCGCGAAGGCGGTCTCAAGTTCTAACTGATCAGGCGACTCAAGCGATGGCTAAACCGCAACGCAAGCAAAACCAGGCCCAGGAAGAACGCGACGACGGCCTGCGTGAAAAAATGGTGTCGATCAACCGTGTCACCAAAGTGGTGAAGGGTGGTCGTATTCTCGGTTTCGCGGCTCTGACCGTGGTCGGTGACGGCGACGGCGGAATCGGCATGGGCAAGGGCAAGGCGCGTGAAGTGCCGGTGGCCGTGCAGAAGGCGATGGAAGAGGCGCGTCGCAAGATGGTTCGTGTGAGCCTTCGCGATGGCAGCTTCCATCATCCGATCGTCGGCCACCATGGCGCGTCGACCGTGCTGATCCAGCCGGCCGCAGCCGGTACCGGCATCATCGCCGGCGGTCCGATGCGTGCCGTGTTCGAAGTGATGGGCGTGACGGACGTCGTCGCCAAGTCGCTCGGCTCGTCGAATCCTTACAACCTCGTGCGCGCCACGCTTAACGGCCTGCTGCGCATGAGCACGCCGTCGGAGATTGCCGCCAAGCGCGGCAAGACCGTGGCGGACATTCTCGGCTGAGGTCTGTGATGGCTGATAAAACTCTGAAGGTCACTCTGGTGAAGAGCCTGATCGGTCGCAAGCAGGATCACCGCGCCACGGTGCGCGGCCTGGGTCTGCGCCGTCTGCATCACACCGTCGTCCTTGAGGACACGCCGGCAGTCCGCGGCATGGTCACCAAGGTGTCTTACCTGCTGAAGGTCGAGGCTTAAATGGAACTGAATGACATCAAGCCCGGCGAGGGCTCGAAGCACGCGCGCCGTCGCGTCGGTCGCGGCATGGGCAGTGGCCTGGGCAAGACCTGCGGCCGCGGCCACAAGGGTCAGAAGTCGCGTTCGGGCGGCTGGAAGAGCGTCGGTTTCGAAGGCGGCCAGATGCCGCTGCAGCGCCGTCTGCCGAAGCGTGGCTTCACGTCGCTGACGCGTGCCCGCAACGAGGAAGTCAATCTTTCGTCGCTGTCGCGTCTGCCGGTCGAGGACGTTGATCTGCTGGTGCTCAAGCAGTTTGGCCTCGTGTCTCGCGACGCGCTGTCTGCCAAGGTGGTTCTGTCGGGCGAGATCACCCGCCGCGTCGTGCTCAAGGGCATCGGTGCGACCAAGGGTGCGCGCGCGGCGATCGAAGCCGCTGGCGGCCAGGTCGGAGAGTAAGCGTTGGTTACTGCCGCCCAGCAGCCCGGCCGTAGCGCCAAGTTCGGTGATCTGTGGCGTCGCCTGTGGTTCCTCGCAGGCGCGCTGCTGGTCTATCGCCTCGGTGCGCACATTCCGGTCCCGGGTATCGATCCTGCTCGTCTCGCGGAATTGTTCCAGGGGCAGCAGGGCGGCATCCTCGGCGTGTTCAACCTTTTCTCCGGCGGTGCGCTGTCGCGTTTCACGATCTTCGCGCTGGGGATCATGCCGTACATCTCGGCGTCGATCATCATGCAGCTGCTCACCGTCGCAGTGCCGTCGCTTGAGGCGCTGAAGAAGGAAGGTGAGGCAGGGCGTCGCAAGATCACGCAGTACACGCGTTACGGCACTCTGGCGCTCGCACTGTTCCAGGCCTTCGGTATTTCCGTTGCGCTTGAATCGCAGCAGGGATTGGTGCTCGATCCGGGAATGATGTTCCGCTTCGTGACGATCTCGACTCTGATCACCGGGACAATGTTCCTGATGTGGTTGGGCGAACAGATCACCGAACGCGGCATTGGCAACGGGATCTCGATCATCATCTTTGCGGGTATTGCTGCGGGGCTTCCGGGTTCCATAGGCGGACTTCTCGAGCTGGTGAATACCGGTGCGATGCACGAGCTGACGGCGCTGTTCATCGTTGCGCTGGTGTTCGCTGTGACGGCCGTGGTGGTTTTCGTCGAACGCGGTCAGCGCAAGATCCTGGTCAACTACGCGAAGCGTCAGGTCGGCAACAAGGTGTATGGCGGACAGAGTTCGCACCTGCCCTTGAAGCTGAACATGGCCGGTGTCATTCCGCCGATTTTCGCGTCGTCGATCATCCTTTTCCCGGCGACGCTGGCGGGCTGGTTCGCAACGACGGACAGCACGCGCTGGCTGAAGGATTTGGCTGCCACGTTGTCGCCTGGACAGCCGATCTACGTGTTGCTGTACGCGACGGCAATCGTTTTCTTCTGCTTCTTCTATACGGCGCTGGTTTTCAACGCCAAGGAGACGGCGGACAACCTGAAGAAGAGCGGTGCCTTCGTTCCGGGCATCCGTCCGGGCGAACAGACGGCGCGCTATATCGACAAGATCCTGACGCGTCTTACCCTGGTCGGTGCGGTGTACATCACGCTGGTCTGTCTGCTGCCTGAGTTCCTGATCCTGAAGTGGAATGTTCCGTTCTACTTCGGCGGCACGTCGTTGCTGATCATCGTTGTAGTGACGATGGATTTCATGGCTCAGGTGCAGGCGTACGTGATGTCTCATCAGTACGAGAGCCTTCTGAAGAAGGCGAATTTCCGCGGGGCTGGGTTCCCGACGCGTTAGGTAGCTATGTCCAAGGAAGATGTCATTGAAATGCAGGGTGAAGTTGTTGAAACCCTGCCGAATGCGACGTTTCGCGTGAAGCTCGAAAACGGACACGTGGTTCTCGGGCACATATCCGGAAAGATGCGGATGCACTACATCCGCATTCTTCCCGGTGACAAGGTAACGGTGCAGCTCACGCCTTATGACCTGAGCAAAGGTCGCATCGTGTTTCGCGCCAAGTAGGTCCGGCGTTTGGTTCCAGTTGGAGAAATGGGATGAAAGTCCAAGCATCTGTAAAGCGCGTCTGCCGCAAGTGCAAGGTGATCCGTCGCCACGGTGTCGTCCGCATCATTTGTGCTGATCCGCGTCACAAGCAGCGTCAAGGTTGACGTTAGCTAGTGGTCTTTGATAACATTTAAGGTTTCGCTTTTCGGGGTGACTGCATGGCCCGTATCGCCGGCGTTAACATTCCTAACCACCAGCACACCGAGATCGCTCTGACGGCGATTTTCGGGGTTGGTCGTTCCCGCTCACAAAAGATTTGCGACGCTGCCGGCATTGCCCGCACGACGAAGATCAAGGACCTCTCGGAGGCCGAAATGGATCGGCTGCGGGAAGAGGTCGGCAAGTTCACCATCGAGGGTGACCTGCGCCGTGAAGTGACGATGAACATCAAGCGCCTGATGGATCTGGGCTGCTATCGCGGTGTTCGTCATCGTCGTGGCCTGCCGCTGCGTGGTCAGCGCACCCGCACGAATGCCCGCACCCGCAAGGGTCCGCGCAAGTCGATCGCTGGCGCCAAGAAATAAGCAATAGGACACGATCATGGTCAAGAGTGCTGCAAAAGTCCGGAAGAAGGTCAAGAAGAACGTCGCGGAAGGTATCGCGCACATTCACGCTTCCTTCAACAACACCATCATCACGATCACCGACCGTCAGGGCAACGCCCTGTCGTGGGCAACGTCGGGCGGCGCCGGCTTCAAGGGTTCGCGCAAGAGCACGCCGTTTGCAGCACAGGTGGCCGCAGAGGCCGCTGGCAAGGTCGCTGTCGAATGCGGTGTGAAGAACCTGGAAGTCCGCATCAAGGGTCCCGGCCCGGGTCGCGAGTCGGCCGTTCGTGCGCTGAATGCGCTCGGCATCAAGATTTCGTCGATCACCGACATCACGCCGATCCCGCACAACGGTTGCCGTCCGCCCAAGCGTCGGCGCATCTAAGAGGAATTAGAGAATGGCTCGTAATCTCGACGCGAAGTGCCGTCAATGCCGTCGTGAAGGCGAAAAGCTCTTCCTGAAGGGCGAAAAGTGCTTCACCGACAAGTGCGCCATCGAGCGCCGTTCGTATGCCCCGGGTCAGCACGGACAGAAGTCCGGCCAGCGTCTGTCCGGTTTCGGTCAGCAGCTGCGTGAAAAGCAGAAGATCCGTCGCATCTATGGCGTGCTCGAGCGTCAGTTCCGCCGCGTGTATGCCGAGGCCGAGCGCCGCAAGGGTCAGACCGGCGAGAACATGCTGCAACTGCTGGAAAGCCGCCTCGATACGGTTGCTTACCGCATGGGCTTTGGCGCTTCGCGTGCCGAGTCGCGTCAGGTCGTGCGTCACAACGGCGTGCTGGTCAATGGCAAGCGCGTCAACATCCCGTCGTACGAAGTGCGTCCGGGTGATGTGGTCGAGCTGACCGAACGTGCCAAGGGCCACCTGCGCTCGAAGGGCGCGCTCGAAGCTCAGGCTTCGCGCGGTTTCCCTGAGTGGCTGGATGTCGATTCCAAGGCTGCTCGCGGCGTGTTCAAGTCGCTGCCGGCCCGTACCGACCTGCCCTCGACGATCAACGAAAGTCTGGTCGTCGAACTGTACTCCCGCTGATCGCTGGTGCGATCAGCCTGCTGACGTCACTGAGGACTGCAGATGCAAAGCAATGCTCTCTTGAAACCGCGAATCATTGACGTACAAAATCTTTCCCCGGCTCACGCACGCGTTGTGATGGAGCCGTTCGAACGCGGGTTCGGGCACACGCTGGGCAACGCGCTCCGTCGCATTCTCCTGTCGTCGATGCCTGGCTACGCGCCGACCGAAGTGCAGATCGAAGGCGTGCTGCACGAGTACTCGACGCTGGATGGCGTGCGTGAAGACGTGGTCGACATCCTGCTGAATCTGAAGGGTGTCGTACTGAAGCTGCACAACCGCTCCGAGGCCTACCTGCGCCTGTCGCGTAACGGCGAAGGCGTCGTGACGGCTGGCGATATCGAGGTCACGCACGATGTCGAGATCGTCAATCCGGAACACGTGATCGCTCACGTTGCGCCGGGTGGCAAGCTGGATCTCCAGTTCAAGATCGAACAGGGCCGTGGTTACGTGCCGGGTACCGTTCGTCAGAGCTCTTCGGAGAACAAGGCGATCGGTCACATCGTTCTCGATGCGAGCTTCAGCCCGGTTCGCCGCGTGAGCTATTCGGTTGAGTCGGCGCGCGTCGAACAGCGTACCGACCTCGATCGTCTGGTGATGGATGTCGAAACCAACGGTGCTGTCGAGCCGGAAGAGGCGGTGCGCTACGCTGCCCGCGTCCTGGTTGATCAGCTGTCGGTGTTCGCTGAGCTGGAAGGCACGGCTCCGGCCGTCGAGCAGCGCAAGCCGGCGGTGATCGATCCGATCCTGCTGCGCCCGGTCGATGACCTGGAGCTGACGGTGCGTTCGGCGAACTGTCTCAAGGCCGAGAACATCTATTACATCGGCGATCTGATCCAGCGAACCGAGAACGAACTGCTGAAGACCCCGAACCTGGGTCGCAAGTCGCTGAACGAAATCAAGGAAGTACTTGCCTCGCGTGGTCTCACGCTGGGCATGAAGCTCGAGAACTGGCCGCCTGCCGGCCTCGATCGGGCATAACACCATACCGGCGCACCGCGCCGGATACAAGATGAACCGGCCACCTGCCTGACCCGCGGTGGCCGCATAATTTATACGGAGTCATCATGCGTCATCGTAACGGTCTCAGAAAGCTTAACCGCACCAGCTCGCATCGCGAAGCGATGTTCCGCAACATGGCCGTGTCGCTGCTGCGCCACGAGGCCATCAAGACCACGGTTCCGAAGGCCAAGGAACTGCGCCGCGTCGTCGAGCCGCTGATCAACCTCGGCAAGACGCCGAACCTGTCGAACCGCCGCCTCGCCTTCTCGCGTCTGCGTGACCGCGAAGTCGTGTGCAAGATCTTCGACGTGCTGGGCCCCCGCTACGCTAACCGCAATGGCGGTTACCTGAGCATCCTTAAGATGGGCTTCCGCGTCGGCGACAATGCGCCGATGGCATTCGTCCAGCTGATGGATCGCCCGGACGAAAGTGCGGAGCCGGTTGAAGTCGCCGAGTAAGCGAATTCCATCGGTGCCAAACAAAAAGCCCCGCGATGCGGGGCTTTTTGTTTCGGCGTCGTTCGCACACTGTCGCGTAGTGGAGTGTGCGTGATGGAGTCGCGGCGTCAGGCCGCGCTGGCGCTGTCGTCCTGCCAGAGGGGCGTGTGCTGCTGCAGGACTTCATGGAATACGTCACCGAGCATCACGAGCACCGGCCCCTCGGGTGTTCCCGCGGTGCCCAGCAAGGCGCCGATCGGTTGTTCCGACAGCCCCTGAAGCGTCGTGAAGCCCTCGCGCGATGCCGGGTGACTCGCGTTCTCGACCAGCGCTACCGGAGTAGACGGGTCGCGCCCGTAGCTCATCAGTTCGCGTGCAATCGCCATCGATTCGTGCGCGGCCATGTAAAGCGCCAGCGTCGGTGTGTCGGCATTGGCGCGCAGCGCCTGAGAGGGGTGTTCGCCCTCGCCGGCACGCGGCGTCAGCAGCGCAACGCTGCGTGCGATGCCCCGACGCGTCAGCGATACGCGGAGCTGCGCGCTGGCGGCGCTGGCCGCTGTGATGCCCGGAACAACCTCGTACTCGATACCCGCTGCGGCCAGCGCATCCATCTCTTCCTGAGCGCGACCGAACAGCATCGGATCGCCGCCCTTGAGACGCACTACCCGGGCATGCGTGCGCGCGGCGTGGATGAGCTTCTGGTTGATGAAGCGCTGAGCGGTGGACTGCTTGCCGCAGCGCTTGCCGACAGCAATGTGCTTGGCCTGAGGTGCGAGCGACAGCACGTCGTCGCCGATCAGCGCGTCGTGCAGCACGACCTCGGCTTCGGCGAGCAGCCGGACCGCGCGGACGGTCAGCAGGTCTACGGCGCCCGGACCGGCGCCGACCAGCCAGACCTTGCCAGAAGAGCGGTGTTCAGCCGGCTTTGACATGGAGACCGCACTCCTTGCTTTCCGGGTTCTCCCACCACCAGCGTCCGGCGCGGATGTCCTCGCCCGGCGAGATCGCTCGGGTACAGGGCTGGCAGCCGATGCTCGGGAAGAAGCGCTCGTGCAGTTCGTTGTACGGGACTTCGTGCGTATGGATGTAGACCCACACCTCGCGCTCGGTCCAGTCGGACAGCGGATTGAACTTCTCGATACCGTGACCTTCGTCGAATTCGCGCGTTGGGAGTGCGCTCCGCGTCGCCGATTGCTGGGCCCGCATGCCGGTGATCCAGGCCTTCTTGCCGGCCAGCGCCCGCTTCAGCGGCTCGACCTTGCGCATCGCACAGCAGGCCTTGCGCAGGTCCACCGAGTTGTAGAAGGCGTTGATGCCGTGCTTGCGCACGTACTCTTCAACCGCCTCGTGACGCGGAAAGAAGGTGACCGGGCGCGCACCGTAGTGCTGTTCCGCCTTCGCCATCAGGTCGTAGGTCTCGGGCGGCAGGCGGCCGGTGTCCAGCGTGAAGATCTCGATCTCGAGTGCGTTGCGCTGGATCAGGTCGGTCAGCACCATGTCTTCCGCGCCCATGCTGCTGGCGAAGCCGATGGGCTGGAACTCGGCGGCGGCCTGCCTCAGCAGTTCGGTCGCCGCCGCGGTCTTCTGCGCCACCGTCGCGCGCATCGCGTCGGTGATGTTCGGATGGATCAGCGGGTTCTTCATGCGATCGCCTTCTGCCCAATGCGCCGACGGAACACTGGCGTGATGCCGTCGGTGGAGGTCTGGTAGGGCGTGGTGAAGTCGTTCAGCGCAGCAATGCAGCGCTCCGGCTTCTGGTCGGCGCGCAGCAGATAGGCGTCGAAGCCGGTGCGGCGGAAGAAGAACATCTGGTCGCGCAGCACGTCGCCCAGCGCGCGCAATTCGTTGCGGTAGCCGTAACGGGTGCGCAGGATGAAGGCGATCGAAAAGCCGCGGCCGTCGATGAACTTGGGGAAGTTCACGCCGATCAACGGCAGCCGGTTCAGATCGCCGCCGAGGCTTTCCGCCAGTTCGGCCGGTTCCTCGTGACTGTCCAGCCAGACCGCGATCTCGCCCGCGGCAACGCGTGCCGCAAGCTCTTCACGACGGCGCAGCCACACGGTCAGCGGGATCATTACCTTGCCGGCCGGCACTTCACAGGCGGCGACCACGTCCTCGGGTGCGGCCGGTTCACCGGTCAGCTTGAACATGACAACCTTGCCGGCGGCCTTGCGCACCGGTTCGGTCGACTCCGGCAGTTTCACCCAGGTCCATTCGTTCTCTGCGAGCGCGTTGTCGCGGATCAGGTCAGCCATGGGCCACCTCGGCTTTCTTTGCGGTTTCGCCGTACACGCGGGCCTTGAACGGCGCGACGCCGAGCCGGCGTACGGTGTCGAGGAAGCGCTCTTCCGGCGTGCGCGCCTCGACATAGGTTTCGATGAGCTTCTTGATCACGCCCGGCACTTCGTCCGCTGCGAACGACGGGCCGATCACGTCGCCGAGCGACGTGGTGTTGCCCTGGGCGCCGCCGATCGACACCTGGTACCACTCGGAACCGGCCTTATCGACGCCGAGAATGCCGATATGGCCGACGTGATGGTGACCACAGGAATTCATGCAGCCGGAAATGTTCAGCTCCAGGTCGCCAATGTCGTACAGGTAGTCCAGATCGTCGAACTCGGCCTGGATCGCCTGCGCGATCGGGATGGACTTGGCATTCGCCAGCGAGCAGAAGTCGCCGCCCGGGCAGCAGATCATGTCGGTCAGCAGCCCGATATTGGGCGTCGCCAGTCCGTGCGCGCGCGCGCCCTGCCACAGGTCGTAAAGGTCGGCCAGCGCTACGTCGGCCAGCACCAGGTTCTGTTCGTGCGTCACGCGCAGTTCGCCGAAGCTGTAGCGGTCGGCGAGATCGGCGACGGCTTCCATCTGTTCCGACGTGATGTCGCCCGGTGCGACGCCGTGCGGCTTCAGCGACAGCGTGACCGAGCGGTAGCCCGGACGCTTGTGCGCACGCACGCAGCGCGACACCCAGCGGGCGAAGGCGCGGTCTTCGGCGAGGTGCGCATCGAAGGACGCATCGCGCGCGGGACGGGCGGGGGCGTCGGGATCCGAGAACGCGGCGCGGGCCAGATCGAGTTCGGCTTCGGTGACGGTGGCGATGCCGTCGCGCTCCAGCTTCCATTCCTCATTGACCTGGCGCGCGAACTCTTCGGCGCCGATCGCCTTGACCAGGATCTTGATGCGCGCCTTGTAGGCGTTGTCGCGGCGGCCGTAGCGGTTGTAGACGCGCAGCACGGCATCGAGATAGGTCGGCAGGTGCGGCCAGGGCAGGGCGTCGTGAATGACGCTGCCCAGTATCGGCGTGCGACCCATGCCGCCGCCGACGATGACGCGTACCAGCACTTCGCCCTTGTCGTCGCGGTAAAGATGCAGGCCGACGTCGTGCGCATAGGTCACCGCACGGTCTTCAAGCGTGCCGCTGACGGCGATCTTGAACTTGCGCGGCAGGAAGGCGAATTCCGGATGGAAGGTCGACCACTGGCGCAGCACCTCGCAGTACGGACGCGGATCGACGATCTCGTCCGGCGCCACGCCGGCGAACGGATCGGTCGTGATGTTGCGGATGCAGTTGCCCGAGGTCTGGATGGCGTGCATTTCCACCGTCGCCAGTTCGGCCAGGATGTCGGCGGTGTCCTCCAACTTCGGCCAGTTCAGCTGCATGTTCTGGCGCGTCGTGAAGTGACCGTAGCCGCGGTCGTAGCGGCGGGCAATGTCGGCCAGCTTGCGCAACTGCACACTGGACAGCATGCCGTAGGGTACGGCGATGCGCAGCATCGGCGCATGGCGCTGGATGTAGAGGCCGTTCTGCAGACGCAGCGGGCGGAATTCGTCTTCCGACAGTTCGCCGGCCAGATTGCGCTGCAACTGGTCGCGATACTGGGCGACGCGCTCCATCACCAGAGCGCGGTCGTAATCGTCGTAGCGATACATAAGGGTGGTCCAGTCATGGGTGTCCGACCCATGCCGGACTACCCGTTGCCCTCTTTCAGCCTAGAAGGTTCAGGCTCAGTTTTCCGCCGATGCCGAACAGCATGCTGGCCAGCAGCGGACGCAGGAATCGTTCGGGCATGCGCGCCGCGATCTGGCTGCCGAGCGCGATGCCGGGCAGCGAACCGACCAGCAGTGCGCCGAGCAGCGTCCAGTCGACATTGCCCAGCCACCAGTGGCCCATGCCGGCCACCAGGGTCAGCGGCACGGCATGCGCGATGTCGCTGCCGACGATGCGCACGGCAGACAGCCGCGGATAGAGAAATACCAGTGCCGCCGTGCCAAGCGCGCCAGCGCCCACCGAAGAGATCGTCACCAGCAGACCCAGCACTGCGCCGGTGGCGATGGTCAGCACCCGCAGATGGCGTTCGCGGAATTCGCCGATGCCCGGCCGCTCGGCCAGAGCCTGCAGACGGGCTCGGAAAAGCAGCGCGCACGCAGTCAGAACAAGCGCCACACCGAGCGTACCGCTGATCAGCGACTGGCTGCCATAGGCCGAGCCGGAATGCGTCGATAACCACCACAGCGTCAGCGCCGCCGCCGGCACGCTGCCGGTGCCCAGCGCAGCGACGATGCGCCAATCCACTGTTCCATTGCGACCATGCACGACCGCACCGCCGGCCTTGGTCACGGCCGCGTACAGCAGATCGGTGCCGACCGCGACCGCCGGGTGGATACCGAACAGCAGCACCAGCAGCGGCGTCATCAGCGAACCGCCGCCCACGCCGGTCAGACCGACGATGGCGCCGACGAAAAAGCCCGCGACCGAATAACCGAAATCCATGAATGCACTTTCTGCACTTTAAGGCGACCGAGGGTAGCGGCCTTCGAAGATAATTGGAAATGCTTTGAAGTAAGATCGAAATGACTTCCAGTGCTAATTGGAGTGGGACATGAACCTGCAACAGCTGCGTTACATCGCCGAAGTCGCCCAGCGCAACCTGAACGTGTCCGAGGCGGCGCGCGCGCTGCACACCTCGCAGTCCGGCGTGTCGCGGCAGATCAGCCTGCTGGAGGAGGAGCTTGGCGTCGATGTGTTCGTGCGCCAGGGCAAGCGACTGGTGGCGATCACCCGACCCGGCGAGGAGGTGGTCGCCATTGCCCGCCGCATGCTGCGCGACATCGGCGCGCTGCGTCAGGTTGGTGATGAATACGCCAGCGGCGACCTGGGGCGGCTGTCGATCGCCACTACCCATACCCAGGCGCGCTACGTGCTGCCGCGCGTGCTGTCGGAGTTCCTGCGCGCCCACCCCGGGGTGCAGATCGAACTGCACCAGGGCAATCCGACGCAATGCTGCGAATTCGTGCTGTCCGGCGCGGCGGATCTGGCGATCGCGACCGAAGCGATCGACGACTACGAACAATTGGTCAGCCTGCCCTGTTACCAGTGGAACCGCTGCCTGATCGCGCCACCCGGTCATCCGCTGCTCGACGTGAAACCGCTGACACTGGAAGCGATCGCCGCCTGGCCGCTGATCACCTACGACTTTTCCTTCACCGGCGGATCGCGCGTGAACCAGACCTTTGCCGAGCGCGGGCTGACGCCGCGTGTAGCGCTCAGCGCGATCGACGCCGACATCATCAAGACCTACGTGGCGCTGGGTCTCGGCGTCGGCATCGTCGCGCAGATGGCGTTCGATCCGGAGCAGGACCGCGGACTGCGCGCGGTCGATTGCGCCCATCTGTTCGAGTCGAGCACCACGCGTATCGGTCTGCACCGCAACGCCTGGTTGCGCGGCTACACCTACGCCTTCATCGAGGCCTTCGCCGCCTCGCTCACCCGTGATGTGGTCGACCGGGCGCTCGGCCGCGGCTGAAGGTTTTCATCGGCCGGTAACTTCGCCGGGCGACAGTGTCGGAATTGTTTCCACTCAAGATCCGACCATGACCGTGGCGCCCCTGCATCCCCTCCATCTCGATCCGACCGGCCGACATGCCGTACTGACCGGCGTCACCTACCTTGCAAGCGCACCGCTGCAGGCAAAGGACGGGCGCTGCGTGCTCTATCTGACCGAGGCCGCCCAGCCCGAGCACGTCTATAAATTCATCGGCCCGCTGCCGGATGGTGGGGCGCTGCAACATGGCGCGCTCTACGTCGCACGACTGGGCGACGCCGGCCACGGGCGCTGGTTGCCGCTGGTGCCCGCGCGCCAGGGCTTCCTGCTATGGGACGCACAGCTGAACGTGGCCGATGTGCTGGCCCGCCCTGCCGACGCCGCCCGCCGGGCGGGCGCCAGCCGCATCGACGCGCTGTTCTGCGTGCAGGCGCGCGCGGACGGTGGTCAGCTTCTCTTGTGCGACCACGCTGGCGCGGCACTGGTCTGGCGCGAGGCGCTGGGCGATGCGGCCAGTCTCAGCTTTGCCTGGCAAGGGGCGGCGCCGTGCAGCGACAGGCCCGCCGCAGCGCTTTCGCCGGATCGCACTCGCCACGATACGCAGCCGGTCGCGGGCTGACCGGCCTGCGCACGCCGTCCTCCGCGCGGCTCCCGTGACGCGGTCGCGGGCGGCAGCGGCGGGCTGCGGCCTATACTCCGGCGTCTGTTTACATCGACAGCCGCCCATGACCCGCTTCCGCTTCTCCCTCGTCGCAGCGCTGTGCGCTGCCGGTCTGCTTGGCGCCGGACCGCTGCAGGCGGCCGACGGTGCCAGCCGCTACTACGAGGATGCCCTGGTCCGCTTCGAACGCAAGGACGACGCCGGCGCCATCATCCAGCTCAAGAACGCGCTGAAGGCCGATCCCGGCTTTCTCGCCGCGCACATGCTCATGGGGCGTGCAGCGCTGCGCAAGGGTGACTACGCAGCGGCCGAGGTCGCGCTGAACGAGGCGCGTCAGCGCGGCGTGTCGCGTGCCGAGTACATCGTTCCGCTGGCGAACCTGCTGGTATCGACCGGGCGCCAGAAGGAAGTGATCGACACGCTGTCGCCGGACGATCTGCCGCCCGGAATCCGCTACGAAGTGATCGTGCTGCGCGCCAAGGCGCATCTGGAACTGGGCCAGTATCCGCAGGCCTTGTCGACGGTGCGCGAGGCGCGTGCGCTGAATCCGTCGTCCGCCTCGGCGGTCGTGATGGAGTCGCGCATTGCGCTTCAGGCTGGTCGCCCTGCGGAGGCGGCCACGCTGGCCGAACAGGCGACCACGCTGGCACCCAATGATTCCGACGCCTGGGGCATGCGTGCCGCGGTTGCCTACGCGATCGCACAATTGCCGGCGGCGCTGTCGCATTACGACCGCGCGCTGCAGCTGGCTCCCGACAACAGCGAAGCGCTGCTCGGCCGCAGCTCGGTGCTGATGGACCTCGGGCGCATGCCGGAGGCCAAGCAGTCCCTGCTGACCTTGTCCAAAGTCGATGTGAACGAGCCGCGCTCAGCTTATCTGCGCGCGGTGATCGCCGAATCGGAGGGCGACCGTGCAGCGGCGCGCAAGCTGCTCGGCGAGGTGGTCGGGCTGATCGATCCTTTGCCGCGCTCGGTCCTGACCAGCCGCTCCCATCTGGCGCTGATCGCCGGCCTGTCACATCTGAGCCTCGGTGGGGCGGTCAAGGCCAAGGAGTATTTCGAATTGCACATCCGCTTCTTCCCGTCGCAGATGGCGGCACGCAAGCCCCTGGCGTCGCTGCAGATCGCGATGGGTGAAGCGGCCGCGGCCGTGTCGACGCTCGAACCGCTGATGCGTACGGCAAGCGGTGCGCGTGATCCCGAGGCACTGACGCTGATGGCCAGCGCGTACAGCCGCCTGAAGCGCCACCAGCAGGCGACCGAACTGCTCGAGCAGGCGGCAAAGCTGGGCGCGTCCTCGCAGACCCAGACCTCGCTCGGGTTGAGCCTGATCGACGCGAAGCAGACTGCGCTCGGCATCGAGCAACTGCGCAATGTGCTGAAACAGGATCCCGGTCAGGCGCGCGCCAGCACCGCGCTGGCGCTCGTTGCGCTGCGCGACAGCCAGCCGCGCAAGGCGGTCGAACTGATGGAGGCGGTGGTCAAACGCGAGCCGGACAATCTCGCGGCGCTGAACCTGCTTGGTGTGTCGCGCGCGGCGGCCGGCGACTTCGCCGGCGCACGCAAGGCCTACGACAAGGCACTCGCCGCCGACCGCAATTTCGACAGCGTCAAGCTCAACCTGGCCAAGCTCGAAGTTGCCGAGGGCAAGCCCGATCAGGCTCGTGCGCGCCTCGATGCGTTGATCAAGGAAAAACCCAACAGCGCCTCGGCGCTTTACGAAAAGGCCATGCTCGACGCCGCGACAGGGCGCGCCGCGGACGCGCTGCGCGGCCTCGAAACCCTGCACGACAAGCACCGCAACCATGTCGAAGGCCATGTCGCGCTGATCGAGCTCTACCTGCAGACCGGCGCGTCGGACAAGGCGCTGGAAGCAGCCAAGGGCGTCAGCCAGGGACAGCCGGGCTATCTGGCCATCCAGGCGGCACTGGCCCGTGTGCAGCTGGCGCGCGGCGACGCGGCCGGCGCGCGTGCCACGCTGACCTCGATGACCCGGGTTGCCGATTTCGATCCGTCAGCCCAGTACCGCATCGCCCAGCTGCAGCGCATGGCCGGCAATCCGGCCGGCGCCAGCTACAGTCTGGAGAAGGCCCTGCAGGGCGATCCGAACTATCTGCCCGCCAGAATCATGCAGGGCGAGCAGATGCTGGCCGAAGGGCAGCTCGACAAGGCGGAGGCGCGTGCGCAGGAACTGCTCAAGTCACCGGCCGCGCCCGCCGAGGTGCACCGACTGGCGGGCGATGTCGCGATGGCGCGCGGCCAGTGGCAGAACGCGATCACCCACTACCGGAACGGCCTCGGCAAGGGCGGCAACGTCGAACTGGCGGGGGGGCTGTACGAAGCGCATCGTCGTGCCGGCAACGCGGCCCAAGGGCGGGCGGCAGTGGAGACGCTGGTCAAGGAGCGTCCGCGCGATCTGGCATTCAAGCTGCTGCTGTCGCAGGCGCAGACCGACGCCGGCATGCTGCGCGAGGCAAAGGCAACACTGGAAGCCGTGCTGAAAACGGGCGGCGATTCGGCGCCGGTGCTCAACAACCTGGCCAATCTGCAATGGCAGACCAAAGACGCAGCTGCGCAAGCGACGGCCGAACGCGCGTTCAAACTGGCGCCGGCAGACCCGCTGGTGCTCGACACGCTGGGCTGGATACTGGCGCAGAAGGGCCAGACTGACGCCAGCCTGCGCCACTTGCGCGAGGCGCGATTGCGCAGTCCGCAGAACCCGGAAATCCGCTATCACCTCGCCTGGGTGCTGGCGAAGACCGGCCGGAAGGCAGAGGCCCTGCAGGAACTGGACGCCGCGCTGCAGCCGGGCCGGACCTTCCCGGATGCGGACAAGGCCAGGGCGCTGCGCAGCGAGCTCGGCGGACGATGAAACATCTTGTCGAAATTATTTACAGCACACATTTTCACAGTCTTCATGTTGTTGTTTTTAAAAGATTAAGTACTTCTGGCCCTAAAATTGCTAGGAAGGTATCAAGACAGCAATGTCCCCTTCTGACCAAGGAAAGACAATGAACAAGAAACTGATCAATGCAATCGGCGCCGTGGTGATCGCGGGTTTTGCCGGTGCGGCCTCGGCGGCGCAGTACAGCTGGTCGTTCACCTCGACCGCTACCTCGCACGTCGGCGCCAGTGGTTTCGGCTCCAACATCTCCGAATATTCGTCGATGACCTACACCAACGGCGCAGGCCAGTCGGTGAACATCCAGGGCTTCGCCAACACCGCTTCGGGTTCGACCATCGAGCGCGCCTACCTGACCTACCAGGGCAGCAGCGGTCTGGGCATGACGAGCCGTGATTCCTCGTGGAACAACGAGGTCGACAACTACGGTTCCGCGACCTATCCCGATCACGCCATGGACAACGAAGGCGCGATGGAAGGCATGCTGTTCTCGTTCGGTTCTGAAATGAATCTGAATCTGGTCGACATCGGCTGGTTCAGCGGCGATTCCGACATCACGGTGTATGCCTACACCGGTGCTTCCGTGGCGGACATCAACAGCACGGTGACGGGCAAGACCTTCTCGACGCTGAGCGGCTGGACCAAGATCGGTGATTTCACCGGCAACAGCGATCCGCGCAGCACGACCAACGGCACCTACTCGCGCTACTGGCTGGTGACGCCGGGTTCGTCGTCGGACTACAAGGACTACATCAAGCTGGCCGGCGTGACCGCAACGACCAAGCCGACCACGCCGCCGCCGGCCGTTCCGGAACCGGCTTCGCTGGCGCTGATCGGCACCGCACTGGCAGGCATGATTGCCGTGCGTCGTCGCAAGACGGCCTGAGCGGATCTCCCCGCACCTGAAAAAACCGCGCTTCGGCGCGGTTTTTTTTCGCCTTCTTTCAGAGCGTGGTGCCGTCCTCTTCCTGTGCCTGCAAGGCCCACATCTGAGCGTAGGCGCCATCCAGCGCCAGCAGTTCGCTGTGACTGCCCCGCTCGATGATGCGGCCGGCGTCCATCACCAGGATCTGGTCGGCGTCCATGATGGTGGACAGCCGATGCGCGATGATGAGCGTCGTGTGGCCGCGCGCCACCTGTTCGAGCTGGCTCTGGATCGCCTGTTCTGTTTTCGAGTCGAGCGCCGACGTGGCTTCGTCGAAGATCAGTATCGGCGGATTCTTCAGCAGCGCGCGGGCGATGGCCACCCGCTGCTTCTCACCGCCCGACAGTTTCAGCCCGCGCTCGCCCACCTTGGTTGCATAGCCGTCCGGCAGCTTCTGCACGAAGTCGTGCAGCTGCGCGGCGCGGCTGGCGGCCTCGACCTCGGCGGCGGACGCCGTGACCCGGCCGTACTGGATGTTGTAGTGGATGCTGTCGTTGAACAGCACGGTGTCCTGCGGAACGATACCGATCGCGCCGCGCAGGCTGTCCTGCGTGAGCTGGCGGATGTCGGTGCCGTTGATCGTGATCCGACCGCGGCCCTCGGCCACGTCGTAGAAGCGGTAGAGCAGCCGCGCCAGCGTCGACTTTCCGGAGCCCGAGTGACCCACGACGGCGACGCGATGGCCGGCCGGTATCGTGAAGTCGACGTCGTGCAGGATCTGCCGCGCCGGTTCGTAACTGAAGTTCACCTGCTGGAAGCGCACCTCGCACGGGCCGTCAGCCAGTGTCAGTGCGTCTGGCGCGTCGGCGACCTCGCGGTGCGTTTCCATCAGCGCGAACATGCGCTCGATGTCGGTCAGCGACTGGCGGATTTCCCGGTACAGCACGCCGAGGAAGTTCAGTGGAATGTAGAGCTGGATCATGAAGGCATTGACCAGCACGATGTCGCCGATGGTCATGCGGCCCTCCGCCACGCCCACCATGGCGCGCCACATCATCAGCGTGACGCCGATGGCGATGATGAAGGCCTGGCCCATGTTCAGCCATGACAGAGACACCTGGCTGCGCTCCTGCGCGCGTTGCCAGCGGATGAGCTGCTCGTCGTAGCGGCGCGCCTCGAATTCCTCGTTGTTGAAGTACTTCACCGTCTCGTAATTGAGCAGGCTGTCGATGGCTCGTGTGTTGGCTGCCGAATCCAGTTCGTTCGCCTCGCGCCGCAGGGTGGTGCGCCAGTTCGTCACGGTCACGGTGAAGGTGATGTAGAGCGCCAGCGTGACGAAGGTGATCAGTGCGAAGCTCGCTTCGTACTTCACGGCGAGGATGCTCAGCACGAGCCCGATCTCGACCAGCGTCGGCAGGATGGAGTAGAGCGTGTAGCTGATCAGCGAGCCGATTGCCCGCGTGCCGCGCTCGATGTCGCGGGTCAGGCCGCCGGTCTGGCGTTCCAGGTGGAAGCGCAGTGACAGCGCGTGCAGATGGCGGAACACCTGCAGCGAAATGCGCCGCACCGCCTGCTGGGTGACGCGCGAAAACACGATTTCGCGCAGTTCGGTCAGCATCGAAGTCGAGAAGCGCAGCGCACCATAGGCGGCCAGCAGACCCAGTGGCACCAGCAGCGGCGCCGCTTCGAGCGCCGCGCGGCTGCTGGCGGCTGCCGGCGCCAGCGCGTCGATGATCTGCTTGAACACCAGTGGCACCGCGACGTTCGAGCCCTTGGCCAGTACCAGACAGGCAAGCGCGATCAGCACGCGCCATTTGTAGGCCCAGAGGTAAGGCAGCAGGTTGCGGATGGTTTCGGAATCGCGGCGGCGGGCGCCCGGCACGGTCGCGGCGGGCAGGGGGGCGGTGGCAGATCGTCTCATGGCCGGATTCTACGGGCTGCGCGGCCGCGTGCCAGCGCTATCGAAGCCGGCGCAGGCCAGGTGCATGCCTGCCGTGGAGGCGCGGGGCCTTTTGCTGCGGCCGCCGCGCCTGAACGGCCGCGTTACCGGGGCACCGGCCGAGTCGAGGTCTGCAGACCGCTCTCACAAGGTGCTCGCCGCCGTGCCGATCACGCGGATTCGCAGCTGCGACCCTCGGCAGCGCCGAACAGCGTGTGCTGCCAGCCCTCAGACCAGCAGCGTCAGCCAGGCAGCACCGACCGACAGCAGAACGCCGGGTACGACCTGCAGGGCGAAGGCGCGGTCACCGGTGGTGACGGCGACGATGAGCTTACTCGACGCATTGGTGGTGAAGCCGGCCAGTATCGGCAGCACCGCCTGCTCGGCCGTGATGCGGCCGCTGGCCTGCAGCGAGGCCACCGCGGCTGCAGCCGAATGGGCGTCGGCGAAGCCTGCCAGCGCTGCCGCCAGGCCTGCACCGCTGGCGCCGTAGCGGTCGGTCAGGAAGGCGGTGATCAGCAGCAGCACGCCCATGGTGGCGGCGAACAGCATGGCCAGCCGCGGGTTGAAGGGCCGGCCGGGCGGCGGCGTGTCGCCGTCCCGCGTCCGCACGCTGCGCAGCGCGATCAGCAGGCCGTAGGCCGCGGCGGCCACACCGGCCGCCAGCAGCGGCAGCGCCATCGCACGCAGCACGGCCGGGCTGGTCGCCGCCAGCAGCACGGCGAGATAGACCACGGTCGCCAGCGACGACAGTACGGCGCCGGACACCGCGCCCGCGCGCAGCGCCGGGTCGCGTCGCGCTTCGGCACCCATGGCGGCGATGGTGGCGGTGCTCGACACGAAACCCGAGGCGAAGCCTGCGAAGGTGAGGCCGAGCGCCGGACCGGCCGCGCGCAGCGCGATATGGCCGCAGGCGTTGATCGCCATCATCAGTACCGCCAGCGTCCACAAGGTGCGCGGGTTGATCGCCCCGAGCGGGTCGACCGTGCGGTCGGGCACCAGCGGCAGGATGACCAGCGCGGCAGCGGCCAGCAGCAGGCCGTCGTGCACCTCCTGTTCCGACAGCACGCGTACGACGAAGCGGTGTAGCTGGCTGCGCGCCGCCAGCGCGATCGCGACCAGCACGCCGATGCCGATCGCCAGCCGCGCGTCGTGCATGGCCAGCGCACCGAGCATGAAGGTGAGCACCAGCGCGATTTCAGTGGTGAGGCCCGGGTCGTCCTCGCGCGAGCGGCGGTAGGACACGATGGCCAGCACGCCGACCACGGCGGCCAGCACGGCCAGCGTCGCGCCGCCGCCGAGCAGCATCGCGAGTGCCCCCAGCAGCGAGGTCAGCGTGAAGGTGCGCAGGCCGGCCGCGGCGCGGGCCGGGCCCTCGCCCTTGCGGCGCTCGCGCTCGATGCCGATCAGCAGGCCGATGCCGAGCGCGGCGGCCAGGCCGGTCAGCCGCGGATCGATATCGGTGGGCATGGCAGGTGACGGAATGAGCTCATACCATTACCTTACCCGACGGCGCGCCGGTCTCCGGCCGCCGCATGTTGCGGAGACCTCTATCCATGCACACCACCGTGATCACCGTCGACGGCCTCGAAAGCGAGGACTGCGTCCATGAAATCACCAACGTGATCCACGAACTGCCCGGCATCAACACGGTCGAGGTCGCGCTGGCGACCGGCACCGTCAGCGTCGAGCACAGCCCTCTGGTCAGCGAAGCCGATATCCGGCAGGTGCTGGAAGACGAGGGCTACGCGCTCAAGTAACGCACGCCACACCCGCGTCAAGCCGCGCCGGCCGGCACGTTCGCGGGCCCGTCACATGCCTGTGGCGTAAGACGCATCGCCGCAGCCGCCTCGGCGCGATCGCCAATGATCGGGTGCATTGATCGCATCCGCATGCTTCATTCCGGTGCGCGATCGGGCCGCTAAATCCATGCTTTGAAAAGGGTTTTTCAGTCTCCGCGCGGGGTGCGTGCGGCCGCAAGGCGGCGTGTGCATCCATTGATCGCATATTGATTGCACTCATCCGGGCGCCGGTGGCACGGCGCATGCGAATGGAAGGGCGAGCGTCTGAAGGACAGTCAATGTTCCGGACGCCACTTTCCTGATCGCATATCACCACCGGAGATTGCCATGCCCAAAGTCACCCGCCCCGCCAACGAGAAGGGCGAATTCCTCGTCGACTACGAAGAGAAGGTGTTCGAGGACGTGAAGGCCGAGCCCGGCGAGAAGGCGCTGGTCACCTTCCACACCGTCGCCTTCGAGGGGTCCATCGGTTTCGTCAATCTGCTGCAGGCCACGCGACTGCAGCGCAAGGGTTTCGATACCTCGGTGCTGCTGTACGGCCCGGGCGTCACGCTGGGTGTGAAGCGCGGCTTCCCGACGCTGGGCGACGAAGCCTTCCCCGGCCACCAGAACTTCAACAAGCAGATTTCGAAGTTCATCGAGGAAGGCGGCAAGGTCTATGCATGCCGCTTCGCGCTGCAGGCGCTGTACGGCCACGGCGAAGGCGCGCTGATCGAAGGCATCCGTCCGATCAATCCGCTGGATGTGCTGGACATCATCCTGCTGCATCGCAAGGACAACGCCTTCATCCTCGATACCTGGACGCTGTGATCATGGGCGCCCGCACTTTCTTCGGAGCGCGGCATCCCTGCGCCATATTGCCGATCGGGCCGCGTCGGGACGAGCGGACCGCCGAGGCAAGGGCGGGCGGCGCCTGGCCGTGGGGCTCCGCTTCAGACTCGCCGCGCGTGGCGGCGACCGCGAATGCGTCGCCTCGCGCCTCGGGCACCTGGCCGTGGGAGGGCGAGGCCGTTCGCGGCGCGTCGCAAGCAGTCCGTCGTGAAGCGATCAATGGATCGGGGCCCAGGCCATGAGCGCGCCGCGCATCATCCGCGCCGCGGCCATCCAGATCGCGCCCGATCTCGAATCCGCCGACGGTACGCTGGCCCGCGTGCTGGAGGCGATCGACGAGGCAGCGGACCGCGGCGCGCAGCTGGCCGTGTTTCCGGAAACCTTCGTGCCCTACTACCCGTACTTCTCCTTCGTGCAGCCGGCGGTGCGCATGGGCGCCGACCACCTGAAGCTGTACGAGCGGGCGGTGACGGTGCCCGGGCCGGTCACGCAGGCGGTCGCGGAGAAGGCGAAGTCGCGTGGCATTGTCGTGGTGCTCGGCGTGAACGAGCGCGACCACGGCAGCCTGTACAACACGCAGCTGGTGTTCGACGCCGACGGCAGCCTGCGGCTCAAGCGTCGCAAGATCACGCCGACCTATCACGAACGCATGGTGTGGGGGCAGGGCGACGCCGCGGGGCTGAAGGTGGTCGACACCGCTGTCGGCCGACTCGGCGCGCTCGCCTGCTGGGAACACTACAACCCGCTGGCGCGCTACGCGCTGATGACCCAGCACGAAGAAATCCACTGCGCCCAGTTCCCGGGCTCGATGGTCGGCCAGATCTTCGCCGACCAGATGGAAGTGACCATCCGCCACCACGCGCTGGAGTCCGGCTGCTTCGTCATCAATTCCACCGGCTGGCTGAGCGACGAACAGATCCAGTCCATCACGCCGGACGCCGGCCTGCAGCGCGCGCTGCGCGGCGGCTGCCACACCGCCATCGTGTCGCCCGAAGGCGTCCATCTGGCGCCGCCGCTGACAGAAGGCGAAGGCATGGTGGTGGCCGATCTCGACATGGCGCTGGTGACCAAGCGCAAACGCATGATGGATTCGGTCGGGCATTACGCGCGGCCGGAACTGCTGAGTCTGGCCATCAACGACCGGCCCGCCTCGACCACGGTCGCCCTGCACGACACCTCACTCCGGAGCACTGCCGATGAGCACGATCACGACCCCCGACGCCTCCAGCCGGCAACTGATGACGGACCTGCAGTCGTACGGCTTGCGGCTGGCTGATCCGAAGGCCGGCGCACCCAGCCGCCGCGGTGGCGCGGGGCCGTCCGACCACAAGGCGGTGACGGTGGATGGCGTCACCATCATGGTGCCGGTGCATACCGGCAGCGCCTTTGCGTCGCCCTTCACGGCCGACGCACCGGACGCCGACGGCCGCGTGCAGATCCGCCGCGGCCACATTCCGATCGCGCTGGCGAGCTTTCCGAAGCAGCCGCGCTTCTATGCCTTGCAGACCCTGGACGGCATTCCGTATTCGCATATCGCGACGCTGCACGGCGCCGACGTGCTGGCGACCACGGTGCTGCAGACCTGCATCCGCTACGAAAGCCGACGCAAGGCCTGCAAGTTCTGTTCGATCGGCCAGTCGCTTGCGGCCGGCCGCACCATCGCGCACAAGACGCCCGAGCAGCTGGCCGAAGTGGCGCGCGCCGCCGTGTTGCTCGACGGCGTCAAGCACATGGTCATGACCACCGGCACGCCGGCCACGCCAGACCGCGGCGCGCAGGTGCTGTGCGATTCGGCGTTCGCGGTGCGCGCCGCGGTCGATCTGCCGATACAAGGGCAGTGCGAACCGCCGGACGACGACCGCTGGTTTGCGCGCATGAAGGCGGCCGGCATCGACACGCTGGGCATGCACCTCGAAGTGGTGACGCCGGCGCTGCGCGAACAGATCATGCCGGGCAAGGCCACGGTGCCGATGGCGCGCTACATGGAGGCGTTCGCCGCGGCGGTCGAGGTGTTCGGCCGCGGCCAGGTGAGCAGCTACATCCTCGCCGGGCTGGGCGACACGAAGGAGGCCATTCTCGACATGAGCACGCAACTCATCGCGCTCGGCGTCTATCCCTTCGTCGTGCCCTTCGTACCGATCAGCGGCACGCCGCTGGAAGACCATCCGGCGCCGTCGCCCGAATTCATGCGCTCGATACTGGCGCCGCTCGGCGAGATGGTGTCCGTCGCCGGGTTGCGTTCGACCGATATCAAGGCCGGTTGCGGCAAGTGCGGCGCCTGTTCGTCGCTGTCCTCGTTCGAACGTACGGAGGCTGCCCATGCTGTCGGCTGACGCGAAGGACCTGTGCGAACTGCCGCCACGCTTCGCGCCCTGCGAGTTCCGCATCAAGTGGGCGCATGGCGACTGGGAACACGACCAGGCGATGCGGCTGCGCCGCGCCGTGTTCTGCGTCGAGCAGGGCGTGTTCCCGGGCGACGACCGCGACGCCATCGACGACCAAGCGCAGATCATCGTCGCGCTGGCCTGCGTCGGTGGCATGCCGGACCAGGTGGTGGGTACGGTGCGCATCCATGAAGACCGCAACAGCGACCCCGGCCTGTGGTGGGGTTCGCGTCTGGCCGTGCATCCGGCCTTCCGCAGCCAGGGCCGACTGGGGGCGACCTTGATCCGCCTCGCGGTCACCAGCGCGCACGCGCGCGGCTGCCATGCCTTCCTCGCGCACGTGCAGGCGCAGAACCTGCCGCTGTTCCGCCGCCTGCACTGGACGCCGCTGCAGGCGGAAACGCTGCACGGCCGGCCGCACTGGCTGATGCAGGCGCAGCTCGATCATTACCCGCCGTGCTACGACGTCTACACCGGCTTCGTCGCGCGCAGCGCCGGAGCGTCGGCATGACGCAGCCCGCGATGTCGCTCACCGAACTGACCGATGCGCTGCGTGGCAGCCCGGGCTTCGCACACAAGCGCGACATTTCCGACGTGATGGCCGCGCTCGGTCGCGCGCTGCCCGGCGGCGTCGCCGACATGGCGCAGGCCGTGGCCATCGGCGACGACTGCGCCGCCATTCCCGATCCGTCGGGCGAAGGCTGGCTGCTGTTCGCGATCGAAGGTCTGGTCGAGGAATTCGTCGCCCGCATGCCGTGGTTCGCCGGTTACTGCGGCCTGATGGTCAATGTGAGCGACATCTGCGCGATGGGTGGCCGGCCGATCGCGGTGGTCGATGCGCTGTGGAGCGACGGTGCCGACAGTTCCGAGCCGGTGCTCGACGGTCTCGCCGCCGCATCGGCGCGCTACGGCGTGCCCATCGTCGGCGGCCACAGCAACCACCGCGCCGCGCGCGGCCAGCTGGCGGTGGCGGTGCTGGGCCGCGCGCGCAAGCTCATCACCAGCTTCGACGCGCAGCCGGACGACGATCTCATCCTCGCGGTCGACCTGCGCGGCGCCTTCGAGGAACCGTATCCGTACTGGAATGCGTCCACCCGTGCGCCGGCAGAGCGGCTGCGCGGCGACATCGAAATCCTGCCGCGCCTGGCCGAAGACGGCCTGTGCGACGCCGGCAAGGACGTGAGCATGGCGGGCGCCATCGGCAGCGCGCTGATGCTGCTCGAATGCTCGGGTGTGGGCGCGCAGATCGACCTCGACACCGTGCCGCGCCCCGATGGCGTGCCGCTGCTGCGCTGGCTGCTGTCCTTCCCCAGCTTCGGCTATGTGCTGTCGGTGCGCCCGCAGCAGCGGCTGCGCGTGCTCGAACGCTTCGCCGCGCGCGGTATCGCGGCTGCGCGCATCGGCCGCGTCACCGCCGCGCCGGAGGTATGGCTGACCCAGCGCGGTGAGCGGGCGCTGCTGTGGAATGTGAAGGACCAGCCCTTCATCCGCGCTCCGCGGGAGACCATCGATGTCTGAGCCGCTGCGCATCGGCCTGCTGACGCACTCGGTCAATCCGCGCGGCGGCGTCGTGCATACGATCGAGCTGGCGCAGGCGCTGCATGCACAGGGCCACGACGTGACGGTGTTCGCGCCGGCCGCCGGTGGCCAGCGCCTGTTCCGCGCCATCGACTGCCGCTTCGAGCCGGTGCCGGTCGCTGCCGCCGCGCGCGACGTCGTCGGCATGGCTCGCTCACGCATCGCCGCCTTCGTCGACCACCTCTCGCCGCGTCTCGAACCCGCGACGTTCGACGTGCTGCACGCGCAGGACGGCCTCGGTGCGAATGCGCTCGCCACGCTGCAGCAGCGTGGACGGATCGCCGGCTTCGTGCGCACCGTGCATCACCTCGACCCGTTCGCCGACCCGCAGCTCGCCGCCTGGCAGACGCGTGGCGTGCTGGCTGCGCGCGCGGTGCTGTGCGTGAGCCGGCTGTGGCAGCAAGCCTTGCAGGACGATCTGGGCGTGCAGGCGCACTGCGTGAACAACGGCGTCGATCTGGTGCGCTACACGAGCACGCCGGATGCGCGTGACGGCGCACTGGCGCAGCGCCTCGGCCTGCGCGGCGGCCCGATTCTCCTCGCTGTCGGCGGCATCGAGGCGCGCAAGAACACGCGCCGCGTGCTGCAGGCCTTCGCCCTGCTCAAGCCGTCGTTGCCGCAGGCACAGCTGCTGATCGCAGGCGGCGCCAGCCTGCTCGATCACGCCGACTACGCGCAGGCCTTCCGCGACGATGTGTACGCCAGCGGCCTGAGCGCCGGGGAGGGGGGCGACGTCGTCATCACCGGCGCGCTCGACGACGCCGACATGCCGTCGCTGTTCCGTCTCGCCGACGTGCTGGTGATGGCCTCCACGCGCGAGGGCTTCGGTCTGGTCGTGCTGGAGGCGCTGGCCAGCGGCACGCCGGTGGTCGCCTCGCGTATCGCACCGTTCACCGAATACCTGGACGACGACACCGCGAGCTGGGCCGACCCGCTCGACACCGCTTCGATCGCGCAGGCGATGCGGCACGCACTCGATCCCGCACGCGCCGCACTGCTGCGTACGCCGCCCGCTGTGTGCCGTCGCTACAGCTGGGCGGCCAGCGCCGCGCGCCACGTCGACCTGTACCGCGCGCTGTGCATCGCACCGGCGCGCCAAACCGAAACCGTCTGAGGACTTCACATGCCCGCCATGCACTTCACCGTCCGCTGGCCGGACGCGACCGAAACCCGCTGCTACTCGCCATCGCTGGTAATCAAGGACTACTTCGCGCCGGGCGCCCGCTATCCGCTGCCCGACTTCATGGCTTCGGCGCGCGAGGCGCTGCATATCGCCTCCGAGCGGGTACGCGCGAAGTACGGCTTCGCCTGTTCGGCCGCGATGGACCAGCTGGCTGACCTCGAACAGCTCGCCGCCCGCTGGGGCGACGACCCGCACACCCACATCGAACTGGTCAGTTTCGACGAATGACCGCCGCAAGGAGAACGCCATGAGCACCCCCGAAACCATCCCCCATCTGCCGGTCATCATCGTCGGCGGCGGCCAGGCCGGCCTGTCGATGAGCGCCTGCCTGCAGCAGTCCGGCATCGAACATCTGGTGCTGGAAAAGCACAGCGCGATGCACGTGTGGCGCACCCAGCGCTGGGACAACTTCTGCCTGGTCACGCCGAACTGGCAGTGCGCGCTGCCCGGCCACGCCTACGACGGCGCGGACCCGCACGGTTTCATGAAGAAGGACGAGATCAATGCCTGGCTCGACGCCTTCCGCCGCAAGGTGAATCCGCCGCTGCGCGAGGGCGTGTCGGTGCAGCGCGTGACACCGCGGCCTGACGGCGGCTTTCACGTGTCGACCTCGGCCGGCGACTGGACCGCCGACCAGGTGGTGGTGGCCAGTGGCGGCTATCACGTGCCCATCGTGCCGCGCATGGCCGAACGGCTGCCGGCCGGCATCACGCAACTGCACTCCGAGCAGTACCGCAACGCCGACGCGCTGCCGCCGGGCGCCGTGCTGGTGGTCGGTTCCGGCCAGTCCGGCGCGCAGATCGCCGAGGAT
Organism: Methyloversatilis discipulorum; assembly: GCF_018780585.1. Lineage (GTDB taxonomy): Bacteria > Pseudomonadota > Gammaproteobacteria > Burkholderiales > Rhodocyclaceae > Methyloversatilis > Methyloversatilis discipulorum_B. The sequence continues at coordinate 41,679 of NZ_JADMJL010000010.1, read as the reverse complement.
CTGCATCTGGCCGGCCGCACCGTGCATCTGGCGGTGGGGGACGCGCCGCGCTGCGCCCGCTTCTACCGCGGTCGCGACGTCGTCGACTGGCTGGCCGACATGGGTTACTACGACATGCCGGTGACTGCCCACCCCTTGCGTGAGGGCGTGCGCGACAACACCAATCACTACGTCACCGGCCGCGATGGCGGGCGCGACATCGATCTGCGCCGCTTCGCGCTCGAAGGCATGCAGCTCTATGGACTGCTGCAGGACTTCCGCGACGGCGCCCTGCAGTTCGCCCCGGGTCTGGCCGCCGCGCTGGACAGCGCGGACCGCACTTACAACGGCATCAATGCCGCCATCGACAAGCACATCGCCGACCGTGGCATCGACGCCCCGCCGGCTTCGGTCTATGAGCCGGTATGGCAGCCGGACGAGGAGCGTGCCGCGCTCGATCCGGTCGCCGCCGGCATCACCAGCATCATCTGGTGCATCGGTTTCTCGCCTGACTTCCGCTGGGTCGATGCGCCCGTCTTCAATGGCCGCGGCGATCCGGTGCATGTGCGCGGCGTGACGCAGCAGCCGGGGCTGTACTTCCTCGGACTGCCCTGGCTGCATACCTGGGGCTCCGGCCGCTTCTCCGGCGTGGCGCGCGACGCCGAGTTCCTGGCAGCGCGCATCGCTGCACTGCGCGCCGCGCAGCCCGCCGACGCGGAGGCGCTGACATGCTGATGGACAGCGCCGAACGCCTGCAGTCTTCGTCGGCGCTGCAGCAGCACTACTGCGCCGGCATGCCCCAGCTTGGACTGTATGGTCTGGCGGAAAACTGGCTGCTCAAGGAATGCGGCCATCTGCACTGGATGGCGATCGCGCGCGCGCAGGGCATGCAGCTGCCGGAGTTCGTCGACGCTGCCGGTCGCAAGAGCTATGCGGCGCTGACTGCGGTGCATCTGCGCGAGGCGCGGCTCGACGCCGTGGCAGAGAACGCGCCGTTCTCGCTGACGGTACGTGCCGTGTCGCCCGGCCGCGCCCAGCACTTCAGCGCGCAGACCTTGCGCACCGGCAACACGCGCGCGGCGCGCATCGAACTGCTGTCCGCCTTCGTGCGGCGCGACGCGGGCAGCAACCGCAGCATCGTGCGCGCGCCGGTCGAAGGCGCGGAGTGCGGTGACCGCACGCTGACCGATGCAGCGCTGTCGCTGCAGGCGCGCGCCCGGCTGTTCCGCACCGGCGACGGCGTCGCCCGCATGGGGCTGCAGCCGGCTGCACGTGGAAGCGTGCTGCGCGCCGTCGACATCACGCCGTGCCCGCACAACGATTTCAACGGTGCCGGCCTGCTTTACTTCGCCAGCTTTCAGGCGCTGGCGGACCGCGCCGAACTGGCCTGCTTCGGGCTGTGCCCGGCGCTGACCGCCGAGCGGGAACTGTATTTCTACGGCAACATCGACCCCGGCGAGACGGTGCGTGTCGAACTGCTCGCCGCGCGCGACGACACGTCCGAGTTCGCGCACTGGTGGCGCGTGCGCCGCTGTGCCGACGGCGAGCGCATCGCCGACCTGATCACCCGCAAACGACGACTGCCCTGAACCGACGCCGATGGACAAGACCTCGCAGCACTGGCTCAAGCGCATCCGTTCGAGCAACAAGCCGGCCTATCTGCTGATTGCCGACCTCATCGCCGAGGACGTGCGCAGCGGGCGGCTGACTCCGCGCGACCGTCTGCCTGCGCTGCGCGATCTGGCCGACACGCTCGAACTGAACTACACGACGGTGGCGCGTGGTTACGCCGAGGCGCGCAAGCGCGGGCTGATCGACTCGCGTGCCGGCATGGGCACCTTCGTCCGCGGCTCGACGCCGGGCATGGCGCTGCGCGGTGGCAGTGCGGCCGAAATGACGATGAACCTGCCGCCCGAACCGCAGGAGCCGGCGCTGCTGGCCCACCTGCGCGACAGCGCGGCGCAGCTGATGGCGCAGTCCGACTGGAACGACCTGCTGCGCTACCAGGACTTCGGCGGCACGCGTGAAGACCGTGCCGCCGGCGTGCACTGGCTGCGCCAGCGACTGCCGCTGTGCGCGGTCGAACGCGTGCTGGTGTGCCCGGGCATCCACAGCGCGCTGACCGCGCTGGTGTCGCTGCTGGCGCGGCCGGGCGAGACGATCTGCGTCGAGTCGCTGACCTATCCCGGCATCAAGGCTATCGCCGCCCAGCTCGGCGTGCAGCTGCATGCGCTGCCGCTCGACGACGACGGCCCCAGCGCCGACGCCTTCGAGCACGCCTGCAAGACGCTGAAGCCGCGGGCGCTGTACTGCAACCCGACCTTGCTGAATCCAACCACCGGCACGGTCACCCGTGCGCGGCGCGAGGCGCTGGCCGACGTCGCGCTGCGCTACGCCATCCCCATCATCGAGGACGACGCCTACGCCATGCTGCCGCCCGAGGTGCCGTCGCCGCTGGCCGCACTTGCGCCGGCGCTCACCTATTACATCGGTGGCCTGTCCAAGTGCTTCGGTGCCGGGCTGCGCGCCGCCTACGTGCACGCGCCAGGGCCGCGCCAGGCCGAGCGGCTGGCCGGCGCACTGCGCGCGACCACGGTCATGTGCTCGCCCATCACCACCGCGCTGGCCACGCGCTGGATCACCGACGGCACCGCCGAAGCCATGCTGCAGGCCATCCGCGCCGAATCGGTGGCGCGCCAGGCGTCAGCGGCGCGGCTGCTGGCCGGGCACGCGCTGCGCGCGCAGCCGGAGAGCTTTCACTTCTGGCTGCCGCTCAGCTCCGACTGGTCCATGGTCGAGTTCGCCTCCAACCTGCGCGCCCAGGGCGTGGCCGTCGTCGCCAGCGCCGCCTTCAGCACCGACGGGACGCCACCGGACGCCGTGCGCGTCTGCCTCGGCGGCCCGATGTCGCGCGAGGACTGTGACATCGCGCTGCGCCTGATCGCCGACACGCTGGAACACCCGATGCATCCGCATGCGAATGTGATGTGAGGGCAGGGGCCAGGGACTAGGGGGCAGGGGCTGGAGGGCGGTGCGTGCCCGGGCGGAGCCAGGGGCTGTGGCCGGCAGCCCGGATGTTCATGTCGCGGCATCTGCCTGTCGGCTGCTTTTACACCGACCTGTCCGAGGAATGGCATTGATGGGGCGTGGCGAACGCAAGCCATTGCTTTTGCGAGAGAGTGACGTCGGTCGGACCCGCACTGGTGCAGCTCTTGCTCGCGGTCCGTTGTATCGTGGCTTTCCAGCAGAGGAGCACTATCAATGAGCGTGACGAACAGGGCATTCGTTGCCGCGGGACTGTTGGCCTCCATCTTCGCCGCTGTTCCGGCGCAGGCGGCAAGCCTGTCCGGTTCCTACACGGCGGACGATTACGCAACGGTCTATCTGTCCACCGATCTGCTTGCCGATGCCGGTGAGATCATCAGCGACAAGACCACGCTCTGGGGGGCCAGCGAGAGCTTCTCGGGCGTCGCGTTGGCGGCGGGGCAGGACTACTACCTGCTGATTCATGCGCGTAACGTGTTCAGCGGTCCGGCCATGTTCATCGCGGATTTCTCTATCAGCGGCGAAGGCTTCCGTTTCGCCAACGGCCAGCAGACCCTCAGCACCGGCACCGCATACTGGACGGTGAATGAAAGCGGTTTCGGCGCGCCGGGTGCGACACCCGTGAGTCTCGGAACGAATGCCGGCCTGCAGATCTGGGGTCAGCGTCAGGGCATTTCGGCCGACGCCGAAGCGATCTGGGCCTATTACGCGGACTGGAGCGCCGGCTACAACGGTCCGGCGTATTTCGTCGCCCACATCGTGGCCGTGCCGGAGCCGGAAACCTGGGCGATGTTCGGTGCGGGACTGGCACTCCTGGCGACGCGCCGGCGCGCCGTGAAGCGCTGAACCGGGGCGTTTTTTCGCCTTCGGCGACTGGAGCGGAACCGGCGCTACCGGAACAGGAAGCGGCTGCGCTCGCTGGCGCTCTCGTCCGGCCGCCCGAGTCGGGCGACCACGATGTCCAGCGGCTGCGCGCCACGCAGCGTGCCGTCGTCGGGCGCGGATACGGTCAGTCTCAGGCTGGCGACGCTGTTCCGGGCGACGCGCAGGCGGTCGTTGCCGACGATGGTCGCACCCGGCACGCCATCGATCTGTGCGACGTACTCGACCTCGTTGCGCGTCAGGTTGGCGACCTTCAGCAGGTAGGCGTTCTCGATGCGGCCGTCGGCCGTTTCGCGCATCAGCACACCGCGGTCGCGCAGCACGTCGAGTCGCACTTCGGGCCGGGTCACCATCTGCCACACGCCAAGCGCGGCGAACACGGAGAGCAGCGCGGCGTAGAGCTTCACGCGTGGCTGTACCGCCGTGGGGGCGCGTCCGGACAGCACGGGTTCGGACGCGTAGCGGATCAAGCCGCGGGCGCGGCCGACCTTGTCCATCACCGTATCGCAGGCATCGACGCACAGGCCGCAGTTGATGCAGGCGTACTGCACCCCGTTGCGGATGTCGATGCCGGTCGGGCACACCTGCACGCAGATCGTGCAATCCACGCAGTCGCCAGCGCCGCTGCTGCGCGCATGCGCCCGGGGCTCGCCGCGCAGCCTGTCGTAGCCGACCTGCCGCGTGTGTGCGTCGGTCATCACGCCCTGGAAGCGCGAGTAGGGGCACATGTGCTGGCACACCGATTCGCGCGCGAAGCCGGCCTGCAGATAGGTAAAGGCGGCGTAGAACAGCAGCCAGAAGCCTTCCCACATGCCCACGTCCCAGGCGGTGACGCGCGGCAGCAGATCGCGGATCGGCGTGAAGTAGCCGACGAAGGTGATCGCGGTCCACGCCGCCAGCGCGAGCCACAACGCGTGCTTGGCGCCCTTGATCGCCGCCTTGCGCGGACCCCAGGCTGCCGCGTCCAGCGCCCGGCGTGCGGCAGGCTTGCCTTCGAGCCGCGCCTCGATCCACGTGAACATCATCGTGTACACCGTCTGCGGACAGGCGAAGCCGCAGAACAGCCGTCCGGCCAGCGCGGTCACGAAGAACAGCGCCAGCGCCGCGACGATGAGCACGAAGGCGAACAGCAGCGCGTCCTGCGGCCACAGTACCCAATCGAACAGATAGAGCCGCTCGTGCGGAATGTCCATCCACAGCGCCGGCCGCACCGTATCGCCGTCATGCCAGGTGAGCCACACGCCACCGTAAAACACGAGCTGGGTGAGCCACACCATGGCCCAGCGCCCGCTGTTGAAACGGCCGGATACCGCACGTGCATGCACGGTGCCCGGGCGGGGATGGAAAGTGAGTGGCACGGCGCGGACCGCGCCTCCCGCCAGCGTCGTATCGGTGTTCATCTGCAGGCTCCGGAAAGGGATGCCGGCAGTACACCCGCCGCAGGCGAACAGGGACAGATTCAGCGGAGTTGAATCAATATGGGCACAGATGGAATCCGTCGCGCCCCTTGATGCGGATCAAGTGACCGACGCGAGCGGATGCGGGATGCCCTTGTCGCCATAGGTGCGCACCACCTGCGCGATCACCACCTGATAGCCCTTGAGCCAGCGCGCCTGCAGCTGCTTCGCCCGGATGTGCTCCGGGTGAGTCATCAGTGCCTGCAGCGCGTCCATCGAATCCCAGTAATAGACGTTCGAGATCAGCCCGGTTTCGGCGTTCTCCCAGGCTTCCTCGCCGAGGTAGCCGGGAATGGCGCGGGCGACCTCGGCGATGATGGCGTCCAGCGCGTGGAAGTCGTCGTCGTACTGGCCCTTGGCGAAGGTGAAGGTGGAGGTGTACATGAAGGATGGCTCGTCGGAGAAACGTTCTGGAAAGAGGACTTGGGGCAGCGGCCTGCACGAGAGGAAAGAGATCTTCGGGGGTGTCAACGCTGCGGTTGCGCGTCCCGCAGCACTTCCGTCGGAGCGATGGGCGACCTGTTGATGCTGTGCCGGCGATCAGGGCGCGCATTGTCCGCCGCGATCAGCATGCCTGCACGCCAGGGTGAAATAGCAAGCGTATATACCGTGACCTCGCGATATCGGGGAGCAGCCAAGTTTGGCCCGCTTCGGAAGCGCTTCGGCGCCGGGCCTGTGCGTCGTGTCCGGCCCGCACCGTCTTCCGTGCCGCACCGCACCCAGCAGATCGAGACGATGTCCTTGCAAGCCTCCGGGATCACAAGTTCGGCCGATGCCAGTCGTCCTGCGTCGGTTCATACTGGCGCCAGCCGCATTCATGAGTCGGCAACCGATACCCTGCTCGGCGGCATCAGATGACCACGAAATTTCTGCTCGAGTACGCACGAATCCAGCACGTCTATGCACGTCTGGCGCGGAGCAGCTTGTCCAACCGGCAGGCGCGCGAGGTCGTCGAGCAGGGTTTCAGTGTCGTCGACGATTGGTACGACAGCGGGACGGTGACGGCAATGCGTGCTGCCGTACCCGAGGTCTCTGCGCTCACGGTTGAACCGCAATCGCCGTCGGTGCGCTCACTGCACGACGCGTCGTCGATGGCCGCTTTTGCGCCGTTCTTCGAGGACTCGCGCATTCGCGACGTGGTCGAGACCATCATGGGGGCGCGCGCTGAACGGGTGCGCGACTGGGCCCAGGTCAGGCTGGCGGACGGACCGCGCGGCGCTTTCGACGAGTTCTTTCACATCGACAGTTTCAAGCACCGCATCAAGGCCTTCCTCTATCTGACCGATGTCGGTCACGACGACGGGACGCTGGTGGTGGTTCCGAACTCCACCACGGGATTCTGGCGGGTTCCGCTTGCGCACGAGCTTTACAGCGTGGAAAGGCGCAGCGCTGCAAGCTGGTACACCGAAGCGGCGTCGTATGACGCCATATCGGGCCGCATCGAGAACCACTTTGCCGGCTGTCTGACGCATTACCGCGCCGAACTGCTGATGCGCCGGCGCAAGCTCTCACCGGTTCCGCTGCGCGGCAAGGCCGGCACGCTGGTCATCTGGGACAGCCGCTGCCTGCACAAGCACATCCCTTCGACGACGGATCGCCGGGTCATGCTCGAAGCCGTATTTGCGTGTGCCGGGGCTTATGGCTGAGCCGGTGGGGCCGCGTTCCGGGCCTCGATTCGCTGCTTGATCCGTTGCACTTCCTCGTAGAACTCGCCCACCACACCCTTGCCGCAGTAGCCCCGTTCGCGCATCAGGGCGTCCACCATCGCGCTGTCGAAACGCAGCATCGAGCCGAGGTGGGCTTCCATGTCCTCCTCATAGACATCCTGCGGATAGAGCCCGTCCTTGGCCGCCAGATAGCAGTTGAACAGGATGTCGATGATGAGCACCAGCCAGACGCGCTGCTGCTGGCTCTTCAGCGTGTACGCACCGCCCGGGCTGTACATCGCGGCATCCAGTTCGGAAATCGCCGGCACCTGGATGCTCAGTTCCTTCTTGCGCATCCATTGCTCGTAAATGGTCTGCAGGCTCTGGTTCTTTTCGGTGGTCCTGGTCAATCGGCTCACGCTGACGGCGATCCAGATGCCGACGGCGGCGTTGGCCAGGCCGACCAGGACGGCGGCCCAGTCCGCCGCCGATCCGGGCGCGGACAATATCTTTTCGATCATACGAAACTCCATTCCAACGCTGTCAGACACACCCTCTGACACAAGGAGAACGCCCACGCTTGAAGGCACAGGCAGCCTGAAGCGCGCTTTCCTTCACCCAGCGCGGCGCTCTTTCATCCCGCTGACAAGTCGCGCTCCTGCAGCGCCGGTGAAAGCGCTGCACTGTCGGCAGGCTGTCGTGCCCGTGCTTCAGAGCATGGAGGCGATCAAGCGTCCCAGGGTCGCGATCGCCTCGCGCTGCGCCGGACCCTCAGGATGCCCGAAGTTCAGCCGCACGAAATTCCTGAATTCGCGTTGCGCCGAGAAGATCGGCCCCGGTGCGATGCTGATCCCGCTTGCCAGCGCTTCGCGGTGCAACGCCAGCGTGTCGCAGCCCTCCGGCAGTTCCAGCCACAGGAAGTAGCCACCCTCGGGCTCGGCCATGCGGGTACCGGCCGGGAAGTAGGCTTCGACGTCGGCGACCAGCGTGGCCTGCTGGGCACGCAGGGTGGTGCGCAGCGTGCGCAGATGGCGGTCGTAGCCACCCTGTTTGAGGTAGTCGGCCAGCGCGTGCTGCAGCGCCGCCGGGGTGGCGAGGCTGAATGACAGTTTCTGCCGGCGGATCGCGTCGGCGTGGCGGCCGGCGGCGACCCAGCCGATGCGGAAGCCGGGAGCCAGGCATTTCGAGAAGGACGACACGTGCATGACGCGGCCGTCGCGGTCCAACGCCTTGCTGCACAAGGGTGCCTGTTCGCCGTGGTGCAGTTCGGCATAGACGTCGTCCTCGATCAGTGGCACGTCGTGGCGGTCGAGCAGGGCCATCAGCTGGCGGCGACCGTCGTCGGGCACGCAGGCGCCGGTCGGGTTGGCGTAATTGAGCATGAACAGGCAGGCGCGTACCGGGTGCTTGTTCAGCAACTGGTCGAGCGCGGCGAGGTTCAGGCCTTCGCGCGGGTGGCTGGGCACTTCGACCACCTTGAGCCCGAGCCGCTCGGCGGCCTGCAGGCCGGCATAGAAAGTGGGCGATTCGACCGCGATCAGGTCGCCCGGCCGGGTGACCGCCTGCAGGCAGAGGTTCAGCCCCTCCATTGCGCCATTGGTGATGATGATGTCGTCCGGCGCGACGTCGGCGCCTAGACCAAGGTAGCGCAGCGCGATCTGCCGGCGCAGTTCGGGATGGCCGGGCGGCAGGTCGGTCAGCGTGTCCTGCGGCTTGATGCGGCGCGCAGCGGCGGCGAGGGCGCGGCCGAGTCGGTCGAGCGGGAACAGTTCGGGTGCCGGAAAGCTGGAGCCGAGCGGTACGACGGCCGGGTCGCGCACGCTGTCGAGGATTTCGAAGATGAAGTCGCTTACCTTCAGCGCGGTCGAACGCTGCCCCGGCCGCGACATGGCCGGTTCCTGCAGGCGCTGACCGAGGCGGGCGCGTACGAAGTAACCGGAGCGCGGGCGCGCCTCGACCAGACCGCGGCTCTCCAGCAGTGCGTAGGCCTGGGTGACGGTGATCGGGCTGAGGTCGTGCGCGCGGCAGGCGTGGCGCACCGAGGGCAGGCGGTCGCCCGGGCGCAGCACGCCGTCGGCGATCAGTTGTGCGGTGCGGTCGGCGAGGTGCTGGTAGAGCGTCATGCGCCGATGCTATCAGGCAGCGACGCTGCCCCCGACCGCGCGTCAGTCGGTCAGTTTTCCGAAGCCGAGCAGCCGGGTGCCACCGCCGGCAGGGTTGGGGCCGTAGATGCCCAGCATGCGCGCGTAGTCCGGCGCGTAGTAGCGGCCGATCGAACCGCCGCGCACACACACTGTGTCGCCGGCGGTCGCTTCGACCGTCACACCAGCCGATTCGACGAACAGCCGGCCTTCGAGCACGTAGGCGTATTCGTCGTGCGCGTGCTCGTCGGTCCACGTTTCGCCGCGCAGTTCCCATTCCATCAGAACCGGCGCGGTCCAGCCCTTGGGGTCGGGGCGGGTGATCCAGTGCACGCCCGGTCCGCCGTCGCCGACCAGGGGTTGTTTCGGGTACTTCACCGGTGCGTCCGGCATGAGGGATCTCCTGTTCTGCGATTGCCGCGACCTCACGCGGGCAAGGTCGTGCCACAGGGCGGAGGCGGATGTGAAGGCTGATTATTCGGGCGGGAGCGACGCAGGACAATGCCCCGAAAGAGGTAGCCGCCGCGGTTCCGGCTTATGCGGCGGTGCAGGATTGACATGTGCGATACGAGGGTCTAGATTCAAACGAACGTTTGAACACAAGGCCGTGCCCGACCCCATGGACGCCCGCCGCAACCGACTTTCCGTGACCGAAACGCGCATCCGCATCCTCGATGCGGCGCAGTCGCTGTTTGCCGCGCACGGTTTCGAGGCGACCTCGATGAGGATGATCACGACCACGGCCAGCGTCAATCTGGCGGCGGTCAATTATCACTTCGGCTCGAAGGACGTGCTGGTGCAGGAGGTGCTGCTGCGCGGGCTACGACCCCTGAACGCGCTGCGCATGCAGGCGCTCGACGACGCGGAAGCCGCCGCCGGCGGTGCGCCGGTCAAGGCGAGGGTGATCGTCGAATGCTTCTTCAGCGGTTCGCTGGCGCTGGCGGCGCAGAGCGAACAGGGACGCGAATTCATGCGCCTGCTGGGCCGCACCTTCACCGAGCCGTCGGCGGTGGTGCGCGAGTGCCTGGCGACCGAGTACGCGCCGGTGATCGGCCGCTATCGCGACGCCCTGAGCCGGGCGCTGCCGGCAGTGCCGGTCGAGGACATCGTGTGGCGCCTGCATTTCATGTTCGGCGCCATGTCCTACGCAGTATCCGGCTTCGACACGCTGCAGGTGATGACCGGCGTGCAGATCGACGAGCCGGACGCGATGGCGCGCATGGTGCCGCGATTGATGAGTTTCCTGCTCGGCGGCCTGCGCGCGCCGTTGCCGGAATCGAACTGATGGGGCGAAAGCCCGGACGATTACAACTAGACTGCGGACATAAGCGCCTTGCGCGCGTATCGCAGCAGCATGACCGGACGAGGAGATACACATGACCTGGACGCTTCTTCTGCTGTTGCCGCTGGGCCTGATCGCGCTGGCCTACATGCGGGTGCCACTGCTGCTGATCACCGCGGCGCTCGCCGCCTGGCTGGTCGCAGCGGCACTGCATTTCGACTGGTCGGTCGCGGCCAGCGTCACCGTCGCCGTGCTGGTCGGCATTCCGGCGCTGCTGCTGAATCTGGTGCCGCTGCGCCGCGCACTGATTTCGCGGCCCCTGCTCGCGGTATACCGCAACATCCTGCCGCCGATGTCGGATACCGAACGCATTGCCCTCGAAGCGGGCACCGTCTGGTGGGAAGGCGAACTGTTCCGCGGGCATCCCGACTGGCAGAAACTGCACGCCTACCCGGAACCGCAACTGAGCGCCGAAGAACAGTCCTTCCTCGACAACGAGGTTGATGAGCTGTGCCGTCTGTCCGACGACTGGCGCATTTCGCACGAGCTGAAAGACCTGCCGCCGGAGACCTGGCAGTACATCAAGGACAAGGGCTTCCTCGGCCTCATCATTCCGAAGAAGTACGGCGGCAAGGAGTTCTCGGCCTGGGCGCACTCACAGATCGTCACCAAGCTGTCGACGCGCTGTTCGGCGTCAGCGGTGACGGTGATGGTGCCGAACTCGCTCGGCCCGGCGGAACTGCTGCTGCATTACGGCACTGACGCGCAGAAGGATCACTACCTGCCGCGCCTGGCCAAGGGGCTGGAGATTCCGTGCTTCGCACTGACCAGCCCGCAGGCCGGTTCCGACGCGGCGTCGATTCCCGACTACGGCATCGTCTGCCGCGGCATGCATGAGGGCCGCGAAGTGCTCGGCATGCGCGTGACCTGGGACAAGCGCTACATCACGCTGGGCCCGGTCGCCACGCTGCTCGGCCTCGCTTTCCGCCTGTACGACCCCGATCACCTGCTGGGCGAAACCGAAGACATCGGCATCACCTGCGCGCTGATTCCGACCGACCACCCGGGCGTGCAGATCGGTCGTCGCCACTTCCCGCTCAACGCGGTGTTCCAGAACGGCCCGAACTGGGGGCGCGACGTGTTCATGCCGCTGGAGTGGATCATCGGCGGGCCGGCGATGGCCGGCCAGGGCTGGCGCATGCTGATGGAGTGCCTGGCTGCCGGCCGTTCGATCTCGCTGCCGGCCTCCAACACCGGCATGGCCAAGCTCACCGCACGCGCCGTCGGCGGCTATGCCCGCGTGCGCAGCCAGTTCAAGACGGCGATCGGCCGCTTCGAAGGCATACAGGAACCGCTGGCCCGCATCGGCGGCCACCTGTACATGATGGACGCGGCGCGGCGGATGACGGCGTCGGCCATCGATCTCGGCGAGAAGCCGTCGGTGGTGTCGGCCATCGTCAAGTACCACATCACGGAGCGCGCCCGTATCGTCGTCAATGACGGCATGGACATCCTCGGCGGCAAGGGCATCTGCCTCGGCCCGTCGAACTTCCTCGGCCGCGCCTACCAGCAGATTCCGATCGGCATCACGGTCGAGGGCGCAAACATCCTGACGCGCAGTCTCATCATCTTCGGTCAGGGCGCCATCCGCTGCCATCCCTACGTACTGCGCGAAATGCGCGCCGCGCTGGCCGACGATACGCCGGAAGCCCTTACGGAGTTCGATGACGCGCTGTTCGCGCACATCGGCTACACCGCGAGCAATGCAGTGCGCACGCTGATCACCGGCCTGACCGGTTCGCACTGGGTCGGCGTGCCGGGTGATCTGGCGCCGGAGACGCGACGCTACTACCAGCAGCTCACGCGCTTCTCGACCGCCTTCGCCTTCATCGCCGACGCCGCCATGCTGACCATGGGCGGTGACCTGAAGCGCAAGGAGAAGCTGTCGGCGCGGCTGGGTGACATCCTGTCGCTGATGTATCTGTGCTCGGCCACGCTGAAGCGCTACGAGGCCGAAGGCCGCCAGGCAGCCGACGCGCCGCTGATGCACTGGGCGATCTGGGACGCCCTGTTCCATGCGCAGACCGCGTTCGAAGGCGTCATTTCCAATTTCCCGAACCGCCTGATCGGCATGCTGCTACGCCGCCTCATCTTCCCGCTCGGCCGGCCCTACGTGGTGCCGTCGGACCGCCTCGGCAGCGAGGTGGCGAAGCTGCTGATCGAGCCGTCGGCGACGCGCGACCGGCTGACCGCGGACATGTATGTGCCGCAGGACGAGCACGACGCGGTCGGCGCCATCGAGCATGCGCTGAAGGCGACGGTGGCCGCCGAGGCGATCGAAGCCAAGGTGCGCGCGGCGCAGAAGCGCGGCGATCTGAAGGCGCGCGGGCCGGGCATGATGCGCGCCGCTTTCGAGGCTGGCGTCATCGACGCGCAGGAATTCGCGCTGGTCACCCGGCGCGACGAACTGCGCGACCGCGTGGTCAAGGTCGACGATTTCGCGCAGGACTTCGGCGCCGACGCCGTGCCCGCGACGCCGGCCGAAGCGCGCAACGTCACCGCGCTCGCCGCCTGAGGAGTGGCCATGGCGTTTCCCGAAGTATTCGTCGTCGATGGAGCGCGCACCCCGTTCCTGAAGTCGCGCAACGCGCCCGGTCCGTTCGCAGCGGCCGACCTCGCGGTGGCGGCCGGCAACGCGCTGCTGGCACGCCAGCCTTTCCGCCCGGACCAGCTCGACGAAGTCATTCTCGGTTGCGCCGCGCCGTCGGCCGACGAGGCGAACATCGGCCGCATCGCCGCGCTGCGCATGGGCTGTGGCGATCGCGTGCCCGGCTGGACGGTGATGCGCAACTGCGCCAGCGGCATGCAGGCACTGGATTCCGGTCTCGCCAACATCCAGCGCGGTCGCGCCGACCTGGTGCTGGCCGGCGGTGTCGATGCGCTGTCGCGCGCCCACCTGTTGTTCTCCGACGCGATGGTGCGCTGGCTGTCGCAGTGGTACGCGGCAAAGACGCTGGGCCAGCGCGCATCGCTGATCACGAAGTTCAGGCCGGCGATGCTGGCGCCCGTGATCGGCCTGATCAAGGGGCTGACCGATCCGGTGATCGGTCTGAACATGGGCCAGACCGCCGAGAATCTTGCCGCCCGGTTCGGCATCAGCCGTACGCAGATGGACTTTTACGCCATGCGCTCGCACCAGCGCACGGCCCGCGCGCTCGACGAAGGCTGCTTCGGCGAGATCGTGCCGCTGACCGACCGCGACGGAAAGCTCTACGCCGAAGACGACGGCATGCGTCGCGACTCGTCGGTCGAGCGGCTGGCGAAGCTGCGCCCCGTGTTCGACCGGAAGCACGGCCACATCACCGCGGGCAACAGTTCGCAGGTGACCGACGGCGCGAGCTGGCTGCTGCTCGCGTCGCAGAAGGCCGTCAATCAGTACGGCCTGAAGCCGCTTGGCCGCATCCTCGACGTGCAGTGGGCGGCGCTCGATCCGGCGCAGATGGGACTGGGCCCGGTGCATGCCGCGACGCCCATCCTGCAGCGTCACGGTCTCGGATTGAACGACCTCGACGCCTGGGAAATCAACGAAGCCTTCGCCGCCCAGGTGATCGGCTGCATCGAAGCGTGGAAGAGCGACAGCTACTGCCGCGAACAGCTCGGACTGTCACACGCGCTCGGTACGCTGGACGAGCGGCGTCTCAACGTCGATGGCGGCGCGATCGCGATCGGCCATCCGGTTGGCGCCAGTGGCGCGCGCATCGTGCTGCATCTGTTGCACGTGCTGAAGCGCTGCGGGGGTGGCCGCGGCATGGCCTCGATCTGCATCGGCGGCGGACAGGGTGGTGCGATGCTGGTGGAAACCGCATGAGCGTGCATGCAAGCGATCTGAAGCACTGGCGCATCGAGCGCGACGAAGACAACCTCGTCTGGCTGGTGTTCGACCGCGCTGGCGAGAACGTGAACACGCTGTCCGGCGAGGCGATGCGCGAACTGGGCCTGGTGCTCGACGCCTTCGACGCCGCGCCACCGCGCGCGCTGGTCATCCTGTCCGGCAAGACGGGCGGTTTCATTGCCGGCGCCGATATCGGCGAATTCGGTGCGGTGAAGGACGAAGCGGGCGCGCGCGACATCGTCGGCCGCGGCTGGAACCTGTTCAACCGGCTGGCCGCCGTGCGCTACCCGACCTGCGCACTGGTGCGCGGCTTCTGCGTCGGCGGCGGCACCGAACTGGCGCTCGCCTGCCGCCACATCGTCGCGGTGGACGAACCGGGCACCCGCTTCGCACTGCCCGAAGTGCTGCTGGGCATCGTGCCCGGCTGGGGCGGCATGCTGCGCCTGCCTCAACGCATCGGCGCACCGGCCGCGCTCGACATGATGCTGACCGGCCGCGCACTCGACGTGAAGCGGGCGAAGGCGGCCGGCCTGGTCGACGAGATCGCGCCGGCGAGGCTGATGCGCGAGCACGCCCGCGCCCGCGTGCTGTCCGACCCGGCGCGCCGTCCGCTGCCCTTGCTGCAGCGCCTGCTGCTCGGCCCGCTGCGTGGCATGGTGGCGCGCAAGGCGCTTGAAGGCGTGGCGAAGAAGGCACGTCGCGAGCACTACCCGGCGCCTTACGCCATCGTCGAGATGTGGCGCGACTTCGGCGGCAATGCGCTGGCGGTGCCAGCCGGTCATCCGGCGTCGATGGCGGCACTGGTGGCCCACCCGACGACGCCCAACCTGCAGCGCGTCTATCACCTGCGCGAGCGTCTGCGCGGCTTCGCGAAGAACGACGCCGCGACGCTGCCGCCGGTGCGCCGCGTGCACGTCGTCGGCGCTGGCGTCATGGGTGGCGACATCGCCGCCTGGTGCGCACTGCGCGGCTTCCAAGTGACCTTGCAGGACAACGGCCTCGCGCGCATCGCGCCGGCCATGCAGCGCGCGGCGAAGGCCTTTGCGCGCAAGTTCCGCCGCGACCGCACTGCGCTGCGCGCCGCGCTCGACCGGCTGATTCCGGACCCGACAGGCGCCGGCGTCGCCGGTGCCGACCTGATCATCGAAGCCATCTACGAGGATCTCGGCGCCAAGCAGGCGCTGCTCGCCGACGTCGAGCGGCGCGCGAAACACGACGCCCTGATCGCCACCAATACCTCCAGCCTGCGCATCGAGGACATCGCGCAGGCGCTGCACGTGCCCGGCCGTCTGGTCGGCATCCATTTCTTCAATCCCGTGGCGAAGATGCCGCTGGTCGAAGTGGTGCGCGGTGCCGACAGTTTCGAGCTCGCAGTGCAGCGCGCCGCCGCCTTCGTCGGCGCGCTCGACAAGCTGCCACTGCCGGTGGCCAGCGCGCCAGGCTTTCTGGTCAATGCGGTGCTCGGACCCTACATGCTCGAAGCGATGAAATGCGTCGACGAAGGGATGTCGCCCGAGGTGGTTGATCGCGCGGCGCTCGATTTCGGCATGGCGATGGGGCCGATCGAACTGGCCGATACCGTGGGTCTCGACATCGCAATGGCCGCAGGCGCCCGCCTGACCGGCGGCGCAACGGCACCAGCCTGCCTGCAGCAGCGGGTGAACGCCGGGCACCTCGGTTGCAAGAGCGGGCAGGGCTTCTACGTCTGGAAGGATGGCCGACCGGTGCGCACCGGCGCTGCCACCGTGCCGGCGGGACTGGCGGCGCGGCTGGTCGAGCCGCTGATCCGGGTGACGCGCCGCTGCGTCGAGCAGGGCGTGGTGGCCGATGCAGACCTGGCCGACGCCGGCCTCATCTTCGGCGCCGGCTTCGCTCCGTATACCGGCGGACCGCTGCACTATCATGCGGTTTCCGCAATGCAACATCAGAGTCATCCATGAGCCAGAACATCGAACACCTTCCAGAAGAACAACCGGCGCTGCGCATGCTGCCCATGCCGCGCGACATCAATGCCGCCGGCGACATCTTCGGCGGCTGGGTCATGTCGCAGGTCGACGTCGCTGGATCGATCGCGGCGATGCGCCGCACGCGTTGCCGCGTGGTGACGGTGGCGGTCAATTCATTCGTTTTCCTGCAGCCGATCACGACGCAGTACCTCGTGTCCTTCTACTCGCGCGTCGCGCGCGTCGGCACCACGTCGATCACGGTCGATGTCGACGTCTACGCAGAAACCGGCTATGACAGTGTGAAGATCCTGAAGGTCGCCTCGGCGCAGCTCACCTATGTCGCGGTGAACGAGGACGGCAGCAAGCGACTGATCGCGCCCGAACAGTCCTGACAGTATTCGGTGTGCCCTGTGCAGGGACACGCCGTGAGCGCAGCACCATTTACGACGCACAGAGGAGGAGTCATGACGCAGACGAAACAGCGCCGCAGCCACGGTGCCACGATGAAGGTTCTGGCCCTGGCGATCGGCGCCTTCGGCTCGACCGCCAGCCACGCCGCCGCCTTCCAGCTACTCGAAGGCAACGCGAGCGGCCTCGGTAACGCCTATGCCGGCAGCGCGGCGGTCGCCGAGGACGCCAGCACGGTGTTCTTCAACCCGGCCGGCATGACGCTGCTGCCCGGGCGCAATGTGGCCTTCTCGGTCGACCTGGTACGGCCGCAAGCCGAGTTCTCAGACCGTGGGTCGACCGGGCCCGGAGGCGCGCCCGGAGTGGGTGGCAACGGTGGAGATGCCGGCGATTGGGCAGCCGTCCCTGCGGGCTACATGACTTGGCAGCTGACCGATCGCTTGTTCGCAGGCTTGGGGGTCGGTGCGCCATTTGGCCTGAAGACCGAGTACCCGAATAGCTGGGTCGGTCGATTTCATGCTGTGAAGTCGGAACTTAAGACGGTCAACATCAACCCGTCCATCGCCTTCAAGGTGAGCGACGTGTTTTCGGTAGGTTTCGGCGTTAATTTCCAGCGCATTGACGCTGATCTGACCAAGGTGGCAACGGCGGGAGGCGGATCAGCACTACTTGGACGCATTGAAGGCGACGACACGGCGTGGGGCTGGAATATCGGCGCCATGTATCAGTTGTCGCCGACGACCCGACTGGGCCTAGCCTATCGGTCGAAGATCGATTACGAATTGAAGGGTACGTCAAAGTTCACGGCACTTAACGCGGCCGGTGCTCTTGCTTTGCCTGGCGTAACGGCGGCACGCGGCGGCAATGTAACGGCCGACGTGGAGCTTCCCGAGGTGGCGACTTTCAGCGTTCATCAGCAACTATCCGAGCGTTGGACCATGTTGGGCGATGTGAGTTGGACGGGATGGTCTTCGCTGCAAGAGCTCAGCATCAATCGCACCGACGGTGTAAACGTGACCACCGAGGATTTGCGTTGGCGCGACACTTGGCGTGTTGCATTCGGTGGCACGTATGCCTATACCGATGCGCTGAAATTGAAGTTCGGTCTGGCTTGGGACCAGACACCAGTGCGTGACGCAACCCGTCTGCCGCGCGTACCAGACGAGGACCGCTTCTGGCTGTCGTTTGGCCTGCAGTGGAAGCCGACTGCCGATTCGGCAGTCGATGTGGGCTACGCCCACATCTTCGTCAAGGACGCGAAGCTCAACAACGGTGGCACGACGCCGCTCACGACCGGCAGGATAGTCGGCGAGTACGAGAACTCAGTCGATATCCTTGGCGTGCAGTACTCGACCCGCTTCTGATCCGTCCCTCTGTCGTACCCGGTCCGGTCGCCGCGCGCGGCCGGGCCGCCTCTCCCGGGAGTCCGCATCGTGACATCCTCCAGATTCCGCATCCGTCGCGTCGCCGTACTGGGCGCCGGCGTGATGGGCGCGCAGATTGCCGCCCACTGCGCCAACGCGAACGTTCCCGTCATCCTGTTCGATCTGGCCGCAAAAGAGGGTGACCCCGACGCCATCGTCAAGCGCGCCATCGCTGGGCTGAAGAAGCTCGAACCGGCGCCGCTGGCCACCGCCGACCGCGCGGCTCATATCGAAGTGGCGAACTACGACCGCGACGCGGCGCGACTGGCCGACTGCGATCTGGTGATCGAGGCGATCGCCGAGCGCATGGACTGGAAGCACGGCCTGTACGCCAAGGTGGCGCCGCATCTGCGTGCTGACGCGATCTTCGCCACCAATACCTCCGGCCTGTCGATCAATGCGCTGGCCGACGGCTGCCCGGAAGCGATGCGCAGCCGTTTCTGCGGGGTGCACTTCTTCAACCCGCCGCGCTACATGGCGCTGGTCGAACTGATTCCGGCGCGCGGCACCGACGCCGCGCTGCTCGACCGCCTCGAAGACTTCCTCACCACGACGCTGGGCAAGAACGTGGTGCGCGCGCTCGACACGCCCAACTTCGTCGCCAACCGCATCGGCGTGTTCTCGATGCTGGCGGCCATGCACCATACGACGCGTCTGGGCCTCGGTTTCGACGAGGTCGACGCGCTGACCGGCCCGGCCATCGGCCGGCCGAAATCGGCCACCTACCGCACGGCCGACGTGGTCGGTCTGGATACCTTGCTGCACGTCGTCAAGACCATGACCGACAATCTGCAGGGCGACCCTTGGCACCGCCACTACGTCGCACCCGCCTGGCTCGCCGCACTGGTCGAGCGCGGCGCGCTCGGGCAGAAGACCAAGGCCGGCGTCTATCGCAAGGATGGCAAGGCGATCAAGGTGCTGGACCTTGCGCTGCAGGATTACCGCGATGCCGCCGGCGCGGTCGCCGAAGAGGTGCAGACGATACTTGCCGAGCGCGACCCGGCGATGAAGCTGGCCGCGTTGCGGGCGAGCGAACATCCGCAGGCGCAGTTCCTGTGGTCCATCTTCCGCGACGTGTTCCATTACGTCGCCGTCCATCTGGGCGACATCGCGCACAACGCGCGCGACATCGACTTCGCGATGCGCTGGGGCTTCGGCTGGAGCGCCGGCCCCTTCGAAACCTGGCAGGGCGCCGGCTGGCAGCAGGTCGCCGGATGGCTGCGCGAGGACATCGCCGCCGGCCGCGCGATGTCGGACGCGCCGCTGCCGGCCTGGGTGTTCGAGCGCCACGGCGTGCACGAGGCCGCGGGTTCGTGGTCGGCTGTCGCCGCGAAGCTCGAGCCGCGCAGCGTGTCGCCGCGTCAGCTATTCCCGGAACGCGTGCTGGCCGAAGTGCCGCGCGCGACGCACACCGTATGGGAAGGCGAGGAGGTGCGGCTGTGGACGCTGGACGACGCCGACGGCGAGCGGGTGCCGGTGCTGTCCTTCAAGAGCCGCATGTCCTGCGTCGGGCCGAAGGTGCTGGACGGCATCCGCGAAGCCATCGCGCGCGCTGAGCGCGACTTCGACGGCCTCGTGATCTGGCAGCCGCAGGGGCCCTTCTCGGTCGGTGCCAACCTGAAGCAGATCCGTCCGGTGCTCGAAGCGGGCGACTTCGTGACGCTGGAACGCGTGATCAACGACTTCCAGCAGGCGTCGATGGCGATCAAGTACGCCCAGGTGCCGGTCATCACTGCGGTGCAGAACATGGCGCTCGGCGGCGGCTGCGAGTTCGTCATGCATTCGCCGCGCGCGGTGGTGGCACTCGAAAGCTATATCGGCCTGGTCGAAGCGGGCGTCGGCCTGATCCCGGCTGGCGGTGGCTGCAAGGAATTCGCGATCCGCGCTGCGCGCGCGGCCGAAGCGTCGGCAACGAAAGACCCGATGAACTTCCTGCAGTCGGTATTCCAGACCATCGCGATGGCGAACGTGTCGAAAAGCGCACGCCACGCGCAGGAACTGGGCCTGCTGAAGCAGGAGGACGTGGTCGTGATGCACGCGAATGAACTGCTGCACGTCGCGCGCCGCAATGCGGTGGCGATGGCCGACAGCGCCTGGCGTCCGCCGCTGCCGGCGGTCGACATTCCGGTGGCCGGTCGCAGCGGCATCGCGACGCTGGACATGATGCTGGCGAACATGCGCGAGGGCGGCATGATTTCCGCGCACGACTACCGCGTCGCGCACGCGTCGGCGACCGCGCTGTGCGGCGGTGACATCGAAACCGGCGCGCGGGTGAACGAACAGTGGCTGCTCGAAGTCGAGCGGGCGCTGTTCGTCGATCTGCTGAAGACGAAGGAAACGCAGGCGCGCATCGCGCACATGATGGACACCGGCAAGCCGCTGCGGAACTGACGGGAGATTCGCGATGAAACAGATACAGGATGCCTACATCGTCGCCGCGAAGCGCACGGCGGTCGCGAAGAAGGGTGGTGCCTTCCGCCACGTGCGACCGGACGACATGCTGGCGCACACGCTGCGCGGCGTGGTCGACGCGGTGCCCGCATTCGACCTGAACGACATCGGCGACGTGGTGGTCGGCTGCGCGATGCCGGAAGCGGAGCAGGGCATGAATGTCGCGCGCATCGGCCTGCTGCTCGCCGGCTTCCCGGTGTCGGTGCCGGGCGTCACCGTGAACCGCTTCTGTGCCAGCGGGCTCAACGCGGTGGCCGACGCGGCGATGAAGATCATGACCGGCCAATGCGATATCGCCATCGGTGCCGGCACCGAATCGATGACGGTGATGCCGACCATGATGGGCAACAAGGTGACGGTGAATCCGCGTGCCTTCGAATCGCCGGAGAACGTAGCCATTGCCTACGGCATGGGCCTGACGGCCGAAAAGGTGGCGCACAAGTACGCCGTGTCGCGCGAGGACCAGGACGCCTTCGCGCTCGCGTCCCACCAGAAGGCGCTGGCGGCGATCGCCGCCGGCCGCTTCGCCGGTGAAATCCTGCCCTACACCGTGCGCAGCCATCTGCCGGACCTGGCGAGCAACACGGTGCGCATCGTCGAACGCGTGTTCGATACCGACGAAGGTCCGCGCGCCGATTCGAGCGCCGAGGGGCTGGCGAGGTTGCGCCCGGCGTTCGCCGCGCGCGGCTCGGTCACTGCCGGCAACAGCTCGCAGATGTCGGATGGCGCGGCGGCGGTGCTGCTGATGTCGGAGGCGGCGGTGCAGCGCACCGGAGCGACCCCGATCGCGCGCTTCCGCAGCTTCGCGGTGGCCGGCGTGCCGCCGGAAATCATGGGCATCGGCCCGGTCGAGGCGATTCCGCGCGCGCTGAAGCAGGCCGGCATGGCGCAGGCCGATATCGACTGGATCGAACTGAACGAGGCGTTCGCCGCTCAGGCGCTGGCCGTCATGCGCACGCTCGATCTCGATCCTGCGAGGGTGAATCCGCTCGGTGGTGCGATTGCGCTCGGCCACCCGCTGGGTGCGACCGGTGCCATCCGCACCGCCACCGTCATCGCGGCGATGCAGCGCGGTGAAGCGCGCACCGGCATGGTGACCATGTGCATCGGCACCGGCATGGGTGCGGCCGGCATATTCGAGAAGGTGTGAGCGGAACAGCGACGGCGCCGGTGCGAAGGCCCAGTCGCGGCCAAGGCCGCTCCCACAGAATCATCGGCGCGGGTCGTTCCCGAGGCGTCCTGTGGGCGCGGCCTTGCCCGCGACGCAGCGCTGGCGGACCGCGGACTTCGGTTCTCAGATCGCCATCGCGAGCAAGCTTGCCCCACAGGACGCGTCGCCCTGCAGGCGGTATAAGCTCGCGCCTTCGTCCTTGAGGTTTCCCTGCCGATGACATCCAACGATTCCGGCCGCATCCTGACCACGCTGGAGCGCGGTGTGGCCACGCTCACCATGTCGCGCCCGTCGCGGCGCAACGCCTACACGACGGCGATGATGCAGTCATTGCGCGAGGCGGTCGAGCGGGTGCTGCCCGACCCCGAGTGCCGTGTGCTGCTGCTGCGCGGCGACGGGGCGAGCTTCAGCGCCGGCGGCGACGTGCACGAGTTTTCGCAGAGTCTGCCGCTGGATGCACCGGCGCGTCTGGCCACCTTTCGCGCGCTGGTCGAGAACTGGGTCAATCCGGTCATCATAGCGCTGCGTCACGCACACCAGCCGGTGGTGGCCGCGGTGCGCGGCTACTGTGTCGGCTACGGACTGTCGCTGATGCTGGCGTCCGACATCGCCATCGCGGCCGACGACGCGGTGTTCAGCACCGCCGGCATCGGGCTGGCGCAACCGGGGGCCGGCGGTCAGTCGCACTTCCTGGTGCGCGCACTGGGCGAGCGCCGGGCGCGCGAGCTGATGTGGAGCGCGCGCCGCTTCGACGCGCACGAAGCGAAGGCGCTGGGGCTGGTCGAGCGCGTGGTGACGGTGGCGGAGTTCGACGACGCGGTCGAAGCCGAGGTCGAACGGCTGGCGAGCGGGCCGCGCCACGGCTGGGCGGAAATCAAGCGACTTCTGAATACGTCGGGTCAGCCGCTGGCGCAGCAACTGGCCGACGAAGCCGCCGCCTTCGGCCGCTGCGCCGCGACCCAGGATTTCGCCGAAGCGGTGACCGCCTTCATCGCACGGCGCAAGCCGAAGTTCGAAGGGCGCTGAAGGCGCGCGCCGGGGCGCCGCGCGTCATCACCGGCGCGGGTCGAACCCTCTCGAAGATCGCCCTGCTGCGACATTTGTAGCGCAGTTATTCCGAGACAGCTGTCTCATCTCCCCGCCTCCGACTGTCTCAGGGACGACCTCCTGCAAACGGCGGGTCGGCATCCCGTTCGCCGGATAGCGCCGCCTGTTCCCGATTTCCGCCGCAACCGATCCGACACCGCCTCAGTGGCACGAATGCTGCAGGCGTATGCCTGCGTGTGTCATCGGAACGCAGGATGTTCCGCAGGTACCGGCCGATAAAAACCGGGCCGGTGACCGGGCATGCGCATCCACAACAACGGAGGAAGCCTGATGAACAAGCACAACGGCCGCGCACTGCGGCCCGGCGCATTGAGTTCGGTTGCAGGGAGTCTGCTGGCAGCGCTGCTGCTCGCCCCGATGGTCGTCCATGCCGAGGATCCGGAACCCCCGCTCGGCATCAACGTGCTCGAAGCCACTTTCAAGTGGCGTCCGAACTACGTCAGCGACGACATGCTGATCCACGCCGACAAGGACGCCAACAACTGGCTGCATTACGGCAAGGACTACCAGGGCACGCGCTTCTCGCAACTGCGTCAGGTGACCCAGGACAACGTGAAGAAGCTGGTGCCGAAGTGGAACCTGTCCTTCGGCGTCAATGATGCGCAGGACAGCCAGACCACGGTGGTGAATGGCCGCATCTACGTGACGGCCAGCCAGAACAAGGTGTTCTCGATCGACGGCCTGACCGGCCGCATGATCTGGAAGTACGAGCGCTCGCTGCCGGGCGATCTCGGCCCGCGCCTGTGCTGCGAGGCAGTGAACCGCGGCGTGGCCGTGTACAAGGACATGGTCTACATGGCGACGCTGGACACTCACGTCGTCGCGCTGAACAACACGACCGGCAAGGTGGTGTGGGAGAAGAAGCTCGGCGACTACACGACCGGCGAAATCTACACCTCGATGCCGCTGGTGGCCGACGGCAAGATCGTGGTCGGCAACTCGGGTGGCGACGTCGGCGGCAACGTCGGCAAGATCACCGCGCTCGACCCGGACACCGGCGAAATCGTCTGGCAGACGCTGACCCGTCCGGTCGACGCCAACGATCCGAACGCCAAGACCTGGGCCAACGACTCGTGGCGCACCGGTGGCTCGTCGGCCTGGCTGACCGGCAACTACGAAGCGAAGACCAACACCATCTACTGGGGCGTCGGCAACCCGACGCCGGACTTCGATCCGAGCGTGCGCAAGGGCGACAACCTGTACAGCAACTCGACGCTGATCATGGATGCGCGTACCGGCAAGATCAAGACGCACTTCCAGTACACGCCGAACGACGCCTGGGACTACGACGGCAACAACGAAACCATCCTGGTGGACGACGAGAAGGGCCGCAAGGTGTGGCTGCACGGCGACCGCAACGGTCACCTGTACTCGATCGACCGCACGACGGGCAAGTGCAACTGGGTGGTGCCGATTGCGCGTGTGAACTGGGTCAAGAGCTGGGGCGACAACTGCCGGCCCATCGTGAATCCGGACAAGGTGCCGGGTTACGACAAGGTAGTGAAGGACATCGCGCCGATTCTCGACGGCGGCAAGGAATGGCACCCGGCGGCCTACAGCCCGCAGACCAAGCTGCTCTACGTGCCCTACATCGACAGCTCGATGGACATCCAGGCCAAGAAGATGGAATGGAAGAAGGGTGAGTGGTTCCTGTCGTCCAAGGTGCTGAAGGCCAACCCCTACACCGGTGGCATCAAGGCGTTCAACGCCACTACCGGCGAACTGGTGTGGCAGCGTCCGCAGAGCACGCCGGCCACCAGCGGCATGCTGGCGACCGCCGGTGGTGTGGTGTTTGCAGGCGACGCCGAGGGCTGGTTCCACGCGATGCGCGACGACACCGGCGAGGCGCTGTGGCGCTTCAACGTCGGCACTGGCATCCACGGCAACCCGACCACCTTCACCGTGGATGGCAAGCAGTACGTGGCCATCGTGTATGGCCCGGGCGGCGGCAGCCTGTGGCCGCTGGTGTATGACGAGCTGTTCAAGCACCAGAACCGCGGTGGCGGCATGATGATCTTCGGCCTCGCCGAGTAATGGAGCCGGGGCGCCCGCAAGGGCGCTCCGCATCGCCATGACGAAGTCCTCCGCATTCCGCACCGCCGCCTGCGCGCTGGCTCTGGCGCTGTCTTCCATCGTGTCGGCCGCCCCGCTTACCGCCTGCGTGGTCGATGGCAACGAACCGTTCTCGTCCAGCAGCGGCGGCGCTCGCGGCCTCGACGTCGAGGTCGTGCAGGCGCTGTCGGCGAAGCTCGGCCGCGAACTGAAGCTGAACTGGATCGTCGTGCCGTCGCGCGGCGGCATGGGGCGCGCACTGAAGCAGTCGATACAGGCCGGCGCCTGCGACCTGTTCGTCGGCCTGCCGGAAACCGAGGGCGGTGGCGAGGATCTGGCCGAACGTGGCCTGGTCGCCTCGACGCCCTATGTGTCGGTCGGCTACGTGCTGGTCGCGCCGACGGCAGGCAAGGTGAAGTCGCTGTCCGATCTGGGCAAGGCCAAGGTCGGCGCCGTCACCGCGACGCCGGCCGACCTGCACCTGCTGGCCGGTGGCTACAACCGCACGCCCTACGGCAATCACCGGCAACTGATGGAGGCGCTGGCACGCGGCGAGATCGCGGCGGCGCTGGTGTGGGCCGGCCGCCTGGCCGAGACCCCGCCGCCGGACGGTATCGGCGTGCGCCAGGTGCTGACCGAACCGTCGCTGACCACCCGCTTCGTCATCGCCAGCCGGCGCGCCGATGCGGCGCTCGGCGGCGCGGTAAACGACGCACTGGCAGCGCTCAAGGCCGACGGCACGCTGGACGCCCTCGCGCGCCGGGCCGGCTTCCCGTGATCCACCGGCGCTGGCGGCCCGCCGCCGGCGCCACCGCATTCGAATGGAGTTGCAGATGTTTCGTGTCACCGCAGCGAGCCTGCTGCTCGCCGGCCTGATCGCCGGTGCGCAGGCCGACGAAGCCATCCCGGCCACCAATCCGCTGGCCAACGACCCGGACGCTGCGAAAGCGGGCGAAGAGCTGTTCGGCCGCAACTGTCAGCAGTGTCACAACTCGCGCGGCAAGGGCGGCAAGGGCCCGCAACTGGTGAAGGGCGCCTGGGGACCGGGCGGTGCCAATACCGACGGCTACATGTACGGAATCATCGCCAACGGCCGCCCGAACACGCAGATGGGCGGCTTCGGCCCGGCGCTGACGCAGCAGGAGATCTGGCAGATCGTCGCCTTCCTGCGCGAGGAGGCCAAGCGCGTCAAGGCGGCCGAGAAGGCCAAGGCCGGCGCCGAGGACGACCTCTGGTTCTGATCCACCGTCCGGCTGCGCCTGTCGCGGCCGGACCTGTCGCATTTCCGATGGAGCACATTTCATGACCTACCCCCTGACACGCGCGGCCGCGCGGTATGCCATCGCGCTCACGCTGACGCTCGGCGTCACCCCGGTGTCGGCCTTCGGCCCAGGAGGCCCCGGCGGCGGCGCGCCCGCGGCCAGCGACGCCAGCGCTGGCGAGGAACTGTTCGGTCGCAACTGCCAGCAATGCCACAACTCGCGCGGCAAGGGCGGCAAGGGCCCGCAGCTCGTGAAGGGCGCCTGGGGCCCGGGCGGCGCGAATTCCGACGACTACATGTTCAAGATCATTTCCGAAGGTCGGCCGAACACCCAGATGGGCGGTTTCGGCCCGGCACTGAAGCCGGAAGAGATCCGCCAGATCATCGCCTTCCTGCGCGAGGAGGCGAAGCGCGTGCAGGTCGCCGACAAGAAGGCCGCCGCGGCCGATGACGAAAACTGGTTCTGAGCCTGTCACACCACAACAAGGAGAACACGATATGAAAACACACATCGCCGCAGCGCTCGCCTTCGCCCTCGTGGCCGGCGGCGCCTACGCCCAGACCGTACAGCCGGCGCTCGACCTGGCCACCGCCAAGGCGATCGCCGAAGGCTGCGAGAAGTACGCCGCCGGCAAGGGCTGGCGGATGATCACTGCGGTACATGACATCGCCGGCAATCCGAAGTACTTCAGCCGGATGGACGGCAGCATCCTGATCAGCGTGCAGGTTGCACAGCTGAAGGCCGACACCTCGGCCAGCCTGCCGGTGTCCACGCGCCAGTTCCGCGAACTGGCCAAGGGCATTCCTGGCGCGGAAGTGCTGCCGCGCACCACCTCCATCATCGGTGGCCTGCCCATCATGACCTCGAAGGGCGTGCACATCGGTGGCGTCGGCGTCAGCGGCGGCAGCGAAGCAGAGGACGAGGAGTGCGCGCAGAAGGGTCTGGAGGCGGCAAAGCACCTGCTCTGAACGCGTTGGCCGGTCGGCGCGTGAAATGTAAAAATTTTTTGCGCCGACGGCCTCCGGCCCCTTCAGTTCCACGCGGATAAATCGTTAAACCCGTTTCGGGTAGCCGATCAACGCCTTACGCCGTGTCGGAACGACAATGAATACCAGAGCCGCCAGCCCCATCGAAGACGCCGTGAAGACCGGCGATGCTGCGACCACACTCCAGGACGTGCTGTTCAAGGACATCGGCCTCAAGGTCGGTGACCGCATGGTGATCGAACCGCCGGCCAAGCTCGGCGACCAGCCGGGCGTGGTCAAGCTGATCGGCTGGGTGAACGACCTGAGCGTGCTGGTGACCATGCCCGACACGCGCCCCTGGGCCGGCCCCCCGATAGAGGGCGACACGATAGGCGTGCGCGCCTTTTCCGGGCGCCATGCCTATGGATTCACCACCGTCGTCGGCAAGCGTTCGGTGCGCCCCTTCGAATACCTGCATCTCGAGTTCCCGCGCCGCATTTCGATGCGGCAGATCCGCAACGCCGAGCGCATCGCCACCTCGATCAGCGCTCGCGTGATGGACACCGACGAGCCGGTGCCCACGGTGGTGACCAACCTCAGTGCCACCGGCGCCGAAGTGCGTGTCTGGCAACCGGGCCGCGAGGTCGGCGACAAGGTGTCGCTGGAGTTGATCCTCGACATCCACAAGGTGCGCACCCGCGTCGTCGTCAGCGGCCACATCCGCAATCGCCACGAAGTACCCGACACCGGCGAGCCCGCCTATGGCGTCGAATTCGACGACATCAACGCGCAGACGTCGGTGTTCCTGAAAAGCTACGTCTACCAGAATCTGGTCGAACAGCCGCACCGGCGGCTGTAGTCGCGGCCCTCCGGCTGCAGGCTCCGGTTCAGGCTTTCATCGCGAGCACGCTCGCTCCCACAGGAACACGGCTTCAGCGGCCGCTTGCGCGCACCGCCCGTGGGTGCGGCCGCCGCACAGTCCGCGGGCTTCGATACAGGCTGCTGTCGGGTCAGAAGACCCCTCCCACAGAACCTCGGCTCCGGCTCAGGCTTCGGGTCTGGCGCATGGTCCCCCGTGGGCGCGGCCCTGGCAGCGACAGGGCTTCTGACACGGTCCTTCGCGCCATCCCGGCGAACCCTTGCAAGCGCCTGCGGTCACCCTCATATCGACAGTTCGCACAGACAGGGGCGCCCACGCATGTACACCGATCCATCCTCCCGGCGCCTGCACGGCCGGCACCTCCACATCCAACCCAAGGGCTTCTTCGGCAAGCTGTTCGCGGTCATTGCCGCTGGCGGCCTGCTGGTGCTCGGCCTCATGTTCTCGGTGGTGATCGTCGCCGTGGCGGTGGTGGGCGGGTTGCTGTTCTGGGGATGGATGTGGTGGAAGACGCGCGAACTGCGTCGGCGCATGCGCGAACAGATGGACAACCCGATGCAGACGCCCTTCGGCGACGTGCCGGACAGCGGTGGCCGCGTCATCGAAGGCGAGGTCATCCGCAGCGAGCACGATTCGGCCGGCCGCTGAGCCCCGTCGATGCCGATCGTTCCCGCCGGACCGACGTCCGGCTTGTCCTGCGTCAAGTCTTAAGGTCTATCGAGGATATATGTTTGCAGCCGTCAACCTGACGGACCGCGAACATGGCCATCCTGCTTACCATCGACGAACCGGCGACCGGCCCGGCGCACGCGCCCTCGGCCGACGCCTTCCTCGAGATGGGCTTCCGCCCGCTCTACCTGGCTGGCGCGCTGTGGGCACTGGTCGCCGTGGCGCTGTGGATATTCGCGCCGCAGTGGGCGGGCGGCACGCTGGGCGGCCTGGCCTGGCACGCGCATGAAATGCTGTGGGGCTTCGTCGCCACCATCGCGGTCGGCTTCCTGATGACGGCCGGTGGCGCCTGGACCGGCATCAACCCGATCGAAGGCCGCGCACTGGCCGTGCTGTGCCTGCCATGGATGGTGGCACGCGCCGCCTTCCTGCTGCCGGGCGACGCCGCCTTCCTGGTCGGCGCACTGGCCGACGTCGCCTTCTTCGCGCTGGCCGCCGCGGCGCTCGGGCGTTCGGTGCTGCTGTCGCGCAATACCCGCAACTACGCCGTGCCCTTCATGCTGCTCGCACTCGGCGTGACCGACGCCGCCTTCCTGATTGCCGCCCGCGCCGGCGACTACGGCACGCTGATGCAGCACTTCAACGCCGGCCTGCTGGTGATGGCGCTGCTCACGCTGCTGGTCGCCCGCCGCGTCATTCCCTTCTTCGCCATGCGCGCGGTGCCCGGCCTGACCGTGCCCACCCATCTGAAAAGCGGCATGGCGCAGCTGATTGCCAGTGCGCTGGCGGTGCTCGGTCTGCTCGCCGGCTGGCCGCTCGTGCAGGCGGCCGCGCTGGCCGCGGCGGGCGGCATCGCGCTGGTGCAGTGGGCGAGCTGGAAGCCGTGGCGCGTGCTGCACAAGCCGCTGCTGTGGATTCTGTACGTCGGCTATGTGTCGCTCGGCGCCGGTCTGCTGCTGGCGGCAGCACACGCGGCCGGCGTCGGTCTGCCGACGGCGCTGCACGTGCATGTGATTGCGATGGGCGGCTTTTCGGTGCTCATCATCGGCATGATTACGCGCACCGCGCTCGGCCACCTCGGCCGGCCGCTCGAAACAGACCGCAGCATGGTCACCGCCTACGTGCTGGTGATCGCCGCCGCCGTGCTGCGGCTGGCCGCGCTGCACCCTTCGGCCGCGTCGGTGCATCTGCTGCACCTGGCCGCGACCGTGTGGGCGCTCGCCTTCGCGCTCTACCTGTGGCGCTTCTTCCCGATGATGATCCGGCCGCGGCCGGACCGCGCCGGGCCGGCCGTGCAGCCGGTTTCCATCACGCCCCGCCGGAGCTGAACATGCGCCTCACGACGATGACCGATTACGCGCTGCGCCTGCTGATGCACGTGGGGCAGCACCCGGAACGGCTGTGCACCATCGCCGAGGTGGCGCAGGCCTACGGCATTTCCGAGGCGCATCTGATGAAGGTGACGCACCAGCTCGCGCTTGCCGGCTGGCTCGACACGGTACGCGGCAAGGGCGGCGGCATGCGGCTGGCACAGCCGCCAGCCGACATCCGCCTCGGTGCGGTCGTCCGCAGCGTCGAACCTGATTTCCGGCTGGTCGAATGTCTGACCGACACGCCGCGTACCGGCTGCACGCTCGAAGGACGCTGCCGGCTCACCGCCATCGTCGATGGTGCGTTGCAGGCCTTTCTCGCTCACCTCGACGGTCATACGCTGGCCGATCTGCTGGCGCAGTCGCCGGGCAGCGTCGCGCCGCTCAGGAGAGTTTCATGACCGCGAACATCCCGACCATTGACGCCTTGCGCGCCGCTCTGCACACGGTGCCCGACCCGGAGCTGGCGGAGAGCATCGTCGACCTCGGCCTGCTCAAGCACATCGACATCGGGGACGGCCGCGTCGACGTCGTGCTCATTCCCACCAGCGCGACCTGCCCGATGGGCGAGGTGCTGATCGAGGACGCGACCGCTGCACTGCGCGCCGCCTGCCCGCCCGGCTGGGTGGTGCATGTCGAGTTCGACTGGGACACCGAGTGGCATCCGGGCCGCATGAGTCCGGCATTGCAGCTACGCTTCGGCTGGTAAGAACCCCGATCATCCACGGAGCCTTCCGCATGCAGATTTCCACCTTTGACGACCTGCTCGCCGCCGCACGCCAGCAACCGGAACCGCAGCGCCTGCTGCTGGTGTTCGCCCGCGCCGAACTGCCGGACGGTGCCACCGCGGCCGAGCGCGCACGCTTCGAGGCGGGGCAGGGCGGGGCGCTGGTGCCTCAGGTCTGCGTCGACAAGTCGCCGCACGAACTGCAGGACTTCGCCACGCTGATCGAAGAGTCGCAGCTGTTCGCGCCGGACTGGTCCATTGCCTTCGTCGCTGCGCTGTCCGGCCGCGACGGCCAGCCACCGACGGCGGCCGACGTCGACCGCGCGCTCGACCGCATGGTCGAGTCGGTCAAGGCCGGCCGGTTCGACAGCCTGATGCCGGTGGACCGCCACGGTCACGCGGTGCGGCTGGGATGAAACCGGCGCGGTCGCCGCTGTGGGGCAGGGCGGTCGCCGCCTGCGCGCTGCTGGCGGCGTTCGCGTTGCTGTCCGGCATGACCGGCGGTCTGGCGCGCCTCGGCTTGCCGCTGCCTCTGATGCCAGCGCCGGTGCATGGCGCGCTGATGCTGTGTGCCTTCTTCGGCACCTTGATTGCGCTCGAGCGCGCGGTCGCGCTGCAGCGACTGGCCGGGCTGCTGGCGCCGTTGCTGGCTGGCGTAGGCGGCGTGCTGGCGCAGGTGCCGGTGTTGCTGCCGCTGGCCCAGGTCTGCTGGGCGGCCGCTGCGGCCGGCCTTGTCGCCCTCTATATCTATGCGGGCGCCACCCGCGCCTGGTCGCTGCATCTGCTGGTCGAAGCGGGCGGCGCTGCGTGCTGGCTGGTCGGTGTGCTGCTGTGGATGCTGCACGGCGATCTCGCTGCGCTGACCCGCGGTGGCGTCGGCTTCCTCGTGCTCACCATCGCCGGCGAGCGCCGTGAGCTGACGCAGATGGTGCGCCTGCCGCCGCTGGCGCGCCGGCTGTTCGTCGCCGCGGTCGCGCTGATCGCGTTCGGCGTCAGCGGCGTGCTGCCCTTTGCGCTGTGGTCGGGCTGCGCGCTGCTGGCCGTCTGGCTGCTGCGCTGGGACATCGCGCCGCGTGCGTGGCGTGCGGCTGGCTGGGCGGGTCATACGGCCCAGTGCCTGACCGTGGGCTATCTGTGGCTGCTGGTGGGCGCGCTGCTCAGTCTGTATGGCGAACTGTCGGTGGACGCCGCTCCGGTTGCCGCGACCGGGCTGCACGCGGTGCTGCTCGGTTTCGTGTTCGCCATGGTGTTCGGCCACGCCCCCATCATCCTGCCGGCGCTGCTGCGACTGCGGCCTGCCTATACCGGCCTGGCGCGCCTGCCACTGTGGCTGCTTGCAGCCAGTCTGGCGCTGCGCATTGTCGCGGTCGGCGTCGGGCGGCATGATGCACTGATGGTCGCTGGCGCCGGTCACGCGCTGGCCATCCTGCTGTTTGCCGGCGTCATGTTGCGTGCGGTGAGTGCAGGTCTACATAGGAAGGAGATGCCCGCATGAGCACCCCGGACAATCTGGCCGCCTGGCGGCGTGCCGAACGGCAACGACTGCTGGCCGAGCGCGAGGCGGTCGATCCGGCACAGCGCATGGCGCGCAACGTCGAAATCACCGGCTATCTCGAAGCCGGCTTTCCGCTGCTGCAGCACATGACGGTCGGCTTCTGCTGGCCCTTCCGCGGCGAGTTCGACTCGCGCCATCTGCTGCGCTCGCTGCGCGTGCAGGGCGCGCGCGGTGCGCTGCCCGAAGTGGTCGAGCGCAAGGCGCCGCTGGTATTCCGCGAATGGTGGCCCGGGGTGGCGACCACACCCGGCGTCTATGACCTGCCGGTGCCGGACGACACCAATGTCGTCCAGCCGCACGCGCTGCTGATTCCGCCAGTCGGTTTCGACGCGCGCGGCTACCGCCTCGGCTACGGCGGCGGTTTCTTCGACCGCACGCTGGCCGCCTGCGCGGTGCAGCCGCTGAAGATAGGCGTGGCCTTCGAACTGTCGCGCATGCCCACCATCCACCCGCAGCCGCACGACATTCCGATGGATTTCATCGTGACCGAGGCCGGTATTTTCGAAGTCGGCGTCGACGGCCTGCACGAGATCGACGTCGACAGCTGTGCACAGCGCGCGCACGCGCTGGTCGCCAGCCGCATCCTGCGCTGAATAACGGAGACCCACACAGATGTCCGCCTCCGCCGTTGCCGCCGACGCGCCCTTCGCGTCGCGTCTGGCTGAACTGCTTGCCACCCTCGAACGCGGCCTGGTCGAGCGCCGCCACGTCGTGCGCCTCGCGCTGCTGGCCGCCCTGGCCGGCGAGCACACGCTGCTGATCGGCCCGCCTGGCACCGCCAAGAGCGAACTGGCGCGCCGGCTGCACCGCGCCTTCCGCGACGCCCGCTACTTCGAGCGCCTGCTCACCCGCTTTTCGGTGCCGGAAGAACTGTTCGGCCCGCTGTCCATCCGCGCGCTGGAGGAGGACCGATACGAGCGGCACACCGACGGCTTCCTGCCGGACGCCACCATCGCCTTCATCGACGAGGTGTTCAAGGCCAACAGCGCCATCCTGAATGCGCTGCTGACGCTGCTGAACGAGCGCGAGTTCGACAACGGCGCCGGCCGTCAGCTGTGTCCGCTGGTCAGCGTGATCGGCGCCACCAACGAGGTGCCGGACGACGAAGTGGGCGAGGCCTTCTTCGACCGCTTCCTGCTGCGCGTGCCGGTCGGCCGTGTCAGCGCCGATGGCTTTGCCGCGCTGCTCGAAGCGGGCTGCGCCGACGAATGGGCGCCGCCGGACGAGGCGCTCGCGCTCGGCGACGAAGACCTCGGTGCGGTGTCGCTGGCGGCACACGAGGTCGTGCTGCCGGCGCGCGTGGTCGGCGTGCTGGCCGATCTGCGCGCGCAGATGACGGAGCAGGGCACTTACGTATCTGACCGTCGCTGGGTGAAGACGGTGTGGCTGCTGCGCGTGGCTGCCGCCGCCGAGGGCCGTACCGAAGTCGGGCTGTGGGACCTGCTTTTGCTGCCCGCCTGCGTCGCGCCCGACGCCGAGCGCCAGGCCGAGGTCGCCAACTGGCTGCACGCGCGCCTCGGTGTGCGCGAGGCTTTCGCGCCGCCGCGACTCACCCGCGTCGTGCAGGCCTTTCAGGCCCAGCTCGAAACCGAGCAGAACGCCAACGACCTCGACTACGACGAATCCGGCCGGCTGCGCTTTTCGCCGTCGGAAGTCGGCACCGAGAAGGCCGAGGAACTGGCCGGCGAGATCGGCGACGCCAAGGGCGGCGCCGGTGCGCTGCGTATGAGTTACAGCCGCCGCCGTCGCTACGGTCCGGCGCACATCGCGGCGCGCACCGCGCAGATCGACGACCTGCTTGCGCGCATCGCCGCCTATGCCGAAGAACTGGCGGCCGAACGCGCCAGCCTGGCCGCCACCCGTGCCCGCACGCTGTGGCTGGACGAAGCGCTGCTCGCCCGTGTCGATGCCCACCTGGCGGCGACCGCTGCGCTGATCGCCGAACTGGCCGAGCGTGCGCGCGACGCCCGTCGCGGTTTCGAGAACCTGCCGCGGCTGTCGGCCGAAGAGGCCGCGCGTTACGCCGACGTGCCGGAGCCGGTCGCGCACGAGCCGCTGGCGTGAGCACGCAGGCGCCGCTGCTGTTCCAGTCGCGCGAGGCGCGGCTGGCCGCGCTCGACGCGCTGCCGCGCACGCTGTGGCTGGGCGCGCTGACGCAGGCACAGGGTCGGCTCGAACCGCGACTTGCGGCGCTGGTCGCGCTGCGCAGCGCGCTGGTCGGCGGCCGCGTGCCGCCCGCCGCCGACTGGTGCTGGCCGTCGCCCGAACTGATCGCGGCGCTGTGCGAAACCTTCGCCGAACTCGATCTGCCGGCCTACTGCACCGGCCGGCAGGAACTGAGCGACGTGGTCGTGCAGAGCCTGCTGTTCCACCTCGACTTCATCCCCGATTACCGCGACCGCGGAGCGACTGACGCGCGCGCCACGCGGATGGCGATCGAGGCCTTCGGTTCCGACTGGCAGAACCGCCGCGGCCAGATGGACGAATTGATGGAGGTGTTCGGCAAGCTGCCGGACGACGGCAAGAACGCGCGCTGGGACCTGCTGCCCGGGCTGCTGAAATCCGAAGGCTGGCGCGAGGTGCTGCGCATCCGCCGCCTGCTCGAAAGACTGCCCGAACTGGCCGACTGCATACGCCGGCTCGGCCGCGCCCGGCCGTCCGACGAGCGCGACGACGCCAGTCGCAGTCAGGTCGAGGTGATGGATAGCGCGGTCGCGCGCCACACCGAACAGCGCACCGTGCGCGTGCCGGACATGCCGGGCGAGACGCGTGGCGTCCATCGGGCCGACCGCATCGCCCGCATGCTGCCGGCCGAATCGGTGCTGCTCGGTCACCCGGCGCTGCGCCTGGTGTGGCACGCCCGGCGTGCCGAACGCACGCTGCTCTGCTACGAGGACGACGACCGCATGACCGAGGTGCGCCACATCGACGCACCGGTACTGCGGCCGCGGCCCGATCCGCAACCCGATCGGCGGCTGGAGATGGGGCCGCTGCTGGTCTGCGTGGACACCTCCGGTTCGATGCAGGGTGGCGCCGGCGAAGTGGCCAAGGCGGTCGTGCTCGAAGCGGTGCGCACCGCGCACGCGCAGGGTCGCGCCTGCCATGTGTTTGCCTTCGGCGGCGCCGGCGAGGTGGTGGAGATGCAGATCGGCGTCGACGCCGAAGGCCTGGGCCGGCTCATCCACTTCCTCGGTCAGGGCTTCAAGGGCGGCACCGACATCTGCGGCCCGCTGGAGAAATCCATCGCCTGTCTCGAACAGGCGGCCTGGCAGATGGCCGACCTGCTGATCGCTTCCGACGGCGAATTCGGCGCCACGCCCGAACTGGTTGCCCGGCTCGACGACGCCAAGCGCGCGCTTGGCCTGCGCGTGCAGGGCGTGCTGATCGGCGACCGCGAAACCATCGGCTTCCTCGAAGTGGCCGACCACATCCACCCGGTGCGCGACTGGCGCCGCTATGGCGACGGCGCACGCGGCA
Organism: Methyloversatilis discipulorum; assembly: GCF_018780585.1. Taxonomy (GTDB): domain Bacteria; phylum Pseudomonadota; class Gammaproteobacteria; order Burkholderiales; family Rhodocyclaceae; genus Methyloversatilis; species Methyloversatilis discipulorum_B. The sequence continues at coordinate 5,891 of NZ_JADMJL010000010.1, read as the reverse complement.
GCGATTCGCCGGTGCATACCCACCGCCTCACCGCGCTCTACTTTCCGGGCGCGCTGCGCACCGCCGAGAACCGCGACGCCACGGTCAGCGGCGAAATCGCGTCGGCCGCCGTGCGTGCCGGCCTGCGACGCGGCCAGCCGCTGCCTGCCGATCTGCTGCCACCCGACCACTCGTCCGACGACCCGACATCATGAGCTTCGCCACCGACTACCTCGCCCAGATCGAACGCATCGCCGAACGCATGCCGCTGCCGCGCGTGCGTGCCCTGCACCTGCCACCGTCACGGCCGGACGAACCCTGCCGCGACGGCGGGAGCGGTCACGCGCGCGGCGAGTTCTGCGCGCTGGAACTGGAGGACGGCAGCATCGGCCTGTCCTACGTGCTGCTCGACGACACGCTGGAGCGCCTGCGCAGTGGCCCCGGCCTCGATGATCTGAAGGGCATCGACGCGCTGGCACTGGCGCGCCGCTATGTGAGCGGGCAGGGCGTCGATCGCACGCTGGGTTTCGTCTGCGCCAACGCGATCACCCGCTGCCTGTTCGACCGCGCTGGCTATCGTCCGGATGGCAGCAGCGACTCGATCGGCCAGATGGATCCGCAGCCCGGCGAAGACATCGGCATGATCGGACTGTTCGGCCCGCTGGTGGACCGCATCGTCGCCGCTGGCGCCCGCCTCACCGTGATCGAACTGGACGAGAGCGCCGTCGGCGAGCGCGAAGGCTGGCGCGTCACCACCGACGGGGCGGCGCTCGAAGCCTGCGGCAAGGTGCTGTCCACCAGCACGCTGCTGCTCAACGACACGCTGGACCGCATGCTCGCCCACTGCCGCGCCGCCCGCTGGTTCGCCATGGTCGGCCCCAGCGCCGGCTGCCTGCCCGACGCGCTGTTCGCCCGCGGTGTGACGCTGCTCGGCGGCAGCTGGGTCGAGGACCGCGCAGCCTTCATCGACGGACTCACGTCGGGCGACAAGGACAACCGGAAAGGCCGCAAGTCGACCAGCAAGTTCGCGCTGACGAAGGAGGGGTGGCCGGGGTTCGAGGTGTTGCTGGAGCGGGCAGCGCAAGGATGAGTCGCGGCACGCTCGCCCGCCGTGCCGTCCGTGCGACATGCGTGTCTATCGTTGCCGCGTGGACGACTATCGGCATGGCCGTAGCAGTGGCCGCGCCAGCGGTTGACAGGGTGAAGGTCGACAAGCTTGGACGGCGGTTGTATCTGATGCTTGGCGGAGAAGTCGTCCGTTCGTTCCCGGTGGCATTGGGAGGCAATCCGGTCGGCCACAAGCAGCAGGAAGGTGACCGGCGCACCCCGGAGGGGCGCTACGTGCTCGATTTCAGGAAGGCAGACAGCGCTTACCACCGCGCGTTGCACATTTCCTATCCGGATGCCAATGACTCCGACAGCGCCCGCATCCGAGGCGTGCCACCGGGCGGTGCTGTGATGATTCATGGACAGCGTAACGGCTTTGGGTGGATGGCGCCCCTTGTTCAGCGATTCGACTGGACAGATGGTTGCATCGCGCTCTCGAACGCCGATATGGATGTCGTGTGGGCACTGGTTGAACCCGGGACGCCGATCGAGATCTTTCCGTGACCTTAGTCGGAGTGTGACAGGCCCCTCTGTCCCCACGACCCGCGCCCGGGTAAAGCGAATGCAAGCGGGCAGATACGCCTTCCGGAGCGAACACGGGCATTTCAGCGCAGCTCCAGCGCAAGACATGTGCGCAATACCCATACCGGCCGATGAAGATGCCGCTGTCCCGTGGGGTTCGATATATGGCAGCTTTTTGTTGAAGCGGGGCTGGCTCTGCGGCAGGTCCGGACCTCCGCTAAGGTGGGATCACGCGAACTGCGCGCCTCCATCCGGCGGTCATTCAGGCAGCTTTCCGGGCCGATCCGTGCCGAGGGACGCCGCCCAAGCCTTTACGTCGTCGTGGCTCACCGCGTTCCCATTCCCGACATCGACGTCTGCCATGGCCTCCAGCGTCAGGCGGTGGCGCTCCGCTTCGCGCTCGACGTAGGCGGCAAGCGCCTGTTTCACCACCCAGCCGCGCGAACGCTCAAGCCGTGCCGCCAATTCGTCCACCTGTTCTGCCAGCTCGACGGGCAGGTGAGCGGTCATCACTCGGGTGTCTGCTGAAGCCATGAGTCACTCCAAATCACTTTCAATCAAGTTAGTCCGGGCGGAGGTTCTTATCCATCCTCTGTCGGATTTCTTTGCACCCGGCACCGTCGGCGTGCATGGACGTCTGGCGCCCGGCGCACGACCGGGCGGATTTCTCGAAGCCTGTCCGATGGCGATCTACGCGCAATGCATGGGCAGGCGGCAGGGGGACTTTGTCGGGCGGCGCCAAGTGGCTGAGCGGAAAGGCGTCTTGTGCTCCGGCTGGTCTCCGCGCCACCTGCGGCGATTTCCGGCCTTTCTGCCTGCCGCCGCCGCCCCTCGGCGCTTCACGCACGAAGGAATGTCTCTTGCTCCGGCCTCGCCGGGCGAAACGTCCTTCGCCGTACTGATCCGGAGATCACCAAAAATGAAAAAACGGGGTCGTCACCTCCTCGCGCTTGCGCTGTCCTGTAGCAGCTACGCCGCCGTTGCGGCCGACCAGCTGGTGTGGTCGGAAACCTTTCAACGCTTTACGCCGACCTTCGCCTTCGTCGGTTCGATCAATACCGCGACCGTGCCGGGTGGCACGTCGAGCGCTCTGGTGACCGATCCGACTCGCGTGAAGGGGCCGAATGGGGTCGAGTACGTCGGTGGTCGCCTGTGGTGGCCGGACCAGCAGCTGAACCGCGTCGTGTCCATGCTGCCGGATGGCAGCAGCTTCAAGACCTACAACGTCGCCGGCGCCTACGACGTCGACGTGCAGGGCGGCATGCTCTACGTGACACGGCAGAACTCGGGCGACATCCTGAGGCTGGATCTGTCGCTCACCTTCCCGTCGGCGGATGTCGTCAGCAGCGGCCTGAGCTCGCCGTTCGCGATCGACGTGACGGCCGACGGCATGTTCTGGAGCCAGGTCGGCACGTCGAACCGCCTGATGCGCTCGAATCTCGATGGCTCGGGCGCGCAGACCCTGCTCACCGGCGTGAATTCCTACGACTTCGAAGTGACCGGCGGTTACATCTATCTGACCACGACCGACGGCTTCGTCAAGCGCGCCAACCTCGACGGCAGCGGGCTGACCACGCTGGCCAGCGGGCTCGGCTTCCTGAATGGCATCGACGTGACCGACGACACCATTTATGTATCCGCGCTGCAGGGCCTGTTCACTACGCCCCAGGGCAATACGACGCAGGGCGCCGGCCGCATCGTACGCATGGCGCTGGACGGCAGCGACGCGGTGGAAGTGATCCGGGCGCAGCAGGACTTCGACCCCGATCTGCCGTTCAACCCGTCGCAGGTGCGCGGCGTGGCAGTGCTGGCGGTGCCGGAACCGTCTGCGTACGCGATGCTGCTCGCCGGGCTCGGTCTGACGGGTCTGGCCGCGCGCCGTCGCCGTTGCGGCTGACGCGGATGCCGTGATGTCGATGCCACGGCTTTCCGCCACAATCGTGCATCACGGGCTGCGAGGGCGCGAACGATGAAGCAGGCGGTGGTATTGATACACGGCATCGGCGAGCAAAAGCCGATGGACACGCTGCGCGGCTTCGTAGACAGCGTGCTCGATCCGCCCGACCCGGGGGAAGAAGCGTTCTGGAGCAAGCCGGACCCGCTGTCCGACCTGTTCGAACTGCGCCGCCTGCAGTCGCGCGGGCGCAGCGGCAGCACGCATTTCTACGAGTACTACTGGGCCTACAAGGTCGAAGGCACCTCGCTGCAGGCGGTGCTGGCCTGGCTGTGGAGCCTGATCTGGCGCAGTACGCGCGGGCTTCCGCACTCGGCGCGCACGCTGATCTGGATCGCGCGGCTGTCGGTCGGCGGCCTGTTCGCATTGCTGGCGACAGGCGTGGCGGCGCAATGGGTATCCGCACTGCAGGCGATGTCGCCCGGCGACTGGCGCTGGCTGACCGCGGCGGGCCTTTGGTTGCTGCTGCAGGGCGCGCTCATCCACTACCTGGGCGATGCGGCGCGCTATCTCAGCCCTCGTCCCGGCAATATCCGTCTGCGTCGCGCCATCCGGGCCGACGGCACCCGCCTGCTGCAGGCGCTGCACGAGCGAGGCGAATACGATCGCATCATCGTCGTCGGCCACAGCCTGGGCAGCGTGATCGGCTACGACATCCTGAATGCCTGGTGGCAGCGCTGCCACGAAGAACTGCCCGGACTGGCGGACGAGACGGTTCGCGCCTTCGTGCGCGACGCGCTGAAGGGCGACGGACCGCAGCCGGTGCTGCGGTCGGAACTGTCCGCGCTCGGCGAGGCGTTGCGGCCGGACAGCGACGCGACCGCGCTGGACGTCTTCCGCGAGGCGCAGCTGGCCGCACAGATGGAGCTGAGAAAGCTCGGTCATCCGTGGCGGGTGACCGACTTCATCACGCTGGGCAGCCCGCTCACGCATGGCGCGCTGCTGCTGGCGCGCAGCAGCGAGGAATTCGGAGCGCGCAAGCGGCAACGCGAACTGCCGACCTGCCCACCGCAGCGGGATGGCAAGGGCTATGCATATGGCGTGAAGCCGCCGGTCGATATCGGTGCCGGCAAGAAGTTCACACCGCTGCTGCCGCACCACGCCGCGGCCTTCGCGGTCACGCGCTGGACCAATCTGTACGCGCCGGTGCGCTGGGGTCTGTTCGGCGATATCGTCGGCGGCCCGCTCGCCGGTGTGTTCGGCTGTGGCATTCGCGACATTGCCGTACGCGTAGGCGGGTGGCGCGGCTGGACGGTGGCTGCGCATACCGCCTACTGGCACCGGACGACGCCGGAATCCGGGGCTGCGGCGTGCGCAGGTTCGGCATTGAACACCCTGGTCGATACGCTGGCTTTGCGCAAGCTTCGTCAACTGGTGGCCGATCGGTCCGGGGCCACGCCGAAGCCGGCGGAGCAGACGTCAGACGCCGACGCGAAACCATAGGAACCGACGGCCGCGCGGCCTTCGCCAATGCGGGCCGCTACTGTGACCGATCCCGCAACTTCAAACCCTGTCATGCCGAGCCCGTCCGATGAGTGACCTTGCACCGCTCCCGACCATCGCCCCCGGTCCTTACCGCCACTACAAGGGCGGCGAGTACGAAGTCGTCGGCGTCGTCCGTCACAGCGAGACGCTGGAGCCCATGGTGCTGTATCGCCCGCTGTACAACGATTCGGGGCTGTGGGTGCGGCCCTACGACATGTTCGTCGGGCTGGTCGAGATCGACGGCGTGCCGCAGCTGCGCTTCGAGCGGCTGCCGGACTAGATCGCCTGACCGGAATCCGGTCATCATGCGGGCTGTATTCCGGGAGCCCGCATGATGCAGATCGACACCGCCACCCTCGCCGACATCCCCGCGCTGTGCGGACTGCTGTCCGCGCTGTTCGCGCAGGAAGCCGAATTCACGCCGGACACCGCAGCCCAGGCGCGCGGGCTGGCGATGATCGTCGGCGATCCGCGCGTCGGCAGCGTGCTGGTCGCGCGACGCGATGGAGAGGTCGTCGGCATGGTGAATCTGCTGTTCACCGTATCGACCGCGCTCGGCGAACGCGTCGTGCTGCTGGAAGACATGGTGGTCGCGCCGTCCGTCCGCGGCGCCGGTGTCGGCAGCGCGCTGCTGACCGCCGCCATCGACTTCGCACGCGTCCAGCGCTGTCCGCGCATCACCCTGCTGACCGACCGCGTCAACGCGGACGCACAGCGCTTCTATGCGCGCCATGGTTTCACCGCCTCGGACATGCTGCCGATGCGCCGGGTAGAAGGCTGAGGGCGGTGTTGTTGTGGGAGATTCTATGTTCCGGCGCAAGCGTTTTCGTGCTGTTTCGGGACA
>NZ_JADMJL010000009.1 GCF_018780585.1 Methyloversatilis discipulorum | reverse complement strand
GGTCCTTGATGTCGCAGGTCTTGCAGTGCACGCAGTTCTGCGCGTTGATCTGCAGACGCGGGCCGTCCTGTTCCCGCACGATTTCATAGACACCCGCCGGGCAGTAGCGCTGTTCGGGCGCGTCGTAGGCCGCGAGATTCACCGTGATGGCCACGCCGACGTCGGCCAGCCGCAGATGACAGGGCTGGTCCTCTTCGTGGTTGGTGCTTGACAGGAATACCGACGACAGGCGGTCGAAGGTGAGCACGCCATCCGGCTTCGGGTAGTCGATCGGCGTACAGCTGGCGGCCGGCTGCAGTGAGGTGTGGTCGGCGGTGTTGCGCAGCGTCCACGGCACGGCGCCCTTGAACAGCAGCTGTTCGGCGCCGTACAGGAAGGCGCCCAGCCACAGGCCTTTCTTCATGTAGGGCTTGAAGTTGCGCGTGCGGTAGAGCTCGTCGCGCAGCCAGCTGATGCGGAAATTTTCCGGATAGGCGGCGAGCGCGTCCTGCGCGCGCCCGGCGGCAATCGCGTCGACCGCGGCGTCGGCGGCCAGCATGCCGCTCTTGATCGCGGCGTGGCTGCCCTTGATGCGCGCGGCGTTGAGGAAGCCGGCGTCGTCGCCGATCAGCGCGCCGCCCGGGAACACCAGTTTCGGCAGGCTCTGCAGACCGCCGGCGGTGATCGCCCGCGCGCCGTACGACAGGCGCTGCCCGCCCTCGATGTGGGTGCGGATGGCCGGGTGGGTCTTGTAGCGCTGGAATTCCTCGAACGGCGACAGGTGCGGGTTGCTGTAGTTGAGCCCGACCACGTAGCCGATGGCGACCAGATTGCCCTTCAGGTGATAGATGAAGCCGCCGCCGTAGGTGGCGTTATCCACCGGCCAGCCGGCGGTGTGGACGACCAGGCCCGGCTGGCTCTGCGCCGCCGGCACCTCCCACAGTTCCTTCAGACCGAGGCCGTAGGTCTGCGGGTCGACGCCCTCGCGCAGATTGAAGCGCTGTTCCAGCGCCTTGCCCAGGTGGCCGCGGCAGCCTTCGGCGAACAGCGTGTATTTCGCGCGCAGCGCCATGCCCGGCTGGAAGTTCGGCCCCTGCTCGCCGTCGCGCGTGAGGCCCATGTCGCCGGTGATGACGCCGGCGACCTTGCCGTCCTCGATCAGCAGCTGCGCGCCGGCGAAGCCGGCGAACACATCGACGCCCAGCGCTTCCGCCTGTTCGCCCAGCCACTTGACGACGTGGCCCAGGCGCACGATGTAGTTGCCGTCGTTGTGGAAGCTCTGCGGCAGCAGCGCGTGCGGCACCGCGCGCGCACCGGTTTCCGACAGGAAGAGCATGCGGTCTTCGGTGACCGGCGTGTCGAGCGGCGCGCCCTGCGAAGCCCAGTCCGGCAGCAGTTCGGTCAGCGCGCGCGGGTCCATCACCGCGCCGGACAGGATGTGGGCGCCGACCTCGGCCGCCTTCTCGATCACGCACACCGACAGTTCGATGCCGGCCTGTGCCGCCTGCTGCTTCGCGCGGATCGCCGCCGCCAGTCCGGCCGGGCCGGCGCCGACGACCAGCAGGTCGAATTCCATGGATTCGCGTTCGATGTCGCTCATTCTCAGTGTCTCGGGTGCGGGAGCGGACAAGGCCGCCTACAGGCCGATTCTCGCCGATCAGGTGCCGGCCCGCGCGTGCGGGACGGGCATGTCACGATTCCTGCAGGTTCTGGATCGAACGCGCAGGCTCAGCCCTTGCCGCCGGCACGCGCGAAGATGCCGGCCACGGCATCCTGCAGGTCGGCCGGCAGCACGACCACCTTGGCGTTCGGCGATTCACCCAGCTTGTTCAGCGCGGCGATGTACTTCTCGCCGAGCAGATACATCATCGGCAGCTGCTGCTCGCCGAGCGATGCGGTGACGCGACGGATCGATTCGGCGCTCGCCTCCGCCAGCGTGACCTGGGCGGTGGCGTCGCGCTTGGCCGATTCCAGCCGCGCCTCGGCTTCGAGAATCATCGACTGTTTCTGACCTTCGGAGCGCGTCACCATGGCCTTGCGCTCGCGCTCGGCGCTGGCCTGCTGTTCCATCGCGCGCTGCATCGAGTCAGACGGATTGATGTCCTGGATCTCGACCGACTTCACGGTCAGGCCCCAGTCGATCGCCTCGTCGGCGATGCTCTCGCGCAGCCTCACCTTGATCTTGTCGCGGCTGGACAGCGCCTGGTCCAGATCCATCTCGCCGACGATGGACCGCAGCGTGGTCATGATGAGGTTGCGGATCGCCTCGGAAAAGTCGGTCACGCCATAGACCGCCTTGACCGGGTCGGTAACCTTGATGAAGGCCACGGCATTGGTGCGGATGACCGCGTTGTCGCGGGTGATCACCTCCTGCTCCTGCACGTCGAGGATGATGTCCTTGGTCACCACCTTGTAGGCGACGTCGTCGAGGTAGGGAATGATGATGTTGAGGCCGGGCAGCAGCGTGCGCAGGTACTTGCCCATGCGCTGCACCACCCACTCCTCGCCCTGCGGCACCACGCGCAGGCCCTTCGCCAGCGTGACAGCGACGAATACGACCAATGCAATGACGACGATCAGTCCGGAACTCATGGGCAATCCTCCCTCAGGTTTTGTTGATGTGCGTGCGCCCGACCTTGAGCAGCGAGCCCTCGACCGACAGTACCTTCACCCGCTCGCCGACCGGCAGCGTGTCGTCGGCGATGCAGTCCCATACGTCGGCGCCGAGCAGCGGCTTCTGGAAGCGCACCTGACCGCGACCGAAGGGGGTGATCTCGTGCACCACCAGACCCACCTCGCCGAGCACGTCACCGGCCGACATGCCGGAGTGCGTGCGGTGCTGGTCGGCGCGGAAGACGCGGAACCACGCAAAAACCAGCACGCAGGACAGCACCGCCCACACGGCGAGCTGCAGCGTCAGCGACAGTGTGGGCACCGCCCACAGCAGCAGACCGATGCCGATCGCGGCAACGCCGAACCACAGCACCACCATGCCGGGCACGGCCAGCTCGATCACCAGCAGTGCAAGACCGGCGACCAGCCAGTGCCACCATTGAATATCCATATTGAAAGTCCGCAGTGAATGCCGGCGCAGTCTAGACGCTGCAGTCGCCGAGCGCCATCAGGTGAGCGGCCACCGCCGGGCCGATGGCCGGCAGACCGTAGCCGCCCTCCAGCGTAGACACGATGCGCCCCTGCGCCGACGCCTCGGCGATGTCGCGCAGTTCGTGCGTGATCCAGCGGTAGTCGGCGGCTTCGAGTTCGATATTGGCCAACGGGTCGTCGCGCAGCGCGTCGAAGCCGGCAGAGATCAGCACCAGCTGCGGCCGGAAGGCGCGCAGCTTCGGCAGGGCGACCTCTTTCCAGTGCCGGCGGAAGGCGTCCGAGCCCTCGCCCGCCGCCATGCGTAGCGGGATGTAGCCGGCGCGCTCGGGAAACTCGCCGCGCGGGTAATAGGGATGTTGGAAGCTGTCGGCCATCAGCACGCGCGGCTCGCGTCTGAACATCAGTTCGGTGCCGTTGCCGCGATGCACGTCGAAATCTGCGATGGCGACGCGCTCGATGCCGTGCGTCGCCAGCGCGTGCGCGGCGCCGACGGCGACGTTGCCGTAAATGCAGAAGCCCATCGCGTCGCCCGGCTTCGCGTGGTGGCCGGGCGGGCGCGTCGCGCAGAAGACCGCCTTCGCTCGCCCGCTCATGACCAGATCGACGCCCTGCACGACGGCGCCAGCGGCGCGCGACGCGGCGGCGAGCGAGCCGGGCGACATCACGGTGTCGCTCTCCAGCCGGTAGGAGCCGGTTTTCGGCGCCACCCGCTCGACCTCGTCGAGATAGGCGGCGTTGTGCACGCGTTCGAGCTGGGCGCGGGTGACCAGAGGGGCCTCGACGCGCTGCCACTTGCGCGTGACGCCGGAGCGCTCGAGTTCAGCGAGTACGGTCTGCAGACGCGCCGGCGATTCGGGGTGACGGTCGCCCGGACGGTGTTCCAGACAGTCGGGATGGGAAATCAGTACGCAGTCCATGGCCGCAGTGTAGGCGGCCTCGGCGTCGGCGTGGCGTACCGGACGCGCACAAAAGAACGGGAGCCGCACTGCGGCTCCCGTCGGTACGAAGGATCCGGGGCTCATCCAGCCCCGGCCCTCACTTCTTCTGCGCAGCCTTCTTCTTCTCGTAATTGAGCATTTCGTCCGGCGTGATGTGGCCGTCCTTGTCGACGTCCATCGCCACCCAGTCGCGCGCCAGCTCGGGTTTGTCGGCCTTCGCGTCGGCGGCATGGGCGCCGGCGCTCATCACGGCGCAGGCTGCAAAAACAAGACTGAACTTCTTCATTGCCATCTCCTGTCGTCGGTTGTGGGGTGCATCGATGCGGCAATACTTAGCACGCAAATCGAATGCCCCGCATAGAGGCAGGACCACGCCTCGCAGTTCCTTTCGACGACAGGCTCTTACGTGTTTTTGCGCTTGGAAAAATTTTGAAAAAAGCAGGTGCCGGACGGCGGCCGGCACCGTCCGCTCACTTCTTCGCGTCGGCGCGCTTCTTCTCCCAGGCGACCATTTCGTCGGGCGTGATGTAGCCATCCTTGTTGGCGTCCATCTCGACCCAGTCGCGGGCCAGTTCGGGTTTGTCCGACGACGGCTTCTTCGCATCGGCGGCAAGAACCGGCGTGGCGAACAGAGCCAGCGTGCAGATCAGGGCAGTTTTCTTCATGGCTTTCTCCTCGGTGACGTGCCGCTCGAACGGCGACAGCGCCGTTCAATATCCGTGAGTCACGCCCGCCCGCGGCAGGGAAATCCAATCGCACCAGGCGGGATGCCGTCCCGCGCCACGGATGGCGGCGCGCGATGCGCGGGAGGATTTCCCGACAGCCTTCGCATTACGATGCCCGGTCACGCAACTTCCGGAAATGCCTGCATGAGTCTGCGTTTCAGACTCACCCTGATCATCGCCTCGCTGATGACCCTGCTGGTGATTGCCGACAGCGGGCGCAGGCTCTACGACGCCCACGACGATGCGGTGACCGAGATCGATTCGGTGGCGCGTCTTGCGCACGCGCTGCTGCCCAGTGTGCTGACGCCGGCACCGCCCGGCATGTCCACCGAGTCGCTGCTCGCGCACATCGATCTCACGCATGAGCTGCGCACGCTGCGCCACCTCACCGTCGAGGTGCACGCACTGGATGGCCGCACCATACTGAGTTCGCGCGACGCGCCGCCGATCGAGGCGCCGGCCGCGCTGAACTGGATGGGCGAGCGCCTGCGCAACCTGCCGCCGCTGCGCAAGGACATCCGCGTCGGTGAGCGGGTGGTCGGCTACTACCTGCTGGTGCCGAATGCCGACGACGAGCTGCGCGAGATCTGGGACGACTACATCAAGCAGACCAGCATGGTGCTGGCGATCGGGCTGATCGCCTGCTTCATGGTGTATTGGGCGGTCGGCCGTGCGCTGCAGCCGCTGGGCAGCGTCATGCGGGCGCTGTCGGCAATCGGCGAAGGCCGGCTCGACGCCCGGCTCGACAACGTCGGCCCGGGCGATCTGGCGCCGCTGTCCGATTCCTTCAACAGCATGGCGGCCACGCTGGAGGCCGCCGTGAGCGAGCGCGCTCGCCTGCTGCGCAAGCTGATCACGCACGAAGAGGAAATCCGCCAGTCGCTGGCGCGCGATCTGCACGACGAACTGAGCCCCTATCTGGTGGCCATCCACCCGCACGCCCGCCTGCTGGCCGACGCCTGTGAAGGTCGCCCCGAGCTGGCCGAGCACCGCGAAGCGGCGCGCTGGATGTCGGAACAGGTGGGCCATCTGTTGCGTCTGGTGCGCAACCTGCTCGAACACCTGCGCCCGCCGGACATCGAGGAACTGGGCCTGCGCCACGCGCTGGCCGAACTGGGTACCCAGCGCAGCCGTGGCGCCGACAAGGTCGAGGTGGTGTTCCATCTCGACGAGGACCTCGGTCAGCTGTCGTCCATGCACGACATCACGCTCTACCGCATCGTGCAGGAGTGCCTCACCAATACGGCCAAGCACGCACGGTGCACCCGGATCGATGTCCATCTGGATATCGACACAAGGCTCGGCCGCGTATCGCTGCGGGTGACCGACGACGGCGAACCGACGCCCTACGTCGCACCCGAGAGCGGCTTCGGTCTGGTCGGCATGCGCGAACGCGCGCTCGCACTGGGCGGTGACTGCCAGGCCGGTCCGCGTTCGCGCGGCGGCTGGGAAGTCACTGCCTGGCTGCCCCTGAAAACCTCGGTACAGGAACACTGACATGGCTCCGAACACTCCCATCCGCGTTCTGCTCGTCGACGACCACGCCGTTGTGCGCGCCGGCTACCGCCGCTTCCTCGAACACAACCGCATGATGGAAGTGGTCGGCGAAGCGGGCAGCTCCGACGAGGCCTACCAGCTGTTCAGGCTGATGAAGCCGGACGTCGTGGTGATGGACATATCGCTTCCCGGCGCCAGCGGCATCGAGGCGGCGCGCCGGATGCTGGCGCTCGACGGCCGTGCGCGCGTGCTCATGTTCTCGATGCACGCCCAGCCGGCCTTCGCCCGCCAGGCACTGGAAGCCGGCGCCATCGGCTTCCTGACCAAGGACACCGAACCGGAAGCGCTGGTGCAGGCCGTCATCGCCGCCGCCCAGGGCCGGCGCACGCTGAGCCCGCGCGTGGCCGAACAGCTGGCACTGGACAACGTGATGCCGGACGAGAAGCGGCTGGACGTGCTGACACCGCGCGAGTTCGAAATCTGCCGCCTGCTGCTGGCCGGCATGACCGTGGACGAAATCGCCGACGCACTGAAGCTGAGCCCGAAGACCATTTCCAACCGGATGAGCGAAATCCGCCAGAAGCTCGACGTGCGCAGCGACGTCGAACTGGTGCGCCTGGCCACCGCCGCCGGCCTGGTGCCGTGGGCGGCACGGCCGGACGTGGCCGGCGAAGCACCGGCCGCCTGATCAGGCCCGGAGGCGCTGCCTTACCTGCTCGAACAGACAGACCGTGGCCGCCATCGCGACATTCAGCGATTCGGCCGCACCGGGCATCGGGATGATGGCCGGGTCGGTCGCCAGCGCGCTGACGGCTGGCGACAGGCCGGCGCCTTCGTTGCCGAAAAGCCAGGCGACCGGGCCGCGCAGGTCCAGCGCATACAGCGAGGTACGCGCGTCGAGTCGGGTGGCGACGATGCGGCCCGGGTAAGTCTTGAGCACCGCCGCCACATCGCAGTGCTCGCGGATGCGCAGACCGAAATGCGCGCCCTGCCCGGCGCGCAGCACTCTGGGGCTCCAGGCCTGGGCGCAGCCGGTGGTCAGCAGCACGTCGCACACGCCGGTGGCCCAGGCGGCGCGCAGCAGCGTACCGAGATTGCCGGTGTCCTGCACCGCGTCGAGCACCAGACAGTCGCCGGTGATCGGCGCCTCCGCCTCGGCCGGGATGTCGATCAGTCCGAGCAGGCCGGTCGGCGTGTCGGTCGGGCTCAGTTCGTCGAACAGCGGGTCGGCGAGCAGCAGCACGGCCTCACCCTGCTCCGCCAACGCATCCTTGACTTCGACGTGGTCGAGCGCGCGCTCGGCGACGACGGCGAGCTTGGGGCGCACACCGGCGTCGAGCGCGCTGCGGAACAGGTGCATGCCGTCGATCAGCGTTTCCGCCGCCTCGCGCCGCGCGCGCGACGAGGTCGCGAGCTTGCGCAAGTGCTTGAACTGCGCGTTGTCGCGCGACTGAACGTGCTTCATCCGGCCACCAGTGCGCGCCCCAGCGTGGCCAGCGCGATGGTGACGAAGCCGAGCACGGTGTTCAGCCCGACCAGCTTGCGGATCTGCGCCAGCGCCGCACCGCCGGCCGGCCAATCGGACGCATCGACCGCGCGCAGCAGCCGCTTGTAGGGCGCGAAGAATACGTGCATGAAGATGAACATCATGATCAGGCCGACGCCGAACATCAGGTGCCAGTGGATCGGTGCCGCCTTCATGCCGACCGCCAGCATCATGCCGAGCCCGCTGACGAGAATGACCGCGACCGATGCCCAGACCAGCGGGAAGAAGCCGCCGAAAACACCGCGCCACAGGCGCAGCCGCGCCGGCGGTTCGAGCTGCACGGCGGCCACCGGGCGCAGACAGACATAGGCGAAGAACATGCCGCCGACCCAGATCGTGACTGCGGCGACGTGCAGGAACAGCAGCAACGGAACGTGGCTCATGGTGTGAAGACCCTCGGTGAATGGCGCACGGGCAGTCGCGCAGCCAAGAAAAAGCCCGCACATCCTGCGATGCGCGGGCTCCGATGTTAACGCCTCCCGGTGATCAGGCCGGTGCCGACGTGCGGATCAGGTGATCGAAGGCCGAAATCGCCGCCTTCGAGCCTTCGCCCATCGCGATGATGATCTGCTTGTACGGCACGGTGGTGACGTCGCCGGCCGCGAACACGCCGGGCGTGCTGGTTTCGCAGCGCGCATCGACCTGGATTTCGCCGTACTTCGTCAGCTCGATCGAACCCTTCAGCCATTCGGTGTTGGGTACCAGGCCGATCTGCACGAAGATGCCTTCGAGCTCGATCGTGTGCGACTCGCCGGTGGCACGGTCGGTGTACTTCAGCGCATTCACCTTGCCGTCGGCGCCACCCGTGACTTCGGTGGTCTGCGCCTGCAGGATCACCTTTACGTTGGGCAGGCTCAGCAGCTTGCGCTGCAGTACGGCGTCAGCGCGCATCTGCTTGTCGAATTCCAGCAGCGTCACGTGACCGACGATGCCGGCCAGATCGATCGCCGCTTCGACGCCCGAATTGCCGCCGCCGATCACCGCCACGCGCTTGCCCTTGAACAGCGGGCCGTCGCAGTGCGGGCAGTAGGCCACGCCCTTGTTACGGTACTCGCGCTCGCCCGGCACGTTCATTTCACGCCAGCGCGCACCGGTGGCGAGGATGACCGAACGCGACTTCAGCTGGCCGCCATTGGACAGTTGCAGCGTGATCAGGCCGTCGCCCGACTCGGCGGCCGGAATCAGCTTGTCGACGCGCTGCAGCGCCATCACGTCGACCTCGTAGCTCTTCACGTGTTCTTCGAGCGCGGCGGCGAGCTTGGGGCCTTCGGTCTCCTTGACCGAGATGAAGTTCTCGATGCCCAGCGTATCCATCAGCTGGCCGCCGAAGCGCTCCGCCACGACACCGGTGCGGATGCCCTTGCGCGCGGCGTAGATCGCCGCCGCCGAGCCGGCCGGTCCACCACCGACGACCAGCACGTCGAACGGCGCCTTGGCGCTCATCTTCTGCGCGTCGCGCTTGGCCGCACCGGTGTCGACCTTGCCGACGATCTCTTCGAGCGTCATGCGGCCGGCGCCGAACAGTTCGCCGTTCAGGAACACCATGGGCACCGCCATCACCTGGCGCTCTTCGACTTCCTTCTGGAACAGCGCGCCGTCGATGGTGACCACTTTGACGCGCGGGTTCAGCACCGCCATCAGGTTCAGCGCCTGCACCACGTCCGGACAGTTGTGGCAGGACAGCGACATGAACACTTCGAAGCTGTAGTCGCCGTCGAGCGACTTGATCTGTTCGATCATTTCGTCCGACACGCGGGGCGGATGACCGCCCGCCTGCAGCAGCGCGAGCACCAGCGAGGTGAATTCGTGACCGAGCGGAATGGCCGCGAAGCGCAGCGACATGTTGCCGCCCTTGCGGTTGATCGCGAACGACGGCGTGCGCGCGGCACTGCCCCGCTCCTCGCTGACAGTGATCTTGTCCGACAGCTCTGCGATGTCGGACAGCAGGCCCTGCAGTTCGCGCGAAGCGGCGCTGTCATCCACCGCGGCCGTCAGTTCGATCGGTTGCTGCAGCTTTTCGAGGTAGGCCTTCAACTGGCCCTTGAGAGTGGCGTCCAGCATGGTGTGCTCGGCTTTCGAAACGGGTGTTGCGGAAAACAAAACGCCCGGGCCGGGCGCCGTCAGGGCATGTTCTCAAACCGCTTGAGAACACACCCTGGCACCTGACCCGGGCGCCTCTGCGAAGCGATGTGCGCTTAGATCTTGCCGACCAGGTCGAGCGACGGGGTCAGGGTTTCAGCGCCTTCCTTCCACTTGGCCGGGCAGACCTGGCCGGGGTGGCTGGCGACGAACTGGGCAGCCTTGAGCTTGCGCAGCGTTTCGTTCATGTCGCGGGCGATCGCGTTGTCGTGGATCTCGGCGGTCTTGATCTGACCTTCCGGGTTGATGATGAAGGTGCCGCGCAGCGCCAGGCCTTCTTCATCGATGTGCACGTCGAACGCGCGGGTCAGCTGGTGGGTCGGGTCGCCAACCAGCGGGAACTGGGCCTTGCCGACGGCCGGCGAGGTTTCGTGCCACACCTTGTGCGAGAAATGGGTGTCGGTGGTGACGATGTACACTTCGGCACCGGCCTTCTGGAATTCGGCGTAGTTGTTGGCCGCGTCTTCGACTTCGGTCGGGCAGTTGAAGGTGAAGGCAGCCGGCATGAACACGATCACCGACCACTTGCCCTTCAGGCTCTCGTCGGTCACGGTGATGAACTTGCCGTTGTGGAAAGCGTTTGCCTTGAAGGGCTGGACGGTGCTGTTGATGATGCTCATGTCGAGATCCTCTTTTGTGGGTGGGGTGAAAGTCGCAATGATATTGCGAAACTGCCTCTTTGTTTAGACTTGATCTAAAAAAGTTCAGCGGAATCCGGAAAAAGATGCGCGCTGCGCCGCGTGAAGGCGACCAGCGACAGCATGACCGGTACTTCGACCAGCACCCCGACCACGGTCGCCAGCGCCGCGCCCGAGTGCAGTCCGAACAGGGAGATCGCAACGGCGACCGCAAGTTCGAAGAAATTCGACGTGCCGATCAGGCAGGCCGGTGCCGCCACCGGATAGGGCAGCTTCATCATTCGCGCGGCGACGAAGGCGATGGCGAAGATGCCGTAGGTCTGCAGCACCAGCGGCACGGCGATCAGTGCGATCACGAAGGGCTGGGCGACGATGGTTTCCGCCTGGAAGCCGAACAGCAGCACGACGGTGGCCAGCAGGCCGACGACGGACCACGGCTTGAGCCGCGCGACGAATCCGGCCAGTGCGGCACCGTTGCCCAGCGCACGGCGGGTCAGCACGCCAGCAAGCAGCGGCAGCACCACGTAGAGCGCGGTGGACAGCAGCAGCGTCTCCCACGGCACGGCCACGTCGGTCACGCCGAGCAGGAAGGCGGCGATGGGCGCGAAGGCGAACACCATAACCAGATCGTTCACCGACACCTGCACCAGTGTGTAGTTGGGATCACCCCGCGTGAGCTGACTCCAGACGAACACCATGGCCGTGCAGGGTGCGACGCCGAGCAGGATCATGCCGGCGATGTATTCCGACGCCGATTGCGGATCGACCCAGGGCGCGAACAGGTGCTGGAAGAACAGCACGCCCAGTGCGGCCATCGTAAAAGGCTTGATCAGCCAGTTCACGACCAGCGTGAGGATCAGACCCTGTGGCCGGCGACCGACGTCGCGCACGGCGGCGAAGTCGATCTGAATCATCATCGGGTAGATCATCACCCAGATGAGCACGGCCACCACCAGATTGACGTGCGCCAGTTCCAGCGCCGCGACGGCCGCAAAGGCCGACGGCGCGACCAGTCCCAGCGCGACGCCCGCGATGATGGCCAGGCCCACCCACAGGGTGAGCCAGCGTTCGAACATGCCCATGGAAAGACCTCAGTGTGCGGCCAGATCGCGCGCGGTCTGCTGCAGCGCCAGCGCGTGCAGACGTTCGTCCGGCATCGCGACCAGGATTTCAAGACGACGGCGGATCAGCGCCAGCGTGTCGCGGAAGGCGGTCAGCTTCGCCGCATCGCTGCCGGGCGTGGCCGACGGATCGGCGTAGCCCCAGTGCGCGGTCGCCGGATGGCCCGGCCACACCGGGCAGGTTTCACCGGCTGCGCTGTCGCATACGGTGATGATCAGATCCATTGCCGGTGCGCCGGGCGCTGCGAATTCGTCCCAGGCCTTGCTGCGCACGCCCGTCGTATCGATGCCCTGCTCCGCCAGCGCCTGCAGCGCGAACGGATTCACCCGCCCGCTCGGCTGACTGCCGGCCGAAAAGGCGCGGAAACGGGCGCCACCGAGGTGGTTGAGCAGGCATTCGGCGAGCACGCTGCGCGCCGAATTGTGGGTGCACAGAAACAGCACGTTGAGCGGGCGAGCCATGTCAGCAGCAGCCCGAACCGGAGCTCTTCACGCCGATGTTCAGCGGCTTGCCGCGGGTGACCGGCGCCTCGGGGGCGCAGCAGGCAGCACCGCCGCTGGCCGCTTCGTTGAACACCGGAATATTGCCCAGCGTATGGAAGTGCTCCCAGGCGATGCCCTGTGGGTCGGTCACCCAGTGCTTTTCGCTGCGCGCGTAACAGCAGGTGGTTTCGCCTTCGTCGAGCAGCGCCATGTCGGCCGATTCGGCGCGCGCCTTCATCGCCGCCAGTTCGGCCGGGTCGTCGGTCTGGATGCCGAGGTGGTCGATGCCCGGCTTGGTTCCGCGGGTCGAGATCGCGAAATTGATCGGCGGATCTTCGAGCATCCACTTCGCGTAGTCGGCTTCGGTGCGCGCCGGCTGCGCATCGAACAGCTTGTTGTAGAAGGCGATGCTCTTCGCCAGGTCGTCGACGTGCAGATGGACGTGAAAGCGCTTCATTGCGGTTCTCCGGTCAGCAGTTCGTGCAGGAAGGTGCGGCCTCGACACAGGGTGTGCCGCGGCAGCAGTTTTCGGTCAGGTAGGCCATCAGTGCGCCCATGCGCGCGTAGTCGGCGCGGTAGATCAGGTGACGGCCGTCGCGCGACTGCAGCAGCAGGCCGGCCTGGGTCAGTTCCTTCAGATGGAAGGACAGCGTGGTCGGCGCCACCGACAGCGCCTCGCCGAGCGCGCCGGGCGTCATGCCGTCGGGACCGGCGACGACCAGTGCGCGAAACACGCGCAGACGGATTTCGTGGGCCAGTGCGGCCAGTGCGCGGATGATGTCCTGTTCTTCCATAATTCAACGATATTTGAATCATTGAATCGATGCAAGTGCCGCGTGCTTTCGACTACGCTGGCGCTCCACCCGCTTTGCCCGCCCCGCACGCCCGATGAAGACCCGCTACGACGACATTGCAGCCTACGTGACCAAGGACGGTTCGCTGATCCGCGAGCTGATGCATCCGGCGCAGCACGGCGGGCAGGCGCAGAGCCTCGCCGAAGCGACCGTGCCGGCCGGTACCCGCACCGCGCTGCACCGGCACCACGTGACCGAAGAGCTGTACCACGTGACGGCCGGCCAGGGGCGCATGACGCTGGGCGAGTACAGCTTCGACGTGACGGTCGGCGACACCGTGCTGATTCCGCCCGGGACTGCGCACTGCATCGAGGCAAGCGGCAGCGAGGCACTGGTCATCCTCTGCTGCTGCAGTCCGGCCTATGCACACGACGACACGGAACTGCTCGACGAGGCCTCCGCGTGAGCGCCAATCTGTTCGACAACCTGCCGCCGGCGCCGCAGCCGGAAGAGCTGTTCGAAACGCTGTGCGCGCGGCCCGGCGTGCGCATCGAGCGCATCGTGTCGACCGGTCAGTGCAGCCCGCCCGGCTTCTGGTACGACCAGCCGGGCGACGAATGGGTGGCACTGCTGAGCGGTTCCGCCACGCTGCGATTCGCGGATGAAGCGACCGGTCGCGAACTGCGCCCCGGCGACTGGGTATTCATCGCGGCGCATCGGCGCCACCGCGTCGAACGCACCGATGCCACCACCCCATCGGTCTGGCTGGCCGTGCATCTGGCCCCGCCTGACTGAGTGTCTCAGCCGGCCTTGCCGAGCAGTTCGCCGATTTCGCGTTCGCTCAACACCTTGCCCGCGGACACCACCTTCTCGTCGATCACCAGCGCCGGCGTCGACATGACGCCATAGGCGGCGATGTCGACGAAATCGGTCACCTTGACGATATCCGCCTGCTGGCCGCGCGCGGCCAGCGCCTTGCGCGTGTTGTCCGCCAGTTCGATGCACTTGCGGCAACCGCTGCCCAGTACCTTGATGATCATGTCGTCTCCCCGTCTGTCACGTCAGGTGAATGCGCCCGCCAGCGCGTTGAACAGATAGCCGATCAGCACGATGCCACCGGCCACGATGCCGACGAATGTCGCCAGCAGCGGCGTGCGGACGACGCGCTTGAGCATGACGATGGACGGCAGCGACAGCGCAGTGACCGACATCATGAACGCCAGTGCCGTACCCAGCCCGACGCCGCGCGCCACCAGCGCCTCAGCGATCGGCAACGTGCCGAAGATGTCGGCGTACATCGGCACGCCGACCAGCGTGGCCAGCGGCACCGACCATGGCTTGTCCTGACCAAGCAGCCCGTTGATCAGGCTCTCCGGTATCCAGTTGTGGATGGCCGCACCGATGCCGACACCGATCAGGATGTAGAGCCAGACGCGGCGAACGATGTCGCGCACCTGGTCGCGGGCGAAGCGCAGGCGCTCGCGCACGTCGGGCACGCCGTCGTCACCGTTCATGACCGGGCTGGTGAACACGAAAGGCTCGATGTGGCGCTCCATCCGCGCGCGGCTGATCAGGGTGCCGCCGACCACCGCCAGCACGACACCGACCGTCACGTAGGCGATGGCGATGGGCCAGTTGAAGATGCTCGCCAGCAGGATGACCGACGCCAGATCGACCAGCGGCGACGAGATCAGGAAGGAGAAGGTGATGCCGATCGGCAGCCCGGCGCTGGTGAAGCCGATGAACAGCGGAATCGACGAACAGGAACAGAAGGGCGTGACGGTACCGAGCAGCGCTGCCAGCACATTGCCGCGCACCCCGGTGAAACGCCCCAGGATGCGACGCGTGCGCTCGGGCGGGAAATGGCTCTGCACGTATGAAATGCCGAAGATCAGCAGCGACAGCAGGATGAAGATCTTCACCGTGTCATAGATGAAGAAATGCACGCTGGCGCCGACCCGCCCGCTCATCGGCAGCCCGATGCCCTGCTCGACCAGCATGCGCACCAGATCGGACAGCCACTGCATGCGCAGCAGCTGGTCGTTGAGCCAGCCAAACGGATTCATTGCGGGTGCGGGCAGCAGGACATGACGCTCATGCTAGACCTGTAGCGCGCCCAGCAGCTTGAACTGCCTCAAGCGAAAGCGAACGCCTTCAGTCGGGCGCGCCGAAATCCAGCGCGCTCTGCGCGACCGGTGCAAAGCTGCGGCGGTGAATCGGCGACGGGCCGTGGATGCGCAATGCGGCCAGATGCTCGGCGGTCGGATAGCCCTTGTGCTTTGCAATGCCGTACTGCGGATACAGCGCCGCCAGCACCATCATTTCGTGATCGCGGCCGGTCTTGGCCAGGATGGAGGCGGCCGAGATCGCCGCTTCCGACGCGTCGCCGCCGACGATCGCGCGCGCCGGCACGGCGAGGCCGGGCGGTACGCGATTGCCGTCGATCAGCACCTGATCGGGCGGCACGGCAAGGCCTTCGACCGCGCGACGCATCGCCAGCATGGTCGCGTGCAGGATGTTCAGGCGGTCGATCTCCTCCACCGTCGCGATGCCGATCGCCCAGGCCAGCGCGCGCTCGCGGATCAAGGGCGCCAGCGCTTCGCGCTTCTTTTCCGACAGCTTCTTCGAATCGTTCAGGCCGTCTATGGGGCGCGAGGGATCGAGAATGACCGCCGCCGCATAGACCGGCCCGCACAGCGGACCCCGGCCGGCCTCATCGACGCCGGCAGTCTTCATGCGCGCGGCAGATGCGGCAGGATGGCCGCCGCGGCGCGCGCCGCCGTGCCCTGGCGCAGCGTGAAGTGGATGCGCTCGAATTCGTCGATCTGCGCCGCCCGCGCCACCGCGTCGCCAAGCAGCGCGTCGAGCGCGTCGGCCAGCTTTTCAGGCGTGGCGTCGTGCTGCAGCAGCTCGGGCACGATGCTGCGGCCGGCCAGGATGTTGGGCAGGCCGACCCAGGGCTGATAGGCCATGCGCTTCATGATGCGATAGCTCAGCGCGTGGATGCGGTAGGCGACGACGTGCGGCGCGCGGCACAGGGCCGCCTCCAGCGTCGCCGTGCCGCTGGCCACCAGCGCCACGTCGCAGGCCATCAGCGCGTCGCGCGCGTGACCGAACAGGATGGACACCGGCAGTTCGGTCGCCTGGCAGTCCCACAGCGCCTGTTCGAACTGGGTACGCGTTTCGCGCGTGGTCAGCGGCACCAGGAATCTGAGGTCCGGATGGCGCTCGTGCAACAGTTTGGCCGCACCGATCCAGGAATGCGCGTTGTACTGCAGTTCCGACTGCCGGCTGCCCGGCAGCAGCGCCACGATGCGCGCATCGACCGGTATGGCCAGGCGCTCGCGGGCGGCGAAGCGCTGTGGCTCAGGCGAAATCTCGTCGGCGAAGGGATGGCCGACATAGCTCACCGGCACGCCGGCCTTTTCGTAGATCGCCGGCTCGAACGGGAACAGGCAGAGCACGCGCGACACGCTGCGCGCGATGCCCTTGATGCGGCCACCGCGCCAGGCCCAGATCGACGGGCTCACGTAGTGGATGGCGGGCACGCCCGCATCGCGCAGCTTGCGCTCCAGCCACAGATTGAAATCAGGGGCGTCGACGCCGATGAAGGCCGACGGCTTGTCCCTGAGCAGACGGTCGAGCAGGCTGCGACGGATGCCGGCCAGTTCGCGGTAGTGCTTCAGCACCTCGAAATAGCCGCGCACAGCCAGCTTTTCAGATGGCCACCAGGCGTCGAAGCCGGCCGACTGCATGCGCGGCCCGCCGATACCGACGAAGTCGATATCGGGCCGCGCATCGCGCAGCGCCTTGATCAGGTGCGCAGCCAGCTGGTCGCCCGACGCTTCGCCGGCGACCATGGCCACCGTGATGCGGGAGGCCATTATCGGATGATGCCGCGTCCGCCGGATGCGAGGAAATCGGACAGCAGCGCGACTTCGGGCGTCGTCTTCGCCGCTTCGGCGATGGCGGCCTTGGCTTCGTCCAGCGTCAGCCCCTCGCGGTACAGCGTCTTGTAGGCGCGCTTGATCGCCATGATGGCTTCGCTGCTGTAGCCGCGGCGGCGCAGGCCTTCGCTGTTGATGCCGTGCGGGCTGGCCGGCACGCCGTTGGCCAGCACGAAGGGCGGCACGTCCTGCAGCACGCTCGAATGCACGCCGCAGAAGCTGTGCGCACCGACGCGGACGAACTGGTGCACGCCGGTGAAGCCGCCGAGGATGGCCCAGTCGCCGACATGCACGTGGCCGGCCAGCGCGGTGTTGTTGGCCATGATGGTGTGGCTGCCGACCTGGCAATCGTGCGCGACGTGCACGTAGGCCATGATCCAGTTGTCGTCGCCCAGGCGCGTGACGCCGCCATCCTGCACGGTGCCGCAGTTCATCGTCGCGTATTCGCGCACGGTGTTGCGGTCGCCGATCTCCAGACGGGTCGGTTCATTGGCGTACTTCTTGTCCTGCGGTGCGCCGCCGATCGAACAGAAGGGGTGGAACGCGTTGTCGCGCCCGATGCGGGTATGGCCCTGGATCACCACGTGCGCATGCACCTTGGTGCCGGCACCGATCTCGACGTTCGGCCCGATGATGCTGTAGGCACCGATCTCGACACCGTCGGCGATCTGCGCCGCCGGATCGACGATGGCGGTCGGATGGATGAGCGTTGCCATCAGGTCGGACGCACCGCACAGAGCAGTTCGGATTCGGCCACCACGCCGCCGTCGACGCGCGCGCGCGCCTGGTACTTCCAGATGCCGCGCGAGTGCTTCAGCAGGTCGACTTCAAGAATGAGCTGGTCGCCGGCCATGACGGGCTTCTTGAAGCGGGTGTTGTCCACGCCACAGAGGTAATAGACCGAATCGGCGTCGGGCGTCGTGCCCAGCGTTTCGAAGGACAGGATGGCGGCGGTCTGCGCCAGCGCCTCGACGATGAGCACGCCCGGCATGACCGGGTGGTTCGGGAAGTGGCCGGGGAAGAAGGGCTCGTTGATCGTGACGTTCTTCAGCGCCTTGATGTACTTGCCCGCCTCGACTTCGAGCACGCGATCGACCAGCAGGAAAGGAAAGCGGTGCGGCAGCGACTTCAGCACCGCGTGGATGTCCATCGATTTCAATTCAGTCTTCCTTGTTGCCTTGCAGCGTTGCAAGTTGTTGCTCGAGCGCCTTGATGCGATCGGCCATCGACTCGAGGTGGCGCAGGCGCGAGTAGTTGCGCGTCCATTCCTTGTGCTCCATCGACGGCACCGAACCGGTATAGACGCCCTTCTCCGGAATCGACTTGGTCGCGAACGACACCGCCGACACCACCACGTCATCGACGATGTCGATGTGGCCCATGATGTTGGCCGAACCGCCGATCATGCAGCGCTTGCCTATCGTCGTGCTGCCGGCCACGCCGGAACACGCCGCCATCGCAGTATGGTCGCCGATACGCACGTTGTGGGCGATCTGGATCAGGTTGTCGAGCTTTACGCCGTCGCCGATCACGGTGTCTTCGAGCGCGCCGCGGTCCACCGTCGTGTTGGCACCGATTTCGACGTCGTTGCCGATCAGGACGCGACCGATCTGCGGAATCTTGACCCAGCTGCCGTCCGCCTCGCGGGCGAAGCCGAAGCCGTCGGCGCCGATCACGGCGCCCGAATGCAGGATGCAGCGCTCGCCGATCACGCAGTGCGCGTACACGACGACGCGCGGATGCAGTCGCGAGCCAGCGCCGACGCGTACACCCTCGCCCACCACGCAGCCGGCGCCGATCAGCACGTTTGCGCCGATGTCCGCACCCTCGCCCACCACCGCACCGGCGGCGACATGGGCGGACGCATCGACCCGGGCGCCCGGATGCACGCTGGCGGCCGGGTCGATGCCGGCGGCCGGCAGCAGATCGGGATTCAGCAGCTGGGCGACGCGGGCGAAATAGAGATAGGGATTGCGCACGCGGATGTGCGTGCGGGCGAGATTCTCGCCGTCGGCCGGTGGCACGATGACCACACCCGCACCGCTGCTGGCGAGAACGCTGCGGTACTTCGGGTTGGACAGAAAGGAGATGTGAGCCGGGCCGGCGCTGTCGAGCGGCGCCACCTGCTCGACCAGCAGGTCGGCGTCGCCATGCAGTTCGCCGCCCAACCGGGCGACGATGTCGCCAAGACGGGCTGCCATGTTCTTACTTGCTTGCCGGCGGGTCGGCCAGCGCCTTCAGCACCTTCTCGGTGATGTCGATGCGCTGGCTGCGATACACCACTTCCTGGAAGATGATGTCGTACTTCTCGGCCTCGGCGATCACCTTGATCGCCTTGTTGGCCTTGTCGAGCACGCCAGCCAGTTCCTCGTTGCGGCGCTGGTTCAGGTCTTCGCGGTACTCGCGCTCGCGACGTTGCATGTCGCGGGTGAGTTCGCTGAATTCGCGCTCCTTGGCGCGGCGGTCGCTCTCGGACAGCGTGACCGCATTCTTTTCCATGTTCTGCTGCATGCCCTGCAGCTGCTTGGCCAGCTTTTCCAGCTCCTGGCTGCGCTTCTCGAATTCCTTTTCGAGCTTCTTCTGCGCGCGCACCGCCGGTGCTGCCTCGCGCAGGATGCGTTCGGTGTCGACGAAGCCGATCTTGACGTCGCTTTCTGCGCGCACCGGTGCGGCCGTCAGCAAGGCGAGCGAAGACAGCAATGCAATGAATATGGAGCGTGCGGACATACTCGACCTGTTCATACGGAGCTCTTCTTAATCAGAACACATTGCCCATCTGGAACTGGAAGCGCTGCAGACGATCGAGCGGATCCTTGTTCAGGGGCTGTGCAATGCTGAACTTCAGCGGTCCCATGGGCGAACTCCACGCCACGGAAAGGCCGGCACTATAACGCATATCGCCGATGCTCAGGCTCTGGCCGTCGGCCCAGACGTTACCGGCATCGACGAAGGTGCCCAGCCGCAGCGACTTGTCCTGCCCCATGCCGGGGAAGGGGAACAGCACCTCGGCGTTCATCACCAGCCGGCGGTCGCCGCCGATGGTGGTACGCAGCAGGTTGCCGTTGCCATCACGGTCACGCTGGCCGATCGACGCGGTTTCGAAGCCACGCACGGAACCGATGCCGCCGACGTAGAAGTTCTTGTAGAACGGCAGCGGCTTGTCGCCGTAACCGCGACCATAACCCAGTTCGCCATTGAGCATCAGCACGAAGTTGCCCCACAGCGGGAAATAGGTCTGGTGCTGGTAGGAGGCCTTCATGTAGCGCAGGCCGCCGGGCGGAATCGCGATTTCGCCGTTCACGCGCTGGATCGAGCCCTTCGTCGGGTAGATGAAGCTGTCGCGTGTGTCGCGTGCCCAGCCTATCGTGCTCACCAGCGAGTTGTTGGTGTCGCCGAATTCATTGACGAAGTTCTTGTAGCGCTGCGGGCTGTCAGAGAAGGTGTCGATCGAGGTCTGATCGACCGCCAGACCGAAGTTGATGCGGTCGTCCTCGCGGATCGGGAAACCCCAGCGCAGGCCGGCGCCGACCGACGACGTACGGTAGTTGCCGATGCGCAGACGGGTCGGGTCGACGTTGCGCAGATAAACGTCGAAACCGCGCGAAATGCCGTCCGGCGTGTAGTACGGATCGGTGAAGGACAGCGCGTAGGTCTTGTTGATGCTGCCGCTGTTCAGGCTCAGCGACATCGACTTGCCGCTGCCGAACAGGTTCTGCTGCGAAATTGAGGTCGACAGGATCAGGCTTTCCGAGCTGGAGAAGCCGGCACCGAACATCAGGTTGCCGGTCGGCTTTTCCTTCACCGTCAGGTTCACGTCGACCTGGTCGGTGGTGCCGGGCACGGCAGGCGTCTCCACCGTGGCCGCATCGAAGTAGCCGAGGCGGTCGACGCGGGTACGCGAACGGTTGATCTTCTCGCCGTCGTACCAGGCGCCTTCCATCTGGCGGAATTCGCGGCGGATGACCTGGTCGGCCGTCTTGCTGTTGCCCAGCACGTTCACCCGGCGCACATAGACGCGGCGGCCCGGATCAACGAACACGGTGAACGAGACAGTCTGCTTGTCCTTGTCCGGTTCCGGCACCGCATTGACGTTGGCGAAGGCATAGCCTTCGTTGCCGAGGCGGTCATTGATCGCCTTGGTGGTGTCGGTCAGGTTCTTACGCGAGAACTCGTCGCCCGGCTTCAGCTTCACCAGCTTGCGCAGTTCCTCTTCCGGCAGCAGCAGATCGCCCGACAGCTTCACACCGGACACCGTGTATTTCTTGCCCTCGGTGATCGAAATGGTGATGTAGATGTCCTGCTTGTCCGGCGTGATCGACACCTGGGTCGAATCGACGTTGAATTCGAGGTAGCCGCGATCGAGGTACCAGCTGCGCAGCGTTTCCACGTCGGCGCTGAGCTTCTGGCGCGAATACTGGTCGTTCTTCGTGTACCAGGTGAGCCAGTTCGGCGTGGTCAGCGTGATCATCTTCAGCAGGTCCTTCTCCTTGAAGGCACTGGCACCGACGATGTTGATCTGACGGATCTTGGCGACCTCGCCTTCATCGACCTGGAAGTTGATCGCCACGCGGTTGCGCTCAAGCGGCGTCACGGTGGTCTTGACCTCGACCGAATAACGGCCGCGCGACAGGTACTGTCGCTTCAGTTCCTGCTCGGCGCGCTCCAGCACGGCGCGGTCGAAGATGCGCGACTCGGCCAGGCCCACGTCACGCAGACCCTTCTTGATCGCTTCCTTGTCGAATTCCTTCATGCCGGTGAAGTCGAGCGAGGCGATGGCCGGACGCTCCTCGATCACCACCACCAGCACGTCGCCCTCGACCTCGATGCGCACGTCCTTGAAGAAGCCGGTCGCGAACAGCGCCTTGATGGCCTCGGCCGCCTTGTCCTCGGTGAAGCTCTCGCCGACGCGCACTGGCAGATAGTTGAACACCGTGCCGGCTTCGGTCCGCTGAATTCCCTCGACGCGAATGTCGCGGACGACGAAAGGCTCGAAGGCGTGGGCATGAGCCGACAGCAGTCCCGCGATCAGGGCGGGCAGGAGAAACTTGCGCATTGGGGGAAGTGGGGAATTCAGTCGGTAGTCAACCGAAAAGGCGATTGATATCGTTGTAGAAGGCGAACGCCATGAGCATCAGCAGGATGGCGAGGCCGACCTGTTGCCCGATTTCCATGACCCGCTCCGGAACCGGACCGCCCTTGAAAAATTCGATCGTATAGTACATCAAGTGCCCACCGTCCAGCAGCGGGATGGGCAGCAGGTTGAGCACGCCCAGACTGATGCTGATCAGCGCGATGAACTTGATGTAGTGGGTCAGCCCCATGGCCGCCGACTGACCCGCGTAGTCGGCGATGGTGACCGGCCCGCTCAGGTTCTTCCACGACAGTTCGCCGGTAATCATGCGGCCGAAGGCCTTGAGGCTGAACAGCGCGGTGTCCCAGGTCTGGCCGACCGCCAGCAGCAGCGATTCGCCGACGCCATGCTTCACCTCGACGAACAGCCGCTCGCGCAGGGTCGGATCGGGTTCGGGGCCGATGCCCAGGCGGCCGAAACGCTGTCCGCCCTCCTCGACCGTGGCGACTTCGGCGCGCAGCACAGCCTCGGCGCCGTCGCGCAGCACCACCACGTCGACGGTCCGACCGCCCAGTTCGCGCACCTGCTGCACCATGGCCGCCCAGTCGTCGACCGCCTGTCCGTTGATGGACAGCACGCGGTCGCCTTCGCGCATGCCCGCCTTGTCCGCCGCGCTGCCCTCGCCCACGCTGCCGACCACCGTCGCGACACGCGGCCGGAACGGCAGCAGGCCCACCCGCTCCATGAGCGTCGCGTCGACATCGCTGCCGATGCCCGACAGGTCGATACGCCGGGTGTTGATTTCCGCGCGGTCGTTGACCGTTTCCAGCACCAGCGAACGGCCCTCGACCGCTGCGCGCGCGACGTGCCAGCGCAGGTCCTGCGCCGACGCGATCGGTTTGCCATCGACGGCACGCACCTGCTCGCCGTCCGTGACGCCGGCCACCGCCGCCGGGGTGCCCGTTGCGGGCGCCGCCAGCAGCGCACGCGGCTCTTCCATGCCGTAGATGAACAGGCCCCAATAGACGACGATGGCGAGCAGGAAATTGGCGATCGGCCCGGCCGACACGATGGCGAAGCGGCGCCCGACGGTCTGCCGGTTGAAGGCGCGGTGGCGTTCGTGCTCGGCCACTTCGCCTTCGCGCTCGTCGAGCATCTTGACGTAGCCGCCGAGCGGAAACACCGACAACGCCCACTCGGTGTTGTCCGGGCCGAAGCGGCGCATCCACAGCGGGCGGCCGAAGCCGACGGAGAAACGCAGCACCTTGACGCCACACAGCCGCGCCACGCTGTAGTGACCCAGTTCGTGCACGGTAATCAGGATGCCCAGCGCCAGCGCGAAGGCCGCCAGGTAGAACAGCGGATTCAAGCGCGCGCCCCGATCTGGCGCCGTGCGACCTCACGCGCCGCAGCATCGGCGGCGAACACTTCGTCGAGCGTGCTCGACGGCTGATCGGGAAGGGTGTCGAGGGTGGCGGCAATCACATCGGCTATGGCACGGAAACCGAGCCGATGTTCCAGGAAGGCGGCAACCGCGACTTCGTTCGCCGCATTGAGCACGGCCGGCGTGCCCGCGCCAGCGCGCAGTGCGTCGAAAGCCAGCTTGAGGCAGGGAAAACGGTCGAGATCCGGGCGCTCGAACACCAGATCGGCCGCCGCCGCCAGATCAAGCACGCCGACGCCGGACTCGATCCGCTCCGGCCAGGCCAGCGCGTGCGCGATCGGTGTGCGCATGTCCGGATTGCCCATCTGCGCCAGCACCGAGCCGTCGACGTACTCGACCATCGAATGCACGATGCTCTGCGGGTGAATCACCACGTCGATGCGCTCGGCCGGCGTATCGAACAGCCAGCGCGCCTCGATCACTTCGAGGCCCTTGTTCATCATGGTGGCCGAATCGACCGAAATCTTGCGGCCCATGTCCCAGTTCGGGTGGGCGCAGGCCTGTTCCGGCGTCACGTTCGCCAGATCGGCGATCGGCGTGCGGCGGAACGGACCACCCGACGCGGTCAGCAGGATGCGGCGCACGCCCTCGCGCCCCTTGGCCGGCATGCACTGGAAGACGGCGTTGTGTTCGCTGTCTATGGGCAGCAGCGTCGCGCCGTGGGCCGACACCTCGCGCATGAACAGGTCGCCGCTCATCACCAGGCTTTCCTTGTTCGCCAGCAGGATGCGCTTGCCGGCGCGCGCTGCCGCCAAAGCCGGGCGCAGGCCGGCGGCGCCGACGATGGCCGCCATCACGGTATCCACCTCGGGCAGTGCAGCGACCATTTCCAGCGCCTCGACGCCGTACATGACCTCGGTCGGCACCCGACCGGCCAGACGCTCGCGCAACACGACGGCAGCGTCCGCGTCGGCCACCACGGCGATGCGCGGCGCGAAGGCGATGCACTGTTCGGCCAGGCGGTCGATCTGGCGATGACCGGACAGCGCAACGATCTCGAAACGGTCCGGATGGCGCGCGACGACGTCCAGCGTGCTGACGCCGATCGAGCCGGTCGCGCCCAGTACGGTCAGTCTGCGCATCAGTTCGACGCTCCGGGTAGCAGGTTGAGCAGATAGAAGCCTATCAGCGGCAAGGTAGCCGTCAGGCTGTCGACGCGGTCGAGCACGCCACCATGGCCGGGCAGCAGCTGGCTGCTGTCCTTCATGCCAGCCTGACGCTTCATCATCGATTCGAACAGGTCGCCGACGATGCTCACCGCGGTCAGCAACAACAGCATCGCTGCCCAGAACGGTGCAGAGGGCATCTGCGCCGCGTCGAACAGCGCCGGCTTGATGGCGAGGCCGTACAGCTGAACGGCGACGACGGCACCGGCTGCGCCCTCCCAGGTCTTGCCAGGGCTGATCGACGGCGCCAGCTTGTGTCGACCGAAGGCCTTGCCGGTGAAATAGGCGGCGATGTCGGCGATCCAGACTACGGCCATCAGCAACAGCAGCGGCAGCACGCCGATGGCGCGCAGCTGTATCAGCGCCAGCGCCGGCGGCAGCAGCACGAGAACGCCGGTCAGAACAAGCCAGGGCTGCGCCGGGCGCGCGCCACGCGACATCCAGAACGGTACGACCAGCAGCCAGAACAGGATGGCCAGTGCATGCAGCGCGGACAGCGCGGGCGCCGCGTCGGCGACGACGCCCTGCGCGTCGAAGGCGCGTTGTGCGCAGAAACCGACCACGGCGAAGGTGAGCACGCCCGCGACGCGCGCGCCGAGCGGCGCGAAACCGATCAGGCGCGCCCACTCCCAGCCGGCGAAACCCAGTATCGCGGCGACCAGCCAGCCCCATGCGGCCAGATCCATGCCCCACAGTGCAGCCGACAGTCCGGCCAGCAGGACGATGGCCGTCAGTACGCGCTGCTTAAGCATGCTGGCCGGCTGCGGCCGCTGACTGGACCTGTTCGCTGGTTCGGCCGAAGCGACGTTCCCGCTGCTGGTAGGACGTGATGGCCTCGTCTATGGCCGCACCATTGAATTCGGGCCACAGGCTGTCGGTGAAATAGAGTTCGGTGTAGGCCAGTTGCCAGAGCAGGAAATTGCTGATGCGCTGTTCGCCACCGGTGCGGATGAACAGATCGGGCTCGGGCGCGTAAGCCATCGACAGATGCGGCGCCAGTTCCTGTTCGGTGAAGCCGTCGCGCCGCTCGGGGTGCGCCTTCAGCATGCGCTCGACCGCCTGCAGGATGTCCCAGCGGCCGCCGTAGTTGGCGGCGATGGTCAGATTGAGGCCGGTATTGCCTTCGGTCAGCGCCTCGGCATTGCGTATCAATTCGACCAGACGCGGTTCGAAACGGCCCAGGTCGCCGACCACGCGCAAACGGATGCCGTTCTCGTGCAGGCGGACGACTTCGTCCTCCAGCGCCCGCACGAACAGCTGCATCAGGAAATTGACTTCCTCGGCCGGCCGCCGCCAGTTCTCGGAACTGAAGGCGAACAGCGTCAGATAGCCGACGCCGCGCTCGGCGCAGCGCTTGACCACCGCGCGCACCGCCTCGACACCCTTGCGGTGGCCGGCGACGCGCGGCATGAAACGGCGGCGCGCCCAGCGGCCATTGCCATCCATGATGATGGCGATGTGTCGCGGGACTGCGGACGAGCCGGTGCTGGAAGACAAGATCCGGTGCCTGGCTTCAGACGGCCATCAGGTCTTGCTCTTTTTGCGCCAGTTGCTTGTCGACCTCGGCGATGTAGCGGTCGGTCAGCTTCTGTACGTCGTCCTGCGCGCGGCGCTCGTCGTCCTCGGAAATTTCCTTTTCCTTGACGGCTTCCTTCAGCGCGTTGTTGGCGTCACGACGCAGATTGCGCACGGCCACGCGCGCATTCTCGGCTTCGCCACGGACGACCTTGATCAGCTCCTTGCGGCGCTCTTCGGTCAGCGGCGGCATCGGCACGCGCACGATATCGCCCATGGCCGACGGGTTCAGGCCGAGGTCGGAATCGCGGATCGCCTTCTCGACGACCGACAGCATCTTCTTTTCCCACGGCTGCACGCCGATGGCGCGCGCGTCGATCAGCGTCACGTTGGCGACCTGCGACAGCGGCACCATGGAGCCGTAGTAATCGACCTGGATGTGGTCGAGGATGCCGGTGTGCGCACGACCGGTACGCACCTTGCCGAAGTCGGCCTTGAGCGACTCCAGCGTTTTCTGCATCTTCTGTTCGGTGGTTTTCTTCAACTCGGGGATCATGACGTCGCCTCTTGTTGGAAGGGACGGCCGCGAGGGCGCGGCCGCTAGAGCAAAGGGGCCAACGGCCCCTGCACCACTATATATGGACCAGCGTGCCTTCGTCTTCGCCCATCACGACACGCTTGAGCGCGCCCGCCTTGAAGATGCTGAACACCTTGATCGGCAGTTGCTGGTCGCGGCACAGCGCCAGCGCGGTGGCGTCCATCACCTTCAGATCGCGGCTGATGGCCTCGTCGAAGCTGATGCGGTCGTAGCGCGTGGCGCTCTTGTCCTTCATCGGATCGGCGCTGTAGACGCCATCGACCTTGGTCGCCTTCAGCACGATTTCGGCTTCGATCTCGCGACCGCGCAGCGCAGCTGCGGTGTCGGTGGTGAAGAAGGGGTTGCCGGTGCCGGCGGCAAAGATGACGACCTTGCCCTCTTCGAGGTAGCGGATCGCCTTGCCGCGGATATAGAACTCGACCACGGGCTCGATGCTGAGCGCGGACTGCACGCGCGCGGCGACGCCGGCCTGACGCATCGCGTCGCCCAACGCCAGCGCGTTCATCACGGTGGCCAGCATGCCCATGTAGTCGGCGGTGGCGCGGTCCATACCGGCCGCGCCGCCCGCCACGCCGCGGAAGATGTTGCCTCCGCCGATCACGACGCCCACTTCCACGCCCAAGGCGCGGATCTCGGCAACTTCAGCGACGATGCGTGCAAGCATGTCGCGGCTGATGCCGTAGTCGTCGTCGCCCATGAGGGCTTCGCCCGACAGCTTCAGAAGGATGCGGCGATAGGCAACAGTCATGCAGGCTCCCGGGCTCAGGCCTTGGCGGCCGCTGCTGCGGCAGCCTGGGCGGCGACTTCGGCTGCGAAGTCGGTGGTCTTCTTCTCGATGCCTTCGCCGACCACGTAAAGCGTGAAGGAGGCGATCTTCGCCGACTTCGCCTTCAGCAGCTGTTCGATGGTCTGCTTGCCGTCTTCGGCCTTGACGAAGACCTGACCCAGCAGGGTGACTTCCTTCAGGTACTTCTGCACCGAGCCTTCGGCGATCTTGGCGATCATCTCTTCCGGCTTGCCGGCTTCGCGCGCCTTCTCGATCGCAACGCGACGTTCGGCTTCGATCAGGTCGGCCGACACGCCGGTCGAATCCAGCGACTTCGGCTTCGACGCGGCGATGTGCATCGCCAGGTCCTTGGCCATCGCGTCGTCACCGCCGACGACATCGACCAGCACGCCGATCTTCGAGCCGCCATGCACGTAGCTGGCGACCTTGCCTTCAGCCTGCACGCGCACGAAGCGGCGGATCGACATGTTCTCGCCGATCTTGCCAACCAGTGCGGCGCGGGTCGATTCGATCGTGCCTTCGCCGAACGGCAGCGCCGACAGCGCGGCCACGTCGGCCGGGTTGTTGTCGGCGACCAGCTTGGCGGCGCCATTGACCAGCGCCAGGAAGTCGTCGTTCTTGGCCACGAAGTCGGTTTCGCAGTTCACTTCGACCATCGCGGCAGTCTTGCCGTCGGCCGACAGGAACAGACCCACCACACCCTCGGCGGTCACGCGGGCGGCGGCCTTGCTCGCCTTGTTGCCCAGCTTCACGCGGAGGATTTCTTCGGCCTTCGCCAGGTCGCCGCCCGCTTCGGTCAGCGCCTTCTTGCATTCCATCATCGGAGCGTCGGTCTTTTCGCGCAGCTCCTTGACCATACCTGCGGTGATTTCCGCCATGCTCATTCCTGCCTATAAGTTCGAATCGGTAAAACAATCGCGGGCGCCTGGGCGCCCGCGGCAATCGATCAGGCCTGGGCTTCGCCTTCGCCTTCGACCTCGACGAACTCGTCGTCGGACTTCAGCTGCGCCACCAGGTCCTGGGCGGCGCTGTTGCGGCCTTCCAGGATCGCGTCGGCGACGCCGGACGCGTACAGGCGGATCGCGCGGCTCGAATCGTCATTGCCCGGAATGACGTAATCGACGCCCAGCGGCGAGTGGTTGGTATCGACCACGGCCACGACCGGGATGCCCAGCTTGTTGGCTTCGGTGATGGCGATCTTGTGATAGCCGACGTCGATCACGAACAGCGCGTCCGGCAGACCGCCCATGTCCTTGATGCCGCCGATGCTCTTCTGCAGCTTGACCAGCTCGCGCTGCAGCACCAGGGCTTCCTTCTTCGGCATGCGTTCCATCGAACCGTCTTCGACCATGGCTTCCAGGTCCTTCAGGCGCTTGACCGACAGCTTCAGCGTCTTGAAGTTGGTCAGCATGCCACCGAGCCAGCGCTCATCGACATAGGGCACGCCGGCGCGTTGCGCCTCTTCGGCCACGATTTCGCGGGCCTGGCGCTTGGTGCCAACCATCAGGATGGTGCCCTTGTTGGCGGACATGCGGCGGATGAAGGCCATCGCGTCGTTGTACTTGGCGACGGTCTTTTCCAGGTTGATGATGTGAATCTTATTGCGATGGCCGAAAATGAAGGGGGCCATCTTGGGGTTCCAGAAGCGGGTCTGGTGTCCGAAATGGACACCCGCCTCCAGCATTTCGCGCATGGATACGGACATTCGAGATTACTCCGAACAGGGTTTGACCTCCGCCCGGCCGTGTTCACAGCCAGTGTTCCGGCTGCGCACCCTATCGGTTCAGTCACCGTATACATATGCGGCGACACCGGGCGTGTGGATTTGTCTGACGCACCCGCCATCGGGTACTGAAATCAGACAGCCTGCGATTCTAGCAGCCGCAATGCAACAAACTCAAGTCGGCCGGATGACAGCAGTTTGCCGCCCGGAACCGCTTCCGCTAACCTGCTGTCCCTCGGAACACCCTTACAGAGCCTTTTCATGAGCGTCACCATCAAGACAGCGGAAGAAATCGAGAGCATGCGCGTCGCGTGCAGACTGGCGTCGGAAGTGCTCGACTACATCGAGCCCCACGTGCAGCCGGGCGTCACGACGGCCGAGCTCGACCGCCTGTGCCATGAATACATGGTGAACGTGCAGCAGACCATCCCGGCGCCGCTCAATTACGCGCCGCCCGGCTACAGCCCCTATCCGAAGTCGATCTGCACCTCGGTCAACCACGTCGTGTGCCACGGCGTACCGGCCGACCGTGCCCTGAAGAAGGGCGACATCGTCAATCTGGACATCACCGTCATCAAGGACGGCTTCCACGGCGACACCAGCCGCATGTTCATCGTCGGCGGCGAGACGACCAAGCAGGCGGCACGTCTGTGCCTGATCACCTACGAATGCCTGTGGCTGGGCATTTCCAAGGTGAAGCCGGGCGCCCGACTGGGCGACATCGGCCACGCCATCCAGCGCCACGCCGAGAACAACGGCTTCTCCGTCGTGCGCGAATTCTGCGGTCACGGCATCGGCCGGAAATTCCACGAAGAGCCGCAGGTGCTGCACTACGGCAAGCCGGGCACCGGCATGGAGCTGAAGGAAGGCATGATCTTCACCATCGAGCCGATGATCAACGCCGGCCGCGCCGCCGTGTCGGAACTGCCGGACGGCTGGACCATCGTCACCCGCGACCGCAGCCTGTCCGCGCAATGGGAGCACACGGTGCTGGTCACCGCCGACGGTTACGAGGTGCTGACCGTGTCGGCCGGCAGCCCGCCGCCGGCGCTGAGCGGCGACACTGCCCGGGCCGCCTGAGCGGTGAACGGTCCGGCCGATTCCGACGCGCTGCGCCAGCTCGCCGGCGCACTGCGCAGCGAACTGGCGGCCAGCCAGCTCGAATTCCGCACGCGTTTCGAACAGGACGGCAACAGCAGCCGCATGCTCGCGGCGCGCGCCCGCGCCGTCGACAACGCGCTGCGGCGGCTGTGGGCAGCGGTCGGACTGCCGCGCACCGCGGCGCTGATCGCCGTCGGCGGTTACGGGCGCGGCGAGCTGTATCCGGCGTCCGACGTCGATGTGCTCTTCCTGACGCCAAGCGAGGTGTCGGCTGACATCGAGGCCAAGCTCGAACATCTGGTCGGACTGCTGTGGGACATCGGTCTGGACATCGGTCACAGCGTGCGCTCGGTCGGACAGTGCGTCGATGAAGCGGCGCGCGATATCACGGTCGAAACCACGCTGCTCGAAGCACGCCTGCTCGCCGGTTCGCGCAGGCTGTTCCGCGAACTGAGCAGCACGCTGGAGGCGCAGCGCGACCCCGGCGCCTTCTTCAAGGCCAAGCGACTGGAGCAGGACGAACGCCACCAGCGCTACCAGGAAACGCCCTACAGTCTGGAACCCAACTGCAAGGAAAGCCCCGGCGGCCTGCGCGACCTGCAGGTGATCCAGTGGATCGCGCGCGCCAGCAAGCTGGGCGGCAGCTGGGCCGAACTGGCCGCGCGCGGCCTGATCACTGCCGAGGAAGCACGTCAGCTCGCACGCGTCGAGCGCTTCATGCGTGACACCCGGGTACGGCTGCACCTGATCGCGCGCCGGCGCGAAGATCGTCTGATCTTCGATCACCAGGAGGCAATGGCCGCCGCCTTCGGCCTTGCTGCCACACCGACGCGGCGCGCCTCCGAAGTGTTCATGCAGCGCTATTACCGAAGCGCGAAGACCATCACCCAGCTGAACACCATCCTGCTGCAGAACATTTCGGCTGCGCTGTTCCCGGCCGACGAGGCGGCAGTGCTGCCGATCAACGAACGCTTCCAGTCCAGCCGCGAACTGCTGGACGTGGTCGATGAACAGGTGTTCGAGCGCGAGCCGAGTGCACTGCTTGAGTGCTTCACGCTGCTGCAGCGGCACAGCGAACTGAAGGGCATGACCGCGCGTACGCTGCGCGGCCTGTGGCGTGCGCGCCGGCTGATCGACGCAAAATTCCGCCGCGACCCGAAGAACCGCGCCCTCTTCCTGTCCCTGTTCCAGCAGACGCGCGGGCTGGTGCATGAAATCCGCCGGATGAACCAGTACGGCATCCTCGGCCGCTACCTGCCCGCCTTCGGCCGCATCGTCGGCCAGATGCAGCACGACCTGTTTCACGTCTATACGGTCGATCAGCACATCCTGCAGGTGATGCGCAACGTGCGCCGCTTCACCATGTCGGAGCATGCGCACGAGTATCCGCTGCTGTCGCGCCTGATCACCGGCTTCGAGCGGCGCTGGCTGCTCTACCTGTCGGCGCTGTTCCACGACATCGCCAAGGGCCGCGGCGGCGATCATTCGCAGCTCGGCATGCGCGATGCACGCCTGTTCTGCCGCCAGCACGGCCTGAGCACCGCCGACACCGATCTGGTCGTGTTCCTGGTCGAGCACCACCTGTCGATGTCCTCGGTGGCGCAGAAGCAGGACCTGTCAGATCCGGACGTGATCCGCGACTTCGCGCGCGTGGTGAAGAGCGAACGTCGCCTGACCGCGCTCTACATCCTGACCCACGCCGACATCCGCGGCACCAGTCCCAAGGTGTGGAATGCCTGGCGCGGCAAGCTGCTGGAAGACCTCTACTTCTCGACCCTGCGCGTGCTGCAGGGGGACGGCGCCCACGCACCCGGCAGCGGTGACCGGCAGGAGGAAGCGCGCAGTCTGCTGCGCTACTTCGGACTGCGCGAAGGCGTGGAGCAGGCTTTCTGGTCACGCCTGGACACCGTGTATTTCATGCGCCACGACCCGGACGAAATCGCCTGGCACACGCGCATGCTGTATTTCCAGGTCGATGCGACGGTGCCGGTCGTCAAGGCGCGGCCGAATCAGGTCGGCGACGGCCTGCAGGTGATGGTGTATGCGCCGGACCAGCTCGACCTGTTCGTGCGTCTGTGCGGCTTTTTCGGCCGGCTGGGCTACAGCATCGCCGACGCCAAGATCCACACCACGACAGACGGCCACGCGCTCGACAGCTTCGTGCTGCTCGACCCGAACGGCCACCTCAATTCGCGCGACATGATCGCGCTGATCGAAACCGGCCTGGTCGAGCGGCTGCAGGCGCAGCTTCCGGCGGAACAGCCGATCGCCGGACGGCTGTCGCGCGAGGTGAAGCATTTCCCGATCACGCCGGAAATCGTCATCAAGCCGGACGAGCGCAAGCAGCACCACATCATGCACGTCACTGCGGCCGACCGACCCGGCCTGCTCTACTCGGTGGCGCGCGTGCTGGCGGCACACGCGATCCGCCTGCACACCGCCAAGATCACGACGCTCGGTGAGCGCGCCGAGGACGTGTTCCTGATCTCGGGCGAGGAACTGGACAACAGTACGACCCTGATCCGGCTGGAGCAGGAACTGCTGGGAGAACTGGCCGTTTCCTGAGCACGGTATGACGGGCGCGACGCAGTGCCCGCTGCGCCGCGCAGGTTTCCGGACATACTGTCGATGCCGACGCACCCGGGCATCCCCGACGAGGACGGAACCCTGCCTTGAGCCTGACCCGCGACGAACCCGCACCCTTCACGATGACCGACCGCGCGCGACCACTGATCGTTGCACTGGTGGCGCTGCTGGCGGGTCTGGCACTCACCGCCTACATCGCAGGGAACGAGGCGGCGGAACTGCATCAGCGAGAGCGCAGCGCCGTGACGGCGCAGGCCGGACAGGTGCGGGCGCGGCTGGAGAGCGAGGTCAACAGCGCCGCCCACCTGTCGCTCGGTCTGGTCAGTTTCATCGCCGCCAATCCGGACTTCGACCGCGCTTCCTTCGATCGCGTCGCCGAACGCATGCTGGCCTACGGCCGCCATCTGCGGAACATTTCGGTGGCGCCGGACAACGTGGTGCGCGAGGTCTATCCGCTCGCCGGCAACGAACGCGCAATCGGTCTGAACTATCTCGATACGCCGTCGCAACGTGACGCCGTCGTGCAGATGATGAAGTCCCGTCGCTTCGTACTCGCCGGCCCGCTCGAACTGGTGCAGGGGGGCGTCGGGCTGATCAACCGCTTTCCGGTCTATCTTCCGGCGCGAAACGGACAGCCCGAACGTTACTGGGGCCTGGTTGCCGTCGTGCTGCGCTTCGATTCACTGCTCGAAGCCAGCGGTCTCCTGCCTGAGCGCGGCGACCTGCGTTACGCGCTGCGCGGTCGCGACGGGCTGGGCGCGGCGGGCGAGGTCTTCCATGGCGACGCGGCGTTGTTCGACCAGACACCGGTACTGGTCGACGTCGTACTGCCCGACAACGCGCGCTGGCAACTGGCCGCCGTCCCGGCAGGCGGCTGGCAGAACGGCTACGGCAGCGCGCGCGTGCTCGGCATCTGGGGGGCCGGCGCCGCCGTGTCGCTGGCCATTGCCGCCCTGCTCTATCTTCGACAGCTGCAGTTGCGCCGGTTGCAGATGCGCGACGCCGAACTGTCGCTCGCAGCCAGCGTGATCGACAGTCTGAACGAAGCCATCATGGTCACCGATGCGCGCGGACGCGTCGTCACCGTGAATCCGGCGTTCAGCGCACTGACCGGCATCGACGAGAGCGCGGCCAGCGGACGACCCGCGTCGGCGGTGGTCAGCTGTCCGTACAGCGAGGAATCGCGCAGAGAATTCGCCGATCAGCTCGAACGCGACGGCTACTGGCGGGGCGAACTCGACGACCAGCGCGCCAGCGGCGAAAGCTATCCGAAGTCGCTCAGCATCTATCCGGTCCGCGAACCGGGCGGGCGCATCGCTCACTACGTGCATTCCTTTGCCGACATCAGCGAGCGCAGGGAGGCGGAAAGGAAGATCCACCACCTCGCGCACCACGACATGCTGACCGGTCTGCCCAACCGTCTGTCGCTGCAGCTGCGCATGGAACAGGTGATGGCACATGCGCGCCGACACAGCACGCTGTTTGCGGTGCTGATGATAGACATGGACCACTTCAAGGACATCAACGACACGCTGGGCCATCATGTCGGCGACGCGTTGCTGGTCGAGGTGGGCAAGCGTCTGCAGCGCTGCGTGCGACAGAGCGACGTCGTGGCACGCCTCGGTGGCGACGAATTCGTCGTCCTGGTGACCGACATGGTGACCACACTGACCGCGGCTGCCGTGGCCGAGAAGATCGTCGCCGCCCTGTCCGCGCCCTACGCGGTCGAGGCCTACCAGCTGCACTCGACGCCCAGCGTCGGCATCGGCGTCTTTCCGAACGACGGCGAAACGGTGGATGACCTGCTGCGCAATGTCGACAGCGCGATGTATCACGCCAAGGCTGCCGGCCGGAATAACTACCAGTTCTTCAACGACAGCATGTCGGCCAACGCCAGCGAACGGCTGACGCTGCAGAGCAGCCTGCACCAGGCGATCGCCAAGCGGCAGTTCGTGCTGCACTACCAGCCGCAGATCGAAACCGGCAGCGGTCGGCTGATGGGGGTCGAGGTGCTGGTGCGCTGGGAGCACCCGGAGCGCGGTCTGGTGCCGCCGAACAAGTTCATTCCGATTGCCGAGGAAAGCGATCTCATCATCCGCCTTGGCGAATGGATACTGCAGGAAGCCTGTCGCCAGCTCAGTGTCTGGCGCGCCATGGGCCTGCAGATGCGGATCGCCGTCAACCTGTCGGCGCGACAGCTGCGCTCGAAGAATCTGCTGCGGCAGGTGAAGGACGTCGTACTGAAGTACGACCTGAAGCCGGGCGACCTCGAACTGGAGATTACCGAGAGCGTCGCCATGGAGGACGCCGACAACACGCTGCGCATGCTGGCCCAGCTGCGCGAACTGGGCCTCGAACTGGCGATCGACGACTTCGGCACCGGCTATTCGTCGCTGAGCCACCTGAAGCTCATGCCCTTGCAGCGGCTGAAGATCGATCGTTCCTTCGTCAAGGACATCGAGAACGATCCAGACGACGCCGCGATCTGTGCAGCCACCATCAGTCTGGCGCACAACCTCGGTCTGACGGTGATCGCCGAAGGGGTGGAAACCGACGCGCAGTACGCATTCCTCGGCAACCTGGGCTGTGAATGCGTACAGGGCTTCCTGTTCAGCAAACCGCTGCCGGCGGCCGAACTGGAAGCCTGGATCGCGGCGCGCGCAGCCACGGCCTCCGTCACCAGCAGCCTGTAAACAAGGATCGTCCGACCGCGACTTCGGCCTTCGAATGACCGGTCGTTGTCGATCGCCGGCCCCGTCGGGGTCAGGAGACCCCTCCCACAGAACCCCGGCCCCGGCTCAGGCCGTGGGTCGGGCGCACCCCTGTGGGAGCGGCCTTGGCCGCGACACGGCGGCGGCCATCCGCAGACTTCGATGCAGGCGGCTATCGGGGTCAAGACCCCTCCCACAGAACCCCGGCCCGGACTCAGACTGTGGGTCGGGCGCATCTCCTGTGGGAACGGCCTTGGCCGCGACACGGCGATGGCCATCTACAGACTTCGATACGGGCTTTTGCCGGGGCGAGAAGGGCCCTCGGTTCACGATAGCAGTGCCCGCTCAGACCCCGTCAGTCGTCACCATCCTCGACGCCCGGGAACAGCACGTCGGTATAGCCGAAGCGACTGAAGTCACGCACCCGCATTGGATAGAGGATGCCATCCAGATGGTCGCATTCGTGCTGCACGACGCGCGCGTGAAAACCTTCGGCCTCGCGCGAGATCGGCTTGCCCGCCGGATCGAAACCGCTGTATTGCAGCCGGCTGTAACGCGGCACGACGCCGCGGAGACCAGGCACGGACAGACAGCCCTCCCAGCCCTCCTCCATGTCGTGGCCGAGCGGCGTCAGCACTGGATTGACAAGCACGGTGAAAGGCACGACCGGCGCGTCCGGATAGCGCACGGACGGCGAGCCGCCGAAGATGACGACGCGCAGGTCGACGCCGATCTGTGGTGCCGCGAGGCCGGCGCCGTTGGCCGCCTGCATGGTGTCCATCAGGTCGGTCACCAGTGCGTCGAGCTCCGCCGTATCGAAACGCTCGACCGGCCGCGAAACACGCAGCAGGCGCGGGTCGCCCATACGCAGGATGTCGCGGATCACGGGCACACTCCTTCCTGGCACAAGCGCTCGAGCAGGTGACGCACGCGCATCATCGCCTCCTGCAGCATGGCTTCGATGGCCGACATCTGGATGCCGTGCGCGGAATCGCCGCGACCGGCCGCGTGATTCACCACCACATTGAGCGCCGCGTAAGCCAAACCGGCTTCGCGCGCCAGCACCGCCTCGGGCATGCCGGTCATGCCGACGACGTCGGCGCCGTCGCGCTCGAAACGGTTGATCTCGGCCGCGGTTTCGAGGCGCGGTCCCTGGGTGGCTGCATAGACGGCCCCGTCGATCACCGCCTCGCCGGCCAGCGTCGCGGCGGCAAGCAGCCGAGCACGCAGGGCGCTGTCGTAGGGTTCGGTGAAATCGACATGCTTCACCTGTCCGTCGTGGCCGTCGAAAAAGGTCGAATGGCGGCCCCAGGTGTAGTCGATGATCTGATCCGGCACGACCAGGCTGCCCGGCGCCAGGTCGGGCCGGATGCCGCCGACGGACGCCACCGATACGACCTTGTCTACCCCGACGCTCTTCAGCGCCGAGATGTTCGCGCGGTAATTGACGCGATGCGGCGGAATCGTGTGGCCGTAGCCATGGCGGGCGATGAACACCAGTTCGTGCCCACCGAGACGGCCGAAGGTGAGCGGACCGGACGGTTCGCCGTAAGGGGTACGCACGACCTCGCGCCGCGTGACGTCGAGGTTGGCAAGCTGGGTCAGCCCGCTTCCGCCAATGATGGCCAGCATCGTTCCGGAACTCCTGATTGGATGACCGGCGAGTCTAGCAGCCGGAACGCCCTCCGTCCGGGCACCTGACGTCTTGCGAACTTGGCGTGCTAAACTCGTGTGTTTATCTTTTGCGCCGCACCATTCCCATGTCCCGCTCCATACGCAACATCGCCATCATCGCGCACGTCGATCATGGCAAGACCACGCTGGTTGACCAGCTGCTGCGCCAATCCGGCACCTTCGCATCGCACCAGCAGGTGTCCGAGCGGGTCATGGATTCCGGCGATATCGAAAAAGAACGCGGCATCACGATTCTCGCCAAGAACTGCGCGATCGAATACGAAGGCACGCACATCAACATCGTCGACACCCCGGGCCACGCCGACTTCGGCGGCGAGGTCGAGCGCGTGCTGTCGATGGTCGATTCCGTGCTGCTGCTGGTCGACGCCGTCGAAGGCCCGATGCCGCAGACCCGCTTCGTCACCCGCAAGGCACTCGCGCTGGGCCTGAAGCCCATCGTCGTCGTGAACAAGATCGACCGTCCGGGCGCCCGTCCGGACTGGGTGATCAACCACACCTTCGATCTGTTCGACAAGCTGGGTGCCACCGACGAACAGCTCGACTTCCCGGTCGTGTTCGCCTCTGCGCTGAACGGCTTCGCCATGCTGGACGCCGACAAGCCGGGCACCGACATGCGCCCGCTGTTCGAAACCATCCTGAAGCACGTGCCGCAGCCGGAAGTCGATGAAGACGCGCCGCTGCAGCTGCAGATCTGTTCGCTCGACTACTCGACCTATATCGGCCAGCTCGGCATCGGCCGCATCAAGCGCGGCCGCATCAAGCCGAACCAGGAAGTCGTCGTCTATTACGGCGACGAAAGCCGCGGCAAGGCCAAGGTCGGCCAGGTCCTCACCTTCAAGGGCCTGGACCGCACGCAGGCGGAATCGGCCAGTGCCGGCGACATCGTGCTGGTGTCCGGCATCGAGCAGGTCGGCATCGGCGT
The DNA here is from genome assembly GCF_018780585.1 of Methyloversatilis discipulorum. Lineage (GTDB taxonomy): Bacteria > Pseudomonadota > Gammaproteobacteria > Burkholderiales > Rhodocyclaceae > Methyloversatilis > Methyloversatilis discipulorum_B. Next base: position 58,245 of record NZ_JADMJL010000009.1, on the reverse strand, counting down.
CACCATCTGCGATCCCGAATCGCCCGAGCCGATGAAGCCGATCGCGGTCGACGAGCCGACGCTGACGATGAACTTCATGGTGAACGCCTCGCCGCTGGCCGGTCGCGAAGGCAAGTTCGTCACCAGCCGCCAGATCCGCGAGCGCCTGGAAAAGGAACTGCTGAAGAACGTGGCGCTGCGCGTCGAGTACACCGACGACTCCGACGTGTTCCTGGTATCGGGCCGCGGCGAACTGCACCTGACCATCCTGCTGGAAAACATGCGCCGTGAAGGCTACGAACTGGCGGTCGGCCGCCCGCGCGTGGTGTTCAAGGAAATCGACGGCGTGAAGTGCGAGCCGTACGAAATGCTCACCGTCGACGTCGAGGAAACCCATCAGGGCGGCGTGATGGAAGAACTGGGTCGTCGCCGCGGCGAAATGCAGGACATGCAGCCGGACGGCAAGGGCCGTGTGCGCATCGAGTACCGCATTCCGGCGCGCGGCCTGATCGGCTTCCAGGGCGAATTCCTGACGCTGACCCGCGGCACCGGTCTGGCCAGCCACGTGTTCGACGACTACGGCCCGATGGCCGGCGCCATGTCGGAACGTCGCAACGGCGTGCTCATTTCGCAGAACGACGGCGAAGCAGTCGCCTACGCGCTGTGGAACCTGCAGGACCGCGGCCGCATGTTCGTCAATCCGGGCGATGTGCTGTACGAAGGCATGATCATCGGCATCCACTCGCGCGACAACGACCTGGTGGTGAACCCGATCAAGGGCAAGCAGCTCACCAACGTGCGCGCCTCGGGCACCGACGAAGCCGTGCGCCTGATTCCGCCGATCGCGCTGACACTGGAATCGGCGATCGAATTCATCGCCGACGACGAACTGGTCGAGATCACGCCGAAGAACATCCGCCTGCGCAAGCGTCACCTGAAGGAACACGAGCGCAAGCGCGCTTCGCGCGACGAAGCCTGATATCCGGGCAGCGTCGAATGAAATGAAAAGAGCGCCCAAGGGCGCTCTTTTCATGTGTGCCTCGTCCGGAGCCTGGCTTCAGGTGCGGCGCTCGATCGCCGCCTGTGCACGCAGCCGTGCGTAGGTGGTCTGCAGCACGCGCGCGTCGTTGCTGGCGCGATGGCGCGTGGTGTGCAGCTCTTCCGCCACCGCCTGCTTGACCCCATGCCAGCGCGCCGCCTGGTCTTCGTTCAGCAGTTCGCGCAGGCTGCGCAGATGAAAGCGCGGCACGCGATCCGCCTCGTCGTAGAGGCGCGACAGCCAGGCGTAATCGTTGCCCCAGGCATCGCTGTACACCTCGCGCCCGCGCAGCGCCTCGTCGAGCCGGCACACGACCTCCTCGACCGGCAGACCGTGCTGCATCAGCACGTCGCGCGTGATGTGGTGGATGGACTCGGCGCTGGCATCCCAGTGCCGCCACTGCTCCGGCGGACGCACCAGACAGCACAGCGTGCGCCCGTCCGGCAGCACGCAGCCCACTTCGATCGGATAGCTGCCGGCACCGAAGCCGGACGCCTCGATGTCGAGGAAGACCGGCAGCGCGTCGGTTCCGGCGTCTGTCACGCCCTACTCCTTCAGCGCGTAAATGGCCGGCAGATTGCGCCACGCACCGCGCACGTCCATGCCGTAGCCGAACACGTAGCGGTTGGGCAGTTCCAGCCCGGTGAAGTCGGCGGTGATCGGCTTGGCGCGACCGATCTGCTTGTCCGAGAACACAGCGGTCAGGCAACGCGTCGCGCCCTTGGACAGGATGTGCTGGCGGATCGCCGCCAGCGTGATGCCCTCGTCGAGGATGTCGTCGAGCACGAGCACGGTGCGCCCGACCAGCGGCGTGCGCGGCTCGTTGATCCAGCGCAGTTCGCCGCCCGAGGTCTCGTCGCCGTAGCGGGTGACATGCAGGTAGTCGAAGTCGAGCGGAAACGCGAGCTTGGGCAGCAGGTTGCCGGTGAACACGACAGCGCCGCCCATCACCGACAGCAGCAGCGGGTAGCTGTCGCCGACCGCCGCCGTGATCTCCCGCGCGACCCGATCGACCGCCGCCTCGACTTCAGCGGCGGAACAGATCAGGTCGGCACCTGCAAGCAGTGCCTGCGCGTCGGCCAGACGACTCACGCTGCGTCGGCTTCGCGCGAAATCTCTTCGCGCGACACTTCCTGCGCGTCCATCCAGGCGGTGAATGCTGCGCCGACTTCAGGATGCTTGCGCGCCAGTGCGACGGTCGCCTGCAGATAGCCCAGCTTGGAACCGCAGTCGTAGCGCGTGCCCTTGAACGGATAGGCCAGCACCGCCTCTTCCTTCAGCAGCGCGGCGATCGCGTCGGTCAGCTGCAGCTCGCCGCCGGCACCCGGCGTGATCGCGCGCAGGTGATCGAAAATGCGCGGCGTCAGCACGTAACGGCCGACCACGGCCAGCGTAGACGGCGCCACTTCGGGCTTCGGCTTCTCGACGATGCCGGTCACGCCGTACAGGCCGCCGACGTCGGCGTCGGTGCTGACGATGCCGTAGCTGCCGGTCTGGCTGCGCGGCACCTGCTGCACGCCGAGGATGGAGCGGCCGAAGCGGTCGAAGATGTCGGTCATCTGCTTCAGGATCGGCGGCTCGCCGTCGATCAGGTCGTCGGCCAGCAGCACGGCGAACGGCTCGTCACCGACGACCGGCGCCGCGCACAGCACGGCGTGGCCCAGGCCGAGCGGTTCCGACTGGCGGATGTAGATGCAGTTCACGTGCTTGGGCACCGTGTTGCACAGCGCCAGCAGGTCATGTTTCTTCTTCATCTCGAGCTCGTGCTCGAGCTCGTAGGCCTTGTCGAAGTGGTCGGCGATCGAGCGCTTGGTGCGACCGGTGATGAAGATGAGGTCGGTGCAGCCGGCGGCCACGGCTTCCTCGACGGCGTACTGGATCAGCGGCTTGTCGACCACCGGCAGCATTTCCTTCGGGTTGGCCTTGGTGGCGGGCAGGAAACGGCTGCCCAGACCGGCGACGGGAAAGACTGCTTTGCGTACGGATTTCATCGTTCTATGGCTCCCTTTTCTCGAGCATCGACATGAGCCCGGATTCATCGAGAATATTAATGCCCAGTTCTTGCGCTTTTGTGAGCTTGGAACCGGCGTCCGTGCCAGCCACCACGAAATCGGTCTTTTTCGACACGCTGCCGGCCACTTTCGCGCCCGCAGCCTCAAGCAAGTCCTTGGCCTGATCGCGCGAAAGCGTGGGCAGCGTGCCGGTGAGCACCACTGTCTTGCCGACCAGTGGACCGCTCGCCACCTGTGCTTCGCCCTCTTCCCAGACGATGCCGCAGGCGCGCAGCTGCTCGACCACCTCGCGGTTGTGCGGCTGCGCGAAGAAGGTGTGGATGCTGGCCGCGACCACCGGACCGACGTCAGGCACCTGGGCCAGTTCCTCGACCGAAGCGTCCATGATGCGATCCATGCTGCCTAGGTGGCGCGCCAGATCCTTGGCGGTCGCCTCGCCGACGTGGCGGATGCCCAGACCGAACAGGAAGCGCCCCAGCGTGGTGCGCTTGGACTGTTCCAGTGCGGTCACCAGGTTTTCCGCCGACTTCACCGCCATGCGATCCAGCTCGGCCAGCTTGAGCACGCCCAGCCGGTAGAGGTCAGGCAGGCTGCGGATCAGTCCGCCATCCACCAGTTGCTCGACCAGCTTGTCACCCAATCCTTCGATGTCCATCGCGCGACGCTGCGCGAAATGCAGCAGCGCCTGCTTGCGCTGCGCTGAACAGTACAAGCCCCCGGTGCAGCGATGATCGACCTCGCCTTCTTCACGCACCACGTCCGAACCGCAGACCGGACAGTGGCTGGGCATGGAGAATGCACGCGCGTCCGCCGGCCGTCTGTCCGACAGCACCGACACGACCTCAGGTATGACATCACCTGCGCGGCGCACGATGACGGTGTCGCCGACATGCACGTCCTTGCGTCGGATTTCCGATTCGTTGTGCAGCGTCGCGTTGGTCACCGTCACGCCACCGACGAACACCGGCGCCAGCCGCGCCACCGGCGTGAGCTTGCCGGTGCGACCGACCTGCACCTCGATGTCCTGCACCGTGGTGAGCGCTTCCTGCGCCGGGTACTTGTGCGCCACCGCCCAGCGCGGCTCGCGGGTGACGAAACCCATGCGCTGCTGCAGGGCCAGGCTGTTCACCTTGTAGACCACGCCGTCGATGTCGAAGGGCAACGTCGGCCGCGCCTCGGCAATGCGCGCGTGGAATGCGGCCAGCGCCTCGCCGCCGCTACACACCGCGCGGTGCTCGCTGACCGGCAGGCCGAAGGCGGCCAGCGCGTCGAGCACACCGGCGTGGGTGTCGGGCAGCGTCCAGCCGCGCACTTCGCCGAGGCCGTAGGCATAGAAGGACAAGGGCCTCTTCGCCGCGATCGCCGGGTCGAGCTGGCGGATGCTGCCTGCCGCACCGTTGCGCGGGTTCACCAGCGTCTTCTCGCCCGCCTCGATGGCGCGTGCATTGAAGGCGTCGAAGTCGTCGCGCCGCATGTAGACCTCGCCGCGCACCTCCAGCACCTCGGGCAGGCCGGGTGCATCGAACAGCGAGGGCTGGCCCGTGGTCGGAAGCGGCTTCAGCGCCAGCGGCACATCGCGGATGGTGCGCACGTTCTGCGTCACGTCCTCGCCGGTCTCGCCGTCGCCACGCGTGGCGGCGAGCACCAGTACGCCGTTTTCATAGCGCAGATTGATGGCGAGGCCGTCGAACTTCAGTTCGGCGGCATATTCGACCGGCGGCGCCTCCTCGGTCAGTCCAAGTTCGCGCCGCACACGGGCGTCAAAATTCAGCGCGCCGCTCGCCTCGGTATCGGTTTCGGTGCGGATCGACAGCATGGGCACGACGTGGCGCACCGGCGCGAAGCTGTCGAGCGGCTTGCCGCCGACCCGCTGCGTCGGCGAATCGGCTGTGCGCAGCGTCGGGTACTCGGCTTCCAGCGCCTGCAGTTCGCGAAACAGGCGGTCGTATTCCGCGTCCGGAATCTCCGGTGCGTCGAGTTCGTAGTAGAGGCGGTCGTGACGGGCGATCTGCGCGCGCAGCTCGGCCGCGCGCGCAAGGACAGCCGCATCCATCAGCTGAACAGGCGGCGCGCCGACGCGCTGCCCGGCGCTACGCCGAACTGCGTCATGCGGGTCTGGAATTCGGCAATCTTGCTGCGGATCACGCCAAGCGAAGCGGGCGACAGCGGCTGCCGGTTGTCATCGACCACGCGGGCGCCGAGCGCGTGCGCGAACTGTTCGGCCATGGTGACCATGCGGTCGAAATTGCGCGCGCCGTCGGCGACCGTAGGCACGTCAAGCAGCAGTGTCACGCCCGGCGTCTGCAGGTTCTTCATCGTTTCGGCGATGAATTCGGCGGCGTCGAGATTGCCCAGCGTGTAGATCGTCGCGCCGGCATCGTCGCGCGCGCGGAACAGGCCGTTATCGAGCGCGAAGCCCTGCGCTTCGGCCAGACCACGGAGCTTGGTGCCGGAAATCGGGTGTTCACCGGCCACCAGGTTGAGGCCGATCTGCACGTCGACCGACGCGGCGAAGCTGTCGAGCTCACGCGCACGGGTGAGCAGATCGCGTGCGTCGGGGAAATGCACGACGGCGAGGAAGCGGTCGGCGACGGCCTGCAGCGCGTGCGCCAGCGCCGACAGCGAGGCCTCGCTGAGCGGGCCGCGGCGATCGGCGAGCTGCACCGCCATTTCGATGCGCGACAGATTGCCGGCGGTCTCCGGCGTCAGCTCCAGCCAGCGGCCGGCCTGTTCGTCGCGGCCACGCAGGCGCAGGCCGGTATCGACCTGACGCGTCAGCTCGCCCCAAGCGCGCTGGAACTCGGTTGCCGCAATCGGCGCCTCCAGTTCGACGACGATGACTTCTTCGACCTTGGCATCGGCCCACGCCGGCGCTGTGTCATCAGCCGGCGCCGCTTTGAGCACCGGCTCGCGCTGCGGGGCAAGCTGCACGGTGTCGTCGGCCGCGGCGCTCATCCGCTCGTCCGTCGGCAGATCGATCGCCGGCCCGACCGGCGTGTCGCTCGCGAGCTCGTTGCCGAGATCGCTGCCCAGGTCGAAATCCAGCGTCGGTTCGACGCGGCGCGATGGCTGGTGCAGCGGATCGATCAGCACGTCGGGCTGGGCGTCGCCGAGCGCGCGTTCGGCCGTACGGCGGTGGCGCCGCTCCTGCCACAGGTTGTAGCCGATCACGGCACCGACACCGACCACGCCGAGCGCGATCAGCCCCATCTGCAGTTCAGTCAGTTGCATGAATCCGTATCCCTTTTTGTTCAGACGCTGAGCGCTTCGTCGCGCAGTTTCAGCGCCGCTTCCATATCGACCTCGACCACGCGCGAACACCCGCGCTCCTGCATGGTGACGCCAACCAGCTGTTGCGCCATTTCCATCGTGATCTTGTTGTGACTGATGAACACGAACTGCGTCGAAGCGGACATGCGCTTCACCATTTCGCAGAAGCGTTCGGTATTCGTGTCGTCCAGCGGCGCATCGACCTCGTCCAGCATGCAGAACGGTGCCGGGTTGAGCTGGAAGAAGGCAAACACCAGCGCCGTCGCGGTCAGCGCCTTCTCGCCGCCGGACAGCAGCTGGATCGACGCGTTGCGCTTGCCCGGCGGCTGCGCGAACACCTGCAGGCCCGCATCCAGAATCTCGTCGCCGGTCATGACCAGTCGGGCCTCACCGCCACCGAACAGTTCCGGGAAGATGCGGCCGAACTCGGTATTGACGCGATCATACGTCTCCTTGAGCAGGGCGCGCGTGTCGCGGTCCATGCGGCGGATGGCGTCTTCCAGCGTGGCGATGGCATCGCGCAGATCGGTCGATTGCGCATCGAGATAACCCTTGCGCTCGCTGGCTTGCGCCAACTCTTCCAGCGCGGCGAGGTTCACCGCGCCGAGTGCCGCGATTTCCCGCGTCAGGCGGCTGATCTCTGCAGTCAGTGCGCCCTCGCGCACCTTCTCCGCCTCGCCCTCGGCCAGCAGCGCATCGAGCCGGCCGTCCGGCAGTTCGATCTCGCCCAGGCGCTGCGCGTACTGTTCGGCATTCAGCGCGGCCGCCTGCTGTTTCAGCTTCAGTTCGGCCAACCGCTCGCGCGCCGGCGCCAGCAGGTGTTCGGTATTGGCGCGCTGCGATTCCAGTTCGCGCAGCTGGGCGGCGAGCACTTCCTGCGCGTCGCGGCAGGTGGCCAGCACCTGTTCGCGCGCCCGGCGGTTGTCCAGCACCTGCTGCAGCCGGCTGTCTATGCTGCCTTCGTCGATCTGCGCGAATTCGTCGCGGCGCAGCGCGCACTCCAGTTCGGCGTTCTCGAGCTGGGTCCGGGCCACCGCGAGGTTGTTCGCCAGATCGGTCAGGCGGCTCGTGCATTCACGCTGCGAGAAGTTCGCCTCCTGCAGTTCGCGCGCCGCCGCCTGATCGGCGAAGCGCGCCTCGCGCAGCTGGCTGTCGGCGTTCTTCTGCGCCTCGGTCGCGGCGTCGAGTCGCATGCGCTGCACCTCGATCAGTTCGCGCGCGCGCTCGATCTCGGCGTCGGCGCGTTCAAGGTGGGCACGCTCGGTCTGCTCGGCCTGATCGACTTCGGCGCGATCGCGCGCCAGCCCCGCGCGCTGTTCGTCGTAGCGCGACACCGCCTGTGCCAGCTTGATCTGCTCGACCTGGGCGCTGTGCGCAGCCTGGGTCAGCGACTGCTGTTCGCGCCGCGCGGCGGCCTGTTCCTCGTGTGCGCCGGCCAGTGCCGACTCGGCTTCGCGCAGCGCCTCGCGCGATTCGGCGAGCTGGGCGTCGGCGAGTTCGATCTCCTCGGCGAGACGGTCGATGTCGCGCGCGCGCTCGAGCACGCCGTGCGTGCGGGCGTCCGGCGCATACAGCGTCAGCGACGCGCCCTGCGCGACACGGCCTTCCTGGTCGACGCGCAGACCGCTGGCGGCGAAATCCAGCGACTCGACGGCGGCGACCGGACCCAGCCACAGATCGAGCAGTGCGTCCCAGCGCGCGTCGTGGGCGCGCACGCGGTGGCGCAGGCTGTCGGCACCGACGTCCGCGCGCGCGTCGCTGCCGGGGAGTGCGAGCGTCAGGTTCTGCGGTGCCGCACCGGCCGCGCAGGCAGACGCCAGCGTATCGGCCGACGCCGCTTCGAGCGCGCCCAGCCGTTCGCGCAGCACCGCCTCGACCGCCAGTTCCCAGCCGGCATCGACCTGCAGCGACTGCCACAGCGGCTTCGCGTCCTGCAGGCCGAGCGCGGCCAGCCAGGGGGCGAGCTTGCCGTCGGTCTGCGTCTTGCGCTGCAGCTCGACCAGCGCGTCGCGACGGGCGCGGGTTTCGGTCAGCGTCCGCGTGGCGGCGCGCTCGGCGTCCTGCGCGTTGCGCACCTGCGCCTGCAGTTGCGGCACCGCGTTCTGTGCGGCCTGCAGACGCTGCTGCGCCGCCTCCTGCGCCATCTGCAGCGATTCGAGCTTGTCCTGCGCCTGCGCCAGCGCCTCGCGGTCGGGCTCGATCAGCTGCGCCTCGTCGTGCGCGATGCGCTCGCGCCGTCCGGCCAGTGAATTGAGCGTGCGGCCGGCGTTGGCGCGGTGGGTTTCCTCGACCTTGAGCTGCTGCTCGACCGCGGCGAGTTCGCGCCGCGCGAGGCTGGCCTGCTGTTCCGCTTCCTGGAAAGCGGCTTCCGCTTCGGGCAGCAGCGCGCTGGTCGTTTCGTGACGCGCTTCCGCCTGTTCGATGCGGTGCGCCGCGTGCTCGGCCAGTTCGGTCCAGCGGCCGGTGTCGGTCTCGATCGCCTCGATGCGCGCGCGCCAGTTCGCCACTTCGCCCTCGAGCTGGGCGATGCGCGCTTCCAGCTTGTGCCGGTTCTCGGCGGCGCGCTTCAGGTCGTCTTCGAGGCGACTGGCTTCGGCATTGGCGGTCAGCAGTTCCGCCTGTGCCGCGTGCACCGCCTCGGAACTGGCGAAATGTTCGGTGCGGATGCGCTCCAGCGCCGCCTCGTGGTGGCGCAGCGCCGCGGTCTCACGCTCGATGTCGTTCTCGATGCGGCCGGCTTCCAGCGTCAGCGCGTCGGCCTCGGCCGCTGCCGAACGCTGCTTCATCGCCCACAGCAGCGCCTGCCGCTCGGACAGGCGGCGGTTCATGTCGGTGTAGCGGGCGGCGATCTCGGCCTGCTTCTGCAGCCGTTCGATACGCGTGCCCAGTTCGCCGACGATATCGTCCAGCCGCACCAGGTTGTCGCGCGCGTCGTCGAGCCGGCCCTGTGTTTCCTTGCGCCGCTCGCGGTACTTGGTGATGCCCGCCGCCTCTTCGAGGAAGGCGCGCAGCTCTTCCGGGCGCGCCTCGATGATGCGGGTGATCATGCCCTGCTCGATGATGGCGTAGGCGCGCGGGCCCAGGCCGGTGCCGAGGAACACGTCGATCACGTCGCGCCGGCGCACGCGGGTGTTGTTGATGAAGTAATCCGACTGACCATCGCGCTCGAGCACCCGCTTGACCGCGATTTCGGCGTACTGCGACCACTGCCCGGCCGCCCTGCCCTGCGCGTTGTCGAACACCAGTTCGACGCTGGCCCGGCCCACCGGCTTGCGCGTACCCGAACCATTGAAGATGACGTCGGTCATCGCGTCGCCGCGCAAGGCGGACGCACGCGACTCGCCGAGCACCCAGCGCACCGCGTCGATGATGTTGGATTTGCCGCAGCCGTTCGGCCCCACCACGCCGACCAGCTGGCCAGGCATCTGTATGGTGGTCGGATCGACGAAGGTCTTGAAACCGGCGAGTTTGAGCTTGGACAGTCGCACGGGTCGGCGGCGGGAGGGGCAGAGTCGGGCAGATGAGGCCGGGAATGGCCGGATTGGCGCGAATGATAGCATCGCCCCCCGCTCTCCGGCTTTGACCGGGTGGGCACGGCCGGGCGGCAAACGCCATGCCGCCCACATCGATACGGTCGGTCAGTCCTTCAGCCGCCGGGCGGTTTCAGCCCGTCCGTTGTGGCTCATTGCATGATCGGACACCACACCGGGCACGGCGACGGTTTCGCGGCAGTACTGCGGCGATCACGCCCGTGCCTGCCTTGGCGATCGCATCAACAGGACGGCGCACGCAAGCGGTAATCGGCGCAGCGCGTGACGAAGTCGCGCGTGCTCTTGGGCATCGGCACCCGTGCCCGTGTGATGTCGCTCAGCAGTTCCGTGCCCTGACGGATCAGGCGCACACCCAGATCGAGATCGCGCCGTTCGGCATCCGTACAGTCCGCATCGTCCGGCACGAAGGCGAGCAGTTCTTCAGCCGACACCGCGAAGCTGGCCCAGACATCAAAGATGGACTTGTCCGTGCGCAAGGTTTCCGTCTTGATCTTGGCCGCATCGGCGAAGCTCACGACAAGGTCGGAAATCCCCTTGAAGCGCGGGCGATTGCCGAAGGTGTCGCACAGTTCGCCGGCGATCAGATCGATATCGCGCATGGTGAGCGCGATCTTGATGTAGCGGCTTTCGTAGAACGACTCGACCGGCACTGAAAATGCCTTGAACGGCTCGCCCCACATTTCGTCGATGCCTTCTTCGCCGCTGCGGTGCCGCACCGAGCGCCCGAGTTCCAGCGCTTCCTGAAGACAGTGGCCGCACTCGCGCATCAGGCCGTTGTCGCTGTCGATCTCGACGCCCGCCGCCTGCAGTTCGACCAGCCTCGTGAATATGTCCGTCGCACGGTTGAACAGCGCCCCCGCGAGCATGCCGCCCTTGACCCGCTTGAGCGCGGGATCCTGCTCGGCATCGTAGGCAGCGCGTGCCTCGTTCAGGCGGGAGCCCGGAATGTTGATGCCGTGCTCGACATGGTTGAACAGGCGCCGGGTCAAGGCCTCGATCAGCTTCTTCTTCGCCGACAGCGAGTCAGCGGGCGGCTCATAGATCTTGATCCAGTAGCCGTAGTAATGCACCCGGTACTCGCCCGCCACCTTGCGCTTGCAGCCGAGTGGGTAGATTTCTTCGGTATCGCGTTGCATCGTTCGATCCACACGAAGGTAACGATTTCATGCTAGGCCAAAAGTCGTATCTTGTGCAGTGCAACACCTGTCACATCCGTACCAAGTCACGCATTCTTGCGAACGCGTGAAAAGCGACCTTACGGCTCCCTCGCCGCGCATGACGCGAAAGCACGGGCATCGGTCCTTCTGCCTGAGGCAAGCTGTGTCTGCTGCGGCGCGCGAACTGGCCCGTTCGTGCCCACTGCCTTAAAATGCCGCCTCAGTCGAAAGAACCGTCATGGCACTGACCATGGAAGGCTTTCATCCTTGAAATCGAATGGGGTGAAAATGAGCAAGCCTTTCATTTCTCTGTGCCCGGAAATCACCCGGGCCAACGCGCTGAATCTGATGGACTGGCTGGAGGACGAGAACGTCGTCCGCTACCTGAGCGATTCGCGTCATGTCTCCCGCCACATCGAACAGGTCGTCAACCGGGTCCAGCTACCCGTCCTGACCCATCTGTTCAACCAGGGCGGCCGCTTCTTCATGGCCTGCGACCGGCATGATCGGCCGGTGGGCTTCGTCCGCCTCGTCAAGAACGGCGCAGACTGCGAAATCGTGCTGGTCATCGGAGACCGCGACAACTGGGGCCGCAGGCTAGGCGCCAGTGCGCTGCGCGAAGGCATGAAGCTCGCCTTCTTCGACATGCGGGCCGAGAAGCTGATCGCCAGGATTCACGCCGACAACACGCGCTCGCTGAAGGCCTTCCTGCGCTGTGGCTTCGTGCTCGAAAGCGAGACACCGACGCTGAAGTCATTCGCGATGAGTTCGGAGCGCTATCTGCAGCGTCTGCGCGAGGATACGGTCGATGACCCCTCCGGGATCTACGTCACCGAAATCGACCAGGCCCGGCTCCGGAACCTGATCGCGCTGGAGGACGACGCGGATGTGGTCGATCTCGAACACGAGGTCGAGCGCGCCATCGTCGTCGATTCGCGCAAGGTGGCGCGGGACGTGGTCACGATGAACTCGCGGGCCGTGCTGCATCTGGACGACGAGAAAATGGAAGTGGCTCTGGTCTACCCGCAGGACGCGGACGGCAGTGCCGGGAAACTGTCGGTGTGCTCGAGTGTCGGCACCGCGATCCTCGGTTACCGGGAGGGCGATTGCATCGACTGGCGTATGCCGCACCGGACCCGGCGCATCCGGATCGAGCGCGTGCTTTACCAGCCGGAGGCGGCGGGCGATTTCCATCTGTAGGATCGCAGGCCGCGCCTCCGCGGCAGGTTGCACATCATTACAGCGACCAGCACGCAGTGGCGCCTCGTGGAGTGCGTCTGCCGGATACTGATCCGCCGCTACGCGCGAGGAGCGGTTTCGCTCTCCGGCGCCGGCGCCTCCAAGTGCCCCGAAAACAGACTGGCCGCGATGATCATCGCGCCGCCTATCCACTCCTTCAGCCCCATCACCTCACCCGCCAGCCACAAGGACGAAATCGCGGCGACCACCAGTTCGAACAGGAAGAGCGCGATCGCGGCGTTGGCGCTGAGGAAGGTGATGCCGTACTGCACCACCAGATTGACCAGCAGCAGCACGCCGCCGATCAGCGCCAGCAGTAGCCAGGTGTCGACGCCGATGGCGGCGAACTGCTGCAGCGGGGCTTCGCCACGCAGCCAGGCAGCGACGGGTGCTACGGCGATGACGCCGAGGAAGACGGCCATCACCTTCTGTTCGATCTCGATGTGGGCGGTGCGGCGGATGAGCACGTTGGCGAGCGCGAAGCAGACGCCGGCGCCCAGGCCCATCCACTCGGCCGAGCCCTGCGGCCAGGGCAGACCCAGTTCCGGCCGCCACAGCATGACGAAGGCACCGGCCAGCGACAGCGCGATCACACCGGTGCCGGCCCGGCTCAGCCGTTCGCCCAGCAGCAGGCGCGACAGCAGCACAGTCCATAGCGGCGACAGGTAGAACAGCAGCAGCACGCGCATCACCACGCCGTCCAGGGTGCCGAGCACATAACCGAGATTGGTGCCGGCGGCCGCCAGCGCCAGCGCGACCAGCCAGAAGCTGGGCCGGGTGCGGCGCAGTACCGGCCACAGCGGGATCAGGCCGAACATGAAGGCAAGGCCGTAGGTGATGAAGGTGGCGGTCACACCGCCCATGCCGGCGGCGTCGATGACGCGGTAGGGGTACCAGATTAGGCCCCAGATGACGGCGCCGGCGAGCAGCGCGACCGAGGGCAGCAGCCGTGAAGACGGCCGGCGGGAAGTGAGCATCGGGACGTATACTTATGCGTTTCCGGGCGCCACCATCGACGCCAACGGCTTCAAGAACCGAAATTGCTGACTTTCATGCTGAACGACACCCTGCCCGTCACGCCCCATCTGTCTCTGCTTCAACCCTATCCCTTTGAAAGACTGAAGGAATTGACCGCCGGCGTGACCGGCCCAGCCGATCTGCCGCTGGTGCGCCTGTCGATCGGCGAGCCGCAGCATGCCACGCCTCAGCTGATCAAGGACGCACTGACCGGCGCATTGGACGGCCTCGCGGTCTATCCGACGACGGCTGGCATCGATGCGCTGCGCGAGTGTATCGCGGCCTGGCTGCAGCGCCGCTACGGTCTGCCTGCCGTGAATGCGGCGACCCAGGTGCTGCCGGTGAATGGTTCGCGCGAGGCGCTGTTCTCGTTCGCGCAGTGCGTGATCGACGCCAGCCGGCCGGACGCCAAGGTGCTGGCGCCCAACCCTTTCTACCAGATCTACGAAGGCGCGGCCCTGCTGGCCGGCGCCCGGATCGCCTTCTACAACCAGCTGCCGGACGACCGTTTCGCCTGCAATTTCGACCGCATCCCGGAGGCCGACTGGCGGGGCGTGCAGCTGGTCTATGTGTGCTCGCCGGCCAATCCCTGCGGCAAAGTGATGACGCTGGACGAATGGCGCACGCTGTTCGAACTGGCCGACCGCCACAACTTCGTGATCGCCTCGGACGAGTGCTATTCGGAAATCTATTTCGACGAGGCAGCACCGCCGCTCGGCGGCCTTCAGGCCGCGCAGGCCCTGGGCCGCAGCGGTTTCGAACGGCTGGTGGTGTTTTCGAGCCTGTCCAAGCGTTCCAACGTGCCCGGTCTGCGCTCCGGCTTCGTCGCTGGCGACGCCCGCCTGCTCAAGCGCTTCCTGCTCTACCGCACCTACCACGGCAGTGCGATGGGGCTGGCGGTTCAGCGTGCCAGCATCGCGGCCTGGCAGGACGAGGCGCACGTGCGCGACAACCGGGACCAGTACCGGGCGAAGTTCGACGCGGTGCAACCGCTGATTGCGTCTGTCATGGACGCGCCGCTGCCGGACGCCAGCTTCTACCTGTGGGCGCGCACGCCGATCGATGACGCCGAATTCGCCCGCCGCCTGCTCGCCGAATATAATGTTGCAGTCTTGCCGGGCAGCTACCTTGCCCGCAACGCCCACGGCATCAATCCGGGGGCTGGCTTTGTCCGCATCGCGCTGGTGGCACCCGCCGGCGAGTGCATCGAGGCCGCCGAACGCATCGTGCAGTTCTGCCGCGCGCTCTGAGCCGCGGCGCCACTACCCTCCACACCATAAAACTTACGGGACACCCTCCATGCAGGCCGCACAGCAGATCATCGAAACCGCCTTCGAAAACCGCACCCAGTACTCGCCGACCAATGCACCGGCCGAGGTGCGCGAAGCCATCGACTTCGTCCTTTCGCAGCTGGACAGCGGCGCACTGCGCGTCGCCGAGCGCATCGACGGCGAGTGGGTCACCCACCAGTGGATCAAGAAGGCGGTGCTGCTGTCCTTCCGCATGCAGGACAACGTCGTCATGGACGGCGCCGAAACGCGCTACTACGACAAGGTGCCGATGAAGTTCGCCGGCTACGACGAAGCGGCCTTCCGCGCCGGCGGTTTCCGCGTCGTGCCGCCGGCCACCGTGCGCCGCGGCGCCTTCATCGCGAAGAACGCGGTGCTGATGCCCTCCTACGTGAACATCGGCGCCTACGTCGGTGAAGGCACCATGGTCGACACCTGGGCCACCGTCGGTTCCTGCGCACAGATCGGCAAGAACGTGCACCTGTCGGGCGGCGTCGGCATCGGCGGCGTGCTCGAGCCGGTGCAGGCCAACCCGACCATCATCGGTGACAACTGCTTCATCGGCGCCCGCTCGGAAGTGGTCGAAGGCGTCATCGTCGAGGACAACTGCGTCATCTCGATGGGTGTGTACATCGGCCAGAGCACCAAGATCTACGACCGCGCCACCGGCGAGGTGATGTACGGCCGCGTGCCCGAAGGTTCGGTCGTCGTGTCCGGCAACCTGCCGTCGGCCGACGGCAAGTACAGCCTGTACTGCGCGGTCATCGTGAAGCGGGTCGACGCGCAGACGCGCGCCAAGACCAGCATCAACGAACTGCTGCGCGCCTGAGCCCTTACTGATCCACTGAAGTCGCTGCCGTCGGAGGCCCGCCGTGATTCTCGACAAGCTGTTCCAGGTCATGGCGGACAAGAACGCCTCCGACATCTTCATTTCGGCCGGCGCGCCGATCGCGATCAAGATCCAGGGCACCACGGTGCCGATCAACCAGCGTGTGATGGATCCGGAAACGATCCAGCGCATGGCCTACGAAATGCTCAGCGACGAGCAGCAGCAGAGGTTCGAGAAGACGCGCGAACTGAACCTGTCCTTCGGCCGGCGCGACCTCGGCAACTTCCGGGTCAACATGTTCTGGCAGCGTGGCAGCATCGCCATGGTGGTGCGCTACATCCTCGGCGACATTCCGCCGCTCGACACGCTGGGCCTGCCGCCGGTGCTGACCGAGCTGATCATGGAAAAGCGCGGGCTCATCCTGGTCGTCGGCGCCACCGGTTCCGGCAAGTCGACGACGATGGCGGCGATGATCGACCATCGCAACGCCAACAAGTCGGGCCACATCCTGACGGTCGAAGACCCGATCGAGTACCTGTTCAAGCACAAGAAATCGATCGTGAACCAGCGCGAGATCGGCATGGACACCGAGGGCTGGGCGCCGGCGCTGAAGAACGCAATGCGCCAGGCGCCGGACTGCATCCTGATCGGTGAGATCCGCGACGTCGAAACGATGCAGGCCGCGCTCGCCTACGCGCAGACCGGCCACCTCTGCCTGGCGACGCTGCACGCCAACAACGCCCACCACGCGCTGAACCGCATCGTCAATTTCTTCCCGCTGGACAGCCGTCCGCTGCTCTTCCTCGACCTGTCGGTCACACTGAAGGGCATCATTTCACAACGTCTGGTGCGCAAGCCGGATGGGCGCCGCATGCCGGCGGTCGAAGTGCTGCTGAACACGCGCCATATTTCCGAACTGGTCGAGCGCGGCGAAATCAACAGCGTGAAGGAAGCGATGGAGCGCAGCATGGCGCCCGGCTCTCAGACCTTCGAACAGGATCTGTTCCGCCTCTATCGCGAGGGCGAAATCACGCTCGACGAAGCGCTGTCGAATTCCGACTCGCCGACCAATCTGTCCTGGCTCATCAACAATTCGCAGTTCGGCGTGACCGATACACCCAAGGTCGATACGCCCAGTCCGGAACTGCGCGACCTCGAATCGACCGAGCCGAGCGGCGCTTCGTTCGCCGAATTCTCGCTCAATCTCGACGAGGGCGGCCGCTGACCGCCCTGCCCGACCTACCCCGGATTTTCCCCGATGTCAGAAGCAACGCTTGAGCTCACCCGACAGCTCATATCCACCCGTTCGGTCACGCCGGTCGACGGCGGCTGTCTCGATACCATCGGCGCCCGTCTGGCGGCCGCCGGCTTCCGCCTCGAACGCATCGACGCAGGAGGCGTGTCCAATCTGTGGGCGCGTCGCGGCACCGCCGGCCCGCTGTTCTGCTTTGCCGGTCATACCGACGTGGTGCCGACCGGCCCGCTCGACCAGTGGAACAGCGACCCGTTCGAACCGGTCGTGCGCGACGGCATGCTGTACGGTCGAGGCGCGGCCGACATGAAGGCCTCGCTGGCGGCCTTCGTCACGTCCACCGAACGCTTCGTCGCCCGAGTGCCCGATCACGCCGGTTCGATCGCCTTCCTGCTCACCTCCGATGAAGAAGGCGACGCCATCGACGGCACCGTCCGCGTCGTCGAGCGGCTTGCCGCCCGCGGCGAGAAGCTTGATTACTGCGTGGTCGGCGAGCCCACTTCGGTGACGAAACTCGGCGACATGATCAAGAACGGCCGCCGCGGCTCGCTGTCCGGCAAGCTCACGGTCAAGGGCGTGCAGGGCCACATCGCCTACCCGCATCTGGCGAAGAACCCCATTCACATGTTCGGCCCGGCGCTGGCCGAGCTGGCCGCCATCCGCTGGGACGAGGGCAACGAATACTTCCCGCCGACCAGCTGGCAGATTTCCAACATCAAGGGCGGCACCGGCGCGACCAACGTCATTCCGGGCACGCTCGAAGTGCTGTTCAACTTCCGCTTCTCGACCGCCAGCACGCCCGAATCGCTGAAAGCGCGGCTGATTGACGTACTCGATCGGCACGGCGTCGACCACGACATCGTGTGGACGCTGGGCGGCAAGCCCTACCTGACGCCGCGCGGCACGCTGGTCGATGCGGCCGAAGCCGCCATCCGCGACGTGACCGGGCTGACGACCGAACTGTCGGCCACCGGCGGCACCTCCGATGGCCGCTTCATCGCCGACATCTGCGCCCAGGTGGTCGAGATCGGCCCGAGCAACGCCACCATCCACAAACTGAATGAATGCGTGGCGGTGGCCGACATCGAACCGCTGTCGCGCATCTACGAAAACCTGCTCGACCGGCTGCTCGGTCAAGGAAAGACAGCATGAAACTCAAGACCAGCGACAAGGCACCTGCGAAGAAAACGGTGCCGCCGGAAGAACTGATGTCGGTGCGCGACTGGGTGCGCTATCTGGTCAGCCGCATGGGCGCGGCCGAAGTCGCCTTCGGCCAGGGTTTCATCGACGCCTGGGATGAGGCCGTCTATCTGGTGCTGCACACGCTGCATCTGCCGCTCGATCGCCTGGAACCCTTCCTCGACGCGGCACTGACGGTCGAAGAATGCGAGCGCCTGATGCGCGTGACCGAGCGCCGCTGCGAAGAGCGCGAGCCGGCCGCCTACATCACCGGCGAAGCCTGGCTCGGCCCCTTCCGCTTCCGCGTCGATCCGCGCGTCATCATTCCGCGCTCGCACATTTTCGAACTGATGCAGGACGGTTTCGCGCCGTGGCTCGACGACATGGGCGAACCGGAGCGCATCCTCGACCTGTGCACCGGTTCCGGCTGTCTGGCGATCGCCGCCGCGCACTTCTTCCAGGAGGCACGGGTCGATGCCGTCGACCTGTCGGCCGACGCGCTCAAGGTCGCCCAGCTCAACATCCACGACCACGCGCTGCGTGATCGCATCGAAGTGCTGCATGGCGACCTGTTCGAACCGGTGAGTGAGCGACGCTACGACCTCATCATTTCCAATCCGCCCTACGTGACCGAAGCGGCCATGGCTGCGCTGCCCGACGAATTCTGCCGCGAACCGGAAATGGCACTCGGCGCCGGCGCCGACGGCATGGACATCGTGCGCCGCATCGTCGCCGAAGCGGGCCGCCACCTGAATCCGGGCGGTCTGCTGCTGGTCGAGGTCGGCCGCAACCAGGCCGAAACCGAAGCGGCGCTGCCCGAGCTGCCGCTGGTCTGGCTCGACACCGACTCGGCCACTGCTCCCGTATTCCTGCTGCGGGCAGAAGATCTGGAGCAATGAGCAGCAGCGAAACGCCTCCGGCCGACACCACACCGCATCGCCGTTCGCACCGCCTGTCCGCCACGAGCTGGCAGGCGATCGCGCTCGGCATCTTCGTGCTGATGATTTCGCTCGGCCTGGCCAGCCTGTCGGCACGCGGCGATCTGCGTGCTGTTCACGCGGAACTTGCGCACACATTGATGGCGCCGCTGCAGGCGCGGCAGACGCCCGAACTGCGCCGCATCCTGTCCGACGCGCACGACCGCGGTCTGCTGACCGAAGCCAGCCTGCGCGACGCGAAGGGGGAACTTCTGGTCGATCTGCCCCCCTCTGCCACCGACGACAGCGCGCTCACGCTGCGCGCCGAAGGCAGTCTGCGCGTCGACGACGTGCTGGTCGGTACGCTGACGATAGGCGCCGCGCGCGACACCGGGCTGCCGGTGCTGCTGACCACGCTGCTGCCGGCCTGTGCGCTGGCCGTCTTCTGCGTGCTGGTCGCCTGGGGCGCGCGTACCGCCGAGCGACGGCGCGTCGCCAACGCCATCGGTCCGGTCGAGGCGGCGGCGACGGCGCTGGTGCGCGGCGAACCGGTGGGGCGTGTCGCCCTCCCGGCCGGGCATCCGCTGAGCGCGCTGGCACAGGCGCTGGAAGCCGCCTGCGCGGCCCTCGAACAGCGCCGTCGCGACGCCGTCGCCGAGGCCGAGCGTCTGGCGCGGGTGGCCAGCGCGCACGACGAAGCGCAGTGGGAATGGAATCTGCAGACCGGTCAGATCTGGTACAGCGATCGCTTTCCCGACCTGCTCGGCTACGGCGGCGACGCCTCGTTCGCGCAGCAGTTCAACTGGGGCGCCGCCACCCACCCGGACGACGCTGGCACCGTCCGGCGCGCGCGCGAACGGCTGTTCGGGCGCGAAATGACGCACAGCGACGACCAGATCCGGCTGCGCGTGCGCGACGGCACCTACCGCTGGTTCCGGCTGCGCGCGAGCGCCCATCACGACGCCGTGGGCAAGCCGCTCTACGTGTCCGGCACGATAGAGGACGTGACACGCGATCGCATGACGCTGGACGCGCTGCGCGAAAGCGAGGCACGGCTGTTCCACGCGGTGCGGGGTTCCTTCGACGGGGCCTGGGACTGGGACATCGGCGCCGGCCGCTACTTCCTGTCGCCACGACTGAGCGAGATCCTCGGCCTGCCTCAGTCCATGCAACCGCAGACGCACGAACAGCTGCTCGAACGCGTGCATCCGGACGACCTGTCGCGGCTGCAGCACGCAATCGACGAGCACTTCCTGCGGCGTGAATCGTTCGATATCGAATACCGCATGCGGCACGAGGACGGTCACTACCTGTGGGTGCGCGACCGCGGTCTGGCGACGCGCAACACGGTCGGCAAGGTGCTGCGTTTCTCCGGCTCGATCACCGACATCACCGAGCGCAAGCTGGCCGAACAGGCGGTGCGCACGCTGGTGACCGAGAAGCAGGCCCTGCTCGACGACGTGCCGGTGGCCATCGTCTATGTGCGCGACGACCGTATCGCCGACTGCAACCGGCGCTGTCAGGAAATCTTCGGCCACGACCGCCGGGCGCTGATCGGGCAGACGATGGAACCCTTCTTCCGCGACGAGATGGAACTGTCGCGCCTGCTCGAAGGCGCTGCGCGCGTGAAGCCGCAGCCCTACGCACAGGAAACCACGCTGCAGCGGCGCGACGGCAGTCCGCTTCATGCCTACGTTTCGGTGCGCCAGCTGGCCAGCGACGCCGATGAAGCGGGCGAAACCATCTGGATCTTCTCCGACGACACCGCCCGTCGCCGTGCGCTTGACACCGCGCGCCGCGAGGAGAATTTTTCGGCCGCGCTGGTGCGCAGCATGCCGGGCGCCTTCTTCCTGCTCGACGCACGCGGCGCGCTGCGTCGCTGGAACGAGAACCTGCAGGCGGTCACCGGCCACCGCGCTCTCGATCTGATCGGCAAGCCGGCGCTCGACCTCTTCCCGCCGGAGTTCCACCCGCTGCTGCGGCGTCAGGCCCGGCGCGCCCTGACACACCGCGACGCCACCTTCGAGGCGGAGCTGCTGTCGGCCGGTGGCGAACACCTGGCGCACGCGTTCAGCCTCTACCGCATCGACCTCGACGGTCTGCCGCACCTGCTCGGTACCGGCCTCGACATCCGCGCGCAGAAGGACGCCGAACGCAGCGTGCTGGCGCTGAACCAGCAGCTGGAAACGCGCGTGCGCGAGCGCACGGCCGAACTGGTCACCGCGATGCGCGAACTTGAGAGCTTCAGTTACTCGGTATCGCACGATCTCGCGGCACCGTTGCGCGGCATCGACGGTTTTTCGCGGATGATCGAGGAGGATTACGCCGACCGGCTCGACGAACGCGGCCGCGACTACCTGCAGCGCATCCGCGCCGGCACGCAGCGCATGCACCGGCTGATCGACGACCTGCTCGGCCTCGCCCGCATCACGCGCAACGAAATGAACCGGCAGGTCGTGGATCTCAGCGCGATGGCCTCGGAACTGGTTGCCGACCTCGCCCGGACCGAGCCCGAGCGCAGGGCAGAATTCCTCATCCAGCCGTCGATGCGCGTGTATGCTGACGCCAACCTCTTGCGCATCGCGATCGACAATCTGTTGCGCAATGCATGGAAGTTCACCAGCCGCCATGACGCCGCGCGCATCGAAATCGGCTGCTTGCAGCGTGGACGAGAGCTCGTGTATTTTGTGAAGGACGACGGCGCGGGCTTTGACATGCGATACGCAACAAAGCTCTTCGGCCCCTTCCAGCGACTCCACTCGGTCGGTGAGTTTTCAGGCAGCGGCATCGGTCTGGCCATCGTCCACCGCATCGTGCAACGGCACGGCGGGCGGATCTGGGCCGAAGCCGAGGTGGAACGCGGAGCAAGTTTCTTCTTCACGCTGGAACCCCCATCGCAGTGATGCGGGTGACCTGGACAGGCTGGTTTTATGGCAAGCGAACGCCCGATACTGCTGGTTGAAGACAATCCCGACGACGAGGCGCTGACGCTTCGAGCCTTTCACAAGAACCGCATCGCCAACGAAGTCGTCGTGGCCCGCGACGGCGTAGAAGCGCTCGACTATCTCTTCGGCACCGGCCACCACGCCGGTCGCGACCTGTCGGTCGCACCGGCAGTCATCCTGCTCGACCTGAAACTGCCGCGTGTAGACGGCCTGGAAGTGCTGCGCCGGGTGCGTGCCGATGCGCGCACCAATCTGCTGCCGGTCGTCATCCTGACCACCTCGCGCGAACAGCAGGACATCTACGAGGCCTACCAGCTCGGCGCCAACAGCTACATCCGCAAGCCGGTGGATTTCGAGAAGTTCATCTACGCCGTCGGCCAGCTCGGTCTGTACTGGCTGGTGCTGAACGAGCCGGTCGATCCCCCCTCGAACTGAGCGCGCCAGGATTCTGTGGGAGGGGTCTTCTGACCCCGACGGCGGCCGTGAGTGATCGAAGCTTGCGACATGCACAGGCCGTGTCGCGGCCAAGGCCGCTCCCACAGGAACGATGCGCTAGCTCCACGACTTGTACCTGAGCCGAGGTTCTGTGGGAGGGGTCTTCTGACCCCGACAGCAACCTGTATCGAAGCCTGCGTACATCAACGGCCGCGTCGCGGTCAGAAGACCACTCCCACAGGGGTGGTATGCCTGCTCAATCCCGCCGCGATCGTGCGATCTGTCTCGACAGCGCGATCAGCGGCAGCAGGCCGACGGCGACGATGGCCAGCGCTGCGGTCGATGCTTCCTGCAGTCTTTCATCGCTGGCCAGCGTGTAGGCCTGGGTGGCGAGGGTGTCGAAGTTGAACGGCCGCATCACCAACGTCGCCGGCAGTTCCTTCATCACATCGACGAATACCAGCAGCGATGCGGTCAGCAGGCTGCCGCGCAGCATCGGCCAGTGCACGCGGCGCAGGGTCGCGCCGACACCGAGGCCGAGGCTGCGCGCCGCTTCGTCCATGCTCGGCGTGATGCGCGCCAGACCCGATTCCACCGACTGCAGCGACACCGTCAGGAAGCGCGCCAGATACGCATACACCAGCGCGGCGATGCCGCCGGTCAGCAACAGGCCCGGGTTGCTGCCGGTCCACTGCTGCCACAGCCCGGACAGCAGGTGGTCGAGGCGGGTGACCGGAATCAGGATACCGACCGCGATCACCGCACCCGGCACTGCGTAGCCCAGACCGACGGCCGAGCGCGCCAGCGCCACCAGACGAGAGCGGCTGGTGCGGACCGCGTAGGCGAGCAACAGCGCGAGCGCCACCGCACAGACACTGGCGACGGCGGCCAGCGTGAAGCTGTTGATCGCCAGCCCGACGAAACGCTCGCCGAACTGCGCATCGCCCTCCGAAAACGCCCATTTCAGCAGCACCGCTGCCGGCACGATGAAGCCGGCGGCCAGCGGCAGCACACAGGCGACGGTGACGCCCCAGCCGGCGGCGCGCGACAGCGCATGGCGGCGCGCACTGCCACCGGCGCGACCGCTGTCATGGAAACGCGCACCGCCGCGGCTCAGCCGTTCGGCCAGCAGCAGCAGGGTGACGAAACCGAGCAGCAACGCGGCCAGCTGTGCCGCGGCAACGCGGTCGCCGAGCGAGAACCAGGCGCGGTAGATGCCGGTGGTGAAGGTCTGCACGCCGAAATAGCTCACCGCACCGTAATCGGCCAGCGTTTCCATCAGCGCCAGCGACACGCCGGCCGCGATGGCCGGGCGGGCCAGCGGCAACGTCACGCGGAAGAAGGCTTCCCAGGCGCCCTGCCCCAGCATGCGGGCCGCCTCGTTCAGCCCGGCTGCGCGCTCGATCAGCGATTGCCGCGTCAGCAGGTATACATAGGGATAGAGCACGGCGATGAACATGCAGGCGGCACCGCCGACGGTGCGCACATCCGGAAACCAGTAGTCGCCGCGCTCCCAGCCGAAGGTGTCGCGCAAGGCCGTCTGCACCGGGCCGACGAACTGCAGCAGGTCGGTGTAGGTATAGGCCATCACGTAGGCCGGCGTCGCCAGCGGCAACACCATGGCCCATTCCAGCACGCGGCGGCCGGGGAACTCCCACATTACTGTGGCCCAAGCGGTCGACACGCCGATCACTGCGGTGCCCAGCCCGACCCAAAGGCACAGCCACAGCGTGCTGGCGACGTAGTCCGGCAGCACGGTCGACGCCAGGTGCGCCCAGGTGTCTGCGGTGCCGCCACTGAACAGGTTGAACAGCACCGACAGCACCGGCGCAGCCACCAGCAGCGCCAGCAGCAGAGCGATCAGCGACAGGGGATGAAGACGGCGGGCAGACAAGTGGGGCATGCCGGCTGTCCCGGCTTGAGTTATCGGTGGCCGTTACGCTCACGCAGCGGCAAGCGCATTATAATTGAGAGCGATTATCGATCTTGATCCTGATCACTCTTTTGTACGGTCCCCTTCGTCACACTTCGGTCCATGTCACAGTTGCTGCTTGAATCCGTGCGCATCGCGTACGGCACCACCGAAGTGGTCCGCGACCTGTCGCTGCGTCTCGAACGCGGCCAGATCGGCTGCCTGCTCGGCCCTTCGGGCTGCGGCAAGACGACGGTGCTGCGTGCCATCGCCGGCTTCGAGCGGCTGCGCGAGGGACACATCGACATCAACGGTGTCACGGTGTCGTCCAGCCGCCAGCACCTGGCGCCGGAACAGCGGCGCGTCGGCATGGTGTTCCAGGACTTCGCACTGTTCCCGCATCTGAGCGTCGCCGACAACGTCGCCTTCGGCCTGCGCAGCGGTTCGCGTGACGAAAAGCGGGTGCGCGCCAACGAAATGCTGGCGGTGGTCGGGCTGACCGATCACGCCGACAAGTACCCGCACCAGCTGTCGGGCGGCCAGCAGCAGCGCGTGGCACTGGCCCGCGCGTTGGCACCGGACCCGGAACTGCTGCTGCTCGACGAGCCCTTCTCCAGCCTCGACGTCGAACTGCGCACCCGGCTCGCCACGGAACTGCGCGACATCCTGAAGGCGCGCGGCATCACCGCCATCCTGGTTACGCACGACCAGCAGGAAGCCTTCGCCATCGCCGACGAGATCGGCGTCATGCAGGGCGGTCGGCTGCTGCAGTGGGACAGTGCGTACAACCTCTATCACAAGCCGGAGAGTCGCTTCGTCGCCGATTTCGTCGGTCAGGGCGTATTCCTGCCGGGCACGCTGCGCGGCGACCACGAGGTCGAAATGGAACTGGGCGTGCTGCGCAGCGAATTCCCCTTCCGCTGCGACGACGGTTGTCCGCACTGCGCCGCCGACAACCGGGTCGACGTGCTGCTGCGTCCGGACGACGTGGTGCACGACGACGCCGCACCGCTGCGCGCCGAAGTGCTGTGCAAGTCTTTCCGCGGCGCCGAATTCCTGTACACCCTGCGCCTGGGTTCGGGCCGCCGTGTGCTGTCGCTGGTGCCGTCGCACCACAACCACGCGATCGGCGAATTCATCGGCATCCGTCTCGATGCCGACCACGTGGTGGCCTTCCGCCACCCCGAGACCGCAGCCGAACCGCTGTCCAGCGCGGCGTGATTCCCTGGCTGGAACCCGGCGACCCGTTTCCGCCGGTCGATACGGCGCTGCGCGACCCGGACGGGCTGCTGGCGGCCGGTCTCGAACTGACGCCGCAGCGCATCCTCGACGCCTACCGGCAAGGCATCTTCCCGTGGTTCTCCGAGGGTCAGCCGGTGCTGTGGTGGAGCCCGGACCCGCGCATGGTGCTGGTGCCGGCCGAAATCCGCATCACGCCGTCGATGCGCAAGGTACTGCGCAACCGGCCGTACGAAATCCGCTGCGACACCGCCTTCGAGGCTGTCATGCGCGCCTGTGCCGAACCGCGCGATGGCCAGGCCGGCACCTGGATCAGCGACCACATGATCGCCGCCTACGGCGCGCTGCACACACAGGGCTGGGCGCACAGCGTCGAAACCTGGGTCGATGGCGAACTTGCGGGCGGTCTCTACGGTCTGGCGCTGGGGCGGATGTTCTACGGCGAATCGATGTTCTCGCGCACCCGCGACACCTCGAAGATTGCGCTGGTGCATCTCGCACGCTATCTTGAATCGCAGGGCTATGCGCTGATCGACTGCCAGATGAACACCGCGCACCTGGCGTCCATGGGCGGACGTGAAATTGCACGCAGCGAATTCTGCCGCGTGCTGTCACAGTCGGTGCAGTCGGCCCATCCGCGGCGCTGGCGGCCCGACGAAATACCGGCTTACTTCAGACTCTGAAACGGACACCGATTCCGCTGACGCCATGGCGCTGCTCAAGGACCTGCCCTTCACCACGCTGCAGTTCTATGCAACGGCACCCTATGCCTGCTCCTACCTGCAGGGCCGCACCGCGCGCTCGCAGGTTGCCACGCCGTCCAACCTGATCGACGCCCGGCTCTACAGTGATCTGGTGCGCGCCGGTTTTCGCCGCAGCGGCGTGTTCACCTACCGCCCCTATTGCGACGCCTGCCGCGCCTGCACGCCGGTCCGTCTGCCGGTCAACCGTTTCACCGCCTCGCGCACGCAGCGCCGCTCGGAAAGAAGACACGAGAATCTGGTCGCCCGCGAGGCGCCGCTATCCTTCCGCGAGGAGCATTACGCGCTGTACCAGCGCTACCAGTCGAGCCGGCACAGCGGCGGGGGCATGGACCAGGACTCGCGCGAACAGTATTCGCACTTCCTGCTGCAGAGCCACGTCGATACCCGACTGATCGAATTCCGCGAAGGCAGCGAGCCGGACGCGCCGCTGCGCATCGTCAGCATCATCGACATCCTCGACGACGGCCTGTCGTCGGTCTACACCTATTACGACCCTGATGTCGAAGGCGCCAGCTACGGCACCTACAACATCCTGTGGCAGGTCAGCCTGGCCCGCCTGCTCGGTCTGCCCTACGTCTATCTTGGCTACTGGATACGCGACAGCGCCAAGATGGCCTACAAGGCCCGCTTCCGCCCACTCGAGGGCCGGATCGACAGCGTCTGGCGCGAACTGGGCGACGGCGAACTGGGGCTGTAGCGCCGCTCGTGTGGGCGACCTGCGGTCGCGATGCGGCTTCGGCAGACCGCCGGCTTCGATTGAGGCCACAATCGCGAGCAAGCTCTCTCCCACAAGACCCCGGCTCCGTCCGACGTCAGGGGGTACTTTCGTGGGAGCGACCTCTGGTCGCGATGCGGCTTCAGCAGACCCCCGTCGATGTCAGAAGCCCTTTCCACGCAACCCAGGCTCTTGCCACCGCCCCGCGGGTTGCCTGCCCTCGCTGCCCGGCCGATAATCCGCGCCTTTGCGTCGCACCCCTGCGACCCGCGAACCGGATTCCACCCATGCTCTACCCGCTGCTGCGCCCGCTGCTGTTTTCGCTCGACGCCGAACGAGCCCATGACCTGACGCTGGGCACGCTGGCGAAACATCCGGGGCTGGTGCCACTGCAACGCATCGCGCCCGATCCGGTGCGCTGTATGGGTCTGGACTTTCCGAACCGGGTCGGCCTCGCCGCAGGTCTCGACAAGAACGGTGCGGCGATCGACGGTCTAGCGCGGCTCGGCTTCGGCTTCATCGAGATCGGCACCATCACGCCGCGTCCGCAGCCGGGCAATCCGAAGCCGCGCATGTTCCGGCTGCCGGCGGCGCAGGGCATCATCAACCGCATGGGTTTCAACAACCTGGGCCTGGATGCGCTGATCGAAAACGTGAAGCGCTCACGCTGGGTCCGCGAGGGCGGCATTCTCGGCATCAATATCGGCAAGAACGCCGACACGCCGATCGAACGCGCGACCGACGATTACCTGATCGGCCTGCGCGGCGCCCACCCCTACGCGCGCTACATCACCGTCAACATTTCCAGCCCGAACACGAAGAACCTGCGCCAGCTGCAGGGCGCGGACGAATTGAACCAGCTGCTGGGCGCGCTCGACGCCGAACGGCAGAAGCTCGACGCCGCCGCCGGCCGTACCGTGCCGATCGCCCTGAAGATCGCACCCGACCTCGACGCCGAGCAGATCGATGCCATCGCTGACGCGACGGTGCGCCACCACATCGACGCGCTGATCGCGACCAACACCACGCTGTCGCGCACCGGTGTCGAAAACCTGCCGCACGGCGGCGAAGCGGGTGGTCTGTCGGGTGCGCCGGTGCGCGAGAAATCGACGGCCGTGCTGCGCGCCCTGGCGCAGAAGCTCGACGGCAAGGTCGCGCTGATCGGCGTCGGCGGCATCACCGAAGGCCATCACGCGAAGGATAAGGTCGACGCCGGCGCGCAACTGGTGCAGCTGTACAGCGGCCTGATCTACCGCGGCCCGGCGCTGGTCGCCGACGCGGCGCGCGCACTGGCGGAATCGTGACCGCCGACGCCCGCCGCGGCACCGCTGCGGGCATCTTCGCGCTGGCCGCACCGATGCTGGTGTCGCAGCTGGCGAGCATAGGCACCAATGTCGCCGACACGCTGATCGCCGGCCATCACGCGACCGCCGATCTGGCTGCCGTCGCGGTCGGTGGCGGACTGTTCATTTCGGTGGTGATCGCGCTGATCGGCATCCTGTATGCCGCCGCGCCCATTATCGCGCACCACGTCGGCGCCGGCCGGCGCGAGGACATCGCACCCGCCTTCCAGCAGGCGGTGTGGATGGCGCTCTTCCTGTCACTGCCCGGCGCCTTGCTGCTCGCCCTGCCCGACCCGCTGCTCGCACTGTCGCAGCTCGATCCGGTGGTCGAGGCGAAGACGCGCGACTACCTGCTCGCCCTCGCCTTCGCGGTACCCGGCGCGCTGCTGTTCCGCGCCTTTCAGGCGCTGATGAACGGCATCGGCCAGCCGCGGCCGGTGATGGTGATCATGCTGGCCTGCCTGGCGGTGCATGTGCCGCTGGCGTGGGCACTCACCACAGGCGCTTTCGGCCCGCCGCTCGGTGCGCTCGGCTGCGGGCTGTCCACGCTGGTGGTGAACTGGCTGTCGGTGGTCTGCGCACTGCTGTGGCTCAAGTACTCGCCGCAACTGCGCGCGCTGCGCCCCTTTCACGACTGGCAGGCGCCCAGAGCCTGGGCACAGCGCGAAATGCTGCGGCTGGGCGGACCGATGGGCGTATCGAATTTCGTCGAGATCACCAGTTTCACGCTGATCGCGCTGTTCGTCGCCCGGCTCGGCCCCGACGTGGTCGCAGGACACCGCGTGATCGCCAACATCAACGGCGTCTGCTTCATGCTGCCGCTGGCGCTGGGCAGCGGCACGCTGGTGCTGGTCGGTCAGGCAGCCGGCGCACACGACTGGCTGCGTGCCCGCCACACCGCGCTGACCGGACTGGCGATGGCCAGCGTGCTCGCGGTATTCGTCGGCCTGCTGCTGTGGCTGTCGCGCGAGTCGGTGCTGGCCTTCTACAGCAAGGACCCGGCGGTGCTGGGCGTCGCCCGCAGCCTGCTGCCCTATGTCGCGCTGTTCGTGCTGATCGACGCCGCGCACACGCTGGCTTCGTTCGCGCTGCGCGGCTACAAGGTGACGGTGGCGCCGATGATCGTGCACACCGTCTGCTTCTGGGGCGTCGGCCTAGGCAGCGGTTACCTGCTCGCCTTTCACGGCCTGCCCGGGGCCGGCATCGCGCTGATCGCGCAGCCCATGGGGGCGGCCGGTTTCTGGCTGGCAACGCTGCTGTCGACCGTGCTGGCCGGCTTGATGATCGGCGTCATCCTGTTGCGGGTGATACGTCGACATCCACGCGCCATCGCATGATTGCTGCGCAGCAACAGCGAGCGGGATGTTTTCCCGACGGTGCACCGCACGCGGCAATTGAAGTAAAGTCCGCGGCTGCCCCGCCCGGAACAGAACAAACCACTCGTCCGGGCTTGCCACCGCCTCGCCGATGAATCCGACTTCCGTCCTCCGTCCGCCTTACGTCGCCTACTTCAGCGACTTCACGCGATTCCGCTCCTGGCTCTGGGCTGCCGCCTTCGTCGCGTCCATCCTGGTGCACAGCTTCGTCGTCTGGCGGGCGTCCGTGTATGTGCCGCGCGTGGCGCCGACCGAGATCCGCGTCGATGTGCGGATGATCAAGGAAGAGCCTCCGCCGCCTCCCCCACCGCCTCCTCCGCCGCCGAAGCCGGTCGAGCCGCCGCCCCCGCCGCCACCGCCGAAGCCGGTACCCAAACCGCCCAAGCCGGTGCCGCAGCAGGCGCCGCTGCCGGTGCTGGCCGCACCGCCGGCGCCATCGCCGGCGCCCGAGGAACGCGTGGTGCCGGTACAACCGCCGCCGGCGCCGCTGCCGCCGATCGATGCGCCGCCACCGCCACCCGCACCGGCGCCGGTCCCCGCGCCCGCGCCGGCACCTGCCGCGCCGAGCGTCGATTTCCAGTCGCTGAAGGCGGGTTACGGCCAGGCGCTGTCGGCAGAGATCAAGAAAGGGCAGACCTATCCGCGACTGGCGGCGATGCGCGGGCTGGAAGGTACGCCCAAGGTGCTCATCGTCATCGAGAACGGCCAGCTCGTATCGGCCACCCTGGTCGACGAATCCGGCCAGTCGGTGCTGGACGAAGCGGCGCTGGCGCTGGTGAAGAAGACGAAGCTGCCACCGGTACCGGCAGCGCTCGCCGGCCAGCGGCTCGAATTCCTGCTGCCGATCGACTACAAGCTGAAGAAGTGACAAGGGCGCCAGCGGCGCCCTTTTCTGCGTGACGCGGGTCGTTCAGACCCGGTAGTAGTCGCGGTACCAGGCGACGAAGCGCGCCACCCCGTCGTCGATGGCGGTGCTCGGCGAGAAGCCGGTCCAGGTCGTCAGTTCCGACACGTCGGCATAGGTCGCCGGCACGTCGCCCGGCTGCATCGGCAGCAGGTTCTTCTGCGCGGTGATGCCCAGCGCCTTCTCGATCGCGTGGATGAAATCCATCAGCGGCACCGGCCCTTGGTTGCCGATGTTGAACACTCTGAACGGCGCTTTCGAATGCCCTGGATGCGGGTGGTCGCCATCGAAGGCCGGATCGGCCTCGGCAACGCGATCCAGCGTGCGGATGACGCCTTCGACGATGTCGTCGATATAGGTGAAGTCGCGCTGCATGTCGCCGTGATTGAACACGTCGATCGGCCGCCCTTCGATCATCGCCTTGGTGAACAGGAAGAGCGCCATGTCCGGCCGGCCCCACGGGCCATAGACCGTGAAGAAGCGCAGGCCGGTGGTCGGCAGGTCGTACAGATGGCTGTAGGTGTGCGCCATCAGTTCGTTGGCCTTCTTGGTCGCGGCGTACAGGCTGACCGGGTGGTCAACGCTGTCCGCTTCGCTGAACGGCATCTTCGTGTTGCCGCCATAGACGCTGGAGCTGCTGGCGTACACCAGATGCTTCACCGCCGAATGCCGGCAGCCTTCGAGCACGTTCATGAAGCCGACGATGTTGGCGTCGATGTAGGCGTTCGGGTTCTGCAGCGAATAGCGCACGCCGGCCTGGGCCGCGAGGTGCACGACGCGGTCGAAGCGCTCGGCCTCGAACAGCCTCGCCATGCCGTCGCGGTCCTCGACCGCCATCTTCACGAAGCGGAAGCCAGCGGCCGGCGTGAGCCGGGCCAGCCGCGCTTCTTTCAGCCGCACGTCGTAGTAGTCGTTCAGGTTGTCCAGACCGACCACTTCGTCGCCGCGTTCGAGCAGGCGCAGCGCGACGTGCATGCCGATGAAACCGGCGGCGCCGGTGAGCAGGACTTTCATCGCGCGAGGTTCAACGCCGGCCGATGGCCGAGTACTCGATGCCGGCGGCGCGCGGCACCTCCGGTTCGTACAGATTGCGTCCGTCGAAGATCACCGGCTGCTTCAGCGCCGACTTGATCCGCTCGAAGTCCGGGCTGCGGAATTCCTTCCACTCCGTCACGATCAGCAGCGCGTCCGCGCCTTCAAGCGCGTCCATCGGCTTGTCGGCCAGCGTCAGCCGCGGCTCGTCGCCGTAGATGCGCTTCGTTTCCGTCATCGCCACCGGGTCGTAGGCCGTCACCGTCGCGCCGCGACGGAACAGTTCGTTGATGATGACCCGGCTCGGCGCCTCGCGCATGTCGTCGGTGTTGGGCTTGAACGCCAGGCCCCACAGCGCGAAGCGGCGGCCCGACAGATCTTCTCCGAACTTCGCGACGATCTTGTCCACCAGCACCATCTTCTGCACGTCGTTGGCGTCTTCCACCGCCTGCAGCACTTTCAGGTCCTGACCGTTCTCGCGTGCGGTGCGGATCAGCGCCTTCACGTCCTTCGGGAAGCAGCTGCCGCCGTAGCCGCAGCCGGCGTACAGGAAGTGGTAGCCGATGCGCGGGTCCGAGCCGATGCCCTGGCGCACCATTTCGATGTCGGCCCCCATCCGGTCGGCCAGCAGCGCCAGTTCGTTCATGAAGCTGATGCGCGTGGCCAGCATCGCGTTGGCCGCGTACTTCGTCAGCTCCGCGCTGCGCACGTCCATCACCACCAGCTTGTCGCGGTTGCGCTGGAACGGCGCGTACAGCGCGCGCATCAGGTGGATGGCGCGTTCGTCGTCGGCCCCGACCACGATGCGGTCCGGACGCATGAAGTCCTCCACCGCAGCACCTTCCTTCAGGAATTCCGGGTTCGACACCACGGCGAATTCCATCTCCTGACCGCGCTTGGCCAGTTCGTCGGCAATCGCCGCCTTCACCTTGTCGGCCGTGCCCACCGGCACCGTGCTCTTGTCGACCACCACCTTGTAGTCGGTCATCAGCCGGCCGATGTTGCGCGCGGCCGACAGCACGTATTGCAGGTCGGCCGAGCCGTCCTCGTCCGGCGGCGTGCCCACGGCGATGAACTGGATGGTGCCGAAGCGCACCGCCTCGGCCACGTCCGTCGTGAAGTGCAGCCGCCCTGCCTCGACGTTGCGCGCAACCACCGCGTCCAGGCCCGGCTCGTGGATCGGAATGCCGCCTTCCTTCAGGATGCGGATCTTCTCCGGATCAAGGTCCAGACACAGCACGTCGTTGCCCATCTCGGCCATGCAGGCCCCGGAGACCAGGCCTACGTACCCGGTGCCGATTACGGTTATTTTCATTCAGGAGTTTCCGGCGAAAAGTGAAATCTGAGGTGAACGCTGCGGTGAGAAAAGCAAGGAGGACGCAGACGGGTCAGTCGCGGTCGAGCACGGCCAGCAGCGCCTGCAGCGTCGCGGCGCCGAGGCGCCGGCTGCGGGCGGCACTCCAGCCGAACAGTCCGTCGGGCAGATGGGCGTTGTCCTTGAAAGGCATTTCCAGCGTCAGTGAAAGGCAGCCGAAGTGGTTGAACACCCATTTCGACGCCAGCGTCAGCAACTCGTCGGTAAAGCGGTCCGGCGCATAGCCCTCGCCCACCTGAAAATCGGGGCTGGCGGCCAGCAGCGCATCGCAGAAACGCTTCTCCTGCGCACCCTGCGCCTCGGTGAAGCCCGGCACCATGCCGTTACCGTCGATGAACACGAACGGTAGTGTCTCGTCGCCGTGGATGTCGAGGAAAACATCCACACCCGTCGCCAACATGCGATCACGCACCAGCGCCACTTCGCGGCTGAAATCCATGTCCGGCTCGCGCCAGGCGCGGTTCAGATTGCAGCCGCGCGCATTGGTGCGCAGATTGCCGCGCACCGAACCGTCCGGATTCATGTTCGGCACGATATGGAAGCAGGCGCGTTCGAGCAGCCGGCGCGACACCGGGTCGGACGTGTCGTAAAGCCTTTCCAGCAGCCCCTCGACATAGAACTCCGCCATCGTCTCGCCCGGGTGCTGGCGGGCGGTGATCCACACCTTGCGCTTGCCCGGAGCCGGGCGGCCGACGGTGATCAGGTTGAGGTCGCGTCCGTCGTGTGTTGCCCCGAGGTCGTCGACCGAAGCCACCGGCGCCGCGTCCGCCGCGCCGAGCAGATCGAGGTGACGATCCCAGCCATAGGGCTCGAAATAGGCGAAATAGACGCTGTCGTAGTCCGGCGTGATGCGGAAGCTGTAACGCTGTCCATCGTACTGGCCGGCGGACAGCCGGAACCAGTTGCGCCGGTCGTAGGACGCCACCACGCGGTAGCCGTCCCAGCCACTCGGATACGCCGACTGCCCGGCGTTCTCGAAGCTCAGCACGCAAGCCTGACCGCGCGCCCCCTGCAGGCGGAAGTGAAACCATTGCCGGAAATCCGCCGCATTGTCGGCCGGCAGAGCTAGACGGATGTTCGACGCGTCCGAACAGTCCAGCACCTCGATGGCACCACTGTCGAACTGGCTGCTGATACGGATCAAATCAGGGCTCCTAGCGTGAAGTCGGCCGAAGTATACCGCTCACCTGTCGACCGCTCGCAGTGAGGAAGCCGACCGCATCGCGCTCTTCTTGCCGTGCCAGCATGGATCGAGGTCAACGGTCCGCAGAAGCCGCGTCGCGGCCAAGGCCGCTCCCACAGGAGAGGGGCGCCAGACCGCGGCCTGGGCCCGGGCAGGGCTTCTGTGGGAGGGGTCTTCTGACCCCGACACGGCCGGTGATCATCCTTCATAGCCCCATTCCCGGCAGAAGGCTGCTTTCACAACCACACAATCAGCGGACCCGATATATGATGAAAGCATGGATCAGAACCATGGATATCATCGGCTGCGCGACGGACGGGTGTCCTTATCCGGTCAGATCTATCACGTGACCGTAAATACCCAGTACCGCCAGCCTGTATTCATCGACCTCGGCCATGCGAGAACAGTCATCCGGGTCATGTATCGCGCCGCCGAGCGCACTCTTTCCAGAAGCTTGTGTTTCGCGCTGATGCCTGATCATCTGCATTGGCTTATCCAGCTTGGAGAGGGCGGCACATTGCCCACCCTGATGCGCACGATGAAGAGCATCAGCGCACATCAAGTAGGGCGCCCGATCTGGCAGGCTGGCTATCATGACCGGGCGATCCGAGAAGACGACGACGTGAGAGCGGTCGCACGTTACATCGTCGCCAACCCGCTGCGCGCCGGGCTCGTCACTCGAATAGGCGACTATCCGCACTGGGACGCGGTCTGGCTTGACTGAGGCCCGGCAGACAGGCGGAAGCACGAAGGCGCCCCCTGTGCGAGCGCCCTTGGCCGCGGCGCGGCGATGACAGGCCGCAGGCTTCGATACGGGCCGCTGTCGGGGTCATAAGACCCCTCCCACAGAAACCCCGCCCATGCTCCGACGGCAGATCGGACTCGTTTCCTGTGGGAGCGCCCTTGGCCGCTACGCGGCGATGACAGGCCGCAAGCTCCGGTACAGGCCACTGTCGGGGTCAGAACACCCCTTCCACAGAAACCCAGCCCATGCTCCGACGGCAAATCGGGCGCATTTCCTGTGGGAGCGGCCTTGGCCGCGACACGGCACTTGCACACCACACGATTGGATCAACGCCGACCCTGCGGGGAAGAGCCGGCGCGGCGTCCGTCAGACCTCGCCGAAAGTCCTTGCCAGCAGTTGCCGACCAGGGTGATCCGGTGGCAGCAGTTCGCCCAGGCGCTGCAGTGCGTCGACCGCCTCGGGTGACTGGCCGAGGTGATTCAGCAGTACATCGGGATCGTCGACACGGAAGATGACGTCCGACAGACGGAATTCGAGGCAGTCGCGCCAAGCGCGCAGCAGCGGGCTTTCGGTGCGCGGCAGGAAGGCGCCGCGGTAGCAGGCGAGCGCGGTTTCGATACGGCCGGCGTCCAGTGCCTGCTCAAGGTCGCGGAAATCCGCCTGCCAGTTGACGAGCAGCCGGTAAGGACGCGAGCCGATGGCACCACCCAGGCGGTCGCGCAGCTGCGACACCTCGGTCTTCAGCGTCGCCACACCGACCGGGCGATCACCGTACAGCGCGGCGTGCAGCCTTTCCAGATCCAGCCCTTCGGGATGCAGTGTCAGCAGGCACAGGATTTCGAGCTGGCGCGGCGACAGCGCCAGTGCCCTGCCCTGCAGGAAAGCCTGCGGTGTGCCCAGCATGCGCAGGCGCAGCACCGGTGCGTGGCTCAACGACTGCAGCGCCTGCGACACGCGCTGCGCAAAGCGCTCGACCGCGTGCAGCGCCAGCGGTGAATGACGGTTCCAGGTGGTCGACAGATCGACCACGCCCATCACCTCGCCACTGCCGGCGTCGCGCACCGGTGCGGCGTAGCATACCCAGTCCTGCACGGCCGGAATGAAATGTTCTGCCGAAAACACGCTGGCCGGGCGACGGTAGCGCAGCGCCAGCGCCAGCGCATTGGTGCCGACCGAGCGCTCGTCCCAGCGCCCGCCGGGCACGAAATGCACGCGTTCGGCGCGGGTGCGCATGCTGCGGCTGCAACCGGTCCAGAGCAGGCGGCCGTCGGCATCGCTGACCGCCGCCACCATGCCGCTCTCGCGGGCCACGGTTTCCAGTTCGTCGACGCATGAATTGACCGCCTCGCCGTACGGGGTCGTCGTCCAGTCCGGCGCGTCAGCGTCGATCGGCGCTGCCGAGCAGGTTTCCGACACGGCCTCGCGCGAGCGCTGCCACGAGCCGGCGATGTCCATGCCGACCACCACGATGCGCTCGCCGACCGTGCGCTCGCCGCGCCGGATCGATTCGATGCGCCGCCGGCGTGCCGCCAGACTTGCACTAGAAGCTGTCATTGGTCTCGCTCCACCACTCAACCTGCAAGCTACCTACCGGATACCTACCTGCGCCGTATTAGCGTGCGCGGTGACCCTGTGTTGTTCTGTCATGCATTGTGGCCGACCGCAGGGGCAATCGACAACACGAGGAGAAAGTACATGCGTTACGCCGACCCCGGCCAACCCGGTTCGAAAATCACCTTCAAGCCCCGTTACGACAACTTCATCGGCGGCAAGTGGGTGGCGCCTGTCGAGGGTCAATACTTCGACAACGTCTCTCCCGTCACGGGCAAGGTCTTCTGCCAGGCCGCGCGCTCGCAGGCCGCCGACATCGAACTCGCGCTTGACGCCGCCCACAAGGCGCGCGACGCCTGGGGCCGCACCTCGCCGGCCGGCCGTGCCGCCGTGCTGCTGAAGATCGCCGACCGCCTCGAAGCCAACCTCGAAATGCTGGCCGTCGCCGAAACCTGGGACAACGGCAAGCCGATCCGCGAAACGCTGGCTGCCGACATCCCGCTGGCCATCGACCACTTCCGCTACTACGCTGG
Source organism: Methyloversatilis discipulorum (assembly GCF_018780585.1). Classification (GTDB taxonomy): domain Bacteria; phylum Pseudomonadota; class Gammaproteobacteria; order Burkholderiales; family Rhodocyclaceae; genus Methyloversatilis; species Methyloversatilis discipulorum_B. Next base: position 21,463 of record NZ_JADMJL010000009.1, on the reverse strand, counting down.
ATGCATCCGCGCTCAGGAAGGTTCCCTGTCGGAAATCGACGACGACACCGTCGCCTACCACTTCCACGAGCCGCTGGGCGTCGTCGGCCAGATCATCCCGTGGAACTTCCCCATCCTGATGGCCGCGTGGAAGCTCGCTCCGGCGCTGGCCGCCGGTAACTGCATCATCCTGAAGCCGGCCGAGCAGACCCCGGTTTCCATCATGGTGCTGGCCGAACTGATCGCCGACATCCTGCCGCCGGGCGTGCTGAACATCGTCAATGGTTTCGGCATCGAAGCCGGCAAGCCGCTGGCCACCAGCCCGCGCATCGCCAAGATCGCCTTCACCGGCGAAACTACGACCGGCCGCCTCATCCTGCAATATGCGTCCCAGAACATAATCCCGTCGACCGTCGAACTGGGCGGCAAGTCGCCCAACATCTTCTTCGACGACGTGATGGACAAGGACGACGACTTCTTCGACAAGTGCCTCGAAGGCTTCGCCATGTTCTCGCTGAACCAGGGTGAAGTGTGCACCTGCCCGAGCCGCGCCATGGTGCAGGAATCGATCGCCGACCAGTTCATCGAGCGCGCCATCGCCCGTGTTGCCAAGGTGCGCGGCGGCCACCCGCTCGACACCGAAACGATGATCGGCGCCCAGGCCAGCTCCGACCAGGCCGAAAAGATCATGTCCTACATCGACATCGGCCGCCAGGAAGGCGCGCAAGTGCTGATCGGTGGCGCCAAGCGTCAGGAATCGGAAACCGGCGGCTACTACATCCAGCCGACCGTGCTGAAGGGCCACAACAAGATGCGCGTGTTCCAGGAAGAAATCTTCGGCCCGGTGCTCGCCCTGACCACCTTCAAGGACGAAGCCGACGCGCTGCAGATCGCCAATGACACGCTGTACGGTCTCGGCGCCGGCGTGTGGTCGCGCTCGGTGCATCGCACCTACCGCTTCGGCCGCAACATCCAGGCCGGCCGCGTATGGACCAACTGCTACCACCTCTACCCGGCACACGCCGCGTTCGGTGGCTACAAGCAGTCAGGCATCGGCCGCGAAACGCACAAGATGATGCTGGACCACTACCAGCAGACCAAGAACCTGCTGGTGAGCTACTCGCCGAAGGCGCTGGGCTTCTTCTGAGGCAGCAATGAGAAAGGGGCGCTCGGGCGCCCCTTTTTTTTCGTCGACAGCGCTGACCATGTAGGAGCGGTCTTCTGACCGCGACAGGGCCGGTAATGATGCACCGACGCTTCCCTTACCGCCGCGGTCGCGGTCAGAAGACCGCTCCTACGACGATCAGCATCCGTCCAACCGCCCCTGCGCCGGCAACCATCCCCGGCACAGCACGGTCGTCACTTACACTAGAACCCACGCAGGAGGAGAACCCATGGTCACCCGCGTCAGCGCCACCCCCGCGGCGCTCGAATGGATCGCCAGACTCGCCGCCAAACACGGCGCCCTGCTCTTCCATCAATCCGGCGGCTGCTGCGACGGCAGCGCCCCGATGTGCTACCCGCGCAATGAATTCATACTCGGCAGCTCCGACGTGCTCCTCGGCGAAATCGGCGGCATGCCCTTCTGCATGAGCGCGTCGCAGTTCGAGTACTGGCAGCACACCCACCTCATCATCGACGTCGTTCCGGGCCGTGGAAGCGGCTTCTCGATCGAATCGCCGGAGGGCATCCGCTTCCTGACCCGTTCGCGGCTGTATGAGCCGGTTGAGGAGGCCGAACTCGAAAAGCTCGGCCCGCCGCTAAGGGGGGATACATTTTACTGAGCGCCTTCCTGATTTGCGTATCAATTATTTTCTAAATTTTATGTAAACCGGGCCTCCGAGATCTGTCAGCTCGAATGAAACCAACCCATCTGAACCCCAGTCCCCTGTAATCGTTCTGCCCAGATAGTCTTGAGCGTCGATTAATTTGTTTGAGGAGATAGAAATCCGGCCAGTCTTTCCCAGACCATCTTGCCAAACAACAAGGGTGCGATCCGTAGAATTTTCAAAAGACATCGCATGCATGTTTGGAGGCAAATGATCATGCAAACCCATGTATGTCTGTGACCCGAGGTTATCCGAGAAAACTCGCATTGCATTGATGGACGGCTTGTCAGAAAAATCGTTAAAAAGCATCCCAAAATTATCTTCCCTCTCAATGGGATCGATGCCACGGTCAACCAAGCTGTACCACACCGCAAGAGGAAGATCCAACGCCCAGAAAGTCAGCATCTTCCGTGTCAAGTACTGAGCCTGAATCTCCTGAAATTCGATTGACGATGCGAGTCCGGGAACCCGGCCATTCGAAAAGCCTGATTCTGTCATCCACAGAGGGTATTCTCTCCCCGTGGCTCTCTCGATCAGCTCTCTAGACATTACCACTCCATCGACAATCAGTTCCGGCGTATCCTCTTCGTAACTATGAACGGAAATCGCGTCGAAGTTTGTCGCGCCCCCTGAATTCAGCATAGCCTTAAGATAACTGAAATTGAATTTCGTCAGCCCTCCAGTGGAGACTATCGCAGATGGGTTGACTTTTCTTATGGCCGCCACGGCAATTTTGCACAGATTGGCGTATTCGATCGGATTCGGATTGCCAAACCAGAACTGAGGATGATCCGGTTCATTCCATATTTCAAATCGGACATTGCGTCCAGCATAGCGCCGCGCAGCCTCCTCGGCAAACCGTCCGAACCCCTTCATTCCATCAACTGTGGATAGATCGTACGAAGGGTGTCCATAGTCGATAATAAAAAGCATCCCCAGTCCGTTTGCTTCAGCCAGCGACAAAGCCGTATCAAAATGAGAAAAGTTAAAGAAGCCGTCCACCTCGATAGCTTCCCACTTCAAGTCCATTCGAACGAATGACAATCCGGCGGAGCTGGCCTTTTCGTAAGGAGTTGAAATTGTTCTAGTGTGGTTTGCCACTCCGAAACGGTTGCCCACCAAGCGAGCAGTAGTGGGAGGGGCAATAAGCGAAACAGCCTGCAAATCAATGAAATGGCTATCAATTGGCATCTCAACGACTCTTAGATCATCGAACAGAGCCGTACCTGCGCCGGGTATTTGAAGCGTATTCTCGACTATCAAAGAGACTCCCACGACGCTTCCACCGATCCTGCCCGTCTGGCTTCCGCCCCAATAGGTCTCGGGAGTGTCGAGGCGAACGTTTGCGAGATACCACCGATCAGGGTATTGCCCTTCAAGCGTTCTCTCAACCTCATATTGAAGCGTTTGCCCAGTTTGATCTCGAACTCTCAGTTTCAATTTAACATCAGCTGCATGCTTCACCCTCATTTGGAACGCAGCCCCCGCTTGATGCGGAAATGGAAGACTGAAGTCAGCCACTGCATATGTGCCACATGAGTTCGATGATTCACAAGAAAAACTATAGGCTAGCGACAAGGCGTTTCTGCTTGAATAACCTTCCGCAATCGCAACACTGGCTGTTGTCCGAGCGTCGGATGTACCCGATACCCATGGTGCTGCTACTTCTCGACTGTCGAATGTGTCGATGCTGAGTGCGCCGTCTGAAAACGCTTTCTCTTGTAACTCAGGGGCAGTTGATAGCATGGTTATTGCATCAAGTGACACGGTCCCACTAACCTGCTGGTCCACCCCGCTTTCAACCAAAACGGAAATAGCAATCAGTCGCCCAAAAATTACCCCGCTATTCGCCCCGCCCCAATAGGTGCTCGGTTTAGCCAAGTCGACATGCACTTGATACCAAACTACGGGGTCGTACCCCTCCAACGGTCGAATCAATCGATACTGCAGAGTCTGGCCGCTCTCATCTATTACGCGTAAGCTCAATTGGGTATGTACAGGCGATCGCGTCATGAAGCTGATAACTGCACCTGCCGGCAGGGCCTGCTCCAGATTCAGTGTCGCGGTCACGCTCTGACCACAACTGCTTCCCGCCGTCGTGCAGGTGAAACCGTAGTTCAGACCCAGTGCGCGCGTGCTCGCATGCCCTGTAACCAGGCTCAATCCGCCGCTTGTGCCCGTTCCCGATTTACCGAATGACCACGGCTCATAGATGGCTCGCGTGTCCAGTCCATCCAGCAGAAAGCGACCGTTCGTGTAACTCAGCGTGCGCGCCGCGGGCAGTTCCGACGACATCGATACCGTGTCAATCAACACCGCTCCGCTTATCGCCCTGCCCACGCGGCTCTCCGCAACAATCTGGATCGCCTTCAACTTCCCCTGGATACGCCCGCTGTTCGCGCCGCCCCAGTGACCCATGGGCAACGCAAAGTCGATTGCTGCCTCGTACCACACCGCCGGATCAATGCCCTCAACCGTCCGTGCAACGCGGTACTGCAGCGTCTGACCGCTCTCATCCACCACGCGCGCAAACAGCGTGATCTCCGGCGACGAACGGGTCATGAAACGCAGCCCAAGTCCGGCGACCAACGGCTCCGACAACTCCAGCTGCGCCATCACGTACTGCCCGCAGTTCGCGCCGACCGTTGCACACGTGAAGCCGTAGTTCAGCGCGAGCCCTCGCGTGCTTGAATGCCCTGCTCCCGATACAACACTGCCTGCCGTACCCGCCACGGAGCTCTTGGCAAACGACCACGGCTCCACCATCGTCCGGTTGTCGAATCCATCCAGCAACGCCTTGCCATTCACATACGTCAGCACGCGCTCTGCCGGCAATGCGGTCAGCATCACCAGATCATCGATCGACACGACTCCGCTGATCGAGCGTCCAATTCGGCTCTCGCCCAGCACCCAGATAGCCTTCACCTTGCCCTGGATCGCCCCGCTGTTCGCGCCTCCCCAGTAACTCGTAGGTTTGCTCAGGTCTATCGCCACCGAGTACCACGCCTGCGGATCAAACCCCTGCAGCGGCCTCGGTGCCCGGTACTGCAACGTCTGTCCGCTCTCGTCCAGTACGCGCACGTACAACGTCACCTCCGGTGACGAACGCGTCATGAAACCAATGCCAACTCCCGGCGTCATCGCTTGCGGCAACGTGAAGACCGCTGCTGCAGCACGGTTGCAGGTCGCTTCGCCCGCTATGCATGTGAACGCGTAGTTCAGTCCGATCGATTGGGTGCTCGCGTAACCCGCCGCCCCTTCTATCGCCCCTCCTACTCCGTTACCCAGGCTAGTGAAGCTCCACCCAGGAAGGTTGGGCGACTCAGCAGAGTCAAGAACAGCCTTACCCGCGACAAAGGAGGGCAAGGGCGCCAACTGGAGCATGCTCAGGCTATCAATCGAAACGCTGCCCGATGTCGCAACGCCTCCGGTGCTCTCCACAAGCACAGTGATCGCACGGACGTAGCCACTGATTGAGCCCGAGTTCGCTCCGCCCCAATAGCTAGACGGCTTGCTCAGATCAGCGCTCGCTTCGTACCAGGTCATACCGTCGCTACCTTCCGACGGACGTGCCAACGCGTACTGCAGCGTCTGGCCACTCGTATCCAGCACGCGCAATACCAATCGCACCGAAGCCGGAGAACGGGTCATCAAACTGATGCCGCCCCCCGCCGGCAGGGCCTGCTCCAGATTCAGTGTCGCGGTCACGCTCTGACCACAACTGCTTCCCGCCGTCGTGCAGGTGAAACCGTAGTTCAGACCCAGTGCGCGCGTGCTCGCATGCCCTGTAACCAGGCTCAATCCGCCGCTTGTGCCCGTTCCCGATTTACCGAATGACCACGGCTCATAGATGGCTCGCGTGTCCAGTCCATCCAGCAGAAAGCGACCGTTCGTGTAACTCAGCGTGCGCGCCGCGGGCAGTTCCGACGACATCGATACCGTGTCAATCAACACCGCTCCGCTTATCGCCCTGCCCACGCGGCTCTCCGCAACAATCTGGATCGCCTTCAACTTCCCCTGGATACGCCCGCTGTTCGCGCCGCCCCAGTGACCCATGGGCAACGCAAAGTCGATTGCTGCCTCGTACCACACCGCCGGATCAATGCCCTCAACCGTCCGTGCAACGCGGTACTGCAGCGTCTGACCGCTCTCATCCACCACGCGCGCAAACAGCGTGATCTCCGGCGACGAACGGGTCATGAAACGCAGCCCAAGTCCGGCGACCAACGGCTCCGACAACTCCAGCTGCGCCATCACGTACTGCCCGCAGTTCGCGCCGACCGTTGCACACGTGAAGCCGTAGTTCAGCGCGAGCCCTCGCGTGCTTGAATGCCCTGCTCCCGATACAACACTGCCTGCCGTACCCGCCACGGAGCTCTTGGCAAACGACCACGGCTCCACCATCGTCCGGTTGTCGAATCCATCCAGCAACGCCTTGCCATTCACATACGTCAGCACGCGCTCTGCCGGCAATGCGGTCAGCATCACCAGATCATCGATCGACACGACTCCGCTGATCGAGCGTCCAATTCGGCTCTCGCCCAGCACCCAGATAGCCTTCACCTTGCCCTGGATCGCCCCGCTGTTCGCGCCTCCCCAGTAACTCGTAGGTTTGCTCAGGTCTATCGCCACCGAGTACCACGCCTGCGGATCAAACCCCTGCAGCGGCCTCGGTGCCCGGTACTGCAACGTCTGTCCGCTCTCGTCCAGTACGCGCACGTACAACGTCACCTCCGGTGACGAACGCGTCATGAAACCAATGCCAACTCCCGGCGTCATCGCTTGCGGCAACGTGAAGACCGCTGCTGCAGCCTGGCCGCAAGTCGTATCTACCGTTGTGCAAGTAAAGTTGTAGTTAAGAGCAAGACCGCCGGATCCGAGATATCCGGCGACAGGACTGATCGAGCCAACATCGCTGGTCGCCGGTATCCGATAGATGCTCCAGCCGGTGAGATCCGGGTCCTCAAACTGATCCAGTATCGTTCCTGCCTGTGCGCCAGATGCCAGAACCGACATCAGCAGCGCCATCATGCATACCCGCACCCTTGCCAAGAAATTGCGCGATCCACGAGTGTGAAACAACTGCGTTCTCAACAGAGAACGAAAGAACTGGACGACAAGCGATTTGGGGGTATGCATCCGGGAACTCCCGATATGAACACAGCATCAGAAAAATTCAATGCTGCCGGGCAAGGAGGACGTACCCCGCGCTCAGGACGAGCGACAAGAGGAGAACCACTGGCAATCCCGCTATCGTAGAAGACGGAGCTTCCCTTAGACCGGAGACTTTGCGTACCCAACCTTTCAGCTGGGCTTGCCCTTTTCAGTTAAAAAACGTGAACTGACGCAATCAACGTCAAGCACGCACTCTACTTTAGCGAAAGATGTGTTACGGAAAACAACAGAAGAAGGAAGTGCCCCTTATTCTCATCAGACATCACCCTTCGCGCCGTGCGAGAGGCAAAGCCGCAGGCCGCCTCTGCCATCAGCTGTAGCCGTTCTGCGAACATCGTTGACGTCCGTAATTGGTCTGCGCCGCAACTTGCTGGCTTACTTCAGCGCCGGCCGATGGCCGAGTACTCGATGCCGGCGGCGCGCGGCACCTCCGGCTCGTACAGATTGCGTCCGTCGAAGATCACCGGTTGCTTCAGCGCCGACTTGATCCGCTCGAAGTCCGGGCTGCGGAATTCCTTCCACTCCGTCACGATCAGCAGCGCGTCCGCGCCTTCAAGCGCGTCCATCGGCTTGTCGGCCAGCGTCAGCCGCGGCTCGTCGCCGTAGATGCGCTTCGTTTCCGTCATCGCCACCGGGTCGTAGGCCGTCACCGTCGCGCCGCGACGGAACAGTTCGTTGATGATGACCCGGCTCGGCGCCTCGCGCATGTCGTCGGTGTTGGGCTTGAACGCCAGGCCCCACAGCGCGAAGCGGCGGCCCGACAGATCTTCTCCGAACTTCGCGACGATCTTGTCCACCAGCACCATCTTCTGCACGTCGTTGGCGTCTTCCACCGCCTGCAGCACTTTCAGGTCCTGACCGTTCTCGCGTGCGGTGCGGATCAGCGCCTTCACGTCCTTCGGGAAGCAGCTGCCGCCGTAGCCGCAGCCGGCGTACAGGAAGTGGTAGCCGATGCGCGGGTCCGAGCCGATGCCCTGGCGCACCATTTCGATGTCGGCACCCATCCGGTCGGCCAGCAGTGCCAGTTCGTTCATGAAGCTGATCCGCGTGGCAAGCATCGCGTTGGCCGCGTACTTCGTGAGTTCCGCGCTGCGCACGTCCATCACCACCAGCTTGTCGCGGTTGCGCTGGAACGGGGCGTACAGCGCGCGCATCAGGTGGATGGCTCGCTCGTCGTCGGCACCCACCACGATGCGGTCCGGACGCATGAAGTCTTCAACGGCCGCACCTTCCTTCAGGAATTCCGGGTTCGACACCACGGCGAATTCCATCTCCTGACCGCGCTTGGCCAGTTCGTCGGCAATCGCCGCCTTCACCTTGTCGGCCGTGCCCACCGGCACCGTGCTCTTGTCGACCACCACCTTGTAGTCGGTCATCAGCCGGCCGATGTTGCGCGCGGCCGACAGCACGTATTGCAGGTCGGCCGAGCCGTCCTCGTCCGGCGGCGTGCCCACGGCGATGAACTGGATGGTGCCGAAGCGCACCGCCTCGGCCACGTCCGTCGTGAAGTGCAGCCGCCCTGCCTCGACGTTGCGCGCAACCACCGCGTCCAGGCCCGGCTCGTGGATCGGAATGCCGCCTTCCTTCAGGATGCGGATCTTCTCCGGATCAAGGTCCAGACACAGCACGTCGTTGCCCATCTCGGCCATGCAGGCCCCGGAGACCAGGCCTACGTACCCGGTGCCGATTACGGTGATCTTCATAATTTTCCCGAAAAAACATCGAAGCCAATGGAAGACAGCTACTCAACGCTGTTCAGAACAAGATCGGTAGTTCGAGTGGTGTGCCCGTATAGCGCCATCCACAAGCTCGCGGAGTCCTGAACGAAAAGCCTCCACAGAGAATCTCTCCGCATTGCGGCGACATGCATCCGCCGAGATCGGAATCGGCAAGCACTCAAATGTGCGGACTGCCTCACAGATCTGTTCCACCGTCTGCGCGCCGAAAAACACCCCTGTTCTTGAGCTTCCACCCTCCGCGCCGACGACGGTTTCAAGAGCACCGCCCTTACCGTAAGCGATTACAGGAGTCCCACAAGCCTGCGCCTCGACCGGAGTGATGCCAAAATCCTCTTCGGCTGCAAAAACAAAAGCGCGAGCCTTTTGCATGTACTCCACCATTACATCGGTCGACTGGAATCCAAGTAATTGGACATTGGATCCCGCGGCAGCCTTCGCGCGCCCAAACTCGGGGCCATCTCCGATAACTATCAAAGTCTTCTCGGGCATCCTCGAGAAAGCCTCAACGATTAACGGAATCATTTTGTAAGGCACCATCCTAGACGCCGTCAAATAAAATGAATCTTTCTCAACTCCGACTGTAAATCGATCGACATCTACAGGAGGGTAAAGAACTGCTGAGTCTCTCCCGTACACCTTACGAATACGACGCGCGATAAACTCAGAATTTGCGAGAAACTGATCAACGCCATTTGCAGTACGATAGTCCCATAGACGGATGTAATGCAAAATAGACCGAGCAATCCAGGACTTTAACCCACTGAGAAGCCCCGCCTCACGCAAATACTGACTTTGAAGATCCCACGCATAACGGATAGGAGAGTGAACGTAGCTCACATGCACTTGATCGGGGCCAGTTAACACTCCTTTGGCAACCGCATGGCTCGAAGAAAGAACGAGGTCATAACCAGAAAGATCGTGCTGCTCAATTGCCAGCGGCATCAGCGGAAGATAACTCCGATACTTATCTTTCGCCTTTGGCAATCTCTGAATGAAAGTTGTGCACGCTCGTTTTCCACGAATGAAACCACGTTGATCATCTCTCAGAAAATCAACGACGGAATAAAGATCCGCGTCCGGCCAAACATGAAGCATCTGTTCGAGAACCTTCTCGCCGCCGGCATACACAGTCAACCAGTCATGAATGATTGCAACTCGCATAGGTGAGGAACTCATGTCGATTCGCCAACCAGCTGCATCATCCTTTCCGTCCGGCGTTCATATGTCTGATCTCTCGCCGCATCAAGGCGTTCGGGCAATCGTGCACAATGACCTGAAAGCGCCTGTTCGACACCTCTAATAAAATCCGACCGATCATCCGCGAGGTAAGCCACACCTGCATACCCAGAAATTGCATGAAGACGTGTGGACACGACAGGGCAACCCGCAGCAAGGTACTCAAAGAACTTCATTGGAAACATACCTCGCGTATACTCGTTGATCATGCTGGGAAGGATCGCAACATCAAATCCCTTGAGATATGCAGGAAGGGATTCGTAGCTTCTTGGACCGATGAAATGAATATTCTCGAGATCCTTGAGCGAAGATACGTCAGTCCACGGATCGCCCTCACCGACCTTCCCGATAAGCACAATAGACCAATCGGGATGTGCCTCAGCCATCGCGCGCAACAATGAGAAATCAACCTTATAACCACTGATTGCGCCAATGAAGCCTATTCGCGGAGGTGGAAGAACCGTCAAATCATTCGGAATGTCAACAGAACAATCCATCGCTCTGGAGAAGTGCTCAAAATCTGCGACATTCGAAAAGTAATGCGTATTAGGGTTGAGTCTGCGCCTTGTTTCCAACAAATGCTCCGCCGTTACAAAACACAGGTCTGCGGCACGAACAAGCTCATCTTCGGCCCGCTCAATCTCATCAACGGGCATTCCGGGTTGAGCCTTAATTTCATCCACACAGTGATAGATCGTCTGCTTGAATCGCTTGTGATCGAAAAATCGCACTGTCATCGGATTATAGGTCCAGAACAGATCTCTGTTCATTCTTAACCACCACAGATTGAACTGAAGCCCCAGCCGCAGCAGAAGTCTGTTCAAGGTCCGTATCCAGCCGAAACGCTGAAATGGAATAACAAGGGGCGACCACACCCATACGCCGGCCCGTACTTCGCGGGGCGCACGGAGCGCCTTTCTGAGGCGCCTTAGAATTCGCGTCAAATCCTGCGTGCTAGCCGAAGGGCGGCGCAACCCGAGAGAGTCAACATAGAGAACCCTGTGACCTCGCCTCGCGAGCTCGCATGCTACATGTTGCTTATTTGTCCAAAACGGATTATCCCAGTCAGCAGTAGAAAGAAGCACTATATCTCGCATAAACAAAAACCCTAAAATCAATGCAATTACTGCCCACGGCGCAATATCGCAAGCAAATCAAGGAATACGTCTTTCATTCGCCGAGAGGAAAATAAAACAAACAGCCAGAAGAGAGCCGTGACACCGAAGAACGAAAACACCCCATCAGAAAAAGAAAATAAAAGCTGAACAAGAAGGCAATAAAGAACCGCGAAGAAAATAACCTGCAGAAGAAATTTAAAACAGGACTTATCTAAACCTACTCGCCAGAGAGCAAGTCCTCCAAACAAGATACCGTTTACGGCTGCTGCAACACCCATCGTGGCGACGCCGAACTCGCGCGCCAAACTAAGGTTGACCGCAATATTTGCGAAAACACTAATCGCAGTTATTACGAGCACCTCAGCGTTCCGTGCTCTTGCGCTGAGAAAGCGCCCTCCTGCGTATCCAATCAGCTGACCCCACACCCCAACCGACAGTGCCGCCATCAAATCACTAGTGATTAGTACAGAACCTTCGCCAAAAGCACCTCGCTGAAAAAGCAAGCGAACAATAAACTCGCTACCCTGAAAAAAAATAGCGGAAACTGGAACGCCAATCAGCAACAGAACCCGAAAAGATCTAGATGCACCGGCAATAAACTCTGCATCACTCATCCTTGCCATTGTTGACAAACCGGCTGTCGCAAATGGCACCGCCACGAGAACGACAAGGGTATCACTAACAAACCGTGCGTAATCTAACGCCGATATTGCATCGGGATGAACAATAGACGCGACTTGTCTCTCAATAGTTTGATGGACCTGCAGCAAAACAGGGATCCAAATCAATGTCCTGAACGATCTCCAGACATCGATAAGTTCACTTCGCGCATTATTAAAGCAATCAAAAACGGAGAAACTCATCCCGTGGCCGAGCGCAACACGGGCGCCCCAAAAGCTCAGCAAAAAATAGGCCACCACAAAGCCGCCAGCAATAAAAAGTGGTTGCCCCATTAACCAAGCAAGCAGGGTACCGATTATCAAACCTAAACTTTGAATCGAAGCCCTTGCAGCAGATATAGCACCAGAGCCCGCCGAAAGATCAACGGCCGAATAAAGAGAGACAACCGCATATGACGGGAGCGATATTGCCAAAACCCGAATGAAATCGGACGAAAGAGCAATTGCTGAGGGGCCGAACCCCGGTGCCAAGAACCTCGCCCACTGAGTTGAAAAAACAACCAAAAAAGCCGCAACGACAATCGACAATACAAGCAGTATTAAATGGAGCCATGCAAACAAAGCACGCGCTTTGATCGGATCCGTTGATTTCAACACTGAAAAACGAGGCGAAAAGCCCCCATTTACGGCATCCGAGACAAAACCATGAAGAGGTATTAGATACGCAGACTGGGAAAGTCTATACGAATTGGCGACAAGACCTGTCCCAAAAAGCCAGGCAGATAGAAGCTCGCGGAGTACGCCAAGCATCTTCCCCACCAACCCACCCAAGACAAGAACACGCACAACCGAGAACATAATTTACCGCTTCATCCAAAACTCTAGGCGATCAATGTAGGATTTTGCACAAAGGCGGAGGGTGTAATCCTCTGAAAGTAAAGATCTGTTTTCAGCACCGCGCATCACCCCATCTTTCATGGCATCCGACAAACCATCTATATCCTCAGGCTTCACATATTGAATAGGCAAGTCTGCATCAAAAACACCACGCATAGAGTCCGAACAAATAGTTGGCAGCCCAGTTGCGAGCGCCTCCAAAACATTCATCGGCAATCCTTCTTGACGCAACGTTGGAAAAACAAACGCATCGCCAGCAGCAAGCAACTTTGGAACCTTATCGCGCGAGACCGCCCCAGTAAAATGAACCCTAGATGACAGGCCAAGTTTAACAACCATTAGGCGAAGATTCTTTTCGTCCTCCCCCCCGCCTATCATAAGAAGATGTGACTCAGGGGAAACCCGATTCAGTTTACTAAATGCCAGCAATACTTGACGCCCACCTTTCTGCGGATGCATTCGGGCAGCAAAGACAACCAATCGATTAAAATCATTCAAACCCAGTCGAGCGCGCTCTTGCCTCCTTGCTTCAGAGTCAGGCGCAAAAACAGATGTATTTACACCATTTCTAATAACCATCTTAGAGACGTGGGTGGTTAACACAGTTAGCGGCCAAGACGCAAACTGTTTCTCCAACACATCACCGACCAAAATTACCTCATCAAAACCTCGGTAAATTAATATATCTTTGAACAACCAATATAAGTTCTTTATTGACTTAAGATATTGCAGAGGCCTTCCGGAACTCCATTTCGAGAGAATTTCACCCCATGAAGTACCGTGTGCTTGAAAAAGAAAGGGCACCCCCTTCAACCTCGTCCGTATTGGAAGTAATCCAGCTGCCGCAGCGCTAATACTAAGAACAGCGTCAATACCGCCCGACATTTTCGAGACTTCTCGTCGTGATTCAATCCACCACGCTCTCGTGTAGCGTTCTGGAGCAGCCTTTTGCAAGGCAACAACCTCAACCCCATCTTCCACGAATTTTTCAGGGTAGCCTGGAATACGTGTTGTAACCACAGTCACTCTATGCCCAAGTTGAACAAACTCTTTGAACAGATCCCACGCGATCGCCTGCATTCCACCGATGCTGTGAAAGGGCAAAGTGCGACTTACACCAAGAATATGCATGGTCATCTAATCCGGGCGTAGAGCTCTTCAAGCTTTTTCGTCTGAGTACGTATATCGAAGTTCTCGCGTATGAACTGCTGTGCAGACGTACCCATACGAGTTCTTGTTTGAGGATCTAACAGCAGCAGCCGAAGAGCATCTGCCAATGCGGCGGTGTCCCGTTCTGCTACGAGAACACCTCCTACGCCATCCTGTATGGCCTCGGGAATCCCACTGTGCCATGTAGAAATGATCGGCAACCCCGCTGCGGCAGCCTCAATTATGGAAATAGGCAGCCCCTCGGTATCGCCATCTGAAGCGGTAACACTCGGCAACGCAAATATCGAGGCGCGCTTAAGCCATTGCAGGACTTCATCGTGAGAGCACGCACCAAGCATCTCTACTGAATCACCCAACCCCAAGTCGTCAATCTGGGCCTCGAGCTGCGCACGAAGAGGGCCTTCACCGATAATGACAAGGCGTGAATCCGGACATTGGCGCCGGACGCGCGCGAACGCGGCCAAGAGGTAAGCGGTTCCCTTTTTTTCCACCAGACGCGCAACATGGAGGACTATCGGCACCCCTTCGTTGCGTTCTGCGGAAACAGCATCGAAACGAGCTACATCGGTGCCAATATAATGTCGCACAACCTTGTTTTCCGGAAAGCCCAGTTCCAGTACTTTTTTCCTTATGAAATCCGAAACGCAAATAAAGAGATCGCCTTGCCTTGACAATCGATTACGTCCAAGCGCATAACGAATCAGGGAAGGACTTCCGGACCTTAATAGACGATCAAAACGCGTTGTCGCATCAAAACCGTGGAAAGTCGTTGCTAGAGGCAAATCCAAGGATTGTGCTGAGTTCATTACAGCAACTGCATCAATGCCGAAATGCGCGTGAACAACTGAAGGTTTGTAATCCGCAAGTGCAGATCGAAAAAAAGAATCTGTCCCAAATCCTGCTCGTATCGCTCGAAGCGGGCGGCTCGCAGGCGCCATAACGCGGTACTCGAAATCGTTCTTTGGAGAGCCGACGCAGTCCCGTCCGATTAAAACTGGGCGGAACCTCGTCAACGCATTGACTTGCTCGGAAATAAAGACCTCGGATGCTTTGAAGAGCTGAAGCCTTACGATTGCGGCTACCGGAGCGCTTGTCACTTCTGTGTCATTTCTCATTCAATTCTCGGAACCGAAAAACCATGTAACCCAGTACCGTCGCCAATAGGGGCGTCAGGTGTACCTCACCAATCAATCCGTAATTCTCGGCCTGGCTTTGTATGAGCATCCATAGCACAGCGCACAGCAACCCCTCCCCAAGGCGCTTGACCTCAGGATCATTGACTTTCAGAGTCCGCCACAAGTATCTAAGAATACTGAAACAGTAAATAAAACCAAGGGTGACCGCAATCAAACCGCTCTGTGCGTAGATGGCAATGAATGAATTATGTGGCGGAAAGAACGGATTCAGCCCTCTGCTTCGCGCGAAAACAGGCCAATCAAGTTCCCAACCGCCAAAACCGATGCCAATGAACGGGTTCTTTTGCAGAACGATCCATGCAAATTCCCAGATAGCAAGCCGATAGGAAAGTGTCTTTTCAGAATTTGCGACGTAGCGACTTTCGAGAAAGTACTCATAACCCAAATATAAGGCGAGACCGATCGCTGCCGACAAGAAACATGCTGCGGCGGCAAACTTTATATTGACTTGCCCTGAGCGAATGACATGTCTTGAGAATATCAATGCAGGAAAAAAAACAGCGAGTGCCATGCCCGCCTTCGAACCGGTGAAGAACACTGCGGCTATGTCGAGCACACCGATCCACAAAAGAAGCTTCGACTTGAATGCACGAGCAACGCCCCAAGCCACCATCGCAGAAAAGCCCAAAAACGCTGACGCGACATTCGCGTTGATAAAAACCCCACCAGCCTTGCCTGGATCAAAAACCGTATAAGCTCCATTTCCAACTTCGGACAGAAGCTTGGCTGATATGAATAGCCGAGAGATTGGAGAAGAAAGGAACATCCCTTCCAACTCAGGCGAAACTCGAAATGCAATCACAAGCATTGCTTCAATCGCACTGGTTATCAGTGCGATTCGGATGATCTTCTCAACGAACGCTCTGTCTCGAACGGACATCTCGATTACCGCAGGCACAACGAAGAGGAAGGGCAGCCAATAGATCACCTGACGGAAGGCCAGGAAAGGTTCCGGTGACCACAACATCGCAAGTGCTTGGATCAACACCAAAGCTGCAATTGCGCGGTACCAGCCAAAGCTCCACACATCCTGTTTCCCGAGTACTCTCCATGCACCGAGTCCGCCGAGATGAGAGGCTGAAAAGAAGACGTTGCCAATCGGCAATGTATATATTTGCAGCGTCGAAAGGCCACCTGCAAGAAATGTAAGAAGGCGCAGAGGAAAAACAAGACTGATGAGCAACCCAGCAAGAACGCCTGTTGCGAGTAACAGGCCAAGAGTGAATGTCATTTAGGTGACTTTCGTTCGATGACAACGGGGCGACCGGAAGAGTCGTCCGAGGACCTCTGGATGAATGACGATAGCTTTCCCAACGTCGGCTTGGATGATTTCCAAGTCACCTCATAAAGACCGTTCGTGGATTTGTAAGTATAGAGGTCTTCGACGTTCTCAATTTTTCCTCTTACATCCGAGGACACAAGCTCCGCTGCTTTCCTGAAAGCGAAAGATGCCGGCTTGGGTTGCATGTCATGACTAAATACACCGAACCGATGTTCCTTCTCTCTCGAGTCTGAGCCCTGGTCACGTATCCCGTACCACCATATGCCTTTGATCCATGGCCTGGAGTAGGAGAGCAGAACGAAACGAGTGAGGTACCATGCGGCTGACTGCTCACTGGTCCCAAGCTCTCCCTCAAAGGTCGGATACCCAATCTCTGTTATGAATATATTTACGGGCGCTCCGCCTCCAGCGGCAACTGCTTTCTCGTGAATGGCATCTACCATTTGGATACTGGCCTCAGGTCTCCAGTCGGCCCGGACATGCCACACATATGGATGTAATGCGATGCCGTCGAATAGTGCAGCGCCGCCCAGTTGCAAGAAGCGTTCTATCCAGCCGTCCTTAAACCCTGGGTATGATATTCCATTGGAAAGCAGCACAACCTGAGGACTCGCTTTACGAATCACAGGAACAACGACCTTCGCGAAGGAAACATAATCGTCCGCGCTTCCTGGGGTGGTACCGCCCACCTTTGTTTCCCATTCGTTCCACAGCTGGAAATACCTGACCTTTCCGTCAAGCGCCTTCACCAGCCACTCTGAGTACTTCGCAAACGCTTCAATTGCTTCTCGTGCCTTTGGCTTGTCACCACCGTACAGTGGATTGCCATAAGCAAGAATAAGTAAAGGTTCCTGCCCGTTCGACTTAATATCGTCGATAGCACGCATTAACCTGGGGGGGATCTGATATTCCCCTTTGCGACGTTCGATTTGAGCCCATGGAGCATCAAGGCGCACACTCATTGCGCCTATGCCTTTAGCGGCGATCCACGCGGCAGACGGATCGTTGATCGACCCAGCAATACCGAGCATGAATGATGAATCTTCCGCCCTCAACGGAGTCACGACCAGTGATGCGCAGCCGGCCGTTAAAACCACAATAAATAGACTTTTTATTCGCCGTTTAAAATCAACTGAAATGTGCATAAAGAGATTCACCACCCTGTCAGCGAAGCTCGGCTGGTTTCCGGTACGGCCTTAACAAGATCTGAAAGAAATTTCTCCTGCACGGCGTAAATGCGTTCAAGCTCTTCGCCTTCAATCGAACGCGGGACTATTTGCGAAGCACGCACCAGTATCCCGTCGGGTACTTCCCCTTTGAGACCTTGGCCCAGTATGTAGACGCGCGTATCGAAAGCGCTTTCACTAAAAAGCTTACCTACGCGAATCCAATAGCTGACAGCTTCTTTTCTATCCCTACCCTCGACCAGCATGCGTTTGATTACTACTTTTTCGTCTGGAACACCTGGTACGTGCGCGAGTGAGGACTCAATGGCGAGTACTTTGAACCCCTGCGCGACATAGCATAATTCTGGTCGATGAATCTTCGCCTCCTGTCGCTGATTCAACCCGTATGCCAATGCAAGCATTACTGCATGGCCAGCGTCATCAACGTAGGTCCGCATCAAGGTTTCATCGTAGGTAGCCGCCACTGCTTGACCACGATCGTCAGTTGCGACAGCAATTTGCACATACGGACTCTTTACCTCTCTCCAGCCCCCAATTCTTCCGGGAACAATCTTCTCAAATTCTGGCAACGCTCTGGACATATCCAAGGCCGGGGTCGCGGCGATTGCTGCCATGGCGGCCACCCCCAGCGCTAGCGCAACAGAAATGGCGGACTTCAACCCTATCTTCGGAAGTCTAATTGAAAACATACACCCGGAATCCTATCAAAAAATCAAACAGCAACATCGCGAAACTTAATCGACACCTTCCGCAGCAGTCCATCAAGGGCGATAATAAGCAGCAGGGCAGTTAAAAAGAGGACCATTCCGGAGAATGCATGCAAGAACCCCTGACCTGCCTCGTCACCCATGTGAAACGTGATCAAAGATAGCGTGATCACCCGAACAAGATTCGACGTAAAGCTGATAGGAACGATCAGAATTGCGAGCACAATATTCCGAAATGGGGATTCGTGCCGCATGAGATTCATGTAGAGGAGACCGAGCGCTTCAAGAGTGAATAGAGAATTCAATCCCGCACACGCATCGGCGACTAGCAGTTGATACTGTCCGACCATTAGAACCACACCATTCCTGGCGACGGGATAGCCAAACTCGTAAAGAATGTGCTCAGCACCCCATGAAACTGCGATCTTCATTGGCTGCGTCAGTGTATCGATCACCGCACCGGGAAGCGGGATCATGAAAAACATAAAGAAGAAGGCGAACCAAAGCCTTTTCAGAACAGAGACGCCAAAAAAAATAACAATCCCACCGGCAATTACTGGCAGTAGTGAGCCAACCTCAAATAGATAGAAGTCTTGCGATCGCCCCACCACGTAAAACAACAGCCCGAGCAGCAGAAGAGCCCATCCAGCTAATGGAGCCGGCTTCACCACAACGTCACCTTTCTCTCCGATTTCACGGGACTTGAACCAGAGAAACCACATGGAAACTGCAAGTACTATGGGGCCATGTGCATTCTGATCGGTCGACCACAACGTATCGAAGAGCTCTTTAAACGTGGGCACGTACAACGCGCTGAGACCCAGTAGCAAAACAAGCCAAGGGATCAGATCATTAAGATTCAGTGACAGATTTCCAGATTTCACTACCGACTCGGATTGACTGGGGTCGCTCATGCGCATGTAAAAGTCAGAATAAGAATGAAAAAAGGAGCTCGCAACGACAACGCAAGAGAGCACGTGCTTTGTGATGTTTGGAGTTGATGCCGTCTTCCCTACGACGGATCCGAGCCCAACCGATCGACACGTCACGCATGCCAAAAACAACTTGAAAGCACGTGACCATTGGGTTTAGCAGCAGAGAGAGGCTCTGAAAGTAGCCTAAAGGTATGCGGCACCGCAACTTGCCTGAGAGTACTACGTCACGATTGCAGCCAAGTGACCTTCAGGCATCTCGGTCGATGGACTGACAGGGGACGTCGTCGTTCCCGAACTCAGTAGGCCGTGGAACCCGCAAGATCGCACTAGCGCCTAACGAGCGGCGAAAGTGCTCACGGTTCGGAAAAAGGGCTTCAGGGGGATTGGGGGTGCGTCGGGGCACTTCGTGGCTCACGTTGCGAACAGCGACGATACTGGCAATTCCGCGCCCCGAAATCGTTCTGGGTTCTTCGGGATTGCCTGGCGCGGCTCGACAAGCGGGCAATGGACCGCCACTGATGCGCTCCCATGCTCCTTGCCCATATGCGGACAGCTACGACGGGATGAAAGGACGTCACGTCGGCCCCGATGAAGCTCGCACATGTACCGAATCCGGCACTCTGAACAGTGTGCGGTTTACCGTCATGACCCGGCTTTGTCCGCAGCCTGTTCCGATGAGAGTACGTACAAACCCATGAAGGCTATTTACATTCAAGGAAGGAATGCCGCTTATGCGGCATTCCTTCGCAACCGACATCAGCCGACCCGGCGACGTGCAACAGCGTCGATCAGCGCCAGACCCGCGCCCAGCATGGCCCAGGTGGTGGGCTCGGGCACCGGGGCGGTGTAGCCGGCGAGTTCTGCCGGGCTGGCGCGGTAGGCGTGCAGCACGCCGGGGATCAGTTCGAAGCCGTCGGTGCTGCCGCTGTAGGGCGTGGTGCTGGCGTGTAGCGTGCAACCTTCGGTCGAGCCCAGCGGGCACTGGATGCGCTGTTGCGTGAGCGGGTTGAACAGCACGTCGAACTGCACCGCGCTGCCGTTCTGGGTGACCGAATAGTCGTTGTCGTTGCCGGCGACGATGAGCCACGAGCCGTCGTCGAGCTGCGGGCCGATGGCCAGGCCTTCCCACTTTTCGGGTGACACGCCGCCGGTTTCCGGGAGACTGTTGGCGGCGAGGTCGATGAAGGGCGTCGGGTTCTTGCTGACGGCGGTAAAGCTGACGCCGGCTGCGTCGAGGTCGATGCCGGTCACGTCGGTCGCGCCAGCGAGATCGATCAGATAGACGTTCTTGTTGCCGGCAGTGCCGGCGAAGGTGGCGTCGGCGCCGAGGCCGCGGTTGTTGCGCTCCAGGACCATGAACTCGTGCTCGTTGATCGCCACCAGCGCGGAGATGCCGCGCCCCTGAGCGGCGGTTTCCATCCGGTAGGCGTACTGGGCAACGGCCTCACCGCTGGCGTTGTCGAACTTGACGATGCGGTTGTAGACGCCGTTGGCGCCGCCCTCGTCCACCATCGCGCTTTGCAGCATGGCGAAGGTGTATTGGCCGTCCGGCGAGATCGCGAGGCCTTCGAAGCCGCGGTTGGTGCGACGGCCGACATTGCCGTCGCCGTCATAGTTGTAGCCGCCGGCCGTCAGCGCCGGGCGCAGTGCCTGCGGCGTGTTGAAGGCGCGGATCATCGTGCCGCTGCGGTCGAATTCATACAGCGACGGACCGTATTCGTCAGACACCAGCAGGTGGCCGGTCAGCGGGTTGATCACGATGCCTTCCGGGTCGAAGGCGGTGCCCAGATTGCTGGCAGAACCACCGAGCGTGCTCGGGAACTGGCCGCCGAGCACAGTGCCGGCGCCGTTACGGAACTTGATCGTATCGACCACCTGGAAGTTGGAGATCGCACCGGTGCTGCGATTGACGTCGAGCGTGAAGCGCTGGACGCGCACGTCGTAGGGCAGCGTGCCGCCGCCCGGGCCACGGTCCGACAGACCCCACCATTCGTTGCGGTTGGAGTCGTAGTAGATGTCGGAGAACATGCCGAGCCGGCCGTCGTTCACGCTGCTGCCGAACAGATCACCGGTGGAGCCCGGAATGGCGATGCCATTGACGAAGGACACGGCGGATGCCGGTGCAGCGACAGCCGCGAGCAGCAGCGCCGCGGCGAGCGATGTGAGTTTCATGAAGACCCCCTGATTGTTGGTGTGTTGTAGGACGGTCGAGGGTAGCGACGGGATATTTCAGCGATACGACGCGGGTGGGCTTCTCTGAGCGCGAGGAGCACGTCTGCGGTAGGAGAGATCTTGGCCGTTGCTCGGCGAACATAGACCACGGGCTTCGCTTCACGCTGCAATCGCGAGCAAGCTCGCTTGTATGTTCTGCCCTGGCAAGCGTAGGAATAGCT
>NZ_JADMJL010000020.1 GCF_018780585.1 Methyloversatilis discipulorum | reverse complement strand
ATTTCCAGTAGGCGTCCATGGTCAGGCGGAAGGGGTCTTCCCACTTGTCCCAGTCATGGATCTTGATGCCCTCGTAGTCGGCGTACGGATACACCTTTTCCTTCGGCTGATAGGTGGTGTCCCACGCCAGATCACGGGTCATCAGCGTGTAGCGTTCCTTCAGGCCCAGCTTCTTCTTCGGTACCTGCATGTCCATCTGTGCTTCTCCTCAATGACAGATTCGGGTGCGGCCGTTCAGGCGGCCGTCTGTGTCCCGGGTTCTCCCTCGGCGCGTGCGCCGGGATCAGTTGTCCATCAATTGTCCCAATGCAGCGTGAACTCGTCGTCGCTCTCGTCGATATGGCCGGACAGCGATATCAGGTGCGTGTGCAGTTCCTGCAGGTCGAAGTCGCGGCCGATCAGTTCGGAGATCGACGCGCGCTTCACGGTCAGGTGACCTTCGGCGTCGATCTTGATCATCGCCGGCGACTCGACCGGCACCGCGTGCGGGTTGTCGGCCAGAATGGATTCGATGATCGGACGCGTGTCGTCGTTGGTCTGCAGCGCGATGAATACCTTGGACATGGCGCGACCTCAGACCGGCACGCCGCACTTGGCGACGCGGGCAGCGAACTGCGTTGCGAGATCGTCGAGCGCCGCGCCGGCACGCTCACCGAGCGCGCGCTGCGCCAGCGGCATCACGGCCTCCAGTGCGCGCGCCTGCCAGGCGCTGACCCAGCCGCGCACCAGCGCCGCGTTGTCGGGCGACTCGGCGCAGGCGGTCTTGATCTGCGCATCGACCCACTTCGCGGTCTCGGCGTACCACTCGGTCATGAACTGCGTCAGCATGGCGACCGCGGTGCCGCCGCGCAGCGACAGTTCGTCCTCGACCAGGGTCTTGTAGAACAGTGGATACACGAGGCCGTCGAGCACCAGATTCTGGGCGACGAACAGCTCGAACCAGTCCTGCACCACCAGGCAGTCCTCGACGTAGCGGCGCAGACCCTGCCAGTCGGCGGCGTACAGCCAGTGCTCCTTCGCCGTGGCCAGCGAGGCGGTGTCGCCGAGCAGCAGGCCGATGCGTGTCAGGTACTGCGCGATCGCCAGGTTGTCCATCGCGTGGAACATGCAGGGCTGGGTGATCGTCGTGCCATAGCCGTAGGCGCAGATGGACGAGTTGTTCATGTTGGCGCCCCAGGC
The DNA here is from genome assembly GCF_018780585.1 of Methyloversatilis discipulorum. Classification (GTDB taxonomy): domain Bacteria; phylum Pseudomonadota; class Gammaproteobacteria; order Burkholderiales; family Rhodocyclaceae; genus Methyloversatilis; species Methyloversatilis discipulorum_B. The sequence continues at coordinate 24,800 of NZ_JADMJL010000020.1, read as the reverse complement.
GACGTGGCGCAGCGGCAGCAGCAGGTCGAGTGCCAGCTGGCGAACGTCATCGGGCAGCAAGGCGCCAAGGTTGCGCGACTCGACGAAGTCGAAGTTCGATTCGGCCGTGTCCTGCTGACGTGCACGCGCCAGCGTCCAGGCGCCGTAGTAGTACTGGCGCGGATCCTTGAAGGCGTACCAGTCTTTCATCTTCAATTGCGTGCGCGTGACGTCGAAGATGTCGCGGTCCGGGTCCCAGGTCGGGCGATAGTGGAAGTTGGCGGTCGGCTGCACGTCGAAGCTGCCTTCCTGGTAGCGCGACGCCGGCTTGTCGCCGAAGCGCCGCGCGATGTGGCCATAGGTCTGGCGCAAGGGCTTGATTGATACGGTACGCAGGTCGATCTGCATGCCTGTCTCCTCTGATCTGTTCTTGTGCCGTCGAACCCGCGCTCAGCGCGGGCCGCCGTTCAGTACGTCGTTGAGCCGTGCGGATACCGGCGACGCCGGTTCCGCGCCGGCAGCGTCGAGCACGACCACACCCTGCGCCGCGCAGAACTCCTCGAAGGCGGCGCGCGTGAGCATCATTTCGGCGAACAGCTCCGGCTCGCCGAGCGCGAAATCAAACTCGACGAAACCGTCATCACGCTCGCCGGTGACACGCACGTATTTGCGAAAGGGGTCGAATGCCGACGCCATGGCGCTCGCCTCAGGTGTACACATTGAGGAAGGCGTCGTTGAGCTTGCGGTCGTGATAGAAGATCGCGCGCCCGAGGTCTTCCACCGTCCAGGTGATGACCGGCTTGTCCGGGTAGTACTGGTAGCCGCCCGAGTACACCTCGTTGCGGTTGCCCGACGGATCGAAGAAGTAGATCGTCGCGCCGCGCGTGATGCCGTGCCGCGTCGGGCCGATGTCCAGTGACACGTCGTTCTTCGAGATCAGGTCGGCCGCCCGCAGCACGTCGTTCCACGTATCCAGGATGAAGGAGCAGTGGTGGAAGCGGCCCTTCTCCGGATTGCGGATGAAGGCGATGTCGTGCGGCTTGGTCGAGCAGGTCAGGAACACGCCCACCATCAGGTCGCCCGCCATCACCTGTTCGGCGATCCTGAAGCCCAGCACCTCGGTGAACAGCTTCACCACGCCATCCACATCGTCGCCGTACAGCAGGCAGTGGTCGAAGCGCGTCGGCTGCATGCCGATCAGGCCATCGGGCCACGGGTCCGGATTCACGTCAGGCAGGCCGTTGCCCACCTTGTCCTTGGTCGCGAACAGTTCGATCGCGTGCCCGGTCGGCACCGTGAAGCGGAAGCGGCGGCCGGTATGCAGATGTTCGCCGGCAGGTATCCATTGCAGATCGGTGGCCAGACGACTGCCCTCGATCGCCGCCGCCAGACTGTCCAGCGTCGCGTCGCTGTCGACGCGGAAGCCCATGTAGTCCATGCCCGGCGCATCCGCCTTGCGCAGCACCACGCTGTGGTGATCGTGTTCATCCCAGGCCTTGAAGTACACGCGACCTTGCGCATCGCGCCCGGTCTCTATCAGGCCCAGTACCTGTCCGTAGTGTTTCACCGCGGCTTCCAGATCCGTCACCCTCAGGGCGACATGACCCGGGCGCAGCACGCCGGTCATTGCCATCGCTTTCCTCCTCCTTTTTGTGGTGCGTGCTGCGGCGCATCAACACCTCGGAAGAAACGGAAGCAGGAGCGCTCTCGCCGAAGTACCGGATGCAGCCGTCAGCCGCACCCTCTCCTATCCAAGAAGCGTGCCATACTCGATAATTGATAAAAATCTCGATATTTGGCGGTTTTAGGTGGCCAGGAGTACAGTCGCCGCGTCCGCCGGTTGATGAGTTGGTGAAGCGCCCGAAGAGGTGTTCACCAACTGGTGAACGATTCGACCGGAAGAAGACCGGCCACGCCATGCAGTCGGGATCGCGCACGCGGTCCACTGCAGGAGACGGAGGCCGAACCGCTGTGCAGCGCAACATGAAGCACCGGTCTGGAGGAGGCACGGGCAATGAGTACGTTCAAGTACCCGCACAACAGCGATCTGCGTCGGCTGGTCAGGTTCTCGGCCGACGACGGACTGATCTGGCTGGCGGAAAACCGCATGCTGCTGATGCATTGCGCCGCGATGTCGGCGCTGCGCACGCAGCTGATCAAGTCGGTCGGGCCGGAATCGGCGCGCCGCATCCTGACTCGCATGGGTTACGAATCCGGCATGCGCGACGCCGAACTGGCACGCACGATACGGCCGGACCAGAACCCGATCGAGTCCTTCTTCGTCGGCCCGCAGCTGCACATGCTCGAAGGCAGCGTGCAGGTGACGCCGGTGCACATCCATATCGACGTGCGCAGCGGCGAATTCGACGGCGAGTTCCTGTGGGAGCACTCGTGGGAAGCCGAATTCCACCTGCGCGAATTCGGCCAGGCCGCCGATCCGGTGTGCTGGATGCAGATCGGCTACGCCTCGGGCTACACCTCGGCCTTCATGGGCCGCATGGTGCTGTTCAAGGAAACCGAGTGCGCCTGCTGCGGCGCCAACAACTGCCGCATCGTCGGCAAGCCGGTCGAGGAATGGGAGGACGGCGAGCAGTACGCCCGCTACTTCGAACCGGACAGCCGTATCGCCCATCTTCCTGCGGCCGCCTGGGCCGGCGTCGCCCAGACCGACAGCACGCAGGGGGCGCCGACGCCGACCGACCTGATCGGCAGTTCGGCCAGCTTCCGCCGCGCCTACGAACTGATGCTGCGCGCCGCCGGCACCACGGTGACCGTGCTGCTGCTCGGCGAGACCGGTGTCGGCAAGGAACGCTTCGCCCGCGTGCTGCACCAGATGAGCCCGCGCAAGGACGCCCCCTTCGTCGCAGTGAACTGTGCGGCGATCCCGCACGACCTGATCGAGTCGGAACTGTTCGGCGTCGAAAAGGGCGCCTTCACCGGTGCCCACGCCTCGCGCGCCGGCAAGTTCGAGCGTGCCGAGGGCGGCACCCTCTTTCTCGACGAGATCGGTGAAATGCCGCTGGCCGCCCAGGCCAAGCTGCTGCGCGCGCTGCAGGAAGGCGAGATCGAACGCCTCGGCGACGAGCGCACGCGCAAGGTGAACGTGCGGGTGGTCGCCGCCACCAACGTCGATCTGGCGCAGGCGGTAAAGGAAGGCCGCTTCCGCCCCGACCTGTACTACCGCGTGCACGTCTATCCCATCCACATCCCGCCGCTGCGCGAGCGGCTGGCCGACCTGCGGCAGCTGGTCGACTCGCTGGTCGCCAAGTTCAACCGTCAGCACGGCAAGCACGTGCAGGGCGTGTCGGACAAGGGCTTCCAGTCGCTGCACGCCCACCACTGGCCGGGCAATGTGCGGGAGCTGGAGAACGTGATCGAGCGCGGTGTCGTACTGGCGCCGCAGCAAGGCTGGATCGAGGCGCACCACCTCTTCCTGTCGCTGGAGGCGGTGCTGGCACGCGAATCCGGCATCTCCGCCTGCGGCAAGCTGGAAGAAGGCTGCGGCGACGCGGTGCGCGAACAGCTGGTCGACCAGATCCTGCGCGCCGGCATTCCGCTGGAAGCGCTGGAGCAGCAGCTGATGAAGGCCTGCGTCGATCAGGAGGGCGGCAACATCGCGCGCGCCGCGCGCCGGCTCGGCATGTCGCGGCCCAAACTCAGTTACCGGCTGCAGCGCACCGAGGGCGAACCCGAAGCGGCGGATTCCTGAGCCGGCAAGTTCAGAGCAGCTGGAAAGCCAGGATGGCGACGATGGTCGGCGGCAGCGCGGTCACGAACAGGCCGAGCGGATTGATCGCCTCGTCGTCGAAATGGCCGCGCAGGATCGCGAACCCGGCCGGATTGGGCGCGTTGGCGATCACCGTCAATCCCCCGCCGGTCACGGCACCGGCCACCAGCGAGTACTTGAAGGCCTCGTCCGTGCCCTCGACCAGCGAACCCAGGTAGGTCAGCGCCGCGTTGTCGGTGATCGCGGTCAGCGCGGTGGCACCGAAGTAGAGCGCCGTGCTGTCCATGCCGGTGAGCGCGGCCTGCAGCCATCCCTGCTGCAGCGCCCCCAGGGTGACGAGGCCGGCGAGGAAGAAGCCCACCATCAGGCCCTCACGCAGCATCAGCCGGTCGTGGTAGTGCCGGTAGGCCTCGGCCACACCGAGGAAGAGCAGGAACAGTCCGACGAACACTACCGGATGGTGCGCGAAGTACACGATGCCGGCGAGAAAGAACACGTGCAGAAGCATCAGTGCGCGCGGCACGGTGCGGTCGCTGCTGCGCGTATCCACGTGCAGCGACTTCAGCTCGCGCGCGAACAGCAGCGTTGCCACGCCGGCGTTGACGAACACGGCGATCGCCGACTTCCAGCCGAAGTGGCCGAGCATGTACCACATGTCCCAGTTCCACTTGCTGGCCACCATCAGCACCGGCGGTGCGGCGAAATGGGTGAGCGTGCCGCCGATCGACACGTTCACGAACAGCGCGCCCAGGGTGACGTACTTCAGGCGGTGCGAAATCTTCCTGCTGTAGACGTTGTCGCGCAGCATCAGCGCCGCCAGCGTCATCGCAGCCGGCTCGGTGATGAAGGAACCGAGCAGCGGAAGCACGGACAGGCAGACGAAATGGAAGGCGACGCTGTCGGGCGCCGGGATGTAGCGCGCCAGCGTGCGAGCACCCGCCTTGCACAGTTCGAGCACCGGCCGGCTGGCCGCCACCACCATGATGACGAACACGAAGGCCGGCTCGGTGTAGTCCAGCGCTTCCAGATAGCCGGCCGCACTGCCGGCGCCACCGGTGAGCGCCATGAAGGCCAGCAGCACGAAGGCCCAGAAGCCGAACACCACTTCGACCTCGCCGAGCAGATGCCAGATGCCCGCGTGACCGGGCTGCAGATGTGCGAGGTGCTCGAAATACCGGGTCAGGAAAGTGTGTGCGACGGCCACCGCGAACAGCGCAGTGCCGACCGCTTGGAGCGTGCCCGGAGTCATCGGGAATCCTTGCTTTGGCGGGGTTGGAATGAAGGCGGGCGTACGCGTCGTGCAGTGACGCCGGCAGGTGCCCTCGTCGGGGTGCTCATGCGACGGTGTGCCGCAGCAGCTGCAGGCACTCGACGGTCGATGCCAGATCGGCGGCGACATAGTCGTCGTCGGTACGCAGCAGCGGGTCCGCCCCCAGATCGAGCAGCAGCGCAAGCAGTGCGTGCCTGCCGCTCGACGCGCAGTACATGAGCGTGGTGGCGCCGGTGTCGTTTCGGTTGTCCAGATCGATGCCGGCGCCCGCCAGCGCGCGCACGACATCGACGTTGCCGCCGACGCAGGCCAGCCACAGCGCGTTGTTGCCGTCGGCATTGCGGCAACCCACGTCGGCGCCGGCCGCCAGCAGTTCGTCCACCAGTGCAGCCTCGCCGTCGAGCGCGGCCCGCATCAGCGGCGTCAGCCCGTGCGCGATCGCGCCATCGAGATTGCGCGGATTGAAGCCATTCGACTCGATCAGTGCGCGCAGCGCCGGCGATGCGTCAGGCGGCAGCGCACACCCGTCGCGGCCGACGGCCAGCCGGTCGAGCGCGTTCGCCAGCGGTGCGTGGCCACCATCGACGCTGTACACCTCGGGGTAGCGGAAGTCGCTGAAGCGCTCGGCCCAGCTCTGGCTTGCGTTGCCGTGATAGCAGTAGATGAGCACCGGCGTCGGCCGCGCCACGGTCTGCAGCACCTCGCCGAACACGGCGTCGCTCAGGTGGCGCGCGCCGTCGACGTGGCCGCGTTCGAAGCTGACACGGTCGCGCGTGTCGAACAGCGCCAGTGCCGGCAGACGGCCGCTGCGGTGGCGGGCGATCAGGTCGGCCGCCTGGGCGGCGGAGATGCGGCGGTAGGTCGTGCTCACTGTTCAGTCCTCCAGCCGATGCGCCGACGTCCTGACGGACTTCATGCGGCCATCGGCACCTGTTCGGCGCCCGCGTAGGCAGGCGTGGTTTCGATGCGCGCGTCGTCGACGGCGCGGCCCATCGTGAAGTGATAGATCGTGCGGAAGCGCTCGTCTTCGAGGCCGAGCAGTTCATGCACCGCGTCGTCGAAGAAGCAGCCGATGCCGGTGCCGCGCAGACCCAGTGCTTCGGCTTCGGTGTAGAGCTGCTGCCCGATCAGACCGGCCTGACGGTGCAGCGCGCGGTAGGCAGCCGGCGATGCTTCGAGTGCGGCATCGAATTCGCACAGCATGCCCAGCGCGAAACACGAGGTCGACGCGATGTCCTGATGGCAGTGCAGGCTGCGCGCCAGCCGGGCCAGCGCAGCCGGCGCCATGGTGGCGAGCAGACGCAGTCCGCTGCGCAGTCCGTCGACCGGTGTCAGCGGGTACAGCGAAGCGAGCAGCGGCAGCACGCCGCCCTCCGCCGGACCGCGCGGCAGCAGGTAGACGCCGGGCGCGACCCCCGCGACCCGGTGCACGAACAGCAGCAGATCGATCCGGCGCTCGTCGGGCAATGCGTCCCACGGTGTGGCGCGGCAGGGCTGAAGGCGCTCCAGCACGCCGTCGAATTCGTCGCACGTCATCATGTGGCGGCCGTCGAAACGCTGCGCACTGCGCCGGCCGAGCAGCACGTGGCCGATCGAGCGGCCGCACGGCGCCCCCACCTCACGCGACTGCGCCGGCAGCTCACCGCGTGGCAGCGCATCGCGCGTCGCCTCGGCGATGTCGTCGATCGCCGGCCAGCGGTACATGGGATGCGCGTCTATCGTGCTCGCCCGCCCGTGCCAGCGCTCGACCGTGCGCACCGGCAGCGGCCCGGGCACGTGACCGATGCCGACCCCGAACAGCAGTTCGGCCTCTTCCACTTCGGTGGCCTGGTCGCGCGGCGCCGGGAAATCGGGCAGACGATCAAGCCCTAATGCAGCCGCCAGCAGGTCGACGCGCACCGGCTGCACGGCGAGCGACCAGCCGAGCACGGCGGCCGCATTGCGCAGTGTGGCCGTCGCATGGCCGACATCGAGCTGGCAATAGCGGAAGGCACGCTCGCCGTACTTCCACGCCTCGCGCCACATGACCGAACTGAGCGCGAGGTGCAGGCCGGGCGCGCCGCCCGGCTCGAAGGCGGCGCGCAGTTCCAGCGCGTGCACTTCGGGCAGGTAGTGCCAGAGGCCGTCGTCCAGCCCCGGCACGCCGACCGCGAACAGCCATCCCTCGACCGGGTGCAGATTACCGCTCGACGGATTGGCGCGCACCGCCCAGCGGTCGGGGCCGGTGGACTTCCAGGCGGTCAGGCCCAGTGCCAGATGCAGCAGCGCACCCAGCGCGGACAGCGTGCAGGGCAAGGGAGGCAGACCGGTGTCGAGCATGCGCCAGTCCAGACGCAAGCGCGCGGCGACCGGGCCGTCATCGTCGGTGGCCAGCGGCAGCGCCACCCGCGGCGCACCTTCGTAGTGGCGGAAGGGCGACGGCTGCGCGTCCCAGTCCAGCGTTTCCGGGCCGGCGGCGTAGGCCGCGTAGCGGTGGATGGTGCGACGGTGGTAGTCACGCACGCGGCTGCGCGCGCTCACGTCCTCATTCGTCATCGTCGTCGTCGGCGCCGTTGCGCCGCGGCACCGTTTCCGGGTCGCAGATGATGGGACGATAGATTTCTACGCGGTCGCCCGGGCGCAGCGCGGCGTCCTTCTTCACCACCTTGCCGAACACACCCACCTTGGCATTGTCGATGTCGATGTCGGGGCAGCGCTCCAGAATTCCGGAACGCGCGATGCCATCGGCCACCGTGCAGCCGTCCGGCACCTCAACCTGCATCCACACGCGGTCGGTCGGCCCGACCCACGCCACGCCTATCTTCATCGCGTCGTCCTCATCGAGTCCTCACTGCGCGGCCGGTGCCGGCAGGGCGGCCGGCTGCCGCGATTCCGACCAGTGCTGCAGGCGGCGCCGCGCCGCGATCAGCAGCCCCAGCACGAGGAAGCCGCCGGGCGGCAGGATCATGAACAGCGCCCCGGCGTCCGCCACCTTCGTTTCGAGAAAGGCGAACTGCGGACCGAGCAGCAGCGATGCACCGGCGAACAGCGTGCCGGCACCGGTCACCTCGCGCAGCGCGCCCATCAGCGTCAGCGCCAGCGTGAAGCCCAGCCCGGTGGCCAGCCCATCGACCGCCGACAGCGCGACCGCGTGGCGCGACGCGAACGCTTCCGCCCGTCCGAGCACGGCGCAGTTCACGACGATGAGCGCGATGAATATGCCGAGCACCTTATACAGGTCGTGGAACCACGCGTTCAGGCACAGATCGACCAGCGTCACCATGCCGGCGATGAGCACGATGAATACCGGAATGCGCACTTCGGCCGGCACCCAGTGACGCAGCGCCGAAATGAGCACATTGGACATGAGCAGCACCACCAGCGTCGCCAGTCCCATGCCGAGCCCGTTGGTGGCGCTGCTGGTCACCGCCATCGTCGGACACAGCCCCAGCATCTGCGCGACCACGACGTTGTTGTCCCATAGTCCGTCGCGCATCACCGCGCGCGCTGCCGGCTGATCGCTCATTTCCGCTCTCCTTCCACCACCGCTCCGTCGCCGGACAACGCCGCCTTGTGAGCGGCAAAGAACTCAAGACCCTGTCGCACCGCGGCGACCACCGCGCGCGGCGTGATGGTGGCGCCGGCGAACTGTTCGAAGTCGCCGCCGTCCTTCTTCACCGCCCAGCGGGCTGGCGGCGGATCGCCCAGCGCTCGGCCGTCGAAGCTGCGTATCCACGGGTTGCGCGCCGCCTCGACCTTGTCGCCCAGACCGGGCGTTTCGTTGTGTCGCGTGACGCGGACGCCGACCACACGGCCGCTCATATCGACCGCCATCAGCAGCACGATGCGGCCGCCGTAGCCATTGCCCGACATTTCGTACAGCACCGCCTTCAGCGTGCCGCCATGGCGCGCGCGATAGACGGTCAGCGGCGCGCCGGACGGCCCGTTCAGCTGCAGCGTGTCGGACAGCAGATTGTTGTCGGCGTAGCCGGGCGGCAGGATCTGTGTCAGCAGCTGGCGCGTGTCGTCGGCCTGCGCCTGTTCGATCGCGTCGCGTGTCGCGCCTTGGGCGAAGGCCAGCACGGCGGTCGTGACCAGCATCACCACTCCGAGGGTCACGCCGGGAAACCACGGTGCATCGGGTAGCGGTCGACTCATCGCAGCGGCTCCTGTACGCGGCGCGCCGCCAGCGGCTTGCCGCCGACGCGACGGCCGAAGATGCGCGGCCGGGCCCACAGGTCGAGCAGCGGCGTGGCGGCATTCATCAGCAGGATGGCGAACGCCACCCCCTCGGGGTAGCCGCCCCAGGTACGGATGAGCCAGGTGAGCAGACCGGCGCCGACGGCGTAGATCCACTGCCCGAAAGGCGCGCTCGGCGAGGTGACGTAGTCGGTCGCGATGAAGAAGGCGCACAGCAGCGCGCCGCCGGACAGCAGGTGTGCCCCCGCCGGCATGAAGGCATCCGGTGCCGCCGCATGAGCGATGGCGGCCGGCAGGCAGAGGCCGGCGATGTAGCCGATCGGTATGCGCAGGCCGATCACCCGCTTGAACACGAGGAACAGGCCGCCGGCGACGATGGCCAGCGCCGACGTTTCGCCCAGGCTGCCGGGTCGCGCGCCCGTGTAGGCCTGATCCGGCGCGAACGCGACCATCGCGCCGGCGAGGTCGATGCCGCGGCCCAGTTCGGTCTTCACGTGACCGAGCAGTGACGCACTGGTCATCGCGTCGGTGGCGACACCGTGCAGGCCGATGCTCACCGCCTGCGCCAGATCGGTGCCCTGCGCGATCAGCGCCGGGCTGACCCACTGTGTCATCTGCACCGGGAAGGACACCAGCAGCACGGTGCGTCCGACCATGGCCGGGTTGAACACATTGCAGCCCATGCCGCCGAACACCTGCTTGGCCAGCACGATGGAGAACGCGCCACCGAGCACGCCCAGCCACCACGGTGCCCACGGCGGCAGTGACATCGCGAGCAGCCAGCCGGTCAGCGCGGCCGAGCCGTCGGCCAGCACCGGCGCCACCGGCTTGCCGGCCCACTGCAGGCACAGCGCTTCGGCCAGCACGCAGCTCGCCACGGTCACCAGCCACAGGCAGAAGGCCGGCCAGCCGAACTGCCAGAAGCCGGCCAGCGTGGCCGGCAGCAGCGCCACCATGACCAGCGCCATGATGCGACCGCTGGTGCGCTGGGTCAGCGCGTGCGGCGAAGCCTGGACCGGACTGTTCATGCCGAAATCTCCTCGTCCCTGGCCTTGGCGGCGGCTTCCTTCGCCTGCGCCGCGGCGCGCTCGGCCTTGCGTTTCGCATGAGCCTCGGCCTTCTCGCGCGCCTCGCGCTCGACCCGCTCGGCGCGCGCCTCGGTCAGTTCGCGCACGTGATCGAGACGATGGCGTTCGCGTTCGCGCGAAGCCAGTTCGCCGCGGGCGTGGGCGAAGTACTGGACCAGCGGAATGCGCGACGGACAGACATAGCCACAGGCGCCGCAGGTCAGGCAGTCGCGCAGGCCGATGTCCTCGGCCTGTCCCAGTTCGCCGGCGTGGATGCGGTTGGCCATTTCCAGCGGCATCAGGCCGACCGGACAGGCGGTGACGCAGCTGCCGCAGCGTATGCAGGCGCTCGGTTCGCGCTCGCCCACCTCCGCCGAGGTGAGCGCCAGCACGCCGCTCGCCCCCTTGCCGATCGGCGTATCGAGGTCGCTCACCGCCACCCCCATCATCGGGCCGCCCACCACCATGCGCGCCGGCTCGCGCGTCAGCCCGCCGGCGCGTTCGATCAGCCAGTACAGCGGCGTGCCGATGCGTGCACGTACATTGCGCGGTGCGGCGAGCGCACCGCCCGCCACCGTCACCACGCGCTCGATCAGCGGTTCGCCGTGGCGCAGCGCGCGCCACACCGCAGCCGCCGTGCCGACGTTGTGCACCACCACGCCGACGTCGGCGGCACGACCACCGGCCGGCGGCTCGACCCCGAGCAGCGTGTAGATGAGCTGGCGCTCGGCCCCCATCGGATAGCGGCTGGGAATGCGCACCACCGCCACCTCGGGATACGGATGCGCGGCCACCTTCATCGCGTCGATCGCTTCCGGCTTGTTGTCCTCGATGCCGGCCAGTACGCGACGCGCGCCAGTGGCGCGCATGATGAGGCGCGCGCCCTCGATGATGTCGGCCGCGTTCTCGCGCATCAGCCTGTCGTCGCAGGACAGGTAGGGCTCGCACTCGCTGCCGTTGAGGATGACGGTGTCGATCACGCTGCGCTGACCGAGCGCCAGCTTGACCGCTGCCGGAAAGGCGGCGCCACCCATGCCGACGACGCCCGCTTCGGCGACCCGGCGGGCGATCTCCTCCGGCGCCAGCCGGATCGGATAGGGCTCGCCGGCGCGCTCGATCCAGCGGTCCTCGCCGTCCGGACGCACGGTGATCGCCAGCCCGGGCAGACCGGACGCATGCGGCATCGGCGCCTCGCCGATCGCGATCACGGTGCCCGAGGTGGAGGCATGCACCGGCGCCGAGATCGGTCCGGCCGCCTCGGCCACGCACTGGCCACGCAGCACGTGGTCACCGATGCGCACGATGGGGCGCGCCGGTGCGCCGGCCTGCTGCGCCAGCGGCAGCACCAGCAGCGGCGGCAGGCCGGCGTCGACGATGTCCAGGCCGGCGGCCGGGTGCTTGCGTGCGTCCGGATGGATGCCCCAGCGGGTGAGCAGCCGGCGTATCGGCGGAATGACGAGATGTGCCATGGCTCAGGCCGCCAGCGCCGGTTTCGGCATCACCCAGGTACCCACCGTCAGCGGCAGCGGCTGCATCGTGATGGCGCCGGTCGGGCACTTCTCGGCGCACTGGTTGCAACCGGTGCAGGCGTCCTCGAACACGCCGTGCAACTGCTTCATCGCGCCGATGATGGCGTCCGACGGACACAGCCGGTAGCACTTGGTACAGCCTATGCACAGCGCGTCCTCGATCACCGCGATCAAGGGCACGTCATCGACCTCGTCGGCATCGAGCGCGATGCCCAGGTGCTCGGCGATGGCCAGCGCCACCACCTTGCCGCCCGGCGGACAGCAGGTCGGCGACGCGGTGCCGGCGACGATGGCCTCGGCCGCACCGGCGCAGCCCGGAAAGCCGCACTGGCCGCAGTTGGCGGCCGGCAGCATGTCCTCGACCTCTTTCACTCGGCTGTCGCCTTCGACGGCAAAGCGCCGGGCCGCCACACCGAGCACGATGCCAAGCCCGGAGCCGATCGCAGTCAGACTCATGACCGCGGTAATCATCTGTTCCATCGCGCTACCTCCCGTTCGGTGCGGCGCATCAGCCGCCGCCTGCCGGCACCAGGCCGGTGAAACCCATGAAAGCCAGCGCCAGCAGGCTGGCCGTGATGAAAGCGACCGGCGGTCCGGCGAAGGTCTGCGGCACGCGCATCAGCGCCAGTCGTTCGCGCAGGCCGGCGAACAGGATCATCACCAGCGTGAAGCCGGCACCCGAGCCGAAGCCGCCGAGCACGCTCATGCCGAGGCCATGACCGGCCTGCGCGTTGAGCAGCGGAATGCCGAGCACCGCACAGTTGGTGGTGATCAGCGGCAGGTAGATGCCGAGCACGCGGTGCAGGTCGGGCAGCGTCTTGTGCATGGCCATTTCGACGAACTGCACGACGGCGGCGATGACCACGATGTAGGCGAGGATGCGCAGGTAGCCGAGCCCGAAAGGCTGCAGCAAGGCGTGTTCGAGCGCCCAGGCGGCCATCGCCGACAGCGTCATCACGAAGGTGGTGGCCAGACCCATGCCGAAGGCGCTGTCGATCTTCTTCGACACGCCCATGAAGGGGCACAGTCCGAGAAAGCGGACCAGCACCACGTTATTGACCAGCACCAGGCCGATCAGGGTCATCAGTACATCGCGCATAGCGACCTCCTGACCGGCCTCAATGCATGCGCTGTGCCAGATGACGCCATCACGGCCGCGTCCGGCCCCTCGTGGCGAGTGTGTGCTGTTGTGATCGCACGCGACCCGCCCCCGCGCGTACACGTGCGCATGCATGCGTGCGCGGCGACCGCGTCGGCAACGCGACAAACTCGACAGGTGCTGTCGCGACAGCCGGACATGCGCGTGTCGAAAATCCACAAGTGGTTGATCCAGATCAATTTTCAAAACCGGCCCGCAACTTGCTGAGAGAGATGCAACCCCCTCATGCAGGAGACGCCGACATGAATCGCCCGATCTATCTGGACTACGCCGCCACCACGCCGGTCGACCCGCGCGTGGTGGGCAAGATGCTGCCCTGGCTGTTCGACAACTTCGGTAACCCGGCCAGCCGATCGCACGCCTACGGCTGGGCCGCCGAAGAGGCGGTCGAACTGGCCCGCGAACAGGTGGCCGCGCTGATCGGCGCCGACCCGCGTGAAATCGTCTGGACCTCGGGTGCGACCGAATCGAACAACCTGGCGATCAAGGGTGCGATGCAGTTCCACGCCGGCCGCGGCAAGCATGTCGTGACCGTCAAGACCGAGCACAAGTCGGTGCTCGACACGGTGCGTGAGCTGGAACGCAGCGGCTGCGAAGTGACGCTGCTCGACGTGCAGGAGAACGGCCTGATCGACATCGAGGCCTTCCGCGCCGCGCTGCGGCCGGACACCGTGCTCGCCTCGGTCATGTTCGTGAACAACGAAACCGGCGTCATCCAGGACATCGCCGCGCTGGGTGCGATCTGTCGCGACAAGGGAGTGTTGTTCCACGTCGATGGCGCGCAGGCGACCGGCAAGGTGGCCTTCGATCTGGACGAGCTGCCGGTCGACATGATGTCGCTGTCGGCACACAAGACCTACGGCCCGAAGGGCATCGGCGCGCTCTACGTGTGCCGCAAGCCGCGCGTGCGCATCGAGGCGCTGATCCACGGCGGCGGCCACGAACGCGGCATGCGCTCGGGCACGCTGCCGACGCACCAGATCGTCGGCATGGGCGAAGCCTACTGGCTCACGCGCGAGAACATGGGCGCCGAGAACGAGCGCATCCGCATGCTGCGCGACCGCCTGCTGAACGGGCTGAGCGCGCTCGACCAGGTGTTCGTCAATGGCGACATGGAACGTCGTGTACCGCACAACCTGAACATCAGCTTCAACTTCGTCGAAGGCGAATCGCTGCTGATGGGCATGAAGGACATCGCGGTGTCGTCCGGTTCGGCCTGTACCTCGGCCAGCCTGGAACCGTCCTACGTGCTGCGCGCGATGGGCCGCAGCGACGAACTGGCGCACAGCTCCATCCGCTTCTCGATCGGCCGCTTCACCACGCAGCAGGAGGTGGATTCGGCAATCGAGCAGGTGTCGACGGCGGTGCGCAAGCTGCGCGAGCTGTCGCCGCTGTGGGACATGCACAGCGCGGGCATCGACCTGTCGACCGTGCAGTGGGCCTCGCACTGAGGGCATCCCGCTGAGGGCCTCGCACTGAACACATTCCTCCACAACGACTGAACGGAGAACAACCATGGCATACAGCGACAAGGTGCTGGATCACTACGACAACCCGCGCAACGTCGGTTCCTACTCGGCCGACGAGGAAGGCATCGGCACCGGCATGGTCGGCGCGCCGGCCTGCGGCGACGTGATGCGGCTGCAGATCAAGGTCGGCGCCGACGGCGTCATCGAGGACGCCAAGTTCAAGACCTACGGCTGCGGCTCGGCCATCGCGTCGAGCTCGCTGGTGACCGAATGGGTCAAGGGCAAGACGCTGGACGAAGCACTGGCGATCAAGAACACCGAGATCGCCGAAGAGCTGGCGCTGCCGCCGGTGAAGATCCACTGCTCCATCCTCGCCGAGGACGCGATCAAGGCCGCCGTGGCCGACTACCGCACCCGGCAGACCGCTCCCGACACCGTCGAAGCCGCCTGAAAGGACACGCCATGAGTTCGCTTGCCGAAAGTACCGTCGCCCCGACCACCACCCTGCCGCTGCCGTCGCCGATCAAGTTCTGCGAAGCCGCGGCCGCCAAGGTCGCCGACCTGATCGCCGAAGAGGGCAACCCGGCGCTGAAGCTGCGCGTCTATGTCACCGGCGGTGGCTGTTCCGGCTTCCAGTACGGTTTCGCCTTCGAGGAAGGCGTCAACGAGGACGACACGCCCATCGTCACCGACGGCGTCACGCTGCTGGTCGACCCGATGAGCATGCAGTACCTGATGGGCGCCGAGATCGACTTCGAGGACGGTCTGGAAGGTTCGCGCTTCGTCATCCGCAACCCGAACGCGACCTCGTCCTGTGGCTGCGGCAGCTCCTTCTCGATGTGAGGTGACGGACATGACCATCACGCTCAGTGAAGCGGCCGCGCGCCACGTGCAGAAAAGTCTGGTCAAGCGCGGCCAAGGTGTGGGCCTGCGGCTCGCGGTGAAGACCAGCGGCTGTTCCGGCCTCGCCTACGCGATCGAGTTCGCCGACGCGCTGCAGCCGGAAGACATCCAGTTCGCCAGCCACGGCGTGACGCTGCTGGTCGACCCGAAAAGTCTGCCCTTCCTCGACGGCACCGAACTCGATTTCGTCCGCGAAGGCCTGAACGAAGGCTTCAAGTTCAACAATCCCAACGTGAAATCGGCCTGCGGCTGCGGCGAAAGCTTCGGCGTCTGAGTTCGCACCACGTACACCGGAGCACGCCAACATGGCCCTGCTGCAGATCGCCGAACCGGGCATGAGTGCCGCGCCCCACCAGCACAGGCTGGCCGTGGGCATAGACCTGGGCACCACGAATTCGCTGGTCGCGACCGTCGCCAGCGGCCTCACTCGCGTACTGCCGGACGACGACGGTCGCATGCTGCTGCCTTCGGTGGTGCGCTACACCGACGCAGGCATCGTGGTCGGCCACGCGGCGCAGTCGGCGCAGACCGAGGACCCGTGCAACACCATCGTGTCGGTCAAGCGCTTCATGGGTCGATCGCTGGCCGACGTCGACGCGTCCGCCACGCCCTACGCACTCGTCGACACGCCGGGCATGGTGAGCCTGGATACGCGCGCCGGCGTGCGCTCGCCGGTCGAAGTGTCGGCCGAGATACTGCGCACCTTGCGCGACCGCGCGGAAGCTTCGCTCGGCGGCGATCTGGTCGGCGCCGTCATCACCGTGCCCGCCTATTTCGACGACGCGCAGCGTCAGGCCACCAAGGACGCCGCGCGTCTGGCCGGCCTCAACGTGCTGCGCCTGCTCAACGAACCTACCGCAGCCGCCATCGCCTACGGCCTGGACCGCGCCGCACACGGCACCTTCGCCATTTACGACCTCGGCGGCGGCACCTTCGACATCTCCGTGCTGAAGCTGTCACAGGGCATGTTCGAAGTGCTGTCGACCGCAGGCGACGCCGCCCTCGGCGGCGACGACTTCGACCACCGGATCGCCGACTGGCTGCGGCAGCAACTGGCACTCGCAGCGCCTTCCGCCGGCGAAACGCGCATGATGCTGGCGCGGGCGCGTAGCGCCAAGGAAGCGCTGTCGAGTGCCCCGGTCACGAAGATTGCACTGACGCTGGACGACGGTCGCAGCGTCTCCTTCGACCTGTCGCGCGAGCAGTTCGAACTGCTCACCGGCGATCTGGTATCGCGCAGCATGGCGCCGGTGCGCCGCGCACTGCGCGATGCCGGCGTCGCCGCCGACGAGGTCGACGGCGTGGTGATGGTGGGCGGTTCGACGCGGATGCCGCAGGTGCGCGCCGCGGTGCGCAAGCTGTTCGGCCAGGAGCCGCTGACCGACCTCGACCCCGATCAGGTGGTGGCCATCGGTGCCGCCATTCAGGCCGACGTGCTGGCCGGCAACAAACCGGCCGGCGAGGAAAGCTGGCTGCTGCTCGACGTATGCCCGCTGTCGCTCGGTCTGGAAACGATGGGCGGTCTCGTCGAGAAGGTGATTCCGCGCAACTCGACGATACCGGCGGCACGCGCGCAGGAATTCACGACCTACAAGGACGGGCAGACCGCGATGGCCATCCACGTCGTGCAGGGCGAACGCGAACTGGTGAGCGACTGCCGCTCGCTGGCGCGCTTCGAACTGCGCGGCATCCCGCCCATGGTGGCCGGCGCGGCGCGCATCCGCATCACCTTCCAGATCGACGCCGACGGCCTGCTGTCGGTGTCGGCGCGCGAACAGACCAGCGGTGTCGAGTCGCACATCGAGGTGAAGCCGTCCTACGGTCTCAGCGACGCGCAGATCGCCGACATGCTGATCGACGCCTACGGCAAGGCCGACAGCGACATGGCGGCGCGCATGCTGCGCGAAGCCCAGGTCGAGGCGCGCCGTCTGGTCGACGCCACCGAGGCGGCACTGGCCGAGGACGGTCACGCACTGCTGACGAACGACGAGTTCGTCGCCATACAGGCCGCGATGTACGCACTGGCGGAGGCGCTCGAAGCCGGCGACGACAGCACGAAGCTCAAGCTGCTGAGCGAAGCGCTGAATGCCGCCACCACCGAGTTCGCCGGCCTGCGCATGAACGCCGGCATACGGCGCGCACTGTCGGGCACCCGCGTGTCGGAGCTGCAGTCGTGAGCACGCTGACCGTACTGCCACATCCGCAGCTGTGCCCGGACGGCGCACGGATCGAGGTCGCCGCCGGCACCTCGATCTGCGACGCGCTGCTGGCGCACGACATCGCGATCGAACACGCCTGCGAGAAGGTCGCCGCCTGCTCGACCTGCCACGTCTACGTGCGCGCCGGCGCCGCCTCGCTCAACGAAGCGGACGACGACGAGGAAGACCAGCTCGACGACGCATGGGGCGTGCAGCCTGCCTCGCGCCTCGCCTGCTGCGCCCGCCTGGGCAACGCCGACGTGACGGTCGAACTGCCACTGCACACGCGCAATCTCGCGCGCGAATAGTTCCGCCCGGCCAGGATTCCTGTGGGAGCGAGCTTGCTCGCGATCGCTGCCTGAATCGAAGCCGGCGGCCGGCGAATGCCCTGTCGCGGCCAAGGCCGCTCCCACGGGAGGTGCGCCGATACACGGCCCCAGCCCGGGCCGAGGTTCTGTGGGAGGGGTCTTCTGACCCCGACGGCGGCCTGTATCGAAGCCGGCAATCTGCAACGGCCGCTCCCACAAAGACATGTCATGTCGGCGGCACAAGCAAGCCTCCTGTGACAGCGAGCTTGCTCGCGATAGCGGCCCGTATCGAAATCCAGGGCACGACGCCTGTTGCAAACGGGACATTCACGACAGCCTCGCCACGGCGAACGGACATGTCGCATGGGCAACATCGCGACGCGCTCCAAACCCTCATTCACATCAATCACTTGCATCGCCGAAGAACCGTGGCACAGCGCTTGCTGAATGCTCCGCAGGAGGTCTGACACATGGCAGCCGCATTCATCATCAACGACACCACGCTGCGCGACGGCGAGCAAACGGCGGGCGTCGCGTTCACCGCCGACGAGAAGTGCGCGATTGCGGACGCACTCGATCAGGCCGGCGTACCGGAGATGGAAATCGGCATCCCGGCCATGGGCGCTGCCGAGATCGACGTGATCGAACGCATCGCGACACTTGGCCTGAACGCGCGGCTGATGGTGTGGGCACGCATGACCGACGGTGACCTCAAGGCGGCGCTGCGCTGCCCGGTGGACATCGTGCACATGTCGCTGCCGGTGTCCGACCTGCAGATCGCTGGCAAGCTGCGGCGCAACCGCGACTGGGTGATCGAGCAGATCCGTCCGCACGTCGAGCGCGCACTCGATGCCGGTATCGAGGTGAGCGTCGGCATGGAAGACGCATCGCGCGGCGACATCGACTTCCTCTGTCGCGTCGCGGAAGAGGCGCAGGCCGCCGGTGCGCGCCGCGTCCGCATCGCCGACACGCTGGGCATACTCGATCCCTTCGGCACCTATGTGCTGGTGTCGCAGCTGCGCCGCGCGGTCGACCTCGAAATCGAAATGCACGCGCACAACGACCTCGGCCTGGCCACTGCGAACACGCTGGCCGCCTTCCGCGCCGGCGCGACGCACGCCAACACGACGGTGAATGGCCTCGGCGAGCGCGCCGGCAACGCACCGCTGGAAGAGGTGGTGATGGCGCTGCGCCACATCCACGGCATCGACAGCGGTGTCTCGTCGCAGTCGCTGCTGCCGATCTCGCGCCTGGTCGAACGCGCCTCCGGGCGCGCCATCGCCGCCAACAAGAGCATCGTCGGCGACGCCGTGTTCACGCACGAATCGGGCATCCACGTCGATGGGCTGATCAAGAACCCGCGCAACTACCAGAGCTTCGATCCGGCCGAACTGGGCCGCGCCCACCGGCTGGTGCTGGGCAAGCATTCGGGCTCGCACGCGGTGCTGGAAGCCTGTGCGCGGCTGGGGCTGTATCCGTCCGACGTGGAGGTCGCGCACATCATCGAGCGCATCCGCGCCTACGCGACCGCCAACAAGCAGTCGCCGGACGCCACCCAGCTGAAGGCCTTCTACCTTGAGGCGGCGCAGCCGCTGCCGGAGGTGTCATGAACGGCGAACAGAGCACGGCGGGTAGCCTGTCGTCCGCAGCACCGGCCACGCCGGGCCTGCTCTCGATGCTGCGTGAAGACGTGAACTGCGTGTTCGACCGCGATCCGGCGGCGCGCAACAAGCTGGAACTGCTCACCATCTATCCCGGCATACAGGCACTGGTGGCGCACCGCTTCGCGCACGCGATGTGGCAGCGCGGCCTGCGCTACCTGCCGCGACTGCTGTCCTTCATGTCGCGACTGTTCACCAATGTCGACATCCACCCGGGCGCGCGCATTGGCCGCCGCTTCTTCATCGACCACGGCGCCTGCGTGGTGATCGGCGAGACGGCGGAGATCGGCGACGACGTGACGCTGTACCACGGCGTCACGCTGGGCGGCACGACCTGGAATCCGGGCAAGCGCCATCCCACGCTGAGCAACGGCGTCGTGGTTGGTGCCGGCGCCAAGATCCTCGGTCCGATCACAGTGGGCGAACGCGCCCGGGTCGCCGCCAACTCGGTGGTGATCGAGGACGTCAGCCCAGGCATGACCGTCGTCGGCATTCCCGGCCGCATGGTGCTGCCCAAGAGCCAGCGCCGCATCACCGCCGGCGGCATCGACCTCGACCACCACCAGATGCCCGACCCGGTGGGCAAGGCCATCGCCTGTCTGCTCGAACGCATCGCCGACCTCGAGCACGACGTCGTGCGCCTGGCCGGTGAACGCAGCACCGCGCAGGGCATCTGCAGCGACTGCGACGACACCTGTTCCCAACCCGCTTTCGACGGCAGCACCCACGCGGCCGCCGCACACATAGGAGTGACCCGTCATGGATGATCTGACCCAGCGCCTGGCCAAGCTGTCGTCGGCCGAGGACTTCCTGGAATTCTTCGCGCTGCCCTTCGACCAGGGCGTCGTGAACGTGAACCGCCTGCACATCCTGAAGCGCTTCTACCAGTACCTGCGCAGCGAGAAGGGCCTGGCCGACGGTGACGAAGGCGTGGTCTATGCGCGCTACCGCACTCTGCTGTCGCGCGCCTACGACGACTTCGTCACCTCGACGCCGGCGCAGGAGAAGGTGTTCAAGGTGTTCCAGGAAGCGGACGGTCAGCAGCGCGTGTCGCTCGACAGCCTGCGCGCCACGCTGCCCTCGGTGGCCTGAGCGGGAGGACACACCATGCACGACAGCGACATGTTCCTTGCCAGCGTCAACGCGCTCGAAAGCGAAGCGGCGCTGCATTACGAAAAGGCTGCTCGGCACGCTCTTGATGCCGGCGACACCGAGCTCGAAGCCTTCTTCCAGAATCTGGCCGAACTGGCGCGCATGGAGGCGCACGAGGCGCTGTCCGGCAAGCCGCTGCCGGTGGCCGCCAACCTGCCGCGCATCCGGCCGATCGAGATCGAGAAGCCGCGCACCGCAGTGAAGGTGATCAGCGACGAAATGCTCGACCTGCACATGGCACTCGAACGTGCGCTGGACCTGAAGCGGCGCAGCCACAGCTACTACGCAATGATGGCCATCCTCGCGCCCGACCCCGGCCTGCGCAAGATGGCGCGCGCCTTCGAACACGACGACGCGGCCCATCTCGGCGAAATCGAACGCTGGATCGCCCGCCTCACCGCCTGACCCCCATCCGGAGAATCGCACCATGCCGAAGCCGCAGAAACACGTTTTTGTCTGTTCGCAGCAACGCCCGCCGGGCCACCCACGCGGCTCCTGTGCGCACAAGGGCGGCGCCGAGGTACTGCAGACCTTTTGGGCGGAACTGCAGAAGCGCAACTGCTTCGACCGCGTCGCCATCACCTACTCCGGCTGCCTCGGCCCCTGCGACCAGGGCATCAATGTCGTGGTCTATCCGGACGCGGTGATGTATTCGAACGTGAGCAAGGACGACGTCGGCGAAATCTTCGACAGCCACCTGATGGGCGATGCGCCGGTCGAGCGCCTCTTGGCACCGGAGATGGTCTGGTGAACTTGTTTACCGGCGAAACGTCGGACGAGTACTTCGGCGGCACGGTGCCGCAATCGGTGCGCCGCCTGTTCGACGAGGCGGCCGGCGCGCCGCCGCAGCGTATCGAGGCCTTGCTGTGGACGGCGCACGCCAGCGCACCGGACTGTCTGCCCGTGTACTACCTGCTATACAAGTTCCACGCCGGCCGTCGCCAGTTCGACCTGGCGGAAAAGGCGGCCACGCGGGGCATCGAAGTGGCCGGCCGGCAGGCCGGACTGGACGCGGACTGGCGCCGCGTGCAGCCAGGCGACGCCGATTTCGCGGCCACCGGGCCGGCGCGCTTCTGGCTGTTCAGCCTGAAGGCGCTGGCCTTCATCTGCCTGCGCAGCGGTCGCAGCGACGACGCGCGCACGCTGGTCGAGCATATCGGCCGGCTGGACCCGACGCACGGTCTCGGCGGCGAAGTGATCGCCTCGCTGCTCGACGGCAGCACCGGCGCACGCTGAGCGCCGGCGTGCGGATCAGCGCGCGAACACCAGACAGCGGTTGTTGGCCGGCATCTCCTCGTCGGCGAGCAACGACAGCCCGGCCAGCCGCGCCAGCGCCTCCACCGTTTCGAAGTCGCGTATGCCGCGATGCGGCGCGCCCTCGCGCAGCGAACGGTCGAAGGCTGCGTTGCTGTCGCTGGTGAACCGGCCGCCGTAGTTGAACGGGCCGTAGATGACCAGCGTGGCCGACGGCGCAAGCACCGCCGGCAGCGCAGCGAACATCTTCTCGACTTCGTGCCAGGCCATGATGTGCAACGTGTTAGCGGTGAATACCGCATCGAAATGCGCGACCGGCCAGCGGCCACAGACGTCGAGTTCGAGCGGCGGCGGCGCGTTCGGCAGCGCCGCCTCGTCCAGCCACATGCGCAGACCGGGCAGCGCCTCGGCGCGCTCGCTGCACTGCCACTGCAGGTGCGGCAGCGCGGCGGCGAAATGCACCGCGTGCTGCCCGGTGCCGCTGCCGATCTCCAGTACCTGACGACGCCCGGCGAAATGCACGCGCAGGCATTCGAGAATGACATCGCGGTTGCGCTCGCACGACGGTGCGAACGGCTTTTCGGTCAGTGAAGGATTCATCTGCGCACTTTCGCATGAAGCAGCACGTCGCGCGGCTCCGGTGACAGGTTGGGGTGCAGGATGTAACGACCGAGCCGCGCCTCCAGCGGCAGACCGGCGCGTGCCAGCGTGCGCGACGAGCGCGCATTGTCGGCATCGCAGACGGCATCCACACGGCACACCGCGGTATGGCGGAAAGCTTCGTCCACCAGTGCCTGCAGCGCCTCGCATGCCAGTCCATGCCCCCACAGACGGCGCGCCAGCGCGAAGCCCAGGCGCAGCGCGTGGCCCTGCCCGATCAGCTGGAAAAGCCCGCCGGTCCCGCCATCGTCGGCCAGCAGCACCCAGCTGCGGGCGACGTCGCGCTGCCAGCGCGCGAGCTCGTGCGAAATCTGTCGCCGTGTCTGCGCCAGTTCGGTGTGCGTGGTCCAGCCCAGATAGCGCGTCACCTCGGCATCGCCGCTGATGCCGGCGAACAGCGCCGGCGCGTCGCCCGGCTGCGGCTTGCGCAGCACGCAGCGGGCGGTGCGCAGTTCTTCCGGCCATGTGCTCATCATCGGCTCATCATCGACTCAAGGCGCGCGCAGCGCGCGCTGCAGCACGCAGGCGATGTGCTCACCCTCGCGCTGCGCGCCGTCGCGTATCTGGTGGCGGCAGCTGCTGCCATTGGCGATCAGCAGCGCGTCGGTATCGAGCGCCCGCACCGCCGGCAGCAGCGCCAGTTCGGCCATGCGCATCGACATGTCGTGGTGCTCCGCCTCGAAGCCGAAACTGCCGGCCATGCCGCAACAGCCGGATTCGATGAAATGGCTGTCCAGCCCGCGCACCAGTCCAAGCACCTTGCGCATCGCCTTCATCGCGCCGAAAGCCTTCTGGTGGCAGTGGCCGTGCACCGCAGCGCGCGTACCGGGGGGCAGTTGCAGATCGAGCGCCAGCCGCTTCGCGTCGTGTTCGCGGGCGATGAATTCCTCGAACAACAGCGCCGCCTTCGCCACCGGCGCCACGCGCTCCCCCAGGCCCAGCGCGTGATACTCGTCGCGCAGCATCAGCAGACAGGACGGCTCCAGCCCGATCACCTGCACGCCGCGTTCGACCAGCGGCGCCAGCGCGTCGAGCAGACGGCCGGCTTCGCGTCGTGCGTCGGCGACCAGGCCCTGCGACAGCCAGGTGCGGCCGCAGCACAGCGGCGCTTCGCCGGCCGCCGGGCGCACCACATGCACGCGACAGCCGGCGGCCACCAGCACATCGACCGCGGCTTCGGCGATCGCCGGATCGATGCGATTGGAGAAGGTGTCGACCAGCAACGCCACTTCGCGCCCGCCCTCCGCACCGTAGGCCGGCAGCGTGTGCGGCGCGAGAAAGGGCCGCGCCGCGATCCGCGGCAGCGAACGCCGGTGGGCGATACCACTCACGCGTTCGATCAGCGCCCCCATCCCGGGCACTGCAGTGGCGAGCTGCCACGGCCGCTGCAGCCAGCGCATCAGCCCGAGCCAGCGCGGCAGCGTGGCGAACAGGCGCTCGCGCAGCGGCACACGCCCCTGCACCCGCCAGCGCTGGGCGCGCGCCTCCGTGCGCAGCAACGCCATGTCGGTGCCGTTCGGGCACTCCCGCTTGCAGCCCTTGCAGCCGACGCACAGATCCATCGCCGCCGCCAGTTCGGCGCCGACGAAGGGATGCGCGCCCAGCTCGCCGTTCAGTGCCGCCTTCAGCGTCTGTGCGCGGTGGAAGGTCGAATGCACCGGATCGCCGGTGACACGGAAGCTCGGGCACATGACGCCGTTGCCGTCGCGCTGGCACTGGCGGTTGCCGATGCACACCGACGCCGCCTTGCCGAAGCCACCGCCCTGCGCCGGCAGTTGCGCATAGGCGTCGCCGGCGCCATAGCTGTCGTAGGCCGACCAATCGAGTTCTGTCTGCACTGTCGCTTCTCCGTCTGACGACGACCCTGTGCAAGACCGGTGCCATGCGGTGCGCCCCGGACCTGTTCTTGCTTTTGGGAGATATCGATACCAAAACGGAGTCCCGCCATGCCTCTGCACGACTTTCACTGTCGCAAATGCGACAAGACCTTCGAACGCCTGGTACGAAGCGACACGCAGATCGTCTGCCCGGCCTGCGGCAGCGATCAGGTGGACAAGCTGCTGTCGGCACCCCAACCGCCGGGCCGCAGCAAAACCATCATCGCGGCCGGCCGTGCGGCGGCGGCGCGCGAAGGACACTTCAGCAATTACTCTGCGGCGGAGCGGGCGAAGGTGAAGTAGAGGCGGCGCCGGCGGTTCTGGGCGGCCTCAGCCGGCCGCTATCGCGAGCGAGCTCGCTTGTATGTTCTGCCCTGGCAAGCGTAGGAATAGCTTGTCGGGCGGAGG
>NZ_JADMJL010000072.1 GCF_018780585.1 Methyloversatilis discipulorum | reverse complement strand
GCGCCGGCTGATGCAGGAAATGATCTTCGCCTCGCGCCCGCAGCAGACGCTGTTCGACGCGCTGTGCGACGCGGCCGAGATCCACGGCCGCAGCCGCCGGCTGGTCGAGGACATGAAACAGATCGAGTACTCATACGGCGACCTGCTGAAGATGGCGCTGGCGCTCGGTCGCATCGTCGCTCGCATCACGCGGCCGGACGAACGGGTGGGCGTGCTGCTGCCCAACCTCGCGCCGACACTGGGGCTCGTGTTCGGCCTGAACGCGCACCGCCGCGTGCCGGCCATGCTGAACTACACCGCCGGCGTCGACGGCATGCAGGCCGCGTGCACCGCGGCCGAACTGCGCGTCATCGTCACCTCGCGCGCCTTCGTCGACCAGGCCAAGCTCGGCGACAAGCTGGCGGCGCTGCAGGGTGTCGAGCTGCACTACCTCGAAGATCTGCGCGAACGCATCACGCTGACCGACAAACTGTGGCTCATGCTGTGGGCGATGCGGGCACCGCGGCTGGCGGCCGAAAAGCTGTCGCCCGAAGCGCCGGCCGTCGTGCTGTTCACCTCCGGATCCGAAGGCAAGCCCAAGGGCGTCGTGCTGTCGCACCGCGCGCTGCTCGCCAACATCGCGCAGATCCGCGCGGTGATCGACTTTTCGGTCGACGACAAGATCCTGAACGCGCTCCCGTTGTTCCACTCCTTCGGCCTCACCGCCGGCGGCCTGCTGCCGCTGCTGACCGGCGCCAACGTGTTCCTCTACCCGTCGCCGCTGCACTACCGCGTCATTCCGGAACTGGCGTACGACCGTAACTGCACCGTGCTGCTGGGCACCAGTACCTTCCTCGGCAATTACGCGAAATTCGCCCACCCCTACGACTTCTACCGGCTGCGCTACGTCATCGCCGGCGCCGAGAAGCTGTCGGAATCGGTGCGCAGCGCGTGGTTCGAGAAGTTCGGCCTGCGCATCTTCGAAGGGTATGGCGCGACCGAAACCGCGCCGGTGCTGGCCGTCAATACGCCGATGGCCTACCGCTCCGGCACGGTCGGTCAACTGCTGCCCGGCCTGCACGCGAAACTGATGCCGGTCGCCGGCATCGACCGTGGCGGCGTGCTGCACGTCAGCGGGCCCAATCTGATGAGCGGCTACCTGAAATGGGACAGGCCGGGCGTGCTGCAGACGCCGTCTTCGGAAGCCGGCGACGGCTGGTACGACACCGGCGACGTGATCGAATTCGACGACGACGGCTTCGTGCGCATCGTCGGTCGGGTCAAGCGCTTCGCCAAGGTGGCCGGCGAAATGATTTCGCTGGAAACGGTGGAGAAGCTCGCCACCGCCGCCAGCCCGGCCGCGCAGCACGCGGCCTCGACCCAGCCCGACCCCGTGCGCGGAGAGACCATCGTGCTGTTCACCACCGATACCGCACTCGGCCGCGACGGGTTGCAGGCGGCCGCCCGCGAGCGTGGCGCGCCGGAAATCGCGGTGCCGCGCAAGATCGTCGTCGTCGACGCGCTGCCGCTGCTCGGCACCGGCAAGACCGACTACGTGACGCTGAAGCAGATGGCGGAAGCCTCCTGACCATGGACCTTCGCCGTCGACACTTGCTGAAATCGGGATTGCTGCTCGGCGGCGCCGTGGCTGGCGGCTGGGCGCTGAGCACGGTGGCGCGCAGCCAGCTGATGAATCCCTGCCTGGCCGCGCTGCCGCCCGAACTGGCTGGCCACGAGCTGATGGCGCAGGTGTTCGAAGATCTTGACCCGACGCTGCTGCGCGACGTTCATGTGCACCTCGCCGGCACCGGCGACTCCGGCCGCGGCATCGAAATGACGCCGCGCATGCTGAGCCCGCTGCACCCGGCCGAATACGTGCAGCGCCTGTTCTACCTGAACGCCGGCTGCGCGCACGAAGACCCGGGCCGCGTCGACGCCAGCTATGTCGACCGCCTGCACAATCTGGTCGAAGCGCTGCCGGCCGGCTTCAAGCTCATGCTGTTCGCGTTCGAGCGCGCTTACGACGAGGCCGGCCGTCATCTGCCCGAGCACACCGCCTTCCACGTGCCCGACGCCTACGCGCGCGACGTCGCCCGCGGCAACCCGGACCACTTCGAATGGGTGTGCTCGGTCCACCCCTACCGCGAAGATGCGGTGGACGCGCTCGAAGCGGCGGCGCGCGACGGCGCGCGCGCGATCAAGTGGCTGCCGCCGGCAATGGGTATCGACCCGGCCTCCGGACGCTGCGACCGCTTCTACGCGGCCGCCGCCCGGCTCGGCCTGCCGCTGATCAGCCACGCCGGCGAGGAGAAGGCGGTACACGGCGCGGGCGGGCAGGAACTGGGCAACCCGCTGCGGTTGCGCCGCGCGCTCGATCACGGCGTCACCGTCATCGTCGCGCACTGTGCAACGATGGGCCAGGACGTCGACCTCGACGCCGGCCGCGGCGCGCCGCTGCGCAGCAGCTTCGACCTGTTCGCACGACTGATGGGCGAACGCCGCAGAGGTCGTCTTTATGGCGACATTTCAGCGATCACGCTGCGCAACCGCGAGGTCGAAGTGGTGCGCGCCCTGCTGCGCCGCGAGGACTGGCACGACCGCCTGCTCTACGGCTCCGACTATCCGCTGCCGGGCATCCTGCCGCTGATGTCGCCGGCCTCACTGGCGCGCGCCGGCCTGCTCGACGCGACCGCCGCACCAGTGCTCGAACAGGTGCGCGACCACAATCCGCTGCTGTTCGACTTCATGCTCAAGCGCCTGCTGCGCGACGGCCGGCACCGCTTCGCCAACCGTGTGTTCGAAGCCGCGCGCGCCTTCCCGAACGCCTGACCCTACATCCGACAGACTCCACAACGCATGCGCATTCCCGCCGCCCTCCTTACACTGGCACTCATGACGAGTGCCCCTTCCACGCCCGCCGCACCGCGCGACGCGCTGGCCGACAGCCGCATCGGCCTGTACGCCGGCCAGGACTTCCGCCTCGCGACCGGCCGCTGCACCGACTGCGCGACGCCACCGCAGGCGCTGTGGTACTTCGCGGACGACACCATCGCCGTGCCGCTGACCGACGCCGCAGGCTTCGTCGCCACGCTGCCGGCGCAGGACGACGTGCGGCAGTGGGCATACGCGAACGAATGGCAGCCGGACGCGCAGAAGCCCGCGCTGATCTGGCTCGGCTCACCGCTCGTCGCACACGACGCGCAGCTCGACGCCGACGGCCGCATGCTCAGCTTCGCCGACAGCACGCGCGCCAGCTTCACGCTGGTGCCGCAGCTGCCATCCAACGTGTCCTGGTTCAACGCCGACAGCACCGCCTGGCTGCAGGGCCAGCGGCTCTCTCTGCGCGGCGCGCGATCGGGCGACAGCTTCACCGCGCGCACGATCTGGCCGTCGTCCTTCGACATCGACCTCGCCGCACTGACGCCGTCGCCACTGCGGGACGGCGAAACGCTGGCCACGCTGGTACGCGCCGACGACGGTGGCGCACGCACGCCGGCGTCGACGCGACTGCTGTGGGAGCGCACGCCGGGGGCTGCGCGCGCAGCGGCCGGCAAGCCGGTACTGGCCATCATGCTCAACGGTGCGCAGGGCGACGATGACGAGGCGCATGGCGGCCACTTCGCGATCGCCACCGGCGTCATGGGCGCGCGCGGCGAGTGGAAGGACTGGCTGGTCGCCAACTTCTACAACCTCGACGCGCACAGTGAAAAGGGCATCGTCGCCTCGATGCTGACGATGGATGCCTACCTGACCGATCTCAACGGCGGCCAGAGCTGGTACCGCCCGTCGTACATGCTGGTCGCCGTGCTGCGCGAGGACCGCGCGGCGCGCCTGTACGACCAGGGCATCGCGCGCGTGTTCAACCACTTCTACCGGCACGACTTCAGCTACCGCCATGCCAGCGCGAACTGCGCCGGCATCAGCCTGGACACGCTGCGCTCGCTTGGCTGGAGCATCCCGACCCTGGGTCCGACCTCGAAGGCCAAGGCGTGGCTCGGCCTGCCCTACATGGCGATCAAGGACATGAGCGCGAGCAGCGGCCTGCAGGCCTTCGACTACATGATGGCCGAGCGCAGCGGCCTGTTTCCTTTCGTCGCCTTCAACGTCGCCGGCAGCGACCTGCTTGGCAGGCTGACCCAGGGCAAGGTGATGGACCAGGGGCTGGAACGCCTGCTGGCCGACGACGTCGAGGCGGTCCTGTTCGTGCGCGTGCCGCAGATTCCGTCCTCGCGCGCCTTCGGCAGCGCACCGGTCGCCAGCTACGAGGAATACATGGCGCGCGTGCCGGCCGAACGCAGCCAGTGGGTGGTGCGGCCAGCGCCGCCACGCCCCTTCCCGGACGAGTTGCGCGACCCGCAGGCGCCGAAGGAGCCGCTGCCGGCGTCGCGTCGCGCGTTGATCGTTTGGCTGGTCGGCGCCGCGGCGGTGATCGCCTTCGTCGCGTACCGGCTGCTGCGGAGAACGTCATGAGTTCGCAGTTCCATCTGCTGAAGGAAACGCGTTTCCGCCCCTTCTTCCTGACCCAGCTGCTGGGCGCGCTGAACGACAACGTGTTCAAGACCGCGCTGATCACGCTGCTCACCTTCCGCGCCGGCAGCATCACCGACGTGTCGCCGGCGCTGCTGGCCACCGTGCTGCCCGGCGTGTTCATCCTGCCCTTCTTCCTGTTCTCCGCCACCTGCGGCCAGATTGCCGACAAATACGACCGCGCGATGCTGGCGCGGCTGTCCAAGGTGATCGAGATCGCGGTGATGGGCCTGGGCGCCATCGGTTTCGTCGCCGCCAGCCTGCCGGCACTGGTGCTGGCGCTGTTCCTGATGGGCACGCAATCGACGCTGTTCGGACCGGTCAAGTACGCCTACCTGCCGCAGCACCTGCACGACGGCGAACTGGTCGGCGGCAACGGACTGGTCGAATCGGCCACCTTCGTCGCCATCCTGCTCGGCCAGATACTCGGTGCCTGGCTGGTCGGCGTGACCGACGCCTGGGGCCTGTCGGCCGCCGTGCTGCTGCTGGCGCTCGCCGGCTGGTGGACCAGCCGCGGCATTCCGCGCTCGCCAGCACCCGACCCGGCCATGCGCATAGACTGGAACCCGGCCAGCTCGACCCGTGACAACCTGCGCTTCGCCGTCGGCAACCGCACGGTGTGGCTGTCGCTGCTCGGCATATCGTGGTTCTGGTTCTACGGCGCTACGCTGCTGGCGCAGTTCCCGGTCTACGCGTCCGACGTGCTGGGTGGCGGCGAGAACGTGTTCATCCTGCTGCTGGCGGTGTTCTCGGTCGGCGTCGGCACCGGTTCGCTGCTGTGCGAAAAGCTGTCCGGCGGCCGCATCGAGATCGGTCTGGTGCCCTTCGGCGCGATCGGCCTCACGCTGTTCGGCGTCGATCTGTTCTTCGCCACGCCGGCGGCGCCGCTGCCGGGCGACGGTAGCGTGAGCGCATTCCTGCAACACGCGGCGCACTGGCGCATGCTGATCGACATCGCGCTGCTCGGCGCCGCCGGCGGCCTCTACATCGTGCCGCTGTACGCGCTGATCCAGACCCGTTGCGAAAAAAGCCATGCGGCACGCGTGATCGCCGCCAACAACATCCTGAATGCCGGTTTCATGGTCGCGTCCGCCGGCGTCAGCCTGCTGCTGTTCGAGGCGGGGCTGAACATTCCGCAGCTCTTTCTGGTGGCCGCGCTGTTCAACGCGGCGGTGGCGGTGTTCATCTACACGCTGGTGCCGGAATTCCTGATGCGCTTCATCGTGTGGCTGCTCGTGCACACGGTTTACCGGCTCGACAAGAAGGGACTGGACAACATTCCCGCCGACGGCCCGGCGGTCATCGTCTGCAACCACGTGAGCTTCGTCGACGCGCTGGTGATCACCGCCGCCTGCCCGCGGCCGATACGCTTCGTCATGCACCACGCCATCTTCCGCCTGCCGGTGCTGCGCTTCGTGTTCCGCACCAACCGCTGCATCCCGATCGCGTCGGCCAAGGAAGACCCAAAGCTGCTGGAGCGCGCCTACGACGACATCGCCGCCGCGCTGGAAGCGGGCGAACTGGTCGGCATCTTCCCGGAAGGCGTCATCACCGACACCGGTGAGCTCCACCCCTTCAAGCCGGGCATCACGCGCATCGTCGCGCGTACGCCGGTACCGGTGGTGCCGCTGGCGCTGCGCGGCCTGTGGGGCAGCTTCTTCTCGCGCAAGGGTGGCCCGGCAATGACCAGGCCGCTGCGCCGCGGCCTGTTCAACCGCATCGAACTGGTCGGCGCGCCGCCAGTGGCGCCGGAGGCAGCGACGCCGGACGCACTGCAGGCCATCGTCGCCGGCCTGCGCGGCGACCGCCGATGAGCGCCCCTGGCCACGACGGAGCGCGCCGATGCTGACCGCCATCCTCTGTGTTCTCGGCCTGATCGCCGGCGCCGCGCACGGCGAGATCGAAGCCTTCTTCGGCGCCCTCGCCGGTCTGGCTGCGGGCCTGTGGGTATCGGCGCGCACCGCCGCGCGCGAACGCGCGGTGCAGGCGCGACTGCGCGAACTCGACGACAAGACGCGCTGGCTGTACGAAGCGCTGAAGGCGCGGCCGGAGGCGGCGGCCGGCCCCGAAGCCACGAGCGCGGAACCGGACGAAGCGGTGACACCGGTCAGCACCGAAACAGCGCCTGCAGTCGCGCCGGCCGTGGTCGAACCGGCAGCGGTCAGCACACAGGCCGCGCCGCTCGACGCGCTGCACGCCGAGGGCACGCGCGTCGCGGCACGGCCGCAGCCGCCGGCAACCGACGCGGCCGAACGCGACGACCTCATCCGCCCGCTCGCCACACTGTGGTCGCGTCTGATGGGCAGCAATCCGCTGGCGCGCATCGGCGTCATCGTGCTGTTCTTCGGCGTCGCGTCGGCACTGCGGCTTGCCGCCCAGGCCGGCTGGCTGCCGCCGGAACTGCGACTGGCCGCCGCCGTCGCCACCGGTATAGCGATGATCGTTCTCGGTCTGCGCATGCCGGGTGAAGGGCCACGCCGCATGTTCGCGCTGGCGATCCAGGGCGGCGGCTTCGCGCTGCTCTATCTGGCGGTCTATTTCGCGCTGGCGCGCTACGGCTTCATCGGGCCGGCGCCCGCCTTCCTGCTGTTTGCCGCGCTCGGCGTGGCCTGCGCTGTCTGCGCTGCGCGGCAGGCCTCGCAGGTGCTGGCGCTGCTCGGCCTGTCCGGCGCCTTCGTCGCACCGATGCTGGCGTCCAGCGGGCAGGGCCAGTACATCGTGCTGTTCAGCTACTACCTGCTGCTCGACGCCTTCATCATCGCGCTGAGCTGGCGCCGTGCCTGGCGCGCGCTCATCTTCGCCGGCTTTCTGTTCACCTTCGCCGTCGGCACCGGCTGGGGCCTGCGCAGCTATGTCGCGGACGACTATCTCGCCGTACAGGGCTTCCTGATCGCCTTCTTCGTGCTGTTCACCGCCACCCATGTCGCCCAGACCGTGCTGCGCGCGCCAGGCGCCTCGGGCTGGCAGTCCGGCAGCCTGCTGTTCGGCCCGCCGCTGGCCGCCGGCGTACTGCAGGCCGCGCTAGTACAGCCCTACGAGTACGGTGCCGCGATCAGCGCCGCCCTGGCCGGCCTGTACTACCTCGGACTGGCCGGCCTGCTGCGCAGCCGCGCGCCGGACGAAACACTGACCTTCCGCGCCCACGCCGGCATCGGTGCCGCGCTGCTGACGCTGGCCGTGCCGCTGGCGTTCGACCTGCAGATGACCGCCGCGATCTACGCGGTCGAAGGTGCGGCGGCGCTGTGGTACGGCTGCGCCCGCGCGTCGCGCCTGACGCTGTGGGCCGGCGCCACGCTGCAGGTCGCCGCCGGCTTCTGGCTGGCCGCCTCGCTCGACACGCTGACCGTCGCGTGGCCGCTGCTCAACGGCCGCACGCTGGGCTGCCTGCTGCTGGCCGGTGCGGCGTTGTCCTCGGTGCGCGTGCTGCGCCAGACCGGCGCCGGCGCCGACTGGCTGCCGAAGGCGCTCACGCTGTGGCTGGCCGGCTGGTGGCTGTTCGGGGGTCTGGCCGACATCGACGACTTCGTACCGCACGACCTGCAGCCGGCCATCGCGCTGCTGTTCGGCGTCGCCAGCGCCGCCTTCGCCGAACAGCAGGGCCGCGGACGCGACTTCATCACCGCCCGCGCGCTGGCCGCATTGACGCTGCCCATCCTGTGGGCCGGCAGTTTGCTCGCCTGGGACCAGCACGCGCACCTGCTGTACGGTGCGATGGCGCTTGCGCTGCCACTGGCCTGGGCCACCCACCTGTGGGTACTGCGCCGGCAGGACGAAGACGGTGCTGCACTGCTGAACACCGCACGCCACGTCGCCACCGCGTGGACGCTGCTGCTGTCGGTCGGCATCGAAGCCGGCAGCTGGCTGGCCGACTGGCTGCCGGGGCAGGACCTGTGGGGCTGGCTGGCCTGGATCGCCGTCTGGCTCACGGCCGGCCGAGCGCTGCAATCGGCGCTGTCCGCTGACGGCGAGAAAGCCGACGTCTGGCCCTGGGCCGCCGCGCCCGAGGCCTACGCGCGCACCGTGCTGTGGCCGGTCGCCGGCCTTTTGCTGCTGACCGTCGTCGCGCTGCAGTTCGGCCACGACGGCGGCTCCGCCCTGCCCTATCTACCGCTGGCGTCGGCGCTCGATCTGGCCAGCGTCGCCGCGCTGCTGTGGCTGGCACGCAGCCGTCTGCTGCCGCGGACGCTGGTCGGCGCGGCCGGTCTGCTGTGGGTGTCGGCATTGGCGGCGCGCGGCGTGCACCACCTCGCCGGGGTGGCGTGGTCGGCCACCGCCATGTTCCAATCCACCCTTCTGCAGGCGACGCTGTCGCTGACCTGGGCGCTGACCGCACTCGCATTGATGATGTACGCGACACGACGCGGTGTGCGCACGCTGTGGTTCGCCGGCTTCGCGCTGCTTGCCGCCGTCGGCGCCAAGATGCTGATGATCGACCTGGCCGGCGCCGGCACGGTCGAATGGACCGGCTCGCTGCTGGGCATCGGCGCGCTCATCCTGATTGCCAGTTACGTCGCACCGGTGCCGCCCGGCACGCTTCCAGATGGAGAGGACACCCGATGAAAAGACTGCTCGTTCCTGCCGCACTCGCGCTGGCCGCACTCGGCCCTGTGCACGCCGCCGACATCAAGCCCGGCCTGTGGGAATTCAAGTCGGCCATGAGCATGCCGGGCATGCCCGACATGTCGGCGCAGATGGCGCGCATGCAGGAAGAAATGAAGAAGATGCCGCCGGAAGCGCGCAAGATGATGGAACAGCAGATGGCCGCGCAGGGCGTGGCCATGGGCAGCGGCGGCGCGGTCCGCGTCTGCATCACGCCGGACGACGCCAAGCGCAGCGACATCTACTCCGGCAAGAACGACGGCAGCTGCACCTACAGCAACGTCACGAACACCGCGAAATCGGTCAAGGGCAAGATCAGCTGCACCAATCCGAAAGCCAGCGGCGACTTCGAGGCGGTGATCGACAGTCCGACCCATTTCACGTCGAAAATGAACATGCAGTCGGCGGAGGGGTCGATGAAGGCTGACACCGACGCGCGCTGGATCGCCGCCGACTGCGGCGCGGTCAAACCGACCGCCCGCTGATCCGCCGACTGTCCGACCTGACGCTTCACCCGATTGCAGACCCAACGCTGAACAGGAATGAAGGATTCACTGCTGCGGACGCCACTGGCGGACGCGACCGGACAGCCCGCCCGTCCGCAGCCGCCTGAACAGCCCATGCACGCCGCACATCCCGAACACCCGCGCAACCGCCGGCGGGCCGACAGCCTCGCACCGTTCTCGCTGAGCGTCGAGACCAGTCCGCTCGGCGACACCAGTCTGCATTTCCGCGTCCGCCCGAGCGGGTTGATCGCGCTCGTGCTGGCGCTGCTGATCCACGCGCTCGCGCTGTGGTGGGTGATGCGGCCGAAGGCGGAGCCGGAACAGCCGCTCGGTGCCAACCAGCCGATCAGCGTGCGCATGATCACGCCGGAGGCGCCGCGCCAGGCGGCTGCGGCGCCACCACAGGCCGCCGCGCCGACGCCGCCTGCTCCCAGGCCCAAAAAGCAGCCGCCCAAGAAGCAGCGCGAAAAGGCCCGCAAGGCGCCGCCGGTGCCGACCGAGCCGCCGGTCGCCCGCGTGCCGGTGCCCGAACCCGCCCCCGCACCCCCGCCGCCCAAGCCAGCCGTTGCACCGGACGCGCCGACCGACATGGCGTCCTTCGTCGCCGCCCAGCGCGAGAAACGCCGGCTGGCCGAAGAGGCCGCCGCCGGCGAGAACGCCGCCGCGCGCGCCCGCGAACAGGGCCCGTCGGCGGACGACATTGCTGCCGCCAACATCAAGCGCAACCTGCAGCAGCCGGGCACCAACGGCGTGTTTCAGATCACCCGCAAGAGCGTGCGCACCGCCGCCTTCGTATTCCGCGGCTGGACTACCGACGCCGGCAATGCGCGACGCGAATTCATCGAGGTCGACGCCGGCCTCAACGGCGACATCGAGCGCGCCGTCGTGCAGCGCATGATCGAACTGATACGCCGCTACTACAGCGGCAACTTCAACTGGGAATCGCTGCGCCTGGGTCGCACCGTCGTGCTGTCGGCGCGGCCGGAGCATCAGAAGGAACTGGAGGACTTCCTGATCAAGGAGTTCTTCCGGGTCGGTGCGCAATACCCGCCGTAGTCGCGCCGAGCGCCTGTCGTGCCGCAGCGCAGCTTGGTGACGGCATGGCGGACGCCCGATAATCCGGGCGCACACGGAGGATTTCACGATGCCGCGCCACCCCGCACTGCCGGACGACGAAGAGAACGGAATGACGGACGCCGAACCATTCCGCGGTCTTGCCCGCTATGAACGGCAGATGCCCATTCACCAGATTTCCTACTATCTGTGCGGCGAAATCCGCGAACCGCACCACTACACCGATCTGTTCTACACGCTGCGCACCGCGGCCGAGACCGACCTGATCTACCTGCACCTGAATTCGCCCGGCGGCGAATTCGACACCGGCCTGCAGATCATCAACAACATCCGCGCCTCCGAGGCGCACGTGGTCACCGTGCTCGAAGCGCGCGCCTTCTCGATGGCCGCCTTCATCTTCCTCAGCGGCGACGAATTGATAGTGCATGACAACTGCCAGCTCATGTTCCACACCTATTCCGGCAGCCTGGACGGCCGCGGCAGCGAACAGCAGGCGCAAGTGGCCGCAGTCAGCAGCTGGTTCGAGAAGATGACGACGCGGCTCTGCTCGCCCTTCCTCAGCGACAGCGAAATCAGCCGCATCCTGAAAGGCAGCGACGTGTGGATGGATTCCGACGGCGTGCGGCAACGGCTGATGCGGATGCAGCGCGCTCTGGCACAGGGCGGGCGGCGCCGGGGGGCGAAGAAGGACTGAGCGCGATCAGGTCATCCTGCGCGCATCGGCAGTGTCTGCCGGCACCGCGGGTAGCGCACGCAGCCCCAGAAGGGGCGTCCGTCCCCTTTGCCCTTGCGCGCGCTCATCTTGACTCCACAGGACGGGCAGGTCGGCGTGCGGTAATCGCCGGCAGTCGCGAAAGCCA
Organism: Methyloversatilis discipulorum; assembly: GCF_018780585.1. Taxonomy (GTDB): domain Bacteria; phylum Pseudomonadota; class Gammaproteobacteria; order Burkholderiales; family Rhodocyclaceae; genus Methyloversatilis; species Methyloversatilis discipulorum_B. Next base: position 14,696 of record NZ_JADMJL010000072.1, on the reverse strand, counting down.
GCAATCCAGCGGACATTTCTGGAGGCAACCTCCGGAACATCATCAACAGCATGTCACCGTCCATCAACGTGATGCCGTTTGCCGAGGCAAATGCCCGAGCCTCCCCGGTATAGCCTCCACTGGTCATGAAGAAGGCCTTGTCCGCCTTTTCATGCACCTTGACGCCCAGCAGCTCACGCACCGGCTTGACGCCCACCAGGCGCTCTCCCCAGGCCTTGCACTGGATGACCGTCGTGACGCGCTCCGAGTCACCATCCTGGAACAGGCGAATGTCGATGCCGCCGTCGGCCCCCAGCGAAGTCGTGCTGCTCCTGACCCCCTTCAGCTCGTAATAGCGCTGGCATACATCCTCAAAACGCTTCCATTCGATCTCTCGGATCAGGTCGAGCGACCATTCGACGCGGACGGGCGGTATCACATGCTCGACGGCAGCGAGATCACGAATTTCGAGGTTGCGCACCCGTCCGTCGCCGAGCGCGGGTTGGTCCACGCTCACTCCGCCGACCTCGACAGGCACCTGAGGGTCGCTTTCCATCCGCGCCGCTTGAAGATCGGGCAACGATCTGGTCGAGAGTTCTCTGCGCGCAGTCCGCAGAAATGACAGGCATGCGAACAGGCTCAGCACGGACACCGGAATCCATGCCATCCGCTGTGCGGCAGTCGCCACCGCGGTCAGCAGAGGTGACTTACCCGCCACAATCGGTAGCAGGTAATGAATGCCGACCCAGATCACGAGCGCGAACGCCGCGCTGACACGCCAATCTGCGTCGATCAGGTGTTCGGTCCGCGAGCGTTTCCGGCGCCTCTTGGAAGAACGTGCCATTTCACTGAGCTGAAAACTGTTTCGGGCGATCAGTATAGGCTCTTGGCATTCACGAACCCGCCCGACATACGCCGCCGAAGGGCCGTACCGTCTGCGGACCTCAGGCCCCTCCGAACACCCTCTCCAGCGACGGCTGCAGCATGGCGCCGTCGTCGCCCAGCCAGATCTGTCCCTCCTGCACGATGCACTGCAGGTCTGCGCCCCGCTGGGCCAGGCTGGCCAGGGCCTGGCTATCGGCGGTGGACAGGCGGTAGACGGTGAGGTTGGACAGCTTGGCCAGCGTGGCCTTCGACTGTTCCCACCACTGGCTGGCGGTGCGGCCGTAGTTCAGCACCACGACCTGTTCGGCGCGGGCGGCGGCCTTGCGCACCAGACGCTCGTCCGGCAGGCCGACGTCTATCCACAAGCGGATGGCGCCGGTCAGGTCCTGGGCGTAGAGGTCTGCCTCGTCTTCGGTGCTCAGGCCGCGGCCGAAACGCAGGTCCTCGTCGGCGTGCAGCGCGAAGGCCAGCACGCGCACCATCATGCGTTCGTCGCTCTCCGACGGGTGGCGGGCGACGGTCAGCGCGTACTCGCCGTAATGCGGCCGGTCCATGTCGGACACGTTCAATTTGATCTTGTAGATGGTGGATTTCAGAGCCATGGCCGACAATGTGCGCGATTCGAAAGACCGCACAGGATACCGACGTGAAGAAAACCGATCTGTACAAGAATGAAAGACTGAAGGTGGTGGCGCAGATGAAGCACGCCGCCGGGGCAAAAAGCGCGCTGGGCGCAGCACCGGTCGTGGACCGCAAGGAACAGCGTCGGCTCGATGCCGAGCGCGGTCTCGTGCCGTTCGCGGTGAAGATTCCGGCCGAACTGGCGGCGCGCCTGCGCGACCTCGCAACCGAGCGCCAGGTGTCGCTGAACGATCTGGTCGACGAACTGCTGCGCAAGGCGCTCGACTGAGGCCGCCGTGCTGCGCGCCATCTTCGTCCTCAATCTGGTGACGGTCGGGCTGTTCTACCTGCCCGGCTGGCTCACGCTGCGCGTGCTGACGCTGGGGCGCTATCCGCCGCCGCGCGGCGAGCCGCACAGCGAAGAGGCGGTGGCGTTGTTCGGCTTCTTCGTCACGCTGGCGCTGCTGCTGTGGTGGCTGATGTGAGCATGGCACCGGCCATCTGGGTCGATGCCGACGCCTGCCCGGCACCGGTCAAGGACATCCTGTTCCGCGCCGCCACGCGCACCGGCCTGCAGCTGACGCTGGTCGCCAACAAGCTGCTGCGCGTGCCGCCGTCGCCGCACATCCGCGCCGTACAGGTGGCGCACGGCTTCGACGCGGCCGATCGCTACATCGAGGAGGCGGTGGGCGCCGGCGATCTGGTGATCACCGCCGACATTCCGCTGGCGGCGGCGGTGCTGGCGCGCGGCGCGCATGCGCTGGAGCCGCGCGGCGAGTGGTTCGCGCCCGGCACCATCCACGAGCGGCTGCAGATGCGCGCGTTGATGAACGACCTGCGTGACAGCGGCGTCATGAGCGGCGGGCCGTCGGCGTTCTCCACCGCCGACAGTCGCAGTTTCGCCGCTGCGCTGGATGGCTTCCTGGCCCGGCGCACAGGCCGCTGAGCGGCATTTTTCGCGCCGCTGGCTTCGATGCAGGCTGCTGTCGGGGTCAAGACCCCTCCCACAGAGCCCCGGCTCGCGCTCAAGCCGTGGGTCGCGCGCATCCCCTGTGGGAGCGGCCTTGGCCGCGACAGGCCGCTGCGGTCCGCGGGCTTCGATCAAGGCCGCGATCGCGAGCAAGCTCGCTCCCACAAGACCCCGGCTCAATCCGGCAGATCGACCTCGACCATGCCGTCCACGACGCGCATCGGGTATTCGGTCATTTCGCAGCCGGTGGGCGACAGCCCTGCGCCATTGCGGCCGTCGAACACCCAGCCGTGCGCGATGCAGATCAGCGTGCGCCCGTTGAATACGCCGCGCGCCAGCGACACGTCCTCGTGCGGACAGGCTGCGTCGAAGGCGCGCGGCTGACCGCCGTCCGGCCACATGATGAGCAGTTCGCGACCATCGGCCCGACAGGGCACGAGTTCGCCCTCGTACAGGATTTTCTGCTTGCACACCGGTGTGTAGCCCATATTCGGTTCCTTCGCGACGGATGCGACACGGCGACGTGCGCTTCCCGACGGAGAACGCACGGAGCCGGCCTTGTCCGCACACCCCAGCAAGTTGCGCACCTACGGGGCCTGCAAGCGAGCGAGCCGTCGGCGCCGTTCGCCTGGTCCGACGGCAAGGTGCTAGGCCGGGTGCACAACAGCGTGCAGATGGCGTACTGATCGCCTGCCGCTCACACACGATTCTTTTTCCCGGACCTGCCGGGCCGTGACCGCAGTCCCCCGCAGCACAAGCATCACCCCGCCCTGATCTCCGGGTCATAAGAAGACCTCCGCCAGCGCACTCCGTGCCGGCACCTCCCGGGTTCAGGCTTCTCCGCCGCGCGGTCGGCCATAAGTCCGACGCTATCCCTGCTGCAAAAAAACCAATTTTTCGTCGTCTCCCCCCCTTCCTAAAGTGATTCAGCATCCGTGTCCGCGGATGTCGAAACCGGGGGAGATCGACATGACAACAAAGAGCTGGGCAGGCATTGCGGCAGCCGCCGCATCGACATTCATGTTCGCCGGCAGCGCGTATGCCGCCGAAGGCGACTGGCTGGTACGCGTGCGCGCGCTGCACATGGACCCGTCGAACGACAACTCGACCACCGCCGTGGTCCCCGCGCTGGGCGAGGTGAAGGCGGAAGACAAGCTGTTCCCGGAAGTCGACATCAGCTACTTCTTCACGCCGAACATCGCCGCCGAACTGATCCTGACGGTGCCGCAGAAGCACGACGTCGAACTGGGCGGTGTGGACATCGGCTCGGTCAAGCACCTGCCGCCGACGCTGACGCTGCAGTACCACTTCAACCCGGCCGGCACCGTGCGCCCCTACGCCGGCATCGGCCTGAACTACACGCGCTTTTCCGGCGTGAAGCTGGACGCCGGCACCGTGCTCGGCGGCAGCGTGCCGCTGAAGGTGGACCGCGGCAGCGTCGGCTGGGCGGCGCAGATCGGCGTCGACATCCAGCTCGCGCCGCAGTGGTTCCTGAACCTCGACGCCAAGTACGTGAAGATCGACACCGACATATCGGTCAAGGGCGCCGGCATTGCGGTCACCCGGCTGGACATCGATCCGCTGCTGCTGTCGGTCGGTCTGGGCTACCGCTTCTGATCGGCACCGGCCGCGTCGAGGCATGCCTCCAGCGCGGTCAGGCCATCGGTCAGCGCGGCGATGCCCGGCGCCAGTATCAGTGGCGACTTGATCTCGTACAGCCGGTCGTGGGCGACGGCCGGCACCCCAGCCCAGCCCGGCCGCGCGCGCACGCGGTCGGGCTGGAATTTCTTGCCGCACCACGAGCCGATGATGATGTCCGGCGCACGCGTCACCACCGTCAGCGGGTCGTCGATGCGCCGCTCCTTCGCGCTGTGGCGGGTGGCGAAATCGGCGAACACGTCCTCGCCGCCGGTCAGTTCGATCAGCTCGGACACCCAGCGGATGCCGGAAATGAGCGGTTCGTCCCACTCCTCGAAATACACGCGCAGCCGCCGGCCGTGGCGCGCGATGCGCGCCTCGCCGCGAACACGCGCGTCATCGAGCCCGCGCCGCAGACCGGCCACCAGCGCCTGCGCCTCGGTTGCGCGGCCAACCAGCGCGCCGGTCGTCACGATCATGCGCAGGATGCCGGCGATCGACCGCTGGTTGAACACGTGCACCTCGACGCCGGCGCGCACCAGGTCGCGGCACATGTCGGCCTGCAGGTCGGAGAAAGCCAGCACCAGATCCGGCTCGACCGCGAGGATGCGTTCCAGCTTGCCGGACGAGAAGCCGCTGATCTTCGGCTTGTCACGGCGCGCCTCGGGTGGCCGCACGGTGAAACCGGAAATGCCGGCGATGCGGTCGGCTTCGCCCAGCGCGTACAGCACCTCGACCGCCTCCGTGCACAGGCAGGCGATGCGCTTGGGATACGGATCGCCGCGCAGATCGCCTGCGCTCATTTGCGGCCCGCCTTCTGGCGCGCCTGTTCCAGCTGTTCGCACAGCTTCTGCGCGCCGTCGAGGATGCGCGGCGTGTGCCGCTGCAGGACTTCCGGCGGAATGAAGTAGAGGTTGTCGCCCTTCACCGCCGGCAGCGCGCTCCAGCGCCGCCAGGCGTCCAGCCACTCGGGCCGCGACTCACCCATGCCACTGGCGACGATGACTTCGGGCGCGGCCGCCAGCACCGCCTCCTCGGTCACCGTCGGCGCCAGTATCGGCAGGCCGGCGAACACGTTGCGCCCGCCGCACAGCGCCATCACGTCGGAAATGAGGTGCTGCCCGTTGATGGTCATCAGCGGCTTGTTCCAGATCTGGTAGAACACCGCGACCGGCGGCCGCGCCGCGTACTGCTTCGCCAGCGCGTCGCGCCGCGCGCGGAAGGCACGCGCCGACTCGTCGGCCTCGCGCGGCGTGGCGGCGATGCGGCCGAAGGTTTCGATCGCGCGCGCCACGTCGTCCAGACTGCGCGGCTCGTTCACGAACACCGGTATGCCGAGCTTCTCCAGCTTGTCGTACTGCTGGTTGCGGTTGCCGCTCTTCCAGACGATCACCAGATCCGGCTTCAGCGCGACCACCGCCTCCATGTCCACCGAGGTGTAGCCGCCGACGCGCGGAATCGTCTTCGCCGCTTCCGGATAGTCGCTGTACTGGGTCGCGCCGACCACCTTGCCGCCGGCGCCGGCGGCGAACAGCAGTTCGGTCACGTGCGGGGCCAGACTGACGATGCGCTGCGCCGGCGCGGCCAGCACCACGGTGCGGCCAGCGTCGTCGGTCAGCCGCAGTTCGGCCGCGGCGGGCAGCGCCAGCGCGGCGAGCAGCAGAAACAATGCCTTCTTCATCCCTTCATTCCTCGAATATCGCGCAGGCGCGGTCGCGGTCGGAAGACCGCTCCTACTGGACGGCTGTCCGTATGTCGTCGATCGCCTGTTCCAGCCGCTGCCACTGCGCCTCGTCTTCCGGCAGACCGAAGCGCAGCGCGGCCGGGGCGTCGAAATGGCGCAGCAGGATGCCGCGCCGGCAGAAGGCGTCGTTCAACGCCGCGGCATCGGCGGTCAGCACGCGCTGGAACAGCACGCAGCCGCTCACCTCGCCCCAGCCGGTCGCACGCAGCAGCGCTTCCAGCCGCGCACCTTCGGTCGCCAGCCGCGCGCGCTGCTGCGCCTGCCAGTCGCGGTCGGCCAGCGCGCGCTGCGCCACCCAGCGTGACGGGCCAGCCACCGGCCACGGCCCGAGCCGCGCCGCCAGCGCGTCGCGCAACGACTGTTCGGCGAACATGAAGCCGACGCGCGCACCGGCCAGACCGAAGAACTTGCCGAGCGAGCGCAGCACGATCAGCCCCGCCCGACCGGCATGACACACGACGCTGGCATCCGGCGTGGCGTCGATGAAGGCCTCGTCGACGATGAGCGTGCCGCCGCGGGCGGCCAGCCGCGCCTGCCAGTCCATCACCTGTTGCGGCGGAAACAGCGTGCCGCAGGGGTTGTTCGGCTGTACCAGCAGCAGCACGTCGGTGTGGTCCACGACCGCCTCGACCTCGGCCGGGGCGACCGCACGCACCGCGTGCCCGGCCTGCGTCCAGCCGTGCGGGTGTTCGCTGTAGGTCGGCGAAAGTATCGCCACCCGGCTGCGCGGGAACAGCGCCGGCAGCAGCTGGATCGCCGCCTGCGAGCCGGCCAGCGGCAGCAGCGCATCGCTGCCGTAATAGGCGGCGGCAGCGTCCTCCAGCCCGTCGCCGTCTTCCGGCAGGCGCTGCCACACCGATTGCGGCACCGACGGCACCGGCCAGGGCTGCGGATTGATGCCGGTGGACAGGTCCATCCAGGCCTCAGGCGCGATGCCGTAGCGATCGGCGGCGGCCAGCAGACGGCCACCGTGCAGCGGGCGGGCGGGTGTCATGACAGATGCACTCCGAGGGCAAGCAGCAGCGCCACGGTGAGCCAGAGTCGCAGCGCCGCGGCAACCAGAACGACCGCACGGTCGATGTCGGCGGCGCCCGGCGCCGCACCTTCCCCCAACGGCGGGCGCTGTTCGACCGCGCCGTGATAGACCGCCGCACCACCGAGCGACAGATGCAGCGCGCCGGCGCCGGCCGCCATGACCGGGCCGGCGTTCGGGCTGTCCCAGGCCGGCGCCTGCGCGCGCCAGCAGGCGAGCGCCCGACGCGTCGCGCCGCACAGCGCATAGCTCAGCGCCGTCAGCCGCGCCGGGACGAAATTGAGCACGTCGTCGATGCGCGCCGCCGCCCAGCCGAAATAGCGCAGGCGCGGCGTGCGATAGCCCCACATCGCGTCCAGCGTGTTGGCCAGCCGGAACAGCAGCGCGCCGGGCCCGCCCAGCAGCAGGAACCAGAACAGCGCACCGAACACCGCATCGTTGCCGTTCTCGAGCACCGATTCGGTGGCGGCGCGGGCCACGCCGGCTTCATCGAGCTGCGAGGTGTCGCGGCTTACCATCCAGCCGACGCGGCGCCGCGCCTCGACCAGGTCGCCGGCCGCCAGCGGGCGCGATACCGCGTGCGCGTGTTCGGCCAGACTGCGCGCGCCAAGCGCGAAGTACAGCAGCAGCAGGTCGATCGCCAGCTGCCAGGGCAGACCCAGGCCGCGCAGCCAGAAGGCCAGCGACAGCAGCGGCAGCACCGCCAGCGCCCACGCCAGCAGACCGGTCAGCCGGGTCAGCGGACGGCTCTGCCGGGCAATCACATTCATGTGCGCCTGCAGCCAGCCGGCCAGGTGGCCGAAGCCGACCAGCGGATGCAGGCGGCGCAGTTCGCCGAAACGGCGGTCGAGCATGACGCCGGCGCAGGCGCACAGCGCCAGCACGACGAAGGGGTGCAGCGTATTCACGGCGCGCGCTCCGGCCACACGTTGTCGCCGATCAGCAGATCTTCCGGCAGCCGGCTGGCCCAGCCTTCGAGCTCGAGCATCGGCGCTTCGTAGAACGCATCGACGTGGCCGATGCACAGCACGGCCAGCGGTCGCGCACCCTCCGGCATCTGCAGCAGCGCCGCCAGCTTCAGCGGGTCGAAGATGGACACCCAGCCCATGCCCAGCCCTTCGGCACGCGCCGCCAGCCACATGTTCTGAATCGCGCAGGCGCAGGAGGCGACGTCCATGTCGGGCATCGTGCGGCGGCCGAATACGTGCTGTTCGCGTCCGCCGCACAGCGCGACCACCAGTAGTTCCCCGCTGTCGAGCACGCCCTCGACCTTGAGCCGCATGAATTCGTCCTCGCGCTCGCCAAGCGCGCGCGCGGTGGCCAGCCTTTCCTCCTCGACCAGCCCGTGGATGGCGCGGCGCAGCGCAGCATCGGTGACGCGCACGAAACGCCACGGCTGCATGTAGCCAACGCTGGGCGCGTGATGGGCTGCCCACAACAGGCGACGCAGTACCGCCGGATCGACCGGGTCGGGCCTGAAATGGCGCATGTCGCGTCGCTCGGCGATGGCGCGGTAGAGCGCGTCGCGGGCGTCGTCGGGGTAGCGGTGGGCGTCGTTCGATGCAGTCATGGTTCAGCGTCCGAACAGCGTGGCGACCGCGGCCGGAGCGGACGGGAAATAGAGGTGCAGGTAGCTCGCGGTGAGCCGGCCCCGACGATACACCGCCTCGCCGTCGCGGTCGTCCGGCGTGCGCGCACGCGCCAGCGGCGACAGCGGCGTGTCGGCGGTCGAATAGTGGAAAGTGTGGCCGCGCAGCGCACCTTCCGGCAGCTCGACCTGCTGCAGGCCGAGCGCGGCCAGCCGCGTCTGCATGCGCACCGCGCCCGGCAGCAGACCGGCGCCGGCGTGGCTGACGCCGGACTTGTCGGTCAGCGTGTCGAACAGGCTCATCATGCCGCCGCACTCGGCCAGCAGCGGCCGGCCGGCGTCGACGTGGGCGCGCAGCGCGGCGTGCATCGCGGTGTTGGCGGACCAGCGCGCGGCGTGCAGCTCGGGGTAGCCGCCGGGCAGCCAGACGGCGTCGCAGGCGGGCAGCGCGGCGTCATTGAGCGGTGAGAACTCGACCAGTTCGGCGCCGAGTGCGCGCAGGCAGTCGAGATTGGCCGGGTAGAGGAAGCAGAACGCGTCGTCGCGCGCCAGCGCGATGCGCACGCCGTCGAGCAGGCGCGGCGTCGCCGTGCATTCGACCGGTGCGAACGCCACCGCCGGCGGCAGGTCGGCCGCGGTCGATGCGCCAAGCAGTTCGGCAGCGATGTCGAGCCGGACGTCCAGCCCCTCGATCTCGGCCGCCGGCAGCAGGCCGAGGTGGCGCTCCGGCAACGCGATGCGCTCGTCGCGCGGCAGGCCGCCGTACCAGGCGATGTCGGCCGGCAGGCTGTCGCGCAGCATGTCGAGGTGGCGGGCCGACCCGACCCGGTTGGCGATCACCGCCGTCAGGTTCACGCCGTCGCGGTAGTGCTTCAGGCCGTGCGCCAGCGCGCCGAAGGTCTGCGCCATCGCGCGCGCGTCGATCACCGCCAGCACTGGCAGATCGAAGCGACGCGCAATGTCGGCGCTGGACGGGCTGCCGTCGTGCAGGCCCATGACCGATTCGACGAGGATGAGGTCGGCCTCACCCGCCGCGTCGTACAGCCGTGCGGCGATGTCCGCTTCGCCGGTCATCCACAGGTCGACATTGCAGACCGGCGCGCCACTGGCCAGTGCGTGGATCTGCGGATCGAGGAAGTCAGGCCCGCACTTGAACACGCGCACGCGGCGACCGCGCGAACGGTGCAGCCGTGCCAGTGCGGCGACCACCGTGGTCTTGCCCTGACCGGACGCAGGCGCTGCCACCATCAGCGCCGGGCAGTGCCGGACTGCGGACGGCACGCTCACCATTCCAGCCCGGGCATCGCCTTCACGCCGGCCTTGAAGGCGTGCTTCACCATGGTCATGTCGGTCACCGTGTCGGCCGCCTCGACCAGCTCGGGCGGCGCGGCACGGCCGGTCACGATGACGTGCTGCATGGTCGGCCGCGCCGCGAGGTCGGCGATGACGGTGGCGACATCGAGGTAGTGGTACTTCAGCGCGATATTCAGTTCGTCCAGCACCACCAGGCCGATGGCCGGATCGCGCAGGAAGGCGCGCGCCTGTTCCCAGGCCGCTTCGGCGGTGGCGACGTCGCGCGCGCGGTTCTGCGTTTCCCAGGTGAAGCCCTCACCCGACACATGCCACTGCACGTCCGGCTGACGGCGATAGAAGGCTTCCTCGCCGGTGTCGGAACGCCCCTTGATGAACTGCACCACGCCCACCTTCATGCCGTGGCCGAGCGCGCGCGCGACCACGCCGAAGGCGGCGCTGGACTTGCCCTTGCCGGTGCCGGTATTCACCACCAGCACGCCGCGCTCGACCTGCGCCGCGGCGATGGCCTGGTCCACCACGTCCTTCTTGCGTTTCATGCGCGCTTCATGGCGTTCGTCAAGATCGCTCATCACATCCTCCACTCATTCTGTCCTCACGCCGGCACGAAATAGCGCCGGCCGTCGTCGCGCAATTCCTTCAGCGGATGGCAGAAGGCGCGCGACAGCACCTCCGCCTGCAGCACCGCGTCGACCGGCCCGCATACCCATTCGCCGCCGCCGGTCAGCAGCAGCGCGCGGTCGGCGAAGCGCAGCACCTGATTCAGGTCGTGCAGCACGGCCACCACCGCGCGGCCCTCGTCGCGGGCCAGTCGCGCGAACAGTTCCAGCGTCTCGATCTGGTAATCGAGGTCGAGATGCGTGACCGGCTCGTCCAGCAGGCACAGCGGCGCCTGCTGCGCCAGCAGCGCCGCGATGGCCACCCGCTGGCGCTCGCCGCCGGACAGCGTGCGCACCTCGCGCAGTTCGAAGCCGCGCAGCGACACCGCCGCCAGCGCGGCCAGCGCGATGTCGACGTCGGCGTCGCTCTCGTCGGCCCAGCGGCCGATGTGCGGGTGCCGGCCGACCAGTGCGGTGTCGAGCACGGTGGAGGCGAAGTGGTCCTCCTGCGACTGCGCCAGCAGTGCGCGCCGTTTCGCCAGTTCGCGCGCCGGCCAGTCGGTGATCTCGCGGCCTTCCAGCGTCAGTGTGCCGGCGGCCGGCCGGCGCAGCCCGGCCAGCGTGGTGAGCAACGTCGACTTGCCGATGCCGTTGCGGCCGACGATGGCCAGCAGTTCGCCCGGCCGCACGTCGAGTTCGAGGCCGGTGCACAGCGCGCGACCGGCGACCGACACGTCGAGGCCGCGTGCGAGCAGGGTCGGAACGGCGCTCATCGGTGGCGGTTCAGCAGGAACAGGAACACCGGCACGCCGAGCAGCGCGGTCAGCACGCCGACCGGCAGCTGGGCCGGCGCGATGACGGTGCGCGCCGCGGTGTCGGCCAGCAGCAGCAGCGTGGCGCCGGCCAGCGCACTGGCTGGCAGCAGCAGGCGCTGGTCGTTGCCAAAGGCGAGCCGGATCAGGTGCGGCACCACGAGGCCGACGAAGCCAACCGACCCGACCGTGGTAACCGCGATCGCCGTCAGCGCCGACGCCAGCAGATAGACGACCAGACGCAGGCGGACGACCGGCACGCCCAGCAGCTGTGCCGTGCCATCGCCGCGCGCCAGCAGGTTGAGGTCGCGCGCCAGCGGCGCGCAGGCGACCAGCCCGCCCAGCAAGGCGGCGACCGCGACGCCGGGACGGCTGGCGGTGCTGGCGTCGCCCATCAGCCAGAACAGCATGCCGCGCAGCGACTGTTCGCTCGCCACCGCCAGGATGAAGGACACCGCCGCCCCGCAGCCCGCCGACACGATGACGCCGGTCAGCAGCAGGCGGGTCGGCGTGCGGCTGCCCTCGCCGTGCGCCAGCCCGAACACCAGCGCCATCGCCGCCAGCGCACCGGCAAAGGCCGAAAGCTCGAGCAGCAGGCCGGCCGCGCCGACCAGCATGGCCAGCAGCGCGCCGACCGCGGCGCCACCGGAAATGCCCAGCACATAGGGATCGGCGAGCGGGTTGCGCAGCAGCACCTGCATCAGCGCCCCGGCCAGCGCCAGCAGGCCGCCGCAGGCCGCCGCCGCCAGCGCGCGCGGCAGGCGCAGCGAGCGCACGATGTCGCCCGCCATGCCGGCGTCGCCACCGGTGGCGATCTGCCACAGCTCGGCCGCACTGACCGCCACGCTGCCCACTGCCAGCGCCAGCGCGAACGCCGCGGCCAGCGCCAGCAGCAGCGCCGGCAGCACCCATGCAGGACGGCGCAGCGCGCGCAGGGCGGTCGGCGACGGCAGGATGGTGGCGGGCGGGTGGCTGCTCATACGGTCAGTGTACTCAGCGGTGTGGCCCGGCTCAGAAACGCGGCGTATAGCGCACGCCCACGAACAGCGTTGCGCCGACGGTCGCGTAGCCATAGGCCGTGCTGTAGTCCTTGTCGGCCAGGTTGTTCAACCGGCCTTCCAGCGCAAGCTCCGGTGTCACCTTCCAGACCCCGAACAGATTGATCAGCGAATAGCCGCCAAGCCGATTCAGCTCGCTGGCGGAGGAATACGTATCCCCGGACAACATGACTTCGATACCGATACGGCCCCGGCTCATATGCTGCTGGACCGTCACCGTTCCGCTCTGGACCGCGCGCCGCCGCAACCTGAATCCCGTGTCATCATCCATCGCGTGCAGCAGGTCGTAGCTGGCTGAAAGCTCTGTGTGTCCGACATAGGTCGACGCATCGACCGTTGCGCCGCGCAGCGTCGCGTGCGCGACATTCTGCACCGGACGGTTGGTGCCCGGCTGCTGTATCAGGCCATCCACCCGGTTATCGTACGCGGTGAGCGAAACGCGCGACGCACGACGCTGCCAGACCACACCAACCTCCTTGTTGCGCGACGATTCCGGTCCGACATCCGGATTGCCGAAATTCGACGACGGGCTGTACAGCTCGTTGAACGATGGCAGACGGAAAGCGGTGCCGTATCCGGCGTGCAGTCGCCACTCATCGGTCAGGTGATAGCCGTAGGCGACGTTGCCGGTGCTCTTGTTCCGGTTACCGGAGAAGCTGTCATGGCGTCCGTTCAACTGCACGGAATGCGCACCGTAGCGGGCGGACCACCCCAGCTGCAGTGAATCGATATCGCGCCGGCGGTCAATCACGCCGGCATCGACATCCTGGCTGCGGTGTTCGGCCGCGGCAAACAGGGTGCCAACGCCGAGTTTCAGCCGTGCGTCCAGGGTTACGCTGTCCTCGACGGTGCGGAAGCTCGACACGACATTGGTGATGCTGTCGTAGGAATCCACAGCGCGCGCCACCCTCAGAGTGGTACTGAACTCCTCGGTCCAGGACTGACGGATGTAGGCGCTGCCGCTGTAGTTCTCGAATTCGTTCCTGTCGTCGGTGGTCAGGCGGCTGTCGAAGCGGTTGCGGCCACTGGAGTGCAGGAACTGGGTTCCCAGTTCGGTGCCCCGAACCGGCGTGAAACTGACGCTGCCGGAGTAGCTGCGATTGATATAGCCATCCAGATCCGGATTGCGTGCCGATGCCGCCCGGAAACGGTTCGATGCATTGATGCCGTCGGTGCGCTGGACGGACGCACCCAGCGAAAGCTTCCACCGCTCGTCGCCTCCGCGCAGGAATGCGCTGGCTTCATTCGTGTCGTGTGTGCCCGCACCGGCGAACACGTCGAGCGCCATACCCTCGTCGCTGCCACGGCGGGTGAAGATCTGGATCACTCCGCCGACGGCATCCGCTCCATATACGGCTGAAGCCGGTCCGCGCACGATCTCGATGCGTTCGATCTGGGACAGGGGAAGATACTGAAGGGACGCGGCACCGGAAGTGGCCGATCCCACCCTCACGCCGTCAATCAGCACCACGTTCTGTTTCGACTCGGCGCCCCGTATGAAGAACTCGCTGTTGGACCCCATGCCACCGTTGCTGGTGGTCCGTACCCCCGGCTGGCGGGCGAGCAGTTCGGTCAGCGTGGACTGCCCGGCCGCCTCGATCTGTTCGCGATCGATGACACTGACGTCGGACAAGGTGTCCGACACGCGCTGCTCGACGCGGGTTGCGGTGACGACGACTGGCTCCAGCACGTGCGTCTGGGCGGAAACGGAGGAGGAAAGAAGGCCGGCGCCGGCAAGCAGCGTGGCGACCGTGGTACGGCTGTGCATTGTTTTATGTGCTCCCTGCAGCCGTCGCCCGTCCCCGAACGACGGCAGTCTCATGAAGTCATGGCACAGGGGACAACAACGCAGGCAGCCGGCAGCGGGCCGCATCCGTCGCGATGCCGCACCCCGGGCATGACCGCTCGTGCATCCGTGGCCGGTATCCGGGCTCGCAGCTGCGACGACGGGCGGAGTGCCGCGTGTCGCGATGCACGGCCTTCCCAGGCGCGGGGCCCAGTGGCATGAACGTGCATCGAATCTGCTTACCGTTGCGGGGGCAGCGCAGGCCTTGCGAGCGGGGCTCGCTCACCTGCTTCCCGTTTAACCCTGTGCCGCGGCACAGGGCACCTCGAACGCAGTGCCGCCGCAGCGGCACCGGCGCGCACGATACCACCGGGCGGCGGAAGGCCCAAACCGGCGGGCCGGGTGGGTGCCTCGCGCCGAGGTCCGCCGCGGGTTTCCTCCACGACCCGGGGGACGTCGGAGCGAGGATTCTCGCGATCCGACCATCGCCGAAGTCCTGTCGGTGCAGCGGCTGAGATCGCGACCAGTGGTCGCTCCCACGGGACGACGCGGGTTCAGTGGGAGCGAGCTTGCTCGCGATGCGGCGCGAAAAATCCTGCAGCGCTGGGCAGCCGCCCGATCGCGAGCAAGCTCGCTTGTATGTTCTGCCCTGGCAAGCGTAGGAATAGCTTG
>NZ_JADMJL010000032.1 GCF_018780585.1 Methyloversatilis discipulorum | reverse complement strand
CCTTTCGACCCAACCGCTCACGGTGCTTGACTCGGATAACAGTATCTACAGGGGTTGAGCCCGATCCGCGGCCAGAGCCAGAGCGGGGTTCTGTGGGAGGGGTCCACTGACCCCGACAGCAGCCTGAATCGAAGCTGACAGACTGCAGCGCGGCCGCCGTCAGGGCCCCGGTTTTGTGGGAGCGAGCTTGCTCGCGATTGCAGCCTTCATCGAAACCTGCGGCCCGTCACCGCCACATCGCGGCCAAGGCCGCTCCTACAGGGGCTGAGCCCGATCCGCGGCCGGGTGTCGCGAGCGCTTGCTTCAGCCGCGCAGACGGGCGATCAGGCCATCCAGCTGGTCGAGGTCGTTGAAGCGGATGACCAGCTTGCCGGCGCCACGCGCGTTGGCGGCGATCGCCACCGGTGCGCCGACGATGTCCGACAGTTCCTCTTCCAGCCGCGCCAGATCGCGTGACGGTTCGGCTTTTGCCTTGTTGCCCTGCTCGGCCAGACCGCCGCGCGCCACCATCTTTTCGGTGTCTCGCACGGTCAGGCCCTGGGCGACGACACGGTTGGCGAAGGCGATCTGATCGGCCTTGGGCAGGCTCAGCAGCGCGCGCGCGTGGCCCATGTCGAGGTCGCCGGTCACCAGCTGTTCCTGCACCGGTTCGGCCAGCTGCAGCAGGCGCAGCAGATTGGTGGTGGCCGAGCGCGAGCGGCCGATGGCGTTGGCGGCCTGCTCGTGTGTCATGCCGAATTCGTCGATCAGACGCTGCACGCCGGCCGCCTCTTCCAGCGGATTCAGATCCTCGCGCTGGATGTTCTCGATCAGGCTCATCGCCAGCGCGGCGTCGTCCGGGATGTCGCGCACCAGCGTCGGCACTTCGCTCAGGCCGGCCAGCTGCGCGGCACGCCAGCGGCGTTCGCCAGCGATGATTTCGAATCGTCCGCCGCCGACGCTGCGCACGATGATGGGCTGCATGATGCCCTGCGACTTGATCGACTCCGCCAGCTCTTCGAGCGAGCCGGGATCCATGCGGGTGCGCGGCTGGTACTTGCCCGGCTGCAGCAGGCCGACGTCCAGCGTGCGCAGTTCGCCCGAATTGCCGGATTCACCGGTATTGCCGGCCAGCAGCGCGTCGAGGCCGCGGCCGAGGCCCTTGAGTTTGGGAGGAGTCATGGCGTTCGGTAGTGTTGTCGTGGGTCGATCAGAAGCTCTTCACGCGCTCGATCATTTCCTGTGCGAAGGCGCTGTAGGCTTGCGCACCCTTGGCGTTCTTGTCGAACAGCACACCGGGAATGCCGTAGCTGGGCGCTTCGGCCAGCCGCACATTGCGCGGCACCAGGGTGCGGAACACCTTGTCGCCGAAATGCGATTCGAGCTGGCCGGACACCTGCTGCGACAGCGTGCTGCGCGGGTCGAACATGACGCGCAGCAGGCCGATAATCTTCAGGTCGCGGTTCAGGTTGGCATGCACCTTCTTGATCGTGTTGACCAGATCGGACAGGCCTTCCAGCGCGTAGTACTCGCACTGCATCGGAATGATGACGCCGTGCGCCGCGCACAGGCCGTTCAGGGTGAGCAGGCTGAGGCTGGGCGGACAGTCGATCAGCACGAAGTCGTAATCGGCTGCGTGCTCGGCAATCGCCTTCTTCAATCGATTTTCCCGATTCTCCAGCCCGACCAGTTCTACTTCTGCACCGGCCAGATCGCGGTTGGCCGGCAGGACATCCAGCCCGGCATGCGGACTGGTCACGCGCGCGTCGGCCAGCGACGACAGGCCGACCAGCACCTGATAGACGCTGGATTTGAGCGTGCGCTTGTCGACGCCGGCGCCCATCGTGGCGTTGCCCTGCGGATCGAGGTCGACCAGCAGCGTGCGCTGGCCGGCCTGACCGAGCGCGGCGGCGAGGTTCACGCTGGTGGTGGTCTTGCCCACCCCGCCCTTCTGATTGGCGACTGCGAAGATGTAGGGCATGCCAGCTCAGCCGTCCGACTGCAGTTCGCGTGCGAGCCACAACAGGTGGCGGGCGCCCTCGACACCGGGCACCTGCAGTTCTTCCGAGCGCAGCAATGCCCAGCCCTTCGGGATGGCGCGCACTTCCTCGTCCGGATAGACGCCCTTCATCGCCAGCATGTGGCCGCCCGGCTTCAGCAGATGGCCGGCCACCTTGATGAAGTCGGCCAGATCACCGAAGGCGCGCGAAATGATGAAATCACGCCCTTCCGGCAAGGTCACCGCTTCGGCGCGCGCGGTCTGCACGTCGAAGTTCTCGAGGCCGAGGTCGATGCGCACCTGCTGCTGGAAGGACGCCTTTTTCGAGTTCGGTTCGATCGACACCACGTCGAGATCGCTGCGTGCGATCGCCAGCGGAATGCCGGGCACACCGCCACCGGAACCGATGTCGGCCAGCTTCGCGCCTTCCGGCAGGAAGCGTTCGACCGACAGCGCGTCGAGCAGATGGTGGGTGAGCATGCGGGATTCTTCGCGTATGGCGGTCAGGTTGTAGACCGCGTTCCACTTGGCCATCAGTGCGATGTAGCGCAGCAGACGGGTACGGGCTGTCGCGGTGAGCGGCAGGTCAAGTGCGGCAAGGCCGGCGTCGAGTTCGGTTTGCAAGGTCATGGGCGGATGTTTTCCGGGTGCTTCGAATCTGTCCGGCCTGGCGGCCGGGGTGTTCAGGCCGCGCTGCGCACGGCTGCGCGCTTCTTCAGGTACACCAGCAGCAGCGAAATCGCCGCCGGCGTGATGCCCTGGATGCGCGAAGCCTGGCCGAGAGTCTCCGGCCGGTGCAGCGTGAGCTTCTGCTGCACTTCGCGCGACAGGCCGCCGACCGCGCCGTAGTCGATGTCGTCCGGCAGGCGCGTGTCTTCGGTTGCGCGCAGCTTGTCGACCTCGTTCTGCTGGCGGTCGATATAGCCCTGGTACTTGGCCAGGATGTCGAGCTGCTCGATGGCCTGTGCGTGGTCTATCGGTGCCGGGGCGCCCGGCAAGGTCATCAGCGACGCGTAGCTCACGTCGGGCCGGCGCAGCAGATCGAACAGCGTGTATTCGCGCTCGATCGCCTTGCCCAGCACGCGCTGTGCATCTTCGGCCGGCAGCGCATCCGGACGGATCCACGTGGAACGCAGGCGCTGTTCCTCGGCGGCGATGGCGTCGCGCTTGCGGTTGTAGGCATCCCAGCGCACGTCGTCGATCAGGCCCATCGTGCGCGCGACGTCGGTCAGGCGCAGATCGGCATTGTCTTCGCGCAGGCTCAGACGGTATTCGGCGCGCGATGTAAACATGCGGTAGGGCTCGGCCACGCCGCGGGTGATCAGGTCGTCGACCAGCACGCCGAGGTAGGCTTCGTCGCGGCGCGGGCACCAGCTTTCCAGTCCCTTGGTCTGCCGTGCCGCATTCAGTCCGGCAAGCAGCCCCTGCGCCGCCGCTTCTTCGTAGCCGGTGGTGCCATTGATCTGGCCGGCGAAGAACAGGCCTTCGATCGCCTTGGTTTCGAGCGACGATTTCAGGCCGCGCGGATCGTAGTAGTCGTACTCGATCGCGTAGCCCGGACGCAGGATGTGCGCGTTCTCGAGACCGGGAATGCTGCGCACCAGATCGACCTGCACATCGAAGGGCAGCGAGGTCGAAATCCCGTTCGGGTACACCTCGTGCGTGGTCAGGCCTTCTGGTTCGAGGAAGATGTTGTGGCTGTCGCGGTCGGCAAAGCGGTGGATCTTGTCCTCGATGCTCGGGCAGTAGCGCGGGCCGACACCCTCGATCACGCCGGTGTACATCGGCGAGCGGTCGAGGCCGCCGCGAATGATGTCGTGCGTGCGCAGCGTGGTGTGGGTCATCCAGCACGGCAACTGGCGCGGATGCATGTCGCGCGAGCCGATGAAGCTGAACACCGGCACTGGGTCGTCGCCCGGCTGCGCCTGCATGACCGAATAGTCGATCGTACGTCCGTCGATGCGTGGCGGCGTGCCGGTCTTGAGCCGGCCCTGCGGCAGGGCCAGTTCCTTCAGCTTCTCCGCGAGACGGATGGCCGGCGGATCCCCTGCCCGGCCCGCCGAATGATTCTGCAGACCGACGTGCACACGGCCATTCAGGAAGGTGCCGGCGGTCAGCACCACGGCCTTCGCGTGGAAGCGGATGCCCACCTCGGTCACCACACCGGCGACGCGATCGCCTTCCATGATCAGGTCGGCCGCTGCCTGCTGGAACAGGTCGAGATTCGGCTGGTTTTCGAGCCGGCTGCGGATCGCCGCCTTGTACAGAATTCGATCGGCCTGGGCGCGGGTTGCGCGCACCGCGGGACCCTTGCTCGCATTCAAGATGCGGAACTGGATGCCGCCCTCGTCGGTGGCCAGCGCCATCGCACCACCCAGTGCATCAACCTCTTTCACCAGATGACCCTTGCCGATACCGCCGATCGACGGATTGCAGGACATCTGGCCCAGCGTTTCGATGTTGTGCGTCAGCAGCAGCGTGCGCGCGCCCACCCGTGCGGCAGCGAGCGCGGCTTCGGTGCCGGCGTGGCCGCCACCGATGACGATCACGTCGTAACGGGTCGGAAAATCCATGTTCGCTGCAATGCAAAAGAGGGCGAAGGGGCTGAATGATACGACCTTGGGCGCGCAACATAAAGGCAGAAAGGTTGACACCGTTTCACTGACTTACAGTTGCTTACCGCACAAAGCGTTTCTGCAATCTAGGCTTGCAGCGTGTTCCCCACACGAGAATGATCATGAAAGCGCTTGGCACTGCACTGGCTGCACTGACGCTGGCCTTCAGCGGCAACGCGATGGCGGATCGTGACGATCATCGACGTCACGGCTATCACGGCGGTCACCATCACAAGCATGGTGGTCACTGGAAGCACCGCGATCGGCACCATCACCACCATCACTATCACGGCCCGAGCGTGCGCTACGGCTACTATCCGGCGCCGGTCTATGCTCCCGCGCCCTATTACGGCTACGCGCCACGCCCGCACTACCGTCACCACGACGGCGTGACCATCATCCTTCCGCCGGTGCGTATCGGCTTCTGATGGTCGTGATGTTCCACGTGGAACATCACGACGTTCATCCGACGAAGGTGTCCCACATCAGTCGCGCGATCAGTATCGACACGACGACGATGAATACACGGCGCACGAAAGCTGCGCCGTTTTTTATGGCGAGGTGGGCACCGACCCAGGCGCCCGCGAGATTGGCAAGCGCCATCGCCGCCGCCACCTTCACCATGATGGCGCCGACCGGTACGAACCAGGCGAGCGCAGCAAGGTTGGTGCTGACGTTTACGACCTTGGCCGCCGCCGATGCGCGCAGGAAATCCCAGGCGTAACAGCGCACGAACAGGAAGATCAGGAAGCTGCCGGTACCCGGTCCGAAGAAGCCATCGTAGAAACCGATGAGCGCACCGAGTACCAGCGCAAGTATGGGTTTCGGGCGATGCGCCGCCGCCTCGGCACGGATCACGCCGAAGTCCTTCTTCTTCAGCGTGTAGGCAAGTACCGCAACCAGCAGCACGATCACGACCGGCCTCAGCATTTGCGGCGGGAACATGCCGACCGCCGCCGCACCGGCGAACGACGCGACGAAGGCGGCAAGCGCTGCGCGCCACAACACCTTCCAGTCCATCTCTACCCGGCCTAGATAGCGGCGCGCGGCGAAGGTCGTACCGACAATGCTGACCGCCTTGTTGGTGCCGAACAGCGTGGCCGGCGCAGTACCCGGAAAGACGTTGAACAGCAGCGGTACCTGTACAAGACCCCCACCACCGACCATGGCGTCGACCAGGCCGGCGAAGAAGGCGCCGGCGCACAGGATCGCCAGTTCGGTCAGCACAACGCCTCCTTGCGATGTTTCACGTGAAACATCCTCATCACTTGCCGATACAGAAGCGCGAGAAGATCTCGCCGAGCAAATCGTCCGGCGTGAACTCGCCGGTGATCTCCCCCAGCGCGCGGTGCGCCAGCCTCAGTTCCTCGGCGAACAGATCGAGCTGCAGCACCTTGCCGGCAATGCAGCGCGCCGCCATATCCAGATGCTCGACCGCCCTGTCGAGCGCGTGCAGGTGGCGGGTGCGAGCGGCCAGCGCGTCCTCGGCGCCACCGTGCCAGGCCACGCGATCGAGCAGCGCGCGCCGCAGCAGATCCAGGCCCTCGCCAACGCGTACAGACAGCCACACCGTCAGGACGCCGGCGTGTTCGTCCTCCCTCGCCTGCTCGCCGCTCAGATCGATCTTGTTGAACACGCGGATGCGCGGAAGACCCGCCGGCAGCGCGGCATCGATCGCCTGGGCTTCGGCGTCGAAGCCGCTGCGTGCATCCACCAGATGCACCACCGCATGTGCCCGTTCGAGCTCGCGCCGGGTGCGGGCGATGCCCGCCTGTTCCACTGGGTCGTCGGTCTCCCGCAGGCCCGCCGTATCGATCACATGCACCGGCACGCCGTCGATCGCGATCAGCTCGCGCAAGGTGTCGCGGGTGGTACCGGCAATATCGGTGACGATGGCGCGGTCCTCACCGGCCAGCGCGTTGAGCAGGCTGGACTTGCCCACATTGGGCGCACCGGCCAGTACGACGGTCAGCCCTTCGCGCAAGACCGCGCCACAGCGGGCGCGCTCGCGCAAGGCCGTGAGCGCCGACATGACCTCGGCCAGCTTGTTGCGTGCGCCGGCCTGTTCGAGGAATTCAACATCCTCTTCCGGGAAGTCCAGCGTCGCCTCGACGAACATGCGCAGATTGACCAGCGCATCCTCGAGCGCGTGCACGTGGCGGGAAAACTCGCCATCGAGCGAACGCATTGCCGAACGTGCCGCCGACGTCGTCGTCGCTTCGATCAGATCGGCCACCGCCTCGGCTTGCGCAAGGTCGATGCGGTCGTTGAGGAATGCGCGTTCGGTGAACTCGCCTGGCCGCGCCGGCCGCGCGCCCAGTTCGAGGCAGCGCGCGAGCACCGCCTGCAGCACGGCGGTTCCGCCGTGGCCGTGCAGTTCGAGCACGTGCTCGCCGGTATAGGAAGCCGGCGCCTCGAACCACAGCGCGATGCCGTGATCGATGAGCGCACCGTCCGCCGCGACGAATTTCGCGAAGGTCGCATGCCGGACTGCAGGCAGGCGACCGAGCATGCCGCGGGCGACCGCTGCCGCGCCCTTCCCGGACACCCTGACCACACCGATGCCACCGCGACCGGGCGCGGTTGCGATGGCGGCAATGGTGTCGGTCGTGCGAGCGGACATGGCAATCGGTCAGGTCAGGTTTTCAGGGCGCTGTCGTGGCGAGGGCGCCGCCCCCGCCGTGATCCGGCCATCATCGCCGGAATCCCGCAGGAGCGGCGCCCTCGCCGCAGTACAGCCGTCAGTCAGGCGGATGTCAGGCCTTGGCCGTCTTCCCGCTCTCGATCATGCGCGTGATCTGCCACTGCTGGGCGATCGACAGAATGTTGTTCACCGTCCAGTACAGCACGAGACCGGCCGGGAAGAACAGGAACATGCCGGTGAAGATGACCGGCAGGAACAGCATCACCTTGGCCTGGATCGGATCCGGCGGCGTCGGGTTCAGCTTGGTCTGCACGAACATCGTCACACCCATGATGATGGGCAGCACGAAGTACGGGTCCTTGATCGACAGGTCGGTGATCCAGCCTATCCACGGCGCGTTGCGCATTTCGACGCTGCCCAGCAGCACCCAGTACAGCGCGATGAACACCGGAATCTGGATCAGGATGGGCAGGCAGCCGCCGAGCGGATTGATCTTCTCGGTCTTGTACAGCTCCATCATTTCCTGCTGCATGCGCACGCGGTCGTTGCCGTGGCGCTCCTTGATCTGCTGCATGCGCGGCGTGACCAGGCGCAGCTTGGCCATCGACTTGTAGCTCGCGGCCGACAGCGGGAAGAAGATCGCCTTGATCAGGATGGTCAGCAGGATGATGGCCCAACCCCAGTTGCCGACCAGCGCGTACAGTTTTTCCAGCACCCAGTGCATCGGCGAGGCGATGATCTTCAGCCAGCCGTAATCGACCACGTGATCCAGACCCGGCGCCATTGCGTCGAGGTTGGACTGGATCTGCGGGCCGGCGTACAGCGGCACCTCGACGGTCGAGGTGGCGCCGGCCGCTGCCGGCTGAACCGGCACGATGACGCCGGCGGTATACAGATTGTCGCCAACCTTCTTCGCGAAGAATTCGCGCTCGACCCCTGCAGCCGGTACGAAGGTGCTGACGAAATAGTGCTGCACCAGTGCTACCCAGCCGTCCGGCGCCTTGGTGACGAACTTGGCCTTGCCCTTGTCGATGTCGCTGAAATCGACCTTCTGGTACTTGCCCGCTTCGGTATAGAAGGCCGGGCCGGTGAAGGTGCTCAGCATGCTGGTGCCTGCCGATACCGCCTTGCCGTCGCGCAGCAGCTGGAAATAGGCGTGCGCCGCAACCGGTGCGCTGCCGTTGTTGGCGATCTCGAAACGGGTGTCGATGCGGTAGCTGCCGCGGTTGAAGGTAAGCACCTTGGTCACCGCCACACCGTCCGGACCGGCGGCCGTCATGCGCAGCTCGACCTTGTCCTGGCCGTCGGCCAGCTTCAACTCGCCCTGGGGCAGCTGATACACCGTCTTGTGCGTCGGCATGCCGTCGCCGATCAGGCCGCTCTGTGCGTGGTAAAGATTGGCGCCACCGTTGTCCAGCAGCACGAAATTGCCTTCGGACTCGGGACCGGCGTGATGCTTGAGCAGTTCGAGGCGGATGATGGAGCCGCCCTCCGCCGACACGTCAGCGATGAACAGATCGGTCACGACGCGCGCGGCGGCGGTCTGCGCGACAGCCGTCGTCTGCGGTACGTCGGACGGTGCGGCGGCGCTGCTCACCGTCGGCACCGGCGCCTGGGCGCCGGCCGACTGCGCAGCCGTCGCGTCGGTGGCCACGGCCGGTGCGGCCGGCGGCTGGTTGAAGCGCTGCCAGCCGTCCCACAACATGAACAGCGAAAACAGGAAAACGATCAACAGGGCGGAGCGTTGGGTATCCATCGTCGGAATCGTCTTGAAAGTAATTGAGGGTGCGCGTGCTCAGGGCACCGGGTCGTAACCGCCCGGATTCCATGGATGACAGCGCAGCACGCGGCGCAGCGCGAGCCATCCGCCGCGCACGCTGCCGTGGCGGTGGATGGCTTCGCTGGCGTATTCGGAACAGCTCGGCATGAAACGACAGTTGCGGCCGAGCAGCGGGCTGATGGCGTAACGGTAGACCGCAATCAGTCCGAGCAGCAGGGATTTCATCGTCCGGTCTCCGCGGCAGGCGCTGCGGCACGTCGCACGCGGCCAAGCAGCGCGTCGATCTCTTCGCGCAACAGACGGCGGTCGAGCACGGCCGGCCGTGCGTTCAGGCGCAGGATGATGTCGAGCGGCTTGAGTTCCGGACGCATGTGGCGGAAAGCTTCGCGCGCCAGGCGCTTGACCAGATTGCGGGTATTCGCCCGCTTCAGGAAGCGCTTCGCGATCACGACGCCCAGACGAGCGCCATCGCAGCCGGACGGACCGTGATGGATCACGAAATGTCGACTGCGCTGGGTACGCCGCAAAGCAAAAACGGATGAGAACTCATCCGTTTTTCTGAGCCTGTATTCAGGTCGGAAAGCAAAGCGACCGGCGGGCTGCGCGGCGATCTGC
Organism: Methyloversatilis discipulorum; assembly: GCF_018780585.1. Lineage (GTDB taxonomy): Bacteria > Pseudomonadota > Gammaproteobacteria > Burkholderiales > Rhodocyclaceae > Methyloversatilis > Methyloversatilis discipulorum_B. The sequence goes on along the minus strand of NZ_JADMJL010000032.1, from coordinate 17,310 downwards.
ATTCCGGGCCGTGTCTCGGGGTTCACCTTAGGGGGTTCCCCTGCCAACCGGCCGGAAAAACTGCTGTCTGCGTCAGACTGCCAGACGGGCACGGCCCTTGGCACGACGGGCGCGAATGACTGCACGACCACCGCGGGTGCGCATGCGCTCGAGGAAACCGTGGGTGCGGGCGCGGCGGATCTTCGACGGCTGATAAGTACGCTTCATGGCCTGCTCACTGTGTATTGGCGAAAACGCGCGATTACAGCGCAAAAGGGGTCGCCTGTCAATCGCCGCCAGGCCTCGCGCCGATGTCCAGACAGCGCGCCGAAAAAATATTTCGCTGGCGTGAATACGTGATCACAGCGCGAAACGAGCGCCAAGCCAGCCTGCCTTGCGGGTATGCGTCACCGCCTCGGCGGTGGATAAGAGGGCCTGAAGTCGCTAGAATCGATCCCCTAAAAACAGCACATAAAGCTGCTCCGACCCGGCGCCCCCGATCACGCATCGGTCCACGCGCATCAAATCCTGGGTCAGGACGCATCCCGCTACGCTGTCCCGCAACCTCACGACATCGACCCGGCGACCACGCAGACCATGATGCAACAGTTTTGGGAAGTCTGCCTCAGCCGCTTCGAACAGGAACTCCCCGCACAGCAGTACCAGACCTGGATCAAGGGTCTGCGCATCGGTCAGAGCGACGACGATTCGCTGGCGCTGGTCGCGCCGAACCGGTTCGTTCTGCAGTGGGTCCGCGAGCGCTATCTGGCGCGTATCGAAGCACTGGGGCTGGAGTATTTCTCCCAGCCGCTGTCGGTCAGGCTCAGCCTGCCCGACCCGGCAACGAAGGCCGCAGCCGCCGACGACACCCCGATGGTCGCCGCCCGCAACGGCACGCCGGCCGACAACGACGGCGAACGTCCGGCGCGTGCAGCACTGCGCGCCGCCGGCGAGCCCGACAGCACGCGCGTCGCAGCGCCGGCGCTCATCGTCCGTCCGTCTGCCGGCAACAACGGCAGCGAACGCGACCGTTCACGTCTGAACCCGGGCTTCACCTTCGACAACCTGGTCACCGGTCGCGCCAACGAACTGGCCCGCGCCGCCGCGATACAGGTCGCGCAGAATCCGGGCATGTCCTACAACCCCATCTTCATCTATGGCGGTGTGGGCCTGGGCAAGACCCACCTGGTGCATGCGCTCGGCAACGAGGTGATGAAGCACAATCCGGACGCGGTCATCCGTTACGTGCACGCCGACGACTACTACGCCGACGTGGTGCGCGCCTATCAGCAGAAGAGCTTCGATGCCTTCAAGCGCTACTACCGTTCGCTCGACGTGCTGCTGATCGACGACATCCAGTTCTTCAACAACAAGACGCGCACGCAGGAAGAGTTCTTTTACGCCTTCAATGCGCTGACCGATGCGAAGAAGCAGATCGTCATCACCTGTGACACCTATCCGAAGAACATCCAGGGCGTCGAGGAACGCCTGACGACGCGCTTCGGCTGGGGTCTGACGGTGCAGATCGAGCCGCCCGAGCTGGAAATGCGGGTGGCCATTCTGAAGAAGAAGGCCGAAATGGAACGGGTGAAGGTCGGCGAAGACGTCGCCTTCCTGATCGCCAAGAACATCCGCAGCAATGTGCGCGAGCTCGAAGGGGCGCTGAAGAAGGTGATCGCCTTCGCCCACTTCCACACGCTGCCCATCTCGCTCGAAGTGGCGCGTGAGGCGCTGAAGGACCTGCTCGGCGCGCACAACCGGCAGATCACGCTGGAGTTCATCCAGAAGACCGTATCCGACTACTACAAGATCAAGGTGTCGGAGATGTATTCGAAGAAGCGGACGCGCGCGATCGCGCGGCCGCGGCAGGTGGCGATGTGGCTGGCCAAGGAACTGACGCCGGAGAGCTATCCGGCCATCGGCGAATCCTTCGGCGGCCGCGACCATACGACCGTGCTGCACGCCTGCCGCACGATCGCCGACCTGCGCCTGAAGGACGAAGTGCTGAACCATGACCTGCACGTACTGACGCAGACGCTGCGCAAGTAAAAAGGGGTCGGTGCAGAAGCTGTTGAAGCTGTATGGATAAACAGGCCGGCAAACCTGTATGAACGCTGTGGATAACCAGGGCTTTTTCCACCTGGTCGACTTTCACCCACATTTGTTCATGCGTTGACCGGGCCCTTATACAGACAACGATACATACTGCAGGTCATTGAAGTTCATTGTTTTTTTGATGTTCTCCACAGAAATCGGTCGACGTTAACGGTTTACAGAGGTTTATAAAATGCTCTTAATGAAGATAGAACGCGAACAGCTGCTGCGACCGCTGCAGTCGGTCAGCGGCATCGTCGAGAAGCGTCACACCCTGCCCATCCTGTCCAACGTCCTGATCGAAACCGAGGGCGATGCGCTCACCCTGCTCGCCACCGACATCGAGATCCAGATCCGCACCCGCTCGACCGGCAGCATCAGCGGCGCCCAGCCGGCGGCCCTGACCGTCGCCGCCCGCAAGCTGCAGGACATCCTGCGTGCGCTGCCCGAAGGCCAGGAAGTCAGCCTCGACGCCGACGACCGCAAGCTCACCGTGCGTGCCGGCAAGAGCCGCTTCACGCTGCAGACCCTGCCGGCGCAGGACTACCCGCGCATGCAGCTGGCCGACGGCGAAACCGTCAAGCTCAGCCTGTCGCAGAAGAAGCTGAAGCGTCTGCTGTCGCTGGTGCAGTACTCGATGGCCCAGCAGGACATCCGCTACTACCTGAACGGCCTGCTGCTGTCGGTCGGCAACGAGGAACTGCGTCTGGTCGCCACCGACGGTCACCGTCTGGCCTACGTGTCGGAAGCGATGCCCGGCGTGACTGACAAGCTCGACGTCATCCTGCCGCGCAAGACCGTGCTCGAACTGGCCCGTCAGCTGGCCGACATCGACGACCCGGTCGATATCGAACTGGGTTCCAACCAGGCCCGCCTGCGCTTCGGCGCGGTCGAGCTGATCACCAAGCTGATCGACGGCAAGTTCCCCGACTACGAGCGCGTCATCCCGAAGGACCATCCGAAGGAACTGATGCTGCAGCGCTCGACCTTCCTGCCCTCACTGCAGCGCGCCGCCATCCTGACCAACGAGAAGTTCAAGGGTGTGCGCGTCGTGCTGTCGGCCGGCACGCTGAAGCTCATCTCCAGCAACGCCGAGCAGGAAGAGGCGGTGGAAGAGCTGGAAGTCGACTACGACGGCGACGGCCTCGACATCGGTTTCAACGTGAGCTACCTGCTCGATGTGCTGAACAACGTCGGCGGCGACACGCTGAGCCTCAAGCTCAACGACGGCAACAGCAGCGCGCTGATCACCCTGCCCGGCACCGACGCCTTCAAGTACGTCGTGATGCCGATGCGCGTGTAAGCCGCGTCGCCTGCACGACCGCCCGGCCTGCGCGCCGGGCTTTCTGCTTTTTTGATGGACCCCGCGCACAGCGTGCGCAGCACCGGAATACGCCATGTCTGACGAAGCACAGAGCCCGAATACACCCAACCCCGACGCTTACGGCGAAGGCAGCATTCAGATCCTCGAAGGTCTGGAGGCCGTCCGCAAGCGGCCGGGCATGTACATCGGCGACACCTCGGACGGCACCGGTCTGCATCACCTGGTGTTCGAAGTGGTCGACAACTCGATCGACGAGGCGCTGGCCGGCCACTGCGACGACATCGTCATCACCATCCACACCGACAACTCGATTTCGGTCACCGACAACGGTCGCGGCATCCCGACCGGCATCAAGTTCGACGACAAGCACGAGCCCAAGCGTTCGGCTGCCGAAATCGCGCTGACCGAGCTGCACGCCGGCGGCAAGTTCAATCAGAACTCGTACAAGGTGTCAGGTGGCCTGCACGGCGTCGGCGTGAGCTGCGTGAACGCGCTGTCGAAGTGGCTGCGCCTCACCGTGCGCCGCGACGGTCAGAAGCACTTCATCGAATTCGAACGCGGCGTTCCGCTCGATCGTCAGATCGAAGTGCAGAACGGCGTCGAAGTGTCGCCGCTGAAAGTGATCGGCCCGAGCGAGAAGCGCGGCACCGAAGTGCACTTCCTCGCCGACGAAACGATTTTCGAGAACATCGAGTTCCACTACGACATCCTGGCCAAGCGCCTGCGCGAGCTCTCGTTCCTGAACAACGGCGTCAAGATCAAGCTGATCGACCAGCGCAACGCCAAGGAAGAGGATTTCGCCTTCGCCGGCGGCGTGAAGGGCTTTGTCGATTACATCAACCGCAACAAGACGGTGCTGCACCCGAACGTGTTCTACAGCGCCGGCTCGTCGGTGCTGAACGGTGTGCAGATCGACGTCGAAGTGGCGATGCAGTGGAACGACAGCTATGCCGAACAGGTGCTGTGCTTCACCAACAACATTCCGCAGTCCGACGGTGGCACCCACCTGACCGGCCTGCGTGCGGCGATGACCCGCATCATCAACAAGTACATCGAAGAAAACGAGATCGCGAAGAAGGCCAAGGTCGACATCACCGGCGACGATATGCGCGAAGGTCTGGCCTGCGTGCTGTCGGTGAAGATGCCGGATCCGAAGTTCGCGTCGCAGACCAAGATGAAGCTGGTGTCGTCCGAAGCGCGCCCGGCGGTCGAGGAAGTGGTGGCGCAGAAGCTCGCCGACTTCCTGCTCGAGCGCCCGAACGACGCCAAGACCATCTGCGGCAAGATCGTCGAAGCCGCGCGTGCGCGCGACGCCGCCCGCAAGGCGCGCGACATGACCCGGCGCAAGGGCGTGCTCGATTCATTCGGTCTGTCGGGCAAGCTCGCGGACTGCCAGGAGAAGGACCCGGCCAAGGCCGAGCTCTACCTGGTCGAGGGTGACTCCGCAGGCGGCTCCGCCAAGCAGGGCCGCGACCGGAAGTTCCAGGCCATCCTGCCGCTCAAGGGCAAGATCCTGAACGTCGAGAAGGCGCGCTTCGACAAGCTCATTTCCAGCCAGGAAATCGTCACGCTGATCCAGACGCTGGGCACCGGCATCGGCAAGGACGAATACAAGCCGGAAAAGCTGCGCTACCACCGCATCATCATCATGACCGACGCCGACGTCGACGGCGCCCACATCCGCACCCTGCTGCTCACCTTCTTCTACCGACAGATGCCCGAGCTGGTCGAAGGCGGCCACATCTACATCGCGCAGCCGCCGCTGTACAAGATCAAGCACGGCCGCACCGAGCTGTACGTGAAGGACGACCACGAGCTGAACCAGTACCTGCTCAAGCTCGCCTTCGACGACGCCAGCCTGCTACCGCGCGCCGGCGCCGAGCCGCTGTCCGGCAGCGCCTTTGAAGAGATGGCGCGCGAATACCTCACCGCCGAAGCCATCGTCGAACGCCTGGCCGAATATGCCGACGGCGAACTTCTGCGCACCCTGCTCGAGCACAACATCGCACTCGACCTGGCCGACGAAGCCGCCGCGCGCGCCAGCGCCGCCCGCCTCACGCAGTCGCTGCCGGCCAACGTCACGCTGGCCGCCGAGTACAACGACAAGACCGAGAGCTGGCAGCTGCGCGTCGAGCGCATGCACCACGGCAACCGCAAGGTCGGCCACGTCGACGTCGAATTCCTGCTGTCCGGCGACTACCAGCGCATCCGCCACGCCGCCGAACTGGTGGCCGGCCTGATCGGCGAAGGCGCCACCGTCAAGCGCGGCGAGAAGTCACAGGAAGTGAAAACCTTCTCCGAAGCCGCCCGCTGGCTGCTGAACGAAGTCGAACGCAACCTCGGCAAGCAGCGCTACAAAGGCCTGGGCGAAATGAACCCCGAGCAGCTGTGGGAAACCACGATGGACCCCACCGTGCGCCGCCTGCTGAAGGTACAGATCGACGACGCCATCGCCGCCGACGAAATCTTCACCACGCTGATGGGCGACAACGTCGAACCGCGCAGGGCTTTCATCGAGAGCAATGCGCTGAATGCGCGGAATATTGATGTGTGACCTGTCGGCGTACCGCCGAAAGTGAATATTCTTCTGAGCTAGTGCGAAATCACTGCTACAGATAATGACGAAGAGCTCCAGAGGGAGCTCTCGTTGCTTCTGAAGGGCACGTCAAGGAGCTACGCTTCACAGGCGCACACGTATTTCGACAAGCGCACTTGACTTACTCATCGGGTGGGCTGCTTTTCGGCATAGCGGGACTCTCGGTTACCCTGTAGAAGGTTGCTGCAAGTCGCTCCACTGTCGAAGCTCGACAAGGTTGTTCGACAGGCGGTCGTGCAGCATGGTAAGTCGGCATTCAGCTCGACAATCACTATGCATAGTTCTATGCGTGATTGCGGTATGCTGATGTTGTTGCCCTTTGGAGGAAAACATGCCTGACTTGGCAACCGAAATCACCGAAGATCTAACAGATCGCGCCAAGCGGTTTCTTGCTGCAACCGGTGAATACACGCACCTTGATTTTCTCGCGGCTGGTGGGTCGGCTGCGGTCTATCGAGTCGTGCGCGATGGCAAGTTGAGCGCGCTGAAAGTATTCAATCCCAAGTTCTTTCTTGGCTCTGGCGGTGATGCTGAAAGACATCGCCTGAATGTCCAAAAGCGCCTGATTGGCCATGGCTGTGCATCGTTGGTTCAAACGTATCAAGTCACTGAGGCGGAAGGCACCGCTTTCGTGGAAATGGAGTACATCGAGTGGCCACAGTTAAATAAGAAACTCGCGGAAGTACCCGACAGTGCAATCGTGCCACTCATATCTCAACTCGTGGAAGCCGTCCGCTTCCTCGACTCGCTGAACATCGTCCATCGGGACATCAAGCCTGAGAACATCCACATATCACCAGACTTTAGATTCCTTAAACTCCTTGATCTAGGTGTGGTGCGAGAGTTCGATGCGGAGGACGGGAGCGATGCTTGCGGCACCGACCATGGCAATCTGCGCCCATTCCTGGCTACCGCTCAGTACAGCTCTCCCGAGTACCTATTCCGCCTCGATGAACCCACCGCCAAGCTGTGGCGTGGTTTGAATCTTTATCAAGTCGGGGCGGTGTTGCATGATTTGATCAAGAAGGAGCCACTGTTCAAACACGAGATGTCGATTGGCAATCGCTGGCTAGTGGCTCGGGCGGTTCTCACTAAGCCGCCATCTTTCGCTGATCCGACACCTGACCGGCTTCTCTCCCTCAAGGCACTAGCTTCCCGATGTCTTATCAAGGACTTGGATACCCGCCTGACTGTAGTGGGCTGGGAGGATTTCGTACTCGAAGGCGCAAGCGATCCTGTCAGCGCTCTCAGAGGCAGGCTTGCAAAGGGGACAATCACAAGCCGGCGAGGAGCCAGCGAATCAGCCGCTGCACGCCTCGATTTCGAGCGCACCGAATTCATGAAGCGCTTCTCGGATCGCATCCGGGGAGAGCTCATTCATATCTGCGGTACGCAACTACCTCTAGCCGTAAAGCAGCCGACCCCGGGGGCGCCAATGGTTGTCCGGTATGAGCTCGCCGTGAACCAGGAGTCATATATTGGCTGCAATCTCGGATTCGAATGGCAGCCCGGTCTCTATGAACGCAGCGTTAATCTTCAAGTCGGTGCGCAGATTCTGTGCCATGGGCAAGAAAGTATCCCGCCCACGGTCACGTTCAGGCCAGTGGGGGTCGCCGTGATACAGGAAGCGGAAGACGAAGCCGTAAGCTTGGTCACCAGTGAACTAGCCTACCTTATTGGCCGCGCCCTGGACCGAATAGAAAGCCAAGAAGACGTTGCTGGCCTGCATGGTTGGAATTTTCAAAGCGAACATTAAAATCAGTTGAAGTGCCTAGGAGAAATCCAATGATGAAAAAGAGTTGGTGGCGCTCGAAAAACGAACTCGACGAAGATCAAAAGGCCTTCATCCAGTTGCCGGCCCATGGCCGATACTCGCTAGTAGGGCCACCAGGGTCGGGAAAGACCAATCTCTTGCTGTTGCGTGCGCAGTTCATCGCCGGCATGGGCGAAAAAAACGTTTTGATTGTTACCTACACCAAAGCCCTTGCAGATTTCATTCGAACTGGGATTGGCTCCAATGGATTGATATCGCCAAATCAAGTACGAACCTATCACTCGTGGGCCTCATCTCATATCCTAGAGAATCTTGGACAGCGGGCTATCCCAAAAGGTGCAGACTTCGATGAATCCGCGAGAAGCTCGATCTTAGAATTGTTGCGCGAGGCCAATGCAAAATTGCCGGCCAAAAATCTGTTCAGTGCGATCTTTGTCGATGAGGCACAAGATCTTACCGCGGATGAACTCGACGTTCTCTTGTCTCTGAGCGAAAACGTTGCTATTTGCGGTGATGCACGCCAAGGAATTTACGAAAGAAATGGGCTATCAGCCGTTGAAAAACTCGCCTTACAACCACACACGTTGAAGCGGCACTTCCGTATCGGCCAGAAAATCGCCAAGGTTGCCGATAGGCTCATGCCGCCGGATAATCCGGCGGACAGCCTAGAGGCAACGTCCAATTACGATCGGAAAACGCAAGGCGAGTCGAGTGCACACATGAACCCGTGTGCGAATCGTGATGAGCAATTCGAGAAAATGCTCGAAAAGATTAATATACAACTCGACGCATTCAAGGACGATACAATCGGTATTTTCTGTGCCAAGCGTGAGACTCTCGAAGAGCTGCGAGCTCGCTTCAACAAAACTAAGCTCGCGGAGCAGATCTGCGTGCATGGTGTTGACGACGACTCTAATTTTTCCGGCAGCAAGCCTATTCATGCGCTGACCATTCATGCATCGAAGGGTACCGAATTCCGCGCGGTCCATCTGTTTGCCGCCGAAGAATTGGCCAGCTACCCGCTTAACCGCCGTCGCTTGGGCTTTACTGCGATTACCCGCGCGAAGACGGCCCTGAATACCTACCGCACCGGCGACACTAACCAACCGCTAGAAAATGCGTTCGCGCAGCCCAAGCATATGGAGCTCGACGATCTTTTCCCTGGTGAACAATCATGAGGCACGACGAAATTCGTTGGGCGACAATAGACCGAGAGGATTTGCTCGACGTTCTGCTGGGGGAACATAAGCCTCTCGATCTCGAACGCCGCATGCAGCCTGATCTAGAGCTCCGCGGGACCAAGCTGGCCGTCGGCTATCGAGATACGCAAAGCAGAGGTGGTTACCAAGTTCCATCTTTATTCATTATTGCTGACGACGCTGCTATCGAGACCTTCTCTTGGTTACGAACGTTTGCGGATGAAGCCTCGCCCCTCAGTCAATATGGCCGTGTCGCCGTGGCTAGCGATTGGCGCCGGTTCGAAGTGCGGCGTGAGACCATTGGTTTCAGCGATCAAAGACCTGATCTATGGTCCTCCATCGCCGTGGGGGAAGCACTCTCTCAGATGGAGGGCGAAATCAGCCTGCCGAACCTACCCTTGTCGCGTTTCGCCGGCTGCTTCACCACTCCAATTGCTCGTGCCGCACTTATTTGGGGGCAGGATGAAGCTACCTACGCGTGCGCCAACAGACTCCGGCAACTAGAAGGTGATCGGCGCTTTGCGCGCAGACCAGTCGGTGTCGAACAACTGCTTCCCGTATGGGCCATCGCCAGAGCTCGTATTGAGGGCCACTTGCCACCATCAGAGGCGGCGAGCTATGTACTAGGTGCCGCAGGAGCCCATTACAGGGCCAAAGACAGCAAGAATGCCTCTTCTTTGTCACCGCTAACGCTGAAGGAAGTTCTCGGGCTTTCGAGCGACTCGATTGAGGAGCGGGTCAGTGCATTTAACCGGCTCGCCTCGGATATCCAGCAACGGGCCCAGCCTAACCGGAGTGCAGCGTCATTAGCTCTCGATAGCGTACTTTTGGCTAGCGCAGCCTTCCAAGTAGGTCGGAGCACGTCGCACGTTTTCTTGTTACAACGCGCGCAAGGTTTTGCGCCTGCGGCTGCGGCTTGGTTCGGTGCCATTGCCGCGTTGGCCGGCCCCCGAGCGTGGGACAAAGCGTGGTTAAAGGCGGCCAAGGGCGCCGAACGCCTTCTTCGGCCAGAGTTCAATTGGCTGGAAAGCTCTGGGGCCGATATATGCTGGTCTGAGTTTGCATGGTTGGCAAAGATCTTCGACGGTTTGGACGTATTTCTGGAGCTACCTAAAATGCTCCCTCGTACCCTTGGCATCGAAATCATCCCCGGCGCCGTAGGCCAGTTTCGCCTAGCAGGTGAATCAGGCGAAATCGAGTCGAAATCGCTACTACCGCCCGAAATTTCGGCACGCGAGCGCGCTCTAATGGAGACCGTTAGTCAGTTCATCGCGCTCGCAATGCGCGCTAAAGGCGAAGTCGACCAATCGATTCTTTCGTCATGCGTGCCACCGGTTCAGGCATCTTTTGGATTCGGAAAAAACGCCAGTGCCGAAAAGCGTCCGCGTACCAAGAGAGGAAAACGGGACGCCAACAACAGTTAGTCCAGAGTCCGGCTTCAGCAGAATTTTTCGAGTCGTAGACGAATATCTGCTAGAAAGCAAACGTCTGCAGCTGTTCGGGCCCGGGATGATCGGCTTTGTGGCCCAGTGTGTGATGGACATGGACGTCGAGAACCGCAGCGGCGCAGCCCGCGGTGAGCGCTCAGATGCGCGCAAGAACTTTCACAACGGCCACCGCGAGCGCGATTGGGCACGAGAGCTGGCACTGTGGTACTGCGGCGTCCGCAAGCTGCGTTAGGCATCAGCTGTTTCCCGTCCCTTCCTGAAGTCGCGTCGCACCGCGCATGTCGAAAGCGGTTCCTCACAAGTCAGCACAGCAATCAGGTTGACGATTTATTTATTTCATATAGGTTGTCAACCTGGGAGGCCGCAATGATCCATGACCGCATCCGCCGTGCCCGCGTGCTCCGGGGTTTGAGCCTCGAAGATCTGGCGCAGAGGCTGGGCGATATCAGCAAGCAGGCAGTGAGCAAGTTCGAGAAGGGCGCCGCGGTGCCGAATTCGGCGCGCCTGCTGCAACTGGCACAGGCGCTGGACGTGAAGCCCGAGTACTTCTTTCGCCCGGATGCCGTGACGCTGGCGCCGCTGGAATTCCGCAAGCTCGCGAAAATGCCGAAGTATCGACAGCAACAGGTCGAGGAGCAGATGCGCGAGCATCTGGAGCGTTACATCGCGCTGGAGCGATGCTTCGACGCGGCGGATATCGCGTTGGGCGCAGTTCCTGCCGGCTCCATAGCCGTCGCGTCCGTTGAAGCCGCCGAGGATGCGGCCAGGAAGCTCAGGGGAGACTGGGCCATCGGTAGCGATGAGATCGCCAATCTGACCGAACTGCTCGAAGACCATGGAATCAAGGTCGCGCTGCTCGACGGGCCGGACGATTTCGACGGCGCGTGCGCCGCTACCCACGACGAGCAGCACGTGCTGATCGCCCTGAACCGCACCCGCCCCGGCGAGCGCATGCGTTTCACCGCGGCGCATGAGCTCGGACACTGGGTCATGGCACTGCCGGACTCGATGCCGGAGAAGGACAAGGAGGCCTGCTGTCATCGCTTCGCCGGTGCCTTCCTGTACACCCGGGATCAGGTCGTCCTGGATTTCGGCAGCCACCGGCGCTCCAAGGTTCACATGATGGAGCTGCTCAACGCAAAGCGGCGTTACGGCGTGTCGATGCAGATGGCTCTGCGTCGGCTGAAGGATCTGGATCTGCTGAGCGATGCCGGCTATCGGTCGGCGTCGATCGAGTTCAGCGTGAATGGCTGGCGGTCGTCCGAGCCGGAACCTCTGCTCGCAGAGCAGCCACGCCGCTTCGAATCCCTGGTCTTCTGGGGTTTGGCCGAGGGGCTATTCACCCCGTCCCGCGCATCCGAATTCCTGCAGCGGCCGATCGATCAGCTTGAGCCCACGATGGCGATGTAGGCCGTTTCCGCATGAGCCGGATCTACATCAGCGACACCAATATCTGGATTGATTTCAGAAACGCTGGCCTGCTCGACGAGTTGTTCCAGCTGCCGTTTGCGCTCTGCTGTACCGATTTCGTACTGGAAGAGCTGAAGGACTTCGACCATGCTGCGCTGCTTGCGCGAGGCCTGATCGTCGAGGGGATGGACGGAACGGCAATCGTCGAATTGAACGGCATGATGATCGAGCACAACAACAGTTCCCTGCCCGATGTCTCCTGCTACTTTCTGGCTCGGCAGACCGCGCGACCGTTGCTCACTGGTGATGGCCGGCTGAGAAAGCAGGCAGAGAGGGACGGCCTGGAAGTGCATGGCGCGCTATGGCTTCTGGATCGTCTGGTCGAGCATGCGGTGGTCCCGCCGGCCCGCGCAGCCGACGGGCTCGAGCACATGTTGCGGAGGAACGCGCGTTTGCCCCATGTCGAATGCCAGACTCGACTGAAGCAGTGGCGGCGGTAGATTGAAAGCCGGTTTTCTATACACGTCACCGGAACATGTATAGAAAACGGCGATTTTCTATACATGTCGCGCATTGAGCTGGCGGTAATGAGCGCCGCTGAAGCGGCACGGTGAGTGCAGCAGAACGCATACCGCAAAAAACATCATGAGCGAACTGATTCTCTACACCACCGAAGACGGACGCAGCCAGATCAAGCTGCGAGCCGAACAGCAGACGGTCTGGCTCACGCAACTGGAAATGGCCGAGCTGTTCGACGCCACGAAGCAGAATATATCGCTGCACCTGAAGAACCTGTTCCAGGACGGAGAGTTGGACCCCGCAGCAACTGTCAAGGAATCCTTGACAGTTCAAACCGAGGGCGCCCGCCAGGTGGAGCGCAAGATCACGCTTTACAACCTCGACGCCATCCTCGCCGTCGGCTATCGGGTGCGCTCACCGCGCGGGGTGCAGTTCCGCCGCTGGGCATCCACGGTGCTCAAGGAATACCTGCTCAAGGGCTTCGTGCTGGATGACGAGTGGCTGAAGAACCCGGATGGCCGGCCGGACCACTTCGATGAAATGCTGGCGCGCATCCGGGACATCCGTGCCTCGGAGAAGCGCTTCTACCAGAAGGTGCGCGACCTGTTTGCCCTGAGCAGCGACTACGACAAGACGGACCAGGCGACCCAGACCTTCTTCGCCACCGTGCAGAACCTGTTGCTGTACGCCGTGACGCAACAGACCGCAGCCGAGCTGATCACGGCGCGCGCCAACCCGGACGACCCGCACTTCGGTCTGCTGAACTGGCAGGGCGCCCGGGTGCGCAAGCAGGACATCCTGGTCGCCAAGAACTACCTGACCGAAGACGAGATCGACACCCTGAACCGCCTGGTGGTGATCTTTCTGGAAACGGCCGAACTGCGCACCAAGCGCCGCGAGGAAATCCGTATGAGCTTCTGGCGCCAGAACGTGGATCAGATCATCGCGAGCAACGGCTTTCCGGTGCTCACGCACGCGGGCAAGGTGAGCCACGCACAGATGGAGCGCAGCACGAACGCGCTGTACGACGACTACGACCAGCGCCGCAGACATGAGGAGGCACGTCAGGCCGACGAGCAGGATGACGCCGAATTGAAGGCGCTGGAAAACGCCCTGAAGAAACGCGCAAAGCCTTAACTGAAACCAGGCGACCGGCCGCCTACGGATCCAGCGGGCGATGTATTCCTGCGAAGCGGCCGAGTGCGTGGCTTCCGATCAATCTCGTGGCATCACGAAATTGATCGGGCACGGGCACGGTGCATGTGCTGAGCGGAAAGGAACTGCGCTCACATCTGCTGTTGATCCGCCGCGCGCAACCCGTGGGCGAGCAGCATCAGGCGCAGATCGCCTACCAGCTCGAACAGCGCTGCCGCAACATCGTGCCGATGTACGCGCAGTAAGCGCGGTTCAACCGACCGCGTGCCCACCCTCACGCATGCACGATCCCGAAGATCATGTAGTAGATCATCGCCGCCATCAGTGCCGACGCCGGCACGGTGACGATCCACGCGGCGGCGATCTTGAACAGGGCTGAGCGCTTCACCAGTTCGTGCCGGTGCGTGCGCTTGATCGCCTTGCGTTCCTGCTTCGACAGATGCGCCTGTGCGGTGTGCGCCTTCAGCGCGTCGAGCATCGCGCGCTTGCCCTTCTTGTCGGCCTTGTCGAAATCATTCAGGAAGGCTTCGACGACTTCCTTGTCTGCGCCCTGGTGGTGGCTCTTGATCTCGGCAAGGGTCTGCGCGTAGCTGGTCTTGATGTATTCGCGCAGGAAGCCGACGCCGAACACGCCGCCCAGCGCGATGTGGGTCGAGCTGACCGGCAGGCCCAGTTGCGAGGCGATGATGACGGTGAGCGCGGCCGCCATCGCGATGCTGAACGCGCGCATCGGGTCGAGCTCGGTGATTTCGTGGCCGACGGTGCGGATCAGTTTGGGGCCGTACAGCGCCAGACCGATGGCGATGCCGATGGCGCCGATCATCATCACCCACAGCGGCACGCTGGCCTTCGTGGACACGGCGCCATGGAGCACGGTGTCGGTGATCGCGGCGAGCGGGCCGATCGCGTTCGCGACGTCGTTGGCGCCATGGGCGAAGCTCAGCAGCGCGGCGGCGAATACCAGCGGCAGGCCGAACAGCGAATTGATGCTGGCCTTGCTGTTGTTCAGCCGGAAGGCGTTGCGCCGAAGATGGGCGCGCACCAGCAGCCAGGTGACGATGCCGAGACCGGCGCCGATCGCACAGGCGGTGCCGAAGTCGACCTTCCACACCTTGTTCAGTCCCTTCAGGATGAGATAGGTGGCGAACGACGCGGCCATGATGCCCATCAGCACCGGCACCGTGCGCTGTGCGGCGGCGACCATGTCGGCGCGGTAGGTGATGGCGCGCTTGATCCAGTAAAGGAAACCGGCCGCCACCAGACCGCCCAGCACCGGCGACACCACCCAGCTGGCGACGATGCCGCCCACCATGTCCCACTTGCCGGCCGCCATGCCGCCCGCGGCGACGCCGGCGCCGAGCACCGCGCCGACGATGGAGTGCGTGGTCGACACCGGCGCACCGACCGCGGTGGAGATGTTGAGCCACAGCGCGCCAGCCAGCAGCGCGGCCGTCATCACCCAGACGAAGCGGTTGCTGTCGGCGATGGCGGACGGGTCGATGATGCCGCCGCGTATGGTCGAGGTGACGTCGCCGCCGGCGATCAGTGCGCCGGCCACTTCGAAGATGGCGGCGATGACGATGGCGCCGGTCATGCTCAGGGCGCGCGAACCGACCGCCGGGCCGACGTTGTTGGCCACGTCGTTGGCGCCGATGTTCATCGCCATGTAGCCGCCTATCATGGCCGCCACCACCAGCATGATGCCGCCCGGGCCCTGCAGGCCCACGCCGAGCGCGGCGTAGATCATGGTGCCGACGACGAACAGCAGGCCGATGCCCAGACGGAGGATTTCGCGGCGGCTGCGCAGCGCAGCCTTTTCAATATCGGAATAGTTTTCGAGTTCCATGCGCTTTCGGGGCGGTCTGACCGCCTGATCCGGAGGCGCTCGCGGCGGTTGCCGGCGAGGGCGGATTCCGGGGAGCGCGAAGTTTATTACACGTCACAATCGCGCCCTCACCCGTTTGCGCAAACTTCGGACAGATCGCGCCACGGCCCTGTTGCAGTGCGCAACGCACCCCTTCCGTGCGCTTCGGCGTCAGATCCTCATTGATTTTCAAGGCTTTTCCATCCGGCACGATTGATGCACCGCCGCACGCGGTGTTTCACATCCCCACTGACCAGAAGGAGAACGCCCCATGTCTGCCTGCACCCATCCCGCGCACCAGCACTGCAGCTTCTGCGATCCGAACGGCCGCCTGACGGTGAAGGTGGACGGCAACGGCGAGCCCGAACTGAGCACGCCAGCGCCGCCCGATCCGGCGCGGCGCGGTCTGCTCAAGGGTTCGCTGGCGGCGGGGTTCGGCACGCTGAGCGCCGGCTGGGTCGGCCAGTCGATGGCGCGCGAGGCCGATGGCTCGATGAAGACGCGCAACCACTATTACATCGCCGCCAGCGCCGACACCGTGCACTGGGGCTATTTCTCGAAATCGCTGAAGCCGCAGGTCGAAATCAACCCGGGTGACTTCGTCACCATCGAAACGCTGACCCACCACGCCGGCGACGACTACGAGCGCATGATCAAGGGCGACCCCGGCGCTGAAAGCGTTTTCTACTGGGACAAGAAGAAGAAGGGCGTCATCCGCCGCGGTGCCGGCCCGATGGACGCCAGCCTGTTCGGGCGCGGCGCCGGCGAAGGCCTCGGTGTACATATCTGCACCGGCCCGGTGTACGTGAAGGGCGCCGAAGAAGGCGACGTGCTCGAAGTGCGCATCGTCGACGTCGCGCCGCGGCCGAGCGCCAACCCGAACTACAAGGGCAAGAGCTTCGGCGTCAATGCGGCCGCCTGGTGGGGCTTCCATTACAAGGATCTGATCACCGAGCCGAAGAACCGCGAAGTGATCACCATCTACGAAATCGACGCCGGGCTGGACCGCAACTGGGCGCAGGCGGTGTACAACTTCCAGTGGACGCCGCAGACCGACCCCTTCGGCGTCGTGCACAAGACCATCGACTACCCGGGCGTCATCGTCGACCACTCGACGGTGAAGGAAAACCACGGCGTGCTGAAGAACATCCGCGTGCCGGTGCGGCCGCACTTCGGCGTCGCAGGCGTCGCGCCCAAGGAAGCGGACATGGTCGATTCCATTCCGCCCAGCTATACCGGCGGCAATATCGACAACTGGCGCATCGGCAAGGGCGCGACGATGTACTACCCGGTGGCAGTCAAGGGTGCGCTGTTCTCTGTCGGCGACCCGCACGCCGGCCAGGGCGATTCCGAACTGTGCGGCACCGCGATCGAGTGCTCGCTCACCGGCACCTTCCAGTTCATCCTGCACAAGAAGGCCGATCTCGCCGGCACTTCGCTGGCGAAGCTCGAATACCCGCTGCTCGAAACGCAGGACGAGTGGGTGATCCATGGTTTCAGCTTCGCCAACTACCTGGCCGAGCTGGGCGACAAGGCGCAGAGCGACATCTACGCCAAGTCGTCGGTGGATCTGGCGCTGCGCGACGCCTTCCGCAAGAGCCGCGCCTTCCTGATGGACACCCAGGGCCTGACCGAGGACGAAGCGATTTCGCTGCTGTCGGTCGGCGTCGACTTCGCGGTGACCCAGGTGGTCGACGGCAACTGGGGTGTGCATGCGGTGATCAGGAAGGCGCTGTTCTCAGGCGGCAGTCTGTAGGGGTTTCGGCGCCCGGGCCTGTCGTGGGAGGCGGCGAGAGCTGCCGACAGGGCTTGGGCCGGGTGCCGTGCATGGCCAAACGCCGCTGTCGGGGTCAGAGGACCCCTCCCACAGAATCCGGGCTCCGGCCTCAGGTCGGGCGCGATCCCTGTAGATACTGTTATCCGAGTCAAGCACCGTGAGCGGTTGGGT
>NZ_JADMJL010000003.1 GCF_018780585.1 Methyloversatilis discipulorum | reverse complement strand
CAGGTGCGCCGGCCTTCGTCCCTTCTTTAGAAGGGACGGTTAATGGATTCCTATTAAGTGCCGGCGCTGGTGCGCCGGCCCGGAACTGCGGACTGCAGACGTGCGATTACAGCGCGCCGTTATCCCACGGGCCGGTGATCGCGTAGGTGATGCCCGGCGACTGGGTGTTCACGAACAGCCACTCGTTGTGGAAGGTCGCACCGCAGAACTCGGAACCCATCGAGTTGCTGCTGAAGGAACGGCCGGACGGACGGGTGTAGGTGCCGATGGCGCCGGTGCGGAAGTCGGCGTTGTTGGCGATGAACGGGAACACGGTGCCGTCGGTGGTCAGACCGTGGCAGCGCGATACCGAGTTGCCGCCGTCTTCGCACAGGATCAGGCTGCCGCGCGGGCTCCAGGCGATGTTGTCCGGGTTGTCGCAGACGTCGGCGCCGGACGATTCGTACACCAGCGTGAAGGTTTCGCGACGCGGATCGTAGGCGAAGATCTGGCCCTTGCCGGCGGCACCGCCGCTGGTCGAGCACACGTAGATCACGCCGTTGCCGTACCACACGCCTTCGCCGCGCACGATGCTCGATGCACCCTGCATGATGCCCTGGGCGACCACGCCGCCGTAGGAGGTGCCGGTGATGAAGGGCTTGTTCGGCTCGTCGATGTTCACCCACTCGACGTCGAAGGTGGTGCCCGGAGCCTGCGCCACGCCGGTGTTGTAGTAGCCGTAGCTGACGCCGTTGATGGTGCGGACGGCGTTGTTGGCCGTCTTCAGCTTCATCATCTGCAGCTTGCCGCCCATTTCCGGACGACCGATGACGTTCGGGATGAAGCGGTAGAAGCCCGACGGGGTGCTGTCTTCGGTTTCGTAGATGATGCCGGTGACCGGATCGACGGCGACGGCTTCATGGCTGAAACAGCCCATGTCGACCAGCGGAACGGGCTTGGCGACGCCGGTGGCCGGCACGTCGAAGCAGTAGCCGTGCTGCTTGGAGGCGCCGTTGTGCGGGCCGTCCGAGGTTTCTTCACAGGTGATCCACGAGTTCCACGGGGTCGGGCCGCCGGCGCAGTTGCGGATGGTGCCGGAGATCGACGCGTAGGCGCCGACCCACTGCTTGGTGCGCGGCGAGAACACGAGGTTGGTCGTGCCGCCGTTGCACAGCGGGTCGTAGGTGATCTTCGGGTTGGCGTAGGAACCGGCGGTGCGGCTGCCCTGTTCGTGGTTACGCACCAGCACGATCTTGTTCGCGTCGGCGGCGACCACGGCCATGCCGTCGTGCGCGCCCGGAGTGGCGATGCCGTCGGTCATCACGTCGCCGGTCCAGCCGTAGGACCAGTACTTGAAGCCTTCCGGCAGCTGCAGCAGCGGCAGGCCGGTCACTTCGTCGGCGACCGGGGCGAGCGGGCCGTAGTCCGGGCTGAACGGCAGCTGCACGGCGTGCGCCTTCTTCGAACCGAGGATGCTGAACGGCATCGCCACGGTGGCGGCGGCAGCAACACCGCTCTTCAGGAAGCCGCGGCGGCCGTAGGTCCAGTGCGGATCCATGTCCTTGGATGCATCGGTCTTGCTGAAGTCGCGCAGGACGTCGATCAGGTCGTCTTGATGGTTCATTGTTGTCTCTCCGTTTTCAATATGCAGGGGGCGGGTGCGTCAGGCGCGGCGGCGGGCGGCGGCACCGATCAGGCCGAGGCCGGCCAGCAGCAGCGCGTAGGTTTCGGGTTCCGGCACGGTGGCGGTGATGGTGTAGCCGAGCTGGCCCGCGCCGACGTTGTCGCTGAAGTCTGCGATGGCGAGCACGAACAGGCCGTTGCCGTAGTCGTTGAAGAAGTTCGCGCTGGCCGCTTCACCGGCACCTGCGAAGGGCATGGACGGCGTGCCGTCGGCGCCGGTGACGAACATCGTGGTCAGCGAAGCGCTGCCGAGGTCGAAGTAGTTGGCGGTGTCGCTCTCGACGCCATACCAGATGCCGAAAATGACGTCGAGCGTCGGATCCGTCGGGGTGACGGTGATCGACACTTCGCTCATGAAGTCGGCCTTGAAGGTCCAGAAGGACCAGTTTTCGGCGCCGCCGATGAAGGAATAGCTTTCGGCGGCGACGGTGCCGGCCGTGATGCCGCTGCCGAACTGGCCGCTGATGACGGGAGCGGCCGCCTGGGCGCCGGCCGACATCAGGCCGGCCAGCAGGGCGGCTGCAAGGATGGAACGAGTAGACATGGGACTCTCCGGTCTGGGTTGAGACGCGGAAAGTCTGGCGGGCGACGATGTCCCGCCAATTAATCTCCCGTTAATGTTCGACGCGGGAGGTCGTAGGCCGTTCGGCCGGTGGGCATGGTCCGGTCGGACTATCGACTGGCGAGCGAACCCAGGCTGGCGAGCGCGGTATCGACGCGCGCGTCCCAGCGCACGGCACACATCAGGCGGATGCAGTTGCGGTACTTGCCTTGCGGCGAGAACAGCGGGCCGGGCGCGATGCTGATGCCTGCCGCCAGCGCGCGCGACTGCAGCGCCAGTGCGTCGATGTGCTCCGGCAGTTCCACCCACAGGATGAAGCCGCCGGCCGGGCGCGTGCAGCGCGTGCCTGGCGGGAAGTGGCGGGCGATGGCCGTCTGCATCCTTTCCATCTGCTCGGCGTACTGCCGGCGGATGCGCGCCATGTGACGCTCCGGCCGGCCGCTGGCGAGGTAGTCGGCGAGGGCGCGCTGCGGCAGCAGGGCGGTCGCCATGGTGCTGCCGTACTTGAGGCGCTCGACCTCGCGCCGCCAGCGCCCGGCGACAATCCAGCCGATGCGCAGGCCGGGCGCCAGTGTCTTGGAGAAGGACGAACACAGCAGCACGTGGCCGGTGCGGTCCCAGGCCTTGGCCACGCGCGGGCGTTCGCCGTCGTGTGCCAGCTCGCCGTAGATGTCGTCCTCGATCAGCGCGATGCCGCGCGACGACAGCATCTGCACGATGCGCCGCTTGTGCGCGTCCGGCATCAGCGCGCCGCTCGGGTTGCTGAAGCTGGTGCAGGCGAGGCAGGCCTTGACCGGCCATTTTTCGAGCGCCAGTTCGAGCGCGTCCGGGCTCAGGCCGGTCTGCGCGTCGGTCGGAATTTCGAGCGCCTTCAGACCCAGCGATTCGATCAGCTGCAGGGTGCCGAAGAAGGCCGGCGACTCGATGGCGACCACGTCGCCCGGCTGCGTGGTTGCGCGCAGCGCCAGCGTGAGCGCTTCCTGACAGCCAGTGGTGATGACGATGTCGTCGGGGTGGATCTGGCAGCCGGAGTCGACCGCGCGGCGGGCGATCTGCACGCGCAGCGCTTCTTCGCCGATGAATTCTCCGTAGCGTGCGCTGCCGGCGTCGTCGGCGCGCAGCGCGCGGCCCAAGCTGGCGCGCAGGTCCTTCACCGGCAGGAAGTCGGCGTGCGGAATGGCGGTGCTGAACACCAGCAGGTCGTCGCGGTGCGACGCGCGCATCACCTGGGCAACCCGTTCCGACATCGTCACTTCGCCCGGCGATTCGTCGTCGCAGGTCTGGCAGGCGCGTGGCGGCAGCGCCTCGGGCGTGCGCGCATAGAAGCCGGACTGCGGCCGCGCCTCCAGCCAGCCCTGCGCTTCGAGCTTGCGGTAGGCGGAAATGCAGGTGGCGATACTCAGGCCCTGCTGCAGCGCGATGCGCCGTACGGACGGCAGGCGCTGGCCCGGGGGGTAAAGACCGGCGCGGATGTCCGAGCGCAGCCGGTCGGCGAGTTGTTCGTAGCGGTTCATGCGGCGTCCTCTCGCGGTGGCGGCTGATACTGTACTGCACGGCATTTTCTGTCGACCGGTACAGTTTGCGCATACTGTTGGCGGTACAGATCCGCGTGACTATCAATTGTGTCGGTCCAAAAACAGATTCCTGTACATCGACCATCACAGTTGCCGACGGCATGATCCGGTCATCCCGTGAAGGAGTCCCGCCATGCCGATGATCACGCTGCAACTGTCCCGCCCGCTCGACGCCGAAACCCGCCTCGCCGTGATCCGCGCGGTGACCGATCTGACGGCCGAGATACTTGGCAAGAAGCGCGAACTGACCGCGTTGTCCATCGGCCACAGCGAACACTGGTCGGTCGGCGCGGAGGCGGTCGGCGGCGCGCTGACTGCCTTCCATCTGGAGGTCCGCGTCACCGCCGGCACCAACACGAAGCCGGAGAAGGCGAACTATCTTTCCGCCGTCTGGCAGTCGCTGGACGAACTGGTCGGCCCGCTGCATCCGGCCAGCTACATCGTGGTCAGCGACCTGGCGGCGGATTCATGGGGCTATGCCGGCGAAACACAGGAGTTGCGTCATGTCCGCGCACGCCTGGCTCAGTGATATGGCCCGCCGGCTGCGCGAGGTACGCCGGCAGCGTCGCGCGCGTGCAGAATTGCAGGCGATGAACGATCTTGAACTGCGTGATCTCGGCCTCGGCCGCTCGGACCTGCCGTCGGTGCTTGGCGGTCGCTTCGAGGACGGGTTTCGCGCGCAGGCGAAACGCCTGCACTGACTCCGGACCTGCAATGATGAAAGCGCACAGTCTGACCATGGCCCGTTACCACGGCTGGGCCTTCGACCGCCTGTTCGCGTCGCTCGAGGCTGTCAGCGACGCCGACTGGCGTACCGATCACGGGCTGTTCTTCAAGAGCCTGCACGGCACCCTCAATCATCTGCTGCTGGCCGACCTGATCTGGTACGGCCGCTTCACCGGCCGGCCGTATGCGGCCGCATCGCTCGCCGACGAGGTCGAGTCCGATCGCGCGACGCTGCGGCAACGGGTGCGTGCGCAGGCCGAGCGCTGGATCGAACTGGTCGAGGGGGCCGACGACACTACCTTCGGGGGCCGGCTGCGCTACGCCAGCATGGCCGCTCAGCCCTGTGACACGCCGTGGGCCGGCACGCTGCTGCATGTGTTCAATCACGCGACCCACCACCGCGGCCAGATGTCGGCGGTCGCCACGCGCCTGGGCCAGCCGGCGCCGGAGATGGATCTCGTCTACTTCCTGCGCCTGAGCGGACTGTGAGCGGACACGAGCCGCGCGCGCCGGAGGACATCGAGTTCGCCGCGGCCGACGGCTACCGGCTGCGTGGTCGCCTGTGGCGACCGCTACTGGATGACGGCAGGCGGCCGGCGGTCATCATCTGCTGCGCCACCGGAGTGGCGGCGCGCTACTACGGACGCTTCGCCGCCTGGCTGTCCGCACATGGGCTGCCGGCCATGACCTTCGACTATCGCGGCATCGGCGACAGCCGTTACGGCAGCCTGCGCGGACTGCGTGCAACCAAGCACGACTGGGGCGCGCTCGACACCGACGCGGCGATCCGTACGCTGGCCGCCCGCTTCCCCGGGCGCACGCTGGTCGGCGTCGGCCACAGCATCGGGGGCTTCTGCCTCGGGTCGGCGCCGTCGAATGCGCGGCTCGCCCGACTGCTGCTGGTCGGCTCGCAATACGCCTACTGGCCGGACTACGCGCCGCGCCAGCGTGTCGGCTACCTGTTGCGCTGGCATCTGCTGATGCCGGCGCTCGCACTGGTGATGGGCTATTTCCCGGGCAAGCGTCTGGGCTGGCTGGAGGACCTGCCCCGTGGTGTAGCGCTCGAATGGGGGCTGCGGCTGTGGCCGGATTTCGACCGGCTTTACCGCTGGCTGCCCGGCGCCGGCGGCACCCCGGACGGCGACGCGGCCCGCGCCGCCTTTGCGGGCTACCGCGGCGAAGTGCTGGCCTGCGCCTCGGCCGACGACCCCTACGCGACGCCGGCGGCGATGGAACGGCTGCTCGGCTGGTTCACGCAGGCGCGTACGCGCCAGGTGCAGTTCCTGCCGGCCCGCTTTGGCCTGAACCGTATCGGCCACTTTGCGCCCTTCCACTCCGACATGCAGCGCACGCTGTGGCCGCTCGGTCTCAAATGGCTGCGCAGCCGCCGCACGGGCTGAACCCTTGCGACGGCAACTGCCGTCAGCGCGTGCTGCGCAGCAGCGACTTCATCGCGGCGTCACGCGGCAATACGTAATCGTGCGCGGCCAGCGCGACATTGGTGGCCGGGTCGATCACCTTCAGATTGATGAACACCATGTCTTCCGCGGCGCCATAGGTGCCGACGATGACGGCGCGCGCCTGATGCGAGCGGGCGAGATCCTTGATCTCCCGGGTGAGCATCATTTCGCCCTGGTGCTGGCGCACATACACGTTGTTGCGGAACTTCATCTCCACCATGTGGTAGCCGGCGCGCGAGAAGCGCGACGATACGTGCTCCGACACCAGCCGGCCGAGCGTGGACGACTGGTCCAGCGCGTCGATGTTCACCACGGTGGCGATGATGAGCGGATTGCCGCTGCCGATCGAATTGTCGATCTGCCCGAGCAGCGCATCGGCCGCCTTGTAGTTGGCCGGCACGAAGCGGTCGCTGGCCGCCTGTTCGTAGGTGGGATCGGGCTTGGCCGAGGACGTGCAGGCGGCCAGCGGCAGCAGGCCGGCACACAGCAGCGCGAGGACAGAGGAACGCATCTCACTGATCTCCATTCAGGCGGATGGTGTGCGTGCCGCTGCCGGCGTCGTACAGCGCGCGGTCGCCGTCGGCGACGTAATAGACATGCGTGCGGTGGGCGAGGAAGCGCTGCTCGTCGCTGACCTGCGCAGTGACGATGATTTCCGTCTGCGGCGTCGCACCGGACGCGAACTCGGAACGGAACCAGCCGTAGGCGTCGGCGCCGGCGACGCCTGCGGTCGCCACGCCCGCCGCACTGGCGTCAGCCACGGCAAGCCCCCACAGTCCGGCCGCCAGCATGGTTGCCGTGCCGCTGTGTCTGTACTGCGGGCGATCCGCCGAGAAGCGCAGCGTGCGGGTATCGAACTCGAGCACCAGCGCGCCCTGCGGCGTGCGATTGACGGTGCGCCCCTGTTCGATCAATGCCGAAATGAGCTGCTTCTCGAAGGCGAGATTGAAGTGGGTGCGCGCGCTGCTCTCGCGTACGAACAGCGGGCGTTCGTCCTTCAGGTCGCGCGCGATCTGCGCCGCGACATCACGGGCGATGACCGACCAGTGGCCGGCCGCCTGCACCTTGGGCTGCTTCGTGGTCGGGAAATTGGTGGCGAGCGGCGTTTCGCTGTGCGGCGCGGCGCAGCCGCCGAGCAATGCGCCAAGGGCGAGGGCTGTGCCCAGGTGTCGGGTGTTCATCGGACGGTCTGACCTCCCGGTTGGTGGAATCCAAGAATATGCTGAAGGCATATATGAGGCGGAATCTACCAGAACACGGCAGGCTTGCGTCAACGGCTACGTCAGCGCGTCGTGGCGTGGCGTAGCGCGGCAGCGACAGTGGCGAAGTGGATATCGACGATGTCGGCGATGTCTTCCGCGTAGCCGCCGGCCATCGCCACCGCCAGTGGCAGGTCACGCCGACGGCAGTAGTCGAATACCCGGGTGTCACGTGCGGCCAAGCCCGGTTTGGTGAGCTTGAGCCGGCCGAGGCGGTCGCCCTCGAACGGATCTGCGCCAGCGAGGAAAAGGATGAACTGTGGATCGAAGCGTGCACTCATCCGTGTCAGCGCGTCGTCGAGTGCGGCGAGATACGCGTCGTCGCCGCATCCGTCGGGCAGTGCGACGTCGAGGTGGCTGCGTTCCTTGCGGAAGGGGAAGTTGCGATCGCCGTGCAGCGACAGCGTGAATACGTCGTCCGCCCGTCCGAGGATTTCGGCGGTGCCGTCGCCCTGGTGCACGTCGAGGTCGACGATGGCCACGCGTTCGATGCCGCACTCGGCCTGCAGCATGCGGGCGGCCACCGCCGAGTCGTTGAACACGCAATAGCCGGCGCCGCTGGCGCGCTTGGCGTGGTGGGTGCCGCCAGCCAGATTGACCGACACGCCGTCACGCAGCGCGCTGCGACAGGCGGCCATGGTGGCGCCGGCGGAGCGGCGCGAGCGCTCAATCATCTGCGCCGACCACGGAAAGCCGATCATGCGGATTTCGTTCACGCTCAGTTCGCCGCGGCTGGCGCGATCGACGTAGCCGGCGTCGTGTGCGCGGCACAGTTCGGCGTCGGTTGCAGCCGGCGGCTCGCTCAGCGTGACGCCCGGCAGTTCTGCAGCGACGCGTTCGCGCAGCCGGCGGTACTTGTCCATCGGAAAGCGATGGGTTTCGGGCAGCGGCAGGACGAAGTGGTCGGCGTACCAGGCAAGCATGTCGTGCAGGTGGGTGGGACGGTCGCGCATTCTGACAGCCGACTGCCGGCCGCGGTTGCGACAGCTGTATCGGAACGCCTGCTGTGCCGCGCGGTCCGTAGCCGCGTGCGGAGTGCGGCGGCCTTCACTATCGCTTACCATCGGCCGCGCACTGCGCAGGACTCAGCAAGGCGCGAAGTACTGGAGCCGTAACACGACATGAAATACACGGATTTGCGCGACTTCATCGCGCAGCTCGAACGGATGGGCGAACTGAAGCGCGTCGCGCGCCCGGTGTCGCCGCACCTGGAAATGACCGAGATCTGCGACCGCGTTCTGCGCGCGCAGGGGCCGGCGGTGCTGTTCGAGCAGCCGACGGGTCACACGATGCCTGTGCTCGGCAACCTGTTCGGTACGCCGGGACGCGTGGCACTCGGCATGGGCGTCAGCGGCGACAGATGGGCGGAAGCGCTGCGCGACATCGGCCGCACGCTGTCCATGCTGAAGGAGCCGGAGCCGCCCAAGGGCCTGAAGGATGCCTGGGACAAGCTGCCGATGCTGAAGCAGGTGTTTTCGATGGCACCGAAGAAGGTGTCGTCGGCACCGTGTCAGGACGTCGTGTGGGAAGGCAGTCAGGTCGATCTGTCGCGCCTGCCGGTACAGCACTGCTGGCCGGGTGATGCGGCACCGTTGATCACCTGGGGGCTGGTGGTGACGCGCGGACCGGACAAGAAGCGGCAGAACCTCGGCATCTATCGCCAGCAGGTGATCGCGCAGGACAAGGTGATCATGCGCTGGCTGGCCCACCGCGGCGGTGCGCTCGATTTCCGCGACCACGCGCGCAAGTTTCCGGGTACGGCCTTCCCGGTTTCGGTGGTGCTGGGCTGTGATCCGGCGACGATACTGGGCGCGGTGACGCCGGTGCCGGACACGCTGTCCGAGTACCAGTTCGCCGGCCTGCTGCGTGGCAGCCGCACCGAACTGGTGAAGTGCATCGGCAACGATCTCGACGTGCCGGCCAGCGCCGAAATCGTGCTCGAAGGCGAACTGCGGCCGGACGCGAACCACCCGTCCGGCTATGAGCACGCGCCAGAAGGGCCGTTCGGAGACCACACCGGTTACTACAACGAAGTGGCCGAGTTTCCGGTGTTCACGATCACACGCATGACCATGCGCCGCAATCCGATCTACCACTCGACCTATACCGGCAAGCCGCCGGACGAACCCGCCATGCTGGGCGTGGCGCTGAACGAGGTGTTCGTGCCGCTGCTGCAGAAGCAGTTTCCGGAAATCACCGACTTCTACCTGCCGCCCGAGGGCTGCTCCTACCGGCTGGCGGTGGTGTCCATGCGCAAGCAGTACCCGGGGCACGCCAAGCGGGTCATGTTCGGCGTATGGAGTTTCCTGCGGCAGTTCATGTACACGAAGACCATCATCGTCGTGGACGAGGACATCGACATCCGTAGCTGGCAGGAAGTGATCTGGGCGATGACCACGCGCATGGACGCGAGGCGCGATACCGTCATCGTCGACAACACGCCGATCGACTACCTCGATTTCGCCAGCCCGGTCGCCGGCCTCGGGTCGAAGATGGGGCTGGATGCGACCAACAAGTGGCCGGGCGAAACCAGCCGCGAGTGGGGACGCACGATAGAGATGGATGCCGACGTGAAGAAGCGCGTCGATGCGATGTGGTCCGAGCTCGGACTTTGACGCACGCGCTTTGATCACGAGTCGGTCTTATTTATCACGATATTCAGCGCCCTTCGCGCTGAACAGGAGTTTCGATCATGGCCATCGGCCTCTACATCATCGGCGATGAAATCCTGTCCGGCCGTCGTCAGGACGGACACTTCGCCAAAGTGCGCGAACTGCTCGCCGAGCGCGGCCTGCAGCTGTCCTGGGCGAGCTATCTGGGCGACGAACGGCCGCGTCTGATCGACGCTTTCCGTCGTTCGATGGCGACGACCGACATCGTGTTCTCCTGTGGCGGCATCGGTGTCACGCCGGACGACCACACGAGGCAGTCGGCGGCGGCGGCGCTTGGTGTCGACTGCGTGCTGCATCCGGCGGCCGAGGTCGAGATCCGCGCACGTTTCGGCGCCGAGGTGACTGAAAACCGTCTGCGTCTCGGCGAGTTTCCGGCAGGGTGCGACATCATTCCCAATCCGTTCAACCGTATTCCCGGCTTCAGCTGTGGCGATCACCACTTCGTGCCGGGCTTTCCGGAAATGGCCTGGCCGATGATGCAGTGGGTGCTCGACACGAAGTACCGGCACCTGCATCACACCCGCAACTGGACGGAGGCGTCCTTCTTCGTGTTCGACGCGCACGAGAGCCGGCTGCTCGACCTGATGCAGGCGATCGAGCGCGACTACGGTGTCACCGTATTCAGCCTGCCCAGCTTCGGCAACGCGAAGCGGGCGCGGCCGCACATCGAACTGGGCGCCAAGGGCGATCCGGACAAGGTCGCCCCGGCGCTGGCAGCCATGCGTGCCGAGGTGATCCAGCGCGGCCTGGAGGTCGACGCAGACCCGCTCTGACCGACGCCAGGCGGGCTGTCGGACCCCTGATCAAGACGCCTGTCACGGCCGGGGAGCAGATCCGATCGACATCGTCGATACGACGATTCACTATTCGCGCGGAATTTTCGTGTGGAGAGTGTTCGATGAATCGCGTGTCGGCGGCGCGTGCCTGTGTAGTGCTCACGTTTGCAGCTGCGCTGGCCGGGTGCTGGCAGATCGACGACCTCGGTGACCTGCCCGGTGGGCCGCACGTCAGCGAGGCCTACGCCATCAACGAAGGCGGTGATGTGGTCGGGTACGGCAGCGACGCGGACGGCAATCGCGCTTTCGTCTGGCGGCGGGGAGTCGGTCTGACGCCGCTGCCGCGGCCTGCGGGCACCGCCGCATGCACTGCCGCCGGCATCAATGACACGGGTCTCGTCGTCGGACACTGCCAGACGAGCGGCGGCGGCCGGAAGATCGCAGCCGTGTGGTCCGGCGGCGAGGTCGAGGCTGTCCAGTTCCCTGGCCGGCGCGTGCTCAGCAGCGAATTGCTCGCGGTGAATCAGGCCGGCGACGTTGTCGGTGGTTTCCGGGAAGAGGTGGGTCGTTCATTCGTGGTCGACATTGCTTTCACCTGGCGGTACGACAGTTCGCAGCCCGTACGCAGCATCACGCCTTTGCCGTCCGATCTCGGCGGCTCGGGCGTGGCGCGCGCCATCGGACCGCTGGGCTGGATTGCCGGCCATGCGTACGTCACGCCACATCCGCCCTGGTTATGGAATCCGGCGACCGGACGTGCGCATCCGGTCGGAGAGTTGTCGGCGCCGGCCAGCACGAGCGGCGAGGCACGCGGCATCAACGACCAGCGACAGGTCGTCGGCGTTTTCGACGGACGGGGTTTCGTGTGGACGCCGGCCGGACCAGGAGAGGTGCAGGGCACGACGATCGAGATTCCGTTCGAGCCCTACGACATCAACAATCGCGGGCAGGTGGTCGGCGTACAGGGCGGGCGCGCGGTGCTCTTTGACCTCGGCACGGAGAGGCTGACGGTGCTCGAGGACCTGCCGGAGGTACGGCGGGCGGGCTGGCGTCGCCTGGCGCTGGCGCGAGCGATCAACGACAGAGGTCAGATCGCGGGCTACGGCGTCAATGTGGCGGGCGACGTGAGTGGTTTCGTGATGACTCCGGACTGAAACCCGCTGCAGTCGTGTAAACGAAAAGAGCCCCGCACAAGGCGGGGCTCTTTTCAGACTGCTCTTGAAGACTTAGGCAGCTGCCTTCTTCTTCGCGGTCGTGCTGGCGGCGCCGACGGCACGAACGGTCGCCGAGGTGGCGGCGTTCACGTTGGCTTCAGCCATTTCGACGGCTTGCTTGGCAGCCTTGGCCATGCTGTCGTAGGCGCTGTTGGCGGCGGCGATGGCCGACTTGACAGCGGCGACGGCGACGTCGGAACCGGCCGGGGCTTGCTTGGCGGCCTGATCCAGGGTCGAGGTGACAGCCTTGTTGACTTCACCGACCTGAGCTTCGACGACCTTGCTCAGTTCTTCCTGGGTTTGCGAAACGATTTCATAGACGCTGCGCGAGTAGGCAACGACCTTCTCGATCGCCGGCTGGACCAGGCCGCTCTGCAGCGACACGATCTCTTGCACGTCCTTGGCGCCCATCAGGGTCTTGGCGTTCGCGACGCTGTCTTCCAGCAGCGAACGGGCGGTGTTCAGGTTCAGAGCGGCGAGGCGCTCGGTGCTGGCGAAGGCGGTGTTGGCCAGGGTCAGCAGGGCTTCGATGCCATTCTTGTTGGCGGCGGCGAAATGTTCAGGGGTGAAGGCCATGGTGGTTATCTCCGTACATGTAGTTGAAAGAGCGACCACGACCGGGCGGTAATACCGGGAACACCCACGAGGTCACCTAAATCGTGCGACTCACTACTTACCCCAAGGGTTCGTATTGCGCTGCACCATGAACACGATTATAGGGCGGGTCGACGTGATGTCAACATGTTTTTGTTGCACTGCACACAAAAACTTTTCCGGATTATTTCTTCGCCTAAACAATGAGATGTGAACGTACGTTCATAAAAACGCAGGAGCCGGGGTGCGCTGCGTCAGATGCCGCGCCAGGGCGCTCTTAGCGCAGTTCAGACAGCAGTCGTGCTGCGGTGCGTTCGGTTTCCCGCAGGTAGGCACTGCCGAACAGCAGAGTATGGTTGAGCAGGTGATACAACCGGTAAAGGCCGCGCCTGGATGCGGCGCCGGCGTCCAGCGGGGCGCTCTTCTGATAGGCGGCGTACATGGAGATCGGGAAGCCCCCGAACAGTTCCGTCATTGCGTAGTCCGCCTCGCGATCGCCGTAATGCACGGCCGGGTCGAACACGGCAGGCTGACCATCGACCATGCCGGCATTGCCGTGCCACAGGTCTCCATGGAGCAGCGAGGCGGCCGGGCGGTAGTCGAGGAAGAGGGCGGGTACGCGTTCGACGATGCCTTGCAGGTTCCGTATCAGCTCGCCGCGCATGCCTTCGGCGATCAGTCGTTCGAGTTGCGGCTGCAGGCGCTTCTGCGCATAGAAGAGTGGCCAGGTCGTGGACGTGCCGTTTTCCTGACGGCTGTCGCCGAGCCAGTTGTCGCGCGGCAGGCCATACAGCTCACCGTGTACTTCGTGCAGCGCTGCCAGCGCCGTGCCGAAAGCGCGCCCGTCTTCGTCGGTGGACACCGGTTTCAGGTCCAGCCATTCGAGCGCCAGCCAGGCGACGTCGCCGGCCGTACCGCGGCCGCGCGCGGCCGGTACCCGGAAGCAGCCGGTATCCCGCAGCAGCGCCAGTCCTTCCATCTCGGCGGCGAACACTTCCGCACGGTCGGCTGGCAGCAGCTTGACGAAAAGAGGCGTGTCGCCAGTGTCGATCCTCAGTGCGCGGCGAGTGCGACCGGGTGTCAGTTCGACAGTGCCCCTGCAGCCCACGCCAAGCGCAGTGGCGATCCGTGTCGCAAGCGCGTTCATTCGCCACCGCCCCAGCTGTCGGCCAGACGGATGTTGGCCGACGACAGCCGCGCCGCCAGCACCTGCAGGAAGGCTTCGTAGAAGCGCATGCGGCAGGTTTCGGAGGCGCGGCGGATGCGTTCGCCGTCGATCGCGAACAGCAGGCTGTCGGTGCTCGCCTGCACGTCGTTGGCGCGCAGCTTGCGGTCGCGACGGGCGATCACCGACATTTCGCCGCAGCATTCGCCGCTGGTCAGGATGTTCAGCGTGCGGCCCGACTTGCATACCGCCAGCTCACCCTCGACCAGCACGTAGAGACGGTCACCCTGTTCACCGTCCTTCATCAGCAGCGTGCCGGCGGCGACGCGCTCCTGGCGTGCGAAGTGAGCGACCTCCCACAGTTCGACGTCGCTGAAGTCATTGAAGAAGGCCAGCGTGCGCAGCAACCGGAAGTGCTCGGCGGCGCCCGATTCGTCCTCGCGCGGCTTGAGCCGGCGGTTGCGGAAGGCCTGTGCCAGGTCGTGCGTGAACTCGGCCCAGGTCGCGTAGCGCAGCGCAATGTCCTTCTGCATCGCACGCGCTACGACGGCGTCCAGTGCGGGTGGCAGGCCCGGACGGTGCACCGACGGCGGAGGCGGTTCGACGTGGATGATCTGATACACAAGGCTGTACTTGTTGCTTGCCTGGAAGGGCAGCTCGCCCGCCAGCAACTGGTAGAGCACGACGCCCAGCGAGTAGATGTCGGTCTGGTGGTTCAGCGGCATCTCGCGCACCTGCTGCGGGCTCATATAGGCCGGCGAACCGACGCCCTCGACCTGGGTGCGCTCGTTGGCGGTGAACAGTGCCGCGCCGAAATCGGTCAGCTTCAGTTCGCCGTCGCGGGTGAGCAGGATGTTGGCCGGCTTGATGTCGCGATGCGTGATGCCCAGCTGGCACGCGTAGTCGAGTGCGCGCGTGCACTTGAACATCAGTTCGACGATGCGCTCCACCGGCAGCAGACCGGGACGCTGCACGTGCGCCTCCAGCGTGCCGCCGGCGACGTACTCCATCACGATATAGGCCTGATCGCCGGTCACCACCGCGTCGTGGATGGCGACGATGTGCGGATGCTGCAGCTTGTCGGCGAGCGAAGCTTCGTTGATCAGCAGATTGTGGTGCAGTCTGCCGCGCGCGTGGTCGTTCAGCACGTCCGGGTCGATGCACTTGATCGCCACTTCGCGCTGCGTCTGCGGATCCCAGGCCAGCCAGACGGTGCTGGTGCTGCCGCGGCCGATGATGCGCCTGAGCTGGTAGCGGCCCAGCGAGCTGCCGGGTGCGGGGACGTCGGGCGGGGTCGGCGGCGCGGGTGTCTGCATCCGCTCAGACACCGGTCAGGCGCTGGTTGGCCAGCGACAGCCGCTCGACCAGGATGCGCAGGAAGGCGCGGTCGAAGCGGTGGCGGCAGGCTTCCGACGCGTGTTCGAGCGACGCGTTGGCGAGGTGGATCACCACCGCCTCGGACAGCGTGGACACGTCGGCGCCGCGGGTGCCGCGCTCCGGCGTCAGCCAGGCCATCTCGCCGACGCATTCGCCGGCCGACAGCACATTGAGCAGCTTGCGTCCCTTGGTCACCTTCACTTCGCCTTCCGCGATGATGAAGAAACCGTCGCCCGGGTCGCCCTCGCGCAGCAGCATCTGGCCGCCGGCCACGCGGTGCCATTCGCCCAGACGCACCACCTCCCACAGCTCGACGTCGGAAAAATCGCGGAAGAAGGCGAGCCGGCGCAGCGAATTGAACTTCTCGCTGTCGGCAATGCGATTGCCGTGGTCGCGCTGCGCCTCGGTACGGAAGGCCTCGGCGAGGTCGAAGGAAAAGGCATCCCAGCTCGGGTAGCGGTCGTCGAGCGATTTCTGCAGCGCGCGCATCACGATGTCGTCCAGAACCGACGGCAACTCCGGACGCAGCGCCGACGGCGGTACCGGATCGGCGTGGGTGATCTGGTACATCATGCTGAAGTTGTTGCTGCCCTGGAATGGCAGCTGGCCGGTCAGCAGCTGGTACATCACCACGCCGAGCGAAAAGATGTCGGTCTGGTGATTGAGCGGGTGTTCCTTGATCTGCTGCGGACTCATGTAGGCCGGCGAGCCGACGCCCGACACCTGGGTCTCGGTGGCCGAAACCGACATCGCGGCGCCGAAATCCGACACCTTCACATTGGTGCCGCCGACGGCTGCGCCGTCCTCGACGCGCATGATGTTGGCCGGCTTCAGGTCGCGGTGGATGACGCCCAGTCGCCACGCGAAGTCGAGCGCGCGCGTGCACTTGAAGATGATTTCCAGCACGTCGCCGACCGGCAGCAACCGGTCGGCCGAGATATACGGCTCCAGCGTGCCGCCCGGCACATACTCCATCACGATGTAGGCCGGGTCGGCGTCGGCCACCGCGTCGTAGATCTGCACGATGTGCGGGTGGGTGAGCTTGCCCGCCAGCGAGGCCTCGGCGACGAAGAACTTGCGCTGGTAGCGCTCGGACTTGCTGCCGCTGGCGCCAGTGTCGTCGCCGCGGGCAACGATCTTGATGGCCACGTCGCGCCGGCCGAAAGGGTCGTGCGCGAGGAACACCTTGGACGTGGCGCCTTCGCCGAGCAGGCGCTGGATGCGGTACTTGCCGAGCAGGTCCATGTCAGCGTGGGGCCGGTGACAGGCGTCGCGCGGTCGCTCCGGTGCGTGTGATGCCTGTCGGTTTCAAGCGGATTCTCCCGTTCAGCCGGTCGCCAGCCGCGCGCGAGCGCGGACGATGGCGGCGCGCACTTGCTCCGGTGCGGTGCCGCCGATGTGGTTGCGGGCGGACAGCGAACCTTCGACCGTCAGCACCGCGAACACCGATTCATCGACCAGCGGCGAGAAGGACTTGAGCTCGTCCAGCGTGAGGTCGGACACGTCGCAGCCCTTCTGCTCGGCCAGCCGCACCGCGCGGGCGACTGCCTCGTGCGCGTCGCGGAAAGGCAGGCCACGCTTGACCAGCCAGTCGGCGAGGTCGGTGGCGGTGGCGTAACCCTGGCGCAGCGCGCTCTTCATCGCCTCGGCCTTGACCCGCACGTTGAACACCTTGCTGCCGTCGGCGCCCGTCGTGCTGCCCATCATGTCGGCGTAGATGCGCAGCGTGTCGATCACCGTGTCGGCAGCGTCGAACAGCGGTTCCTTGTCTTCCTGATTGTCCTTGTTGTAGGCCAGCGGCTGGCCCTTCATCAGCGTGAGCAGCGCCACCAGGCTGCCGTTCACGCGGCCGGTCTTGCCGCGCACCAGTTCCGGCACGTCCGGGTTCTTCTTCTGCGGCATGATGGACGAGCCGGTGCAGAAGCGGTCGGCCAGGTCGATGAAACCGACGCGCGGGCTCATCCACAGGATGAGCTCTTCCGACAGCCGCGACAGGTGGGTCATCAGCAGGCTGCTGGCGGCGCAGAATTCGATCGCGAAGTCGCGGTCGGACACCGCGTCCAGCGAGTTGAAGCAGACTTCGTCGAAGCCCAGTTCGGCGGCGACGAATTCGCGGTCGATCGGGAAGGTGGTGCCAGCCAGCGCGGCGGAGCCGAGCGGCAGCCGGTTGGTGCGCTTGCGGCAGTCGGCGAAGCGCTCGGCGTCACGCCGCAGCATTTCGAAATAGGCCATCAGGTGGTGGCCGAAGGTGACCGGCTGTGCCACCTGCAGGTGGGTGAAGCCGGGCAGCGGTGTCGCGGCGTGGTGTTCGGCCAGGTCGAGCACGGCACGCTGGAAGTCGGCGATCAGCGCGAGAATGGTGTCGATCGCGTCGCGCAGCCACAGCCGGATGTCGGTCGCCACCTGGTCGTTGCGGCTGCGGCCGGTGTGCAGGCGCTTGCCGGCGTCACCGACCAGTGCGGTCAGGCGCTTCTCTATATTCAGGTGCACGTCCTCGTCGTCGAGGTTCCAGTCGAACTGGCCGGCTTCGATTTCCTGCGTGATCTGTGCCATGCCCGAGCGGATGGCGTCGAGATCGGCTTGCGCGATGATGCCCTGCTTTGCCAGCATGGCGGCATGGGCCAGCGAGCCGCGGATGTCCTGCCGCCACATGCGTTGGTCGAAGAACACCGAAGCGGTATAACGCTTCACCAGATCGGACACGGGCTCGGAAAAACGGCCCGACCACGCCTTGGTCGGCTCGGACTGCGAAGATGCGCTCATGATGGAAAGAAGTTCGGCACGCTGCGGGAAACCGTCAATTATAGGCCAGCGGGGCGCAAAGCCCGACGCGCCGGCCGGCGTGCGTCCGGCGTGGGAGCTGACATGAGGCCGGCGCGCGCACCCGACTGGCGCAATCTCGGCGTGATGCTGCGCACCGTGCTGCTGGTGAACGCGCTGGCTGCGCTGGCGCTGCTGGCGCGCAACCGCAGCTGGGACGCGCTGCCGCTCGATGCGGCGGAAATGGCGGCGAGGGTCGAGCCGGCGCTGATTCTGTCGCTGCTGCTGCTCTATCTGATGGCGCCGTTGTTCGCCAGGCTCCGCGCGCGCAGCGGCTGGGCGCTGACCGGTCTGGTCGCGCTCGGCAGCGTGCTCGCGACGACCGCGCTCGGCGGCTGGGACGTCGACTCGGTACCGTCCTGGCCGGTGCGCGAGGCGATGTGGGCGCTGCTGGCTGCCGCTGCCGCGATGACCTATTTCACCGTGCAGGAGCGCGCGCTCGGTCCGGCTATCGCGCAGGCGCGGCTGATGGCGCTGTCGGCGCGCATCCGGCCGCACTTCCTGTTCAACAGCCTGAATGCGGTGCTTGGCATCATGCGCGAGGACCCGCGTCGGGCCGAGCGCGCGCTGGAGGAGCTGTCCGACCTGTTCCGCGTGCTGATGCGCGAGAACCGCGATCTGGTCACGCTGGGTGACGAGTTGGCGCTGTGTCGCCAGTACATCGCACTGGAGACGCTGCGCCTGGGCGAACGACTGAGCGTGCGCTGGCAGACCGACGGCTGCCCGGCCGACGCACGGGTACCGCCGCTGATGCTGCAGCCGCTGCTGGAGAACGCGGTGTATCACGGCGTCGAGCCGCTGGCCGGCAACGGCGAGGTCACGGTGAGCGTGCAGCGGGCCGGTGGCGACGTGGTGGTCGAGATCGACAATCCGGCGCCGCCGCGCGACGGTGCCGGCGGGCACGGCAGCGGCAACCGGATGGCGCTGGACAATATCCGCGAGCGGCTGATGCTGTTCTTCGACCTCGAAGCGCAACTGGAAGCAGGCGAGCAGGACGGCCTGTACCGGGTGCGCATCCGCTTTCCGTACCGGGTGGGGGCCTGAGCATGCTGCGTGTGTTCATCGCTGACGACGAAGCCCCGGCCCGCCTGCGACTGCGCGCGCTGCTGTCCGACATCGAGGCCGAACTGCCGAACCGGGTGGTCGGCGAGGCTGCGAACGGACAGGAGGCGCTGGAACGTCTGTCCGCGCTGACTGCCGACGATCAGGCCGACGTTGCGCTGGTCGACATCCGCATGCCCGGCATGGACGGTGTCGAACTGGCGACGCGCCTGGCGGCATTGCCGCGGCCGCCGATACTCGTGTTCTGCACTGCCTACGACCAGTACGCGGTGCGCGCCTTCGAACTGCAGGCGGTCGATTACCTGATGAAGCCGGTGCGCGCGAACCGGCTGCTCGACGCGCTGCGCCGGGTACCGGAGCGGCGGGCACAGCCGGTTGAGGCCGGGCGCACCCAGTTGTCGTGCAGCGAACGCGGCCGCATCCTGCTGCTGCCGGTGGCCGACATCCTCTATCTGCGCGCCGAACTGAAATACGTAACGGCGCGCACCGTTGCACGCGAATACCTGCTGGAGGAAGCGTTGGCTGCCCTGGAGCAGGAGTTCGCCCGGCGCTTCGTGCGCATACACCGCAACTGCCTGGTGGCGCGCGACGCGGTGGTCGGCTTCGAACACGTGCGTGATGGCGCCGAAGGACACTGGGCGGTCGTGCTGAGGGGCCTGGACGAACGCCTGCCGGTGAGCCGGCGGCAATGGGCGCAGGTCAGGGCGGAGTTCGCCGACATCCGGGGGACGGAGCGCGGCTGAGGTCGGCCTTGCATGGCCGACCGGTTGCGCAGGCGCGAAGCAGTGCTTCGCGAACCCCCTGCGTTACCCGCGGTTTGCCAGGCAGGGCAAACCGGTTCGACGGGCGGCGAGCAGTGCTCGCCGGAACAGAAACTACGGAAGTCGGCCCTGCATGGCCGACCCATTCGGTGAGCGCCGAGCAGTGCTCGGCGAAACCCTCACCTCATCATCCACGGCCGGCCCTGCATGGCCGTCCGGTTCCGCAGGCGCGAAGCGGTGCTTCGCGAAACCCCTGCTTCACCCACTGTTCCGCAGCGCGGCGGCGACGCCGTTGATGGTCAGGTGGATCGACCGGCGGGTGCGTTCGTGGCGGTTGCCGGCGCGGAAGCGGCGCAGCAGTTCGACCTGCAGGTGATTCAGCGGCTCGATGTAGGGGAAGCGGTTGCGGATCGAGCGCGCGAGCAGCGGATTGGTCGACAGCAGCTCCGGCGCACCGGTGATCTGGCGCACCGCGTCCAGCGTCGCCTGCCATTCGGCGCGGATGCGCGTGAAGATGGCGGTGCGCAGCGCCTCGTCCTCGACCAGTTCGGCGTAGCGGCTGGCGATCGCGATGTCGGTCTTCGACAGCACCATGTCCATATTGGAAATGAGTGTGGCGAAGAAGGGCCACTCGTGCACCATGGCCTGCAGCCGCGCCATGCCATCGGCGTGCTGGGTGCGGTACTCGTTCACCGCCGACCCGAAGCCGAACCAGCCGGGCAGCATGAGCCGGCACTGCGACCACGAAAACACCCACGGGATGGCGCGCAGGTCCTCGATCTTCTGCCCCTTCTTGCGCGAAGCCGGGCGCGAGCCGATGTTCAGCTCGGCAATTTCGGTGATGACGGTCGATT
Source organism: Methyloversatilis discipulorum (assembly GCF_018780585.1). Lineage (GTDB taxonomy): Bacteria > Pseudomonadota > Gammaproteobacteria > Burkholderiales > Rhodocyclaceae > Methyloversatilis > Methyloversatilis discipulorum_B. The sequence continues at coordinate 88,981 of NZ_JADMJL010000003.1, read as the reverse complement.
CCCAGAAATACTTCTCGAAGCCCGGGGTTTCATAGACCAGATTGCGGTAGGCCTTGAAGGCGTAGCCCGACAGCTCTTCCATCGCGTCGGTGAATTCCGGCGGTGCGGCGGCCTCGCGCTTGCCCAGCAGCGTCGCTTCGAAGGTGGCCGCGGCCAGCACTTCGAGGTTGCGTCGACCGACGTCCGGATTGGAGTACTTGGAGGCGATCACTTCGCCCTGTTCGGTGATGCGGATCTGCCCCTGCACCGCGCCGCCGGGCTGTGCCAGGATGGCCTGGAAGCTCGGACCGCCGCCGCGGCCGACCGAACCGCCGCGGCCATGGAACAGGCGCAGCCGCACGCCGTGGCGCTTGAACACCTGCACCAGCTTGGTTTCCGCCTTGTACAGCTCCCAGCCGGAGGTGAGGAAACCGCCGTCCTTGTTCGAATCGGAATAGCCCAGCATCACTTCCTGCGTGAGGGCGCGGGCGTCCAGCAGCACGCGCCAGATCGGAATCGTAAAGAGCCGGTCCATGATGCGCGGTGCGTTGCGCAGGTCACCGATGGTTTCAAACAGCGGGATGATGTTCATCGCCGCCTGCCGCTCGTGCACGTTGAGCAGGCCGACTTCCTTCAGGATGAGCGCGACTTCCAGCATGTCGGACACGCCGTCGGTCTTCGAAATGATGTAGTTCGGCAGCGCCGCTTCGCCGTAAAGCTTGTGCATTTCGGCGGCCGTGCGCGCGATCGCCAGCTCGCCCTCGGTTTCGGCCGAGAACTGCATGAAGGGCGCGGTCAGCGGGCGCGGTGTGCCCAGTTCGTTGATCAGCACCTCGATGCGCTGCTCCTCGCGCAGTTCGAGGTAGTTGTTGCAGACGTGGGCATTGGCCAGCAGTTCGGCGATCACCCGCTCGTGCACATCCGAGTTCTGGCGCAGATCGAGTGCCGCCAGATGGAAGCCGAAAACGCGTGCGGCGTGGCGCAGGCGGCGCAGCCGGCCGCGCGCGATCAGCGCCGACTTGTGGCTGACCAGCGAATCGTGGATCACGTCGAGGTCGCGCACGAATTCTGCGGCGTCGGTGTAGGGATCGGCGTCGCCGACCGCTTTCCACAGCGCCTCGTGCTGGTCCAGCGTGCGGGCGGTGACCGCCAGGCGGGCGTAGATGCCGGCCAGTGCGCGGCGGTACAGCTCGTCCTCGCGGTGCGGCGACTTGTCGGGTGCGGTGGCGGCCAGCACGCGCAGTTCGTCGCTGACGTTGTTCAGCAGCGTGGTCGGCGACAGGTCGGTGTCCAGGATGTGCACCTGGGTCAGGTAGTAATCCAGAGCCTTGGACGACTGCACGCGCAGCGTCGCGCGCAGCACGTCGGCGGTGACGAAAGGATTGCCGTCGCGGTCGCCGCCTATCCACGAGCCCATGCGCAGGAAGCTGCCGATTTCGCGCTTGTGTTCGGGGAAGGCCGCTTCGAGCTGGTCCTCGACCGCGTTGTAGACGCGCGGCAGTTCGCGCAGGAAGGTGTAGTCGTAGAACGACAGGCCGTTGATCACCTCGTCGGCCACCGACAGCCGGGTGCGCCGCAGCATGCGCGTCTGCCATAGCGAGGTGATGGTGCGGCGCACCGCCTCATCGCGCTCTTCCAGCTCTTCCGGCGTCAGTCGCATGCGGTCGCGCTCGTCGATCAGGCGGGCGATCTTCATTTCCTGGCTGAGGATGCTCTTGCGCTGCACCTCGGTCGGATGTGCGGTCAGCACCGGCACCACCAGGCCGTCGCGGAAGAAGGCGAGGATTTCCTCGGCCGGGATCTGGGCATCGAGCGCCTTGGCGAGCGCGTTGGCCAGCGTGCCCGGGCGCGGCGGGTCACCGGCTATGGCATGGGCGCGGGCGCGGCGGATATGGTGCTGGTCCTCGGCGATGTTGGCCAGATGCAGGAAATAGCTGAAGGCGCGTACAACGATGATGGTGTCGTCGTCCGACAGGCCATTCAGCAGCTTGGCCAGTTCGGCGCGCGCGTCGAGGTCGTCGTCGCGGCGGAAGCGCACGCACAGCTGGCGAACGTTCTCGATCAGTTCGAACATGCGGCTGCCTTCCTGCTCGCGCACCACGTCGCCCAGCATGCGGCCGAGCAGGCGGATGTCGTCAAACAGCGGCTGGTCCTTGTCGTGCGTGGCGCGATCGTGCACCGCAACCGGCGTCTGGGCCTGTTGATTCACTGGCAATCCTTCCTCGAAGAGGGTCCTGAATGAGTGTCTGATTCATGCGCGCCGACGGCCTGCTCTGGCCGAGGCGATGCGATGTTCCATCCGGGGCTGCTAGAATTCGGGCCGATTCGCGCGCTGCCTGTAGGCACTCGCTCACGCTGGCGCGCGGTGTGTTCACCTAACTGATCACCACACGCCTATTTTCCATATGGATCATCCGGCCGGCCCGGCGGACCTCATTGCGGCGGATCGCGCGCAGTCGGTACCGCAGCAGGAAACCCAAGCTTACCCGAAGCCCGGGCGCATCGTGATCGCATCGCGCGAGTCGCGGCTCGCCATGTGGCAGGCGGAACACGTGCGTGACAGACTGTCATCGCTGTACCCGGGTACGACCGTCGACATCCTCGGCATGACCACGCGCGGCGACCAGATTCTCGACCGCCCGCTGGCCAAGGTCGGCGGCAAGGGGTTGTTCGTCAAGGAACTGGAAACCGCCCTGCTCGAAGGCCGCGCCGATCTGGCCGTGCATTCGATGAAGGACGTTCCGATGACGCTGGCCGACGAGTTCGCGCTGGTCGCCACGCTCGAGCGCGAAGTGCCGCAGGACGCCTTCGTGTCTTCGCGCTACGCCAGTCTCGACGAACTGCCGCCGGGTGCCGTGGTCGGCACCTCCAGCCTGCGGCGCGAGTCGCAGCTGCGTGCGAACTTCCCCTATCTCGCGGTGAGCAGCCTGCGCGGCAATCTGGATACCCGCCTGCGCAAGCTCGACGAGGGTCAGTACGACGCGATCATCCTCGCCGCGGCCGGCCTCAAGCGACTCGGGCTGGGCGATCGCATCCGCTCGCTGCTGCCGGTCGAATTGTCGCTGCCGGCAGCCGGTCAGGGCGCGCTCGGCATCGAGGCGCTGTCGTCGCGGCCGGAAGTGGCGGCCTGGCTGGCGCCGCTGGTGTGCGGTACCAGCGAAGCCTGCGTTCGCGCCGAACGTTCGGTGTCGCGCGCGCTGGCCGGTTCCTGCGAAGTGCCGCTGGCCGCCTACTGCGTGCTCGACGGTGGCGCGCTGTGGCTGCGCGCGCGCGTCGCGATGCCCGATGGCTCGCGTATCGCGATGGCCGAGGCGCGCGGCAATATCGCGCAGCCGGACGAACTGGCTGCCGTCTGTGTCGAGGCCCTGCTTGCGGACGGCGCACAGGCCATCCTCGACGATCTGGCCGGACGATGAATCCGCGCGGCGCGCTGAGCGGACGCGGCGTGCTGGTCAGCCGCCCGCGCGCGCAGGCGGCTGCGCTCAGCGACGCGATACGCGCGGCCGGTGGTCATCCGCTCGAATTTCCGCTGATCGACATCGAGCCGCTGGCTGACACCGCGGCGGTGACAGCGGCCGCGGCGACGCTGGACGATGCGGCACTCGCGGTGTTCGTCAGCGCCAACGCGGTCAACCATGCACTCGACCTGATCCTGCCGCGGCGTGCCTGGCCGGCAGCACTGCCGGCCGCCACGGTGGGCGAGCAGTCGGCGCAGGCGCTGCGCGCGCGCGGCATCGCCCGCGTGCTCGTGCCGCAGCAGGGCCGCTTCGATTCCGAGGCGCTGCTGGCGCTGCCCGAACTGTCGGCTGCCGCGCTGGCCGGACGCCGGGTGCTCATCTTCCGCGGCGACGGCGGGCGCGAACTGCTCGGCGACACGCTGCGCGCGCGCGGCGCGACGGTCGAACACATCACCTGCTACCGGCGCGTGCCGCCGCGCGATGGCGCACCGCTGTGCGAGGCCGTACGAGGCGACGCACTGCACGCGCTGACCATCACCTCGTCGGAGTCGCTGCGCAATCTGCTGGCACTGCCCGGCCTGGACTGCGCCGACGCGCTGCGCGCGCTGCCGCTGTTCGCGCCACACGCGCGCATTGCCGAGCAGGCACGCGAACAGGGCTTTGCCCGCGTGATCGAAACCGATCCCGCCGATGCCGGCCTGATGGCCGGCCTGACCGATTACTTTTCGTCGCCGTCGCGCGACCTTCACTGACGACATGAGCGAGCAGACACCTCCGAATACCCCTGTCACCCCTGTCGGCGCAGCTGCCTCCCAGCCGGCGTCGTCGAAGCGCGAGGGCGTCGTTCCAATGTGGGCGCTGGGCCTGTCGCTGCTGTTGCTGGTCGCGCTCGGCGTGGCGAGCTTCCTGATGCTGCAGCGCATGCGTGCGCTGGAGTCGGAACTGCATCGGCGGGTCGAGGTGGTCGGCGAACAGGCGGCGCAGGCCACCCGCGCGACCGAACAGGAGGCCGCCGGCATCGCGGGCTACGGCACACGGCTGAGCAGCCAGGAAGTGCAGCTGGCCGAACTGCGGGCACGCATCGACGCCTACGAATACCTGGCCGACGATCTGGTGCGCAGTTACGACGAACGCGTGCTGGCCGAAGTCGAGCACGCGCTGGTGCTGGGCCAGCAGCAGCTGCAGCTGGCTGGCGACGCCAAGCTCGCGCTCAGTGCGCTGTCCGGCGCCGAAGCGCGGCTGGCGCGCGTCGATACCGGCCGCTACCTGCCGCTGCGCCGCGCCATGGCCAACGACATGGAACGACTGCGCCGCGCGCCGATGGCCGATCTGTCCGGCCAGGCACTGCGCATCGACACCTTGCTGGCGGTCGTCGACGGGCTGCCGCTCGCCTTCGAGCGCTCGCCGGCCCGGGGTGCGTCTGCGTCGACAGCAGCGCCCGGCGACGACAAGGGGGCTGAGCCGACGCAGGCCGAACGGCTGGCGCGGGCGGTGTGGGAGGAGGTGCGCCAGCTGGTGCGCATCGAACGACTGGACCGCCCCGATCCCGCGCTGCTGTCGCCGGAGCACAGCTTCTTCCTGCGCGAGAACCTGAAACTTCGGCTGATCAATGCGCGCGTTGCGCTGCTGCAGCGTAACGGTGCCGTTTGGCGTGAGGACATCCGGCTGGCGCGCGAGTGGCTGGAGCGCTACTACGACACCCGCGCCCGCCAGACCGAGAACGCGCTGGTCACGCTGCGCCAGCTGGCGGCAGTCGATCCGGGCGAGGCATTGCCGGGGCTGAATGAATCGATGAGTGCGCTGGCCCAGCTGAAGGCGCAGCGTCAGCGCCCGACTGTCACGCGCGAGGAGAAGCGCTGATGGTGCGCCTGCTGCTGTGGCTGCTCGGCCTGTGCGCGCTGGCCGTCGGTCTGGTCATCGCCGCCCGCCACAACGACGGCTTCGTGCTGATCCAGTGGTCCCCCTGGCGCGTCGAGCTGTCGCTGAACCTGTTCATCGTCACGTTGCTGCTCGGTGTCGCGCTGCTGTACAGCCTGTTCCACTTCATCGACGGTCTGATGCGGATGCCGGCGCGCGCCGCGCGCTATCGCGCCCGTCAGCGTCGTCATCGAGCGGTGACCGCGCTGCGCGACGCTGCGCGCTTGTATTTCGAGGGCCGTTACGGCCACGCGCAACGCAGTGCCCGGGTGGCGGTCGAGGGCGGCGAGTCGCCCGGGCTGGCGGCGCTGATCGGCGCCCGCGCGGCGCATGCGATGCGCGAGCAGGTGCAGGCCGACGAGTGGCTGCGCCAGGCCGAGCGCTTCGACGATCTGCGCACCGCGCGCCTGATGACCGAAGCCGACATCCTGACCGACCGTCGCGAGTATGGCGATGCGCTGGAACGCATCGACGTGCTGCAATCGGGTGGTCAGCGCCACGTCGCCGCACTGCGGCTGGCGATGCGCGCCCGCCGCGGCCTCGGCGACTGGGGCGGTCTGCTGCGCGTGGTGCGTCTGCTGCAGAAGCACCGTGCGCTGACGCCGGAACAGGCGGCACCGGTCCGGCGCCAGGCGCACATGGGGGCGCTGCACGACATCGATCCGGCGGAACTGGATGCCTACTGGAAGAGCCTGCCGTCGGTCGAGCGCGAGGACGCGCAGGTGGTCCGTGCGATGTGCGAGGCGCTGGTCGCCGCCGGCCAGTTCGCGCAGGCGCGCAAGCTGATCGAGGCGCAGATCGAGCGCGGCTGGGAATCGTCGCTGATGACGCTGTACGCGCACTCCGACGGCGCCGACGCGCTGGCGCGCATCGCCCGGGCCGAGGCCTGGCTGCGCGACCATCCGGACGATGCCGAACTGCTGCTCGCGCTCGGCCGCCTGTGCCGCACACAGCAGCTGTGGGGCAAGGCGCAGAGCTATCTCGAAGCGGCGCTGGCGGTGCAGCCGTCGCGCATCGTCCATGTCGAACTGGCGCTGCTGGCCGAGCACCTGGAGCGACCCGACGATGCACGGGCACATTTCCGCGCGGCGGCTCTGATGAAGTGAACCGCGTCGCTGTGCGTATGTCATGATCCGCGCGTGATCATCGGCGCGGGCGAGACATGAACAATCCCTTCGAAAGTGAAGTCGCGGCGCAGCCGCCTGCCGACCCCTTCGGTCCGTCCGGCGCGCCACATGCGGAGGCGCTCATCTTCTCCGGCCGCGGTGCCGAGTACTTCGGCATCTGGATCGTCAACCTGCTGCTCAGCATCGTCACGCTGGGCATCTACTCCGCCTGGGCCAAGGTCCGGCGGCTGCAGTACTTCCATCGTCATACCACGCTGGGCGGCGCGGCCTTCGACTACCACGGGGATCCGCGCGCCATCCTGAAGGGACGGGTGATCGGCGTCATCCTGCTGGTCGCCTACAACCTGTCATTCGAGTTCTCGCCCGTCCTCGGCATTGCGGTCGCCATCGTGCTGGCCGCCGTGATGCCGATGCTGCTCATGCGCTCGCTGAAGTTCCGCGCCCGCAATACCAGCTGGCGTGGCCTGCGTTTCGCCTTCGATGGCGACGAGAAGGGCGCTTACGCGGTCTTCCTGATGTGGCCGCTGCTGTCCGTCGTCACGCTCTACCTGCTGGCGCCGATGTGGCACCAGCGCATGAAGCGCTATCAGCTCGACAACACACGCTTTGGCACCACGCGTTTCCATCTGGATGTACCGGTGTCCGCCTTCTACAAGATCTACGGCGTCCTGTTCCTGCTCTTTCTGACGGGCTTTCTCGTATTGGGCACCGCGATGATCGGTCTCATCGTGCTGAGTGGCGGCGGGCCGGAGAGCCTGTCCATGCTGCCGATACTCTTGATGCTTGGCTGGCTGGCCGTGCTCATGCTGGTCCAGCCCTATCTGCTTGCACGCCTGCAGAACGTGGTGTGGAACAACACGCAACTCGGCCCGCATCGCTTCGAGTCGCGTGCCCGTGCCCGCACGCTGTACGCGATCACGCTGACCAACCTGATTGCCATCGTGTGCACCTTCGGTCTGTTCATGCCTTTTGCCGCGATCAGGCTCGCACGCTACCGGATCGAGAGCGTCACGATGATCAGCGCCGGTCCGCTCGACGACTTCGTCGCCGGCCAGTCGCCGGACGTGGCGGCGACCGGTGAGGAGGCGGCCGATCTGTTCGATGTCGACATCGCGCTCTGACATGCCGTCAGCGGTGGCGGCCCTGTATTTCGACGGTGTCAGCGCGCGGGCGCATGCGGCCACCATCGAACTCGACGGTGACGCGCTGCACGTGCATGCCGAAGGCGTCGCACGCCGCGAGCCGCTGTCGACGCTGCGTCTGTCGGAGCCCATGGGGTCGGCGCCGCGGCTGATCACCTTCGCCGACGGTGCGCACGTCGAGGTGCGGGATCACGCCGCGCTGGCGCTGCTGCTCGACGCCAGCGGTCATCGCGACCGTGCGACGGTGCGCTGGGCCTTCGATGCACGCGTCGTGCTCGGTGCCGTCGCAGCGCTGATCCTCATCGTCTGGCTGGGCGCGCGCTACGGCTTGCCTTGGGCTGCCGGCATGGCGGCGCCGCACGTGCCGCAGGCGGTGGTGGCGGGCATGTCACAGCAGGCGCTCGAACTGCTGGACGACCGTCTGCTGGCACCGAGCAAGCTCGACGAGGCGCGCCAGCAGCGGCTGCGCTCGGCGCTCGCAGCGCGCAGCGCGCTGCCGCACACGCTGTTGTTCCGCTCGGGTGGGTCGGTCGGTGCCAACGCATTTGCGCTGCCCGACGGCTCGCTCATCGTCACCGACCAGCTGGTCGCGCTGGCCGACGATGACGAACAGGTGCTGGCGGTACTGATGCACGAACTCGGGCACGTCGAACGCATGCATGGCATGCGCATGGTGCTGCAGGGGTCGGCCGTCGCGCTGTTCATGACCTGGTACGCCGGTGACGTGAGCAGTCTGCTGGCGATGGCGCCGACCGTGCTGCTGCAGTCGGGCTATTCCCGCAACATGGAACTTGAAGCCGACGCCTACGCGGCGCATGCGCTGCGCAGCCAGGGCCGCTCGCCGGCGCTGCTGGCCGACATGCTCGAACGCCTCGCCCGCGCGCACGGCGCGCGCGAGGATGGCACGGCTGCGGGCTGGCTTTCAAGCCATCCGGATAGCGCACAACGTATCGAAAGACTGCGCCGTGGAGACTTCGCCGCCGATTGACCTTGGTCAACGTGGGGTTTTCGGCTCTTGAGGATACTGCCGTCACTGAATGCGGTTTAAATCCTCTGGAGCACGTAAAAATGAAGGCGATCAAGTGGGTGGGTGTGGCAGCACTGGCTGCCGTGGCAGGCGTGGCGAACGCAGCGGACGAAGGCAACTGGATGGTGCGCGCACGTGCGCTGTACATGAACCCGGACAATGACAATTCGGGCGGTCTGGGCCTGCCGATCGATGTCGAAGCCGAGAACAAGGTGTTCCCGGAAATCGACATCACCTACTTCTTCACCAAGAACATCGCGGCCGAACTGATCCTGACCTATCCGCAGAAGCATGACGTGGAGCTGGGCGGTGTGGGCATCGGTTCGGTCAAGCACCTGCCGCCGACGCTGACGCTGCAGTACCACTTCAACCCGGAAGGTCAGATTCGCCCGTACGCCGGTCTTGGCCTGAACTACACGCGTTTCTCCAGCGTTGATCTGGACGCCGGCACCGTTCTCGGCGGCAGCGTGCCGCTGCGCATTGACCGCAGCAGCTTCGGCTGGGCAGCACAGGTCGGCGCCGACGTGCAGATCGCGCCGAAGTGGTTCCTGAACTTCGACGTCAAGTACGTCGCGATCGACACCGACATCTTCATCAAGGGCGCTGGCGGCGCCAAGGTGACCAAGCTGGGCATCGACCCGATGCTGTATTCGGTCGGTATCGGCTATCGCTTCTGAGTTTGAGCGGGTTCGCCGGTCGAGGGCCACAAGCCTGAAGGCCGGCGGGCAAGCCAAAGGTTCTTCCTGCAGTCCCGGTTCGGGCACCCTTGAGGTGCCCGTTTTTTTGACGCTTGCGTCCGTGCGCAGCACTTCACGCAGACGACGCCCGTGCCGCCACCCACGGCCGGCTTTGCACAGCCGAATCGTTCAGCAGGCGCGAAGCAGCGCTTCGCGAAACCCCTGTTATACCCAGTCTCGCGGCGGGAGGAAGTCGGTGTACAGCCTGGCTTCCGACGTGCCGTCGGCGGGGTGCCAGTCGTAGCGCCATTTCACCACCGGCGGCATCGACATCAGGATGGACTCGGTGCGTCCGCCCGACTGCAGGCCGAACAGCGTGCCGCGGTCGAACACCAGGTTGAATTCGACGTAGCGGCCGCGCCGGTAGGCCTGGAAGTCGCGTTCGCGCTCACCGTAGGGCGTGTCGCGACGGCGCTCGACGATGGGCAGGTAGGCGTCGAGGAAGGTGTTGCCGACCGCCTGTGTCAGCGCGTAGGCGTGATCGAAGCTCACTTCGCCGTCGGCACCGAGATCGTCGAAGAACACGCCGCCGATGCCGCGCGCTTCCTTGCGGTGCTTCAGGTAGAAATAATCGTCGCACCACTTCTTGTAGCGCGCCCAGGTGTCGGCGCCGAAGGGCGCCAGCGCGTCGCGGCAGCTACGGTGGAAGTGGGCTGCATCCTCTTCGACGCCGTAATAGGGCGTCAGATCCATGCCGCCGCCGAACCACCACACCGCGTCGCCGCTCTTCGGCTGCGCGGTGAAGAAGCGCACGTTCAGGTGCACGGTCGGCACGTACGGGTTGCGCGGATGCAGCACCAGCGACACGCCCATCGCCTCGAACGACGCCCCGGCGAGATCCGGGCGGTTGGCCGAGGCCGACGGCGGCAAGGTGTCGCCGCGCACGTGCGAGAAGTTGCAGCCGCCGCGCTCGAACAGCTTGCCTTCCTCGATCAGCCGCGTGCGGCCGTCGCCCTGCAGCCGTTCTTCCGGGCCGCGCACCCAGCCGTCGGTCAGGAAGGGCGAGCCGTCCGCCGTTTCCAGACCGCCGATGATGCGGTCCTGCAGATCGAGCAGCCAGGCGCGGACCGTTTCCGCCCGCGTGCTCATCGCCGCACCGCCCGGTGGCCGATGTCGCGGCGGAACTGGGCGCCGTCGAACTGGATCTGGTCGCACAGTGCGTAGGCGGCGCGCTGCGCCTGCTTGACGGTGTCGCCGAGCGCGGTCACGCAGAGCACGCGGCCACCGTTGGTCACCACCTTGCCGTCACGCTCAGTGGTGCCGGCGTGGAACACGTGGCCTTCCGCCGTCGCGGCCGGCAGGCCGTTGATCACGTCGCCCTTGCGCGGCGCGTCCGGGTAGCCGGCGGCTGCCATGACAATGCCGAGTGCGACGCGGCGGTCCCAGTCGGTACTGGCTTCGGACAGCTTGTAGTCGAGCGCGGCTTCCATCAGGTCGACCAGATCGGTCTTCAGCCGCATCATGATGGGCTGGGTTTCCGGGTCACCCATGCGACAGTTGAATTCCAGCACCTTGATGTCGCCCTCAGGCGAAATCATCAGGCCGGCGTACAGGAAGCCGGTGAAGGGGAGGCCGTCGAGCGCCATGCCGGTCAGCACCGGCTGGATCACTTCGCGCATCACGCGGGCGTGGATTTCCGGCGTCACCACCGGCGCCGGCGAATAGGCGCCCATGCCGCCGGTGTTGGGGCCGGCGTCGCCATCCAGCAGGCGCTTGTGGTCCTGGCTGGTGGCCAGCGGCAGTGCGCTCATGCCGTCGCACATGACGATGAAGCTGGCTTCCTCGCCCTGCAGGAACTCCTCGATCACGACGCGCGACTTGCCGCCGTCGTCGCCCGGCAGCATGGTGCCGATCGCGGCGTGCGCTTCGGTCAGCGTCATCGCCACGACAACGCCCTTGCCGGCCGCCAGGCCGTCGGCCTTGATCACGATGGGTGCGCCCATCTCGTCGACGTAGGCACGCGCAGCGGCGGCGTCGGTGAAGGTCTGGTAATGCGCGGTCGGGATGTTGTTCTTCACCATGAACTGCTTGGCGAAGTCCTTCGAGCTTTCGAGCTGGGCCGCCTTGCGGGTGGGGCCGAAGATCTTCAGGCCACGCACGCGGAAGCAATCGACCACACCGGCCGCCAGCGGAGCTTCCGGTCCGACCACGGTGAAGGCGATGTTCTCGTTCTCGACGAAGCTGATCAGCTCGGCGAAATCGGTGATCGGCAGGTTTTCGATATTCGGTTCCAGCGCGGTGCCGGCATTGCCCGGCGCCACGTAGACCTTGTGCACGCGCGGGCTCTGCGCGAGCTTCCAGGCGATGGCGTGTTCGCGCCCGCCCGAACCGATGACCAGCAGTTTCATTTCACGTCCTTCTTCAATCGTGCGCGGGTACAGCTCAGTGACGGAAGTGGCGGGTGCCGGTAAACACCATGGCCAGTCCGTGCTCGTCGGCGGCGGCGATCACTTCTTCGTCGCGCATGCTGCCGCCCGGCTGGATGATGGCCTTGGCACCGGCTTCGGCCAGCACGTCCACGCCGTCGCGGAACGGGAAGAAGGCGTCCGACGCCACCACCGAACCGGCAATGGTCAGACCGGCGTTCTCTGCCTTGATTCGCGCAATCCGCGTCGAATCAACGCGGCTCATCTGGCCGGCGCCGACACCGACCGTCGCGCCGTCGCGGCAATAGACGATGGCGTTCGACTTCACGTACATCGCGACGCGCCAGGCGAAGGTGAGGTCGGTCATTTCCTGTGCGGTCGGCGCGCGCTGGGTCACCACCTTGAGGCGACCTTCCAGCGATTCCGGTTCGTCCGCGGTCTGGATCAGCAGGCCGGAGCCGACGCGTTTCACGTCATGCAGGTTGCGGCCACGCGACCAGGCGGTCGCACCCTTGGGGTCGACGCCGTCGAGCGGAATCTGCAGCACGCGCACATTGGCCTTGGCGGCCAGCAGCTTCAGCGCGTCGGCGGTGAAGGCGGGCGCCATCAGCACTTCGACGAACTGGCCGCTGACCGCTTCGGCGGTGGCCGCGTCGACCGGCGTGTTGAAGGCGATGATGCCGCCGAAGGCCGAGGTCGGGTCGGTGGCGAAGGCCTTGCGGTAGGCCTCCAGCGGGGTCGCACCGAGCGCCACGCCACAGGGGTTGGCGTGCTTGACGATGACGCAGGCGCCGCTGTCGAAGCTCTTGACGCATTCCCACGCGGCGTCGCCGTCGGCGATGTTGTTGTACGACAGCTCCTTGCCCTGCAGCTGCTTCGCGCTCACCAGCGAACCCGGTGCCGGGTAGAGGTCGCGGTAGAAGGCGGCGCGCTGATGCGGATTCTCGCCGTAGCGCAGATCCTGGATCTTGACGAAACGGCCGTTGGACTGCGCCGGGAACTCGCTGCGCGAGCCGTCGACGTTCAGCGCCGACAGGTAGTCGCTGATCGCGCCGTCGTAGTTCGAAATGCGGTTGAACGCGGCGACCGACAGCGCGAAGCGGGTGGCGTCGGACAGCGCGCCATTCGCGCGCAGTTCGTCCAGCACGCCGGCGTACTGCGACGCATCGGTCAGCACGCCGACACCGCGCCAGTTCTTGGCGGCCGAACGCACCATGGCCGGGCCGCCGATGTCGATGTTCTCGATCGCGTCTTCCAGCGTGCAGCCGGCCTTGGCCACCGTCGCCTCGAACGGATACAGGTTCACCACCAGCAGATCGATGGTCGGAATGTCGTGTTCCGCCAGCGCCTGCATGTGCGCCTCGACCTCGCGCCGGGCGAGCAGGCCGCCGTGGATGCGCGGGTGCAGCGTCTTGACGCGGCCATCCAGCATTTCCGGGAAGCCGGTGTGGTCGGCCACCTCGGTCACCTTCAGGCCAGCGTTGGCCAGAAGCGAGGCGGTGCCGCCGGTGGACAGCAGTTCGATGCCAAGCCCGGTCAGGGCTGTGGCGAATTCAACGATGCCGGTTTTGTCGGATACGCTGATCAATGCACGCTGTACTTTCATGCGCCGTTCCAGTGGGAGGTTGAGGAATTCGGTGGGCGGTGCCGGAGCGCCGCTCAGATCATGCCGTGGTCGGTGAGCTTGCGCCGCAGCGTGTTGCGGTTCATGCCGAGCATGTCGGCGGCGCGTGTCTGGTTGCCTTCGGCTTCGCGCATCACCACCTCGAGCATGGGGCGCTCCATCTGGCGCAGGACCATGTCATAGATGTCGCTCGGCGCTTCGCCATCCAGATCGCGGAAATAACGTTCCAGCGAGTGCCTCACGCACTCGGCAATATCACTGCGTCCGCTCATGGCGGCGTCTCCCTGATGGTCCGTCCGATGCTGTGCCGTGGCCCGGCGCTCAGGCGGCCAGTTCCTGCGTGTCGTCTTCGGTGGAGTCCGGCTCGTAGGCGAGCCTGTCGTTGTCGGCCGCCATGCGACCAAAGAATTCGTCGATGGCCGCCAGCTGCGCGGTCGTGCCCTCGAGCTGGTTCATCGCGTGGCGGAAGGCGGCGGAGCCGACCAGACCCTTGGTGTACCAGGATATGTGCTTGCGTGCGATGCGCACGCCACTGTCGGTGCCGTAGAAGCCGTACAGGTCTTCGATGTGTTCGCGGCACACGCGGTGGATTTCCGCCACTTCGGGCGGTGCCAGCAGTTCGCCGGTGGCGAGGAAGTGTTCGATCTCGCGGAAGATCCACGGACGGCCCTGGGCTGCGCGGCCGACCATGACGCCGTCGGCGCCACTGATGGCGAGCACCTCGCGTGCCTTCTGCGGCGTCGTGATGTCGCCGTTGGCGATCACCGGAATGTTCACTGCGGCCTTCACCGCGCGGATGGTGTCGTACTCGGCGTGGCCGGTGTATTGGTCGGCGCGCGTGCGGCCATGGATGGCCAGCGCGCGGATGCCGCACTGCTCAGCCACGCGCGCCAGCATCGGTGCGTTCTTGTTGTCGCGGTTCCAGCCGGTGCGCATCTTCAGCGTGACCGGGGTGTCCGGCACCGCCTTGACCACCGCCTCAAGGATGCGCTCGACCAGCGGTTCGTCCTGCATCAGCGCCGAACCGGCCATCACGTTGCAGATCTTCTTCGCCGGACAGCCCATGTTGATGTCGATGATCTGCGCACCGCGGTCCACGTTGTGGCGGGCGGCGTCGGCCATCATCTTCGGGTCGGCGCCGGCGATCTGCACCGAGATCGGTGCCACCTCGCCGTCGTGGTTCGCGCGGCGCTGCGTCTTCGCGCTGCCGTAGAGCAGGGAATTGGACGTGACCATTTCCGATACCGCCAGTCCGGCGCCCAGCTTCTTGCACAGCTGGCGGAAGGGTCTATCGGTCACGCCGGCCATGGGCGCGACGAAAAGGTTGTTCCGCAGGTTGAAGCCGACGAACTGCATGGTGGGTGGGGACGGTATACGGACGGGCAGGGGCGCGATTCTACCCCGATGCGGCGGCGCAGAGAAAATCTGCAGCGAAGCCCGCCGGTGGTCGGGCGTATCCGGGGATGTCAGTCGAGCCCGGCGGTCGCGAAGGCGTGGTCAAGATCGGCAGCCAGATCGGCGCGCGCAGCCAGCAGCGCGTCGACGTCGCGTGCCAGCGTGTCGTCGGCAACCGCCTCGGGACTCAGTTCGCGGCCAAAGCCCTCCTCGCTGCGGGTCCCCAGCATCCGTTCCAGCATGCGATGCCCGAGCGCCGCCTTGAAGTGCCCGCCCTCCCAGTACCAGCGCGTGACGCTGCGCCGGTCACCCGGCGACGGCACCGCTTCGGCCGTTTCGGGCGTGACGGCGACGAAATCCCACAGCCTGACGTTCGCACCCTGCGCAGCGGCGGCATGGACCGTGTCGGCCAGCGCCTGCTTCCATGCGGCGACTTCGTCCATCAGGCCTGCCCGGTGCAGCGTGCCCAGGATGTGCGCGTGGTAGGGGTAGGTAAAGCACTCGACACGCATGTCGTGCTGGTCGGCCAGTTCGAGCAGGCGGCGCAGTGCGATGAAGTCGGCGGTCGCATCGAGCCGCGACGGCCAGCGGTGAGCACCGATGCGACGGGCGTTCTCGGCGGCGCGCTGACGGAACAGCGGCGCGTAGCCCTCGCGCGCCGCCATGCCGTCGTAGTCGCGCAGCGGGTTGAAGCCGTCGTCGCGCAGCGTGGCCGCGTACGGATCGCGCTGCGCGCGCAGCGTGAGCAGACTGTCGCCGAGCGCGGACAAGGTGATCACGCTCTGCAATCGCGTCGCGCGCTGCTGCGCCTGCAGGTCATCGCGCGGCCGCCAGTGGGTGCGGCGCAGCGGTTCGGCGTTCAGCAGGTCGAACAGTTCCAGCCCGACCAGCAGCAGACGCGGGCGGTGACCGGCTTCCAGCAGCGCTTCGAGCTGGTGCACCTGTGCCGTCAGCGCGGCGCCCGGCTCGGCCAGATTGAACGGGCGCTGCGCCAGCGTGGTGAGAGTGTCGTGTGCCGGGTCGAGGCCGATGTCGGCGCGCGAGTTGCCGAGGATGAGCGCGTCCGGCTGGTGGCGCAGCGCGCGTGCCAGTTTCAGTTCGCCGATCGCCCGCTCGGGACGGATCTTGACCGCGTTCACACCGTCGATGCGCACCAGCCCGTGCAGTCCCCACGGGTCGATGAAGGCGTTGAACAGGGCGACTGCGGCCAGCGACAGCGTCAGCGTGACCATCCACTGGCGGGCGAAGTGGCGGCGCGGCGTCATGGTCAGAACTGGAAGTAGAGGAATTCGGACGGCCGCGACAGCGCCAGCACACACAGCGTGCTGGCCAGGCCCAGTCCGATCGCCCAGCGCGGGCGCAGCGAGAAGTGCAGACCGCCGCGCAGCGGCCGCACGCGCTCGATCGCCGGCCTGAGGCGTGCGTGGATCTGTTGCGTGTTCGGGCAGGCGAAGGCGACGAAGGCCGCCACCGTCACCCAGATCCAGGTGGTGACGAACTGCTCCCCGCCGCCGCCGTAGAAGTCGACGCCCAGGCGCTGCAGCAGCGGCGCCAGCGGGCCGAGGCGCTGGCCGATCGCTTCCGGCAGGCCGACGCCGTGTGCCCCCGCCATGCCGGCCAGCAGATCGAACGCGACCGGCAGGCTGGTGGCACGGAAGAACACCCAGGCGACGACCACGGCGACGAAGGTGAGCAGCACGGCGAGCGGCCGCGGCAGCCGGAACATCGACGACCAGGCGTGCTGGATGCACAGATAGGCGCCGTGCAGGCCGCCCCACAGCAGGAAGTTCCAGCCGGCGCCGTGCCACAGGCCGCCGAGCAGCATGGTCACCATCAGGTTGCCGTAGCGGCGCAGCGGTCCGTGCTTGTTGCCGCCGAGCGGGATGTAGAGGTAGTCGCGCAGGAAGCGCGACAGGGTCATGTGCCAGCGCCGCCAGAAGTCGGAAATGGTGGCTGCCTTGTAGGGCGAATCGAAGTTCAGCGGCAGCTTGACGCCGAACAGCCGCGACAGCCCGATGGCCATGTCCGAATAGCCGGAGAAATCGAAGTAGAGCTGGAAGGTATACGCCAGCACGCCGCCCCAGGTCACCAGCAGGCCGGGTTCGCTGCTGCGGTCGAATACCGCGCCGGCGAGCGGCGCCAGGTTGTCGGCCAGCAGTACCTTCTTCGCCAGGCCGAACACGAAGATGCTGCCGCCGATCAGGAAGCTGTTCAGATGCGGGCGGAAATTCCGGGCCTTTTCGAACTGCGGCATCATTTCGCCGTGATGCAGCACCGGCCCGGCGATCAGGTGCGGGAAATAGGTGACGAACAGCGTGTAGCTGACCAGCCGCGTCTCATGCACCTTGCCGGCCCAGGCGTCGACGAGGAAGGCGATCTGCGTGAAGGTGAAGAAGGAAATGCCCAGCGGCAGCACGATGTCGGGCACCGGCAGGCCCAGGTCGGCCATCCGATTGGCGGTGTCGATGAACAGCGCGCTGTACTTGTAGCCGATCAGCAGTGCGAGGTCGGCCGTCACGCCCAGTGCCAGCAGGCGGCCCGCGGCCGGCGTGCCGGCGCGTGTTGAGATGGCGCGCCCGGTCAGGTAGTTGAACAGGATGGAGCCGATCAGCAGCGGCAGGTAGCGCGCGTCCCACCAGCCGTAGAAGAACAGCGACGCCAGCGCCAGCCAGCCTGCCGCCAGCGTGATCGAACGCCGTCCGAGCAGGAAATAGCCGACCAGTGCGATGGGCAGGAAGGCGAACAGGAAGGCGTAGGAGTTGAACAGCATGCGCGGCCGTCGGGCGTGGGGTGTGCGCGGATTCTAGGGGCAGGTCGCGGTCGCCGCGAGGAACTGCGACCGCCCCGCGGGCGCTACCAGCCGCGCGCGCCGAACATCATGCGCCGGCCGATGAACTGACGCGCCGGCGGACAGGCGTCGAGCAGGGCGAGCGCGGCACCGCGGGCGTGACCGGCGAGCGGGCCGAGCAGCGGATGGCCGGCTCCGATGCCGAAGATGCGCACCAGCGCGTCGGTGAAACCGCCGGTCGCTGCGCGATCGGTGCGGCGCAGCCGGCCGTAGCGCTCGAGCACTTCGGCCATGTCGCCCTCACCGCGCGCCAGCACCGGCAGCAGGCACTCGGCCAGCTGGCCGACGTCGCGCAGCGCGAGGTTCAGCCCCTGGCCGGCCACCGGATGCAGCGTCTGGGCGGCGTTGCCCAGCCACACCTGATGTCCGCGTACGACGTCGGCGCGCATGCGCAGCGTCAGTGGCCAGGCGCTGCGCGGGCCCAGTGCGGAAAACTGCACGCGGCCGCCGAGCGCGTCGGACAGCCGGGCGAGGAACTGCGCATCCGGCTCGTCGCGCAGTGCGCTGGCTTCGGCCGCGGCACAGGTGAATACGACGGCGTAGTCGCGGCCACAGGGCAACAGCGCGACCGGACCGTCCGGCGTGAATCGTTCGTAGGCGACGTGACCGTGCGGACGCATCGGCGTGGCCAGCGCGATCACCGCGTGCTGGCCGTAGTCGCGGCTGCGCGCCAGCGCCTCGTCGTCGGCGATGCGGCCTTCGCACCAGATCAGTACACGTGTGGCGAAGGTGCCGGCGGCGGTGTCGACCTGGACAAGGTCTCCGTCCTCGCGTGCGCCGGTGACGGCGAGCTCGTGCCGCACGTCGAGCCCGAGCGCCTGCGCGCGGCTGCGCAAGGCGCGCACCACGGTGCCGGCGCGGGCGACGTGGCCCAGCGCGTCGAGGCCGTAGTCGGTAGCGCGCAGTTCGGTGCGGCCGAAATGACCGCGCTGCGAAATGTGGATGGTGCCGATCGGCGTCGCGTCGGCGTTCGGCCAGGCCTGCAGCGTGCGCAGGATGTCGCGCGAGCCGGCAGACAGCGCGATCACCCGCGTGTCTTCCAGCGCGCGCTCGGCCGGGCCGGCGTCGGCGACGAGCACCTGCAGACCGGCGGCGCGCAAGGCGCAGCCGGCGGCCAGCCCGACCGGGCCGGCGCCGACGATGAAGGCATCGAGCGGCGGCGCGACGACGACCTCGCTCATCCGCGCGCCTCGGCCATCACGGCTTCGATGTCGGCGATGGTCTTGGGCGCGGCGGCGGTGTAGATGTCGCAGCCGTCGGCGGTGACGATGACGTCGTCCTCGATGCGGATGCCGATGTTCCAGAAGGCCTCCGGCACGTCGTCGGCCGGGCGGATGTAGCAGCCGGGCTCGACCGTCAGCACCATGCCCGCTTCGAGCGTGCGCCACTCGTTCGGGCCGCCGCCGCGCGGGCGGTACTCGCCGGCGTCATGCACGTCCATGCCCAGCCAGTGGCCGGTGCGGTGCATGTAGAAACGGCGGTAATCGCCCTTGTCGATCACTTCGTCCAGCGAACCCTTGAGCAGGCCGAGGTCCAGCATGCCCTGCGCCAGCACCTTGACCGCGGCGTCGTGGTAGTCGATGAAGCGCGCGCCCGGCTTCACTTCGGCGAAGGCGGCGGTCTGTGAATCCAGCACCAGCTGGTAGACGTCGCGCTGTGCGGCGTGGAAGCGGCCGCTGACCGGCCAGGTGCGGGTGATGTCCGAGGCGTAGCCGCCCAGTTCGCAGCCGGCGTCGATCAGCAGCAGATCGCCGCCGTGCAGTTCGGCGTCGTTCGACACGTAGTGCAGCACGCAGGCGTTGGCGCCGCCGGCGACGATGGAGCCATAGGCCGGTGCCTCCGAACCGCTGCGGCGGAACTCGTGCAGGATTTCCGCCTCGATCTCGTATTCCATCGCGCCCGGGCGGGTGGCCTGCATCGCGCGCCGGTGGGCGCGGGCGGAAATGTCGGCGGCGCGGCGCATCAGCGCCTGTTCGTGCAGGTCCTTGATCAGCCGCATGTCGTCCAGCGGCTGCCGGATGTCCAGCAGTTCGGACGGCGCCTGACGGCCGGCACGCACCTGCGCGCGCACGGCGTTCAGCGCCGCCATCATGCGCTGGTCCCACGCTGCGTCCTCGCCGATCACGTAGTGCAGGCGCGGCTGGTTGGCCAGCAGTTCGGGCAGCTTCGCGTCCAGTTCGCCATATACGTGGGCGTCGTCGAAGCCGAATTTCTCGCGCGCTGCGTCGGGGCCATGGCGCCAGCCGTCCCAGATTTCCCTTTCCTCGTTCTTTTCGCGGCAGAACAGGATGCTGCGCGGGCTGTCGCCGGCGACCAGCACCAGCACCGCTTCCGGCTCGGCGAAACCGGTCAGGTAATAGAAGTAGCTGTCGTGGCGGTAGCCGTAGTGGGTGTCGCGGTTGCGCGCGCGTTCGGGGGCGGTGGCGATGACGGCCACGCCCGATCCCATGCGTTCGATCAGGCGGGCGCGGCGTTCGGAATAGGGATGCATGTCGGGTTCCGGCTTTCGTTTAGGACGTGAGTTTAGGGCTTCCGGCACCGGAAACGTTCTGTTGCAGGCCGGCCAGGGCAGTTAAGGGCCGGTTAATCTTCAGCCCCGAGCATGCCTCCATCGAAAAGGAGGCAAGCGATGCCGCACACCGCCGCGCTGATTGCACTGACCCCGCTGCAGGCCCGTTCCGGAGGTGCCGCTTCGCTGCGCGCCTGCGTGATCGGGCTGCGTATGCCGGACGAAGAGGGCGAACCCGTTCTGGAAGTGGTCGGCCACGGCCACCCGGCGCGGGCCTCGCTCGAACGTTTCATCGCCGGCTGCTTCTTCCGCAGCTACGGCGCGGTGATCCGGCATTTTGCCGACACCCTGCTCGGCGTGCGCGGTGCCGACGGCCAGTGGCAGGCGGCGCTCGGCTATTCGCTGCCGGTGGCCAGACCGCATGTGTTCGTCGAACAGTATCTCGACCTGCCGCTCGAACAGGCGCTGTCGGCCGTGCTGCGCGAGCCGGTTGCGCGCGCGGCGCTGGCCGAGGTCGGCAATATGGCGGCGACCTCCGCCGGCATGGGGCGGCAGCTGATCGCGCTGGCCACCCGCCATCTCTACGCGCGCGGACTCGATTATGTGGTGTTCACCGCCACCCGCGCACTGGCCAATTCCTTTGTCCGCCTCGGCATTCCCATCTTCCCGGTGGCGCCGGCCGATCCGGCGCGGCTGCACGACGGCGAAGAGGGCTGGGGCAGCTATTACCGCAACAGCCCGACCGTCATGGTCGGCCGCATCGTCAGCGGCCTGCACACCGTGGGCGAGCAGGCGGCATGAGCGGCGAGCAGCTGTCGCCCTCACTCGCTGGCTGCAACGGCGTGCTCGACGCCGCTGCGGTGGCCGCGCGCGTCGACGCACTGGCGCGCGACCTGCGTGCGCACGACGGCGAAGTCGTCGCACTGCTCGCCGACAACGGCCCGGACTGGCTGCTCGCCGACCGCACGGTGCGCATGGCCGGCCGCGTGCTGCTGCCGCTGCCCACCTTCTTCACCGACGCCCAGTGCCGGCACGCGCTCGACGCCGCCGGTGCGCGCCTGCTGCTGACCGACGACGCAGCACGCGCCGCCGTGCTCGGCGCCGGATGTGTCGCGCCGGCCCGCCCCGGCGCGCTGTCGCTCTTCTGCCGCAGTGACGCGCCGGCGGTGACGCTGCCGCCGGGGACAGCCAAGATCACCTTCACCTCGGGTACCACCGGTCAGCCCAAAGGCGTATGCCTGAGCACGGAGCAGTTGTCGGCGGTCAGCCGGTCGGTGGCCGATATCGCGCGTGAGCTCGGCATCCGTCGCCACCTCTGCATGCTGCCGCTGGCCGTGCTGCTGGAGAACGTCGCCGGTGCCGATGCGGCCTGGCTGGCCGGCGCGCAGTGCGTCGTGCCGCCGCTGGCCGAGGTCGGCCTGAGCGGCTCCAGCCGTTTTGACGTGCGTGCGGCGCTGGCAGCGCTCGAACGCTGGCAGCCGGACAGCCTCATCTTGCTGCCGCAGATGCTGACCGCGCTGGTGGCGGCGGTCGATGCCGGCTTGCCGGCGCCGCGCGGGCTCAAGCTGGTGGCGGTTGGTGGCGCGCGCGTGTCGCCCGACCTGATCGCGCGCGCGCGCGCGCTCGGCATTCCGGCCTGCGAGGGCTACGGCCTGTCGGAAGCGGGGTCGGTGGTGGCGCTCAATCTGCCGTCGGATCCGCCGGGCGCCGTCGGGCGCGTATTGCCGCATCTGCGTGTCGCGCTGTCGGCGCGCGGCGAAATCCTGGTCGATGGCCCGCGGCTGCCCGGCTATCTCGGTGCGCCGGCGCTGCCCGACGGACCTCTGCCGACGGGCGACATCGGTCGCCTCGACGCCGACGGCCGGCTGCACGTGACCGGCCGCCTGAAGCACCAGATCATCACCAGTTTCGGTCGCAACGTGTCGCCCGAATGGCCGGAAGCCGAACTGCTCGCCTCGCCCGCGGTGGCGCAGGTGGTCGTGTTCGGCGAGGCGCGGCCGACGCTAGCCGCAGTCATCGTGCCGCGCGGCGATCTGCCGGACGCGGCGCTCGATGCCGCGGTCGCCGCCGCCAACGCACGGCTGCCCGACTACGCACGCATCGGCGTCTACCTGCGCGCCGATTCCCCCTTTTCCCCCGCCAACGGTCTGGCGACCGACAACGGCCGCGTGCGCCGTGACGCGGTGTGGACCTGCTACGGCGAACGCATCGCCGAGCTGTACGAATGCGGGGATGCCCGCGGAGAGAACCGACATGTCTTTTCATGAACGCCTGCAACACGAAACCGCCGCCGAACGCGCTCACCTGCTGAGCGCGCCCATCATCCAGGACGCGCTGGCCGGCCGCGTCACGCTGCGCCAGTACCGCGCCTTCCTCGGCGAAGCCTTCCACCACGTGCGCCACACGGTGCCGCTGCTGATGGCTTGCGGCGCACGGCTGCCGGCGCGGCACGAATCGCTGCGTCGCGCGGTGGCCGAGTACATCGACGAGGAAATCGGCCACGAGGAATGGATACTCGACGACATCGTCGCCTGCGGCGGAGACCGCGAAGCTGCGCGCATGTCCGAACCCGCCATCGAGACCGAACTGATGGTGTCCTACGCCTACGACTGCATCGCGCGCAAGAATCCGGTCGGCTTCTTCGGCATGGTGCATGTGCTCGAAGGCACCAGCGTGCAGATTGCGACCACGGCGGCCGAGCGCATCGCGCAGACGCTGCACCTGCCGCCCGCCGCCTTCACCTATCTGAATTCGCACGGCAGCCTGGACCAGGACCACGTGCGCTTTTTCGCCACGCTGATGGATGGCCTCGACGACGAGGACGACCGACAGGCGGTCATTCACGTCGCGCGCGTCATGTTCCGCCTTTACGGCGACATCTTCCGCGCGCTGCCCACCTGCGACGAGGCGTGCGCGGCATGACCAAGGGACTGAGGATCGTGCTGACCGGCGCGGCCGGCGGCATCGGCAGTGCGATGGCGCACGCGCTGGCGCCGCGCGCCGCCGCGCTGCTGCTGGTCGGTCGCGACCCGGTGAAGCTGGCTGCGCTGGCCGACGATCTGGTGCGCCGCACACCCGGCACGCAGGTGCGTAGCGTTGTCGCCGATCTCGGCACGGTCGCCGGACGCGCCGCCGTGGTGATCGCCGCCGAAGCGCTGCCCGGCGGGCCCGACCTGCTCATCAACAATGCCGGTGTCAGCGAGCTGGCCTGGTTCGAGGACCAGTCGGACGCGCAGATCGAGCGCATCGTGCACACGAATGTCGTCGCACCGATGCTGCTGACGCACGCGCTGCTGCCGGCGCTGCACCGGCAGGCGCGGGCACAGGTGGTCAATGTCGGCTCCATTCTTGGCGACATCGGCCACCCGGGCAGCGTTGCCTACTGCGCCAGCAAGTTCGCGCTGCGCGGCTTCACCGAAGCACTGCGCCGCGAACTGGCCGGTAGCGCCGTGCAGCTGCGCTATCTGGCGCCGCGCGCCACCCGCACTCCGCTGAACACCCCGGCCCAGGTGGCACTGAACGCCGAGCTTGGCGTCGCCAGCGACGCTCCGGAACACGTTGCCGCCGAGCTGCTGAAGCTGCTCGACGGCGCACGCGCCGAGCGCCACTTGGGCTGGCCCGAAAAGCTGTTCGTCCGCATCAACCGCCTGCTGCCGTCGCTGGTTGATTCCAGTCTGGCGAAGCAGCTGTCCGTCATCCGTCGTCACGCACAACAGGGAGTCAAATCGTGAACGCATTCTTTCGCGCCTCGTGCGCGTTGTTCGCAGCAATGGTCATTGCACCGGCCTTCGCCGGTGTGGACGAGTCGGTTGCCAAGCTGCAGACCGAATGGGAGCAGATCAAGTACAGACAACCGGCCGACAAGCAGGAACAGGCTTTCGAGGCGCTGAGCAAGGAGGCGGCGGCGGTGCGCGCCGAACATCCGGATCGCGCTGAAGCGGACATCTGGTACGGCATCATCGTCGCCAGCCACGCCGGTGCGAAGGGCGGGCTGGGCGCGCTGTCGCTGGTCAAGGACGCGCGCTCGGCGCTTGAGAAGGCGCTGGCGAAGAACCCGAACGCGCTCGACGGATCGGCCTACACCAGCCTCGGCTCGCTCTATTACCAGGTGCCGGGCTGGCCGATTGGCTTCGGCGACAAGGACAAGGCGCGCGAACTGCTGACCAAGGCGCTGGCCATCAACCCCAAGGGTATCGACAGCAACTACTTCATGGGCGACTTCCTGTACCGCAACGGCGAGTACGAGAAGGCACGCGCCTCGCTCGAAGCGGCGCTGCAGGCGCCGGCACGCCCGAACCGTCCGCTGGCGGACGAAGGGCGGCGCAAGGAGATCGAGGCGCTGCTGGTCAAGGTGCGCGAGAAGCTGAAGTAGGTCGATGTACTGCACGAACGTCCGCCTGGAGCGACAATGACGGCTTTCCGTTACGGCGTGTCCAGACCGATGAAGGTTCTGCTGGTTGAAGACGACGAGTTGCTGGGGGCGGGCATCCGCGACGCGCTCGAACGCGCGCGCTACACGGTCGAGTGGGTGCGTGACGGCGCGCAGGCGCTGGCTGCGCTGCGCGGCGGCGGCGTCGACATGGCGGTGCTCGACCTCGGTCTGCCGCGGCTCGACGGCATGGACGTGCTGCGCCGCGCGCGCGAGGCCGGCGTCACGACGCCGGTGCTGGTGCTCAGTGCGCGTGACACGACGGCGCAGCGCATCGGCGGGCTGGACGCCGGTGCCGACGACTATCTGACCAAGCCCTTCGACCTCGACGAACTGCTGGCCCGGCTGCGGGTGCTCGAGCGGCGCACCCGCGGCACCGTCGTTAACCTGATCCGCTACGGCAGCATCACGCTGGATACGGCGGGGCTGACGGTGAGCATCGACGACCGGCCGGTCGAACTGCAGCGGCGCGAGTTCATGGTGCTGCGCCGCCTGCTGGAGAACATCGGCCACGTGCTGAGCCGGCAGCAGCTGGTGGAGAACATCTACGGCTGGGACAGCGACCTCGAAAGCAATGCGCTGGATGTGCACATCCACAATCTGCGCAAGAAATTCCACCCCGAACTGATACGCACCGTGCGCGGTGTCGGCTACGTGATCGATCCGTTGCCTGCGACGCGGCAGGGCAAGTGATGCGGCCGTTCCGCGGCATGTCGATACGCGCGCTGCTGCTGGCCGGCAGCGCCCTCATCCTGTTGTGCGTGATCGGCACCACCGCGGTGCTGGCGGTGATGGCCGGACAGGACGAGGCGGATGAACTGTTCGATGCGCGTCTGGCCACCTCGGCGCGTGTGCTCGAAAGTCTGCTCGCGCAACAGGTCGAGCACGCCACCATCAATGCCCCGTTGGTCATGTCGCTGCCGGGGCCGCTGGCCGACATGGCGCACGAGCATGACGCCGAACTGGCCGGAAAGCCGGGTTTCGCACTGCTGTGGATACTGCAGGAGTGGCTGTTCGGTCATCACGATGTCGAAACGCCGCTCGGACACGAGTACGAGACGCATATTGCCTATCAGGTGTGGAGCGTCGATTTCGGCGGCGCCGCTCATCGCCTGCTGGCGCGCTCGTCGTCGGCACCGGAGAAACCGTTTGCACCGATGAAGCCCGGTTTCAGCGACCACGACCTCGACGACGGCATGTGGCGCGTGTTCGTGCTGCGGGCCGGAGACGTGTGGGTACAGGTGGGCGAGCGCACCGACGCGCGCGCCGAACTGACGGCCAAGCTGGGCTGGGCCACCGGTGCGCCGCTGCTGGTCGGACTGGTGGTCGTGCTGCTGCTCAACGCGCTACTGATCGGCTACGGTCTGGCCCCGCTGTCCGAAATGACCGAGCGCATCGCGGCCCGCCGCCCGCAGGACGACCAGCCTCTTACGCTGTCGCGCGTGCCGCGCGAAATGATGCCGGTGCTGGGTGCGCTGAACGCGCTGTTCGCGCGGGTGCGCAACACGCTGGAACGCGAGCGGCGCTTCATCGATTCCGCCGCGCACGAACTGCGCACGCCGCTGGCCGCGCTGCGCATCCACGCGCAGAACGCTCGTCGCGCGGAAGACGCGATACAGCGCGACAAGTCGCTCGACAGCCTGCTCGAAGGAGTGGCGCGCACCGTACATCTGGCCGAGCAGATGCTGGCGCACAGCCGCGCCGGCCGCGCCACCCACGACATGGCGGTGTCTCTGCGTGACGTGGTGTCCGACGCGGTGGCGCAGCGGCTGCCGGCCTGCGAATCGAGTGGTCATCTGCTGGCCTTCGAAAGCTGCGGAGACCCGCTGATCATGCGCGCTGACCCTACAGGCCTGTCCAGCATGGCGGGCAATCTGATCGACAACGCGCAGCGTTATGCACCCACGGGGACGACCATCACGGTGCGCCTGTCGCGCGACGGGGATGTGGCGCGCCTGGCCGTCATCGACGCGGGGCCGGGGATACCGCCTGAACTGCGCGAGCGGGTTTTCGAGCCGTATTTCCGCATTCCCGGATCGGCGGGCAGCGGTACCGGGCTGGGTCTGGCCATCGTGCGCGAGGTGGTCGAGCGCTTGGGCGGCGACATCGAATTGCGCGATGCCGACGGTGGCGGCATGCACATCGATCTGCGTCTGCCGCTGGCCGCCTGATCGGTTTCAGCCGTCCTTGCGCGCCAGCGCGTCGACCTCGGCCAGCCGCTGCGGGGTGCCGACGTCGTGCCAGTGGCCGCGGTGCAGCGCGCCGCCGACGCGGCCTTCGCGCATCGCCGCCCGCAGCAGCGGCGCGAGCTTTGCCGGCGCGTCCGGATCGAGGCTGTCGAACAGCGAGGGGTGATAGGCGCCGATGCCTGAGAAGGTGAGCCGGCCGTCGTTCTCGTCGTATACGCGGTCGTCACGCAATACGAAGTCGCCGCCCGGATTGTGTGGCGGGTTGGGCACCAGCAGCAGGTGGGCGAGGTCGCCGTCGGCGTGCAGCGCCGATGCGGCCTGCGCGAGGGCCGCAAAGTCGGCGTCGCACCAGATGTCGCCATTGACCACGACAAACGGAGCGTTGCCGAGCAGCTGGCGCGCGTGCGCGATGCCGCCGGCGGTTTCCAGCGCGCCTTCAGGTTCTGCCGACCAGGCGATGCGGACGCCGAGCGCACTGCCGTCGCCGAGCGCCTCGACCAGCTTGTGGCCGAGGTGGGCGTGGTTGATCACGAGGTCGGTGACGCCGGCCGCCCGCAGTGCGTCGATATGCCAGACGATGAGCGGCCGGCCGCCGACTTCGAGCAGCGGCTTGGGCAGGTGGTCGGTCAGCGGGCGCATGCGCTCGCCGCGGCCGGCGGCGAGGATCATCGCTTTCATCAGAAGGTGTAGCCGGCCTGCGGCGTGATGCCTTCAAGACGGTTGAGCAGCCTGGCCAGCGGCGCAAGATCGCGGTAGCGGCTGGCAGTGGCAAGCAGATGCTTCATCACGCGCGGCATGTCTTTCAGGTAGCCGTCCTTGCCGTCGCGGTGGTACAGGCGGGCGAAGATGCCGAGCACTTTCAGGTGGCGCTGTGCGCCCATGAACTCGTAGTCGCGGTGGAAGTCAGCGAAGTCCTCGCGCACCGGCAGGCCGGCGCGCTTTGCGTCCTGCCAGTAGCGGATGAGCCAGTCCAGCGTCTGCTCCTCGTCCCAGGCGATGTAGGCGTCCTTGAACAGGCTGACCAGGTCATAGCTGATCGGGCCGTACACGGCGTCCTGGAAGTCGAGCACGCCGGGGTTGGGCATCGTCACCATCAGGTTGCGGCTGTGGTAGTCGCGGTGCACGAACACCTGCGGCTCGGCCAGATTCACGTCGAGGATGCGGTCGAACACATCGTACAGCGCGGTCGTCTCGGCCTCCGACAGTTCGGCCTTCAGATGGCGCCCGACGTACCACACCGGGAACAGTTCCATCTCCGCCAGCAGGCGGTCGCGGTCGTACTCGGGCAACACGCCGGGCCGGCTGGCTTTCTGCATGGCGATCAACGCGGTGGTGGCGTCGAAATAGAGCGCCGGGGCGTTTTCTGCGTCGAGCACATCAAGATAGGTGGTGCTGCCGAGGTCGGACAGCAGCAGGAAACCCTGTTCGACATCCTGCGCGCGCAGCGCCGGCACATGGGCGCCGGCCGCCTCGAACAGCGCCTGCACGGCAACGAAGGGGCGGCAGTTTTCCTGCGGCGGCGGAGCGTCCATCGCGATGTGGGTGCTGCCGTCGGGCAGCGTCACCCGGAAATAGCGGCGGAAGCTGGCGTCGGCCGAGGCCGGGCGGATGTCGAGGGTCTGGCCGGGAAACTGCGCCTGCAGCCAGGCAGTGAGTGCGTCGAGGCGCGGGTCTTGGGTCATGTTCGGTGGGGCCGGGGCGGCTGACCGGCGGGCCGGCGTCGCGATCTGCAAATTGTTGCCATCGCAGGCCGGCAACCGGGTCGCGTTTGATAAGATGCGTGATTCTATAACGCGGCTGCGTGCAAGCCGGCGATCCGTCGCCCGGGCGCGAAAGCCGGAGTTCAACCCGCGATCAGCCCGCTTCCAGCCCTCTCATTCGTGCTCAGGCGTTCCGTCATTCTCTATCTGGCCTGGATGGCCTGCGGCGCACAGGCGGCCGATGCACTTCCTTCGCTGAAGGTCGATCCGTCCCTGGTGCCGCCGTCACAGCGGCCGGCCAAGACGGGCGCCGCCAAGCCGGCCGCTGCGCCGAAGCAGCCGGCCGCGACCGGCGGCGCTGCGGCGCCGGCCGAGACGCCGGCGGCTGCACCGGGCGTGGAAGTGTTTCCGGTGGCGACGCCGGGACAGCCGGCCGCAGAGGCACCGGTTGCCGTCGAAGCGGCGCCGGCTCCAGCGCCTGCTCCGGCTCCAGCTCCAGCGCTGAAGGCCGCTCCGGCGTCCGTCAGACCGGCTGCTGCACCTGTCGCGCCGGCGACGGCATCGAATGCCCGCAACCTGCCGCCGCTGAAGGTCGACCGTTCGCTGGTCAAGGCGCCGCCGGGCGCGCGCGTTGCACCGCCGACGGCGCAGGCCGCGCTTGACGAGGCACCGCCCTACCGCAACGTGACGACGGCGCGCAACATGCCGCCGCTCAAGGTCGATAGATCGCTGATGGGCACGCCGCCGGTGGCGCGTCGGCGTGTGCCGGCGGGTCAGACCGGCGAGACTGTCATTGCCGGTGCGCCGGCCGCGCAGGAAGCGGACGTCACCGGCGCGCTGCCGCCGCAGGTGCCGGAGGACGACGAGACGCGCATGCTCAAGGGGGCGATCACGCTGTCGGAGTACGTCGAGCGTCACCCCGAGTCGCGCGCGACGCTGATCGCCGCCGATCAGCTGGACGGCACCACCGACGCCGTGATGCGCGCCGAAGGCACTGCCGAACTGCGCCGCGCGACCACCTCGCTGACTGCCGATTCCATCGTCTATGAGCCGCCTACAGACGAACTGCGGGCGCAGGGCAATGTGCGCCTGGTACGCGGCGAGGACGTGGTCGAGGGCCCGTCGCTGCGTTACCAGTTGACGCGCAGCGAGGGCGTGTTCGACAAGCCGCGCTACACCGTGCGGCGCAATCTGCAGACTGGCGAGAACCTGCGTACCACCACCGGCCGCGGTGAAGCCGACGTGATGGAGTTTCTCGGCGAGAACCGCATCCGCATGGAGAACGCGACCTACTCGACCTGCGGCCCGGAAAACCCGGACTGGTATGCGCAGGTCGATACGCTCAATCTCGACTTCGAGTCGGAAGAGGGCGAGGGCCGCAACGGCAAGATCATCTTCAAGGGTGTGCCGGTCCTGTATTCGCCCTGGCTCGATTTCTCGCTGAACAATCGCCGCAAGTCCGGTTTCCTGACGCCCACCTTCGGTGTGACCAACCGCACCGGTATCGACCTGCTGCTGCCGTACTACTGGAATATCGCGCCGAACATGGATGCCACCATCGGCCTGCGCGTACTCGGTACGCGCGGCCTGATGCTCAGCAGCGAGTTCCGCTACCTGCAGGAAGACTATGCCGGCAAGATACGGCTCGATTACCTGCCGAGCGATCGTCTGGCAGAGCGTGATCGCTACGCCTTCAGCATGCAGCACGCGCACCGGTTCAACGAGCGCCTGACTGGCTCGCTGAACATCAATTCGGTATCGGACCGCAATTACTACACGGATCTTGGGGCACGACTCGCAATCACCTCTCTAAGCTATCTTCCGCGCGAGGGGTCACTCACATACTCGGGCGACTGGTGGCAAGTTTCTGCAAGGGCGACCGATTATCAGACGCTCGCGAACCTGCCTGATATCTACCGTCTGCTACCCAGCGTCACATTCAATGCGCTGCGTTCCGATCTGCCGGGCGGGCTGGTGTTCAGCACGCTGGCCAACTACACCGATTTCCGCATCGACGATGTGACGCGCGACCAGGGTCGTCGTGCCGTCGTCTATCCGCAGCTGTCGCTGCCGATGCGCAACTCCTACATGTTCATCACGCCCAAGGTCGGCGTGCATCTGAGCAATTACGACCTCGATCGCGGAACCGCGAACGCTGCGCAGTCGACCTCGCTGTCGCGTTCGATCCCGATCTTCAGTCTCGACGCAGGCACCGTCTTCGAGCGCGATTCCGACCTGTTCGGTCAGGGCTTCATACAGACCTTCGAACCGCGCATGTACTACGTGCTGTCGACCTACAAGGACCAGTCGAAGTATCCGGTGTTCGACAGTGCGCTGGCCGACTTCAACTTCGCGCAGATCTTCTCGGAGAACGTATTCGTCGGTCAGGACCGTATCGCCGACAGCAATCAGGTCACGACGGCCGCGATCTCGCGTTTCATCGATCCGGTCAATGGATCGGAACGTGCTCGCCTCGCGCTGGGGCAGCGCTTCTACTTCAGCGACCAGCTGGTCACGCTGCCCGGCGGCACGCCCCGTACAGAGCGCGTCGCCAGCACGCTGGCCGCGGTGTCCGGCGAGCTGTTGCCGAAGACCTGGGTCGATGCGGCCGTGCAGTACAACACCGACCTTTCGCAGACCGAGCGCTACAACCTGACCATGCGCTGGAATCCGCGCGAGGCGCAGGTGCTGAATGCGTCCTACCGTTTCCGCCGCGCCTCGACCACGATTGGAGACGTGCGCGATCTTGACCTGTCGGCGCAGTGGCCGCTGACGAATCGCTGGTACGCCGTGGCGCGCCACAACTATTCGATCGCCGAGCGTCGACTGGTCGAAGGCCTCGCGGGTTTCGAGTACAACGGCGGCTGCTGGGTGGGCCGCTTCGTGTTCCAGCGTATCGCCACCAATGTGCAACGTACCCGCACCGCGCTGTTCTTCCAGCTCGAGCTCAACGATTTCTCGCGCATCGGCTCCAACCCGCTCGATGCACTCAAGCGCAGCATTCCCGGCTACGGCCAGATCAACCAGAGTGCCGCCGACCCGATTTTCGGCGACGATTTCTGACGGACTTATCCTAATGCTGAACAAACTGATTCCGGCCTGCCTGCTGGCCGTTCTGGGCCTCTTCGGCGCAGCGCTCGCGCAGGCGCAGCCGAACGGGCAGGCAGAGCCCTCCGATGTGGTCGAAGTGGATCGCATCGTTGCCGTCGTCAATAGCGACGCGATCACCCTGTTCGAATTGCGCTCGCGTACCGAACAGGCGATTGCCCAGTTGCGCGGACGCAACGTGACGCCGCCGCCGCGCGAGGACTTCGAGCGGCAGGTGCTGGAGCGGATGATTTACGAGAAGGTGCAGCTGCAGCACGCAGAAGAGACGCAGATGCGCATCGACGACCGCATGCTCGAAGCCGCGCTCGGGCGCATTGCCGAGAGCAATAACATGAACGCGACCCAGCTGCGTTCTGCGGTTGAGCGCGACGGCATCCCGTGGCCGCGCTTCCGCGAGGACATCCGCAAGGAAATCATCCTCAGCCGTCTGCGTGACCGCGAGGTCGAAAGCCGCGTCGTGGTGACCGAGGGCGAGATCGACAATTACCTCGCCAACCCGGAGCGCAAGGCCGACCAGCGCGAGGAATTCAATGTCTCGCACATCCTGCTGCGCGTACCGGAAGGGGCCAGCCCGGAAACGCTGATGCGGCTGAAGGCACGTGCCGACGCGGCGATGGAACAGCTGGCCAAGGGCGAGGATTTCGCCCGTGTCGCGGCGTCCTACTCGGATGCGCCGGATGCACTGTCCGGCGGCAGCCTGGGCTGGCGTCCGCTCGACCGTCTGCCGCAGCTGTTCGCCGACATGCTGCCCAATCTGAAGCCGGGGCAGGTGAGCGAGGTGATGCGCAGCCCGGCCGGCTTTCACATCATGAAGCTGGTGGACAAGCGTGGCGGTGCCGGCGCCAGCGATGCCCGCGTCAGTCAGACGCGCGCCCGTCACATCCTGATCAAAACCTCGGAAGTGGTGAATGACGCCGAGGCGCGCCGCCGCCTGACCGGCATCAAGGAACGCCTGGACAACGGCGGCGATTTCGAGGAACTGGCGCGCTCCAACTCGCAGGATCTGTCGGCCGCCAAGGGCGGCGACCTCGGCTGGCTCTACCCGGGCGACACGGTGCCGGAGTTCGAGAAGGTGATGAATGCGCTCGAACCGGGCAAGGTGAGCGAACCGGTGCAGTCGCCTTTCGGCTGGCATCTGATCCAGGTGGTCGAACGCCGGGTCGAGGACGTATCGACCGAACGTCAGCGTGCCGCCGCGCGCCTCGCGCTGCGCGAGCGCAAGGCGGAAGAGGTGTATCAGGACTGGGTGCGTCAGCTGCGCGACCGCGCTTACGTCGAAATCCGTCTGAACGACGAGCGATGAGACCGCGGTGAACCGCCCCCGCATCGCAGTCACCAGCGGCGAACCGGCCGGAGTCGGCCCCGAACTGTGCGCGGCCCTGTGCGGCCGACGCTTCGCCGCCCGGCTGGTGGTGCTCGGCGATGCCGGCCTGATTGCCGAGCGCGCACAGGCGGCCGGCTTGCAGGTGCGACTGCGCGCATATGACCCGGCAAGCGATGCCGACGACAGCGCGCTCGAAGTGCTGCACAGCCCGCTGGCCGTGCCCTCGACGGCCGGGCGACTCGACGTCGCCAACGCCCGCTATGTGCTGTCGCTGCTCGACCGCGCCCGCGACGGCTGTGTCAGTGGCGAGTTCGCCGCCATGGTGACGGCGCCGCTGCACAAGGGCGTCATCAACGACGCCGGCGTGCCCTTCTCCGGTCACACCGAATACCTGGCCGACAGCACTGGTACGCCGCGCGTCGTCATGATGCTGGCCGGCCGCACCGGCGCGAACGCCGACGGCCCCTGGCTGCGCGTGGCGCTGGCCACTACCCACCTGCCGCTGTCCGCCGTGCCGGCCGCCATCACGCGCGAGTCGCTGATGCAGACGCTGCGCATCCTCGACGCCGACCTGCGCACCCGCTTCGGCATCGCCCGTCCGCACATCGTGGTCGCCGGCCTCAATCCGCACGCCGGGGAGAGCGGGCACATGGGGCGCGAGGAGATCGACGTGATCACGCCGGTGCTCGACGCGCTGCGGGCTGAAGGCATGCATCTTGAAGGCCCGCTGCCGGCCGACACGCTGTTCGTGCCGCGGCACCTGGACGGCGCCGACGCCGTGCTGGCGATGTTCCACGACCAGGGCCTGCCGGTGCTGAAGTACGCGACCTTCGGCCACGGCATCAACATCACGCTCGGCCTGCCCATCATCCGCACCTCGGTCGATCACGGCACTGCGCTTGACCTGGCCGGCAGCGGCCGCGCTGACGCGAGCAGTCTGGTCGAGGCGGTCGAGGCGGCCATTGCGATGAGCGGACACTGATGGAACAGCACCGCGCCCGCAAACGCTTCGGCCAGAACTTCCTGGTCGATGGCAACATCATCCGCAAGATCGTCGCGGCCATCGATCCGAAGCCGGGTCAGGTGATGGTGGAGATCGGCCCCGGTCTGGGCGCCATGACGCGGCCGGTGACCGAGAGGATCGATCACCTGCACGTGGTCGAGATCGACCGCGACCTCGCCCAGCGACTGCGCGAAGGCGACCTCGCGCCGAAGCTCGAGATACACGAGACCGACGCGCTGAAGTTCGACTTCGGTGCGCTCGGCGACGACGTGCGGGTGATCGGCAACCTGCCGTACAACATTTCCAGCCCGCTGCTGTTCCACCTTGCCGAGCACGCCGAACGCGTGCGCGACATGACCTTCATGCTGCAGAAGGAAGTGGTCGATCGCATCGTCGCCGCGCCGGACACCGACGAGTACGGTCGGCTGTCCGTCATGCTGCAGTACCGCTTTGAGTGCGCCCACCTGTTCGACGTGCCGCCGGGCGCCTTCCGGCCGGCGCCCAAGGTGATGTCGGCCATCGTGCATCTGCGCCCGCGCCCGGTCGAACAGCTGACCGCGCGCGACCCGCTGCTGATGTCGGCCATCGTCAAGGCCGCCTTCGGCCAGCGTCGCAAGACGCTGCGCAATACGCTGCGCGAGCACCTCGATACGGCGGACTGGGACGCGCTCGGCATCGACCCGTCACGCCGCGGCGAAACCCTCGAAGTCGCCGACTACGTGCGGATCGCCAACCACTGCGCCGAGCGCCGCTGACGTCCTCAGGCGTCCTTGCGGATGCCGCAGGTGCTGATGCCCAGCAAGGGATAGACCGGGCAGAAATTGAACAGCCCGGTCAGCAGCGGCACGACGCCGATATAGCCCCACACGCCGATCTGGCCCATGGCCGCCAGCGCGATCAGCGCGGCGCCGACGACGATGCGCAGGATCTTGTCGATGCCGCCCACATTGCTTTTCATGATCGTTCTCCCGAGTAAGTAAGGTGTGACGCCATGGTCCGCGCGGAGTCATCCGCCTTCAGTGACCCAGGTTACACAGCGAGCGCACGGCCCCGGCGGTTGTCCGTACAGGGCTGTTGACATCGGAAAATGACATATGGATAGTTGCGCGATCTTCGTGAACGAGGTCGTCGCCGGACATGTCGCTCGCCCACAGCATCGTCTGCTGCGCCCTTGCGCTGCTCGGTACGTTCGCGGTGCAGGCGCGCGAGCCGGCCGAGCGCCTGCTCGACGAACAGCGTCAGGCCGCGGAGCGCTCGCGACTGGAACGCGACGCACTGCCACCTGCGGACGCACCCGCTCCGGCGCTGCACGTGCGTCCCGATTCGGTCGTCGAGGACGGCGTCGTGATCGAGCGGCCATCGATAGAGATCGACGCTGCAGGCCTGCTGCCGGCGCATGTGCTGGCCTCGCTGACCGACGAGTTCTCTGCCGTGCCGCTTGGCGTGCGCCGCATCGCGCTGCTGCTTCGCCGCGTGGACGCCCGGCTGGTCGAGGCGGGCTGGATCACCAGCCGGTCGCGGCTGGTCACCCTCGACCCCGCGCGAAATCTGCTCCGTATCGAGGTCGTGCCCGGCCGCGTCGAGGCGATCCGCTCGGCTGACGCGCCACGGTCGGCAGTCACCCGTGCCTTTCCGCTGGCGGCCGGCGACGTACTGACGCAGGAAGCGCTCGAACAGGGCGTGCAGCAGATCAACCGGCTGCGCATGGTGCAGGCTCAGGTGCGCGTTCTGCCGGGCGGGCAGGACGGAGGAAGCGTGATCGACCTCGCGCTGCAGCCGCGACAGAGCACCTCGCTGTCCGTCGGCGCGGACAACCTGGGTACGCGGTCGACCGGAAGCGGCCGCGCCCGCGTCGGCCTGCGTTTCGGCAATCGCCTCGGTCTGATCGAGGACATCCAGCTCATGCACCTGCGCAGCGCCCACAGTGAGGCCTTGCTGGCGTCGCTGTCGGTGCCCGATGGCTTCAACACCTGGTCGGCGACGCTGTCCGGATCCCGTTCGGACAGCACGCTTGCCGGGCTGTCCTTCGACAGTTCGGCGCGGACCGCCGTCATCGGCTGGAACCGCGTACTCGCGCTCGATGCAGGGCGACGCGACGCGCTGGATCTGAGCGTCCAGCGCACGCGCATCGCACGCACCCTCGGACCGATCGAACTCGACACGCGGCGCAGCACGGTGGCGCGCCTTGCCTGGAGCCGGACCGGGCGCTTCGGTCAGACCCAGTACTTCGTCGAGCCGTCGCTGTCGGTCGGACTGCGGTCCTTCGGCGCCGAGGTCGATGCGGAGCGACTGCCGGCGAGTCACACCCACTACCAGTTCGCGAAGTGGTCACTGGCCGCTGCGGCCGTGGCGCGGGACGACGGCGGGCACATCGAATTCGCATCACAACTGACGGTGCAGCGCACCGGCGTCAGCCTGCCCGGCGCTGAGCAGCTACTGCTCGGAGGGCTGAATACGGTGCGCGGCTTCGACGAGGCGGCGGTGGCCGGCGATACCGGCTACCTGCTGCGCTGCGAAGTGCGCTTCCCGACAGCTTTCGGCCGCGATATGCAGGTGGCCACGCCATTCGTCCATTTCGATCAGGGCGCGACGAGGCTGATCGACGGGCCGCGCATGACCCTGGCGGGCGCTGGAGCCGGTGTGCGCGGCAGCACACCGGACTTCGTGTGGGAAGCCGTCATCAGCACGCCACTGCGCCGCCCCGAGGCGCTTCCCGACAGTGGCTGGACCTTCCGCTTTGCCCTTGGCTATGCCATCTGACGGACGCGCACGGAGCACACGATGACCCCAGTTCGAACCTCGATCTGCGCCACGCTGCTGACCTTCGCGATAGCGGTGTCCGCCGCCAGTCCGCCGGACGAACGCACGGCCGCGGCCGCCGCGACGCAGGCCCTTGCGCACGACCTTTTGTGGCGGCGCGCGCTGGCAGCCGGTTTCGACGATGGCACCGGCGCTTCCGACCCTGACCGGAGGCAGGCGGCGATCGACGCCTACGTCGGCAGCCGCGTCCGCCCCGTCGAACCGAGCGAACAGGCGCTGCAGGCGCGCTATCGCGATCTGCTCGGGAGGACGGGACCGCAGGAGTACCGCATCAGGCTGCTGCAGAGCGACGACGCTGCCGCCGTGAGGTCTGCGCACGAGCGTGCGAAGGCCGGCGTTCCGTTCGCGCAGCTTGCCGGTGAACTGTCCCGCGTGCCGTCGGCCGCCCGTGGCGGCGAACTGGGCTGGGTCGGCTTTGTCCTGCCACCGACCCACGGTCGGACAAACGGTCTGCCGCTGGAGATTGCCCATGTGCTGCCTCGGCTCACGCCGGGTCAGGTGAGCGAGCCACTGGCGCTGACCGACAGCTGGGCCCTCGTGCTGCTCGAAGCGGTGCGCGATACGCAGCGGCCGTCGTTCGAAAGCGTGCGCGAAACGCTGCGCGCGCTCTTCCTG
Organism: Methyloversatilis discipulorum; assembly: GCF_018780585.1. Taxonomy (GTDB): domain Bacteria; phylum Pseudomonadota; class Gammaproteobacteria; order Burkholderiales; family Rhodocyclaceae; genus Methyloversatilis; species Methyloversatilis discipulorum_B. The sequence goes on along the minus strand of NZ_JADMJL010000003.1, from coordinate 51,664 downwards.
CGCGAATCGGCGCTGGCGCAGGCGCGCGCACTGGGTGTGGAAATCGTCCACGAAGCCATGGGCTCGCGACCGTGAGACAGGAGGTCCGCATGCGTTCGATCCGTCGCCGCCTGTCGGCATGGATGTCCGTTGTCATGCTGATGGCTTCGCTGCCGGTGCGTGCCGACCTGACGCCGGACGTGACCGCCGCTGCGCATCAGCAGGCCCGCGTCGGGTCGGTCGGCGGCGTATCGGTCGTCGATATCGTGGCCGCCGACGCGCGCGGCACCTCGCACAACCGATGGTCGGCCTTCGACGTGCCGGCGCGTGGCCTTGTGCTGAACAACGCGCCGACGGGCGCAAACTCCGTGCTGGCCGGCGCGCTGGTGGCCAATCCCAATCTCGGCGGTGCGGCGGCGAGCCTCATCGTCAACGAGGTGACCGGAAATCGACCGAGCGCGCTGCTGGGACAGATCGAAGTGGCCGGGCAAGCGGCGCGTCTGGTCATCGCCAATCCGAACGGCATCACCTGCGACGGCTGCGGCTTCATCGGCACGCAGCACGTGCAGCTGACGACCGGTCGGCCGGTCTGGGCCGACGACGCACTGCGCTTCGACGTGACCGGTGGCCGCATCGACATCGGCACCAACGGACTGGCCGCACTGGCGGCGCGCATCGATCTGATCGCGCAGACCGTGCGCACGCGCGGCGAGCTGCGTACGACCAGCGACGCAAACCTGTTCGCCGGCCGGGCCGTGGTCGACGGCATGTCGCTGGTCCCGGACGACCTCGCGGCGTATCCGCAGGGCAGCGATGATTTCATCGCCATCGACATCGGCCAGACCGTCAGCGCCGGCAGCATCCAGCTGATCGCGATGGGCGAGAACATCGGCGTGCGCACCTCTGCGCCGCTGCTCGCGGCCGCCGACATCCTGATCGCGTCGCGCCAGACCGTGCTGCTCGACGCCGCGGTAAGCGCGGGGCGCGACGTCGAGTTCTACAACATCGGCGCCATGGACTCCGCGCTGTCCGCGTCGGTCGAGGCAGGCCGCCATCTGAAGTTTGTCGGCACCGGTCTCGATCTCGCGGCGGCCGCGAGCATGAGCGCGGACGGCGACATCGGTCTGGGCTTCGTCGGCGACAACTCTGACGGCTGGACGGCGCTGCGCAACGCCGGGCGCATCGAGGCCGGCGGCGCGCTGTCGATGTCCGGTCTCGGCATGGGCCTGAACACGGGCGTCATCCGCTCGGGAGGCACGATGAACGCAGCTGCTGCAACGGTGCGCGTGCCCGATCATCGCCGTCATCTGACCGGCGCTCATTCCAGTCGCGCGATTGATGACGAGCGGGCGCCGGTGCGGATGCTCAACGCCGGCACGATGTCGGCCGGACTCGATCTGTTCGTGAACGCGGCTGACAACGAGGGCGGCACGCTGGTCGCGGCGCGCGATCTTTTCCTGTGGCAGGAGCCGCAGCAATCCGCTGCGTCCGGTAACGCGTCGGCCGGGCGCGACCTCTTCCTGTTCGCGCCGGTGCCTGATGAACATGAGCCGCCACAGGTGAGCGGCCGGCTGTTCCGTGCGGCGAGCGATCTTTACCTGCTCGACGCGCCGGACATCCTGAGCGACCACGACACGCTGCGCATGCAACTGCTCGCGGGCACGGCAACCCCTAGCGGGTCGGGCACCGACGACTATGTCAATCGCGACACGCTGGCGGCCGGGCGTGATCTGCATGTTGTGCTCGACGCACGCTTCGCCAATGCATCGGTGATCGAAGCCGGCCGCGATCTGACCATCGTGGCGAAGGAGGTCCGCAACGAAACACAGGTCGCCAGCCGTCATGTCGAGGTCGCTTACGAGTACTTCGACGGCTGCCGAACCGAGTACGCCGGCGTCTGCAGCGCCGATATCGAACAGCCGGCGGCGCCGGCGACCATGGTGGCCGGACGCGACCTGACAGTCAGCGCGCAGCGTTTCGTCAATCGCGGCGCGCGCGTGCTCGCGGGCGGACGCATCGACATCACGGCACCCGACTTCCTGAACGAAGACAGGCGCTACGGCGCGACCTGGTCCTCGCGCTACTCGCTGATCGATCCGGACTCCCAGTTCGGCGACGACGGCAGCTGCGACGTCGCCACCGACGTCTGTCTCGACCCGATCGACTGGATGCGCAACGCATCCGGCAGCGTCGAGCTGGGCGTGCTGCCGGGCATCATCCAGGCCGGGGCGGACTTTTCCGTCGGCCAGCCTCCGGATGGCGGCGCTGGCGGAACGCCGGGTGGAGGCACGCCTCCGCCGACTGCCCCGGTCCCGTCGGTGGACGGCTCAGCCCTCTTGCTGGCTTCGCTCGCCCGGCTGATCGACCAGCGCTCGGGCAGCCTGGGCAACGTTCCGGCGGCGCTGTCCTCCTTCGTCAATACCGGCAGCATCCACGCCGGCAGCATCGCGGTACGCGCCGATCACATCCGCAACGGTTTTGACGTGGTCGCGGACTACTACCACCGGACCGCCGAGCTGTCGCTGCCGCCGGCCGCCATCGACTTAGCGGCCTACGGCACCCACGGCGGTCTTGCGGTGCCGCCGGGCGATTACAGCGGTGCAGCGCTGATGCGCCTGCTGCCGGCGGACCTCGCCAGCCGTGCGCCGTTCGCGCTGACGCCCGAGGAAGAGGCGGCAGCGCTGCGCAACGCGCTGCTCGCGACCACGCACCGTGGCTGGATACTGCCCGGGCTGAGCTGGGATCCGCTCACCGGGCAATCGCCCGAGGCCCAGCAGCGCACGCTGCTGGCAGCGAACGGCTTCGCCTTCGCCGTCGAGCACGGCATTCCGATGGGGTCGGCGCTCGGCGAGGCGCAGCAGGCGCTGCTGAAGTCGCCCATTCTCTGGTACGTCGAGCGGGGCGGCGCACTGCGTCCGTGGATCTATCTGCCGGAGGACTGGCAATCTCAGCTTGCGGTGATTCCGGGCGGTCTGCTCGATGCCGACGTCGGCATCGTCATCGTCGGCAGCACCGTCGACAACACCGGCTTCGTGCTGTCGGACGGAACGCTGTCGGTGACCGCCGACGAACTGCTGAACCGCAAGCGCTCGGCCTATTACTACGAGGAATTCAAGGTCGACGGCGGCACGCTGATCGTCGAAGGCAGCCAGGTGCAGGCTGGCGGCTTCATGCAGGCGGCGCAGTGGGCGCTGGACATCGATCGCATCCAGTCCCTGTCAGGTGAGTTCCGACTGCTCGGCGACGGCGTCGACGACACGCGACAGCGCAGTGCGGCCTTCGAAGCACAGCTGGCCGACAAACTGGGCAGCCGTTTCGTGCGCGATGTGGCGCGCGATGACCTGCACTACCGCTTCGAGAAGGACTTCGGCTTCAGCGACGTGATGGGGCTGGCGACCAGCTTCCTGGTCGCCTCGATGATAGGCGTGGACGTATCGACCTTCATCGGCAGCTTCGCGTCGCCCGGCTCGACCTTCGCGGCGGCCTCCTCGGCGGGCGCGGCCGGTTTCGGCAACACCGTGGCCAGCGCCTTCGTGACGCAGACGATCTCGTCGTCAGTCGGCCAGATGGTGGCCAGCGGTCGCCTCGACATCGGCAACGCGCTGAACAGCGGCCTGGCTGCCGGCCTGAGTGCCGGATCCGCACAATGGACCGGAACGACCTTCAACGATCCCCTGCAGCGCTACGCCGCCCGAGCGCTGACTTCTGGTCTGATCGGCGAGGTGACCGGCAGCAGCTTCGAAGCCGCGCTGCTCTATTCGGCTGTCAATCAGGCCTCAGCCCTGGGTGCAGGCCGGATCGGTGACGGCGTGTTCGGCGAGCATGGCAGCGTCGGCCACCTGCTCGCGCACGGCGCACTGGGCGCACTCGCCGAAGCCGCGCGCGGCGGTGACCCGATGGCAGGCGCCTTGGGCGCAATGACCGCAACGCTGATCGAACGTCCGCTCGATGACGCACTGGGCCTGAGCGGAACGGCGCACGGCCATGCGCTGTTGACCGCGTTCAGCATGATGGCCGGCGGTGCCGTCGCCGATGCGGCCGGCGGCGATCCGCTGGCGGGCGCGTTCTCCGCGCAGAACGTGACCCTGTTCAACTTCCTGAAGCACCCGGAGCAGGACCGCTACGCCAGTGCGAAGAACGCCTGCGGTGGCGACGCCGCCTGTCTGCAGGCGGTCGACGCCGACTTCGGACAGCTGTCGCAGGCGAACAAGCGGGCGCTGGCCGAAGCACGTATCGCATGCGAAACGACCGGCTTCTGTACCGAGTACTACCGTCTGATGACCGAGGCCATGCCACTCGGCATGGGTGCGCAGCTTCCCGGCGGCATCGACCCCGAAAACCCCTGGCTCGGCGCCCAGCAGAGTGCCGACGCCATCGCCTACAACCTGGCCCTGTTCGACCGCCTGATGGCGCGCCCGCTGTCGGCCGAAGTCGTGCGCCAGGACTTCGCCCCCGACCCCGAGGCCTACCAGTTTGCGTCGCAGGGCAGCAGCCACTACGTCGGCGCCAACACCGCGCAGAACATCGACAAAGTGGTCGTGCTGTCCGCGGCCGGCGCATCGCTGCTGCTGCCAGGCCCCGAGGATCTGGCCGTCGGCGCGGTGCTGACGACGCTGGCGGGGCAGTTCGTTGCGCGGGTGATCGAGGTTGGAGGGCAGAAGCTGCTGCGATGGGCGGATGGGAGTGTGGATAATGCGATTCATGCCGCAAGCGGACAAGCTGCATTCAGCCGGCTTGTTCCCGGCGGCGGATTGCAGGCGCATGAGAGAGCAGGCGGCCACTTGCTGCTGAAACATGTTGGTCAGTCAGAAGCAGCATTGATAAAGCGCTTAGCGGATGAGCCGCATATCTCAGGCTCCTCGTCCTTCTATGATCGAGCTACTGCGGAACAAAGCATCTCTACAGCGCTGGATGCCCGACAGGGTGAGATCAATGCATGGCTGGCAGGGTCAAAGCCTCAAGTAATTGTCGAGCACACGCTGTCGGATCCTGTCGGAATCACTGTCAGCAGAGGCATGGCTCAAGCGGTAGATACAAACAAGATCAGATTAATCATTAGACGCGACGCGGCCATGCCGAACGGCTATCGAATTCACACAGGTTTTCCGATCCATGAGTGAAAAGTATCGACACCTGAAGGATCTTCTAGCGGGCTACTTTCACCAAGACTGGAAGTCTGACCACGACACCGCGACAGCCGCGGTTGAGTGCTATCTCGATGAGTGGCCTACCGACGAGGTCTCGGTCGCGGTCAAGGAAATCAGACAGTTGCTGTTCGACACAAAGAGCGAGGACGAGCTTCGCGAAATGGCTTTGAGGCTGGGCTGCTACTACGAGCCTCGTGCTGATTCACAGACATACAGGGAGTGGCTGACGTCGGTTTGTGAGCGACTCTCGACTTGAACGATTTGATCGGAGGGAATTGCACCTGTGTCTCTGGGCTCCTGACCTGCCTCAGAGTCGGGCTTAACGGGGGGCGATTCAGAGTCAAGTGTTGGCATACCAGCGAACCGCGTTTCGTCCGAATATTTCCTGCGTCCCGACGGCGAGGTTCATTACCTCGATATCCGATTCCTCAAACACCCTAGGCGCCCGCGTACACGGCAGATCCGTCCCGAACATCAACGCCTCCGGATTCACTGCATCAATCCGGCGCAGCGCCTCTGCAATATCGAAGCTACACCGCCCGAAACCCGTCGCCTTCACCTTGACGCCGCGCTCGACCAGCCACAGCAGATCGTCGAAGCCTTCGGCCGTGAGGCCGAGGTGATCGATGGATACCTTGGGCAGTCTCGCGAGCAGGTCGCGCAGGCCGGCGAGGTGGCGGTTGGCGACGTAAAGTTCGACGTGCCAGCCGCACAGTTCATGCACGCGCAGCGCCATCCGTTCGAGCTGGGACACGTCTTCCGAGCCGCCGCGCTGCAGGTTGAAGCGCACGGCGCGCACGCCCTTTGAATCGAGGTCGAGGATGACGTCGTCCGGCGTGTTGGCCGGCAGTTGTGTCACGCCGACAAAGCCGGGGCCGAGGCGGGCGAGGGCGTCGAGCAGGTAGGTCTGGTCGAAGCCCTGGAAGCTGCCGGAGACGACGGCGCCGCCGGTGATGCCCAGCGGCCTGGCGCGGGTGAGGTAGTCGTCGACGGTGAAGAAGTCCGGCAGATAGCCCTGGTTCGGGATCAGCGGAAAGCCAGGCGCGATGATGTGCAGGTGGGCGTCGAACAGGCCGCCCTCCACGTCGGGCAGAGCGGTGCTGTTCATGTCATGTGCAGTGCCGTCCTATTTGCGCTCGGCGGCCAGCGCGCGCAGACCGGCCGGGTCGAGGATGTCGATCTGGTTGCGGCCGAGCGCGACCAGGCCCTGTTCGGCGAAGCTCTTGAGCAGGCGACTGACGATTTCGCGCACGCTGCCCAGTTCGTCGGCCAGTTGCTGGTGCGTGGTGTGCAGGGTCTGACCGTGGCCGAGCAGCAGCGCGGCCAGGCGCTGGTCGAGGCGCTGGAAGGCGATGGCTTCGACCAGTTGCATCAGTTCGGCCACGCGCTCGGCGAACAGGCCGAACACGAACTGCCGGAAAGCGGGCTCCGACAGCAGGCGGTCGAACAGCGAGGTCGGCAGCACCAGCAGCTTGACCGCGCTTTCGGCGACGGCGTGCGCGTTGTAATCGATGTGGCCGAGCAGGCAGGCGCTCGATATGACGCAGGTTTCGCCGGCATGCACGCGGTAGAGCGGCAACTCGCGGCCGTTGGCCGACGATTTCGCCACCTTCACCTGGCCTTCGAGCACGAAGGGAAAACCGCCGCAGGGCTGGTGCTCGTCGAAGATGCGGGTGCCGGCCGGCACCTCCATCGCGCGGCCTTCCTTCTCGATCAGTGCGCGCGCCTCCGGCGACAGGCCGGCGAGCAGCGGATAGATCGCGGTGAGTGCGTCCGTGTGTCCGTTCATGACAGCGTGGCGATGACCGGTGCGTGATCGGACGGGCGCTCCAGCTTGCGCGGTGCCTTGTCGACGACGCAGGCGGTGCAGCGTGCGGCCAGCGGTGCGGACAGCAGGATGTGGTCGATGCGCAGGCCGAAATTGCGGCGGAAGGCACCGGCGCGGTAGTCCCACCAGGACCAGGTCTTCTCCGGCTGTTCGAACAGCCGGAAGGCGTCGGTCAGACCGAGTGCGATCAGGCCGGCGAAGGCGGCGCGTTCCGGCGGCGATACATGGATTTCATCCTTCCAGTCCGGATGCGCGTCGCGCGGCTCGGGCGCGATGTTGTAGTCGCCGAGCAGAGCGAGCTGCGGGTGGCGGGTGAGTTCGTTGCGCAGCCAGTCGGTCAGCGCGACCAGCCAGCGCATCTTGTATTCGAACTTTTCCGAGCCGACCGCCTGGCCGTTCGGGAAATAGGTGCACACGATGCGCACGCCATCGACCGTCGCGGCGATGACGCGCTTCTGTTCGTCGGCGAAGCCAGGGATGCCGATCTGCACGTCCTCGGCCGGCCGCTTCGACAGGATGGCCACGCCGTTATAGGTCTTCTGGCCGCTGATCGCGCTGTGGTAGCCGGCCGCCTCGAGTTCGGCGCGCGGATAGTTGGCGTCTTCGGTCTTGGTTTCCTGCAGGCACACCACGTCCGGCTGTTCGGTGGCGAGCCAGTCGGTCAGGTGGGGCAGGCGGACTTTCAGCGAATTGACGTTCCAGCAGGCAATCTTCATCGGTATCGGTGTCACGGGCAGGCAGTGAGCGGGCAAGGCCCTGCAGGGCCGCCGCATTGTCCCATCTGCGCCGGACACTGAACAGTTGCGTCAGCGGGATCTTCAGCGCGGCGCAGGCGGCTCCGCGGTCTGGCCGTTGCCCTCGGCGGCAGCACCCTCCGGTGCTTCGGGCGCGGCGGCGGCCGGCTTCGGTGGCTGTGGCTTGGCACTGCCCTTTGCCGGGTAGCCGGCGCGGTCCAGCAAGCGGGTCCAGGCGTCGGCGCTGAAGCCCATCAGCTGGTCGGCGCCGGCGGCGATGGCCGGCACGCGGGCTTCCTTCACCTTGAAGCGCGTGGCGAAGGCCTGCTTCTGTTCTTCGGTGGTGATGCGCTGTTCGCTGTAGGCGATGCCGCGGCTCTTCAGCAGCGCCTGCGCAGACTCGCACAGCTTGTCGCACTCGTTGCCGAGCCAGACGGTGACCGGCGCGTTCTTCATCGCCTCGCGTTCGGCATAGCTCGGCCCCTGTTCGACCACGCTGGGCTGCAGCTTCTTCTCGGTCGCCGCGCGCGCGTCGGCCGGCGGCGGTGTGTCCGAGTAGTGGGTGCGGCCCTGGGCGTCCTTCCACTTGTAGGTCTGGGCCAGGGCCGGCGCGGCGCACACGGCGCCGGCGAGGGTCACGCAGAGCAGTCTGCGCAGCGTCATCATCTTCTCCTCAGGCCGCGGCCACCATGCCGCTGTGGCGCAGCAGCGCGTCGGGTTTGGGTTCGCGGCCACGGAAGGCCTTGAACGATTCCAGCGCCGGACGCGAACCGCCGACGGCGAGGATTTCGTCCCAGAAGCGGCGGCCGGTGGCGGTGTCGAACACGGTGCCGGCGACGCTGCGCGCTTCCTCGAACGCTTCGAAGGCGTCGGCCGACAGCACCTCGGCCCACTTGTAGCTGTAGTAACCGGCTGCATAGCCGCCGGCGAAGATGTGGCTGAAGCTGTTGGCGAAGCGGTTCCACTCGGGCGGGCGCACCACGGCCACTTCGTCGCGCACTTCGCCGAGCAGCTGCAGCAGGGTCCTGTCGCCGCCGGGTACGAAGTCGTGGTGCAGGCGCAGGTCGAACAGCGAGAACTCGATCTGGCGCAGCGTCTGCATGCCGCTCTGGAAGTTCTTGGCGGCGATCATCTTGTCGTACAGCGCGCGCGGCAGCGGCTCGCCGCTAACGACGTGGGCGGTCATGCCCGAGAGCACATCCCATTCCCAGCAGAAGTTCTCCATGAACTGGCTGGGCAGTTCGACCGCGTCCCACTCGACGCCGTGGATGCCGGACACCGGCAGGTCGTCCACTCGCGTGAGCAGGTGGTGCAGGCCGTGGCCGCTTTCGTGGAACAGCGTGATCACGTCGTCATGAGTGAAGGTGGCCGGCTTGCCGCCGACCGGCGACGGGAAGTTGCAGTTCAGGTAGGCGACCGGCGTCTGCACGCCGCCACTGACCGCGCGACGGGTGATCGCCTCGTCCATCCAGGCGCCGCCGCGCTTGGTGTCGCGTGCATAGAGGTCGAGGTAGAACTGGCCGACCAGTTCACCGCCGGCACGCTCGATGCGGAAGAAGCGCACGTCCGGGTGCCACACCGGCGCGGTGTCCGGCTTGATGGTGACGCCATAGAGCCCCTCGACCACGCGGAACAGGCCCTCCAGCACCTTGTGCTCCGGGAAGTACTGTTTCACCTCCTGTTCCGAGAAGTCGTAGCGCTGAACGCGCAGCTTTTCCGACACCCAGGTCATGTCCCAGGGCTGCAGTTCGTCGAGACCGAATTCGTTGCGGGCGAAGGCGCGCAGTTCGTCGAGGTCGCGCTGCGCGTGCGGCCGGGCGCGGCCGGCGAGGTCGCGCAGGAAGTCCATCACCTGTTCCGGCGTGTCCGCCATCTTCGGCACCAGCGACAGTTCGGCGAAGCTGGCGAAGCCCAGCATCTTCGATTCCTCGGCACGCAGCGCCAGGATGCGGGCGATCAGCGGCGTGTTGTCGCGCTCCGCTTCGCCGAACTCGGAGGCACGGGTGGCGTAGGCGCGGTACATGCGGGCGCGCAGGTCGCGGTTGTCCGCGTACTGCATGACTGGCAGGTAGGACGGCATGTGCAGCGTGAACTTCCAGCCGTCGCGCTCGTCGCGCTGGGCGGCTTCGCGCGCCGCCTCGATGCTGTCTTCCGGCAGGCCGGCCAGCAGCGCTTCGTCGGTGACGTACTCGGCGAAGGCATTGGTGGCGTCGAGCAGGTTCTCGCTGAACTTCGCCGACAGCGCGGCCAGTTCTTCCTGGATTTCCTTGAAGCGCGGCTTCTGATCTTCGGCCAGCTCGGCGCCGGACAGGCGGAAATCGCGCACCTCGTTGTCGAGGATGCGCTGGCGCGCCGGCGACAGCGTCGCGTACTCCGCGGATTCGCGCAGCGCCTTGTACTTGGCGAACAGCGCGAGGTTCTGGCCGAGCGCGCTGTAGAAGCGGGTGATGTCGGGCAGTGTCGCGTTGTAGGCCTCGCGCCAGGCCGGCACGTCATTGACGCCGTGCAGGTGGCCGACGACGCCCCAGGCGCGATTCACCTGTTCGCCCATGTCGGTGATCGGCGCGGCGAAGCTGTCCCAGGTGGGGGGCTCGGCGCGCGCGGTCAGATCGTCGATCAGCGCCTGATAGCGCTTCAGCAGTTCGCCGATGGCCGGCGCCACGTGTTCGGGCTGCACCGCATCGAAGCGGGGCAGGGCGGAAAAATCGAGCAATGGATTCGTGGTCATGGTGTGCGGACGGTTCGGTACGGGTTGACACGTGCGGCGGTCGCGCGCGGATCTCAATGGGGATTCTAGCCCGCTCTGCGCGCCGCTCACTCAAGTTGGGCATTTCCATGCCGAAAGCAGATGAAGAATAAAGCCGCGTCCGGAGACGGGGCCGCAAACAAAAGCCCGAGCCATGAAAAGACATCGTCCGACGCGAGTTGATTCCCTGCGCGTGCGCGCCTGCGTGCTCGTGCTGTGCTGCGCGTCTTCGATGGCTGCCGCGGATGACGAGAGCGCCGACCTGGCCGGGCTTGCGCTGGAAGATCTGCTGCAGATCAAGGTCACCACCGCCGCCCGCAAGCCGCAGTCACTGCGCAGCACGCCAGCCGCCGTATTCGTCATCTCGCGCGAGGACATCGAGCGCTCCGGCGCAGCATCGGTGCCGGAGGCGCTGCAGATGGCGCCGGGCGTGCAGGTCGGGCGCATTTCCTCCGGTAGCTGGGCGATTTCGCTGCGCGGTGCCAACAGCCGCTTCGCCGACAAGCTGCAGGTGCTGGTCGATGGCCGCAGCGTCTATACGCCGCTGTTCTCCGGCACCGTGTGGGAAGACCGTGAACTGATGCTGGAGGACGTCGAACGCATCGAAGTGGTGCGTGGGCCGGGCGGGGCGCTGTGGGGCAGCAATGCGATGAATGGCGTGATCAACATCATCACCCGCCGCGCGCAGGACACGCAGGGCACGCTGGTCAGTGCCGCGGCGGGCACCGAGCAGCGCGGCTGGCTTGCCGTGCGCCACGGTTTCAGCGTCGGCGACAGCCACAGCGGACGTATCTGGGCCAAGCGCCGCCTGAGCGACGCCAGCGACCGGCCGGATGGCTCGGCCGGCTACGACGACGGACGCAACACCGCCGGCGGCGTGCTCTGGGAAAGCCGGCTCGGTGGCGGCCATACCTTCACGCTGCAGGCCGGGGCGAGCAGCACGCGGCACGGCGAGGAACTCGATCTGACGCGCTACACCTTCGGCGGTGCGCCGATACCCGGCCGTCTCGATTCGCAGGAAAACCATCTGCTGATGCGTTACGCCGGCATCGCCGACAGCGGCGCCGACTACTCGCTGCAGGCGTCCTACGCGCATTCGAGCTTTGCCGTCGACAACGCGGCCGGTCCGATCGACGACGCGCGGAATACGCTGGACATCGACTTCCAGCGACGCGAGCCGCAGGGCGGTCGTCATGACGTGATCTGGGGCGCCAGTTACCGCCATACCTCGGACCAGCTGAACGTGCAGCTGATCGGCGGTTTCATCCGGCCGCCGAGCCGCAGCACCACCTGGACCAGCGTATTCGTGCAGGACGACATCACGCTGCTGCCTGAGCGCCTGCACCTGGTGCTCGGCGTCCGCGTCGAGGAGAGCAATCTGGACAAGCCGGAAGTGCAGCCGACTGCACGCCTGATGTTCACGCCGGATGGCCCGCACAGCGCCTGGGCGGCGGCGTCGCGCACCACGCGCCAGCCGTCGCGAGCGCTGCGCGATTTCAGCGCCGACCTCGGCCCTTTCCCGCAGCCGCCGCTGGCCGGCGGCTTCCGCATCCGCAGCGCCGGCGGGGGCCGCGACATGCGCAGCGAAACCGCCACCTCGCTGGAGCTGGGTTACCGCTACCACAGCGGTCCGCTGACCGTGGATGTCGCCGCGTTCGCGACGCGCTACCGCCATCAGGCCGAGTACGTCAATGTGTTCACTGGCGTGGTCGCGTTGCCGGCTCCGACCCTGCTCGCCGAGTTCGAAGTGCGCGCCAGCGACGACAGTCGCGCGCACGGTCTGGAACTGGCTGCGGACTATCGCCCGCGCACCGACTGGTCGCTGCACGGCGCCTACACCTACACCGACTCGACGGCGCTGGACCGCACCTTTCGCGCCGACATTCCGCTGACCAACTTCTTCATCTACTCCGCCGATGCGCGGCACCGCCTCTCGCTGCGTTCGCTGTGGAACCTGACGCCGCGCCTGAAGTTCGACGCCTGGCTGCGCCACACCAGCCGGGTCGAGCCGGCGGACATTCCTTCGCTCACCGATCTCGACCTGCGTCTGGCGTGGACGCCGCGCCGTGGGCTCGAACTGTCGCTGGTCGGACAGAACCTGCTGCACGCACGCCGCGTGCACTACGCGGCGGACACGCTGCCGTCCTCTTCACTGGCGATTGAACGCGGCGCCTATGTGAAGGCGGTCTGGTCCTTCTGACATGACGCTCCGCGCGCGCACCCGGGCTTTGCGCTGCCTGCGTTCGGTTGGTGCCGTCGGGGCACTTCTGTGTGCGCTGGCCGGCCAGGCGCAGCCGCATCTGCCGGAGGAGCAGCTGAAGGCGGCCTTCGTGTTCAACTTCGCCAAGTACATCGAGTGGCCGGCCGAGGAAGGCACGCTGGCGCAGATCGTTGCCTGCGTGATCGGCGATGCCAGCGCGATCGGCGACGCGCTGGGCGCCTTCCACGGACGGGCGGTCGCCGGGCGCACCTTCCAGGTGAGACGCCATGTGCAGCCGGAGGAGGTCGATCGTTGCCACATCGCGGTGCTGAGCGACAGCAGCGATCGACGCGTGGTGGCCGCGCTGAAGCAGATGCCGGCGCAGGCGGTGCTCACGGTCAGCGACGCCGACGGCTTCGTCGATGGCGGCGGCATGATAGGCATCGTGCGCAATGGTGACCGGCTGCAGTTCGACATCAATCAGGCGGCCTTGCAACGGGCCAACCTGAAAGCCAGTTCGCAGTTGCTGAAACTGGCGCGCAACCTCGGAGCGCGGCCCCGATGAAGCTGCTGCGTCTGTTCGCCGAGACGCCCGACCTGCCGCTGCGCGCCCGGCTGCGCCGCGTGCTGCTGCTGTCGCTGGCGACCGGTCTGGTGATCAACTTCGTGCTCACCTCGCTCAACGGCCTGCTCGGCGAACGCGAGCGACTGGTCGATCAGCTCGACGCGACCGCGCGCATCATTGGTGCCAACAGCGCGTCGGCACTCGCCTTCAGCGACCCGGATGCGGCGCGCGGCACCTTGTCTGCGGTGTCCAGCGTGGCGGCGGTGACGCGCGCCTGGATACAGCTGAACGACGGCGTGCCCTTCGCCGCCTTCCCGCCGTCCGCACCGCCGCCGCTGCCGGGGCAGCAGATCGACGAAATGACGGTGATCGGTGCGCTGTGGTCGCCCCGCCTGCTGTTCGCGCGGCCGCTGGTCGATGACGATCAGCGTCTGGGCGTCATCGTGCTGGAGGCCGATCTGCTGCCGCTGTGGAGCCGGGTTGCCACCACCATGCTGATCAATGGCATCGCCACCGCGCTGTCCTTCCTGCTCGCCTACCGGCTGTCGGCCGGCATGCAGCGGCGGGTGACCGATCCGGTGCAGGCATTGATCGCGTCGGCGCGCCGGGTGGTGGACGAGCGTCGCTACGACGTGGCGGTGCCGCGCCTGGCCAATGACGAAATCGGTCAGCTCACCGATCGCTTCAACGAAATGCTGCACGAGATCGCGCTGCGCGACGCCGAACTGCGCGGCCATCGCGACCGCCTCGAAAGCGAGGTCGAGGCGCGGACCAGCGAACTGCGCGTGGCGAAGGAACAGGCCGAGGCGGCGAACGAGGCGAAGAGCCGCTTCCTCGCCAACATGAGCCACGAAATCCGCACGCCGATGAACGGTGTCATCGGCATGGCCGGTCTGCTCGAACGCACCCGGCTCGACGACCGTCAGCGGCGCTATGTCGAAGGTATCGCCGGCTCGGCCGAATCTCTGCTGCGCGTGATCAACGACGTGCTCGACTTCTCCAAGATCGAGGCGGGCAAGCTGACGCTGGAAAAGGTCGTGTTCTTTCCGCGTCAGGTGGTCGAGGATGTGGTCATGCTGTTCGCCGACAGCGCACGGACGCGTGGCATCGAACTGTCGCTGCGCATCGATCCGGCGCTGCCGCGGGCACTGATAGGCGATCCGCACCGGCTGCGCCAGGTGCTGGTGAACCTGGTGTCGAACGCGGTGAAATTCACCGCCAGCGGCGAGGTGTTGGTCGATGTGTCGACCACCGGCGCCGACCAGCAGGCAAGACCCGGTCGGGCCGTGCTGCATGTCGATGTGATCGACACCGGCGCCGGCATTCCGGCGGTGGCCGAAGCGGACATTTTCGAGGCCTTCTCGCAGGGCGACAGTTCGACCACCCGCCAGTACGGGGGTACCGGCCTCGGGCTGGCGATCACGCGCGAACTGATCCTGCTGCAGAAGGGGGCCATCGGTTTCTGCAGCGTGCCACGCTACGGCACGCGATTCTGGTTCGTGCTGTCGTTCGACATCGCCGCCGTGCGTTCGTCGCCGCCGCTGCCGCCGAGCACGGTGCGCCGGGTGCTCGTCGTCGATCCGGTGCCGCGCGCTGCGCGGACGCTGGCGGACATGCTCGACGAACTGGGTGTCGAGCATGCGCGCTGTGCCGATGCGCACGGTGCGATGGCGGCGCTGATGCATGCGTACTTCTGCGGCCTGCCGTTCGACGCGGTGCTGTGTGCACAGAAGCTTCCGGACGGCGATGCGCCCGCGCTGGCTGGCGTGCTGGCGCAGCGCCTGGCCGAGCCGCCGCTGTTCGTCTGCGTGCAGGGCTTCGCTGATCCCGAGGTGGTCGAGCCGCCGATGGCCACGCTGCGCAAGCCGGTACTGCGCGGGGAACTGCAGTCCGTCCTCGGCGGCGATACGCCGCCGCGCCATGTTTCGACCGATGTCGCCCCAGCGGTCGCCGCGCCGGATGCACAGCCGGTCTCGGTATTGCTGGTGGATGACCATCCGGTCAATCGCGAGATATCGGTCGAGATGCTGCGCGAGCTTGGCTACCGCGTAAGCACCGCGGACAACGGCGTCGAGGCGTGCGAAGCGGTCGAGCAGACCGCGTTCGACCTGGTGCTGATGGATTGCCAGATGCCGGTGATGGACGGCTTTCAGGCGACGCGGCGCATCCGCGAATTCGAACGGGACGCCGGACGCACCCCGGTGCCCATCGTCGCGCTGACGGCCAACGCCTTGCGCGGCGACCGCGAGCGCTGCATCGAGGCCGGCATGAACGATTACCTGCCCAAGCCGCTGCCGCTGCGCGAACTGAACAGGATGTTGGAGCGCTACGTTCGCAACGGGGACGTGGCCGATGCGACGCCGGTGGCGGGCGCGATGGCGGCGACCCTGATCGACGAAGTACAGTTGTTCAGCGTGCCCGGCATGCGCAGTAACGGTGCGGGGCTGATGACACGCATGACTGCGTTGTTCCGCCGCGAGTCGTCGATCAGCCTGGCGGCGATGCAGACGGCCGCGGCGAGCGGCGATGCACCGGCGCTGCGGGCGGCGGCGCATCGGCTCAAAAGTTCGAGCGGTGCGCTCGGGGCGCGCCTGGTCTATGAAAGGGCGCGCGAGATCGAGAACGCGGCGCGCGCCGGCCGCGTCGAGTTCGACGACGTGGCACAGCGCACATTCGAGCAGATTCTGCTGCAGACTTGCAGCGCTCTGGAATATTTGATGACGACACAGGGCGCTGCATGCGCGCCGGATTCGACGGGAGCCGACGGTGATATTGCTGGTCGATGACGATGTGATGGTCCGCCTGATGGCGGCAGAGGCGCTGATCGCCTCGGGGTTCGAGGTGATGGAGGCCGCGGACGGCGAACAGGCGCTCGAACTGTTCGACCGCCACGAGTTCTCGCTGGTGCTGCTCGACGTGAGTCTGGGCGGCATCGACGGCTTCGAGGTGTGCCGACAGATGCGCGAGCGGCCGCACGGGCGCTCGCTGCCCATCATCATGCTCACCGCCATGGACGACACCCACTCGATCGACAGCGCCTACTCGCTGGGCGCCACCGATTTCGTCACCAAGCCCCTGAACTGGACCCTGCTCGTCTATCGCGTGCGCTACGCATTGCGTGCGGCCCACACCGTCGCCGACCTCGAAACATCGGAGCGCCGGCTGGCGGTTGCCCAGCGCGTCGCCAGACTGGGCGGCTGGCTGTGGCATGTCGACGAGGACCGCTGCGAGCGCAGCAAGATCTGCCTCGACCTGTGGGGCGACACGCCCGGTTCGCTGCACGAGGTGCCCTTCGGTCTGCTGTCGCGCGTGCTCAGCCCGGACCGTCAGCATCTGCGCGAGGCGATGGAACGCGCGCGCGAGGGCGAGCCTTACCAGATGAGTTTCCGCGTGCAGCGCGACGAGGGCACCGTGGTGACGCTGTACGAGCAGGCGCTGCCGGTGCGCGACGAATTTGGCCGCGTGGTGCGCATCGAGGGCGTCACGCAGGACGTGACCGAGCGCGAACAGGCGCAGCGACGCATCCGCTTCCTCGCCTACCACGACAGCCTGACCGGGCTGGCCAATCGTCAGATGTTCCGTGAAATGCTGGACCACACGCTGGCGCGTTCGCAGCGCACCGGCTCGCGCTGCGCGCTGCTCTACCTCGATCTCGATCGCCTGAAGCGCATCAACGACAGCTACGGTCACACACTGGGCGACCAGATACTGCGCGAGGTGGCGACCCGGCTGATCGCGTCCATCCGCTCCGCCGACCTGGTGGCGCACGACGATTCACTGCACGAAGAGGTGGTAGCGCGGCTCGGCGGCGACGAATTCACCGTTCTGCTGACCGACCTGTCGCGCGCCGAGGACGCCGCGCGCGTGGCGGCGCGCATCTGCGCCGAACTGGGGCGGCCGCTGCAGGTGGCCCACGTCGAACTGGTGGTGACCGCGTCGATCGGCATTGCCATCTTCCCGGACAACGGCGCCGATCCGGAAACGCTGCTGCGTCACGCTGACATGGCGATGTACGCGGCCAAGCAGCGCGGACGCAACACCTACGAGTTCTTCACCGAAGCGATGCAGCAGCAGGCGGTCGAACGGCTCTCACTGGAGCAGGATCTGGCGCGCGCCCTGGAGAGCGGCCAGTTCTCGCTGCATTACCAGCCGCAGGTCGACGCCGGCAGCGGCCGCATCGTGTCGGCCGAGGCACTGCTGCGTTGGGAACATCCGCAACGCGGCATGGTGTCGCCGGTTCAGTTCATTCCGGTGGCCGAGGAAACCGGCCTCATCGTGCCGCTCGGCGAGTGGGTGGTACTGACCGCCTGCCGCCAGATGGCGGAATGGCGTCAGGCCGGGTTGCCGGTGGTGCCGGTCGCGGTGAATCTGTCGGCGCACAACTTCCGCTCCGATTCGCTGCTCACGTCGATCGCGCACGCGCTGGAATCGACCGGCCTGCCGTCGAGCTATCTGCACGTCGAGCTGACCGAGAGCGCGGTGATGCAGGAACCGGAGGCGGCGATGAAGACGCTGGGCGCGCTGAAGGCGATCGGTCTGAAGCTGTCGATCGACGACTTCGGCACCGGCTACTCGTCGCTGTCTACGCTGAAGCAGTTCCCGATCGACCTGCTCAAGATCGACCGCAGCTTCGTCCGCGATCTGCCGGAAGACGGCAGCAGCGCGTCCATCGTCGAAGCCATTCTGGCGCTGGCGAATGCGCTCGGTCTGGGTGTCGTGGCCGAAGGGGTGGAAACGGCTGCACAGCGAGACTTCCTGTGCAGCCGTCGTTGCGGCCTGATGCAGGGCTACCTGTTCTCGAAGCCGCTGCCGGCCGACGGATTCGCCGGGCTGCTCGGGGCGGTGCCGCGCTACGCCTGAGCGGCACCGCTCAGGCTCAGCCCTTGCTGCCCGCCAGCACCATGTCTTCCTCGATCAGGACGTTGTTGCCGTCCGGCACCACGGTGTCCACGCGGTAGATGCCACCGGGCACAGCGTCGGACAGCACGAAGATATAGGTCTTGCCGAGGTACTTCGGAAACTTCTGCTTGTTCGGATCGTCGCGGTAAGGCGTGATGCGATATTCCTTCGCGTCCACCGTCTTGCCGCCGAAGCTCACCTTGACCGGCGTGGCCTTCGGCCCTTCGGCCAGTGCCAGGCGGATGCGCTTGCGGAAGTAGTTCGACTTGCCGCCGGTCAGTCGCTCCATTTCACGGATGTCGCGTTCGAGGAAGCACATCAGGGCCGGGTTGCTTTGCGCGGCATCGATTTCCGGAATTTCGGTCTTGCGTACGCCGCTCAGACAGCTGGTGCTCACCTTGCGGGTGCCTTTTTCCTCGCTGACGCGCACTTCGACCGTGTCCTGGAACGCGGCCTCCTGGCTGCCGCTGCGCTTGAACGAATAGCTGAGCGTGGCCGGGGCCTTCACGGCCGACATCTGGTCGTTCATGAACAACTGCTTCTCGGCTTCGGTGATTTCCTGGCTCGGCTCTGCGTGAGCGATGCCGATCGATGCGAACAGCGCGAACAGCAGGGCGGGAAGGGTGGGGCGGAACTTCATGGTGACTCCTCGTGATTGCCGGGTCTGTGCCCGGTCTGGGGGGGAATTCAGCACGTTGTTGACGCACCGCCGGCGCAGGCGTTGACGCGCGCGTCGAGGGCTTCGACGGCGGTCGGCGCGATGCGCTCGAGGCGGGCGCGTGCACTGGCATAGGCAGCCTGATCATTCGTCCGGTACTGCGCCAGTGCGAGGTCGCTGATGAAAACGGGGTTGTTGCTTTCGAGCGCGTCGGCGCGCGCAAAGGCGGCTGTCGCGTCGATGCCGCGCCCTGCCTGGGCCCGGCCGAGCGCGTGCCAGGCGGAGGCATTGCGCTGATCGCCGGCGATCCAGTCGCGCGCGAGGCGTTCCAGGTCGACCCAACGGCCTTCCGTTTCCAGGCGCAGCGTCTGCAGGAAGGCGGGCAGCGCCGGCTCCGGGGCGTCCCAGAACGGACGGCCGTCGAGCGGTGCAACCTCCGGGCCGGGCGGCAGCTTCAGCGCCTCGGCGATCCAGGCGACCGGTACGGAAAACTGATTGTCGGTGCCGGCGCGGAACTTGAACGTCATCAAGCCCACCAGGCGGCCGTCGCGGTCGAACATGCCGCCGCCGCTGGCGCCCGACGTAAACAGGGTGGTGCTCTGGATCACCTGCGCACCGTCGTATGCGTGCAGCCGCAATACCGTTCCGTTGCTGACGCGCGGGGCGGCGCCGAGGATGTAGCCCAGCGCCACCAGCTCCTCGCCCGGCTTCAGCGGCGTTTCACGCAGCGGTACCGGCGGCACCTGCGCAGCCCCCGGCACATCGAGCAGGCACAGGTCGCGCGCGACCATCGCCCGCTGGCTGCTCACCTGCATCCGTTCGCCGTTGGACACCACGCGCAGCGTGCTTGCCCTGGCGGTGACGTGACAGGCGGTGGCGATGACGCCCGGCGCCACCGCCACGCCGGTACCGACGCCCACGTTGCCGCGGGCATCGGACGCTTCCACCTTCAGCACGCTGGGACGCAAGCTGATCAGCGCCGCGATGTCCCGCTCGCCCAGCGCGCTGGCCAGCGACGGCAAGGCGGTGAGCAGCAGGGTCGCGGCCAGGCGGAAGTACGTCGACACGACCCGGGTCTCAGCGGTCCGCCGCGGTTTGGCTGGCCTGCGATTCTTCGATCAGCGGTACACCGTAGGAGGTCAGGATGGCCTGGATGCCCGGCAGGTTGCGCTGGACGGCTTCGTCGATCTTGTTCTTCCAGTCCTTCTCGCCGTAACGCACCGCCATCGTGATCGCGTAGTCGAACTTGACGTTGTTTTCCGGCGGAAAGCCGACGGTGACCAGGTCAGTAGCGCCGGAATTCTTCGCGAAGTAACCGGCGATCGGACCCCAGGCCATCGCGACGTCCAGTTTGTCGGCGACCAGATCCTTCTCGACGATCTCGCCCGGATAGGCGCCCGGATCGCCGGACTGGCGCTGGTACGAGATGGCCTGGTCGAACAGCTTGTTGCGCAGCAGCCAGTCCACCGGCGGCGTCTGCGAGAACACGCCGAACTTCAGTTTGGACAGCTTTTCCGGCGGCAGCTTGAGCAGGTCGTCCGGCAGCTTCACGTCGTCCAGACCGCGCCCCTTCTTGAACACCATCGCGTAGGTCGAGCGGTAGTAGGGCTTGATCGTGGCGCCCATGTCGAAACCGACCGGGACGCCGACGATGAGGTCGCACTTGTACTTGCCCGGAATCTTCTCGTGCTTGGCGCGCAGCGTCATGCGCACGAAGCCCATGCGGTGCGGGAAGTAGGCGTATTCGAGGGTGTAGCCGAGATCCTTGGCCAGAAGCTCGGCAATCTTGTTTTCGTAACCTTCGCCCTTGTCGTTCGACAAGGGCAGGTTGTTCGGGTCGGCGCAGACGCGCAGCACCTTGTCGTCGCCAGTTTCGGCAGAAGCGAGCGGCGCGGCGAGTGTGGCGGCGGCGGCCAGGGCGAGGGCAGCGGACAGTCGATACTTCATCTTGGGGTCTCTCCTCCGTGTCTATATGGCGTGATGTCTTTTTTATCGAAGGGTGGCTGGTGCCAATCCTTCAAGGTGACAGTCTGACATCGACCGAGGGGATTTTGTTTTGTGAATTCCGGTGATTTGTTCCACGCGCGCGATGCGTGGAGCGCACTCACGACCGGTGACAGCAGGCCGGTGCGCCGGGTCCATGTGCCATCCGGGGCAAAAAAACTGGCACCTGCGTTGCCGCGAGGTGCCAGTTCAGGGTCAGACTGGAGAGCGCCTCAGACGCCCTCCTTGTGCTGTACCGGATTACGGCAGTGCGAACACCGTCATCGTGCCACCCAGTTCGGTGTAGCTCGCCAGTTCGGCGTAGCCACCCACGGCGCCCAGACCATCGGTCGGCTTCTCGAGACCGGCTGCCAGACCGATACCGGCCCAGCCACCAATACCCGACAGGATGCCGATGTACTGCTTGCCCTTGTATTCCCAGGTGTTGACGTTGCCGATGATGCCGGACGGCGTCTTGAACTTGAACAGTTCCTTGTTGATGTCGTCAGCATCGACGCACTTGAGGTAACCCTCGAGCGTGCCGTAGCAGGCGATGCCACCGGCCGTGACCAGGGCGCCCGACCACACCGAGAACTTCTCCGGCTTGGACTGGACGATCTTGCCCTTGCCAGCGTCCCAGGTGATGAAGTTGCCCATGCCGCCGTGGCTGCCCGGGGCCGGGAACATCGACAGGGTGGCGCCGACGTACGGCTGGCCAGCGGTGTACTCAACGCGGAACGGCTCGTAGTCCATGCAGACGTGGTTGGTCGGCACGTAGAACAGGCCATTCTTCGGGCTGAACGCAGCGGGTTGCTGGTCCTTGGTACCCAGAGCAGCCGGGCAGATGCCCTTGCTGTTCACGTCTTCACCGTTCTGACGGGTGGAGTACTTGGCCACGACTTGCGGACGGCCGGTGTTCATGTCGACGTGGGTCGCCCAGTTCACCTTCGGATCGTACTTCTCGGCCACCAGCAGTTCGCCGGAAACGCGGTCCATCGTGTAGGCGAAGCCGTTACGGTCGAAGTGCACCGCAACCTTGCGCTTCTTGCCCTTCACATCCACGTCAGCCAGGATGACTTCGTTGATGCCGTCGAAGTCCCACTCGTCGTGCGGGGTCATCTGGTAAACCCAGCGAGCCTTGCCGGTATCGACATCACGCGCCCACAGGGTCATCGACCACTTGTTGTCGCCCGGACGCTGCGACGGGTTCCAGGTCGACGGGTTGCCGGTGCCGTAATACATCAGGTTTTCCTGCGGGTCGTACGAGTACCAGCCCCAGGTCGAACCGCCGCCGATCTTCCACTGGTCGCCCTGCCAGGTCTTCAGCGACGAATCCTTGCCCACCGGCGCCATCTTGCCGTTGGTCCAGGTCATGGTCTTTTCCGGGTCCATCAGCATTTCTGCGTCGGGGCCGGTCGAGTAGCCCTTCCACACCTGCTTGCCGGTGTTGATGTCGTAGGCAGCGACGTAGCCGCGGATACCGAATTCACCGCCGGAGATACCGGTGATGACCTTATCCTTGAACACGTGCGGGGCATTGGTGTTGGTGCCGCCGACCTTCGGGTCGCCGTTCTTGACTTCCCACAGCTTCTTGCCCGACTTGGCATCGAGTGCGACCAGCATGGTGTCTGCCTGCTGCAGGAACACCTTGCCTTCGGCGTAGGCGAGACCACGGTTAACCGTGTCGCAGCACATCACCGGGATCACGGACGGATCCTGCTTCGGCTCATACTTCCACTTGATCTTCTGGGTTTCCAGATCGATTGCGAAAACCTTGTTGGGGAAGGGGGAGTGCACGAACAGGGTGTCGCCGATCACCAGCGGGCCGCCTTCGTGACCGCGCAGAACGCCGGTCGAGAAGGTCCAGGCCACCTTCATGTTCTTGACGTTGCTCTTATTGATCTGGTTCAGCGTGCTGTAGCGCTGATTTTCGAAGTTGCCAGCTTGCATTGCCCAGTTTTTCGGGTCTTTGATCAGCTTGGCGACGTCGGCGTTAGCGAGCGCAGTGCCCGGGATGGCCAGTGCGGCGACCCACAGGGGCAGTTGTTTCATCTTGCTAGACATAGGCTCCTCCTCATTGCTACCAAAATGTGACCGGACACCCATGTCGTGGGCTCCGGCCGCTGTTGCCCTGCGACGCCCATAAGTGCCCCCGGGCGTCGAGGTAATGAAGATATAGCACACGATTTTTGAACAGCGGGAAGTTTTCCCCGCAAGATCTTAAAATTTTAAACTTGACGAGATTTTAGAAAAGTGCTCTTCCGCGTCAGAATGCGGTTTGGTCGGGATGATTGCCCTCGCTTGTGGCGCGCTGCAACATGGAAAAAATCGCTGGATGTTGCAGCGCGCAACAGCGCCGCCGACACTGTGTGACGCTGGAACGTTCCGGAACGGAACACTTGGTGTTGCTTAAAAATGAGGCAGAAAGGACGAAAAAAACGGCACTTCACGCGTGCGCGAAGTGCCGTTCAGGGGCCCGCCGGGGGAGGCGGGTTGTCCAGGACAGACAGCGGATCAGGGCAGTGCGAACACCGTCATGACGCCACCCAGTTCGGTGTATTGGGCCAGTTCGGCGTAGCCGCCGACTGCGCCCAGACCGTCGGTGGACTTCTCGAGGCCGGCTGCCAGACCGATACCGGCCCAGCCACCGATACCCGACAGGATGCCGATGAACTGCTTGCCCTTGAATTCCCAGGTCGTCACGTTGCCGATGATGCCGGACGGGGTCTTGAACTTGTACAGTTCCTTCGTGATGTCGTCGGCGTCGACGCATTTGAGGTAACCCTCGAGCGTGCCGTAGCAGGCGATGCCGCCGGCCGTGACCAGGGTGCCCGACCACACCGAGAACTTCTCCGGCTTGGACTGGACGATCTTGCCCTTGCCGGCGTCCCAGGTGATGAAGTTGCCCATGCCGCCGTGGCTGCCCGGGGCCGGGTACATCGACAGCGTCGCGCCGACATAGGGCTGACCCGCGGTGTATTCGACGCGGAACGGCTCGTAGTCCATGCACACGTGGTTGGTCGGGACGTAGAAGAGGCCGTTCTTCGGGTTGAACGATGCCGGCTGCTGGTCCTTCGTGCCGAGCGCGGCCGGGCAGATGCCCTTGCTGTTCACGTCCTCGCCGTTCAGGCGGGTCGAGTACTTGGCCACGACCTGCGGGCGGCCGGTCACCATGTCTACATGGGTGGCCCAGTTCACCTTGGGGTCGAACTTCTCGGCCACCAGCAGTTCGCCGGACACGCGATCGAGCGTGTAGGCGAAGCCGTTACGGTCGAAGTGGACCGCAACCTTGCGCTTCTTGCCCTTGACGTCGATGTCGGCAAGGATGATCTCGTTCACACCGTCGAAGTCCCACTCGTCGTGCGGCGTCATCTGATAGACCCAGCGCACCTTGCCGCTGTCGACGTCACGCGCCCACAGGGTCATCGACCACTTGTTGTCGCCCGGACGCTGCGACGGGTTCCAGGTCGACGGGTTGCCGGTGCCGTAATACATCAGGTTTTCCTGCGGGTCGTACGAGTACCAGCCCCAGGTCGAACCGCCGCCGATCTTCCACTGGTCGCCCTGCCAGGTCTTCAGCGACGAATCCTTGCCCACCGGCGCCATCTTGCCGTTGGTCCAGGTCATCGACTTTTCCGGGTCCATCAGCATTTCGGCGTCGGGGCCGGTCGAATAGCCCTTCCACACCATCTTGCCAGTGTTCAGGTCGTAGGCGGTCACACGGCCGCGCACGCCGAACTCGCCGCCGGAAATGCCGGTGATCACCTTGTCCTTGAACACGTGCGGTGCCTGGGTGTTCGTCTCGCCGATCTTCGGATCGCCGTTCTTCACGTCCCACAGCTTCTTGCCGGTCTTGGCGTCGAGCGCGACCAGCACGGTGTCGGCCTGCTGCAGCAGGATCTTGCCTTCGGCGTAGGCGAGGCCACGGTTCACCGTGTCGCAGCACATGACCGGAATCACCGAGGGGTCCTGCTTGGGCTCGTACTTCCAGACGATCTTCTGGGTTTCCAGATCGATCGCGAACACCTTGTTGGGGAAAGGCGAGTGCACGAACAGCATGCCGCCGATCACCAGCGGGCCGCCCTCGTGGCCGCGCAGCACGCCGGTCGAGAAGGTCCACGCCACCTTCAGATCCTTGACGTTCTTCTTGTTGATCTGGTTCAGCGTGCTGTAGCGCTGGTTCTCGAAGTTGCCGGCCTGCATGGCCCAGTTCTTCGGATCCTTGATCAGTTTCGCCAGATCGGCGTTGGCCATCGCGGCGCCCGGAACGGCGAGCGCGGCGAGCCACAGGGGCAGTTGTTTCATCTTCACGGACATGGGGTGTTTCTCCTCGTTGCTTTCCCAATGGCCCACGCCTGAACGGCCCGGACCGGCGGCCCCCGCCGGAGCCCATAAGTAGCTCTCTGTTGACGGGTTATGGACTTATACATCGCAGAATGCAACGACGGGATGGAATCCCCCGACCAAGAGCCTGGATGCCCCGATGTCGGGATGGATTCACGGTCAAAACGGGGATATATCCCGGATTCAAGGATTTGGCGGGGGCGTATGTGCCGCTGTCATTCGAGCGGGACGCCGACCGGAATCCGGGGCGTGGCGATATGCAACGTCTGCCGGCAGGCGCCGGCCGGAGCGCTGGCTCAGCGGCGGAAACGATCCGGGCGGAAACCCCAGGCGAGGCTGAGCACGCCGAGCAGTGCCGGCAGCCAGCTCAGCCGGGTCGGCACCGACTGCGTGCGACCGAGTTCGGGATCGGTCAGCGCGGCCGCCAGCCCGTCGGCGTCGGCCAGCGTGTGGTAGGCCATGCCGGTTTGCGACGCCAGTTCGCGCAGGTGCGGCGACTTCAGGCTGGACAGATGTTCGGTGCCGGCGACCACCGCCTGCTGCGCCACCGATTGGCCGGACTCATCCACCATCGCTTCGCCGTTTGCGCTCGAGCCGGTGCGCCCGCGCGTCGCCGTGTCGGTCTGCGATACCTCGTCGGCACGCCAGTAACCGAGCGGCCGGCCGTCTGGATCGAACTTCGGGATCGGGCTCAGCGCACTGCCGCCAGTACCGACGATGAGCCCCTTCACCGCGCCCGGTTCGCCGTCGAAGGAGGGGCGGATCTTCGGGTGCAGCGGTGGCGCCTCGTGACCGTCGGTCACGAACACCAGCGACGGCTTCTGCTCCAGATCCTTCAATGCACGGATCGACGAGAACAGGCCTTTCGACACCTCGCTGGCGCCGGCCCAGGACATCTGGCCGTCGATGCTGGACAGCGTCGCCAGCAGTTCGTGATAGTTGCTGCACACCTCGACCGGCGTCATCAGCGCCAGCAGCCGGTACTCTGAGAACACGCCCCAGCCGATGCGCGAACCGCAGGGCAGGGCGCGCAGCGACTCGGCCAGACTGTGCTTGGCGTAGGTCAGGCGGTCGACCGGCTTGCCGTCGAGCTCGTAGTCGAGCGTGTTCATGCTCTGCGTGATGTCCAGCACCACCATGTGCGTGTAGCTGCGACCGGGCAGCGACACCGGCGGCAGCACCGCGGCGAGCCCGAACAGCAGCACCGCCACGGTCAGCGGTCGCGCCTGCGGGCTGCGCGCACGCGCCAGCAGCTGTCGCGTCGTCGCGATCATGGCAGGCCCAGCGTGAAGGCCTTCATCGTCGTCACCGCCCGTTCGCTGTTCTGCGGCAGCGGCGGTCCTTCCTCGATCGCGCTTTCGCGTTCGGGCGCCAGGCGCAGCGCCCGTTCGAGGTTGTACTTGGCGTCCCAGTGCTGCGGGTTCAGACGCAGCAGTTCGCGGTAGCTCGACTTCGCCAGTTCGGCCAGCGGCAGCGACTTGCCTATGCTTTCCGGACCGAACTGCAGCGCCTCGCGCAGGTGCAGGTTGCCGAGGTTGTACAGCACCGACTGGAGCAGATCGCCGTCGCTGCTGCGCGACAGATCCTTGTAGGCGCGCACCGCGCCCTCGTAGTCGTTGCGCGCCGCCAGCGACAGCGCGCGCGCGAACTCGGCCTGCGGGGTGTCCTGGGTCGCGGCGGCGTCGATGCCGCTGTCGACCAGGCGATTGAAATCGCGGGCCTTGGACAGGCGGTAGCCCTCCCAGGCCGCCACCGCGACGCTGACCGCGATGCCCACGGCGAGCATGGACGCGACACTGCGCAACTTCATGACTGCAACTCCTCTTTCCATGCCGGCCGCGTGATCAGGCGGCAGGCCAGTGCGATCGCACCGGCGAGCAGGGCTAGCGCGAAGCACCAGCCCGAAAAATCGCGCCGCGGAATGCGTTCGACGTAGTCGAGCGGCAGGTTCTGCTGGCGATCGACCTCGGCCACCGCCTGCTTCACCGCCTCCGGGTCTTCCGCCTCGAAAGCTTCGTACGGCACACCGGTCGATTTCAGGAACTTGTGCAGCGCTGCCTCCGGTACGTTGCCGTCGTTCTCGTCGGCGTTCAGGCCCAGGCTCAGCGTCGAGCGGATGAACACCCAGTACACCGCGACGCGATTGCGTTCGAAGGCGCGGCGGATCTTGCCGCGCATTTCGTCGTCGATCTGCGCCGCGCCATCCGACACCAGCAGCAGGATGCGGCTGCCCGAATAGGCGCGCCGGTCGAACTGTTCGGCGCCGGCCAGCAAGGCGCGGCCGATGTCGGTCTCCGACAGGCCGCGGCCGATGCCGCCGGCCTCGATGCCGGCCTGCACCACGTCGCCGTGCTGGGTGAAGGGCACAACCAGCATCGGCGACGTGCTGAACAGCAGCAGCGAGTAGCGATCCTCGGGGCGTCGTGCCGCGAACTCCGCGAGCAGGCGGCGCGCCACCTTGCCCTTGGCTTCCGCCGTGGTGTCGATCGACGGTTGCCGGCCCTTGGGCAGCAGCGGTTCGTCCATGCTGCGGCTGCGGTCGAGCACGATGACGATCTCGGCGCCGCGGCCGGTGCGCTGCTGTTCGGTTGCCGGTTGCGCCAGTCCGGCCAGGCCGAGCACCGCCGCCACGATGGCGAGCGCGGCGGCGATGCGACCGCCGCGCAGCACGGCATTACCCAGCGCATCGCGCGGCAGCCAGTCTATGCAGCCGTAGTCGAGCGAATGGCGCCGCCGCGGCCACAGCGGCAGCAGCGCCAGCGGCAGCGCGAGCAGCCACAGCGGCGCGGTCAGTTCGAGCGCACCGGGCCACAGGTTCAGGACCAGATCGTTCATGCCAGCGCGCTGCGTTCCAGTTTTGCCGCCTGCGCACACAGCGTGCGAGGTTCCACGCCGTCGACCGCACGGTCGGCGAAGAAGCGCGTCTGCGAAGCTTCGAAGAAGCGGCGCAGGTCGGCTTCCAGCGGGGCCAACCACGGGGCACGGGCGAGCAGCAGCGGCAGGTTGTGATCGCGCACCACCTGGCCGGCGGTGTCGTCGAGCGCGCGGTGCAGCCGGCGCCAGGCCTCGATCGAACCGGCATCCAGCCGCGCGATGTCGCGCTGGGCACGCGAGAACGGCAGGCGTCGCCGCGCGTTGAACTGGCGCAGCAGGGCCAGTGCCGCCCACAGCGCCACCAGCAGCGCGCCCGCATACAGCGCGGCGTGCAGCCCGCGTTCGTAGGGCGCGGTGTCGATGTGCGGCGCCGGGTCGTCCGGTCGCATCTCTTCCAGTCCGGCGCGCGCCAGCACCACATTGGGCGTGAGCGGCGCCACCGTCAGCGGCATCGGCGTGGTCTGCAGGCGGCGACCCGATACCGCGGTTTCAATGTCGAGCGCGGGCAGTTCGATCGCGCGCAGTTCTTCCGGCACGTTGATGATCTGGTAGTCCAGCACCAGCCAGCGGCGGCCGGCCGCATCGCGTTCGACGCGCGCGTCGCGGCGCTCGAACCAGTTGCCGGTGCGCTCCAGCGGCGGCAGCGCGCCCAGTTCGAGCGGTTTGCCGTCGTATTCCAGCACCACCCGCTGGGTCACGATGTCGCCGATGACGTAACCGAAGGGGCGCAGCGGATCGACTTCGGGATTGACCGCCGAGATCGCGGGCGCCGGCGGTGTCGCCACGTCGGCCGCCGGTTCGGCCGGCGCTGCAGCGGGCTCGGCGGGGGCCGCAGCCGGGTCCGGCGGCGGCGGAATGACGTAGCCGGTGGGCTGCGGCGGTGTGCCCGGCGCAGCCGCTGCATTGGAATCGGCACCGGCGGCAGGCGCCGCAGCGTTGGTGTCCTGCGCCTGGGTGGCGCCACAGCAGACCAGGGCCAGCGCCGCACAGGCGCTCAGCAGGCGCAGTCTCCAGAAGGAAGGCATGTCAGACGGCCTCGAAGAAATAGCGTGACAGCGCGTCCGCGTCGAAGCGGCCGGTCATGTAGAAAGGGCGGACACCGCGCGCCGAGAACAGCGTTTCCAGCGCCTCGCGCCGCTCGGCGAAAGCGTCTTCCCAGCGGCGGCGGATCTGCGGCCGCAGCCACAGACCGCGCCGGCGGCCGCTTTCGATGTCGCGCAGCGCGAGCAGACCTTCGCCCTCCGGCGCCTTGGGTTCGACCTCGTCCCAGATCACCATCGGTACGACGTAGGCGTGCGACAGCAGGTCGAGTGCGGCCGAGGTCTGTTCCAGCGGCGCGTGGAAATCGGAAGCGAGGAAGACCAGCGCCTGCTTGCCGGCGATGCGCGAACAGGCCTGGAAGATGCCAGCAGTCGACGGCTGGTCGGCGCGGGCGCGGGCCAGCGATTCGGCCATCATGACGCCGGCGCCGCGCGAATGCATCGGCGCCAGCATCAGGTCGGTGCGCTCGCTGCTGTCGTAGGCCAGCATGCCCAGCGCGTCGCCGGTGCGGAACACCGAATCGCCGAGCGACAGCGCGAATTCCGACATCCGCTGGATCTTGCTCGCTGCCGAGCCGAAGGCCATCGACGCCGACACGTCGGCCAGCAGATAAACGGGGATGCCGGCGCGCTGCCGGTTCACCCGTACCAGCCAGCGCCCTTCCGGGTCGCGGATGCTGGCGCGCAGGTCGAGGCGGCGCGGGTCCGGCCGGTCGAACAGCGTCTGGTGGGCGATGAATTCCTGACCGCTGCCGGTGGTCGAGCTGCGATGCGCGCCAGGGCGCTGGCCGCCGACCCGCATCGGCATGCGGTAGTGAAAGTCGCGCTGGAAACTCATGGCGGCGGCGTGACTCAGGGCGTGGCGACCCGCTCCAGCATCTGCGCGATCAGCGCATCGGCCAGTTCGGCGCGGCGCAGTTCGTACACCGGGGTGAAGAAGACGCGATGCACCAGCGTCGACGGCAGCACGGCGCGGATGTCTTCCGGCGTCAGGTAGTCGCGTCCGCTGAACCAGGCGACCACGCGCGCGGCGCGCATCAGCATGCCCATGCCGCGCGGGCTGGCGCCGGCCAGGATCAGCCGCGACATGTCCACGCCGTCGATCTGCAGGCCGTACTTCACCGGGTCGCTGGTGGCCGCCCAGATGTCCATCGCGTAGCGCTGCAGCGCGTCGGACGCGGTCACGGCGCGCTGGATGGCGGCGCCGATGGTGTTCATCTGCATCCAGTCGACCACGCCCGGCGTCACCGTGTCGATCAGCGCGTCGGTGTCGTGGAAGCGCGGATCGAATACCAGCGCGCGGCGGGTGTCGTCGTCCGACGGCGTCAGCATGCGCAGTTCGAACATGAAGCGGTCGCGCGCAGCCGACGCGAGTTCGAAGGTTTCTTCCTTTTCGACGCGGTTGCGGTCGGCGAACACCGTCATGTGCGGGAAGCTGTACTCGCGGTTGAAGGCGGACAGCGTGCGCTCGGCCATCGCGCGCAGCAGCAGCGACTGCACCTGCGGGCGGGCACGGTTGATCTCGTTGAAGAAGAAGGTGGTCAGGCGCTCGCCGTGACGCAGCAGCGGACCGGGTTCGATGCGCGGCTTGCCCTCGCTGTCTACATAGGTGTGATAGACGAGGTCGTTCGGCATCAGGTCGACGGTGCCCTCGACGCGCTCGAAGTCGCCGCCGATGGCGCGGGCGAAGGCACGCAGAACGGTGGTCTTGCCGACGCCGACGTCACCTTCGAGCAGTACGTGGCCGCGGGCGAACAGTGCAACGTTGATCAACCGGAGCGTGTCGTCCTGCCCGACCACTGCGCGACGCACTTCCTCTTCCACGCGCAGCGCGAGGCCACGCCAGTCCTGCAAGGCTTCCTGAGAGAGCATTAGCGAAGATTCCTGCTCGATTTATGGGTACGGGAAACGCGACGCACGATACAAGGTTTGTGTCCCGTCTGCATGTTGCAGCGCGAGGCATCTGTCTCATCGGATGAACCTCGTGGAAAGTGCCCGGTCGATCAGGACCGGGACACCAACGACAAGGGGAGAACGATGAATGCCGTGCCCACGCAGACCGTGATTCTTGGAGGAGGTTGCTTCTGGTGCCTCGAAGCCGTGTTCAACCGGGTCGAGGGCGTGATACGGGTCGAGCCGGGGTATGCCGGCGGCCACGTCGACAACCCGACCTACGACCAGGTCTGCGCCGGCCAGACCGGGCACGCCGAAGTGCTGCGCGTCACCTTCGACGCCTCGCTGACCACTCTGGACGCGCTGCTCGACGTGTTCTTCGCGCTGCACGACCCGACCACCGAAAACCGCCAGGGCAACGACGTCGGCACCCAGTACCGCTCAGTCGTGTTCTGCCACGACGACGCGCAGCGGCAGGCGGTGCGCGCCGCCATCGACCGCCTCACGGCCGCCGGCACCTATGCCGCGCCGGTGCTGACGCAGGTCGAGGGCGCGGTGCAGTTCTGGCCGGCCGAGGACCACCACGTCGCCTACTACGAACACAATCCGCTGCAGCCCTACTGCATGGCGGTGGTCGCGCCCAAGGTGGCGAAGTTGCGCAAACTGTTTGCCGGGCGCGTCAAAACCCAGCTGCGCTGAGTACACTCCCTTCCTTTCCAACTTCGCGGGACGGACACAATGACTTCAAGCACCACCGAAAGCGGCCTCGTCATCGAGGACACCACGCCGGGCACCGGCCATGAAGCGGCATCGGGTCACGAGGTCAGCGTGCATTACACCGGCTGGCTCACCGACGGCAGCAAGTTCGATTCGAGCAAGGACCGCAACGACCCGTTCAGCTTTCAGCTGGGCGCCGGCCAGGTCATCCGCGGCTGGGACGAGGGCGTCACCGGCATGAAGGAAGGCGGCGTGCGCAAGCTCACCATTCCGCCGCATCTGGGTTACGGCGAGCGCGGCGCCGGCGGCGTCATTCCGCCGAATGCCACGCTGGTGTTCGAGGTCGAGCTGCTGTCGGTCATCCGCAATTCGGGCGAACTGGTGATCGAGGACATCACCGAAGGCTCCGGCCGCGAAGCAGTGCCGGGCCAGCGCGTCAGCGTGCATTACACCGGCTGGCTCACCAACGGCCGCAAGTTCGATTCGAGCAAGGACCGCGGCCAGCCCTTCAGCTTCAATCTGGGCGGCGGCCAGGTCATCCGTGGCTGGGACCAGGGGGTCGCCGGCATGAAGGAAGGCGGCGTGCGCAAGCTGACGATTCCGCCGCAGCTGGGCTACGGCGCCCGCGGTGCCGGTGGCGTCATTCCGCCGAACGCCACGCTGGTGTTCGAGGTCGAGCTGCTGAGCGCGAGCTGATTGCGCCGTTTCATCCTCTGCGCCGGCCTTGCGCTGCTGGCCGGCGCAACGGCGCAGGCGGCGGACGAACCGGTCGATCCGCCTGAAGGGCAGGCGACGCCGGCCGAGGTCGACCTCGGCCGCCTGACCATCGAGGCGCCGGCGCTGCCCGAGCCGGTGCTCGACATGCTGAACACGCACGCCCGCTCGCTGCAGTTGCGCGAGCCACTCGACGGCGAGCGTGCGGAGCGGCGCACGCTGCGTCGGGTGCGCCGCGAAATGACCGAGCTGCTCGCCACCGAAGGCTGGTTCAGCCCCACCTTCGACATCGCCGGCGATCCGCCGGTGCTGCGCATCGAGCCGGGGGCGCGCACGCGCGTGTCGTCGGTATCCATCGTGTTCGACGGCGATCTGGCGGGCGAGGGCGACGAGCGCGCCGCCCGCCGTGCCGCGCTGCGTGCCGGCTGGCGCCTGGCCGAGGGCCAGCCCTTCCGTCAGGCGGACTGGTCGGCCGCCAAGCAGACGCTGCTCGAAGACCTGACCGCGCGCGATTACGCCGCCGCCGTGCTGGGCGACAGCCGCGCCGAGGTCGATCCGGACAGCGCGAAGGTCGACCTCAGCGTGCGCCTCGACAGTGGCCCGGCCTTCCGCTTCGGCGACATCGAAGCGACCGGGCTGGCGCTGCACGACCTCGATCTGGTGCGCCGCTATTCCACGATCAAGCCGGGCGACCCGTACTCGACCGACGCCGTGCTCGCCTTCGAGCGCGCGCTGCTGTCGTCACCCTATTTCAGTTCGGTGCAGATCCTCGCCGACGTCGATCCGGCGCGTGCCGACGCCACACCGGTGCGCGTCGCCGTGACCGAAGCCAGTTCGCGCCGCCTGTCCTTCGGCGCCGGTCTGAGCAGCAACACCGGCTATCGCGGCGAGGTGGGCTGGTCGGACAACAATCTGTTCAAGCGCTCCTGGCTGCTCAATAGCGCAGTGCGGCTGGAACAACTGCGCCAGATCGCCTTTGCCGACGTGATGCTGCCGCCGCGCGAGGACGGCTACCGCGACAGCTTCGGCGTGCTGGCCGAGAACGCCGACATCCAGGACCTGATCACCCGCCGGGTCGGCGCCGGCATCGTGCGGGCGCGCGTCAAGGGCGACGTCGAAATCCGCCACTCGCTGAGCCTGCAGCGCGAACAGCGCGAGATCGACGGCTTCGTGCAGAGCACGCAGCAGTCGCTGGCGCTGAACACCTCGTGGACCTGGCGCCGCGTCGACGACCTGTTCAATCCGCGCGACGGCTGGGTGCTGAACGCGCAGATCGGCGGCGGCGTGAAAGGCCTGCTGTCCGACGCCAACTTCCTGCGCGGCTATCTGAAAGGCCAGTGGTTCATCCCGGTCGGCCAGCGCGACCAGCTCATCCTGCGCGGCGAGCTAGGCCTGACCGGCGGCGTGACCGAATCGCTGCCGCAGGACTTCCTGTTCCGCACCGGCGGCTCGACCACGGTGCGCGGCTACGACTACCTCGAACTGGGCGTGCGCCAGGGCAGCGCCATCGTCGGCGGCCGCGTGCTGGGCGTGGCCAGTGTCGAGTATGTGCACTGGACTTCCGACACCTGGGGCGCGGCCTTCTTCGTCGATGCCGGCGACGCCGCCGACACCCGAGAGGATTTCAAACCCGCCTTCGGCGCCGGTGCCGGCGTGCGCTGGCGCTCGCCGGCCGGCCCGATCGCCTTCGACCTCGCCTACGGCGAACGCGAGCGGCAGTGGCGGCCGCATTTTTCGCTGGCGATCGCGTTCTGAGGAAAGGTGGTTTGACAAGCGGCCCGCCGGTGCCAAGATGGCGCCCGGATACGACAGAAGAACACGAGGATTCCGCTTGAACGCCTTCATCCAGGCCTGTCGCCGGCATCTTTTCTGGGCTGCGCTGTTCAGCCTGGTGCTGAACCTGCTCGCGCTGGCCTTGCCCTTCTACACGCTGGAGGTGTTCGACCGCGTGTTCGCCAGCCGCAGCGTGCCCACCCTGGTCATGCTGACGCTGGTCACGACCATCGCACTGGTCGGCATGATGCTGCTCGACCAGGTGCGTGCGCGCCTGCTCATGTCGTGCGCCTTCGGGCTGGACCGTGCGCTCGGCCCGCAGGTGGTGACGCGACTGTTTGCCGAGGCCGGATCGCCCGGCCATCCGGCGCAGACCCAGTACATCCGCGACATTGCCAACGTGCGCGGCTTTCTGACCGGGCCCGGCGTGATCGCGCTGTTCGACGCGCCGTGGGCGCCGCTCTTTCTGCTGCTCATCTTCGTCTTCCATCCACTGCTCGGCGTCGTGGCGAGCGTCGGCGCGCTGGTGCTGCTGGCCTGCGCCTGGGTCAACAGCCGCGTCACCCGTCACTACAACGAAGTGTCGGCCCGTGCGTCGCGCGCCTCCTCGCAGTTCATCGACGCCTCGGTGCGCAATGCCGACGCGGTCCGCGCGATGGGCATGGCGCCCGATCTGGGCCGTCGCTGGGGTGCGCTGAACGACGAGGTGATCCGCGCCGGCGCCGCGTCGCAGGCGGTCGGCGCACCCTGGACCGGCCTCACGCGCTTCGTCCGCCTCTACCTGCAGGTGCTCATGCTGGGCTGCGGCGCCTGGCTGGTGGTGCGCGGCGACCTCGGCTCCGGTGCCATGATGGCCGGCACGCTGATTCTGGCGCGTGCGCTGTCGCCGGTCGAAGCCATCGTATCGAGCTGGCGCAGCCTGTTCGACTTCCGCGAGTCGGTGGCGCGGCTTTCGTCGCTGCTCGAAGGCAGCGAGCAGGCGCGCGAGCCGCATCCGCTGCCGCAGCCGACCGGCCGGCTCGGTGTCGAAGCGCTCACCATGATGGCCGGCCAGCGCGTGCTGCTGCGCGGCGTCGGTTTCTCGCTGCAGGCCGGTCAGCAACTGGCCGTGATCGGCCCGAGCGGTGCCGGCAAGACCGCGTTGCTGCGCCTGCTCGCCGGCATCTGGACACCGGCGTCCGGCGCCGTGCGCCTCGACGGTGCGCGGCTGCAGGACTACCCGCCAGACACGCTGGGGGCGGCAATCGGCTATCTGCCGCAGAACGTCGAACTGTTCCCCGGCACGGTGGCCGAGAACATCGCCCGCATGCAGCCGTCGCCGGATGCCGACGCGGTGATCGACGCCGCGAAGCTGTGCGGTGCGCACGAACTCATCCTGCGGTTGCCGCAGGGCTATGACACCGAGGTGGGCGAGGGCGGTGCCCAGCTGTCGGCCGGCCAGCGCGCACGCGTCGGCATCGCCCGCGCGCTTTACGGGGCACCGGCGCTGGTGCTGCTCGACGAACCGAACGCCAACCTCGACGCCGAAGGTGAGGACGCCTTGCTCGACATGCTGGCGCGGCTGCGCGAGCGCGGCATCACCGCCGTCGTGGTGGCGCACCGGCCGCGCATGCTGCAGGGCATGGACAAGCTGCTGGTGCTGCGCGATGGCGTCGTCGAGCAGTACGGTGATTACGCCGAGATCGCCGCCCGTGTTACGCGCAGCCCGCGCGTGACGGCATTGAATGACAGAGCGGCACAGCAGGGAGGTGCGCAGCATGGCCATCGAGCTTGATGCCGGCCTGCCGTCGCTGGCGCGCGACCGCGTGGTCCGCGCCGGGCTGTGGGTGATCGGCGGCACGCTGGCCGCCATGCTGGCCTGGGCCGAACTGGCGCCGGTTTCGGGCGCCGTGGTGGCCGGCGGTGAAGTGCGCGTGTCCGGCGAACGCAAGACGGTGCAGCACCTGGAGGGCGGCATCGTCGCCGAACTGCGGGTGCGCGACGGCGACGTGGTGCAGGCGGGGCAGGTGCTGCTGGTGCTCGGCGATGCACGCGTCGACGCTTCGCTCGACGCAATCGAGAACGAAATCATCGGCGAGCGGCTGACGCTGGCCCGGCTCGAATCGGAAAAACGCGAGCTGCCGGCACTGGCGCTGCCCGACGATCTCGTCGAGCTCGCATCGTCGCCGCGCTACCGCAGCCTGATCGACGGCGAACAGCGGCTGTTCCGCACGCGGCGCGACAACCTGCGCGAGCAGTTGGCACTGCTCGAAGCGCAGGCGGTCGAGGCGCAGCGCGAAGCGTCCGACGTGCAGGTGCAGGTCGAGGCCGACCAGCGGGCAGTGGCTGCTCTGCGCGAGCAATTGCAGGCGTCGGAAAAACTGGCCGAGCAGAAATTCATCCAGCACACACGGCTGCTCGAACTGCGCAGCGGCCTGGCGATACGCGAGGCGGAGATGGCCGAGCACCAGGCCATGCTGTCGCGCACGCGGCAGAACATCGGCGACTTCCGGCTGCGCAAGGCGCAACTGCGTGCCGACTTCGTGCAGCGCGCGGTCGACGAGGCGCAACTGACCGGGCGCAAGCTGCTCGACCTGCAGGCGCGGCTCAACCCGGCGAAGGACAGCAGTCTGCGCAAGGAGGTCATTGCGCCGGTGGCCGGTCGCGCGGTGAACCTGCAGGTGCATACGGTGGGCGGCGTCGTGCGCGCCGGTGACCCCATCGTCGACATCGTGCCGGACGAAACCGCGCTGGTGGTCGAGGTGAGGGTGCAGCCGCAGGACGTGGAAGAGGTGCACACCGGCATGCCGGCCGAAGTCCGGCTGGCTGCCTACAATGCCCGCACGACGCCGCTGGTGAGCGGAAAGGTGAGCTATGTGTCGGCCGACCGGCTGATCGATCCGGCGCACGGCAATCCTTACTACACCGTACATGTGACGCTCGACGCCCGGCCGGCCGAGCGCATCGAGCCGGGCATGCCGGTCGAGGCCTTCCTGCGTACGCGCGAGCGCAGCATGCTCGACTACCTGCTCGATCCGGTGATCAACGTGACCCGTCGTTCGCTGCGCGAAAGCTGATGCGCGAACGCCGGTGCCCGGACGCTGTCAGGTCCGGACACGCATGCCTGACTGAGCGATGACCGAAAGCGAACCTGCAGACAACTCCGCGCCGCCGCCGCGCCGCCGCCGGCTTTTCGGGCTGGCCTTCACCGACCTCGCGCTGCTCGCCTTGCCCGTGCTCCTCGTTTACTGGGCGCTGGCGACGCAGAGCGGCTTGCGGGCAGTGGCCGCGGCTGCGCAGTGGGCCGTGCCGGCGCTGCAGATCGAAGTCGCTGGCGGCAGCCTGGTCGACGCGCCGCGCCTGGCGCGGCTGGTGCATGACGACGGCAGCCTGCGCATCGACGCGCGGGCGGTGGCGCTCGACTGGAGCGCCTCGGCGCTGCTGCGCGGCCGGCTCGACATCGCCCGGCTGTCGGTCGAAGAATTGCGCATCGCCACCTCGCCCAGCGACGAGGCGCCGGTGGTGCCAACCAGCCTCGAACTGCCGCTGTCGTTGAACGCGCAGATCGAGATCGAACGGCTGGTGCTGGCCGACTACGCGACGCCTGCCGTCGACAACATCGTGCTCGACGCGCTGCACGCGCAAGTGGAATCAGACGGGCGTACGCACAGCCTGGATTCGCTGTCGCTCGGCACGCCCTGGGGCGCGCTCGACGGCCGGCTGCAGCTCGACGGTGCCGCACCCTTCGCGCTGAATGGCGCGCTGAACTTCAAGGCGGCCGACTACGCGGCGCAGGCGACGCTGGGCGGTGCGCTGGCCGAGGCGGCCGACATCGATCTGCGCGCCAGTGGTTACGGCGTGTCGGGCAGCGCCCGCGTCGGCGTGCGGCCGTTTGCCGCGCAGCCGCTGGCGGCGCTGAAACTGGCGCTCGACGAATTCGATCCGCACAGCCTGCACCCGTCTGCGCCGTCCGGTCGATGGACGCTGCATGCCGATCTCGCGCCGCGCGACGGCGACGCGCTGGCGCTGACCGGCACCGTCAGCGCGGCCAACGCCGCACCGGGCCGCATCGATCAGGGGCGTGCACCGGTCACTGCGCTGACGGCACGCATCGAAGCAAGCGTGGCGGCGGTCGATGTGCGCGATCTGCGCCTCGCGCTGGCCGGGGGCGGCGAGGTCAGCGGCGAGGCCGGCTGGCGCAGCAGCGGCGACCTGCCGATCACCGCCGCACTGACGCTGCGCGACATCGACAGCGCGCAACTGCACGCTCAGGGTGTGCGCACGAAGATCGGCGGGCGCATCGATATCCAGGCTTCGGGCGCGCGCCAGCAGTTCGTCGTCGACCTGACCGACCGCGGCCCCAGCCGCCTCGCGTTGACGGCGAGCGGCCATGTCGCCGACGCGCTGCTCACGCTGGCGCAGGCCGATCTTTCCGCGCGCGGCGCACAGGCCGGCGTGCGCGGCACGCTCAAGCTGGACGACACGCTGGCCTTCACGGTCGACGGCCGACTGCAGAAGTTCGACCCGTCGGCCTTCGTGAAGGCTCCGGCGGCGTCGCTGTCGGCCCGCTTCGACGCCGCCGGCCGCCTGGGTCCGCAGATCGATCTGCGCGCCGCGTTGGACATCGAGCCGAGCACGCTGATCGGCGAGCCGCTGGCCGGCCGCGCGAAGCTGCGCCTGCAGGGGCAGCGCCTGTCCGACGTCGATGTCGCGCTCGACTGGTCGGGCAACAGTCTGACCGCGCAGGGTGGCTTCGGCGGCGCGCAGGACGCGCTGGACTGGACCCTCGACGCGCGCAATCTGGCGGCGCTGCGCGCATTCACCGGGCAGACGCTGGCCGGGCGCGTGTCCGGCAGCGGGCGCCTCGCCGGCAGCATTCCGGCGCCGCATGGGCGTCTGCAGTTGCAGGCGCGCGCGCTGGCGCTGGGCGAACTGGGCAGCGTGGCGCGCGCCGACATCGATGCCGAACTGGCTCCGGGGGCCGACGGTCGCCTGCGCCTCGCGCTCGACGCCGCCGACCTGCGCAGCCCGCAGGCGCCGGTGCCGGTCGAGCAGCTGCGCATCGACATCGCAGGCTCGCGCGCCGCACATACGCTGGATGCCGACATCGTCGCCGGCGCGCTGCCGACTGAGCGCGGTGACACGCCAGCCAAGCCGTCGCTGAAGCTGGCCGCGCACGGCGCGCTGGCTGACGGCCCGGCGTGGTCGGGCATCATCGACCGGCTGGCGCTGGTGATTTCGTCCGAACTGAGCGCGACGCTGAGCGCACCCGCGCGGCTCAGCGCGTCACCGCAGCAGGCGACGCTCGACGACGCGCGTTTTGCGCTGACCGGCGGTGGCGAGTTGGTGCTGGCGCACACCGGCTGGACACCCGAGCGGCTCGACGCGCGTGGCCGCGCCCGCGGCGTGCCGCTGCGCCTGGTGTGGCGCGACCGCGCCGCCGGCGTCAATGTGCGCGCGCCGCTGAAGCTCGGCGCCGACTGGTCGCTGGCCGCACTGCTGGCCGGCGACGAGCGCATCGACGGCACGCTGTCGCTGTTCCGCGAAGCGGGCAACGTCGTGGTGTCGGGCGAAACGCGCAACGAACTGGCGCTGTCGGCGGCGCGCGTCGACGTGACCTTCGCTGGCCGCGAAGCACTGGCGAAGGCGGTGCTGGCCGGGCCGGACATCGGCGAAGCGCGCGCCGAGGTGGCGCTGCCGCTGCGCCGCGACGGCAGCCTGTGGCAGCCCGACCTCGACGCGCCGACCCGCGGCAGCGCGACGCTGGACGTGCCCTCGCTCGCCTGGATAGGCCGCACGCTGCGCCTCGACATGAGCACCGCCGGGCGATTGCGCGGCGACGTGAAGCTGGCCGGCACGCTGCGCGCGCCGGAACTGTCCGGCCGCATCGACGGCGACGCGCTGGCGTTCGCGCTGGTCGATGCCGGCGTGAAACTCGAGCGCGGCGAACTGCGCGCGCAGTTCGACGGCGATCACCTGACGCTGCAGTCGCTCAGCTTCGAAAGCGACAACCGCCGCCCGCCGCCGGATGCACGGCTCGGCGCCGCCGGTCTGACGCGCGAACCGGGTCGGCTGTCGGCGCGCGGCAGCGTCGACCTCGCTACCACGCGCGCCGACATCGCCATCGACATCCGCCGCTTCGTGCCGCTGCAGGGCGGCGAACAGTGGCTCATGCTGTCCGGCGATGGCACGGTGCGCGGCTCGGCGAAGGAGGGCATGAAACTGCAGCTGGCGCTGAAGGCCGACGCCGGCCTGTTCACCGTGCCCGAGCAGTCGGCGCCCGCGCTCGGCGACGACGTGGTCATCAAGGGCCGCACGCCGGAAGAAGCCGCCGGCCCGCCGCTCGGCCTGGCGATCGACGTCGATCTCGGCGAGCGCGTCTACTTCAAGGGCCGCGGGCTCGATACGCGGCTGACCGGCCAGCTCGCGCTGCGCGACGAAGGCCGCGGCCTGCGCGCCACCGGCAACATCCGCACCGTCGACGGCCGCTACCGCGCCTACGGTCAGGACCTGGTGATCGAGCGCGGCGTCATCAGCTTCCAGGGCTCGGTGTCCAACCCCGGTCTCAACGTGCGCGCCATCCGCCCCAACCTGCCGGTGCAGGCCGGCGTCGAAGTCAGCGGCACGGTACTGAAGCCGCGCGTGCGGCTGGTGTCCGATTCGGCGATGCCGGACAGCGAAAAGCTGTCATGGATCGTGCTCGGCCGCGGCCAGGACCGCGCTGGCGGCTCCGACCTCTCGCTGCTCGCCACCGCCGCCAGCGCGCTGCTCGGCGGCGAAGGCGAAGGCATCACCGGCTCGCTCGCGCAGGCGCTCGGCCTGGACCAGATCGCGCTGACCCAGAGCAGCACGACCACCGGCCCGCGCAGCCAGGTCGTCACCTCGTCGAACAACACGACCACCGTCGGCGGCCAAGTCGTCAGCGTCGGCAAGC
Organism: Methyloversatilis discipulorum; assembly: GCF_018780585.1. Taxonomy (GTDB): domain Bacteria; phylum Pseudomonadota; class Gammaproteobacteria; order Burkholderiales; family Rhodocyclaceae; genus Methyloversatilis; species Methyloversatilis discipulorum_B. The sequence continues at coordinate 10,657 of NZ_JADMJL010000003.1, read as the reverse complement.
GCCTGTCATCGAACGCGCTGCTCACCTACGAACAAGGCGTGGCCGGTGCCACCAGCGTTGTCAAGCTCACCTGGAACCTCACCCGCCACCTCGCGCTGATCGGCAGCACGGGGACGGAGCAGGCGGTGGATGTGAGGTATGTGTTCTCGTTCAAGTAGGGCGTGTGGGCCGCTGCCGCGTGCTTATCTGTTTGTGCATAATTGAATGGAATTCAAAAGGCCACGGACATGGGTTGGCGGGGTGTCCGGTTTCACGGCCTTTTTTTTCGTACCGTGCGTAAACGGGTAAGCAAACGGAGGACGTTGAAATGAAGAAGAAATCCGGTGTCCGGTTTGTTTGCTTATCCGGACAGCGTCCGTCTTATCGGACGAGAATGTCGTCTACCTCACGTTAGCTGGCAGAAGCATCGATGACCGCTTACGAGTTCGTGGCCGCGTGGAAGCGTGAGAAGGAGCAGATGTTGCGGCTCTTTATGGGCGACGAAGGCCAAAGTGCAGTGGCGGCGCACGTCCGCAGCATGACCCTTTCTGATGAACAGCTTTGCCAGCTACGGTTGGCGTTCGACGGCGCGCTCACGGATGTCATGTACACCATCCTCTTGGCGCTTGAAGGAGAGGGCAGCATTGGCGGCATTCAGCAGATCTATCAGTTGACGGCCCAAGACGGCACCGTCGTCACCGGCGGCATTGAAGAAGAAGCTTGGAGGCAGTTTCATGGTGCCAGCTAACCAGTTGCTCAAGCGGATGTCCTCCGGCTGGCTTCTCCAGCCTCCGTCCGCCGCTTAGCGCCAACGTTGGGTCGCATGCTTCCTGCCATTACGGTGAGGCCAGAATGACAAAGATGATGACCTTTCACGTCCCTCAAGACAGAGACCTGTTGGCAGAGATTGGCGAGGTAGCGCTACGGCACGAGCATCTGAACCACATCCTGCGAATGACTATCAAGACCCTCGCTCGCCTCGACGCGAATGAGGCGCTGGACGCTACGGCTTACGACAGTTCCTCCCAACTTAGAGACCGAATCAAAAAGTTGGCCCGCCAACGACTCGGGGAAGGCGAACCTTTGCTCAAGCTTCAAGCGCTCCTTGAGCGCTGCAAGCGCGCCACCGAGAAGCGCAACGATCTCGTTCACAGCGTCTGGGGAAAGGAACTGGATGGTGAACCCGCCCGAAAAGGCTCAGGCCACGAATGGCGGCCATTACCCACAACGACTGAGCTTCACGACTTAGCCGAGGATCTTGCAGGCCTGACTTCGCAGTTGAATGAAGCGCGCTTAGAAGGCTTCCTTCACGTGGCGCTAACTAAAAAGGTGAAATAGCCAATGCGGCCCAACCCGCCAGTCGAGGGGACAGCCAAAAGCTACATTTCTAGTGCCCTTCGCGCTACGGCTGCGCCTCATTTTTGCGTTATGCCTCACGGACTGTCCCATGACAATTCACCCGCAGGTGTTCAAGTTGTGCTTGGTACCGGCTTTGATTCTTCTTGCAAGCTGTGTCGACTCACCTCCCGCGCCTCTGCCGGATCTGCAACTCTCGTACAAGCCATCCTGCGAACGCGTCTCCGTGCTTCAGCACGGTCGCGAAATCTTACCTGTCGGCGGGGTGCTTCATATTGCGCGCGCTCCTTTTAGTGTTCGCTTTCTGGGCCAAGAGACCGAACCATCTCTTGTCATTTCCAAGAGTCAGCGCCTCAATTCCGCCCTGACGCGCCGCGGACGCAAGGAAATCTGGGCTTCTGCCGGCGATTTCATGGCGCATTACGAGAACGACCTCGGTATAAGAGATGAAGCTCACTTCTTCATTAGTGAACGTTCTCGAAATGAATTTGCGGCAATGATCGGCGACGGTTACGCGCAACTTCTTCAATCCAAAGTCGCGGACAATCCTGCTCTCGACACGGCCACGTATATTCCCAAGACGGGTGGATTTGTTGCAGCCGAGGATGGGAAGAGCTCGATGTACAAAGTAGCCACCATCGACAGTGTTCCGGTGAGCAAGGTCGACGCTCACAGCCTGCATCTAACTTACTTCGCAACAGTCGAAAAATATGCCCCAACGGAGAAGCGTTTTTTTGGCCACAGCGATCCCCTCCTGCTAAAGACGATGTGGGGCTCGTGCGTCGTTGCGTTTAGCTCCGATGCATAACCCTACGATCAGCCGGTCCCGCCCTGCGGGCCTCGGCGGCCGCTGACCTTCACGTTCGGCATCAACGAAAGCATGCGCATGAGCCTCTGGACACTCCGCATCGGTATCGTGCTCGTCATCACCGGCCTGGCGCTGTTGTCACCGCTTGGCGATCTGCTGCCATTAAACTTCTGGCCGAGTCTGACGAGTCTGTTCGCGACCGGGCCAGCGCCGGCGGAGCAGGTCTTCTATCGTGTCGTTCCTTGCGAGCAAAGCAGAGCGGTTGAGTTCATGCTTATCGGGAGTGGTTTGGCGTCTGTAGGCGCGTCGCTATATGTCCGGCTTCGCAAGTGAAGTCGATGCCCAACCTTTTGCTGCAGCGGACGCTATGCGTCTTAGGTTGATGCGCCCGCTTATCTTTGCCGCCTCGCTGGCTTGTTATTCCTTGGCGAGTTTGGCCGGCGACGGCCAAGCTCTTTTCAACTCCGACATCATTAGTCCGAAGCCAGTCGTTTGGGAGACATCCGAATGGAATAGCTATACGGAATCTACCGCTGCCCCTTATCGTCGCTACTCTTTCAACTATCCCAGTGAGTGGTCATTCACTGGATATAGCGTCTTTGAAGATGCCATGGGAAGAAAAGTAGCTGAGATTTCGCCAGGCGTCGTTACGCTCGCGAAAGGCCAACGTTGCTTCGAGGTCCCCAAGCAGCGAGCACTCCGTTACAAGTCGTTTCGACTTGGGCCTGCCAAGGGGCGGGTCATAGTGGCGGATGCAGTGTTCGACGACTCCCCTGAGAAGTTTCGCGTCTATTCTTATTGCATCGAGCAAGAGCGCCATGCGTTTGTTGTCACGTTTCTCGACCGCAAAACAGAGTGTCCATTGGCCAAGACTTTTCGGCAAATCATACGTTCATTCAAGTTCGCCCCAAATGACGCATAGGCGGCCGGTCGCCCCCGTTCTCTTGTGAGTAAGGACAGACCACGTTTTTGCGCTCCGCCGTAACGTGGGTTGTTCCTGGTCTCCGTGCAACATCGAAAAGCTCGGGCACCATTGGTAGGCGAATTGGGCAATCTCTCGCGCGGAACGGCTGCCGCCGCAAGGGCGCCCCGCGTCAGCCACAGCGCACGTCAGAGGACGACGATGACGCGAAGGTCGGAAGGCTGAAATAGTGATGAACGACTTCGAGCCGGCGAAGGACGGAAGTATGCGCTTGCCCCGAAATGGGGTTTTTCTACAGCGCCGTTAGCCCCCCTTGATAGGAAGTCCACACAATGTTCGGTCGCCTGTTCAAAAAGAAGCAAACCCCGCCCGCTGCTGGACAGTTCCTCGTCGCACGTTTGAACGCGAGACTTCAGCCGATACATCGCGGTGAGTTCTTCGAAGATCCACTCGACGCGGTGTTGAAGAAGCACGGGGTTGGTGAAGTTTCCGGCGGCGGAACGATGCAGGCCAAGAGCGGCGAAATTGAGTACTGCGACATCGAGATTCAAATTCCAGCCTCTTCCTCCGATGTGGCTTCGCTGGTCGCATCCACCTTGGACGCGCTGGGAGCGCCGAAGGGATCAAAACTCACGATTGAAGCCTACGGAGAAGAGGTTGCCTTCGGCTCAACAGAAGGATTGGCCGTCTACCTGAACGGCACTGATCTCCCTGCCGAAACCTATCGCGACTGCGACTCAAACCACGTCTATGCCGAGTTCGGCCGGCTCCTGGAGGGCGAAGGCCGTGTCCTGAGCTATTGGCAAGGCCCGAGAGAAACGGCCTTTTACATGTATGGCCGATCGTTCGACGCGATGAAGGGCCGGCTCTCCGAATTCATCGCGACTTACCCTCTATGCGAGCAGTGCCGCGTTGAGCAAATTGCATGACCGCGGGCGCTAACCATCGCTCGGCACGGACTGATGCCTGAAGCCTCATTCTCACCTGCAACGGATGCGCGAGCGCGGATCGTCGGGATTGGCGTCGAGTTCCTGCAGTTCACCTGGAAGGAAGCTCAGGCATGCCTGTTTGCCGGGCTGTTCTTTGTCGCGGTCTTCTGCGTTCCGCGGACCGGCGTGCTGGGGCTGCCCCGATACGACATGCTGCTGCTGATCGCGCTGGTGATTCAGGGGTGGATGCTCTGGAGCGGTCGTGAAACGCTCGATGAGTTGAAGGCGATCTGTCTGTTCCATCTGCTTGGCTTCGGACTTGAGGTTTTCAAGACGTCCAGCGGCATCCGCTCGTGGTCCTATCCGGACTTCGCGTACACGAAGCTTCTGGGCGTTCCACTGTTTTCCGGCTTCATGTACGCGGCGGTGGGCAGCTACATCATCCAGGCGTGGCGGCTGCTGCAGTTGCGGGTCGAGCATCACCCGCCGTACTGGATGGCCGGGTTGGTGGCGACTGCGCTCTACCTGAACTTCTTCACCCACCACTTCATCGGCGATTACCGGTGGTACCTGGCCGCCGCCGCGCTGGGTCTGTACGCACGGGCGCAGGTGGTCTTCCGGCCGCACCGCGTCGATCGCCGCATGCCGCTGTCACTGGCGCTGGTGCTGATCGGGTTTTTCATCTGGCTCGCCGAGAACATCGGCACCTTCTTCGGCCTGTGGGCATATCCGCATCAGCTCGGCGCGTGGGCGGCCGTTCATGTGACCAAGTGGAGTGCCTGGTCTCTGCTGGTGCTGATGAGCTTCACCATCGTGACGAACCTGAAGCACATCAAGGCCACCGTGCACGTGCCGGCGTGAGCGGGCCAGTGTGGCGCAGCACTTTACAATCGCCGACTGTCACGGTTCTTAGAGCTTCTTGGCGCATGAACCGGATGGTCTTTCCTGGTGCGCTGATCCATCGAGCGAATTGCAGCTGCAGTTTCACGCGGCGCACCTCTCAGCGCTGATACCCACCAGTTCGAAAGTCTTTTCAACAGGAGATCCCGATGTCAGGCCCCGCACGAACCGGTGTGCTCATCTACGCGAAGAATCTGTCGTCCGTTTCCGCCTTCTACGAACAGGTTCTGAGTGCCCGGGTGCTGCATGCGGACGACGAACACCGAGTCCTGCAGACGCCCGATGTCCAGCTCATCATCCACGCCATCCCCGAGCAGTACAGCCGTTCCATCGTCATTCAGGCGCCGCCGGTGGCGCGTGAGGGGCAGGCCATCAAGCCCTTCTTCACGGTGGAAAGTCTGGTGGCGGCGGAGCGCATTGCGGAGCAATGTGGCGGGCGGGTCTGGGGGCCGGTGTGGCCGGGCCCCGGCATGCAGGTGCGCAATGTCTGCGACCCGGAGGGCAATATCGTGCATCTGCGTGAGCGCGTAGCCTAGCGGACAAAGGGCGCGGACGAGCGGTTCGGCACCGCGCCTTCGCCGTTCCGCCCGTCACAGGTCATCTCGTTACGTGAGACCGGAGAACATGTTGTCCGTGGCCGACAGCGCCCGGCGGCCCCACGCCAGAACGTCCACCCGCACCTTCCCCGAGGTACTTCCATGAAAACCCAGTACTACACCGCCACGAGCCTCGACGGATTCATCGCTACCGAGGACGACTCGCTGGACTGGCTGTTTCCGCTGGGCGACGTCAGTGACACGAGCTACCCGGCCTTCATCGCCGAGGTCAGTGCGCTGGCGATGGGGTCGTCCACCTACGAATGGATGCTGCGTCACGCGGACACGGTGGCCGCGGAAACCGGCGCGGCCTGGCCCTACAGCCAGCCGACGTGGGTGTTTTCGAAGCGGACCCTGCCAACCGTTCCCGGCGCCGACATCCGCTTCGTCCGGGGCGATGTGCGACCCGTGCATGGCGCCATGCGCGCGGCGGCGGGCGACAGGAATATCTGGATCGTCGGCGGTGGCGATCTGGCCGGGCAGTTCCATGACGCCGGGCTGCTGGACGAGATCATCGTGCAGGTGGGGTCGGTCACGCTGGGCAGGGGCAAGCCGCTGTTTCCGCGGCAGCTCACCAGTCCGCCGCTGGTGCTCGTGTCGGTCAGGCAGGTGGGCACGGGCTTCGCTGAACTGCGCTATCAGGTGCCTTCAGGCGCGATCGCCCCCGCGGTCTGACGGGGCAGGTCGGAGCAGCGACGCGGCACGCCGCCCTGTCGAAACCGGCGCCTGCCATCCGTCGTGTGAACAGAGGGTTGTCCTCGGCAACGGAGTTCTTCATGTCTACTTATACCGTCCGGCTTCATCGCGTCATCCCTTCGACTGCCGACCGCATCTATCGCGCCTTCCTTGATCCCGACGCGTGGGCCAAATGGCTGCCGCCGCACGGCTATACCGGCAAGGTCCATCTGATGGAGCCGCGCGTCGGTGGCAGGTACCGGATGTCCTTCACCAACCTGACGACCGGTCACAGCCATTCCTTCGGCGGCGAGTATCTGGAGCTGATTCCAGGACAGACGCTGCGCTACACGGCGGTGTTCGACGATCCGAACCTGCCGGGCACCATGCAGACGACGGTGACGCTGAAGACCGTGTCCTGCGGCGTCGACATGAACATCGTGCAGGAGGGCATCCCGGCCGTCATTCCGCCCGAAGGCTGCTACCTGGGCTGGCAGCAGTCGCTGCAGTTGCTGACCCTGCTCGTGGAGCCGGAGATACGCGAGTGAGGGCCTGGGGCCCTCGTGACAACGTGCTGCGCCAGCGGGCCGGGCAGTGCCTCGCGAGCAAGGTGGCACAGAGCGAGAGCGGTGCGCCGGAATTCCGGCCTTGATTTACGCTTCCGCTTGTCTTGAGCTCAGAATGAGCGTTATGGCACCCTTCGCATTCCCGAACAGGAGGTAACACGATGGCTGCTCCTATAGAACTCCTGGTTCAACAGGTTCTTCAGTTGCCCGCAACGGATCGCGCACGTCTGTTGGATCAAGTGATCAGCAGTCTCGATGCAGACCGCGAGCGGGATGCCCGCTGGAACGCCCTCGCCGCACAACGCGACGCCGAGGCGGACGCCGATCCATCGGCACTTGTGTCCGGCCCGGAGGCGATCGCGCGTATCCGGGCCAGCCTCGGATGACATACAGCCTTCACCGTGGCGCGGAACTCGACTTGCTGGAGGCGGCACAGTTCTACCGGCGCGAGGGCGGTGTCATGCTGGCGAACCGCTTTCTGAGCGAATTCGAGCGGGTGGTGGAGCTGCTGCTCGAATACCCCGGCATCGGTACGCCGGCGGACGAACTGAGGCGAGTGCATCCGCTGCATGAGTTTCCCTACTCGGTGATCTATCGCGAAGTCGATGGCCGACTGCGCGATGGCCGACTGCGAATTCTCGTGGTCCGCGCTCACCATCGCGATCCTGACCACGGAGAGTTGCGTAGGTAAGAGCGCCGAACTTCGCGGCCAGCCTTGCACTGGCCGCGCGACGCGTCTTACGAAATAGATCTCTGCGTCAATCCAGTCGCCGCCCCCGTCGTACCCAGCGCCCGATCCAGCTTGTCCTCGACCTCGCCGATGGCGGCGGCGAGCGAGTTCGATGACTCCACCGACACCTTCTGCAGTTCGACCCTGAGGTCGGCGAATTCCTTCTGCATCGCGGCGTTCAGTTCGGTGAAGCGCGAGGCTTCGGCCTGGTCGGCGAGCAGGCGCTGTTCGCGCAGTTCCTTGGCGTGGCGGCGTGCTTCGAGCAGGGTGGAGGTGTGCAGGCTCAGCGTATAGGCGCCGAGCAGTACGAGCAGCAGTGCGGTGCCGCCGAGCAGGATGACGCCCGCGGGGGCAACGATCGTTGCCACCAGCAGCGACACCTCGACCGGTGCCGCCAGCACGTGCCAGTTGGCGATGACGAAGGCGGCCAGCAGGCCGAGTACGAGTATGCCGAGTGCGCCGAGCAGTCTCATGCGGTGTCTCCTCTTGTTGTGATCACCGCATTGTGGCGCCGCCGCGCGCGCAACGCCATCGGTGGGCGCCTACGTGGCCGCGGCGGTCGCGCGCACAACGGGCGCCTCGCGGATGGGCAGATTCACCAGCGCGGCAGCGGCGGCCAGTGTGGCGTCGGCGTACCACATCCACTGGTAGTTGCCGCTGTGTTCGAGCGCCAGCCCGCCCAGCCAGGCGCCGAAGAAGCCGCCGGTCTGGTGCGACAGCAGCGTCAGGCCGAACAGCGTCGCGAGGTAGCGGGTGCCGAACAGCTTGCCGACGACGCCCGCGGTTGGCGGCACGGTGGCCAGCCAGGTCACGCCGAGCCCGATGGCGAACAGGTAGAAGGTCCATTCGGTGCGCGGCGACGCGAGGTAGATCAGCACCAGCACGGCGCGCGATGCGTACATCCAGAACAGGATCATCTTGCTGCGCCAGCGGCCGACCGCCCAGCCGGCAAGCAGGCTGCCGAAGATGTTGGCCAGCCCGATCAGCGCCAGTGCGCCGCTCGCCACCTCGGCCGGCAGGCCGCACAGGCCGACTTCGCCCGGCAGGTGGGTGATCAGGAAGGCGATGTGGAAGCCGCAGGTGAAGAAGCCTGCATGCAGCAGCAGATAGCTGCGGTCGCGCATCGCGTCGCCGACCGCGCGACGCAGCCCGCCGTCGGTGCCGGCAGCGTGCTGCGGATGCGGCTCGCGGGCGCGCAGTGCGCGTGCCAGCGGTAGCGCGGCCAGCGCGGCGGCGGCCATCGCGTACATCGCGCCCATCCAGCCGACGCTGGCGATGAGCTTCTGCGCCAGCGGCGCGAACACGAACTGGCCGAGCGAGCCGCCGGCGTTGATGATGCCGGCGGCCTGACCGCGCTGCGCCGAATCGAGCCGGCGCGAGGCGGCGCCGATCAGCACCGAGAAGCTGCCGGCGCCGGAGCCGGCGGCGGCCAGCACGCCCAGCGTCATCGTCATGCCGAATGCGCTGTCGACGAAGGTGGTGAGCACGCAGCCGAGTGCCAGCACGATCAGCCCGGCCGCCAGCACGCGACCCGGACCGTAACGGTCGGCCACGGCACCGGCTACCGGCTGGACCGCGCCCCACATGAACTGGCCGATGGCCAGCGCGAAGCTCAGGCTGACGATACCGAGCCCGGTGCTGGTATTGATCGGCGATATGAACAGACCGGTGGACTGCCGCACGCCCATGCTCACCATCAGCAGCAGGGCGGCGCACAGCACGGCTGACAGGGCGGTGGGCATGGTGAGGAAGGCGCGGAATCTGGAGGCGTCGACGCTAGCACAGGCCTGGCGGGCATCTGTGCCGCACAGCGACGCTACGCGCCGGGCGCGAATCGCGGCACACTGACGCGTTGTCGTCCCGCCGCTCCGCGCCCGTGTCCGCACTGCTCCAGACCACCGCACTGTTCGTCGCCACCGCGCTCGCCGAAATCATCGGCTGCTATCTGCCCTGGCTGTGGATGAAGGACCGCGCGTCGGCCTGGGTGCTGCTGCCGGCGGCCGTCTCGCTGGTCGCCTTCGTCTGGCTGCTGACTCTGCATCCGACCGCGGCCGGGCGGGTCTATGCGGCCTATGGCGGCGTCTATGTCTGCGTCGCCGTGCTGTGGCTGTGGCTGGTCGACGGCGAACGTCCGCATCTGTGGGATGTCACCGGTGTGGCGGTCGCGCTGGCCGGCATGGCCATCATCATGTTCGCACCGCGGGGCTGACGCCGCGGCGCTGTCTTCGAAAGGAGTTCCCGTATGGATCTGCAACTGAACAACCGTCTCGCGCTGGTATCCGGCAGCACGGCCGGCATCGGCTACTCGATCGCCGAAGCGCTGCTGCGCGAAGGTGCCCGCGTCATCGTCAATGGCCGCTCGCAGGCGTCGGTGGACGCGGCGGTCGCCCGGCTGGGCGCGGGTGCCATAGGCTTTGCCGGCGACCTGTCGAAGGCGGGCGACGCCGAGACGGTGGTGCATAACTACCCGGACATCGACATCCTGGTGAACAACCTTGGCATCTTCGAACCCAAGGCCTTCGAGGACATTCCGGACGAGGACTGGCTGCGTTTCTTCGAGGTGAATGTGCTGAGCGGCGCGCGTCTGGCGCGACTGGTGCTGCCCGGCATGAAGCGCCGCAACTGGGGGCGCATCCTGTTCATCTCCAGCGAGAGCGGTGTGCAGATTCCGGCGGAGATGGTGCATTACGGCATGACCAAGTCGGCGCAGATCGCGATCGCGCGCGGCATCGCCGAATCGGTCGCCGGCAGCGGCATCACCGTCAACAGCGTGCTGCCCGGCCCGACCCGCTCGCGCGGCGTCGAGGACTTCGTGCAGGCGCTGGCCGGCGACAGCGGCCAGAGCTTCGAGGCGTTCGAGAAGGAGTTTTTCGAGAAGGTGCGCCCGACCTCGCTGATCAAGCGTTTCGCGACGACCGAGGAAGTGGCGGCGATGGTGACCTATCTGTGCAGCCCGCTCGCCTCCGCCACCACCGGCGCTGCGCTGCGCGTCGATGGCGGCACCGTGAAGAGCGCGTTCTGAGGGCGGCCGGATGGATGAGTGCGGTGGGGCGGGCACCGCGGTGATCTGAAGCTTTGTCGGGGTCGGAAGACCCCTCCCACAGAACCCCGGCCCATGCTTGGGCCGTGGATTGCGCACCGCCCCTGTAGATACTGTTATCCGAGTCAAGCACCGTGAGCGGTTGGGTCGAAAGGT
>NZ_JADMJL010000002.1 GCF_018780585.1 Methyloversatilis discipulorum | reverse complement strand
CGATGCGGCCGCCGTACTTGTCGGTCCAGATGCCCAGCGGCACGCGGATCAGCGAACCGGTCAGCACCGGCGTGGCGGTGAGAAGGCCGAATTCGGTGGCGTTCAGCCCGAGCGTCTTCTTGATCGGGATGCCGATCACGCCGAACATCATCCAGACCATGAAACACACGGTGAAGGCCAGCGTGCTGACGATCAGCACGGACCACGCTTTTTTGTCGTTGCTCAGTTCGGAAGCCATGTTGTGTTCTCCACGGGACATGGCATCACTGTCGGCGCAACGGGCGTGCCCGCCTATCCCTCCGGTGGCTGCGCGGCGGGGGAAGAAGAACGATGGCGGGTGGGCGCGGCGCGTCCGGAAGAACTAGGGCGGCGCCTTTGTGCGCGCGACTTGATCTGGATCAAGCCGCCCGGCTCAGGGCGGGGGTCCCCACAGCAGGATGGTGACCAGCACGCAGGCGTCTTCCAGCGCGCGCAGGCTGTGCGGCACGCCGCCGCGCAGGAACAGCAGCTGGCCGGCCTGCAGCTTCTGCACGCGCCCGGGCGTCTCGAACTCGATCACGCCCTCGAGGCACTGCACCGTGATCTCGCCCGGCACCTTGTGCAGCGGCATCTCGCGGCCGCGCGCGATCACCAGCCGGATGACCTCCAGCTGCTCGGTCTTGAACAGCGCGCTGGACTGGGTGCTGAGCGCGTCGCCGCCCAGCGGACGCAGGTTGGCGATTTCGCCCGATTCGAGGTGGTGCAGGGCCATGGTCGTCTGTCTCCTAGTGGGCGTGGCGGGCCGCGAACACCGCGGCCTGCACGCGCGAGGTGATGTGGAGCTTGCGCAGGATGTGCTGCACATGGATCTTGACCGTGGTTTCGGCGATGTCGAGCTTGCGCGCGATGTGCTTGTTGCTGTCGCCGCCGGCGATGAGGTCGAGGATCTCGCGCTCGCGCGCGGACAGCGAGGCGAGTTCGGCATCGGCGGCGGCGGCCGCCACCGGTGGCGCATCGACCGCGTCGCCGTTGGTCGCTGGCTGCGCGCGCAGGGCCGACACCAGCTTGGTGGTCATCTCGGGGCTGACCACCGACTCGCCGTCCATCACCTTGACGATGGCCTCGCACAGGTGGTGCGACTCGACCGTCTTGAGCAGGTAGCCGTCGGCGCCGGCCTTGAGCGCGGCCACCAGGTCGGCCTCGTTCTCGCTCACCGTGAGCATCAGGATGCGGGTGCCCGGCGCGGCCTCGCGCAGGGACGGGATCGCATCCACACCCAGCACGCCGGGCAGGTGGTTGTCGAGCAGGATCAGGTCGGGGCGCTGGCGTTGCACGCAGCGCAGCGCCTCGCCCACATCGCCGGCCTCGCCGGTGACCGTGAAGCGCGCGTCCTGCGACAGCAGCGCCATGAGGCCGCGCCGGAACAGCGAGTGGTCGTCCACCACCAGCAGGCGGATGGGCAGGGTCGTGGAGCGCGTGTCGGTCATGGCGTGAGCGGGGTGGCGGTGGGCGGCTGGTGGGCCGGCCCGGACAGGGAAACGCCCGCCGCCACCGGGTGCGGCGGCAGGCTCAGGGTGACGGTGGTGCCCGTGCCGGGCTCGGAACTCACGTCGACCCGGGCACCGATGAGGGCGGCGCGCTCGCGCATGATCTTCAGGCCCACGTGCGATGCGTCGGGCGCGTCCAGCGCGTCGAAGCCCGAACCGTCGTCGCGCACGCGGAAGCGCCAGTGCGAGCCCTTGACCACGTCCAGCTGGACGTGGCTGGCGCCGGCGTGCTTGCGCACGTTGGAGAGCGATTCCTGCAGCACGTGCAGCACCTGCACCTGCACATCGGCCGGCAAGGGCAGGCCGTGGCCTTCGATGTGCAGCCGGGCGGACAGGCCGGTCTGGTGCTGGAACTTCTGCAGCGTCTCCTGCAGCGCGCGCTCGATGTCGTCGGTGTTGGTGCGGGTGCGGAAGTGCACCAGCAACTCGCGCACGTCGTGGATGCTCTCGCGCAGGCCTTCGTCGAGTTCGTCGAGCGTGGCCTGCACCTGTTGCGGCTGCGCCTTCTGCACGGCGGTGCGCAGCAGCTGGGTCTGGATCTTCAGGAAGGCCAGCGACTGGGCGATGGAGTCGTGCAGCTCGCGTGCGATCAGGGCGCGCTCCTCGCCCACCGCCGCCTCGCGCTCCAGCGCCGCGGCCCGCAGGCTCTCCAGCGCATTGGCCAGGTGGCTGGCCAGCGCATCGAGCAGCTCGGTCTCGCCCGCGCTCAGGCTGGCCTGCGAACGGTAGAAGAGATCGATCTCGCCGAGCAGGCGGTTCTGCAGCCGCACCGGCACACTCACCAGCGTCTCGAAGCCGGCGCGCGCGCAGTGGCGCACGTTGGCCTCGTCGTGGCTGAGGATGGGAATCACGCGCGTCCGCGCGTCGGGCTGCAGGTTGCCACAGGCGCAGGCGCCGGCCAGCAGGCTGCGCTCGTCTTCCACCATGTCTTGCGGAAAACAGTCCGAGGCCAGCATCAGGTAGCGCTGGCTGGCCTCGTCGCTCCAGCGCACCGCCACCGCGTCGGCCTTGACGACGGTGCGCACGCGCTGGGCGAAACCGCGCGAGAGCTCCTCGATGCTGCCGGCGTGGGCCATGAAGGCACTGACCTCGTACAGGGTGGCCAGCCGCGCGCGCTGCGCCTCGATGTGGCGCGTCTTGGTCTCGACCTGGCTCTCCAGCCCGGCGTACATCGATTGAAGCGTGGACGCCATGCGGTTGAAGCCGCCCGCCACCTGCCCGAACTCGTCGAGCGTCTCCACCTCCACGCGCGCCTTGAAGTCGCCCGACTCCAGCCGGCGCAGGCCCTGGCGCAAGTGAACCAGCGGGTTGATCACATACATGTAGCCGGTGTAGAGCATCACCACCGCGCCGACGATGGCCAGCGCCATCATGAGGAACTGGAACAGATTGAGGATGGCGGTGAAGCCCGCGAGCTGCTTTTCGATCGCCAGCACCAGGGCGTCGATGGCGTCGACAAACGTGTCGGCCGCGGCGAGCGCCTGCGCGGGTTCGGGTGGCGTGGCCTGCAACCACAGCGGACGCTGGTTCTGCCACAGCGCCTCCACCGTGGCGAACTCGCGGCGCACCGCGCCATCCCAGGGCACGAAGAGCGGGCGGCTGGCGTCGCCCCGGCGCAGCAGGTCCAGGCTGCGGTCGAACTCCTGCACCAGTGCCGCCACATCACCCGGTGCGCGCCCGGCCTGCGCCACGCTGGTGAGCCGCCAGGTCTGCATGCGCATGCGCCCGGCTTCGTTGACCGCGGCCGCACCGCCTTCGAGCTGCCAGGTCACCCACAGCGTGAGACCGATGGACGCGAGGGCGACGAGCAGCAACCCGGCGCCAATGCGCACCAGCTTGGTCGACAACGATGCGGTGGACACCATGGCGTGAGGTTAGCGGCTTTCGCCGCCGGCAGATACCCGCGACCGACGGACCGCGACGTCGAGCGGGCGTGGCAGGCCGGGCACAAAATGCACCCGCTGGCCACCGCGGGTGCTGGCGGCGGGCGCCACCAGATCGGCCAGCGTGACCCCGTCGAGCACCTCCAGATAACGGTCCATGGCCTCGCGCAGCGCACCCTTGAGGCGGCAGTGGCCGTCCAGGCGGCAGGTGTTGTGCTCGGCGTCAAAACACTCCACCAGGGTGAAGTCGCTTTCGGTCTGGCGCACCACCTCGCCCAGCACGATGGTGTGCGCTGGCTTGAGCAGGCGCAGGCCACCGCCGCGGCCCCGCGTGGTCTCCAGCAGGCCAAGGCCCGAGAGCGTCATCACGATCTTGGTCAGGTGGCTGCGCGAGATGCCATGGGCCTCGGCGATCTCACCGATGGTGGCGGGCTGCTCGCGCTGCTCGCTGGCGGCGCAGTACATCAGCACGCGCAGGCTGTAGTCGGTCCAGTTGGTCAGTCGCATGCCGCATCCTCCTCATGACCGATGTCCGTGTGGACGGTCTGAATATTCATATTGTGTGCATTTTATGCGTTAATATATTCATTTCAAATGAACCTTTAAGGACCTTCAGCCATGGACACCACCTTCGCCCCTGCCGACATCCTCGAACGCGCGGACCAGCCGATCGGACAGATCGCGGTGAATCTGCCCGGCGCCACCGCCGTCTTTCGCCGCCTCAAGCTCGACTTCTGCTGCGGCGGCCAGATCGCCTTGCAGCAGGCCTGCGACGACAAGGGCCTGTCGGTCGACGCAGTGCTGGCCGAACTGGCGCTGCTGGAGCGCCCGGGAAACCCGGTCGTGCCGCAGGCGCCCGCCGAGATGATCGACCACATCCTCACGCGTTACCACGCGGTGCACCGCGAGCAGCTGCCCGAGCTGATCCGCATGGCGCGCCGGGTGGAGGCGGTGCACCGCGAACACGCCGACGTGCCCACGGGCCTGGCGGACCACCTCGAGGCCATGGAGACCGAGCTGCTCGACCACATGGACAAGGAGGAACAGGTGCTGTTTCCCCTGCTCAGGGCCGGTGGGCGCGGGATGGCCGCGATGCCGATCGGCGTGATGCGGGCCGAACACACCAGCCACGGTGGGCAGCTCGAACGCCTGATGGCGCTGGCGCACGACACCACGCCGCCGCCGGGCGCGTGCAACACCTGGCGTGCGCTGTACGCCGGCATCGCGCAGTTCTCGGACGACCTGGTCGCCCACATCCACCTGGAAAACAACCGCCTGTTCCCGCCCTTCGAACCCGTGCGCACAGCCTGCTGCTGAGACCGGAGTGCCGCGTCGGGCGTGTGGGAGCGGCTATGCTTGCGGCGACTTCACCGCCCGCCCCACCGCACCACCCCTTGCCATGCCAGCACCGGAATTCGCCTGGGCCTACCCGCTGCTCCTCAAGACGCATGTGAGCCTGGTGGCGGGCAGCGCGGGGCTGTTCGCACTGCGCGGCCTCGGCCGGTTGCTGGACCACGCCTGGCCCCTGCGGGCGCTCTGGCGCCACCTGAGCGTGGCTATCGACACCGCGCTGCTGCTGGCGGGTGCCAGCCTGTGGTGGCTGCTGCAGCTCAACCCGCTGCACACGCCCTGGCTGGGCGTCAAACTCGCGCTGCTGCTGGTCTACATCGCCCTGGGCTCGATGGCGCTCAAGCGCGCGCGCTCCCCGCGTTCGCGCGCGCTGTTCCTGCTGGCCGCGCTGTTGTGCCTGGCCTTCATGGCCTCGGTCGCGCTGGCGCGGCACCCGCTCGGTTGGTGGGCGCCATGAGCGAGGCGCAGGCACCGACGCAGACGGCCGCCGCCTTGCACCGGTCGCGCGTGATGCGCTGGCTGCTGTGGCTGGCGGGGAGCGTGTCGCTTGCGCTGGGCCTGATTGGCGTGGTGCTGCCGGGCCTGCCCACCACGCCCTTCGTGCTGCTCGCCGCGGCCTGTTACGCCAAGGCCTCGCCGCGCCTGCACGGCTGGCTGCTCAACCACCGCTTCATGGGCCCGATGGTGCGCGACTGGGAGCAGCACCGCAGCCTGACGCGGCGCACCAAGACCGTGGCCCAGGTCTCGATGGTGGTGATGGTCGGCCTCTCGGCCTGGGGCTTCCGTGGCCAGCCCGTGGTGCTCGGGCTGCTGCTGGTCGCCGCTGCGATCGGCATCCTGGTGGTGGCGCGCATCCCCACCAGAGACCGCTGACTCAGCCCTTGGCGCGCCGAGCCAGCACCTCGAACGCCGGCAGCGTCTTGCCTTCCAGCACCTCCAGGAAGGCGCCACCGCCGGTGGAGATGTAGCCCACGTCCTTCT
>NZ_JADMJL010000024.1 GCF_018780585.1 Methyloversatilis discipulorum | reverse complement strand
ATCACCTTGCGCTGGTCGTTCGACACGTCGTCGTATTCGAGCAGCTGCTTGCGGATGTCGAAGTTGCGCTGTTCGACCTTGCGCTGCGCCGATTCGAGCGAGCGATTCACCATCGCGTGCTCGATCGCCTCGCCCTCCGGCATCTTCAGCCGCAGCATGATGGCGTTCAGTCGTTCACCGCCGAAGATGCGCATCAGCGGATCTTCCAGCGACAGGTAGAAGCGCGACGAGCCCGGGTCGCCCTGGCGGCCGGAGCGACCGCGCAGCTGGTTGTCGATGCGGCGCGATTCGTGGCGTTCGGTGCCGATGATGTGCAGGCCGCCGGCGGCGATCACCTGTTCGTGCAGGGACTGCCATTCGCTGCGCAGCTTCTCGACGCGCGCGGCGCGGTCGGCGTCGCCCATGCTCTGGTCCTGCTCAAGCGCCTGCACCTGCTTCTCGACGTTGCCGCCGAGCACGATGTCGGTACCGCGACCGGCCATATTGGTGGCGATCGTGATCACGCCCGGCCGGCCGGCCTGGGCGACGATTTCCGCCTCGCGCTCGTGCTGCTTGGCGTTCAGCACCTGGTGCGGAAGCTTTTCCTTGTTCAGAAGACCGGACAGCAGCTCCGAGCTTTCAATCGAGGTGGTACCGACCAGCACCGGCTGGCCCCGCTCGTGGCAGTCCTTGATGTCGGCGATCACCGCCGCGTACTTTTCCTTGGCCGTGCGATACACCAGGTCGTTCATGTCCTTGCGGATCATCGGCCGGTGGGTCGGGATCACGACGGTTTCCAGGCCGTAGATCTGGTGGAATTCGTAGGCTTCGGTGTCGGCGGTACCGGTCATGCCGGCGAGCTTGCCGTACATGCGGAAGTAGTTCTGGAAGGTGATCGAGGCCAGCGTCTGGTTCTCGGCCTGGATCTGCACGCCTTCCTTCGCTTCGACCGCCTGGTGCAGACCGTCCGACCAGCGGCGGCCCGGCATCAGACGACCGGTGAATTCGTCGACGATGATGATTTCGCCGTTCTGAACCACGTACTGCTGGTCGCGGAAATACAGGTTGTGCGCGCGCAGGCTGGCGTAGAGGAAGTGCACCAGCGTGATGTTGGCCGGCTCGTACAGGCTGCGGCCGGCTTCGAGCAGGCCGTGCTGGACCAGGATCTCTTCCGCGTGTTCGTGACCGGCTTCGGTCAGCAGCACGGTATGCGCTTTCTCGTCGACCCAGTAGTCGCCCGGGCCGTCCTCGACCTCGCAGCGCGTGAGCAGCGGTGCGACCGCGTTGAGCTTCACATAGAGGTCGGTGTGGTCGTCGGCCTGACCGGAAATGATCAGCGGCGTGCGCGCCTCGTCGATCAGGATGGAGTCCACCTCGTCGACGATGGCGAAGTTCAGGCCGCGCTGCACGCGCTCGCCCTGCGAATACACCATGTTGTCGCGCAGGTAGTCGAAGCCGAATTCGTTGTTCGTGCCGTAGGTGATGTCCGAGGCGTAGGCGGCCTGCTTCAGGTCGTGCGGCATGCGCGACAGGTTCACGCCGGTCGTCATGCCGAGGAAGCCGTAGAGCCTGCCCATCTGTTCGGCATCGCGGCTGGCGAGGTAGTCGTTCACCGTCACCACATGCACGCCCTTGCCGGACAGCGCATTCAGATAGACCGGCAGGGTCGCGGTCAGCGTCTTGCCTTCGCCGGTGCGCATTTCGGCGATCTTGCCCGAATGCAGCATGATGCCGCCGACCAGCTGCACGTCGAAGTGGCGCATGCCGTGCACCCGCTTGCTCGCCTCGCGCACCACGGCGAAGGCTTCGGGCAGCAGGTCGTCGAGGGTTTGCCCGTCGGCCAGACGCTGCCGGAACTCGGCGGTCTTGCCGGTGAGGGCTTCGTCACTCAATCCGGACAGTTCGGATTCCAGTGCATTGATGCGGGCGATGACCGGACGGTATTTCTTCAGCAGGCGATCGTTGCGGCTGCCGAACAGCTTGGTGAACAGGGATGCAATCATCGAAGACAGAAGCCCGGCACGGGCAAACCGATGGCGGAAAAGACAGCGATTCTAGCATGTGCCCGTTGGCAGCCCTGTGACGGCGGGGGCGCCGGGCCGGCGCTGCGGGAGGCTTGCCCGAGGTGGCCCGGTTTCAGTGCGCGTGGCTATCGGCGGATGCCTGCCGCGCATTCGCGGGAAGCGCCTTGCGCGCCAGTTCGAGGAAACGGTTGGGGTTCTGCGCGACGTCCTTGACGCGCACTTCGAAGTGCAGGTGCGGCCCGGTCGAGCGACCGGTGCTGCCGACCTCGGCGATCTTCTGACCGCGGCGTACCAGCGTGCCCGGCGCGACCAGCAACTTGCTGGCGTGCGCGTAGCGGGTGACCAGATCGCGCCCGTGATCGATCTCGACCATATTGCCGTACTGCGGATGGAAACTGGCCGTGGTCACGACGCCCGCTGCCGCGGCGATGATGGGCGTGCCCACCTCGGCGACGAAGTCGACGCCCTCGTGCATCGCACGCGAGCCGTTGAATGGATCGATGCGCCAGCCGAAACCGGAGGCGTTCCAGGTGCCGCCATTGACCGGTAGCGTGGACGGCACCAGCGACAGGGTGGCCTGATCGAGCAGCAGTTCCGATTCGATCACGCCGAGGTAGTCGTCCTGCTGCGCCAGCAGATCGGAGAACTGCTTCATCTGCGCTTCGAGTTCGTCCGCCGACAGCGTGTTCTCGTTGATCAGCGGGCCACCGCGACCGGGCGGTGCGCTGTTCACGACGGGTTCGGGTGCCTTGACGCCGGCGAGCTTGGCCAGCCGGGTGCCCAGCGTGTCGAGCTGTATCAGCTGGGCCTGCATCTGCCCGAGCTTGACCGCCATCGTGTTCAGATTCTCGCGTACGAACTGTTCGCTGCGCTGGATTTCCTCGTTGCGCGCTGCGGTGATCAGTTCGTCGATCACCGGCAGTCGCCACTCGCTGGCGTGCTTCAGCGTGATGAACGAGAACGCCGAGGCGAGCATGAAAACGAGTACCGTGAAGGCGAACAGTGCGCCTGCGAGGTGCCACGGCCGGATGGTGATGGCCTTGGCGGTTGTCAGGCGGTCGGAAACCAGAATAATCTGCACATCCGCTCCCTAAGTCTTCTTATGTCTGCCCGTCGCCTGCACGACCATCTCAATGCACAGGACTCGCTGGCAAATCTGGCGTCGCACGTCAGACAGATCGCCCGCGTGCAGAGAGCCTACGAAAAATTCCTGCCAACCGAACTGACGCAGGTCAGTCGGGTGCTGAACGTGAAGCAGGGTGTCGTGGTGGTCAGCGCTTCGTCTGGCGCTGTTGCCCACCGGCTGAAGCAGTTGCTGCCCAGCGCAAGGCTGGCACTGCAGGAAAGTTGCGGCGAGGTTACCGAAGTCAGGGTGAAGGTGCAAGCATTTGATCCGCCTCGGATTACTGCGCCCGTTGCACCCCGGCCGGTCAGCGAATCGGCGCGTCGGGAACTGCTTTCCGGGGCCGCGGCGCTCGACCCGTCGAGCGCGCTGCGCAGTGCGCTGGAGCTGCTGGTCGCGCGCGCCAAAGCTAAAGGATGATCACGCGTTCCAGCAGGAACAGTGCGAGGATGCCCAGCGTCGCGATGACCGCGTAGCGGAGCAGCGTCCAGGCGAAATTCAGGTAACGCGGGTCTCGCGTCAGCACATAGCCGAGAAACGATGCGCCGACGGTGATGATCAGCAGGATGCCGATCAGGCGCAGGATGAGCACGTGCCGCTCAGGCGAAGGCGGGCGCCGAGCCGGCGTCGTCGGCCAGCGGACGGTACTGGTGCGACACCGCGGACGGCGTCTGTGCCGGCTGGTCGAAGCTCGCCCACTCCCAGGCACCCTCCTGCGCCAGCAACGCATGCAGCAGCGCGTTGTTCAGCGCGTGGCCGGACTTGTGCGCGCTGAAGGCGGCAAGCAGCGGGTGGCCGAGAATGTACAGGTCGCCGATGGCGTCCAGCACCTTGTGCTTGACGAATTCGTCGGCGTAACGCAGGCCGTCACTGTTGAGCACGCGGTACTCGTCCATCACGATCGCGTTCTCCAGGCTGCCGCCCTGGGCGAGACCGTTCTGTCGCAGGTATTCGACTTCGTGCATGAAGCCGAAGGTGCGCGCACGGGCGACGTCGTCGATGTAGGACTGATGGGCGAAATCGACCTTGACCTGGGTGCCGGTACGCTCGATCGCCGGGTGTCGGAACTCGATCGAGAATTCCAGGCTGAAACCTTCGTACGGGTCGAGACGCGCCCACTTGTCGCCGTCCTTCACCTCGACCGTCTGCAGCACGCGGACGAACTTCTTCGCCGCTGCCTGCTCGACGATGCCGGCCTGCTGGATCAGGTAGACGAAGGTGGAGGCCGAGCCATCCATGATGGGCAGTTCGGGCGCGTCGACATCGACGAACACGTTGTCGACGCCGAGACCGGCAAGCGCCGACATCAGGTGCTCGACCGTCGAGATCGTGGCGCCTTCACGGCCGATGCAGGAGGCCAGGCGCGTGTCGCCGACGGCGTGCGCGTCGGCACGCAGTTCGACCGGCGGCGTCAGATCGACGCGCCGGAACATGACGCCGGTATCCGCCGGGGCGGGGCGCAGCTCGAGATTGACCTTGAGGCCGGAGTGCAGGCCGACGCCGGTGGCGCGGACGATGGAACGGAGGGTGCGTTGCCGGATCATGGCAGACAGGACGACTGAAAGCGAAAGTTCAAGTTTACCTCACCTCCGCGTCACGCCCCTGTAACAGGGCGTATCCGTCCGGCCGGGCGGCCGGACGGGTGCAGCACGGCCGGTATCAGTCCGCCTGCTTGCGCAGGAAGGCCGGAATATCCAGCGTTTCGACGCCGTTGGCGCGCATGGCTTCGACCGCGCTCGACGCGGTGCGGCCACCGCGGCCGCGCATCACGGCCGGGATGTCGAGGTGCGAGTAGTCGGTGCCCATCGCGGCGGCCGGCATCGCGACGTCGTCGGTGCCGGTGCGGATGATGGTCATCGGCGGCTTGCTGCTCATCGCGCGCGGGGCGCCGAGGCCGGTGGCGACCACGGTCACGCGCAGGCGGTCTTCCATCGAGTCGTCGAACACCGTACCGAAGATGACGTGGGCGCCTTCGGCGGCGAAGGCACGCACGGTTTCCATCGCGTCCTTCACTTCCTTCATCTTCAGCGAGCGGCTGGCCGTGATGTTGACCAGCACGCCACGCGCGCCGGACAGTTCGACACCTTCGAGCAGCGGGCTGGCGACAGCCTGTTCGGCAGCGATGCGTGCGCGGTCCATGCCGGCGGCTTCGGCCGAGCCCATCATCGCGCGACCCATCTCACCCATCACCGTGCGCACGTCCTGGAAGTCGACGTTCACCAGGCCCGGGATGTTGATGATTTCGGCGATGCCGCCGACGGCATTGCGCAGCACGTTGTCGGCAGCCTTGAAACCGTCTTCCAGGCTGGCGTCCTCACCGAGGACTTCCATCAGCTTCTCGTTCAGCACGACGATGAGGGAGTCGACGTGGCGGGCGAGTTCGTCGATGCCGGATTCAGCGGCGCGCATCCGGTTTTCGTAATCGAAGGGCTTGGTGACGACGGCGACGGTCAGGATGCCCATCTCCTTCGCCACTTCCGCGACGATGGGGGCGGCGCCGGTGCCGGTGCCTCCGCCCATGCCGGCGGTGATGAACACCATCTCGGCACCGCGCAGCTGGTCGGCGATGTGTTCGCGGTATTCCTCGGCGGCGGTGCGGCCGACTTCGGGCTTGGCGCCGGCGCCGCGGCCGTTCTTGCCGAGCTGGATCTTGACCGGGGCGAGGTTGCGGGTGAGTGCCATGCCGTCGGTGTTGGCGGCGATGAATTCGACGCCGTTCACACCTTCACGGATCATGTGATCAACCGCGTTGCCGCCGGCTCCACCGACGCCGATCACCTTGATCACTGCACCCACCGGTTCCTTGTCGAGAATCTCGAACATATCCGCCCTCCTGTTTTCCACGAACGCCTCCGAGCCTGAAGGCTCTTATGGCTACAAAACGCGCGCCACCACTAGATTTAGTGATTGCGCGCAAGTATACGACTAAACTTAGTGCAACGCATGCCGTAGATGCCGTTTGCGTCCCGAATTTCAGAAATTTCTTTCGAACCAGGAGCGCATGTTGGCCAGCACCTGACGGACGTTCCTCGTTTCGCGCGCAACCTGTCCGCGACGACGCTGCGCAGCGCCTTCCATCACCAGTCCGATCGCCGCCGCGTAGCGCGGATGCCGCACCACGTCGGCAAGGTTGCCGCTGCACTCCGGCACCCCGACGCGCGACGGCAGGTGGAACACGTCCTCTGCCAGATCCGCCATGCCGCGCATGGTTGAGCTGCCGCCCGTCAGCACCACGCCGGACGACAGCAATTCCTCGTAGCCGCTGCGTCGCAGCTCGGCCTGCACCAGTTCGAACAGCTCCGACACGCGCGGCTCGATCACGTCGGCCAGTGCCTGACGCGACATGCGGCGCGGGCCGCGGTCGCCGATGCCCGGCACTTCGATCATGTCCTCGGCGTCGGCCAGTGCCGACATCGCCACGCCGTAGCGCAGCTTGATGTCTTCCGCCTCGGCGGTCGGCGTGCGCAGGGCCATCGCGATATCGTTGGTGATCTGGTCGCCGGCGATCGGGATGACCGCCGTGTGGCGGATCGCGCCCTGGGTGAAGATGGCGATGTCGGTGGTGCCGCCGCCGATGTCGATCAGGCAGACGCCCAGATCCTTTTCGTCCTCCGACAGCGTGGCCTGGCTGGAAGCCAGCGGCTGCAGCACGAGGTCAACCACTTCGAGGCCGCAGCGGCGCACGCACTTGATGATGTTCTGCGCCGCCGACACGGCGCCGGTCACGATATGCACACGCACTTCGAGCCGCTTGCCGCTCATGCCTATCGGCTCGCGCACCCCGTCCTGCCCGTCGATGATGAATTCCTGGGTCAGCGTGTGCAGGATTTCCTGATCGGCCGGAATGGGCATCGCGCGCGCGGTTTCGACCACGCGTTCGAGGTCGAGCCGGGTGACTTCCTTGTCCTTGATGGCGACCACACCATTGGAGTTGAAGCTGCGGATGTGGCTGCCGGCGATGCCGGTGAATACTTCGCGCACCTTGCAGTCGGCCATCAACTCGACTTCCTGGATCACGCGCGAGATCGAATCGACGGTGGCTTCGATGTTGACCACGACACCCTTCTTCAGGCCCTGCGCCTCCTGGGTCGCGAGGCCGAGGATGTCGAGTCGCCCGTCGCTGCCGAGTTGTGCGACGACGGCCGAGATTTTCGACGTGCCGATGTCGAGGCCGACGATGAGGTCCTTGCTGTCTCTTGTCATGGTCTGTCCTGGTGTTCAGTGCTGCTCATTCGTATTGCGTAGCCGTTCGGATAGCGCAGATCGGCGTAGATCACTTTCTGCGCGCCGCGGCGCAGGATTTCCGGCTGGGTATTGACGTAGCGCGCGAGCCGTTCGGCGATCGGCGACTTTTCCTCCTCGCGACCGAGTTCGAGCCGCGTTCCGTCGTCGAGCTGCAACTGCCAGGCCTGGCGGCGCGTCAGCACGAGTTTGCTGATCTGCCGCTCCATCGGCGCCAGCAGATCGCTCCACTCAAGGTGGCGAGCCAGCATGCTGGCCGAGTCCTCGTCCGGTCCGATGAACAGCGGCAGCGCAGCTTCGTGTTCGGCCACGAACAGTTCGCCTTGGGCATTCACCATGCGTGCCGGCACGTTCGGCGGCACCCACCAGCGCGCGACCGCGACGTGCTCCTCGATGTCGATTTCCAGCGAACCGGGCCACACCCGGCGCACCGTGGCGTGGCGCACCCAGGGCAGGCTTTCGAACACGGTGCGTGCGCGCTCGATGTCGGTGGTGAGAAAGCTGCCGGTGACGGCGCGCCGCGCAGCGTCCTCGATCTGCGCGGCACTCACGTTGGCCGGTGCGCGCGTCAGCGTCACCGACTGCAGCGGCAGCACCGGCATGCGGGTGACCATGATCACCAGCGCATAGCCGATCGCCGCACTCGCCAGCAGCAGGATCACGTCGGCGATCATCGTCAGCGCGCGCGGGCTGTCCCACAGGCCGCCGTCATCGCGGCGCTGCGTGGCCTTGTTGCGCGCTGAGGGCTTTTTAGCCAAGGCGGGCCGACTCCAGGATGCGCAGGCACAGTTCGCCGAACTCGATGCCGACCGCACGTGCGGCCATCGGCACCAAGGAGTGCGAAGTCATGCCCGGAGAGGTGTTGATTTCGAGCAGCCAGGGGCGGCCGTCCTCGCCCAGCATCAGGTCGGCGCGGCCCCAGCCGCGGCAGTCGATCAGCCGCGCAGCGCGCATGACCAGATCCTGGATCTCCTGTTCGAGGTCGGCGTCGAGCCCGCTCGGGCAGTGGTACTTCACGTCGTCGGTGAAGTACTTGTTCTGGTAGTCGTAGTTGCCCTGCGGCGCTTCGATACGGATCAGCGGCAGTGCCATGTCGCCGAGGAAGGGCGCGGTCAGCTCGCGGCCGCTGATGAACTGTTCGGCCAGTACCAGCGGATCGCAGCGCGCTGCCTTCTCGTAGGCGCCTTCCAGATCCTCGATGCGGATGACCTTGGTGGCGCCGACGCTGGAGCCTTCGCGCGCCGGCTTCACGAACAGCGGCAAGCCGAGTTCGTTCGCCACGGCGCGGAAATCGCTGCCGGCGTGCAGCAGCTTGTATCGCGGCGTCGGCAGGCCGGCCGACAGCCAAACCATCTTCGTGCGCCACTTGTCCATGCCGATGGCCGAGGCCATCACGCCGCTGCCGGTATAGGGAATGCCGAGGCATTCGAGGGCGCCCTGTATCGTGCCGTCCTCGCCGCCGCGGCCGTGCAGCGCGATGAAGGCGCGGTCGAAGCCGTCACGCTTCAGTTCCCACAGATCGCGTTCCGCCGGGTCGAAGGCGTGGGCATCGATGCCCTGTTCCTGCAGCGCGGCCAGCACCGCGCTGCCCGACATGATGGAAATTTCGCGTTCGGCGGAGCTGCCGCCGAACAGCACGGCGACCTTGCCCAGTGCGGCGGTGTCGTGGGTACTCATTTCTGGATGTCCTGTGCGAATTTGGCGGGCAGTTGCCCGATGGAGCCGGCGCCCATGCCGAGCACGACGTCGCCGTCGCGCACGGTGTCGAGCAGGGTCTGCGGCAACGCGTTGATGTCTTCGACGAATACCGGCTCGACCTTGCCGGCGACGCGCAGCGCGCGCGCCAGCGCGCGGCCGTCGGCGGCGACGATGGGCGCTTCGCCGGCGGCATAGACTTCGGTCAGCACCACCGCGTCGGCGCCCGACAGCACGCGCACGAAGTCTTCGAAGCAGTCGCGGGTACGCGTGTAGCGGTGCGGCTGGAAGGCCAGCACGATGCGGCGGCCGGGGTAGGCGCCGCGCGCCGCTTCGAGCGTGGCGGCCATTTCGACCGGGTGGTGGCCGTAGTCATCGACCAGCGTGAAGCTGCCGCCGGCCGGCAGCGCGATCTCGCCGTGGCGGGTGAAGCGGCGACCGACGCCCTTGAATTCGCCGAGCGCGCGGACGATGGCGTCGTCGGACACGCCGACCTCGTTGGCCACCGCGATGGCGGCCAGCGCGTTGCGCACGTTGTGCAGTCCGGGCAGGTTCAGTTCGACCGGAATGCGGGTGGTCGTGCCATTGACGCGTACCGCGTCGAAGAGCATGCGGGTGCCGTCGGCGCGCACGTTCTCGGCGCGCACCTGGGCGTTCGGATCGAGGCCGTAGCGGATGATCTGCTTCGGCACCTGCGGAATGATCTCGCGCACATTCGCGTCGTCGGCGCACAGCACCGCAACGCCGTAGAAGGGCAGACGGTTAAGGAAGTCGACGAAGGCCTGCTTCAGCTTCGAGAAGTCGTGGCCATAGGTGTCCATGTGGTCGGCGTCGATATTGGTGACGACCGACACCACCGGCGACAGGAACAGGAAGGACGCGTCGGACTCGTCGGCTTCGGCCACCAGGAACTCGCCGGTGCCCAGGCGCGCATTGGCGCCGGCCGAGTTGAGCCGGCCGCCGATGACGAAGGTCGGGTCTAGCCCGCCCTCGGCCAGGCAGCTGGCGATCAGCGAGGTGGTGGTGGTCTTGCCGTGGGTGCCGGCGACCGCCACACCCTGCTTGATGCGCATCAGCTCGGCCAGCATCTGCGCACGCGGCACGATGGGAATCTGCCGCTCACGTGCACGCACGACTTCCGGATTGTCGGCGCTGACCGCGGTCGAGGTGACCACCGCGTCGGCGCCGGCGATGTTGTCGGCCGCGTGGCCCTGCACGACGCGCGCGCCGAGCGCGGCGAGGCGGCGGGTGACCGCGTTGTCGGCAATGTCCGAACCGCTGACCACGTAACCCTGGTTCAGCAGGACTTCGGCGATGCCGCTCATGCCGGATCCGCCGATACCGATGAAATGGATGTGGCTGATCTTGTGTTTCATTTCTGTTGTCCTCGCGCGAGTGCTGCGCAAATGTCGGCTACCTGGGCCGTCGCGCCGGGTCGCGCCAGCGCGCGCGCGCGCTGTGCCATGTCGAGCAGGCGGGCGCGGTCGAGCGAACGGATGAGGGTGGCCAGCGAGCGGGCATTCAGCGCCGTCTGCGGCATCAGTTCAGCCGCTCCGGCGTCGGCGAGAAAGCGCGCGTTGCCCGTCTGGTGGTCGTCGACCGCGTGCGGCAGCGGCACCAGCACCGAGGCGACGCCGGCCGCCGCCAGTTCGGCGACGGTGAGTGCGCCGGCGCGGCAGATGACCAGGTCGGCCTGCGCGTAGGCGCCGGCCATGTCCTGGATGAAGGGCTGCAGCGTGCCGCGCACGTCCGCTGCCGCGTAGGCCGCTTCGAGCGCTGGCATGTTGCGTTCGCCGGCCTGGTGGATCACCTGCGGGCGCTCGCCGTCGGGAATCTGCGCCAGTGCCTGCGGCACCGTGTCATTCAGCACCTGGGCGCCCAGACTGCCGCCGACGACCAGGATGTTCAGCGGACCGCTGCGGCCGGCGAAACGCTCGGCCGGCGCCGGCAGTGCGGCGATGTCGGCGCGTACCGGGTTGCCCGTCCACTCGGCCTTCGACAGCGCATCCGGAAAACCGCCGAGCACGCGGTCGGCAACGCCGGCCAGTACGCGGTTGGCCAGTCCGGCGACCGAATTCTGTTCGTGCAGCACCAGCGGAATGCCACGCAGTGCGGCCATCATGCCGCCGGGGAAGGTGACGTAGCCGCCGAGGCCCAGCACCACCTGCGGCTTCACGCGGCCGAGCACGCCGAGCGCCTGCCAGAAACCGCGCAGCAGATTGAGTGGCAGCATGAGCTTGCGCAGCAGGCCCTTGCCGCGCAGCGCGGTGAAGCGGATGCACTGCAGTTCGTAACCGCGCGGCGGCACGATGCGCGCTTCCATGCCGTCGGCGTTGCCCAGCCAGACGATGCGCCAGCCGCGCGCACGCAGTTCGTCGGCCACCGCGAGGCCGGGGTAGATGTGACCGCCGGTGCCGCCGGCCATGATGAGTGCGGTGCCGCTCATCGCCGGTTCTCCCAGTCGATGCGCAGCAGGATGGCCAGCGCGACGCAATTGACCAGGATGCCGGAGCCGCCGTAACTCATCAGCGGCAGCGTCAGCCCCTTGGTCGGCAGGATGCCCACGTTCACACCCATGTTGATGAAGGCCTGCACGCCGAACCAGATGCCGACGCCCTGGGCGACCAGCCCGGCGTAGGCGCGTTCGAGCAGCAGCGCGCGCCGGCCGATGGCGAAGGCACGGTGCACCACCAGCGCGAACAGGCCGATCACGGTTGCCACGCCGACCAGCCCCAGTTCCTCGCCGATCACCGCCAGCAGGAAGTCGGTGTGCGCTTCGGGCAGGTAGAGCAGCTTTTCGACGCTGCCGCCGAGGCCGACGCCGAACCACTCGCCGCGGCCAAAGGCGATCAGCGAGTGCGTGAGCTGGTAGCCCTTGCCCAGCGGGTCGTTGTTGAACGGATCGAGGAAGGCAATGAAGCGGCCCCAGCGCAGTTCATTGAAGCGGATGATCAGCGCGAAGCCGACCAGCGCCACCACGCCCAGCGAGAAGAACAGCTTGCCGTTGATGCCGCCGAGGAAAAGCATGCCGAAGGCGATCAGCACGATGACGACGAATGCGCCGTAATCGGGCTCGGCCACCAGCAGCGCGCCGACCAGCAGGATGACCAGGGTCATCGGCACGAAAGCGCGACGGAAGGAATGCATCTCGGGCAGCCGGCGCACGATGTAGCTGGCGGCGTAGAGCACGGTGAACAGCTTTACCAGTTCGGACGGCTGCAGGTTCACCGGGCCGAGATTGATCCAGCGGCGCGAGTTGTTCACGACGCTGCCGATGCCCGGAATCATCACCAGCACCAGCAGCACGATGCCGCCGAGGAAGAGCCACATCGACCACGCCTGCCAGGTGCGGATCGGCACCTGAAAGGCCATCAGCGCCGCGACGCCGCCGATGGCGAGGAACACCGCCTGGCGGATCAGGAAGAACTCCTGCTTGTTGCCGGTGAAGCGACTGCTGTCGGCAACGGCGATCGACGCCGAGTACACCATGACGAGGCCGATCAGCAGCAGGGCGACTGCCGGCCACAGCAGCCAGGGGTCGAGTTCGGCCGGCTTCGGCGATTCGCCGAAGCGCGACGAATCAAGTCGCATGCTGCCGCTCATGAGCGCACTCCTTCGGCCGCGATGCGACGCGCTTCGGCGATGAACACCTCGGCGCGGTGTGCGTAGTTACGGAACATGTCGAGGCTGGCGCAGGCCGGGGACAGCAGCACGGCGTCGCCCGACTGCGCCGCGGCGAAGGCGGCGCGGGTGGCTTCTTCCAGCGTGGCGAAGCTGCGGTGAGGGACGCCGTGGGCCGCGAGCACCTCGGCAATGGCCGGCGCGTCGCGCCCGATCAGCGCGCAGAAGCGTGCATGGCGTGCGCACACCGGGCCCAGCGGCGCGAAGTCCTGACCCTTGCCGTCGCCGCCGAGAATGATGATCAGCGGTCGGCCGAGACCTTCGATCGCGGCCACCGTGGCGCCGACATTGGTGCCCTTGGAATCGTCGATGAAGCGCACGCCGGCCGTGTCGAGCACGGTTTCGACGCGATGCGGCAGGCCGGCGAAGTCACGCAGTGCGGTGACGCAGCGCTCCAGTGGCAGGCCGATCGCCTCGCACAGCGCGAGCGCGGCCAGCGCGTTGTGTGCGTTGTGGCGGCCGGCCAGTTTCATCTCGTCAAGCGCGAGCAGCGGCAGCGTGCCGCGCATCAGCTGGGTGCAGCCATCGCGCTCGGCCAGTCCGTAGTCGCCGGTGGTCGGTTCACCGTCGCCGAAGCCGATGGCGCGCGCGCTGGCGCGGCGCATCGCGACCACCCACGGGTCGTCGCGGTTCAGCACCTGCACCGTGTGCGCGCCGAAGATGCGTGCCTTCTCGGCCGCGTAGGCCGGCATGCCGCCCGGGTGACGGTCGAGATGGTCCTGCGTCACGTTGAGCACGGTGGCTGCATCGGCGTCCAGCGTGTCGGTCGTTTCGAGCTGGAAGCTCGACAGTTCGAGCACCCAGGCATCGGGCACCGCACCGGCGTCGAGCACGCGCATCAACGCGTCGAGCGCGGCCGGCGAAATGTTGCCGGCCACCTCGGTGGCGAGGCCGCAGGCGCGGCACAGCGCGCCGGTCAGGGTGGTGGTGGTGGTCTTGCCGTTGGTGCCGGTGATGGCGATCACCTTCGTACGCTCACGCCAGCCGAGGTCGCGCAGTGCACGCGCGAACAGTTCGATCTCGCCGACCACTTCGATCCCGCGGCGCTTCGCTTCCTGCACCAGCGGTTCGTGCGGGGCCAGGCCGGGCGACAGCGCGAGCAGCGCGATGCCGTCGAGCAGGCTGTCGTCGAACTGCCCGCAGCGCAGCTCGGCCGCCGGAATGTCGCGTGCCAGCGCATCGAGTCCGGGCGGCGCGGCACGGCTGTCGGCCACACGCAGCTCGGCGCCCTGGCGGGCGCACCAGCGTGCCATGGCCAGGCCGGATTCACCGAGGCCGAGGACGAGGACGTGGGTGCCAAGGAGACTCACTTCCGCGCCTCCATCGCGTCGCCCGCCGGGCCGCCCCAAGGGCGAGCGCAGCCCCCTCGGCGGGGGCGAGGCCGGGGTTTCGCTGCGCACGCGCAGCGCAGGCCGAGCGGGTCGGCTGTGCAAAGCCGACCCTGTGCGAACGAAGTGAGCGTGGGGGTCGTCATTTCCAGGCCGGATTCACCGAGGCCGAGGACGAGGACGTGGGTTCCGAGGAGGCTCATTACCGCAGCTTCAGCGTGGACAGACCGAACAGCACCAGCATCAGCGTGATGATCCAGAAGCGCACGACCACCTGCGTTTCCTTCCAGCCGCCGAGCTCGTAGTGGTGGTGCAGCGGCGCCATGCGGAAGATGCGCTTGCCGCCGGACCACTTGAAGTAGAGCACCTGGATCATCACCGACAGCGTTTCGGCGACGAACAGGCCGCCCATGATGAACAGCACGATTTCCTGACGCACGATCACCGCCACGGTGCCGAGCGCGGCGCCCAGCGCCAGTGCGCCGACGTCGCCCATGAACACTTCGGCCGGGTAGGCGTTGAACCACAGGAAGCCGAGGCCGGCGCCGCACAGCGCGCCACAGAAGATGGCCAGCTCGCCGGCGCCCGGAATGAAGGGCACGCCGAGGTAGCGCGAGAACACGGCGTTGCCGGCGACGTAGGCGAAGATGGCCAGCGCGCCGCTGACCATCACCGCCGGCATCGTGGCGAGGCCGTCGAGGCCGTCAGTCAGGTTCACCGCGTGGCTGGTGCCGACGATGACGAAGTAGGTGAGCACCATGAAGCCGATGGCGCCGAGCGGGTAGGCCACGGTCTTGAAGAAGGGCACGATCAGTTCGAGCTGGGCCGGGACCTGGGCGGTCAGGCCGAGGTACACCGCTGCCCCGGCGGCGAACACCGAGGACCAGAAGAATTTCGGTTTGGCCGGCAGGCCTTTCGGATTGCGATGGACCACCTTGCGCCAGTCGTCCACCCAGCCTACCGCGCCGAAGCCCAGCGTGACGATGAGCACCACCCAGACGTAGCGATTCGACAGGTCGGCCCACAGCAGCGTGGTGACCCCGAGCGCGATCAGGATGAGGGCGCCGCCCATGGTCGGCGTGCCGGCCTTGGTCAGATGCGATTTCGGACCGTCGTCGCGCACCGCCTGGCCGATCTTGTACTCGGTCAGCTTGCGGATGAGCATCGGGCCGAACATCCAGCAGATGGCCAGCGAGCTCATCATCGCCAGCACTGCGCGCAGCGTGATGTAGTTGAATACGTTGAATGCACGAATGTCCTGCGCCAGCCAGCGGGCAAGTTCAAGAAGCATGGTTGTCCTGTCCGGTGTGTGCGAGCAGCGCCTCGGCGACGCGTTCCATGCGCATGAAGCGCGAGCCCTTCACCAGCACCGTGGTGCGGGCGTCGAGCAGGGGGCGCAGCGCGTCGGCGATCGAGGCGTGATCGGCGTAGTGGAGGGCGCCGGTGCCGAAGGCGGCGACGGCGTACGTGGAGGCTTCACCGAGCGCGTGCAGCGCGTCGATGCCGCGTTCGCGCGCATAGGCGCCGGCTTCGCGGTGGAATTCGGGGCCCTGGTCTCCGACCTCGCCCATGTCGCCGAGCACCAGGATGCGCCGGCCCGCTGCGGTGGCGAGGACATCGATGGCGGCGCGCACGGAATCGGGGTTGGCGTTGTAACTGTCGTCGATCACCGTGCTGCCGGCGAGTCCGACGCGTACCTGCTGGCGGCCCTTGACGCCTTCGAAGCGGTTCAGCGCCCACACCACGGCAGCCATGTCGGCACCCGCGGCCAGCGCGGCAGTGGCGGCGCACAGCGCGTTGCGCGCGTTGTGCAGGCCGGGCACGCGCAGCGTGATGCGCGCCGTGCCGAAGGCGCCGCGCAGGTCGAGACGGTAGCCCAGCCCTTCCGGCGTGGCGGTGGCGAAGACTTCGGCGGCGTGGTCGAGACCGAAGCGCAGCACGCGTCGTGCTGCGTTGCGTCCGCACCAGTAGTCGGCAAAATCGTCGTCGGCATTGACCACGGCGATGCCGTCCGCACCGAGCGCATCGAACACGTCGCCGTTTTCGCGTGCGACTTCGGCCACGCTGTTCATGAATTCGAGGTGCTCGCGCTGGGCGTTGTTCACCAGCGCCACGGTCGGTTTCGCCATGCCGGCCAGCCAGGCGATCTCGCCCGGGTGGTTCATGCCCATCTCGATCACCGCCATGCGGTGCGTGTCGCGCAGACCGAACAGCATCAGCGGAACGCCGACATCGTTGTTCAGGTTGCCGCGCGTGGACAGTACCGTCGTGTCCGGATTCCAGCCGACGCCGAGCGCGTGCGCGCGCAGGATGGCGGCGATCATTTCCTTCACCGTGGTCTTGCCGTTGCTGCCGGTGACGCCGATCAGCGGCAGCGTGAAGCGGCTGCGCCAGGCGCGGGCGATGTCGCCCAGTGCCGCGCGGGTGTCGGCAACGCGGATCAGCGTGCCCGTGGTGTGTGTGCAGTCCGACGCGACGACCGCGGTGGCCGCACCCGCTGCCTGCACGTCGGCGATGAAGTCATGCGCATCGAAGCGCTCGCCGCGCAGCGCGACGAACAGGTCGCCGGCCTTCACCGCACGGCTGTCGGTCGAGAAGCCGGCGATGTCGACGTCCGGGCCGCTCAACGTGCCATTGCAGGCGGCCGCGACGTCGGAGGCCTTCCATAGTGCGCTCATTGCACGCCTCCGCGGGCGGCGAGGGCGGCGGCGGCCTGGTCGGCGTCGGACCACGGCGTGCGCAGGCCCATGCGTTCCTGATAGTGCTCGTGTCCCTTGCCGGCGATCAGCACGACGTCGCGCGCGTCGGCGGTGGCGATGGCGGCGCCTATCGCGAGCGCGCGATCGACCTCGCGCAGCACGTCGGCACAGGCCGGCAGCCCGGCGGCGATGTCGTCGAGGATGGCGTCCGGGTTTTCGCTGCGCGGGTTGTCCGAAGTGATCCAGGTGCGCGCCGCGTGCTCGTAGGCGACGGCCCCCATCAGCGGCCGCTTGCCTGGATCGCGGTCGCCGCCGCAGCCGAACACGCACAGCAGCCTGCCGCGCCGCGCTTCGGCCACCGGCTGCAGCGCGCGCAGCGCCTGCTCCAGTGCGTCCGGCGTGTGTGCGTAGTCGACCACGACCAGCGGCTCGCCGTGGCCGCCGAGCCGCTGCATGCGGCCAGGCGGCGGCAGCAGTTGCCCGGCGACGCGGGCGGCGTCGGCCAGCGATACGCCGGCATGCAGCAGGCTGCCGGTGACGGCGAGCAGATTCTGGATGTTGAAGCGACCGACCAGGGCGGCGTCGACATGCGCGCGCTCGTTACCGTGCTCGATGTCGAAGCGCAGGCCGTGCGCCAGATCGGCGTTACGGGCGTGCAGTCCGTGCACGCCCTGCGGCAACTCGGCGTCGAGCGCGCAGCCGGTGACCGGCAGCCGCGCGGCGACTTCGCCGGCCAGCGAGCGGCCGAAAGCGTCGTCGGTATTAATTACCCCGGCACGCAGGCCGGGGTGGGAGAACAGGGTGGCCTTCGCGGCCGCGTAATGCTGCATGTCCGGGTGATAGTCGAGGTGGTCGCGGGTCAGGTTGGTGAACACCGCAGTGTGGATCCGGACGCCGTCGATGCGTCCCTGGTCGAGCCCGATCGACGACACTTCCATCGCGCACGCACTGGCGCCCGCGGCACGCAGGTCGGCCAGAGTCTGGTGCACGCTGACCACGTCCGGCGTGGTGTTGAGCGATTCCGACAGCTGGCCGGGCAGGCCGCTGCCCAGCGTGCCGATGACGCCGCAGCGCGTGCCGAGCAGGTCCATGGCCTGGGCGACCCACTGGCTGACCGAGGTCTTGCCGTTGGTGCCGGTGATGCCGATCACATGGAGCGCGGCGGAGGGACGATCGAGCAGATCGTCGGCCAGCGCGCCGGCGTGACTGCGCAGCGAATCGACCTCGATCACGGGTACTGCGGCGTCTGTCGACGTAGCGCCCGCTTCGCACAGCACCGCGCAGGCACCGCGTTCGATGGCGGCGTCGATGAAGCGACGACCGTCGGTGCGCTGGCCGGGCAGAGCGAAGAAGAGGTCGCCCGCTTTCACGTGACGCGAATCGGCGCGCAGCGCGCGCGGCACGACGCCGCGGCGCGACAGCGTGTCGCGTACGCGGGCGATGACGGCGGAGGAGCGGCCGGTGCTCACCAGCCCTCCTTGCCGGTGGCGCTGTTGCGCGCCATCTGCAGCACGGGCACCGGCGCGTCCGGCGGTACGCCGGTGGCGCGCAGCGTTGCATTCATGATGTCGGAGAACACCGGGGCGGCGACCTGACCGCCGTAGTGCACGCCGTTGGACGGTTCGTCGATCATCACCGCGACGATGTAGCGCGGGTCGGACACCGGCGCGAAGCCGACGAAGGACGCGATGTACTTGTTCGCGTAGCTGCCGCCTTCGAGCTTGTGCGCGGTACCGGTCTTGCCGGCGACGCGGTAACCCGGAATCTGTGCCTTCGGTGCGGTGCCGCCGGCACCGGCAGCCATTTCGAGCATGCGGCGCACTTCGCGTGCGGTCTGTGCCGAGAACACCTGCAGGCCGTTGATCGGCGGCGTGTCGACGCGGGTCAGCGACAGCGGAATCAGGTCGCCGTCGCGCGCGAACACGAGATAGGAGCGCGCCATCTGCATCAGCGTGACCGACATGCCGTGGCCGTAGGACATCGTGGCCTGCTCGACCGGCTTCCAGTTCGCTGCCGGGCGCAGGCGGCCGCCCGCCTCACCAGGGAAACCGAGACGCAGCGGCGAACCGAAGCCGAGCTGATCGTACGTTTGCCACATTTCCGACGGTTTGAAGGTGCCGGCGATCTTGGCGACGCCGATGTTCGACGACTTCTGGATCACCTCGGCCAGACTGAGCGTGCCGTGCGGGTGTGCGTCGCCGATCGAGTGGCGGCCGAAAGTGAGCTTGCCGGCGCAGTCGACGGGTGTGTCGAAGGTGTAGCGGCCGCTCTCCAGCGCCATCGCGGCGATGAAGGGCTTGATCGTCGAACCGGGTTCGTAGGTGTCGGTGAAGGCGCGGTTGCGCAGCGGCGGGCCGGACAGCTGTTCGCGGTTGTTCGGGTTGTAGGTGGGCCAGTTGGCCAGCGCCAGCACTTCGCCGGTGCGCGAATCGACCACCACGGCGCTGCCGGCGCGCGCCTTGTGTTCGCTGACCGCCTGCTTGAGCCGGCTGTGCACCAGGAACTGCAGACGGGTATCGATGGCCAGCCGCACGTCGCCGCCGTCGCGCGGCGGCGCCAGTACCTCGACGTCCTCGACCACGTTGCGGCGGGCGTCGGTGATCACGCGCCGCGAACCGACCTTGCCGGTGAGCGGCCGGTTCATCGCCAGTTCGATGCCTTCGAGACCGTTGTCGTCCATGCCTGTGAAGCCGACTACGTGCGCGCTGACCTCGCCGTGCGGGTAGTAGCGGCGGTACTCGGGCTCCGAGCGGATGCCCGGCAGTTTCAGCGCCAGCACCTGTTTCGCGACGTCTGGCGGCACCTGACGCTTCAGGTAGCTGCGCCCTCTGTTTTCCGGAATCTTGCGCGCGACCTCGCGATGATCCATGCCCAGCAGTTCGGCCAGCTGGCGGATCTGCGCCGGCGTGAGCTTCTCGGCGCCGATGTCGCGCGGGTTGGCCTTGGCGTCGGTACGCGTCGGGCGCGATTCGGCGACGATGGCCGACACCTGGGTGCTCATCGCCAGCACCTGTTCGTTACGGTCGAGCACACGGCCGCGCGAGGCCGGGGTCGGCAGTACACGCGAGAAGCGTTCCTCACCCTTGCGCTGATAGAACTCGTCGTTCACCACCTGCAGCCAGAAGGCGCGGGCAACCAGACCACCGAACAGCGCCATCATGACCACCAGCATCAGGCGGGCGCGCCAGGCGGGCAGCAGTTCGGCGAGCAGCGGGTTGTGGGCGAACTTCATTGTCCGGCCTCGGAGGGGTCGATGACGATGACGCGGTCGCGTTCCGGCGCGCGCATCTTGAGCTTGGATTCGGCCAGACCGGCGATGCGCGCGTGCGCGGCCAGCGAGCCCTGTTCGATCTGCAGCTGGCCCCACTCGGTTTCGAGTACCCGCATGCGGGTGAGCTCGCGTTCGAGTTCGGTGTGCAGCGCGCGCGAGCGGTGCTGCGACGACACCAGCGCGATGGCGCTGATGACCAGCGTGGCGATCAGCACGAAGTTCAGGCGCAGCACGTCAGGCCACCTTCTCGGCCACGCGCAGCGTGGCGCTGCGCGCGCGCGGATTGCGCGCGACTTCGTCGTTGCCGGCGCGGAAGCGGCCGATCAGTTTCATCGTTGGCTTCGGCAGCTGGTCGGCACGCAGCGGCAGGTTGCGCGGTGGCTGCGGCGGCGAGGCCTGGTCGGCCATGTAGCGCTTGACGATGCGGTCTTCCAGCGAGTGGAAGGAAATCACCGCCAGCCGGCCGCCCGGTCTGAGCGCAGCCAGCGCCTGCGGCAGCACTAGCGACAGCTCTTCAAGCTCCTGATTGATGAAAATCCGTAGAGCTTGAAAGCTGCGCGTCGCCGGATGCTGGCCCGCCTCGCGCGTGCGGACAGCGGCCGCCACGATCTGGGCAAGCTGGTATGTGGTGTCGACAGGCCGCTCGCTCCGAGCAGCAACAATCGCCTTTGCAATCGCTGAAGCAAACCGTTCTTCGCCATAGTCCCTGATGACCTCCCTGATGTCTGCTTCGTCGGCGCGGGCGAGCCACTGCGCCACTGTTTCGCCCCGGCTGGTGTCCATGCGCATGTCCAGCGGTGCGTCCTGCCTGAAACTCATGCCGCGCGCAGCTTCGTCGAGCTGCGGTGACGACACGCCGATATCG
The DNA here is from genome assembly GCF_018780585.1 of Methyloversatilis discipulorum. Classification (GTDB taxonomy): domain Bacteria; phylum Pseudomonadota; class Gammaproteobacteria; order Burkholderiales; family Rhodocyclaceae; genus Methyloversatilis; species Methyloversatilis discipulorum_B. The sequence goes on along the minus strand of NZ_JADMJL010000024.1, from coordinate 92,147 downwards.
AGCAGCACGCCATCCACGCCGTGCACGCCCAGTTGTTCGAGTACTGCACCCATTTCCGCGAAGCGCGCGTGCACCAGCGTGAAACGCGGGTCGGTGATGGCCTGGCCGGCTGCGATGGCGGACGGATCGCGATCGAGCGCGATCAGCCGGCCGCCTGGACCCAGGCGCGCGAGCAGCGCGCGGCTGTGCCCGCCGCGACCGAAGGTGCCATCGACGTAAACGCCATCGGGACGCACCGCCAGTGCGTCGAGCGCCTCGGCGAGCAGTACGGGGATGTGTTCCATCTCAACCCCGCCCGAACTTCTGCGAGGAAGGAAGCGCCGCCCGCCGGGCCGCCCAATGTGCAGGCGTAGCGCCGTCGGAGGGCAGCGAACGAAGTGAGCGTGGGGGCACGACAGCCGCCCGCCGGGCCGTCCCAAGGGCGAGCGCAGCCCCCTCGGGGGGCAGCGAACGAAGTGAGCGTGGGGGCAACATTCTCAGAGCCTGAAGGAACTGATGACTTCAGACGGCAGGGGCACTGCGCCCTCGCGGGCGTCACGTGCAGCGGCCTCGGCGTTCCAGCGGCCTTCGTCCCACAGTTCGAAGCGGTTGCCGCGGCCGACCAGCATGACGCCCTTGGTCAGGCCGGCGCGTTCGCGCAGGTCGGCGCCGAGCAGCAGGCGGCCGGCGCGATCGATGGATTCGTCGCGCGCATTGGCGGTGAAGCTGAGCTTGAAATCGTTGCTGGCCTGATCGAGGTCGGGCAGCTGGTCGAGGCGGGCGAGCAGGGCCTCGAATTCGGGCAGCGGATAGAGAAGGATGTGCTCGCGGGTGCGCGCCGTCATCACCACCTCGCCCTCGCACATGTCCATCAGCTTCTTGCGCGGACGAGCGGGGATGACGATGCGGTGCTTGTCATCCATGGTGAGGCGGGTCGTCCCGTAGAACATGCGCGTGCCCGTGTGAGCCCGTCAGCAGCGACGGGCTGGAGTGGCGGTCAGAGTTGTCTTTCCCACAATCACTCCACTTCTTATCCAATATTGCTCCACTTTAGCCATCAAGCAGCGGGTGGTCAATAGCTGGAATGCGCCAAATCTATTTCTGCAACAAGGACTTAGCGGTAATATTCCACAAAGTCGTGAAATAAAAACCCTTTGTTTTTAATGGGATAGAAAATGAACTGAATGTGGGGTGTGAGCAAATGCCCGCGCCATGCCGGTTCGTGGGGCGAAGTGGACGAAAGTGGGGCGGGTGTGCAGCCGAGTGGGGGAAATGCGGGAGACGGACCGGGCAGGAGTGGAAGTCCGCCTGTAAGCCGGGTTCTGTTGTGCGCGAACGCACCGGCAACCATTCATCTGGGCGACGTGTTACCACGCCGCTCGAGCAGCCTACCCGGAAGCGACGCGAGCCGCGTCATGGCTTCCCTATTTGGCCTTGCCCCGGATGGGGTTTTGCATGCCGTGCACGTTGCCGCACACGCGGTGGGCTCTTACCCGGCGTTGCCGCCCGCCCGAAGGCGCACCATTTCAACCTTGCCTGTGCCTTGCGGCCATCGGCGGTATGTTTTCTGTTCCACTTTCCGTCGCCTTGGGCCGCGCTTTCACGCGGCTTGCTGCGCCCGGCCGTTAGCCGGCATCCTGCTCTGCGGGGCCCGGACTTTCCTCCGCGCTTGCGCGCCGCGGTTGCCCGGCGGACTTCCGGCGCGGATTCTACCGCACCGCAACCTGCAGTCCCGGACTATCAGGCGTTTACCGGCTCGGCCGCCGCCTTGTGCAGCGTCGCGAAGGTGTCGGCGTCTACCGCTGCGCTGAACAGGAAGCCCTGGAACTCGTCACAGCCCTGCTGCAGCAGGAAGTCGCGCTGCGCCGCGGTCTCGACGCCCTCCGCCACGACTGACCGCTGCAGGCTGTGCGCCAGCGCGACGATGGCGCGGGCGATCGAACAGGCGTCCGTCTCGTCGGGCAGATCGGCGACGAAGGCGCGGTCTATCTTGATGCAGTCGATCGGGAAACGCTTCAGGTAGGCGAGCGACGAGTGGCCGGTGCCGAAATCGTCGATGGCAATGCGCACGCCGAGCGCGTTGAGCGCATGCAGCAGCTTGACCGAACGCTCGGGGTGATCCATCAGCAGGCTTTCGGTGATTTCCAGCTCCAGCGCGTCAGCCGCCATGCCGCTGTGTTCGAGCACGCGGCCGACCTGGTCGGCAAAGCCGCGATCGCCCAGCTGACGGGCCGATACATTGACCGACACGCTGATCGGTGGCAGCCCGGCCTGACGCCACGCGGCGTTCTGGCGGCAGGCGGTTTCGAGCACCCACAGGCCGATCTGCACGATGAGGCCGGTTTCCTCCGCAATGCCTACGAACTGGCCGGGCGGCAGCAGGCCGCGCTGCGGGTGCTGCCAGCGCAGCAGCGCCTCGCAGCCGACGATACGTGCCGCGCCGCCTGCCACGCGCACCCGCGGCTGGTAATGCACGACCAGTTCGCCGCGTTCCAGTGCCTGGCGCAGATCCGCCTCCAGCGCCAGCTGCTGCGACGAGCGCCGGCTCATGTATACGGAGTAGAACTCGTACTGGTTCTTACCTTTTTCCTTGGCGCGATACATCGCGAGATCGGCGTTCTTGCGCAGGGTCTGCACGTCCTGACCGTCGGTCGGGTACTGACTGATGCCGACGCTGGCGGTGACCGAGTAGTCGCGCTCGTCGATGGCGATCGGACGACCGATCTGTTCGAGCACCTTCTGCGCAACGGCTGCGGCCTCGCTGTTGGCTTCGATGCCTTCGATCAGCACGACGAACTCGTCGCCGCCCAGGCGGGCGACGATGTCGGTGTCGCGCAGCGAGGCGCGCAGGCGCTGCGCCACCTCGACCAGCACCAGATCGCCGGCGTCGTGCCCCAGCGTGTCGTTGATGATCTTGAAGCGGTCGAGGTCGATGAACATCAGCGCGAGCCGCGTGTCCAGCGCGTGTGCGGCGACCAGCGCGCGCTGCAGTTCGATCTGGAACAGGGTGCGGTTGGGCAGGCCGGTCAGCTCGTCGTAGTGGGCGAGCTGGCGGACGCGCTCTTCCGCGTCGCGGCGTTTGGATACGTCCATCACCGTGCCGTCGATGACGACCACCTCGCCGCTGGCGTCGCTGACCGGATTGCCGCGCTCGTGTATCCAGCGTTGGCCGCGACCGGGGACTTGGATGCGGTACTCGGCCTCATACGGCCGGCCCTCGCTGCGCGCCGCCTTCCATGCCGCTTCGATGCGACCGCGATCGGCATCGGCGATGCGGTCGAGATAGTCGCCCCACGCGGGCATCCAGCCGCCGTCCTCGCCTCCCAGCATGCGCCGCGCCTGGTCCGACCACTCGGTCTGCCCACGATCGACGCGGTGCGACCAGCTGCCCACTTCGGCGAGGCGCTGAGCCTCACGCAGGCTGGCTTCGCTCGTTCGCAGATCGAGTTCGACCTGCTGCGACTCGCGCAGCATGCGTCGCGTCAACATCACGCCGACGACCAGCGACAGGCTGCTGACCACCAGCATGGCGACATTCAGGCCGCGGTGTATGCGGCGCGAAATGTCGCCGAGCGTCCATGAGAAGCGGACGGCCACCGACTCCAGTTCGTCATCGAGCTGGCGCACGCGCATCGTCAGCACCGTGCGCTCGTCGGCCGTCAGGCCGCCGCCGCTGATCTGGCCGTGGGCCACGCGCGCCACGGTGTCGATCTCGCCGATCAGCCGGTCGCCTTCGGTCCACAGATCGATTGCCTCGCGCATCGGTGGCGCCCAGCGGAACCAGACGAACAGGCGGATCAGGCTGGGCACGTCGCCCGCGTCGTTGCCGCCATCGAGGAAGCCTTCGGCTGCGGCGGCGCGGTCAGGGTCCGGTCGGTCGAGCGCTTCGCGTGCCCGGCGGTCACCGAGCGTGACGCCGATGTTGCGGCGGTAGTCGGCGTAGTCGGCCTGGTCGCCCGAGGCGACGTAATCGAGCAGGTGCATCACCGCCGCCTTCTGCCCTTTGCTCCACAGGCTCTCGCCGCTGACATAGGCGCGGGCGCCGGACATGATTTCCATGCTCAGCGCGGCCAGCGCCAGCAGCAACAGCACGATGGCGATCAACGGCCACAGCAGGAACAGGCGATTACCAGGCGACAGGCTGCGCGCATTCGCATCCATGCGGTGGCGCAGGCGTCTGTCGTTCGGGATCTGTTTGGGCTGCGGGGTGTCGGCGGACGGCAAATGCGCCTCCTGCATGTCCTGATGCTGATAGGCAGTCTAGCGCGTTGGCGCTTCGGCGCGCATCGTGCATGGCGATTTCATGCGCCGGACCCGGCTGCAGTCCGTGATGCCGTTCACATCGTCCGGCCGTTCCGGCCAAGGCTCAAGATTCGCCGGTCGGCAGCCGTTCAATACAGGTCGCCCGAACCCCGCTGACCTTACCGTGCCGATGAGCTCGTTGTTCCATTTCGGTCGCCATATCGCCCGCCACTGGCTGGCCTACCTGCTGCTCGCACTGACAGCCGGACTGCTGGCGGCCGATCTGTCTCACCTTTTCGGCGCCGCGGTGCACGCGCGCTCGGCGGGGTCCGGCGTCGCGCTGACGCTGGTGCCGACCCTGATCGCCTGCGTCGCGCTGTGGGCGGCCGGGACGAGGCTGGACACCACGCGGCGCGAACTCGATCACCTGCACGGCGTTCTCGAACGCGCGCAGACGCTCGGACGCACCGGCACCTGGGAACACGAGGCGGGGGCTTTCGACTGGTCGCCGCGGGCGCTTGCCATTCTTGGGCTGGACGCAACCCGCGTGCGTGGTTTCGAGGATCTGCTCGGCCATGTTGCCGTCGAGGACCGGGCGCAGCTTGAGCGGGCCTGGCGTGCCGCCTTGGCGGGCGCGCGTCACCGGACCGAGGTCTGTCTGACCGACGGCCGGGGCGAAGTGCGCCGCGTACTGTTCGAGGGCCGTCTGGAGTCGGGACAGGAGGGCGACGCGCCTCGCCTGGCCGGCATCGTCCAGGACATGAGCGAGCCGTACCGGATGCAGGGCGAGTTGCGACGCGCGATGCGCTACCAGCGGGCGCTGCTCGACAATTTCCCCTTCATGGTGTGGCTGAAGGACCGCGATCTGCGCTTCCTGGCCGTCAACCGGCCGCTGGCCGAGGCCGGCGGGCTGGCCCACCCGGACGATGCGCGCGGCCTCGACGATGACGATCTGTGGCCGACCGAGCAGGCGATCGCCTATCGCGTGGAGGATATGGAGGTGCTGCAGCGCCGGACACCGAAGTATTCGGAGTCCATTATCGACAGCGGCGATCGACGCCACTGGTTCGAGGCATGGACCGCGCCAGTGCTGGACGAGGACGGCGGCCTGCTGGGCACGGTCGGATACGCGCGCGACATCAGCGAGCGCAAGCGCGTCGAAGCTGCACTGGCGCGCAGCCGCGACCAGTTCGCGATGCTTGGCAGGTTGCAGGCGCGCTTCATCGCCGGCGAGCCTGCGGATGCGGTGTTCGCCGGCATGCTCGACATCCTGTGCGAGCTGTCCGGCTGCGACGACGGCTTTCTCGGTGAAATCGCCCGCGACGCGAACGGTACGGCGCACATCGGCCTGCTGGCCTGCCGCGAGACCGACTGGCTCAGCGAGCGCGCCGACCTGATCGAAGGTGTGCTCGGGGCGAGCATTCACGGCTGCGCGTCGGGCAGCGTCGTCGCCGCCGGCGCCGACTCGGCGGCCGGGCGTGGCCTGATCTGCATCGCCGTCACCCGCGGCGAACAACTGACCGGTCTGATCGGTCTGGCGGCCAAGGACGGACGCATCGACGACGAACGTCTGGCCAGCGTGCAGGTTGCGGCCAGCACCTTTGGCCTCATTCTCGAAGCCGGCCTGCGCCAACGGGCGCGCCAGCACGCCGAAGCCGAACTGCTGCGCCACCGCGACCGGTTGACCGAGCTGATCGAGGTGCAGCTGAAGGATGGCGCCGCCGAGCCGCGCCTGGCCGAGCTGGCAAATGGCGCGAAGAGCGCCTTCCTCGCCGGTGTGTCGCACGAACTGCGCACGCCGATACACGCCATTCTGGGCTTCGCCCGCATCGCGTTGCGCGGTCGACCTCCGTTGTGCGACGTCACTCGCCATCGCTTCGAGGTGATCCGTGAAAACGGCGAACGGCTGCTGGCTCAGGTCGATGAACTGCTCGACCTGTCGCGCCTCGGCGCCGGCACGCTGTGCCTTCAGCGCAGCCTGTGTGCGCCGCGCGAGCTGCTTGACGAGGCCTTGCGTGCCTGCGCCGGCGGACAGCAGATCAGCGTGACGCTGCAGGTCGGCGACGACAGGATGATCGACGCCGATCCGGTACGGCTGCAGCAGGCTCTGCGCACCCTGTTCGAACATGCGATCCGCCGCTCGTCGGCGGGCAGCCCGGTCGGCGTGTACGTGTCGAGCGGGTCGCGCGACGGACACAGCGGCGTGACGGTCAGTGTGTGCAGCACGGGACCACGCATGACGGAAGCTGAACTGGACAGCCTGTTCGATCCATTCGGCCCTGCCGCGACGCAGCGCCCGCCCGGTGGCGGAACCGGTGCCGGCCTTGCCATCTGCCGCGAAATCGTCAGCCTGCACGGCGGCCGGGTGGAGGCGCGCACTCCGGATGCGACCGCCGCGGCCGAAACCTCGCTCCAGATCGATGTCTGGCTGCCGGTCGCCTCGCCTGACGGGCCGGCGCCTCCGGATCAATCCGGGGTCGTGTTGCCCGCGGGATCGGGTTCGGTACGGGATTGCGGTGGCATGGGGCAGCGGCTAGAGTGCGGGCGCACTGTCAATTTGGCGCGCGAAGAGGCATCTGAAAGGAGTCGATGATGGGCATCGGTGATTTCATCAAGAAGCAGTTCATCGACGTACTGCAGTGGAACGAGGACGGCGACGGCGTGCTGGCCTGGCGCTACCCGATGCAGGATTCCGAAATCCAGTACGGCGCGAAGCTGACGGTGCGCGAGTCGCAGATGGCGGTGTTCGTCAATGAAGGCAAGGTGGCGGACGTGTTCGGCCCCGGCCTGCACACGCTTAATACCAGCACGCTGCCGCTGCTCACCTATCTGCAGAACTGGGACAAGCTGTTCGAATCGCCCTTCAAGAGCGACGTCTACTTCTTCAGCACCCGTCTGCAGCTGGGCCGCAAGTGGGGTACGCCGCAGCCGGTCACGGTGCGCGACAAGGATTTCGGCATGGTGCGGCTGCGCGCCTTCGGCATGTATTCGTACAAGCTGGCCGACCCGAAGAAGTTCTTCACCGAAATCAGCGGCACGCGCGACACCTACACGGTCGACGACCTCGAAATGCAGCTGCGCAATCTGGTCGTGTCGACGATGAGCAGCACGCTCGGCAATTCGGCCGCGCCCTTCCTCGACATGGCGGCCAATCTGGGCGTGATGTCGGACGCGGTGAAGGCGGCAATGACGCCGGTGTTCGAACGCTACGGCGTGGCGATCGACAATTTCGCGGTCGAGAGCATTTCGCTGCCGGAAGAACTGCAGAAGGCGCTTGACACCCGCATTTCGATGGGCATGGCGGGCAATATGGCCACCTACACCCAATACCAGACCGCCAGCGCAATTCCGCTTGCGGCGCAGAACGAAGGCGGGCTGGCCGGCATTGGCGCCAGCCTGGGCGCTGGCCTGACGATGGGGCAGGTGATGACCGAGGCGATGCGCACCGCGCAGGCCGGTGCGACGACGTCTGCGCCGGCCGCAGCTGCGACGGAGGCGCCCGAGGTCCGCCTGGGCAAGCTCAAGTCGCTGCTCGACGGCGGTCTCATCACGCAGACCGATTACGACGCGGCGAAGGCGGAAGTGATCAGGCAGATCACCGGCGGCTGACTTTCCGGATGCTGCGCGTCGTCTGAGCCGGTAAACTGCCGGGCTGGCTTATAGACAAGGCCCTGCCTCGATGCTCAGACTGACCGAAATAAAACTCCCGCTCGATCACCCGGCGGAAGCCCTGCGCGCCGCCGTGCTGGAACGGTTGCGCATCGCCGATGCCGATCTGCTGTCCGTTCATGTGTTCCGCCGCGGCTACGACGCCCGCCGGCGCTCGGCCATCCACCTGATCTACACGCTGGACGTCGAACTGCGCGACGAGGCGGCGGTGCTGCGGGCGCAGAAGCCGTCGCCGCATCTGCAGCCGACGCCGGATACGCAGTACAGGTTCGTCACCCGCGCGCCCGACGGCCTGAGCCGCCGGCCGGTGGTGATCGGCATGGGGCCGTGCGGCATCCTCGCCGCGCTGTTGCTGGCGCAGATGGGATTTCGCCCCATCGTGCTGGAGCGGGGCAAGGCGGTGCGCGAGCGCACCCAGGACACCTGGGGCCTGTGGCGCAAGCGGGTGCTCAATCCGGAGTCGAACGTGCAGTTCGGCGAGGGCGGCGCCGGTACCTTTTCCGACGGCAAGCTGTACAGCCAGATCAAGGACCCGAAGCATTACGGCCGCAAGGTGCTGATCGAATTCGTCAAGGCCGGCGCGCCCGACGAAATCCTCTACGTGAGCAAGCCGCACATCGGCACTTTCCGGCTGGTCGGCATGGTCGAGAAGATGCGCGCGGAGATCGAGTCGCTAGGTGGCGAAATCCGCTTCCAGGCGCGGGTGGAAGACATCGTCATCGAGGACGGCGCAGTACGCGGTGTCAAGCTGGCCGACGGCAGTGAGATCGCCACCGACCACGTGGTACTGGCCATCGGCCACAGCGCGCGCGACACCTTCGCCATGCTTTACGAGAAGGGTGTCTACGTCGAGGCCAAGCCGTTTTCGGTGGGCTTCCGCATCGAGCATCCGCAGAGCCTGATCGATCGCGCGCGCTTCGGCGACTTCGCCGGTCATCCGGTACTGGGCGCGGCCGACTACAAGCTGGTCCATCACGCAAAGAACGGCCGCTCGGTCTACAGCTTCTGCATGTGTCCGGGCGGCACCGTGGTCGCTGCAACGTCGGAAGCGGGCCGCGTGGTCACCAACGGCATGAGCCAGTACTCGCGCAACGAACGCAATGCCAACGCCGGCATCGTGGTCGGCATTTCGCCCGAGCAGGACTACCCCGGTCATCCGCTGGCCGGCATCGACCTCCAGCGTTCGCTGGAATCCCGTGCTTTCGATCTGGGCGGCGGCGACTACAGCGCGCCCGGGCAACTGGTCGGCGATTTCGTCGCCGGCCGGCCATCGAAGGCGCTGGGTGCGGTCGAGCCGAGCTACAAGCCGGGGGTCGCGCTGGGCAGCCTCGCCACCGCCCTGCCCGAATACGCGATCACCGCGATGCGCGAAGCGCTGCCGGCCTTCGACCGGCAGATCAAGGGTTTCGCGATGCATGACGCCGTGCTGACCGGTGTCGAGACGCGCACGTCGTCGCCGATCCGCATCAAGCGTGATCCGGTGAGCTACCAGAGCCTGAATACGCGCGGGCTCTACCCGGCGGGCGAAGGGGCGGGCTACGCCGGCGGCATTCTGTCGGCGGCCGTCGATGGCATCGAGGTGGCCGAGGCGGTGGCGTTGAGCATGGTTGCGGGCGCCGCCTGACGACGGTTCCGCTGCACTCGCCGGGACGCGATCGGCCGGTCGATGCGGATCAGGCGCCGGTCTCGAAGAAATGCAGCACGCGCTGCGGCAGCCAGTCGAGCCGGCCCTTCGGCGCGCCGCTGACGTAACCGACGTGGCCACCCTGCGCGGTGTATTCCGGCCGCACGTCGGACGACAGCAGATCGGGTGTGGCGAGCGACCACGCGGGCACCATCGGATCGTTCAGCGCCTGCAGCAGCAGCAGCGGCGTGCGCACCGCCTTCAGCAGCGGGCGCGATGCACAGCGCGTCCAGTAGTCGTCGGCGTCACGGAAACCGTGGATCTGCGAGGTGACCGCGTCGTCGAAGGCACGGATCGAATTGCAGGCGGCGATCGCCGCCTCGTCCAGCAGGCCGGGGAAGCGCTGCGCCTTGAGCAGCGCGCGCGGTTTCATCGTGCGCAGGAAGTACTGCGTGTAAACGCGGTTGAAGCCCTCGTCCAGCGCGCGGCCGGCGGCCCCCAGGTCGACCGGTGCGCAGACCGAGGCGGCGGCGGTGATCCATGTCGACGCCGCCTGGCCGTGCTCGCCCAGCCATTTGCACAGCACGTTGCCGCCCAGCGACACGCCGACGGCGTACACCGGCCGGCCTTCGTTGCGCGGTACGACCCGCGGCAGCAGCCAGTCGAGTTCGGCGCTGTCGCCCGAGTGATAGGCGCGCAGAAGTCTGTTCGGTTCGCCGGAACAGCCACGCGCGTGCACGACAGCGCCGTTCCAGCGGCGTGCCGCCAGCGCGTGCATCAGTGCCTTGGCGTAATGGCTGCCGGAACTGCCTTCGAGCCCGTGAAAGAGCAGCACCAGCGGCTGGGCGGCTTGCCGCGGTAGCCAGTCGATATCGACGAAATCGCCGTCCGGTGTGTCGAGGCGTTCGCGTACGAGCGTCGGCATGGCCTGCGGAATGAAGCGAGGCCAGATGGTCTGTGCGTGGCCGCCGGGCAGCCACGAGGCGGGACGGAAGGACGGCGGGGTGGTCACGCCGGGTGCGGGTGTCAGTGAAGAATCTTCGGCGCGTCGCCGACGTCGTGCGCGGCCGGCAGCGGCGAAGCGTGGTGCAGCACCATATGCCAGCCGAGCGGCCCGCGCGCGTACACATTGGTCACCGCCAGCAGCGGCCGCGGCTGACGCTCGCCGGCCACGGTGACCGTTTCCTGCACGCTGTGGATGGCCTGCAGCGCGCCCTGGATGACCAGCGCGTTACCGATGCGCACGTCGGCGTGCGCAGCGGCGAAGCTGCGCCGCCAGGCTTCGCGCACCGCCTCATAGCCGCTGGCGCGCTGGCAGCCGGCGAGGATGCACACGATGTCGTCCTCGTCGGCCCACACGGCCATCATGCCTTCGATGTCGCCGCGGTTGCGCGCGTCGTAGAAAGCGGTTTCCGCCTCCTGGGCCGACGCGAAGAAGGTCTTGCGCTGGACTTCCATCCGCGCGCCGCTCAGTGGCCGGCGATCGCCGGACCGTGGTAGCTGTAGCGGGTGCCGCAGTACGGACAGGCGGCCTGCCCGGTCTTGGTCACGTCGAGGAAGACGCGCGGATGGCGCGCCCACAGCGGCGCACCGGGCAGCGGGCAATGCAGCGGAAGGTCGTTCGCGCTGACTTCGATTTCGCGTGCGTGGTCGCGGCTGGAATCGTTACCGGCTTGGGTCATTTCAATGTGCTCCGGACAGGGAGAGGGCGCGCAAGCGCCGCGGAACGGGGAAGGTGCGCGGCGACGGCCGCGCACCGGTTCAGATCCTGGTGAGCCAGCGGTGGTACTCCGGCGCGCGGCCGTTCACCACGTCGAAGAAACGGGTCTGGATCTTCTCGGTGACCGGGCCACGGCTGCCGGCGCCGATGATGCGGCCATCCAGTTCGCGGATCGGCGTCACTTCGGCGGCGGTGCCGGTGAAGAAGGCTTCGTCCGCGGTGTAGATGTCGTCGCGGGTCAGGCGCTTCGACACGACCTGGTAACCCAGTTCGGCCGCGATCTCGATCACCGACGCGCGGGTGATGCCGACCAGCGCCGACGCGATTTCCGGTTCGTAGATCTTGTTGTCCTTGATCACGAACAGGTTCTCACCGGCGCCTTCCGCGACGAAACCATCGACGTCGAGCAGCAGCGCTTCGTCGTAGCCGTGTTCGGTCGCTTCCATATTGGCGAGGATGGAGTTCGCGTAGGTACCGGAATACTTGGCGCGGCACATCGACACATTGACGTGGTGGCGCGAGTAGGACGAGGTTTTCACGCGGATGCCGCGCTTCAGGCCGTCCTCGCCGAGGTAGGCGCCCCAGGGCCAGGCGGCGATCGACACGTGCACCGACGCGCCGCGGGTCGAAATGCCCATCTTTTCCGAGCCGAAGAAGGCGATCGGGCGGATGTAGCAGGATTCCAGCTTGTTGGCGCGCACCACTTCGAGCTGCGCCTCCATCAGTTCTTCACGGCTGTACGGCATCTTCATCATGTAGATGTGCGCCGAATTGAACAGCCGGTCGGTGTGTTCCTTGAGACGGAAGATGGCGGTGCCGATCTCCGTGTTATAGGCGCGTACGCCCTCGAAGACCGCCAGACCGTAGTGCAGTGAATGCGTCAGTACGTGCGTGGTGGCCTCGCGCCAGGGCACCATCTTGCCGTCGTACCAGATAAAACCGTCGCGGTCGGCCATCGACATGGGAAACACTCCAGAGATTGCGGTAAACCAATGATTTTAGCCGAAGCCGGCCGTTCGGCGGCGGTCCTGGCCTACCTGCCGCGTTAAAATCACCGCATGAGCGAACGTATCTGGAAACCCAACGTCACCGTGGCCGCGCTGATGGAAGATCGCGGCCGCTTCCTGATGGTGGAAGAGCACACCTCCGGCGGACTCATGCTGAACCAGCCCGCCGGTCATCTCGAAGAAGGCGAATCGCTGGTAGAGGCCTGTGCCCGCGAGGCCATGGAAGAGACCGCCCATCCCTTCGAGCCGCGCGAACTGGTCGGCGTTTACCAGTGGCGGCGGCCGGACGGCGAAGTGACCTATCTGCGCTTCGCCTTTGCCGGCGATGCCGGCGAGCAGATCGCCGGCCGTGCGCTGGACGACGGTATCGTCCGCGCGATCTGGATGACGCCGGCCGAAATCGAGGCCAGTCGGGCCCGGCATCGCAGTCCGCTGGTGTGGGCCTGCGTGCAGGACTGGCTGGCCGGCGTCCGTCTGCCGCTGACGGTCGTGCGGCACTTTTCCTGATGCACCGTGCCGCTTGCCTGCTGACGCTGCTGCTGAGCGTGACGGTCGCACGCGCGGATCACGCGACCGCCCTCGACGTCTGCTTCAACTACAGCTGCCTGACGACGCAGACCGTCCTCTACAGTGAGGCGCACATGCGGTCGCTGCGCAACGAACTTATGCTGGCGGCCGATGCGGCGGAAGAGCGTCTGCGGCTGCAGGACGCCATCGCCCGCATGTACCGCTGGGCCGGCGAGCAGTCGCCCATCCACGTCGACCGCGCTGGCGATTTCCTCGACGACGGAGCCTACGGCCGCATGGACTGCATCGATCATGCGCACACCACGGAGCGCATGCTGGAAGCGCTGCAGGCGGCGGGCGCGCTGCGCTTCCACCGCGCAGCCGGCATCGAGCGGCGACGCAGCTGGCTCATCATGCAGCACTTCAGCGCGACAATTGAACAGAACGACGGTGGTGGCCGCTGGGCGGTCGACACCTGGTTTCGCGACCACGCCGAGCCGGCGGTCGTGATGGACATCGAAACATGGAAGGATGGGGGTTACCCGGATGAATGAGGCACTGGCGGGTATCGCACCCGGAAATGGCGAAACCGTCGTCGTCGGCATGTCCGGCGGCGTCGATTCGTCGGTCTCGGCGCTGCTACTGAAGCAGGCCGGCTACAAGGTGGTCGGCCTGTTCATGAAGAACTGGGAAGACGACGACACCGACGACTACTGCTCGACGCGGCAGGACCTGATCGATGCAGTGTCGGCAGCCGACGTGATCGGCATGGACCTCGAAGTCGTCAATTTCTCGGCCGAGTACAAGGACCGCGTGTTTGCCAGCTTCCTGCGCGAATACCAGGCCGGCCGCACGCCGAATCCTGACGTGCTGTGCAACGCAGAGATCAAGTTCACCGCCTTTCTCGACCACGCGATGCAACTGGGTGCGACCCGCATCGCCACCGGCCACTACGCGCAGGTACGCGAGTTCGACGGCAGCTTCCAGCTGCTGAAGGGCGAGGACGGCACCAAGGACCAGAGTTACTTCCTGCACCGGCTGAATCAGGCGCAGCTGTCGCGCACGATGTTTCCGGTCGGTCACCTGTACAAGCGCGACGTGCGCCGCATCGCCGCCGATGCCGGACTGGCGAATGCGGCGAAAAAGGACTCGACCGGCATCTGTTTCGTTGGCGAGCGGCCGTTCCGCGAATTCCTGCAGCGCTATCTGCCGGTGACGCCGGGCGAGATCCGTGATCTCGACAGCGAGCGCGTGCTCGGCCGGCAGGAGGGCCTGATGTATCACACGATAGGCCAGCGCAAGGGCTTGGGCATTGGCGGCCTGAAGGGCATGGCGGACGACGCGGGCGAGCACGAGGCCTGGTACTCGGCGCGCAAGGACATGGACAAGAACGTGCTCTACGTCGTGCGCGGCCACGATCACCCGGCGCTGCTGTCAGGCCGGCTGGTGGCGAGCGACCTGTCCTGGGTGTCGGGCCGCCCGCCGCACACGCACTGGGTGTATGCGGCGAAGACGCGCTACCGCCAGCCGGACGCGCCGTGCAGCATCGACGCGGTCGATGCCGAACGCTGTGAAATCGTGTTCGCCGAGCCGCAGTGGGCGGTGACGCCGGGGCAGAGCGTCGTGGTTTATGAGAGCAAGGTGTGCCTGGGCGGCGGCATCATCACCGGGGCCACGCCAGCGGCCTGAACGCCGCCTTCGAGGTCCGGCCGCGCGGCGCGTCGGACCGCCGTTGCTTACTCGTGCGGCACCGTATCGGCCAGCGAGGGGCGCTGCATCAGTTTTTCCTGCAGGCGGGCGAGATTGGGATGGGCGGCACGCCAGTCCAGCTCAGGCATGCGGAAATCGAGGTAGCCGAGTGCACAACCGACCGCGATGTCGGCCAGTGTGATGCCGTTTCCGTGGCACCAGGCCCCGTCGCCGAGGTCTTCCGCCAGTGCGACCAGCGCGCGGTCGATCTTGACGCGGTGGCGGGCGATCCAGCCCGCGCTGCGTTCGTCGTCCGGGCGGCGGCGCTCGAGCACGATGGTCACGGTCGCGTCGGTCATGCCGTCGGCCAGTGCCTCCCAGCGCTTGACCAGCGCGCGTTCGCGCGCGGTCGACGGCAGCAGCTTGTTGTTCGGCGCCACACCGTCGAGGTATTCGACGATCACGCGCGAATCGAACAGGCGGGTGTCGTCATCGAGCAGCAGCACCGGAATCTTGCCCAGCGGATTCAGATCGGGCACGCCGCTGTTGTCCACCCAGGGCGAGTCGATCACGAATTCGCAATCGATCTTCTTTTCGGCGAGCACGACGCGCGCCTTGCGCACGTAGGGGCTGGTGAGGGAACCGACGAGTTTCATGGACAGCACCGTTTGACGACGCCGGAATTATAGCGTCCCGCTTCCGGCGACCGCGCCGGGCGCGTCGTGAGCACATGATAAAATTCGTGCTGCGTTGCACGACGCGTGTGCGTCGGGCAATCCCTTTCCCTTCTTTCCGCAGGTTCCTCATGAGTGCCCACACCCTTTCCGCGCTGTCGCCGCTGGACGGCCGCTACGCTGCCAAGCTCGACCCGCTGCGCGGCCATTTCAGCGAATACGGCCTGATCCGCAACCGCGTCCGCGTCGAGATCGCCTGGCTGTGCGCGCTGGCTGCCAGTCCGCAGATCGCCGAGGTGAAGGCTTTCTCGCAGGCCACGCTGGACGAGCTCGCTACGGTCATCCGCGATTTCGGCGTCGATGACGCCGCCGCGATCAAGACCATCGAGGCGCGTACCAATCACGACGTGAAGGCGATGGAGTACTGGCTCAAGGAACGCCTGGCGAAGAACGCCGAAGTGACCGGCGTGTCCGAGTTCATCCACTTCGCCTGCACCTCGGAAGACATCAACAACGTGTCGCACGCGCTGATGCTGAACGAGGCGCGTGCCGAGGTACTGCTGCCGGCACTCGACGCGGTGATCGAGCGTTTGCGCGGCATGGCGCACGAACTGGCCGACGTTCCGATGCTGTCGCGCACGCACGGCCAGCCGGCCAGCCCGACCACGCTGGGCAAGGAAATGGCCAATATCGCCGCACGGCTGATGCGCGCCCGCGCGCGCATCGCTGCGGTCAGCCTGACGGCCAAGTTCAATGGCGCGGTCGGCAACTACAACGCCCACCTGTCCGCCTACCCGGATGTCGACTGGTCGCAGTTCAACCGCGAATTCATCGAATCCTTCGGCCTTGAGTTCAATCCCTACACGATCCAGATCGAGCCGCACGACGCGATGGCCGAACTGTTCGACGCGATGGGCCGTGCCAACACCATCCTGCTCGACGCCGCACGCGATTTCTGGATGTACATCTCGCTCGGCTACTTCAAGCAGAAGCTGAAGGAGGGCGAGATCGGCAGTTCCACCATGCCGCACAAGGTGAACCCGATCGACTTCGAGAACGCCGAGGGCAATCTAGGCCTGGCCAACGCGGTGCTGCGCCACCTGTCGGAAAAGCTGCCGGTGTCGCGCATGCAGCGTGACCTGACCGACTCGACCGTGCTGCGCAATATGGGCGTGGCCTTTGGCTACAGCGTGCTGGCGCTGGATTCGCTGTCGCGTGGTCTGGGCAAGCTGCTGGCCGAACCGGCGGCGCTGGCGGCCGACCTCGATGCCTGCTGGGAAGTGCTGGCCGAGCCGGTGCAGACCGTCATGCGCCGCTACGGCATCCCCAATCCGTACGAACAGCTGAAGGAACTGACGCGCGGCCGCGGCATCACGCGCGAAGGCCTGCAGGCCTTCATCGCCCAGCTCGACCTGCCGCAGGCCGAGCGCGACCGTCTGCTGGCGATGACGCCGGCAAGCTATATCGGCGACGCGGCCCGTCTGGCCCGCGCCATCTGATTGATTGCGGAGAAACGAAGATGAGTTTTGCGGAAACCCTGAAGACGCTGCCCGGCGTGTCGCACCTGTCGGCGCTGCAGCTTCTGGACGCGGCCGGCGAAGTGGTCGCCACCATCGACAACAAGCCGGGCCAGGCCGGCTCGCTGGCGGTCTACAACCACCTCGCCCAGCTTCACGGTGCGATCACGCCCGATGCGGCGAAGCAGGCGCTGGACATCTACGCCGAGCACACCGTCGATGCGCGGGCCAATCCGGGCAAGCACCCGAACATCGACCGCCTGATCGCGCTGATCGACAGCGGCCAGACCTTGCGCGTGAAGCAGGTGTTCGCCCAGCCCTGATCGCAGCGCATAGACAAAAAGAAACCCGGCCACGGCCGGGTTTCTTTTTGGGTGCAGGGTCTGTGCTCAGACCACCGCTTCCTGCTTCTGCTTGACCGGTTTCGCCAGTTGCTCGCGCTTGACGCCCAGCCACATGACCAGCGGGCAGGCGACCAGCACCGACGAGTAGATGCCGAAGCAGATACCGATGGTCAGTGCGACCGCGAAGTAGTGCAGCGCCTCGCCACCGAACAGCAGCATCGACAGCACCATCATCTGCGTCGAACCGTGGGTGATGATGGTGCGCGAAATCGTGCTGGTGATCGCGTGGTCCAGCACTTCGGGCACGCTCATCGTACGCTTGCGTGCGTTGCGGAACACTTCGCGCACGCGGTCGAACACCACCACCGACTCGTTCACCGAATAGCCCAGCACGGCCAGCACCGCCGCCAGCACCGGCAGCGAGAATTCCCACTGGAAGGCGGCGAAGAAGCCGAGGATGATGACCACGTCGTGCAGGTTGGCGATGATGGCCGACACAGCGAAGCGCCACTCGAAGCGCATTGCCAGGTAGATCACGATGCCGATGATCACCAGCATCAGCGCCAGCGAGCCGTCGGCGGCCAGTTCCTTGCCGACCTGCGGACCGACGTACTCGACGCGGCGCAGTTCGGGCTTCGCGCCCTCACCGGCCGACAGCGTGGCCATCACCTGCTGGCTCACCTTGGCCGAGTCGCTGTCCTTGACCAGCGGCAGGCGGATCAGCACGTCGCGTGCGGTGCCGAAGTTCTGCACCTGCGGGTCGCTGAAGCCGCTGTCGGTCAGCGACTTGCGCACCGCATTCAGATCGGCGGCCTCGCTGTAGGCGACTTCCATCAGCGTGCCGCCGGTGAACTCAACCGACAGGTGCAGGCCGCGCGTCGCGAGAAAGAACACCGCGAGCAGGAAGGTCACCAGCGAAATGACGTTGAACACCAGCGCATGGCGCATGAAGGGGATGTCGCGCCGGATACGGAAGAATTCCATGGCTGTTCAGCTTTCCTTGTATGCGGTTCAGGCGCCTGCGCCCGGTTTCCAGACGGTGCCGATCGACAGCTTTTCGAGCTTGCGGGCACGGCCATAGACCATGTTGACCAGTGCGCGCGACACCACCACGGCACTGAACATCGAGGTCAGGATGCCGAGGCAATGCACGACGGCGAAGCCGCGCACCGGGCCGGAGCCGAAGATGAGCAGCGCCAGACCGGCGATCATGGTGGTGACGTTGGAGTCGAGAATGGTCGCCCAGGCGCGCTCGTAGCCGGCGGTGATGGCCGCCTGCGGGCTGACGCCGTTGCGCAGTTCCTCGCGGATGCGCTCGTTGATCAGCACGTTGGCGTCGATCGCCATGCCCAGCGTCAGCGCGATGGCGGCGATGCCGGGCAGCGTCAGCGTGGCCTGCAGCAGCGACAGCAGCGCGATCAGGAACAGCAGGTTGGCAGCCAGCGCGGCGGACGAGATGAAGCCGAACACCATGTAGTAGCCGATCATGAACACGGCGATCGCGAGGAAGCCCCACATCGTCGAGTTGAAGCCCTTCTCGATGTTCTCGGCGCCGAGCGAGGGGCCGATCACGCGTTCCTCGATGATGTCCATCGGCGCAGCCAGCGCGCCCGAGCGGATCAGGATGGCCAGCGTATTGGTTTCCTGCGGGCTGAACTGGCCGGTGATCTGGAAGCGGTCGCCGAACTCGCCCTGAATGGTCGCCACCGAGATCGCCTCGCCGCGGCCCTTCTCGAACAGCAGGATGGCCATCATCTTCTTCAGGTTCTCGCGGGTCACCGTGCGCATGATGCGGCCGCCGGTCGAATCGAGCTTCACGGCGACGGCCGGGCGATTGGCGTCGTCGAACGAGGACTGCGCGGTTTCGAAGCGCTCGCCGGTCAGGATGACCTGCTTCTTCACCGGCACCTGGGTCACGATGCCGTTGCGCGCGCGCTCGGGATAGACCTCAAGGCCGTCCATATTCCCGCTGAGCATCGCCTCCTGGTCGACCAGACGCACTTCGAGCGTAGCGGTGCGGCCGATCAGGTCCTTGGCCTTGGCCACGTCCTGCACACCGGGCAGCTGGACGACGATGCGGTCCGCGCCCTGCTGCTGGATGATGGGTTCGGCCACGCCCAGTTCGTTCACGCGCTTCTGCAGCGTCAGGATGTTCTGCTTGATCGCCGACTCGCGGATGTCCTTCTCGGCGATTTCCTTCATGCGGCCGGTCAGCACGAAGTCGCCGCCGGATTCGCTGGTGGTCCAGGCCATGTCGGGCAGCACGCTCTCGACCGTGCCGCGCGCGGCGTCGCGGCCGGCGGCGTCGCGGAAACGCAGCGCGAGCGTGTCGCCTTCGCGGTTGATGCCGCCGTGACGGATGTTCTTCTCGCGCAGCTGGGTGCGCAGGTCGGACGCCATCGAATCGACACGCTTGGTGAGCGCGCCCTTCATGTCGACCTGAAGCAGGAAGTGCACGCCGCCGCGCAGATCGAGGCCGAGGTACATTGGCAGCGCACCGAAGGAGCGCAGCCAGGTCGGCGATTTCGACAGCAGGTTCAGCGCCACGACGTAGCGGGCGTCATTGGCGTCCGGGTTCAGCGCCTTTTCGAGCACGTCGCGCGTCTTCAGCTGAGTGTCGGTATCGGCCAGGCGCACGCGCACGCCGCTGTTGTCCAGCGTCAGGCCGGTGTGGGCGATGGACGCCTGCTTGAGCGTGTTCTCGACCTGCGACATCAGTTCAGCGTCGATGGTGACGCCGGTGCGCGCCGTCGACACCTGCACGGCCGGGGCTTCGCCGTAGAAGTTGGGCAGCGTGTAGATCAGCCCGAGCAGCAGCGCCACGATCACCAGCGCGTTTTTCCAGAGCGGGTAGCGGTTCATTGCGAGGCGGGAATCAGGAGGGGAAATGCCGGCGGCGCTCGCCACCGGCCGGGCCGGAATGGCTTACAGCGCCTTCAGCGTGCCCTTGGGCAGCACGGTCGATACAGCCTGGCGCTGCACCGCGACTTCGACATTCGGTGCCAGTTCGACGGTGATGAAGTTGTCGCTCACCTTGACGATGCGGCCGGCGACGCCACCCTGGGTGACGACCTCGTCGCCCTTGGCCAGCGCTTCGACCATGGACTTGTGTTCCTTGGCGCGCTTCATCTGCGGGCGGATCATCAGGAACCACAGCACGACGAACATCAGGACGATGGGCAGCAGGCCCATGATGCCGCCGGTGGGATCGGCGGCGCCGGCGGCTTGCGCGTAGGCGGGGGAAATGAGCACGGTGGTCTCCGGTTGGACTTATTGGAAAGCTCGCGAGTATATCAGCGGCGTCGTACACGCCTCGACACACAGGATTTGCTCACATATGGGCCGTCGCACACCTCAGACGCCGCGTGCCCGCTCGGCCAGGAAGTCAGCGGCCCATTCGGCGTAACGCCCGAGCTCGATCGCCTCGCGCGCCTCGCGCGTGAACTGCTGGTAGAAGTGCAGGTTGTGCAGCGTGTTCAGGCGCGCGCCCAGCATTTCGTTGCAGCGGTGCAGGTGGTGCAGGTAGGCACGTGTGTAGTGCGTGCAGGTGTGGCACTCGCAGGAGGCGTCGAGCGGCGCGGTGTCGTCCTTGTAGCGCGAGTTCTTCAGCTTGATGTCGCCGTAGCGGGTGAACAGCCAGCCGTTGCGCGCGTTGCGGGTCGGCATGACGCAGTCGAACATGTCGATGCCGTAGCCGATCGCATGCACGATGTCCTCCGGCGTGCCGACGCCCATCAGATAGTGCGGTGCATCCTGCGGCAGCCGGGGCGCCGTGTGCGCGAGGATGCGCTGCATGTCCTCCTTCGGCTCGCCGACCGACAGGCCGCCGATGGCGTAGCCGTCGAAACCGATGTCCTTCAGTCCGGCGAGTGACTCGTCGCGCAGGTCTTCATGCATGCCGCCCTGCACGATGGCGAACAGCGCATTCGTGTTGCCCAGCGTATCGTGCGCGTCGCGCGAGCGCTGTGCCCAGCGCAGGCTGAGCCGCATCGACTCGGCCGCGGTCGCCTGATCGGCCGGGTAGGGCGTGCACTCGTCGAAAATCATCACTACGTCGGAATTCAGGTCGTGCTGGATGCGCATCGACTCCTCCGGCGTCAGCATCAGCTTGTCGCCGTTGATCGGGCTGGCAAAGCGCACGCCTTCTTCGGTGATCTTGCGCAGCGCGCCGAGCGAGAACACCTGGAAACCGCCGGAGTCGGTCAGGATGGGCCGGTCCCAGCCCATGAAGCGGTGCAGGCCGCCGTGCTTGCGGATGATGTCGGTGCCCGGTCGCAGCCACAGGTGGAAGGTGTTGCCGAGCACGATGCGCGCGCCCATGTCCCGCAATTCGGCCGGGTCCATGCCCTTGACGGTGCCGTAAGTGCCGACCGGCATGAAGACGGGCGTGTCGACAGTGCCATGCGCCAGCGTGACGCGGCCGCGGCGGGCGAGACCATCGGTGGCGAGCAGTTCAAACTTCATCGGAATCCTTCATGCGCGCCGGAATGAACATGGCGTCGCCGTAGCTGAAAAAGCGGTAGCGCTGCGCCACCGCGTGCGCGTAGGCCGCGAAGATGCGGCGTCGGCCGGCCAGCGCAGAGACCAGCATCAGCAGCGTCGACTTCGGCAGGTGGAAATTGGTGAGCAGGCCGTCGATCACGCGGAAGTCGTAGCCGGGCGTGATGAACAGCCGGGTGTCGCCGCTGCAGGCGACCAGCGGGCCGTCGCCGCAGGCGGCGGCCGCCGATTCCAGGCAGCGCAGGCTGGTGGTGCCGACGGCGATCACACGGCGGCCGGCTGCCCGGGTGTCGGCGATGGCCTGCGCGGTGTCGGCCGACAGCTGGAAGCGTTCGCTGTGCATCCGGTGCTCGGCAAGGTTTTCGACACGCACCGGCTGGAAGGTGCCGGCGCCCACGTGCAGCGTCACCCGCGCGATGCGCACGCCGCGCGCGGCGACCGCGGCCAGCAGCACCTCGTCGAAATGCAGGCCGGCGGTGGGTGCGGCGACCGAGCCGGTTTCGCGCGCGAACACGGTCTGGTAGCGCTCTTCGTCGGCTTCCGCCGCCGCGCGGTCGATGTAGGGCGGCAGCGGCAGGCGGCCGTAGCGCTCCAGCAGATCGAGCAGCGGTGCGTCGGCCGGACCGCGCAGCACGAAGAACTCGCCATCGCGTCCCAGCACCTCCAGGTCGAAGGCGTTCTCCATGCGCAACCGGCTGCCGGGTCTGGGCGTCTTGCTGGCGCGTACCTGGGCCAGCGCCTCGTGCTCGCCGGTCAGCCGCTCGATCAATACCTCGACCTGCCCCCCGCTGTCCTTCTGGCCGTACAGGCGGGCGTGCATCACACGCGTGTCGTTGAACACCAGCAGATCGCCGGGGTCGAGCCATTGCGGCAGGTCGCGAATGCCGGCGTCGGTCGGCGCGTCGCGGCCGACGACGAGCAGGCGGCTGGCACTGCGCTCGGGCAGTGGCGCCTGCGCGATCAGTTCGTCGGGCAGGTCGTAATCGAAGTCGGAAAGCGTGAGCACGGCGTCGGACGGGGCTGAGAAGCGCGAAAAACCGCGCATTGTACCGCCCGGCGACTTGCCGGACGGCGTCGGTCGCCCGCATAATCCGGCCCTCTTCCCTGCCGGGATGGCGGAATCGGTAGACGCAGCGGATTCAAAATCCGCCGCCGCAAGGTGTGGGGGTTCGAGTCCCCCTCCCGGCACCACGACGTGCACAGGTATACTTGCGCGTTTTTCACGCGCATCCCTCTTTTCGTGCAGGTCTTCCGCGCAATCCCGTCCGTTGCAGACACACCGGTCGCGCTGACCATCGGCAATTTCGATGGCGTGCATCTCGGCCACCAGACACTGCTCGCGCAGTTGTCCGAGAAGGCGCGCGCGCTTGGCGTGCCTGCGGCAGTGATGACCTTTGAGCCGCACCCGCGCGAGTTCTTCATGCACGAGCGGCGGCCGACGCGGCTGACCAGCCTGCGCGAAAAACTCGAACTGTTCTGCGCGGCGGGCGTCGATCGCGTGTATGTGTGTCGCTTCAACGCGCGTTTCGCCGCGCTCGGCGCGCAGGCCTTCATCGACGAACTGCTGGTGCGCGGGCTGGCGGTGCGCCACCTCATCATTGGCGACGATTTCCGCTTCGGTCGCGGTCGCGAGGGCGACTTCGAACGACTGCGTGCGGCCGGCGAGCTGCACGGCTTCTCGGTTGCAAGCATGGATACCGTCGAGATCGGCGGCGAGCGCGCCTCCAGTTCAGCCGTGCGCGAAGCGCTGGAGCAGGGCGACCTGGCGCGCGCCGAGCGCCTGCTTGGCCGCCCGTACGCGATCAGCGGCCGCGTCGAGCACGGGCAGAAGATCGGCCGCCAGCTGGGCTTTCCGACCGCCAATATCCAGCTCAAGCACCGTTCGCTGCCGCTGGCCGGCATCTACGCCGCGACCGTCACCGGTGGCGGTCTGGTGAATGCGCCGGGCGCAGCCAGCGTAGGCGTGCGCCCGACGATTGCCGATGGGCTGCGCCCGACCTGCGAGGTCTATGTGCTAGACCGCGAGGTCGACCTGTACGACCAGCACGTGTCCGTGCGCTTTTGTCACAAGCTGCGCGACGAGGCGCGCTACGAAGGCCTGGAGGCACTGCGCGAAGCGATCGCGCAGGACGTGGCGAACACCCGCGCGTGGTTCGCCCAGAACCCGATTTCCGAAGACTGAACCTGGCTGATCAAGATGGCTGATTACCGCACGACGCTGAACCTGCCCGACACTGCCTTCCCGATGCGCGGCGACCTGCCCAAGCGCGAACCCGGCTGGGTTCAGCAATGGCAGCAGACACAGCTCTACAAGCGCATCCGCGAAAAGGCTGCTGGCCGTCCGAAGTTCGTGCTGCACGACGGCCCGCCGTATGCGAACGGCGATATCCACCTCGGCCACGCGGTGAACAAGATCCTGAAGGACATCATCGTCCGCTCGAAGACGCTGGCCGGTTTCGACGCGCCTTACGTGCCGGGCTGGGACTGCCACGGCCTGCCGATCGAGCACCAGATCGAGAAGAAGCACGGCAAGAACCTGCCGGCTTCCGAAGTGCGCAAGCTGTGCCGCGCCTTCGCCGGTGAGCAGGTGGAGATCCAGAAGAAGGGCTTCATCCGCCTCGGCGTGCTGGCCGACTGGGACCGCCCCTACCGCACGATGGACTTCGGCAACGAGGCGGGCGAAATCCGCGCGCTGGCCGAAATGGTGAAGAAGGGCTGGGTGTATCGCGGCCTGAAGCCGGTGAACTGGTGTTTCGACTGCGGATCCGCGCTGGCCGAAGCGGAGGTCGAGTACCAGGACAAGGGCAGCCCGGCGGTCGATGTCGGCTTTCCGATCAGTGAGCGCGAACGCGGCCGTCTGGCCGCCGCCTTCGGTCTGGCCGAACTGCCGGCGGGCAGCGTGCATGCGGTGATCTGGACCACCACGCCGTGGACCATCCCGGCCAACCAGGCGCTGAACATGCACCCGGAGCATGTGTATGCGCTGGTGCAGACCGCCGCCGGCTGTCTGGTCCTGGCCGAGGCGCTGGTCGAACAGAGCCTGAAGCGCTTTGGCCGCGAAGGCCGCGTGCTGGCCACCGTCACCGGCGACAAGCTGGAGCGCATCGCCTTCCATCACCCGCTGTACGAGCGCGAGTCGCCGGTCTTCCTGGCCGACTACGTCGGCCTCGACGCCGGTACCGGCATCGTGCATTGCGCGCCGGCCTATGGCGTGGACGACTTCAACTCCTGCATGAAGAACGGCCTGACCGTGGCCGACGTGCTGAACCCGGTGCAGAGCAACGGCGTGTACGCCGAATCGCTGCCCTTTTTCGGCGGCCTGCACATCTGGAAGGCGAACCCGGTCATCGTGGACAAGCTGGTCGAGGTCGGCGCGCTGTTCTCGCACGAAAAGATCCAGCACAGCTACATGCACTGCTGGCGCCACAAGACGCCGCTGATCTACCGCGCCACCGCGCAGTGGTTCGTCGGCATGGACCTGAAGCCGGAAGGTGGCCCCAGCCTGCGTGAGTCGGCGCTGAAGGCGATCGAGGACACCGCCTTCTACCCGGACTGGGGCAAGGCGCGACTGGCGGCCATGATCGCCAACCGGCCGGACTGGTGCATTTCGCGCCAGCGCAACTGGGGCGTACCGATTCCGTTCTTCATCCACCGCGAGAGCGGCGAACTGCATCCGCGTACGGTCGAACTGATGGAAGTGGTGGCGCAGCGCGTGGACGCCGAAGGCATCGACGCCTGGTTCAATCTGGATGCCGCCGAATTGCTGGGCGCCGACGCGGCGCAGTACGAGAAGATCAGCGACACGCTGGACGTGTGGTTCGATTCCGGCGCGACCCACTGGCACGTGCTGCGCGGCTCGCACGCCGATCTGGCGCGCACCGACGGCGGCCCGGTCGCTGATCTCTACCTCGAAGGCTCGGACCAGCACCGCGGCTGGTTCCACTCGTCGCTGCTGACCGGCTGCGCAATCGACGGCCAGGCGCCTTACAAGGCGCTGCTGACGCACGGCTTCACGGTCGATGCGCAGGGCCGCAAGATGTCGAAGTCGCTCGGCAACGGCATCGAGCCGCAGGAGGTGGGCAACAAACTGGGCATCGAAATCCTGCGCCTGTGGCTGGCCTCGACCGACTATTCGGGCGAGCTGTCGATCTCGAAGGAAATCCTCGACCGCGTGGTCGAAACCTATCGCCGGCTGCGCAACACCGTGCGCTTCCTGCTCGCCAACATCGCCGATTTCGATGCGCAGGCCGACATGCTGCCGGCCGACCAGTGGCTGACCATAGACCGCTACGCGCTGGCGCTGACCCGCGACCTGCAGGCACGTGTGACCGCCGATTACGAGCAGTACGAGTTCCACCGCGTGGTGCAGGCGCTGCAGCACTTCGCGTCGGAAGATCTCGGTGCTTTCTACCTCGACGTGCTGAAGGACCGGCTCTACACGACCGCCCCCGGCTCGCACGCCCGGCGTTCGGCGCAGTCCGCGCTGTGGCACATCACGCACACCCTGGTGCGGCTGTTGGCGCCGGTGCTGGCCTTTACCGCCGAGGAAATCTGGACCGTGCTCGGCGACAGGTCGGCCGACAGCGTCATGCTGACCACCTGGCACGCGCTGCCGGAACAGGCGGACGAGGCGGCCTTGATGGCGCGCTGGACGCGTATCCGTGCGCTGCGTGCGGAATCGGCCCGCGTGCTGGAAACGCTGCGTTCGGAAGGCGGCATCGGTTCGTCGCTGCAGGCGGAAGTCGAGGTGCGCGCCGCTGGCGAGTTGCACGACGACCTCGCGTCGCTGGGTGACGATCTGCGCTTCGTGCTCATCACCTCGGCCGCGACGCTGAAGAAGGTGGCGAGCGAGGCGGAGCAGGGCGTCACGGCGACGCCAAGCGCGCACGTGAAGTGCGCCCGCTGCTGGCATTACCGCGCGGACGTCGGCAGCAATGCCGGACATCCGGAACTGTGCGGCCGTTGCGATGCCAATCTGCATGGTGCGGGCGAAGCCCGCGAACACGCCTGAAGCCGATGAACGCACGCCTTGCCGGTTGGCTCGCCCTGTCCGCCTTCGTGGTCGGGGTGGACCAGCTCACCAAATACCTGATTACGCAGTGGCTGAGCTATGGCCAG
The DNA here is from genome assembly GCF_018780585.1 of Methyloversatilis discipulorum. GTDB lineage: Bacteria > Pseudomonadota > Gammaproteobacteria > Burkholderiales > Rhodocyclaceae > Methyloversatilis > Methyloversatilis discipulorum_B. The sequence continues at coordinate 65,557 of NZ_JADMJL010000024.1, read as the reverse complement.
AGCTGGTCGGTGACCGGGTTCTTCGACCTCGTGCTGGTCTACAACCCCGGTGCGGCCTTCAGCTTCCTGGCGGACCACGACGGCTGGCAGCGCTGGTTCTTCATCGTGCTGACGTCCACGGTGTCGATCTGGCTGATCATGCTGATGCGCAAGCACGTCGCGGAAGTGGTGTTGCCGCTCGGCCTGGCGCTGATACTGGGCGGCGCGATCGGCAACCTGATCGACCGCGTCGTGCTCGGCGCCGTGGTCGACTTCCTGTATTTTCATGCCGGGAGCCGTGGCTTCCCGGCCTTCAACGTGGCTGACTCGGCCATTACAGCGGGTGTGGTGCTGATGCTGGCAGACCAGTTCGGTCTGTCGGATCGCTTCGCCCGCGCGGAGAAACAAGCATGAACGACACCGTCAAGGCAGACAGCCTGGTCACGCTGCATTTCCGCGTCGCGCTGCCGGAAGGCGGTCAGGCGCTGATCAGCACCTTCGAATCGACGCCGGCCACGCTGCAGCTGGGAGGCGGCGAGCTGGCGCCGGCGCTCGAAGCGCGTCTTGCCGGGCTGGAAGTGGGCAGCCACCATGTGTTCGAGCTGGCGCCGGGCGAGGTGTTCGGCGAGCACAAGGCGGACCTGGTCGAGCGCTTTGCGCGTCGCGACATCCCGGCCGACATCGAACTGGACGTGCATTCGGTGATCGAATTCACCGATAACGACGGCAACAAGTTTCCCGGGCTGGTGCGCGAACTGGACGAGCAGTCCGCGCTGATCGATTTCAACCACCCGCTGGCGGGCCGCGCCGTGCGTTTCGAGGTGGAGGTGATCGGTGTCTCCTGAGGGCGAGAACATGGACGTGCTGCTGGCCAATCCGCGTGGCTTCTGTGCCGGCGTGGAGCGCGCGATCGCCATCGTCGAGCGCGCGCTGGAGCAGTACGGGGCGCCGATCTATGTGCGCCACGAAGTGGTGCACAACAAGTTCGTCGTCGACAGCCTGCGCGCCAAGGGCGCCATCTTCATCGACGACCTGGCGCTGGTGCCGCAGGGCGCCACGCTCATTTTCAGCGCGCATGGTGTACCGCAGACCGTACGTCACGATGCGTCGTCGCGAGGCCTCCGCGTGTTCGACGCGACCTGCCCGCTGGTGACCAAGGTGCATGTTGAGGTCGCCAAGATGCGCGACGCCGGGCGCGAGATCATCATGATCGGCCACAAGGGGCATCCCGAGGTCGAGGGCACCATGGGCCAGGCCGAAGGCGGCATGTATCTGGTCGAAACCGTGGCCGACGTGCAGTCACTTCAGGTGACCGACCCGGACAAGCTGGCCTACGTGACGCAGACCACGCTGTCGGTCGATGACGCGCAGATCATCGTCGACGCGCTGCGTGCGCGCTTTCCGACCATCGTCGGTCCGAAGCGTGACGACATCTGCTACGCGACGCAGAACCGTCAGGATGCGGTCAAGTTCATGGCACCGCGCAGCGATCTGGTGCTGGTGGTGGGGTCGCCCAACAGCTCCAATTCCAACCGCCTGCGCGAGGTGGCGGAGCAGTTCGGCGTACCGGCGCACCTGATCGACAACGCCAGCCAGATCGATCCCGCGTGGCTGGCAGGACGTAAGCGCATCGGCGTCACCGCCGGGGCGTCGGCGCCCGAAGTGCTGGTGGATGCGGTGATCGCCCGGCTGCGCGAACTGGGTGCGGCATCGGTCAGGACGCTCGACGGCACGCCGGAGAACGTGAATTTTCCGCTGCCGAAGGAACTGGCTCAGCCGTGATCGGACTTTGCGTGACGGCACTCCGTTTCATATACTCGAAACCATGAAATCTCCGCTCAACCGCGAACAGACCATCGATCTGCTGCGCGCTCACGACATCAACCTGACGCAGCCGCGCATCGACATCGCCTGTGTGCTGTTCTCGCGCATGGAGCATCTGTCGGCCGACCAGATCCTGGCCATGGTCAACGAAACTTCGCCATCCGCGTCGAAGGCGACCGTCTACAACACGCTCAAGGTGTTGCGTGAGGCCGGGCTGATCCGCGAGGTGATCGTCGATCCGACCAAGGTGTTCTTCGATCCGAACACCGAACCGCACCATCATCTGTACGACGTCGTGACCGGTTGCCTGACCGATATCCCCAACAACACCTTGCGCATCGAAGGCATGCCGCAACTGCCGCCGGGCATGGTGGCCGATGGGGTCGATATCGTCGTGCGCGTGCGTCCGGGCGCTTGAGTGCGGCGAAATTACCGCTTTCTGCCTTACCCGCATTGATTTTGCAGTGTTCAGCGGCTATCATGCGCGCTCTTTATTGCCGCTGTAGCTCAGTCGGTAGAGCAGCGCATTCGTAATGCGAAGGTCACCAGTTCGATTCCGGTCAGCGGCACCAGTGAAATGAAGCAGAAAAGCCAGTTCTCGCGAACTGGCTTTTTTGTTTTGTGCGGCTGGGTTCCACCCAAGAACAAGGGGTTGCGGCCTCGCGGCGGCAACCCCTTTGATCTGATCAGCGCGACGTGCGCTCAGCCATTCACCTGCAGGCTGTCGCCGGCGACTTCTTCACTCAGCGCCAGCGGGACGCTGAGACTGCGCAGCGCGGCGGTGACGTGGTGCATCGGTGCGATTTCGTGACGGAACAGGTAGGCGAGCACCTTGCCGTTGCTCCAGGTGTCGGGCAGCGCGATGCGCACGGTGTGCGCTGCGCTGGCGTCCAGTGCCGTATGCACGAGCCAGGCGCCGATCTGTTCGCGCAGCAGGAAACGGGTCTTCAGCGGGCTTGTGGCGAGCGACATGCCCGGTGCTTCGGACAGGCGGATGGCCAGGGCACGTGCCAGCGGGATCCAGTCGGATTCGACCTGCTGACCGTGGCAGGCGGCGAGAGCGGCGTGTTCCCGCTTCAGGAACTCACACAGCAGCGCTGCCAGTTCGCCAGCCGTCCAGTTGCGCAGGCCCGGAGCCGCCGGCGCTGCATCGTGCGCGGACGTGCTGTCATGATGCGCGGCATTCGCCGAGAAGCGCGGCCAGCTGGCCCGTGTACGGGCCGGGGACAGTTCTTCGCCAGCGCCTGATTGACGCGCGACGACGACCCCTTCGTTCAGACTTGCACCCATGGCATACCTTTTGAGTTGTTGATTCGATGGTAATGCTGCGATGTGTCATTCTTTGGAACTTAGGTCACCCGGACTAAGGGTTTACCCGGATACTGCTTTTCCTCCAATCACGGCTTCCTTGACCTCTGTCACACCACCCGCGCGCGGCACGATGCGCCGGAAACGGCCGTGTGGCTTGATGCAGACCGAGGGAATCCCGCATCCCGGAACTTGTCCGAACCTGCACCTCTGGTGTTATCGACACGGAAGTTAACAAATGAAGAACTCTTTTTCGCGCGCCATCCACCTTCGTGATTACGTCGCCCCCGCCTGGTGGGTGGACGAGGTGGAACTCGACGTGACCCTGGTCGACGACGGTACGGCCCTGGTTGCTGCTGTCATGATGTTGCGCCGCAACGAATCGGTGCCACGCGCACCGCTGCGGCTCGACGGGGAAGCCCTCGAGCTGCTGCAACTCAGCGTCGATGGGCGCGCGCTGCCCGCGCCGGCCTCATTCGTCCGCGACGGCAGACTCGAACTGGCCGATCTGCCCGACCGTTGCCGTGTCGCCACGCAGGTACGCATCAAACCGGACGAGAACACCACGCTGTCCGGCTTCTACCGCTCGAAGGACGGCTACTTCACGCAGTGCGAGGCGGAAGGCTTCCGTCGCATCACCTGGTTCCCGGATCGTCCGGACGTGATGTCACGCTACACGGTGACGCTGCACGCCGACAGGGCGCGCTTCCCGGACCTGCTGGCCAACGGCAACCTCGTCGCGAGCGGTGACGAAGAGGGCGGGCGCCACTGGGCGCGCTGGGTCGATCCCTTTCCCAAGCCCTGCTATCTGTTCGCCATGGTCGCGGCGAAGCTCGACCGCCTCGACGACAGCTATACGACGGCATCCGGCCGCAAGGTCGATCTCGCGATCTATGTCGAGCCGGGCAAGCTGGACCAGTGCGATTTCGCGATGCATGCGCTGAAGAAGTCGATGCGCTGGGACGAGCATCGTTTCGGCCTGGAGCTCGACCTCGACCGCTACATGATCGTCGCCGTCGGCGACTTCAACATGGGGGCGATGGAGAACAAGGGCCTCAACATCTTCAATACCAAGTACGTGCTGGCGCGTCCGGACATCGCCACCGACGTTGATTACATGAACATCGACCGCGTGGTCGCGCACGAGTATTTCCACAACTGGACCGGCAACCGTGTCACCTGCCGCGACTGGTTCCAGCTGTCATTGAAGGAAGGCCTGACCGTTTTCCGCGACCAGGAATACGGGTCGGACGAATATTCGCGCCCGGTGCAGCGCATTCAGGAAGTACGCGGGCTGCGCGCGGCGCAGTTCCCGGAGGACGCCGGGCCGATGGCGCACCCGATACGGCCGGCCAGCTACGAGGAAATCAACAACTTCTACACCGCCACTGTCTATGAAAAGGGCGCCGAGGTGGTGCGGATGATCCACACGCTGCTCGGCGAGGACGGTTTCCGCCGCGGCATGGATCTGTATTTCGAGCGGCACGACGGACAGGCGGTGACCTGCGACGACTTCGTGTCGGCGATGCAGGACGCATCCGGCATCGATCTGACCCAGTTCCGCCGCTGGTACGAACAGGCGGGTACGCCCCGGTTGAAGGCCGAGGCCGCTTTCGATGCCCCCAGCGGACGATGGACGCTGACGCTGACCCAGTCCAACCCGGAAACCGCCTACGAGAAGCGTCTGGCTGAGGAAGGACTGCAGTTCCCGCGCGGTCCGCTGCACATTCCGGTGGCGCTGGGCCTGCTGAGCGCGGATGGCCGCGAAATCCTGCCGACCACGGTGCTGTCGCTGACCGAGGCGACGCAGACCTTCGAGTTCGATCTGTCGTCGCACGCGCTCGCGTCGGCACCGCTGCCGTCGCTGCTACGCAATTTCTCGGCACCGGTGGCGCTCGATTTCGATTATGGAGATGCCGGGCTGGCAACGCTGATGGCGCACGACCGCGACGACTTCAACCGCTGGGAGGCCGGCCAGCGGCTCGCGACCCGGTTGATGCTGGCGGGTGTGGCGCAGGTGCAGGCAGGCAATGAGCCCGCGGTGCCCGATCTGTTCATCGATGCCTTCGCCGCGGTGCTGGCACAGGCGGACGCCGATCCGGCCTTTGCTGCCGAGGCGCTCACGCTCCCCTCCGAGGCCTGGCTGGGCGACCAGATGGCGGTGATCGACCCGGATGCCATCCATCAGGTGCGTACGCTGTTCAGGCGCACCCTGGCTGAGCGGCTGCGGCCGCAGTTCGAGGCGTTGCTGGCGCGCCACGTCGTGGCGGGCGCGTACGCACCGGAACCGGCGGCGATGGGTCGGCGCGCACTGCGCAACCTCGCGCTCGGCTATCTGATGACGCTGGACGACAGTGCGCTGCAGCTGCGGGCGCTGGCGCAGTTCCGCGACGCCGACAACATGACCGACCAGTTCGCCGCGTTCGCGCTGCTGGCGCACAGCGACACGCCGCTGCGCGAGGTGGCGCTGAACGAGTTCTATGCACGCTGGAAGGACGAGGCGCTGGTGGTGGACAAGTGGCTGGCGGTGCAGGCGACCTCGCCGCTGCCGGACGCCCGCGCCCGCGTGCGCGAGCTGATGGCGCACGAGGCCTTCGACCTGAAGAACCCGAACAAGGTGTATGCGCTGGTGCGCACTTTCTGCGCCGCCAATCCGCTGCACTTCCACGCCGCCGACGGTTCCGGTTACGCCTACGCCGCCGGCGTCATCCGCGAACTGGACCCGGTGAATCCGCAGGTCGCGTCGCGCGTGGCACGTGCCTTCGACCGCTGGCGCCGCTTCGACGACGGCCGTCAGGCCCACGCCCGCAAGGCGCTGGAGAGCATCCGCGACCTGCCGGGACTGTCGGCCGACGTGGCCGAAGTGGTGGGACGGGCGCTGGCCTGACGCCGCGCAGCGGCCCGCATGGGCCGTTGCCGCGATGCCTCAGAAGCGATAGGTGGCCGAGGCGCGCACCGTGCGCAGCGTGCCGAGGAAGCAGTCGCCACGTGACAGGCAGGTGGTGTAGTACTCGCGGTCGGCGATGTTGTCGACATTGAGCGCATAGCGCCACTGGCCGGTCCGGTAGGCGCGCAGCGCGTCCATCAGCGTGATCGAGGGCGTACGCAGGCTGTCAGTGCCGTCCCAGCTGGCGCCGATGTAGCGCACGCCGCCGCCCACCTCGAACTGACCCGGCAGGTCGAAGGCGGTGAAGCGCTTCACCGCCCAGGCGCTGGCCATGTGTTCCGGAATGCTGGCAAGACGCTTGCCCAAGTCGCCCCGGGTGCTCTTGGTGACCTCCGTGTCCGTATAGCTATAGGTGGCGATAAGGTCAACGCCGCCCGCCAGGCTGGCCTGCGCTTCCACCTCGACGCCGCGTATCGTCGCCTCGCCGACCTGGATGCTGTTCTGCGTGTTGCTCGGGTCAGTCGTCAGGCGGTTCTTCTCCTTCAGCTCGTAGGCGGCCAGCGTCAGGAACAGGCGGCTCCCCGGCGGCTGGTACTTTACGCCGACTTCCCACTGCTCGCCTTCGAGCGGCTTGTAGGCCTCGTTGTAGAAGTTGAAGCCGGCGCTTGGGTTGAACGACTCCGAATAGCTCACATAAGGCGCCCAGCCATTGTCGAACAGGTGCAGCAGGCCGGCGCGCCAGGTGGTCGCGTGCGTGTCGATGCGGGCCGACGCCGCATCGCGATCGTTGTTCTGACGCGCCCAGTCGCGGCGCGCGCCGATGGTGGCGATCCAGCGGCGGTCTATCTTCAGCTGCTCCTGCAGGTAGAAGCCGCTCTGATAAAGCTGGGTGTCGGGCTGCCGTGCCAGCGCGGGCACTGTGTAGTTGCCGTAGACCGGCGCGTAGACGTCGATCGCCGGTACGTTGGCGCTTCCCAGCAGCGAACTGGTGAGTACGCGCTGGAAGTCGAAGCCGAACAGCACCGTATGCTCGAACGGTCCGTGCGTGAAGTTCGCCTGCAATTGCGTGTCGGCGGTGAGCGCCTCGACCTCGGGCTTGGACACGTAGATCGTGCGGTTCAGTGTACGGCTATCCGGGTTCAGCGACGGAACGCCGCCGGACGGAAATCTCGTGTAGACCGACTGGTAGGTGACCTGGCTGTCGGAATGGCGCACGTTCTGACGTAGCGTCAGCGCCTCGTTGAAGCGGTGCTCGAAGCGGTAGCCGAAGGCCTGCTGCTCGCCGATGTAGCGGTCGAAGCCCGGTTCGCTGATATTGGTGCGGAACGGAATGCGGCCGTTCGGCGCCGGCAGCACGGTGCCCTGGTGCGGGAAGAAGAACTGCGTCGTGTTCGTGTGATCGCGCTGGATGTTGGCCCACACCGTCAGTTCGGTATCGGTGCTCGGGCGCCAGGTCAGCGAGGGCATGAACACCATGCGGTCGTCCTGCGTGTGGTCGACCTGGGTTTCCGCGTCCTGGCCGACCGCCACCAGCCGGTAAAGCCACTTGCCTTCGCTGTCCAGCGGGCCGGTCGAATCGACGGCCAGACGCTTCAGGCCGTTGTTGCCGACCACTGCCTGCACCTCGTGCTGGGCTTCCGCCAACGGGCGCTTCGACACCAGGTTCACGGTGCCGCCGAAACTGCCCTGACCGTACATGATCGAGGAGGGGCCGCGCAGCACCTCGACCCGCTCCAGCGTGTAGACGTCCGGCCGGATGTTGTTGTAGCTGCCGAACAGCATGCGCAGTCCGTCCTGGTACTGGGTGAAGCTGGCGCCGCGCAGTTGCGCCCAGTCACCGCGATTGTCCAGTCCGTAGGGCTCGGCGCGGGCGCCGGCGGTGTAGCGCAGCGCGTCCTGCACCGATACCACCGACTGCGCTTCCAATCGGTCGCGCGTGATGACCGAGATCGACTGCGCGGTTTCGACCAGCGGCGTGTCGGTCTTGGTGGCTGAGGCGCTGCGCCGGGCAACGTAGCCGCGGACCGGGCCGTCGGCCTTTTCGGTGGCGCGCTCGTCCTCGACCTTGACGGCCGGCAGGGTGGGTACGTCGGCGGCGTGGGCGCCGTGCGTCCAGGCCAGCAGCGCGAGACTGACCGGCCCCAGGCGCATCGCTGCGCGGGGAACTCGTTTCATGGCTTCTCCGGAATCTTGAATCGAATGGCCGGCGACAAGCGCGCCGGCGTGGTTTTCAAATGGCCTGGCGCATCGGCTGGGTTCCATCGGTGGGGGCGGCCCAGACGCTGTTCGGATCACCGTCCAGGGCACGTTTTCTCGTCAGCGCGGCGAGCCAGACATAGCCGGCCGCCATCAGCAGCGCGCACAGGTCGATGCCGAGCAGGACCCAGTCGCCGAGCAGGGCGCTGTGCAGCAGATGGTCACCGGTCAGCGCGCCGTGACTGAGCGGAATCGCGGCCGTAAATGCCGCGGTCAGCAGCAGCAGTTCGACCGCTGCGCGCGAAGGCGGGCGCACGAAGGACCACGCCAGCGCGGCGAAGAACACGCCGAAGCAGGCACTCTTCTCGATCAGTTCGCGGTCGGCGCCCGGCATCGCGGCGGCGATCTGGGTGGCGACGAAGGCGGCGGACACCGCGGCGCAGCAGCCGACGCAGACGCCGATCGTCGCCTGCGCCATGCGGACCAGATGCGTCGGTTGCGCCACCTGCTGGCGCTTGCGCCGTGCCTCTATCCACAGCAGATTGCCGCTGAAGAACAGGAAGGCGCCGGCCAGACCGAGCAGGCCATACAGACCTTGCACGATGGCACCGCCATAGCTCCCGAAGTGCAGCGCGTAGAGGCCGGCGTAGGCGGCATGATTGGCGTCATTGCGGCCTCCGGTCTGCACGTTCAGTACACGCCCGGTGGCTGCTTCGAGCGCCACGCCGCCGGATACCGCGAGCGCGCGCGGGCTGGTGCCACGCACCTCGACCTGAGCGGCGCGGTCGCCGTACTGGTAGTAGCGCAGCCACTTCGGCTCGAATTCCGGGGCGGCTGCGCGCGCGGCCGTGACCAGCGCTGCAGGCGACTGCATCGGCGACGCTTCGCCGGCCGCATCGGCACCGGTCGACACCCGCGTTGCACGCCGGATCTCGAGCGGCAGTTCGCCGCCGAACACCGGCACGTTCATCAGCGCGATCAGCACCGCGGACAGGCACAGCAGCGCACCGCTGATCGCGAACACGATATGGAAAGGCAGGCTGCAGACGCCGATCGCGTTGTGCGCGTCCTGCCAGAAGCGCTTCAGGTTGCGCCCCGGACGCAGCGCGAACAGGTCGCGCAGCAGCAGCGGCAGGTGGATGAGCACGCCTGACACCAGCGCTACGCCGTACATCATCGACACGATGCCCATCACATAGATGCCGGCGACCGGCAGCCCGAGCGAGAAGTGCAGGCTGTTGATCAGGTCGGCCAGACCGGAATGCGGCGCTTCGTCGTCCAGTCCGGCGGCGACGCGCAGCGGTGCATGCGTCCATTCGCCGTCCTCCTTCTTCCAGTAGGCGACCGGCGATGGCGCGCTCGCGGAGGGCAGTTGCACGAAGAAGTCGGCGGCCGCCTGCGGATGCTTGCGCACCATGCCGTCGATCAGGGCGGGCAGTTCATCCGTCGTGACCGCCTGTGCGGTGTGGCGGTGCTCGGGGCTCTGCCAGTGGTGCAGGTCCTCGTGGAACACCGTGATGGCGCCGCAGTAGAAGGCGACGAACAGCGCGAAGCCAGCGATCAGGCCGGTCCACGTGTGCAGGGTCGAGAAATGTCGAAGGGTGGATGACTTCACAGCGCGCCTCCGAGTCGTACGAGGGTCAGCAGACCTGCGGCCGCGATGTTCAGCGACAGCATGCGCAGCCAGGCGCTGCGGGTGTCGGCGAACAGCACGGCGGCGCAGGCGATGGCGGTCCACAGCGGGAAGAAAAGTTGCAGGGACGGCACCAGCACATCCTGCCAACGCCCGGGCCAACCCCAGGCGATCAGCCCGGTCAGTGCGGCGGCGAGCGGAATGCCGAGCAGCGCGCCGGCTGCAAAACGCCCCCACATCACGATGGCTCCCGTGCGGACTGTCCGGGCAGCAGCGCCCAGGGCAGGGTGGCGAGCATCAGCATCCAGGCGACCAGTCCGGCACAGGGGCCGGCGACCGGGCCGAGCGCCTCGGCCCATGCCCACAGCGACAGTGCACCGGGCACGATGCAGGCGGCAAGTCGCCAGGACAGAGGAGGGCGGCGGTGCAGCAGCACCTGCCGCGGGCTGCAGATGTAACAGGCGACGGCACACAGCGCGCACGTCAACATGGCGAGAATAATCATGATTGCGGACCAGCCACTCGATTGCTTGGCCCGGAATTAGACGCCATGTAACTGCGTATGTGAACAGGAATGATTCGTATTAATAACCCGGGCTGAAGAAGGGTGTTCGGCGCGGAGGCATTCTCCGCGCGCGCTTCCTCGTTCAGTCGGTCGCGATCATCGCCTCGAACGCCAGCGCGGCCGGGCTGAGCGGGCGGCGCGGCAGGCGCAGGCGGTAGAGCTGGCGCGTCAGTTGCACGCCGGGCAGCGTCAGCGTGGCGACCTTGCCGAGCGCGATCTGGTCGGCCGAGCTGACGCGCGGCACCATCGACACGCCGCCGCCGGCAGCAACGGTCTGGATGACCGCCTCGGTACTGCCGGCTTCTATCGTGCGAGCCGGCACGATGCCCAGCTTGTCCAGCCAGCGGTTCATCACTTCGCGGGTGCCGGAGCCGTGCTCGCGCACTACCCAGGTGACGGCGCTCAGGTCGGCGGCGCTGACCGTGCCGGCCTTCGCCAGCGCGCTGTCGGGCGGGGCGACGATGAGCAGGGTTTCGTCGCGCCAGGGGCGGGATTCGATCCGCTCGTCTTCGACCGGGCCTTCGACCAGTGCGATGTCGACTTCGCAGGCGAGCAGCCGGTCAGCCACCGTCTGCGTGTTGGCGCTGGTCAGGCTCAGCGTGATGCCCGGATGCGCCTGGGCGAAATCGGCGACGTAGCCCGGCAGCCAGTAACCGGCCACCGTCATGCTGGCACCGATGCGCAGGCGGCCGCGTTCGAGGTTGGAATAGGCCTGCAGCGCTTCGAGCGCGGCGCGTTCCATCGCGAAGATGCCGCCCGCGTACTCGAACAGCACCTGACCGGCTTCGGTCAGCGACACGATGCGCGCGCCGCGCTCGATCAGCACCACGTCGAGCTGGTCTTCCAGTTCGCGCAGCGCCTTCGATACGGCGGGCTGACTGATGCCGAGATGCTCGGCGGCGCGCGAGAAGCTCGCGTGTTCGCCGACGGTGTGGAAGATGCGGAGCAGGTGCAGGTTCATCGCGGTGTTCGGGTGCGGGGAGGCCGCATTGTTTCACATCGGGCCAAATGAAAAGGCCCGCACGGGGCGGGCCTTGACAACGTGCAGGGCGGGGATCAGCCGGCCATCTGCACCGGAATGTGACCACGCTGGTTCACGATGTTGTTCTTGCCATCGACGTATACGAGCTTGGGCTCGTAGCGGGCCAGTTCCAGCTCGGTGTACTGGGCGTAGCAGGCGATGATGAGCAGGTCGCCGGCGGCGGCCTTGCGCGCTGCCGCGCCATTGACCGAAATGATGCCGGATCCGCGCTCGGCGCTGATCGCGTAGGTCGAGAAACGCTCGCCGTTGGTCACGTTGTAGATGTCGATCGCCTGATACTCGCGGATGTCCGCGGCGTCGAGCAGATTCTGGTCGATCGCACAGGAGCCCTCGTAGTGCAGCTCGGAATGCGTCGTCGTGACCCGGTGAAGCTTGGACTGAAGCATGGTGCGTTGCATATGGGCGCTCCTTCGATATCGCGCTGTTCAGACAACACGCGCACGCAAGGGCGTGCGCGACAGTGCGCTACTGGAACGCCACCGGCCTTGAGCGCATCGTGGCGACCTACACTTCCAGATTGTCGATCAGGCGCGTCGACCCGAGCAGGGCGGCGGCCACGATCACCAGACTGGATTCGTGAGCGGCCGGCGATTGTAAGTCGGCTTGTCGTCGCACCGCAATATATTGTGGAGACCAGCCACGGGCCTGGAGAAACGCCATGGCGTCGGTCTCGATCCGCGCGTAGTCACGGTTTCCGGCGCGCAATGCTTCGCGCGCCGCCACCAGGGCCTGATACAGCTGCACCGCCTGCGCCCTTTCGTCCGCCGACAGGTAGCCGTTGCGCGAAGACAGCGCCAGACCGTCGTCGGCACGCAGTGTTTCACCACCGACGATGGCGATCGGCAGCGCCATCTGCTGCACCAGCTGGCGGATCACCATCAGTTGCTGGTAGTCCTTCTTGCCGAACAGGGCCACCTGCGGCTGCACGACGTTGAACAGCTTGGCCACCACGGTCGCCACGCCGGTGAAGAAACCGGGCCGGAAGGCGCCTTCGAGGATGTCGGCCAGCACCGGGTCCGGTACCACGCGCAGCGTCTGCGGCAGCGGATACAACTCGCTTTCCGACGGTGCGAACACGTGCGCCACCCCCGCCGCCTGCATGCGCGCGCAGTCGGCGTCCATCGTGCGCGGGTAGCGGTCGAAGTCCTCGTTCGGTCCGAACTGAAGCCGGTTTACGAACACGCTGGCCACCACCACGTCGGCGTGGTCGCGCCCCTGGCGCATCAGCGAGGCGTGGCCCTCGTGCAGATTGCCCATGGTGGGCACGAAGGCGATGCGCGCGCCGCGTGCGCGTTCGGCATCGAGCGCGGCGCGCAGGCCGGCGATGGTTGGGTGGATCTGCATCGGGGAGACTCGCTGGATCAGTAGCAGTGTTCGGGGCCGGGGAAGCTGCGGTCCTTGACCGCGGCGACGTAACGGCTCAACGCGTCATGCACGTCGTCGGCGCCCGGCATGAAGTTGCGCACGAAGCGCGGGCGGCGGCCCGGGAACAGGCCGAGCACATCGTGCAGCACCAGGACCTGACCGCTGCAGTCGACGCCGGCACCGATCCCTATCGTGATCAGCTGCGTGCTCGTGGTCACCTCGGCGGCAAGGCGGGCCGGCACCATTTCGAGCACCATCATCGTCGCCCCCGCCTGTTCCAGTTCCTTGGCGTCCTGCAGCAGCCGGGCGGCGGCGGCGTCGGTCACGCCCTGGGCGCGGTAGCCGCCGAGCTGATGCACCGATTGCGGCGTCAGACCGAGATGGGCGCACACCGGCACGCCGCGCTCGACCAGGAAGCGCACGGTGTCGGCCATGTGGGCGCCGCCTTCGAGCTTCACCATCTGTGCGCCGGCGGTCATCAGCTGCACCGACGAGCGCATCGCCTGTTCGCGCGTCTCCTGATAGCTGCCGAAGGGCAGGTCGGTGATCAGGAAGGCACGGCCACCGACGTTGGCCAGACCGCGGGCGACGCAGCCGGTGTGATAGGCCATGTCGTTCAGCGTGACCGGCAGCGTCGTGTCGTGGCCCTGCAGCACGTTGCCGAGCGAGTCGCCGACCAGCAGCACTTCGGCGCCGGCGGCATCGCACACGGCGGCGAAGGTCGAGTCGTAACAGGTGAGCATGGCGATCGGCTCGGCGTTCGCACGCATGCGCAGCAGGGTGTTCAGCGTGACCGGGCGGCGCGCCGGGTCGGTGTCGCGCATATAGGTCATGAGGCGTATCCGAAAAATTCGCGGAAGGAGCGCATCTGGCCGAGCCGCTCGACCAGCAGCGCGAAGTCGTCGTCGCTGTCGACCGGGTTCAGTTCCTCGGCATTGACGATGAACAGCGGGCTGGCGTCGTACTGGTAGAAGAAGCGCGCATAGCGCTCGACCACGCGGGCCAGATAGCTCTCGCTGATGCGCCGTTCGGCGTCGAGGCCACGCCTGCGCACGCGCTCGGCCAGCGTATCGGCGTCGGCCTGCAGGTAGATCACCAGGTCCGGCGCCGGCGCCTGCAGCTTCAGCGAGGCGTAGATCTGGCGGTACAGCGCGTATTCGTCGTCGGTCAGGTTCATCGACGCGAACAGCGGGTCCTTGTCGATCAGGAAGTCGGCCACCAGTCGGCCGGAGAACAGGTCGTCCTGCATCACCTCGCGCAGCTGTTCCATGCGCTGGAACAGGAAGAACAGCTGGGTCTGCAGCGCGTAGCGCTCCATGTTCTGGTAGAAGCGGCCGAGGAAGGGATTCTCTTCCGGCTTCTCGAACAGCGTCGGCGCCTGCAGGTGGTCCGCCAGCCGCCGGGCCAGCGAGGTCTTGCCCACACCTATGGGCCCTTCGACGACGATGTAGCGTGCCTTGTCCAGCATCGATGGGGAATTCCGGTCGGGGAAGCGGATCGGGAGATCAGCGGAAGATGAAATACACCGCGCCCAGCATACACAGCGCGGCCCACAGATAGTCAAGCTTGAGCGGTTCGTTCATGTAGAACACGGCGAAGGGCACGAATACGCTCAGCGTGATCACCTCCTGCATGATCTTGAGCTGGCCGAGTGACAGTTGCGTGTGGCCGATGCGGTTCGCCGGCACCTGCAGCAGGTACTCGAACAGCGCGATGCCCCAGGAAAACAGCGCGGCGTACCACCACGGGCGGTGGTTCAGGTCGCGCAGGTGGGCGTACCAGGCGAAAGTCATGAACACGTTCGACGCGATCAACAGACCCGCGGCCTGTGTCCATGCAGGCAGCTGCGGCAGCATCACTCGGCCGCGGCCGCGCCGGCCATCGGTTTGCGCCGCGGGCGGCGGCGCTTCTTCGGCGCTTCTTCAGGACGCAGCATCGATTCGCGCGTCGGGCCGTCGGCGGCGGCGAAGTCGGTCCACCAGTCGGCCAGTTCCTGTTCGACCTCACCGCTTCCCGCCCGCAGCAGCAGGAAGTCGTAGGCGGCGCGGAAGCGAGGCAGTTCGAGCAGGCGGTAGGGGCGCTTGCCGGCGCGTTGTTCGAAGCGCGGCTGCAGCAGCCAGATGTCCTTGATGTCGGTGGCGATGCGCCGCGTGATGGCGAGCTTCTCCGCCTGCTGGTCGAGCACTGCGCTCATCGCCTCGAACATCGCCGGGATCGACGGTTCGCCCGCCTGCTTGCGCTTCTCCCAGTCGGCCAGCACCTCGTGCCACAGCAGTGTGGCGAACAGGAAGCCGGGCGAGATCGATTTGCCCTCGCGCACGCGCTCGTCGGTGCGCTCCAGCGACAGCATGACGAAGCGCTCGCCCATCGGCTGTTCGAGAATGACGTCGAGCAGCGGCAACAGGCCGTGGTGCAGGCCGTCCTCGCGCAGCTGGCGCACGCAGCGCACGGCGTGACCGCTGGTCAGCAGCTTCAGCATTTCGTCGAACAGGCGGGCCGGCGGCACGTTCTCCAGCAGGCTGGCCATCGACCGTATCGGCTCGCGCGCGTCGGGGTCGATCACCAGACCGAGCTTGGCCGCCAGGCGCACCGCACGCAGCATGCGCACCGGGTCTTCGCGGTAGCGGCGCGGGGCATCACCGATCATGCGCAGCGTCTTCTGCTTCAGATCGGCCACGCCGTGATGGAAATCGACGACGGTTTCGGTCGCCGGGTCGTAGTACAGCGCATTGACCGTGAAGTCGCGGCGCGCGGCGTCCTCTTCCATCGTGCCGAACACATTGTCGTGCAGGATGCGGCCATGTTCGTCGGTCACCGCCTCGGAGTCGCCGCGGAAGGTGGTCACCTCGATCACGTCGCGGCCGAACATGACGTGCACGATCTTGAAGCGGCGGCCGATCATGCGCGCGCGGCGGAACACCGCGGTCACCTGTTCCGGCGTGGCGCTGGTGGCGACGTCGAAGTCCTTCGGTTCGATGCCGGCGATCAGGTCGCGCACCGCGCCGCCGACCACATAGGCCTGGTAGCCCTCGGCCTGCAGCGCATCGCATACCTTGCGCGCCGCCGGCAGCAGCTGTTCGCGCGCGATGCCGTGCTGTGCGCGCGGAATATGGACAGGGCCGCTGCTCGCGGCCTGCGTACGGGCGTTGTCTTCGGGGCGACGGAATATCCGGCGCAGCAACTTTCGGATCATCAGTAAGGGGACTTTCTGGCGTGACTCGGACCAGGGCGCGGCAGCGCCGGACGCGACATGTTAACGCATGCAGCGTGCGCCGGCCGCCTGTGTTGCACGGCGGGCCGCTGGCGGGCTACCATCCGCGCCCATGTCGCCCGCCCGCCCCCGTTTCCGCCTCGCCCTGATGCTCGCGCTGTTCGCAGTGTGCGCGCAGGCGCTGCTGCCCACGCTGATGCGCTGGCAGCAGTCGGCCGATCCGACCGGCATGGCGCAGATCTGTACCGCTTTCGGTATCGGATCGGCATCGACCGCGGAACAGGGTGACGACGAAGGCGGCAACGCCGGTCATTGCCCCTGGTGTGTCGCGCAGTCCTTGCCGGTGCTGCCGACGCAACCGGCGCATGCCGTCTTTGCGCTGCATGCCGAGCGGCAGGCGCCGCCGCCGGCGCTCTCTGCCGCCGTCACCGCCGCCACGCTGCTGGCGCCTTCCCCACGCGCGCCGCCAGCGCTCGCCTGATTCCATCGCCTTCGTCCGCGTGACGGCCTGACCGCCGTCGCGCGTTCCGTGTCGCCGTCCTGCGCCTGCGCGCGGCGCGACGCACTCCATTCGAAAGTGCCGTCATGTTCCCGTCGTCCCACGCGACCGCGCCTGCGCGCGCGCGTCTCAAACGCATTCCTCTCGCCCTTGCCGCGCTGGCGGCCGCACCGGCTGTTTTCGCCGACAGCGCGCTGCAGTTGCCCGCCGTGCGCGTCGAGGCACGGCGCATCGACGCCGCCACGCTGCCTGGCATCGACGAAGCGCGCGCCGCGCTCGCGCTGACGCCGGGTGGCGCTGCCGTGATCGATTCCGCCAGCTTCCGCGACGCCCGCGTATCCACGTTGCAGGACGCGCTGGGCTACAGCGCCGGCGTATTCGTGCAGCCGCGCTTCGGCTCCGAGGAGTCGCGGCTGTCGATCCGCGGTTCCGGACTGCAGCGCACCTTCCACCTGCGCGGCATCAAGCTGATGCAGGACGGCGTGCCGATCAATCTGGCCGACGGTGGCGGCGATTTCCAGGTTCTGGAGCCGCTGGCCACGCGCTACATCGAAGTGTGGCGCGGCGCCAATGCGTTGCAGTACGGATCGAGCACGCTCGGCGGGGCGATCAATTACGTGTCGCCGACCGGCCACGATGCGCCGGCTCTGACGGTGCGCGCCGAGACCGGCGCCTTCGGCTATCTGCGCAGCCAGCTGGCCGGCGGTTTCGCGGCCGGGCGCGTCGACGGCTACTTCAGCGCGACCAGCTTCGCCCAGGACGGCTTCCGCGATCACGCGCGGCAGGACACGCAGCGCGTGGTCGGCAATCTCGGCGTGCTGCTCGCGCCGTCGCTGGAAACGCGCTTCTTCGTACAGGCTGCGCAGAGCGACTCCGAACTGCCGGGCAACCTGACGCGTCAGCAACTGCGTGACAATCCGCGCCAGGCAGCCGCCGGCAACGTCACCGGCAACCAGAAGCGCGACATCGATCTGTGGCGCGTGTCCAATCGCACCGTCTGGCAGGCGGCCGACGGTCTGCGTTTCGAGCTGTCGGCCTATTACGCCGACAAGGACCTGTTCCACCCGATCTTCCAGGTACTCGACCAGCGCAGCAAGGACTTCGGTGCCGAACTGCGCATGGTGTCCGACGGCACGCTGGCCGGCCGGCCGAACCGCCTGGTCGCCGGCCTGGCGAGTTCGCGTGGCGACACCGACGACGACCGCTGGACAAACATCGGCGGCACGCGCGGCGCCCGCGCCAACAAGTTCGACACCTCGGCACGCAATGTCGAAGCCTATGTCGAGGATCAGTTCACCTTCGTTCCAGGCTGGACCGCGGTGGTCGGTACGCAGTACACCAATGCGCGTCGACGCAGCCGCGACCTGTGCTTCACCGGCGGTCCGCTGGTCTGTGGCGGTGCCGACGAGAGCTTCAGCCGTTCCTATGAAGGCTGGAGTCCGAAGTTCGGCATCCGTCACGATCTGTCGCCGGCGGTGCAGCTGTTCGGCAACGTGTCGCGCAGTTTCGAGCCGCCGTCCTTCGGCGAGCTGACTGGTGGCGCCGCGGTGATCGATTCCTTGCGCGCGCAGCGTGCGACCACGTGGGAAGTGGGCGGCCGCGGCAGCTTCGGCTGGGGCGCGGTCGATCTGGCGCTCTACCGCGCAAAGGTGACCGACGAGCTGCTGGGTGTCGCCGTGAATACGATCACCGGTCAGACAACCACGATTAACGTGCCGAAGACTGTGCACCGCGGTGTCGAGTTTGCGGCGCACGGCCAGTTCGGCGGCGGCTTCGAGTGGCGTCAGGCATTGCTCTACAACGACTTCCGCTTCGACGGCGATGCGCTGTTCGGCGACAACCGCCTGCCTGGCGTGCCGCGCACGCTGTTCCGCGGCGAGCTGGGCTACCGCTTTGCCGGTGCGCCGGGCGGCCCGCTGAAGATCGCCGCCAGCGCCGAATGGTCGCCGCAGCGCTATGCGGTCGATATGGCGAATACCGAGTTCGCCGACGACTACGCCATCTTCGGCCTGCGCATGCAGCAGCAGCTCGGCCGCCAGCTGTCCTGGTTCATCGAGGGACGCAACCTCGGAGACCGCCGCTACGCCGCCACCACGAATGTGGTGCGAGATTTCAGTGCGCTGGCCGCTGCCGCGCGCAACGTCTACCTGCCGGGGGACGGCCGTGCCGTCTATGCCGGCATCGAATGGAGGATGTAAGGATGAAGATCAGGATCTGCGCACTGGCGCTGCTGGCCGCACCCATCGTCGCCAGCGCGCACGTCGTGCTCGAACAGCAGGTTGCAACGGCCGGTAGCTACTACAAGGGCGTGTTCCGCGTCGGCCACGGCTGCGAAGGTTCGGCCACCGTCGCGCTGACGGTGACGCTGCCCGAGCCGATGGCCAGCGTGAAACCGATGGTGAAACCGGGCTGGACGGTCAGCACGCGCAGCGAGAAGTTGGCGCAGCCGCTGATGAATCACGGCAAGCCGGTCACCGAGGCCGTGGTCGAAGTGAGCTGGCGCGGCGGCCCGCTGGCCGACGCACACTATGACGAGTTCGCGCTGATGATGAAGCTACCCGACGCAGCGGGACGCCGCTGGTTCAAGGTGACGCAGGTGTGCGAACAGGGTGCGAACGACTGGTCGCAGATTCCCGCCGAGGGGCAGACCACGCGCGATCTGAAGATGCCGGCCGCGGTGCTCGACATCCAGCCTGCCGCCGGTCACGCCCATCATTGAGGTCGCGACGGAGGGGCCGTTGCACGGCCCTTGGCGTCAGGCCTTGACCGGACGTTTCAGCAGCTTGCGCTGCAGCGTCCGGCGATGCATTTTCAATGCGCGCGCGGTGGCGGAAATGTTGCCGTCGTGTTCCTTCAGCACGCGCTGAATGTGCTCCCACTCCAGGCGTCCGACAGACAGCGGCTCGGCGTCGAGCATGTCATCGGCAGGTGCGCTGATCACGCAGTCGAAAGCCGACAGGATGGCATCGACCTCGACCGGCTTGGCCAGATACTGGAAAGCGCCCAGCTTGATCGCATCGACCGCGGTGGCGATGCTCGCGTAACCGGTGAGCACGACGATGCGCAGTTCGGGGAGCGCGTCGATCAGCGGCCTGACCAGGGACAGGCCGGACGTGCCATTCAGGTTCAGGTCGAGCACGACGCGGGCGGGTTTCTGCCGCGCGGCCACGGCAAGCGCAGTGGCGGGGTCGGTACTCCCGTAGGCGTCCAGCCCGCGCCGGCGCAGTGCATTCACCAGCACTGCGTTGAAGGTTTCGTCATCGTCGATGACCAGTATCGATTCAGACATGAAGGCCTATCCGTGCGAGAGGCAGCCGGATCGTCGCCCGCGCGCCACCGGTCCAGGGGTTGTCCAGTTCGAGCGTGCCGCCCATGCGCTCCAGGCTGGCGGTGGTCAGCAACAGGCCGATGCCGCTGCCCTGGGCGGCGTCGCCGAAGGTCTGGCGTCCGGCCTTGCGCATCACGTCGTCGGAGAAGCCCGGTCCGCTGTCGCGCACCTCGATGCGCACTTCCTCGGCATTCCAGTCGAGTGCCAGGTCAACCGGCGCGCCGGCGCGCAGCGCGTTGTCGAGTACGCTGACCACACCCTGGCCCAGCGTGGGCTCGATCACGATGAGCGGCGGCTCGCCGCTGCCGAGCAGCGTGAAGGTGGTGTCGCATTCACCGCGCAGGCTGCGCCATGCGGCGTGCAGGCCTTCCAGCCAAGCGTCGCACCGCATCGACTCGGCGCCTTCGCTGCGCTGGTCGCCGGCCTGCTCGGTCAGGCGCGTGATGATGCGCTTGCAGTAGGCGATCTGTTCGCGCATCAGTCTCAGGTCGGCCGCTGCGGTCGTGTCCGCCGGCGTGTCGCGCTCCATCTCGCCGACCAGTACGGCCAGCGTGGCCAGCGGTGACCCGAGTTCGTGTGCGGCCCCCGCCGCCAGCGCGCCAAGTGCCAGCACGCGTTCGTCGCGATAGGTCTGTTCGCGTGCGCGCGCCAGTTCCGCGTCACGTCGACGCAGTGCATCGGTCGTGCGCATGACGAACCAGGCGAGCATGGCGGCCGACACGACAAAGGTGAGCCACATGCCGGACAGGTGCAGCGTCGTCGCGCGCCGGGCATCGCCCAGCTCGAGCGGGATGAACTGCACCATCAGCAGCGAGTAGAGCAGGATGGCCAGTGCGGCGATCGCCAGTACCGCGCCGCGCGACAGCAGCAATGCCGACAGCACCACCGGAAGCAGCAGCATGAACACCAGCGGATTGGTGGCACCGCCGCTGAAATAGAGCAGCGCGGCGAAGGCGAGCAGGTCG
The DNA here is from genome assembly GCF_018780585.1 of Methyloversatilis discipulorum. Taxonomy (GTDB): domain Bacteria; phylum Pseudomonadota; class Gammaproteobacteria; order Burkholderiales; family Rhodocyclaceae; genus Methyloversatilis; species Methyloversatilis discipulorum_B. The sequence goes on along the minus strand of NZ_JADMJL010000024.1, from coordinate 44,755 downwards.
ATGCACAGCTGCAGCAGACAGCCGGTGGCGTCCGGTGCACCGGCGCTGCGGTGCAACTGCCAGTGCATGAGACCGTTCCACAGGCCCACCGCGGCGAGAATGGCCAGCATCGGCTGTTGCGGCAGCGGCAGGTCGAGCAGTCCGGGGGCGATGGCCAGCAGCAACAGCAGCGCGCCCAGCGCCCACCAGCGCGCCCTGATCAACCCCGGAAGCAGCCGGTCGTGCGGCCGCGCCGGCGTTTGCGCGGGCAGCGGTGCGGATGGCAAGGCAGTGCTGTGCGGGGGCATGCGTTCAGTCTATGGATTCGCTGCGGGTGCTTCAATCGATCTGCGTGCGTGTGCCGCCCGCGCTGACGGCGCCTGGTGCACACTCACCGCTTTCGACACGCCACGCTCCTGGACCGTACACAGCATGAAGCGCGCCCTGATTCGACAGTCGTTGCCGCATGTGCTGATCGTGGCGCTGCTGATCGGCATCGTGATCGTCGGCAGCCGGCGCGACCTCACGGAGGACGCCGTGCCGCGCATGCTCGCGTCGCCGCCCTGCCGGCTGGATAGCGGCCCCTGCCGCGTGGCGCTCGACCGAGGAGGCTGGCTGGAGCTGACGGTGACGCCGCGCCCGGTTCCGGCCGGTACGCCTTTCGTCGCGTCGCTGGCGCTGAGCGATGTGGATGTCCGCCAGGTCGAGCTCGAGTTCGAGGGCGCCGACATGAATATGGGGCTGTTCAGGCAGGTGCTGGCGCCACGGCCGACCGGCGGCTTCGAGGCGAGCGTCACCCTGCCGATCTGCGCCACCGGCGCGATGCGCTGGCGCACCCGCCTGGTGGTGCGTACAGCTGGCGAGACGCTGATCGCGCCCTTCGACCTCACCACCGGCGAGCCGTCGCGCGCCGGTGGTTGACGGGGCGCCTGCTCAGCATCCGCTGCGACGGCGGACGGCAAGGCCGAGCAGCCCGAGACCGGACAGCAGCAGCGCATAGGTTTCGGGTTCGGGCACGGCGGCGACCGCCAGCGTGGCCGTCATGCCGTAGGTCGGACGCGTCGCGTCCAGTTGCGAAACGTAGTTCACGCCGCCGACGAAGATGCTGTAGTCGCCGGCACCCAGTTCGAAGCTGCCGGTCACGAAGCCGTCGAGATCGCTGTCGGCGGCATAGCCGCGGAAGATGAACACCGACAGCGGGTCGCCGGCATCATTGCCGATCTTCCAGTCGTTCAATGCGCGGAATGCGCCTTCCTTCGGAGCGCCATCGAGCGACGCGAGGTAGTCCTCGGACGCTGCGGCGCCGTCGTGGTCAGCTCCGAACGGTGCGAGGTGAGCCAGGCCTTCGTAGATCGAGAAGCCGGGCAGCAGTCCGCCGACCGAGGTGGCGGTCGCGCCCGCGTTCGCGGCGACGCTGAAGGTGACGGTAGTAGTCGTGCTCAGCGAGAAGCGGAAGGCGCGCAGCCGGTGCGAGTCGCCGAAGTCGGCGTCGAGGCCGTCGGCCCAGCCGTAATTGCCGGACACGGTCTGATTGGCGATGGTGACAATGCCACCGGCGGCATCGAAACCGCCGAAATCACGACCTCCGTAGCCGATATGCGCTTCGGCGGCGAGCGGCAATGCAAAGGTGAGCGCGAGGGCGAGGGTCAGGGATTGCGGGCGGACCATGTCATGTCTCCTTTTTGTAATGAGCGCGGATGCGACTCGGTGGCGCGCATTAGAGCGAACCCGACACGCCGGCGGAATGCGGCAAATCGTCGCGCCAGCGTCCGCTGCGACTAGAAGTTCAGGTTGAGCGCCACATTCAGCGATCGCGCCCGGCCGGGAACCGACATGCCCCAAGGGATGCCAGAAGTGGTCATCGAATTGCCCTGGCCGAGATAGGCGCCGCCCAGCGGCAGCAGGTAGAACCTGTTCAGCGCGTTCTCCAGCGCGAGGTCGAGGCGGCCGTTCTTCCACGCGAAGCTGCTGCGCAGGTTGAGCAGCGTATAGCCCGGGGTCTGCACCTCGTTCCTGACACGCGACACCTCGTCCTTGGCTGAAACCGAATGCACTTCGAGGGTGTTCGTCCACTGCTGCGAGCGATGTTCCAGCGCGATCTTCGCGTGCAGCGGCATGATGTGATAGAGCTTGTCGCCGCTGCTGAGGTTGCGGCCGTCTACGTAGCTCGCCATGCCGTTCAGATAGAGCCTGCCGATGTCCGCATGCTGTGCGATCAGTGTCGAACCGGACACGTCGATGCCCTGCAGCGTCGCCCGCTGATTCACGTACTGCAGGATGACGTAGCGATCGTCGGCGCTGCTGTTCAGCGTGTTGCACTGGGCGCTGAGCGCACGCGGGCAGCGCCGTGCGTCGATGTAGTCGTCGACATAGGTGGCGTGGCCGGAAAGCTTGAAGTCCCAGCGCTCCTTGCCCTCGTCGTGCCAGTGCGCGCTCGCACTTGCGGTGTAGGCCACTTCGGGCTTCAGGTCGGGGTTGCCGAGGTAGGCGTTGCCGTCGCCGACGAAGTTGTTCATCAGGGCGGCCATCGGAAAGGTCGACCACGGGTAGCGCTCGTACAGGCTGGGCGAGCGCGTCTTCCGCGCGATGCCGGCCTCGTAGTTCTGCCGCGCATCCGGCGTGTAACGTACGAGCGCGGTTAGGTCGAGATGGGTGTCGTTCCTGCTGCGGTCGCGCCGGTTGAAGCGGGCAGCGTCGGCCGCGTAGAAATTGCTGTAGCCCTGTACGGTGTCGGCGTCCGCATGCACCAGACCGCCGCGGATGCCCAGCAGGCTGAGCCAGGCCGCGTTCCAGCTGGTCTCCAGTTCGGAGAACAGACCGATGCGGTCGCGCTTGCCGTTACGGATGTTCTGGAAATCGTCGCAGCACATCGCGCCCGGTGCGGTGCCGATGGGCGGCCACCAGTCGTCAAGTCGATACTGCTGGAAGTCGGTACCGACGCGCAGCAGATGTTCTTGGCTCACCGGAATGCTGGCCTTCAGCAGGCCACCCAGCGTACTTGCGTCCGACTTCATCGGCATGAACATGCCGAAGAAGCGGTCTTGGTTCAGATCCATGTGGTGAGCCACGGTCTGCCGGAACAGGCGCGCTTCGAGTTCGCCCCAGGCGTGCTGTCCGAGGTGGCGCAGGTTGATGGTCCGGTTCACGTTCGACGGTGTGTTTTCCGCAATGACGTAGTTGCCCGGATTGGCTGGATCCGGCCGGCTGAAGATCATGTCCATGCGCTGGTTCGGGAAGCCCTGGTAGTCGAGCTTCTGTTCACTGAAGGTCAGGTGAAGGAGGCTGGTCGACGACCACGCGAGGCCCAGGCCGACCTCCCTGTTCTTCGATCCGGCATAGCCGCTCGATGCGACCTCGCGCTCCGCGACCGGGCGCTGACCGAGCTGTTTCCAGAAGCCGTCCCGCTTGAAATCTCCCGCCGTCCGGTAGTTGTCGGATTCGCTGGCGGATTCGCTGTAGCGCAGGCTCAGGCGGCTGCTGGCGATCGACAGGTCCACGCTGTGGCCGCGAGCGTTGCCGTTGCTGCGGAAGAAGGTGCCGACCTTTGCCTCAGTCAGCGCTTCGTTGTCGGACGCGGCGAATTTCGGCCATGCGGACCTGATCTGTATCGCGCCGCCGATGCTGTCGCCGCCTTCGCTGACCGGCGTGATGCCGGCGTAGACGGCCACCGTCTCGACCTTGCTCGGGTCGATCAGCGACAGGGCCGGATTCATGTGATTGGGGCAGGCGGACATCAGGTCCATGCCATCGACGGTGATCTTCAGGCGCTCGTCGGCCAGCCCGCGGATCGACGGCAGGCTGGAGATGCCTCCCGCGCCGTAGGTCGATACGCCCGGAATGCCCTCCAGCAGCCGCGCCGTGTCGCTGCGGGTCGCGCGCAGCGCATCGAGCGTGGAGGAGGGCAGCGTCGTCACGCCGATCGGACTTTCGTCGCGCGCGCCTTCGACCCGGATGGGGGCAAGCGGGGTCGGCGCCGACACGGCTTCGGACTGAGCGAAGGCGCCGATCGGAAGCAGCGCCGGGCAGGAACCCAACAGCAGGATCGCGAGGCGCGAATGCGGTCGCGGACGGGAAGAAGTCATGTGCGGGAGAAATGGCAGAAGGGCGGCGAGGTGGGGACCTCGCCGCCTTCCGGGTGGCCGGAGCGTCGGTCGACGACCTTGTCAGATCGCCCGGCGAAGACGCGCGACGGCGCCGATCAGGGTCAGGCCGGCCAGCATCAGGCCCCAGGTTTCGGGCTCCGGCACCGCCGCGGTGATGGTCTGCGACAGCGGGTATCCGCTCATCGTGCCCTCGGCGCCGTATCCAGCCACGCTGGTGCCGGTCATGCACACGGCGCCCATCATGCCGCCGGCTGCGCAGTCGGCGTAGGCCAGCTTGTTGATCTGCGTCTGAGTCAGTGCAGCGAGCGGATCATCGGGAATGAAGATGAGTGCGTAGGCATTGCCCGGATTGGTGCGGGTGGCGGGAAAACCGTAGTGGACGCCGCCGGCCGCGATACCCGACGCAGGCGACCAGCCGTTGCCACCGGCGCCGGTCCAGAAGGTGTTGGTGTTGGCGTTCCTGAACGCGGCGGCGAAGGTGCCGCCGAGCGCCGCGTCGTACCACGACACCAGCTGATGATCGAGCGACAGCCAGGTCATTCCGCCGCCCATCATGCCGGTCATCGATTCGCTCAACTGACCGTGCAGATTCGTGACCGTGCGCGTCGCGGCGTCGTAGTCGAAGCTGCCGGTGAAAATGGTGTTGTTCGGCTGCGTGTCGGGTTCGTACCACGTGGTGACTACGTCGTAGCTGCTTGCGGCGTGGGCGACGGTCATGCCGGCCGACAGCGCGAGCGCGACGCCGAAATTCAGAAAGCGGTTCATGCATCTCGTCCTCGTAGATGCCTGCAGTCGAGGCGAATGCAGGCGGATTTCAGGCGACGAGGGTCGCTCAGGCATCGCAACGCGGACCTCGTGAGGTCACGCGCGTCGCCTCAACTACGCAACGTCCGGGACGGGATTGTGCTGCATCGAAACCGCGGAATTTCAGGGTGCGACACTATGCCGCAGCGCGCTCGTCGAAGCGGGAGGGTGATGACTTTTGCATGAGATCGCGCGTGGAGACGTACGGCGGAATGCTTACGAAATTCGCAGCTGCGGCTGTCGTTAGTCTTCTGGGGTGGGGGCGCGAAGAGCGCTCAGCGCAGGCCTTCGAGCAGCTCGGCGACGCGTTCGAATTCGCTCGACTTGTCGAGGAAGTGATGAGCGCCCAGCGCCAGACTGCGCGCGCGCATGGCCGCGGTATTGCTGTTGGTCAGCACGATGGCGAGCAGATCCGGATGGTTCAGCTTCAGGTGCTGCAAGACGCCGAAACCGCTGCCCTCGCGCAGCTGCAGGTCGACCACCACCGCATCGAAGCGACCGACACGCAAGGCAGTCAGCGCGTCGGCTTCGGTATCGACCTCGCCACACACGACGATGCCCTCGCTGTCCTCGAGCAATGACACCAGATGCTTTCGGATCAGCAGCGAGTCCTCGACCAGCAACACGCGCAGCGGGCGCGAACGGGCGAGCGGAGGAGTGGCGGGCGACGGATGCGGTTGCACGGCTCTGTGCGCTTCGTAGTCGGTGGGGCGATAGGGATTGGATTGCGCGCCAAGTATCTCACCACCTTGCGGCGCCGGATGTAGGTGCGAGCCGACAGACGTACTCATTCGATCAAACCATTCTTCAGCGCGTAGTAGGTCAGTTCCGCATTGCTCTTCAGGTTCAGCTTGGTGAGCAGACGGCTGCGGTAGGTGCTGACGCTCTTCACGCTGATGAACAGTTCGTCGGCAATTTCGGTGACCGACTTGCCGGTCGCCAGCTTGTGCAGCACCTGGAACTCGCGTTCCGACAGCTGCTGGTGCGCCGGGGCGTCTGCGTCGCCGCTCAGGCGCTGCGTCAGCAGGTCGGCAACGGTGTCGCTCACGTAGCGGCGACCGCGCAGTACGGTGCGGATGGCGGTCAGGATGTCGTCCACGTCGGCATCCTTGCGGATGTAGCCGTTGGCACCGGCGCGCAGCATGTTCAGCGCGTACTGTTCCTCGGCGTAGGCACTGATGATGAGCACCGGCAGATCGGCCCGGTGCGTGCGCAGCAGGCGCAGCGTGTCCATGCCGTCGCGGTCGGGCATCGAAATGTCGAGCAGCAGCACGTCGAAGTCCTGCTGGCGCAGCAGGGTGAGCGTTTCGGCACTGGTCGACGCTTCAGCGCCGACTTCGAGGTCGGCTTCGGCATTGATCAGCTGGCGCAGGCCGTTGCGCACGATCTGGTGGTCGTCAGCGAGCAGTACGCGTTTCTTTTGCATGATGGCGTGGTCGTCGTGGAAGCTGAGCGGATTATCCGCCTCAGCGCTTGAACAGTCCCACCACGAAGGAGGCGATTGTCAGCGCGAGGAATACGAAGAACAGGATCTTGGCGATGCCGGCCGCGCTTGCGGCGAGGCCGCCGAAGCCGAACAATGCCGCGATCAGCGCAACGATGAAGAAGATAAGGGCATAGTGAAGCATGACAGCCTCCTTGATGAACAGGAACAGGGCCGGCACGGACGGCGTTGCCAGCGTGCGTGATCGAATCCTAGGCGGGACGCCCGATACGGGCTGTCGTCCGCGCCATGGCGGGGGCGTCGGACATGTCTGACGCGGAACGCTCGGCGAAGGCGGCGGCGCGGCATCGCGCCATCGTCGAAGGGTTGTCGCGTGCGGCGCGCAAGGCCGGGTCGGCGACCGACGGCGCGGAACGCCTGACCGACAGCGTGCTGATGCGGCTGGCGCGCTTCCGCTGGGGGGCGCTGCTGGTGGTGCTGATCGGCGTGGCTTTCGCCGCGGTGTCCGAGACCACCTTCCAGGGCATGCAGCGCGAACGCGAGGAAATCGACGCTTCGCGCCTGTCGCTGGCGGCGCTGAACAATCTGGTCTACGACAATGCGCAGGGGATGGCCACCGAGGCACGCTACACCGAGGAGCCGTCGCCCGATCATCTGGCGCAGCATCTGGCTACGGTGCAGCGTCTCGCCGAGGCGGGCACCCATGTGCTCGGCTGGGCAGCCCGTCGGGGCATAGACGAGGAGCGCGTCGCCGTCGTCAAGCGCCTGACCGCAGCGGAGTCCGAGGAGCTGAAGCGGCTGCGGGCGCTGCCGCAGGATGCGAGCCCGGTCGAGGTGATGGACGCCTTCCTGCCGCCGGTGGTCGACCAGAACGAACTGCGCGAAGCACTCGAACCGCTGGTGCGCACCGAGCGCGCCTATCTGGAGGAGCAGATGACGCTGCTGGGCGAGGAAATCGAACGCCAGCGTGCGGCGGCCATCGTCGTCATCGCCATTGGCGTGCTGATGCTCATCCTGCTGTTGCGTGCCTATGCGATGCGCAGCCAGGCCGAAGCGCAGATCGCCGACCGCCTGCGCGCGGCGCGCGACGAGCTCGACGCGCTGGTGCGGGTGCGCACCGAAGAGCTGTCGGAGCTGGCCAGCCACCTGCAGACCGAGGCCGAGCGGCAGAAGTCCGCGCTGGCGCGCGAACTGCACGACGAACTGGGATCCATCCTGACCGCCAGCCGGATGGAGGCGTCGATGCTGCTGCGCCGGGCGCGCAAGCAGGACAGTCCGGACGTCGAGTCGCTGTCGCGCGTCTGCGACATCCTGGAGCAGGGCGTGCAGATCAAGCGGCGCGTGATCGAAGGTCTGGTGCCGACCGTGCTGACCCATCTGGGCCTGTTGCCTGCGCTCGAGTCGCTGGCCGAAGAGACGCGCGCTTCAGCGCCGTTCACGGTCGACCTGGAACTGCCGGATGCGCTGGAGCTGGATCGGGACAGGGCGATCGCGATCTACCGTGTCGCGCAGGAAGCGCTGACGAACATCAGGAAGCACGCGCAGGCGACCGAAGTGCGCATCGCGTTGACGGTCGATGGGCCGACCGTCCGGCTCGAAATCCGCGACAACGGTGTCGGCATCGCCGCCACGGCGCGCGGCAAGACCGGTTCGCACGGCCTGCTCGGCATGAAATATCGCGCCGATGCGCTGGGCGGCCGCTTTGCCATCGGTCCGGCACCGGAGCGTGGCACCTTGCTGGAATTCGCGCTGCCGTTGGCGTGAAATTGACGCACCCGGCCGGGTGCGTCAGGCGAGAACCATGTTGTCGCGGTGTATCAGTTCGGGTTCGTCGACGTAACCGAGCAAAGCCTCGATGTCGGCCGACGGGCGACGCGCGATGCGCCGGGTTTCCGACGCCGAGTAATTGATCAGGCCGCGCGCCAGTTCGCGCCCGGTGCTGTCGCGGCAGGCGACGACCGCGCCGCGTTCGAACTGCCCCTGCACCTCGGTCACGCCGATAGGCAGCAGGCTGCGACCTTCGCCGAGCGCCTTCACGGCCCCTTCGTCCAGTATCAGCGTGCCGGCGAGCTGCAGGTGATCGGCCAGCCACTGCTTGCGCGCAGCCAGCGGCGTGTTGCCCGCCTTCAGGAAGGAGCCGAGCGCTTCGCCGCGCACCAGACGCAGCAGCACGTCCGGCTCGCGGCCGCTGGCGATCACCGTGTCGGCACCGCTGCGCGCGGCGCGGCGGGCGGCACGCACCTTGGTGATCATGCCGCCGCGCGAAATGCCGGTGCCGGCACCGCCGGCCATCGACTCGAAGCGCGGGTCGTCGGCTTCGCCTTCGCTGATCAGCGTGGCGGACGGATCCTTGCGCGGGTCGGCGGTGTAGAGGCCGTTCTGATCGGTCAGGATGACCAGGCAGTCCGCTTCGGTCAGGTTGGCGACCAGCGCGCCCAGCGTGTCGTTGTCGCCGAACTTTATTTCTTCGTAGACGACGGTGTCGTTCTCGTTGATCACCGGCACCACGCCGAGCTCCATCAGCGTGGACAGGGTGGAGCGGGCATTCAGGTAGCGGGTGCGATCGGCGAGGTCTTCGTGCGTCAGCAGGATCTGCGCGCTGGCCAGCCCGTACTGCGAGAAGGCGCCTTCGTAGGCCTGGGCCAGACCCATCTGGCCGACGGCGGCAGCGGCCTGCAGTTCGTGCATCGCGCTGGGGCGGGTGCTCCAGCCCAGACGCTGCATGCCGGCCGCGATGGCGCCCGACGACACCAGCAGCACTTCGCGCCCTTCAGCGCGCAGTGCGGCGATCTGGCGCGCCCATTCCTGCAGTGCGCCGAGGTCCAGCCCAGCGCCGTTATTGGTGACCAGCGCGCTGCCGACCTTGACGATCAGCCGCTTCGCATTCTCAAGGCGCGTTCTCATCGTCCGCTCCATCGCCCGGTTCGCTGGCGTCCAGATTGCGCACGTCCGGCTCCGGTTCGGGCGGCGGACGGGTCGCTTCCACGTGATCCATGATGGCGTAGCACAGCGCATCGCAGCCCTGACGTGTCATCGCCGAAATGCTGAACGCACGTTCGGCGCCGAAGGCCTCGACGAAATCACGCACGCGCTGTTCGCGCTCTTCCTCGGGAATCAGGTCGATCTTGTTCAGCACCAGCCAGCGCGGTTTCTGGTACAGGGATTCATCGTAGCGGCGGAGCTCCTCGACGATGGCGCGTGCGTCGTGCAGCGGATCCGCTTCCGGATCGAAGGGGGCCAGATCGACCAGATGCAGCAACAGGCGGGTGCGCTGCAGATGGCGCAGGAACTGGTGGCCGAGGCCGGCGCCTTCGGCAGCACCTTCGATCAGACCCGGAATGTCGGCGATGACGAAGCTGCGCGAGTCGTCGACACGTACGACGCCGAGATTCGGCGCCAGCGTCGTGAAGGGATAGTCGGCGACCTTGGGGCGCGCCGCCGAAACGGCGCGGATGAAGGTGGACTTGCCGGCATTTGGCATGCCGAGCAGACCGACGTCGGCCAGCACCTTCAGTTCGAGCTTCAGTTCGCGTCGCTCGCCGGCTTCGCCCGGCGTGGTCTGGCGCGGCGCGCGGTTGGTACTCGACTTGAAATGCAGGTTGCCCAGACCGCCGCGGCCGCCTCTGGCGATCATCGCCCGGGCGCCGTCGTGGTCGAGGTCGGCGATCACTTCGCCGGTTGCCAGATCGGTGATCGTGGTGCCGACCGGCATGCGCAGTTCGCGATCGTCGCCGCCCTTGCCGTAGCAGTCGGCGCCGCGACCGTTCTCGCCGCTTGCGGCGCGGAACATGCGCGTGTAGCGGAAATCGATCAGCGTATTCAGGTTGCGGTCGGCGACCGCCCAGATGCTGCCGCCGCGGCCGCCGTCACCACCGTCCGGACCGCCGAACGGAATGAATTTTTCGCGGCGGAACGAGGCCGAGCCATTGCCGCCATCGCCGGCGATGACCTCTATCTTCGCTTCGTCAAAGAATTTCATTTCGCTTCACGCGTGCCTGGAGTGACTGGGATATCGAATTCTTGCTTGGTGCCGCCGCATGCGCAGGCGGCAGAAACAAAAAGCCCTGCCTCGCGGGCAGGGCTTCGGTTCAGGCGAGCCGGAATCAGGCTGCAGCCGGAACGATGGTGACCACGCGACGGCGGTTTGCACCCTTGACGACGAACTGCACGACGCCGTCAATCTTGGCGAACAGCGTGTGGTCCTTGCCCATGCCGACGTTGTCGCCGGGGTGGAACTCGGTGCCGCGCTGACGCACGATGATGCTGCCTGCCGAAATCAGCTGACCGCCATAGCTCTTGACGCCAAGGCGTTTCGATTCTGAGTCGCGGCCGTTACGCGTACTGCCGCCGCCTTTTTTGTGTGCCATTTGATGCTCTCCTGGATACGCTCAGCCCTGCTCAGCGCATTTTTCAACATTCTCAGCCGTTGATGGCTTCGATGCGCAGTTCGGTGTAGTTCTGACGATGACCTTGATGCTTCTGGTAGTGCTTGCGACGGCGCATCTTGAAAATCGTCACTTTCTTGTGGCGCCCTTGAGTGAGCACCGTTGCACGAACGCTGGCACCGGCAACCAGGGGCGCACCGATCTTGACCGATTCGCCCTCACCGACCATCAGAATCTGGTCGATCACGATTTCCGAGCCCACATCCGCAGGTATCTGTTCTACCTTGATTTTTTCGCCAGCGGCAACGCGATACTGCTTGCCACCGGTTTTTATGACCGCGTACATGTGTAACCCCAGTAAGGTTTAAGGGAATCCACAACTATATCCGAGACGCTGGCTTTTTGTCAAAGGCTGCGAAACATCAACGGCTTGACGGGTTTTCGCGCGCTGCTACCATCCGCGTTTTTCCGCGTCCGGCAGCACTTCCTTGTCTTCAATGAACCGTCTTTACAGCCTGATTGCGGACGACATGCGCGCGCTGGATGGCGTCATCCGCGAGCGCCTGCACTCGGACGTCGTGCTGGTGCGCCAGGTGGCCGAGTACATCATCGGTGCCGGCGGCAAGCGGCTGCGTCCTGCGCTGGTGCTGCTCACCTCGGGCGCCTGCGGCTATTCGGGGACGCATCGTACCGAACTGGCCGCCGTGGTCGAGTTCATCCATACCGCGACGCTGCTGCACGACGACGTGGTGGATGAATCGGAGCTGCGCCGTGGCGCCAAGACCGCCAACGCGCTGTTCGGCAACGCGGCCTCGGTGCTGGTCGGTGACTTCCTCTATTCGCGCGCCTTCCAGATGATGGTGTCGGTCGGCAGCATGCGCGTGCAGGCCGTGCTGGCCGAGGCGACCAACATCATCGCCGAGGGCGAGGTGCTGCAGTTGCTGAACTGCCACGATGCCGACGTCGACGAAGACCGCTATCTGCAGGTCATCCGCTACAAGACCGCCAAGCTGTTCGAGGCGGCCAGCCGCCTCGGCGCCATGCTGGCCGGCGTCGATGCCGACGTCGAGGAGCGTTTCGCACGGTTCGGCATGCACCTGGGCACCGCCTTCCAGCTGGTCGATGACATCCTCGATTACTCGGGCGACGAAGGATCGATCGGCAAGAACCTCGGTGACGACCTGGCCGAGGGCAAGCCCACGCTGCCGCTGATCCACGTGATGAAGAACGGGACGCCGGATCAGGTTGCCGTCGTCCGGCATGCCATCGAGGAGGGTGGGCGCGACGACTGGGCCGACGTGCTGAAGGCGGTGGTGGACAGCGGCGCGCTCGAGATCGCCCGCGTTCGCGCGAGGGAGGAAGCAGAACTGGCGCGTGCGGAACTGGCCGGACTGCAGGCGAATGAATACCTGCAGAGCCTGCTCGATCTGGCAACGTTTGCAGTCGAGAGAAAGTTCTAGTAAAGTGCGCGCCTCGTTGCTTACGGCAACGGGCACGACGAGCTGCCTCGGTAGTTTGCTGTGAGGTTCGGGGAATAGCTCAGCCTGGTAGAGCACTGCGTTCGGGACGCAGGGGCCGGAGGTTCGAATCCTCTTTCCCCGACCAAGAATCCCGCGAAAAAGCCACCCTCCGGGGTGGCTTTTTTGTTTTCCGGACCTGCGTCCGGGGCATGCCTTCTGTGGCGTACGCCGGCGTGCCACCATCCGGCGAAACGCGCTCACGCAAAACATCTCCTCGAGCAGGAAGGGCCGCTCGGTCCGGCTTCCTGCAATTCTCCGCGGTCGGGCCTCGGGCCCTATGCACGTTGGCAGCTTTCCCTTCGTCGGACGCGTTTCGGGTGTAAGGCTCCGCCACACTCGACCCAGGTCGAAAAACCGTCCTGTTCGATGTAGCCTTGGCGACCCGGAACGAAACAGCCCAGCTCACTGCAATGCCGCATCCCTACACCGATCTGCCGGACACCGCCTTCTGGTCGCGCACCGCTGGCGTTGCCGGGTTCGACATGACGCAGGTTCCGGCCGGGAACGACGACCTCCTGATCCACACGACGGACAGGATCGTGTCGGCGGGAAGTTGCTTTGCGCAACATCTGGCTCGCCTCCTGCCGACGCAGGGCTTCAACTATCTGGTGACTGAAACCGGGCCGGCAGACCGCCAGTTCGGCGTCTACCCGGCGCGTTTTGGCAACATCTATACCGTGCGGCAACTGCTTCAGCTGTTCGAGCGCGCGTACGGATTGTTCGAGCCTCGCGAGCTGGCTTGGCGCTGGGGCGATGCCTTCGTTGACCCGTTCCGGCCCAATGTCGAGCCGAATGGCTTTGCCACGCTCGATGATCTGCTCGCGGACCGTGTATCGCACCTGGCGGCCGTACGCCGGATGTTCGAGCAGTGCGACGTATTCGTGTTCACGCTGGGGATGACCGAAGCATGGGTATCCGATTTCGATGGCGCCGTGTTTCCGCTGGCGCCCGGCGTGCACGGCGGGCCGGAAGGGGAGTCGGACTGCCGCTTCCACAATTTTTCGGTGCCGGAGATGGTGGATGACCTGCGGCACCTGATCGGCAATCTGCGCCTGCTGAATCCATCGGTGAAGCTGGTGCTGAGTGTGTCGCCGGTGTCCATTGCGGCCACCTACGAACCGCGTCATGTGCTGGTATCCAACAGCTACACCAAGGCGGCACTGCGCGTGGTGGCGGACATGATGACGCGAGAGGACGATCTGACTACCTACTTTCCCTCCTATGAGTGCGTTGCCGGCCATCACACGATGGGGCGCTACTTTCAGGCAGACATGCGCCACGTAACTCCCGAGGGGGTGCGCGACGTGGTCGATTACTTCACGCGGCTTTACCTGGCACAGGGCCCGGCCACCGAGACGCCGGCGCACGCATCGCCGGCCGCGCAGACCACCCGGTCGGAGCGTGACCAGTGGTACGAAGTGTGGTGTGACGAAGAGCAGCTGACCGCACCATGAGATTCGGCATCGTCGGTAATTGCCAGTCGCGCGGCCTGCTCGACTGTCTCGAAGCGCTTGCGCCCGATCATCTGTTCGATGCGATACAGGTCGAGCAGCTGGAGGACGGTGACGAGTCGACGCTGGCGGCCGTGATGGCTTTGGCGAACGAGGTGGATGTGCTGTTTGCGCACCTGCCGGAGTATGCCGTTGCCAGCGCGGGGCCTCAGCAGGCCTTGCGGAACGCCTTGTCGCAGGCGCGTCCGCGTTCGGTGATCGCCATCCCCACCGTGGTGTTCGGCGGGTTTCATCCGGACAGCTGCGTGCTCCGCTGCAACGGCACCTATGTGCAGACTGTCGCATCCCACTATCACTCGGCCATTATCGCCGGTGCCTACCTCTGCAAGCTGCCCGCAACGCGCGTACCTGAGCTGTTCAATCGCTTCGTCTACGCCGGTCTCGGTTATGTGAGCGACTTTGCGCACCACCGACAGGCCCTGCTGGACAGTTTCTCGAATCTGGGGTTCGACGCCCGCTACATTTTTGCTGCCCGCCGCACCTTCATGCACTGCCCGAACCACCCGGCCGTGTCCGTCCTGTTCGAACTGGCAAAGCAGATGCTGGCCCGGGTGAACGTCGAACCTCTGGCGGTGCCTCCGCCGGAGGACTGGCTGCTGAAGTACTCCCTGCTGTGGCCGGTCTATCCTGGGTTGCCCGGATCCACGCCGGGCGAGTGTGACGAAGTGAGGCCTGCCGAAGCGCTGCGGCTGACCCATGGCGAGCGGATGATTTCCTGGGGGGAGCTGATTGAAAGCAGCTACGCGTGCTACACCGAGAATCGCCTGGAAAGTGCCGACTGGTTCTCCCCGGCCATCGAGCGGGCGGCACGATTCCTGAGTGAGCACGTTCGCCCATGAACCATGCCCAGGCGCTGACCGATTACGCCGGTGTGCTGCGCCTGCCCGGTGAGGGCAGGGCCTCGACGCACTCGCCCTCCGGATACTCGACGACACACGCATGAACATCTATCACGCCGACATCCAGATCGCCGCCGCACGCTATCTGGGATGGATGCCGGACTACATCGCCGTCACGGACGACGACATCACGGTATCCGGATGGGCGCTGTCGATCTGGAACGAACCGGCGCAACTGCGCTTCCTGATCAACGGTGCCGATTTCGATCAGGTCGATCGTGCGTTAGCGTCGCCGGACCTGCTGGCGCCGTTCGCGCACATCCCGCATGCCGTGAACTCGCGCTTCTTCTGCAGGCATCGCCGCGACGGCAGGCCGGACCTGTTTGCCGACGGCTTCATCCGCCTGAACGTGACCGGCCCGTTCGGCGAACACCGGCTGTCGTACCGCACCGCGTGGTATCTGGCCGACCCCGCGCGTGAGCCCGACATGCCGTCGCCAGCGCAGATCGAGCGCGTCATTGGCACGGACAACGCGCAGATCTTCCGGCTGGGCGGCGCCACCATCGCCAAGCACGTCGAGCAACTGCTGCTTGAGCGTTTCGACCGTCCCATCGGCTCCTTCGAGGCCATCCTCGACTGGGGGTGTGGCGCGGGCCGGCTGAGCCGCTATCTGTCGCTGCTGTCGCCGTCGGTGACCGGCATCGACATCGATGCCGACAACGTCGCCTGCTGTGACCGCACGCTGCCCGGCGCCCGCTTCGTCCACATCGACCTGATGCCGCCCACCCCATTTCCGGATGGCGCATTCGATCTGGTGATCGGGCTGTCGGTGCTCACCCACCTTGACGAGCCGGTGCAGGACGCCTGGCTGACGGAGCTGCGTCGGATCACGCGTCCCGGCGCGCTGCTCCTGCTGTCGGTCCAGGGGCTCGCACAGATGGTGTTCTTCGATACGCCGCCCACGCTGAATCTCGAAGCGCATCGCAGAGGCATACTGGATACCGGCGCCAACGACCAGTTGCAGGCCGTGCTCGACCATCCTTCGTACTACCGCAACGTGATGCATTCGCCCGACTACATCATGACCCGGTGGTCGCGCTGGTTCGATGTGCTGGACATCATCCCCGCCACGGCTGGCACACAGGACCTCGCGCTGCTCCGGCGACGTGCGGACTGAAGGGAACGGACATGCATCCCAGCGCGATGGAGAACGGCAGGCTGTTCTTTGCAACCTATGTCGACCCCGGCGCACCGGCGCTGATACTCGACATCGGATCGCAGGACATCAACGGCTCCCTGCGTCAGCTGGCGCCACCCGGCGCACGCTATGTAGGTCTGGATTTCGCCGCCGGCCGCGGGGTGGACGTGGTGCTGGATGACCCCTATCGACTGCCGTTCGAGGATGGCGTCGCCGACGTGGTGGTGAGCAGTTCGTGTTTCGAACATGTCGACATGTTCTGGCTCACTTTCAACGAAGTGCTGCGCGTGCTCAAACCCGATGGACTGTTCTACCTGAACGCGCCATCGAACGGCGAGTTTCACCGCTATCCGGTCGACTGCTGGCGCTTCTATCCGGACGCAGGCGACGCGCTCATGCGCTGGGGGGTACGGTCGGGCTATCGACCGGCGCTGCTGGAATCATTCACCGCCTATCAGCAGCTCGACATCTGGAATGACTTCGTCGCCATCTTCGTCAAGGATGCGGACTGTGTGGCGCGTTACCCGGCGCGCATGCTGGATCGCATCGGGCGCTACATGAATGGCCGCCGCTACGGCGTCGAAGGCATCCTGAATCCCCAGGCGGCGACCGAGGACGGGGCCCGCCTGCATGCCCTCACCGGTCACGCCAAGCCGCAGCAGTGACGCTCAGCCCACCTTGCGCAGCCACAGGCTGGCGCCGGTGTTCCGCAGGCACAAGGGCATCCGGGTTTCGAAGAAGGTGCGGTGGAAGTGCGACATGAAAGTGTTCATCAGCAGCACCTGGAAACGGTCGTTGTGCTGCAGGAAGGCGCGGACCATGTAGGCCTCGTTCCAGGCACGACCTTCGTAAATCCATTCCTTCGGATACTCGAAGGGATAGAAGATGTCGTGCAGGTGGATCACGACACCCGGCGCCAGCGCCGGAAAGATTTCGAACAGCAGGCGATTGACGTCGCTGCCCACCTTGCCGACATGCGTCGAGTCGATGAACAGCACATCGTTCTCTTCCAGCTGCCTGAACACGTCGATACCGACGTCCTGCAGCGGTCTGGCGATGATCGTGGAACGGGCCGCATCGTCGGGACTGATCAGGGACTGCAACAGCTGCGGGAAGGGATCGATGAAGGTGGTGCGCAGCGAGCGGCCCAGAAAATACTGGTTCGTATCGAGCGTCACGCATGACGAGTAACCGGAGCCGACTTCGATCAGCCGTCGCGGCGCCAGCGTGCGCAGCATGCAATGCAGCATGATCGCGTCGGAATGGCCGTAGGCCGGATTCAGGTAGTGATAGCGCAGTCCGGGCGTGGGCTGGTCGGCGAACGGGAGAGTGGAGTACAGCAGCGCGAAGCGCTCAAGCAGGGCCAGCTGCGCGGTCTCACGCATGTCGATGCCGGGCAGTTCGCGCGGTACGTTGCCGAACAGGCGGTCCTCGTTACGCCGGAGTTCCTGCGGATCGGGGTAGGGCGAATAGAAGTGGCCGGATGGAAACAACTCGGGGACGACCTCGGGGGGCTGCTTCATCGCGTGATTTCCGACTCGAATGGACCGATTGCGCCGCGCGGCCGTGTCAAACTCGCCCTTGGCCGGCGTTCGTCCGCCCGCGTCTCTGCCGCATTATTGCATGCCGGTTCGCACCGGCCTCTCCCAGAAACCGCACTCACCCAATCCCGTGTCGCACAGCACTCCACTTCCCGATATCGACCACGAACTCGCCGGCCGGCTCGATGCAGCCTGGGGTGATCCCGCTGCCTGGGTCGCGCACGGCCTGCACTGGACCCACCTTCCGGCGGTCAAGGCGCGCCTGCACGAGCAGGTCACCGGCGACGCATCGATCGAGCCACTCGAGTGGTTCTTCAGCGTCGTCGCAGCCCATCAGCCCCTGCCGCTCCGGCGAGTGCTTTTCCTCGGCTGCGGTCAGGGCAGGGACGAACGCTTGGTTGCCCGGTCCGGCTGGGCAGACGAGATCGTGGCTATCGACCTGTCCGCCAAAGCGCTGGATCTGGCGCGCGAGCAGGCGAGAGCCGCTGGCGCGCGCATCCATTACGTGCAGGCGGACATGAACAGCCTGCCAGTGGGGCAGCGCGGTTTCGAGCCCGGCAGCTTCGACGCCGTGCTGGGCATTTCCAGCGTGCACCACTGCGCCAACCTCGAAGACCTGTATGCGGGCGTGGCCCAGCTGCTGGCACCGGCAGGCTGGTTCTACCTGGACGAATACGTGGGCCCCGACCGCTTCCAGTGCGCGAATTCACAACTGCGTTTCATGAACCAGCTGGTCGATATGCTGCCGCACCACCTTCGCACGACGGGCGACGGACAGCTCAAGGGCAATCTGTGGCGGCCATCGGTGGATGAGGTGATTGCGGTGGACCCCACCGAAGCGGTGCGCTCGTCGGAAGTGCTGCCGCTGCTCGACCACCACTTTGACGTGTTCGAGCATCGACCTTATGGCGGCGCACTGATGCGCGTGGTGCTGGCCGCAATCGCGCAGAACTTCATGAGCGCCGAGGCCGAGCCCTGGCTGCACGCACTGTTGCGCTCCGAGGACGATCTTTTCCAGTCCGGGCGCGTGCAGCGGGATCTCGCATGCGTCATCGCCCGCGTGCGGACTGCAGCCACCGCGCCACCCAGTCCGTATCGTTGATGCCGAGTGAAAACACGGCGTGCGGCGCCGCCACGGCGTGGTCAGGCGGCAGCGCCGCATAGGCCTGACGGATCAGCGGCAGACGGTCGCGCAGTACGTGGCTTGCGGGGTCGAGCCCGGTGATTACCGTCAGACCGGTCGGTGCGGTCGGCAGCGTCATGACGTGCAGGTCCGGACGCAGGCCCCGCAGACAGGGCACGATTTTCCAGCCGTCGCCGGTGTAGAACCCGGTCCGGCGCTCGCGCGCCGCGGTGAGCGCGTTGAGTGGAAGCGTGTCGTGCAGCAGCACGACCGCACCGGGCGCGGCGTGGCTTTCGGCGGCGATGAAGTCGTCCAGCACGGTTTCGAAGCGGTGGTCGCCGTCGATGAAGGCGAGGTCGAAACCGTCGGGCGTCAGCCCGCTGTCCGCTGGCACGGCGGCGAAGAAGTCGGCGCTGGTCTGGCGGTAAAGGCGCGCGTTCGCACGACAGTGCTGCAGCGGATCGCCGAGCGGCGCGGGGTCCACGCCCACCGCGCGGGTCGATGGCAGGGCCAGCGCCAGCGACTCGCCCTTCTCGACGCCGATTTCCAGATACAGCCGCGGTGTCAGGTGTGCGTGGAACCAGGCCAGCCAGAAACGGTAGTCGGGCCCCGGCCAGCGCAGCCGCGCCAGCGCGACGTGCACGCCGGGAAGGTTGGGCTCACGCACCAGTGCATCGAGCAGACAATCGCGCGCGGCGTCCGTCAGTCCGTGCGCCATCAGATGACGGAAGCGCCGCAGCGTGGGCTCTTCCAGCGGATGACGGGCGCTCATCGCGGTGCCTCCGACAGCGCGTCGCGCAGAATGTGGCCGAAGCGCTCCGGGCTGTAGCGGGCATCGCACTGATCCCAAGCAGCGCGTTGCTGCCGGGCCCACCGTTCATCGTCATGCAGAAGGCGTGCGATGCCGCGAGCAAAGGCGTCGGCATCGCGTGCGGACTGGATGTCGATGCCCGCGCTCCAGTCCAGCTGCCGCACCAGTACGGCGGAGGCCACGACCGGCACACCGTGGGCGGCCGCTTCGATCACCTTGGCCGGCACGCCGCCGGCAAACCGCACTGGCGCGACGAACACGCGTGCGCGGTCGTAAAGCGGCTCCAGGTTGTCCACCGGACCGATCAGCTGCACGTCTTCGCTGGCAAGATCGCTCACGCGACGCGAACGGTTGATGCCGACGACGGACAGTACCGGCGCATGCGGCAACAGGGTGCGCAACCGGGGCATGACTTCGGTGATGAACCAGACCAGACCGTCCTCGTTCGGCGTGTCCGGATGCAGCGCGCCGACGAACAGCAGACCGCTGCGCGGCTGCGGCCCCGGTGCCGCGCGGCGGGTCGATATCGCGTGACTCAGTATCCGGACCTGATGGCCGGCGGCGCGGAACAGGCGGGCATCGCGTTCCGACACCACCCACACCTGATCGGCCCCTCTGGCCAGCCCGATCTCGGCGGCCAGACGGGTCTGTGCCGCCGCACGCGTCAGCGGACGTCCCTTGACCGCCGCTTCCGGAATCTCGCGCAGCGCGAACAGCGCTTCCGCGTCGTAAATCATGCGCATGCCGGCGAACAGTTCCGGTCTGCGCCGGAACAGCGGCGACAGTGCCTGAAGATTGGGCGGACGGCTCACCACGAGCACGTCATAGATACCGCGACGCTGTTCGAGAAAGGCTTCGAGCCGGCCCATGCCATGGCCGAGCGCCACTTCCGTACTCGCGGGCAGCGACGCGTACACGTCACGCCAGTCATCCTCCTCCTGCCAGAGCGGAAAGAAGGTGACCGGCCAGTCGCGCAATGCCTGCAGCATCAGGCGCGCGCGCGGCAGGCCGCCGCCCTTCACCGCGTGCGGCACTTCGTTGTCGAGGATGAGCACGCGCGGACGGCGCGGGTGGTCCTCGGGCGAGCGCCAGCGGTCGCCCGACAGCGGCTGCGGCGCGGGTGCCGGCTGGCCCTTCAGCCATTCGCCATGGCAGTCCATGAAGCGCTGCCGGTTCTCGCGCATCTGCCGTGGCGCTTCGTCGCCGGTGGCGCTGCCCCATTCCAGATGTTCGACCAGCACGGCCGGCTCATACACCACGCGGAAACCGGCGCGCCAGGCGCGCAGGCAGAAATCCGTGTCCTCGTAATAGGCCGGCGCGAAGCGTTCGTCGAAGCCTCCCAGCATCTGCCACAGAGGCGCGCGCACTGCCATGAACACGCCGGACACGTAATCGGTCGCCCTGCTCGCCATCGCCGCGGGGCAGAAGGGGTCTTCGTCGCGGCCGATGCCCAGCGTCGAGCCGTCGCGGAAAATCACGTTACCCGCTTCCTGCAATCCGCCTGCTGTCAGCACGATGCGACCGCCCAGCACCCCGATCGCCGGCTCGCCGTCGAGCCGTGCGAGCGCCGCCGCCAGCGCGCCCTGCTGCAGGATGGCGTCACTGTTGAGGAACACCAGATGACGTCCGCGTGCCAGCGCCGCTGCCTGATTGGCGGCGCGCAGGAAGCCGGTGTTCTCCGCGTTGCGCACGATGCGCGCACCGCGCACGCGTTGCAGCAGCGAGTCCGTTTCATCGTCCGAGGCGTTGTCCACGATGAGGGTTTCGAACACCGCACCCCGCTGATCGGCCAGCGCCTGCAGCGTCGTGCGTGTCAGTCCGGCCTGCTTGTAGAGGACCACGATCACCGATAGGTCTGGCACCGCGCTTGCCGGCAGCGCCGGCAGTTCGAGGACCGTCGCCTTGTCCAGCCAGACCTGGAGCGCACGGCGCGCCCGGGCGCGGATCTGTGCCTTCGGGTCGTCTTCGGCGGCGTCTGAGGCAACCAGATCGAGCATGCGCTCGCACGCCTGCTCGATCTGGCGCGCCACCCGGCGTCCATCGAGCAGAGGTGATTCGTACATGCGCTGGCGCAGGGTGGTGCGATGGTGTCGCAGCGTATCGACGTCGGCGGCCAGTGCGGTCGCGGTGTCGACATAGGTGGCCGCGCTGTCGGCCACCCAGCTATCCAGTCCGAGCGAGGCCAGTACGGAAAGCCCCTGGCGCGCGCCGGCCCAGTCGCCCGCCAGGCTGATCACCGGCACGCCCATCCACAGCGGCTCGAACAGGCTCAGCCCGCCGTTGCCTGGAAAGCTGTCGAGCACCAGATCGATCTGCTGCAGCCATTCGAACAGCCCGGCGTGGCTGCGCGGCGGGTCGAACGCCACGCGTGCGCCGTCAATGCCGTGGGCGTTCAGAACGGCCAGAATGCGCGTACGCTGCGGCCAGTCGCCGGCCACTTCACCGATGAAGTGGATGCGCGATCGCGGGGTCGCCGCGACCACCTGGGCCCATGTTTCGAGGCAGGCGCCGGTCATGCGCAGCCCGCGCGCGGTGACGCCGAAGGTGACGACGCCATTGCGCAGCACCGGCGGCGGCAGCGGCTGCGGTGCATGAACAGGCGGGTCCCAGCACCACTGGCCGCCGTCGAGCCGCCACAGCGCCTCTTCGTGGAACGCCTCGTGCGCGGCCGGCACCGCGTGAGCGTCGGTCAGCAGCACGTCGAACAGCCCTCCGGCCGTGACCGGGCAACCGAGCCAGCCCACCTGCAACGGCGCGATGCGGCGGGCGTAGGCTTCCAGCAGTTCGAACTGGCCCTCGAACGGATGCAGCCCGCCGGCATCGATCACGACGTCGATGCGGTTCGCCGCGCACGATGCGGCCAGTCGGGCAGCCACCAGCGGCTCGCAGTGGATGTGCGGCGGCAGATCCGGCGGCGGACGGTTGCTGAACAGCAACACGTCGGCCTGTTCGGCGTCGTGATTCGCGAGCACCCGGCGCAGCAGGCTCTGGTGCAGTTGCCCCGCGACGTAGGCGATGCGCAGTCGCGCGCCGTGCCGACGCAGCGCGGGCGGCCGCGGCGTTCGATCCAGGCCTGCCCGCAGCTTGAGTGCGCGGTACAGGTCGCGCGCGGCCCGCGCGAGATCGGCCGGCGTCGACGCGTCGGACAGCGTTGCGCCATACAGCGCCGCACTGTCGACCCACGGATCGGGTGGACAGTCCTCCACGGCGGCGGTGAGCAGACGGTCGACACAGTCATGACCATGGCGCGCGATGGCCACGGCCAGCGCCTCGCGCAGCGCGGCCCGCCGTTCCGGTACCGAGGCCTGCTTCAGCGCCGCGCGCGCGCCGGGAGCGTCGACACCGACGAGGCGCGCCAGCACGGCGGCCGCACCGGCCACGTTCTGGTGTTCGCTCGCCAGCCGACGACACAGATCCAGCGCGCGTACCGCGCTGGCCGGCTGCGGGTCGCCGCTCTCGGTCAGCAACCGGGCCTTCATCAGCATGGCCTGGGCATGACCGGGTTGCCGGGCAAGTACGTCGTCGACCGCCTCCAGACCGTGGCTGAAATCGCCGCAGCGCAGACAGGCCTCGGCCAGCTCCAGCAAGGGCAGCACATCGTCCGGTTGCAGCGCGCGCAGGCGCAGGAAGGCCAGCTGAGCCTGGCCCGGGCGCTGGTCCGCGAGCAATATCCAGCCCAGCTGCCGCAGGCTGTCGCCACGATCCGGCTGCAGCAGCAGCGCGGTTTCGATGGCGGTTTCGGCTTCGCTCAGGCGGCGCTGCCGCAGCCGCACTTCGGCCAGGGCCCTCCAGGCATCGACCTGCTGCGGGTCGTACGCGACCGCCGTCTGCGCGAGTTGCGCAGCCAGCGCCAGCTCGTCGCCCGCTGCGAACACGAAGGCGGCCTGCACCTTTGTGCCTTGATCGTCCCCGCTGAGTGCGAGCGCCCGCCGCATGGCGTCCTTCGCCACCGGCAGTTCGCCCTGCTCGAGCGCCAGCCAGCCCAGCGCGCGCAGTGCGGCCACGTTGTCCGCGTCGAGGCGCAGAGCACGCACGAGCGCGCGCCGCGCGAGACCGCCCCGGCCGCGCTGGCCATGCACCGCAGCCAGCAGGCGCCAGAGCTCGCTTTCGCCCGGTGCTGCGCGCAGCAGTGGCCACAGCTGACGGCGCGCTTCGGCGGTCCGCTTCAGGTCGAGCAGCGCCTGTACCTTCAGTGCCTGCGCTGGCAAGGACTGCGGCTGTTGCTGCAGCACGAGTTCGACCAGCCACAGCGCCGCTTCGGCGCGACCCCAGCGTGACTGGATCTGCGCGCGACGCTGCAAGGCATCGGCGTTTGTCGGGTCGCGCTGCTGGACTTCGGCGTAGCACTGCTCAGCCGCTTCGAGATCACCCGAGCGGTGTTGCAGCACGCCGAGCAGGTACCACGCGTCCGCCCGTTCCGGATGGGTGTCCGCCTGGCTGCGCGCCAGTGCGATCGCGTGTGCGCGCCGGCCCTGGTCCCACTCGTGACAGGCCTGTTCCGTCAGCAACTCGGCGTCGAAGGGCAGATGTTCGAGTCCGCGTGCGAGTGCCCGGCCGGCCAGATCGGGGCGGTGCAGGGAAGCATGGCATTGCGCGAGGTGGCGGTGCAGCGTGCGCTGTTCCGGCGCGCCATGAGGAAAGGCCGCAATGGCTTCCTCGTAAAACTCGATCGCCTCCCGCAGCGCTCCCTGTCGCTGCGACAGCCATGCCGATTGCAGCAGGCGTTGCGGTTGACGGGAGGCCTGCAGCGCCTTCTCCGCCCAGATCGCGGCCTCGGACACCTGATCGACGTCCTGCAGCAGCCAGGCCAGCGTGAAGGCGGCTTCATCCAAACGGGCATCCAGCAGACAGGCACGGCGCAGAGCCTCGATCGCGGGCGCGACGTCGCCGCGGCGCTGGTGCAGCAGGCCGGCATACCAGTGCAACGGTGCGTAGTGGGAAGCGCGGGCCAGTGCCGGCAACAGGACGTCCGCGGCCGCATCCATCCGACCTGCATCGAGCAGGAAGTAGCCCAGCGCAGCGGCGCCCGACGGCCCGCCATCGGTGGCATGTGCCTGCTGCGCGCAGTGCATGGCCGCCGCCTTATCGCCGTCGGCGAAATGCCGCCAGGCCTGCCGGATCAGCTCCGTCGCATTCACGGCGCGTGCGTCGTCAAGGCAGCGCGCGGTCGCCGCTCGCTACCGGCCGCCGGGCCACGACCGTGAACATCGCCACCTCCCGGTTCTCGGCCGGCTGCTTCTGTTTATGGATGCTGACCGTGCACTCGGTGAACCCCATTACGCCCAGCGCCGATACGAAGAACTGCGGCGTGAACTGCCACCAGGTGTGCACCTGGGGCACACCGGTGTGCGGCAGCAGCCAGCATGCAGGCGCATCGCCCAGCGCCGGGTCGTAAGCTTCGGTGACCACCATCGTGTGCCGGACCCGTTCGGCGACGCTCTGCAGCAGATCGAAGGGGCGGCGGCAGTGCAGCAGCACCGACGCCAGGATGCCGATGTCGAAAGGGCCGAAACCGGGCGGGAGTTCATAGGGATCGCCCTCGAACACCCTGACCCGTGAGTCGTGCTGTCGATGCAGATACCAGAATGAATTGCGCACCATCTCGATCTGTTCGCTGAACGCTTCGCGCCAGCCCGACGTGTCGAAGCCTTCGAGGGGCACGATGTCCCACAGATGCGACATCGGTGGTTCCACGCAGGTGACGGTTGCACCGGCCGCCTCCATGCAGAAGGACAGAAAGCCGCTCGCCGGGCCGATCTCCAGTACCGATTGACCGGTTACGCAGATGTCGCCCAGATAGCCGAACGGGTCAGGTCGCAGATCCCATTCCCCGGTCACCTCTTCGCCGTCGGCCAGATCGCAGGAATGGTAGAAGCGGCAGTCTTCGCGCCGCGGGGAGCGTGGCGCGACCTCGCGCAGGGCAGCGGGGAGCGACCCAGGCGCAGCCGGGGTGACGCTGCTGTCGAGCGTCGTACCTGATCTGTCGCTGTCGTCGATGAGCGACTGGCTGGCGTGCACGGCAAGCATGCTCAGCAGTTCTCCGACGATGAGCGGCGTGGACACGACGTGGGCCGCTGCCTGACGCAGCGCCGCTTCTCTGTGTCGGGCGCTGAGCGCCGGATCGTAAAGCTGGCGCAAGGCCTGCGCCCAGTCGTCGATCGCCGCTTCGGGGGCGAGCACGAAACCGCCGTCGCCCACCAGCTCGGGCAGCGCGCCGCGCGTGCTGGCCAGCACCGGCAGGCCATTGATCTGGGCCTCGATCACGGTGCGGCCGAAGGATTCCTCCCATACCGAGGGCATCAGCAGTACCCGCGTGCGGGCGAACACTTCGCGCATGTCGCGCGTCGGGCCACACCATTCGATATTGCCCAGCCGCGCTGCCCGGTCGAGACAGTAGGCGCGCCAGTGCGGGTCGATGTGCCAGCTTTCCACCACCAGGAAGGGCAGTTCCGGGCAGGCCGCGGCCAGCGAGAACATGATTTCGACGCCCTTGATCGGCGTCGGATTGACGAACAGCACCTTGTCGCCGGTCTGCCCGCTCGCATAGGACTCGGGCGCCACGACCGGCGGAATCACTGCACAGTCGATGCCATACAGCGTGCGCCAGCGCTGTGCGGTGAACGCCGAATTGGCGAGGAACAGCAGCGACGGATGCGGTGCAAGATGACCGGCGAGCTGGTGCGTCTCCACGTTGTGCAGATAGACCGCCGTCGGGCGTCCGGTCGTCAGACTGGCCAGCACCATCGGTGCCAGCGCCAAACCATTCTGCACGACGATGACATCGGCGCCCCAGGCGGCAGCGGCCATCGGCAGCGCCTTTTCCGGCGCATCGGCGCGCAGCACGAGGTAACCCAGGCTCTCGTCACCGCTCGCCGGCTGCTCGGCGGCCGAAGGGTCAATTTGCAGACGACCGCACAGAACCGCGGCATCGGCGCCCATCGACTTGATGGCCAGGCAGAGGTCGTGCGTGGTGGTCTGCAGCCCGCCGGTGAGGTCGGGCAGATGGGCATAGTTGGAAACAAACAGGACGCGCATGGCCTACCCGTGTTGTGAAGGCGGCGGGAGCGTCTGCTGCAGGGCGACCCGGATCGGGCACCCGCCTTGCTCCCCCAAGACGCGTGCTCAGGAAGCGTTGTTGAGCTGGCCGACCGAAAGAAGGTTGCGCAAGGTCTGCGACGGGTTGCTTCCGACACTGTTGTCGACGACGCTCTTCAGTCTGTCGTTGGCCAGCGTGCTACCCGGGTTGTTGGCGCCGCCAGGCGTAGTTCCGGTGCTGATCAGCTGGCCGGCGGGGGCAGGCGACGGATTGGGGTTGCCCTGGTTGCCGCCGCTCGGTCTGGTTTCCAGCTGCTGCAACAGCGAGGTGAGCTGTTGCGGTTGGGTGCGTGACGGTGTTGAAACGCCCTGGGAACCGAGGGTGCTGCCAAAGCCCGGACGCGTAATGGTCTGGGTGTTGCCGTCGTTGGAAGTCGCCCGCATCTGCTGGCCGAACAGGAAGGTGGCGCTCGTCGTATTCCCGCTGACGTTGACGATGGAAATGCCGCCGCGGATCTCCACCTTGCCCTGCGGTGTGGCGATTTCGGTCGCGGTGGTCTTGCTGATGTGTCCGCCGACCACGCGCAGCAGTCCCTGGTTCAGGCGCAGCCGGATCTGGCCCTGCCTGCTGGCCGGGTCGTAGTTGAAGGTGTCGATGACCAGCTCGGAATCGGCGCCCAGCGTGACGGCCGACTGGTCGAGGAAAAGAACGTGCAGTTGTCCGTCCGGTCCGGTGCGCAGCGTCTCGCCGGGCACGACGTTGTCGCCGACCACCACGGTCTTCTGGTTTGCGGAAGTTGTTGGTGCGCTGGCGGTGATCGCGGACACGACGCCTGCGCGGGGCGTCGGTGCATTCTGCGCAAAGGCGGTCGGCAGCGCGGCGCTGGTCAGGGCGGCGGCAATCCACCAGTCCTTGGAAATCGGCGGGGTCATTGCGAGTTCCTCATGCAATCGTAGCGGTTCATTGTCAGGTGCATGGCTGTGCGCGCGTCAGAAGCGATAGGCCGCGGCACCGAACAAGGAAGAATTCTTGTTGCGGAAGTTGGGCAGGTTGGCGTCGGTGTCCATGTGCTCGACCTGGATCAGCAGCGACCAGGCGGTCGACAGTGCCACGGTGTTGCCGATACCGATGCGCCACTCGGTATCCCGGCGCTTCCTGGTCGGATCGACGGACGGATCGGCGGCCTGGTAGTGGCGCTGATGCACGCCGCCCCAGATCGACGTCGTCCAGGCACCGCCATTGGCGACGAACGGGTTGGCGTAGCTGAACGCATAGGTCAGCCGCCCTTCGTAGCCGTCGTAGTCGTAATAATCGCGGTCGGTGCGATGGAAGCGGGCGCGCAGTTCGCCGCTCAGTGCCGTGCCCGGGCTCAGTTCCCGGGTCAGACGTACGCGGAACAGATTGTCCGGGCCACCGAGCAGGTTGGCGTTCGGGACGTCGATGCGCGAGGCGTAG
This sequence comes from Methyloversatilis discipulorum, assembly GCF_018780585.1. Taxonomy (GTDB): domain Bacteria; phylum Pseudomonadota; class Gammaproteobacteria; order Burkholderiales; family Rhodocyclaceae; genus Methyloversatilis; species Methyloversatilis discipulorum_B. The sequence goes on along the minus strand of NZ_JADMJL010000024.1, from coordinate 17,006 downwards.
TCGAAATTGCGGTACTCGTAACCGGCGTCGATCACCGTGCGCTCGTTGATGAGATAGCCCGCGTCGAGGCCGACGCCGTAGCTGTCGAGGTATTTGTGTCCCTGTGCGCTCAGCGTGCCGACGATGAGGTGCGGGCGCAGGGTCAGGCCGGGCGCGCCGGTGGCGGACGGCTTGAAGCGTATGCCGCTGGTCACCTCGACCAGCGCGAGGTTGTACGGATCCGCCTGACTGGCCGACAGCCGTGAGCCGGAGGACGAACTGTATTTGATCACCTGGGCCACCAGCGAACTGACGACGGCCGCCTCGTTCTGGGTGCCGAGGTCATAGCGGTGGTCCAGACGCAGCGTCGCCTGCAGGTCGGTGTCCGACTTCGGTTTGAACGGTGCGGCAACCGCCAGCGGCAGGCCACCGGACAGAACGGTGTCGCGGTCGGAGCGTGCTGCGGGGTTGGTCTGCGCCCGCACACCGAACACCAGCACACCGTCGAACTGCGACACCTGGTTGCGTTTGCTGACGTCGCGCAGCAGATTTTCCGCAGCGGTCCTTTGCTCACCCGTCAGGCGGTTGTCGTCGAGCGCCTGCCGCAGCAGGGCTTCCGACATGCTGTAGGACGCCAGGCGGTAGTACAGCACGGCCAGTTCCACGCGCACGGCCGGGTGAGCGGCCGGATCGAGCAGCAGGCGTTCCATGGCGGCGATCCCGCCCTCGTAATTGCCGTCCTGCACGAGCAGGCGGGCATAGCTCAAGCCGGCTTCCATGTCGGCCGGCGCACGCATGACCTGCTGGAAAGCCTCATCGACCTGACGGTCGAGCGGCCAGTTTCCCGGCGTCTGTGCATTTGCCGAGGCACACAGAAATGCACCTGCGGAAATGATCGCGAACGGCAGCGGCCGGAAAACTCGATGGTCAGTCAGACGCCTCAATTGGGGTTCCTCGGCTTTGGACAGTCGTACATATACGGCCGGAATGTAACAGAACTGTACATCCGAGGCCTCTGAGAATCTCCCGCCGTATCGGCCGTCGCGCACACCCGGGACGCAGAGGCCGGCGGTTCGAATCCTGGCGTCTGATCCGCTCTCCCCGACCAGGAATTCCGAAATAAATCACCTTCCGCGGTGGCTTGCTTGTTTTCTGCGCCGGCTGCCCGGCCAAGCTGGTACGCTGCTTTTCCTTCGCATTCCGCCTGCTGTCGCCCGAGATGTCCCGCATCCTGTTTTTTGCGCTCCTGGCCTTCCTGGTCTGGCTGTGGTTCTTCAAGAAGCCTGCGCGCACCAAGTCCGACAAGAACAAGCCTGCCGAGCCGGTGGCCGAGCGCATCGTGCAGTGCGCCGAGTGCGGTCTGCGCATTCCCGAGGGCGAGGCCGTGTTCACCGATGCGCAATACTTCTGCTGCCCCGAGCATCGCGATGCTCACAACGGCCGGGTCTGACGCTGCCGCCGCTGCCGCGCTGCCGGTGGCGGGGGTGAGTTCGCTGCGCTACTTCAATCTGTATCGGCTGCTGATCGCCTCGGTGCTGGTCGCGCTGGTGTTCGGCGTGCCGGGTGAAATCAGCTTTGCCGATTACCGCGGCGCGCTGTTCGCCAGCGCCGCGCGCGGCTACTGGGTGTTCGCCGTCTGCGTCATGCTCGGCGCCGACCGCCTGCTGCCGACCGACGACGCACGGCTGACTGCAGGCGTGCTCGCCGACATCTTCTTCCTCACGCTGCTCACCTACGCCGGCGGCGGACTCAGCACCGGTCTGCCCTTCATGCACGTGGTCGTGCTGGCCTTCGCGGCACTGGTCGGGCAGGGCAGGCTGGCGGTGTTCTACGCCGCAGTGGCCAGCCTGGCGATGCTGTTCCAGCAGGCGATGCAGTGGGTCACGCTGGGTTCCGACGCCGGTGGCTTCGTGCACGTCGGTTCGATCAGCATCGGCTTCTTCGCCACCGCGATCGCGGTGCGTCTGCTGGCGCGTCGGGTCATCGCCAACGAGTCGCTGGCGCGCGAGCGCGGTCGCGATCTGGCCGAGCAGGTGCGGGTGAACGAACGGGTGATCCGCGACATGGATGACGGCGTGCTGGTGGTCGACCCGCTCGGCCACGTGCGGCAGGCCAATCCGCAGGCGCGTCGTCTGCTCGATCCGCTGATGCCGCGCCCGGTCATGCTGGCCGACTATTCGCCTGCGCTCGCTGCGGCGATGGCGGCGCAGGCCGACCCCGACCGCGAGCGCGTGTTCGTGCTCGACCTGCCGTCGCGACCCGCCGCGCTGCGCGTACGCTGCGTGCCGGCCGGCGGTGCCGGTGGGCATCTGGTGTTCATCGAAGATCTTGCCCGGCTGCGCGAACAGGCGCGGCAGATCAAGCTCGCCGCGCTGGGCCGGCTGACCGCCAGCATGGCGCACGAGATCCGCAATCCGCTGGCCGCCATCAGCCAGGCGGCCGAACTGCTGCAGGAGGAGCGGCGCGCCGAAACCCAGGCGCGGCTCACCCGCATCATCGGCGACAACGCGCAGCGGCTGGACCGCATGGTCAGCGACGTGCTGGAGCTCGGTCGTCGCGACCGCGCCGAGCCGGAACTGCTCGAACTGGGCAGCTATGTGCGCACCTTCGTCGACGAATTCGCGATGCGCGAACCCGGCGTGCGTGCGCGCGTGCACATCGAAACCGGGGTGCCGGCGCGCATCTGGTTCGATCGCGGCCATCTGCATCAGGTGCTGTGGAATCTGCTCGGCAATGCGCTGCGCTTCGCCGGCCCGGACGACGGCGCGGTGCGCCTGACGGTCAGCGCGACCGAGGACGCCACGCTGCTCGACATCGTCGATAACGGGCCCGGCGTTTCCGACAGCGCGCGCGCTCACCTGTTCGAACCTTTCTTCACCACCCACAGCCGCGGTACCGGGTTGGGCCTCTACATCGCGCGCGAACTCAGCGACGCCAACGGGGCCGCGCTCGACTTCGTGGATAATTCGCCGGGTGCGCACTTTCGCCTGCGCGGCCTGAACAGGAGCTTGGACGAATCATGGAACGGCGGCGGACTGAGCGGGAGCTGAAAGTGCTGGTCGTCGACGACGAAGACGACCTGCGCGAACTGCTCGACATGTCGCTGGCGCGCATGGGCCTGCACGCGTCGCTCGCCGGTTCGGTCGGCGAGGCGCGCGAACTGCTGGGCAAGGAGCGCTTCGCGCTGTGCCTGACCGACATGCGCCTGCCCGATGGCGAGGGCATGGACCTGGTGCGCCACATCGCCGAACACCACCGCGACCTGCCGGTGGCCGTCATCACCGCCTTCGGCAGCATGGACAACGCGGTCGCCGCACTGAAGGCAGGCGCCTTCGACTATCTCGCCAAGCCGGTATCGATCGAGCAGCTGCGCGCACTGGTGCGTTCGGCGCTCGACCTGCCGACGCGCGGCGGCGAGGTGCGGCCGGCCGGCACCGACGCGCTGGTCGGCGACGCGCCGGCCATGACGCAGGTGCGCGAAACCATCGCCAAGCTCGCGCGCAGTGGCGCGCCGGTGCATATCCATGGCGAATCCGGCAGCGGCAAGGAACGTGCGGCGCGGCTCATCCACGAGCTGGGTGCGCGGCGCGAAGGGCCTTTCGTCGCGGTCAATTGCGGTGCCATTCCGGAGAACCTGGTCGAGTCCGAATTCTTCGGTTATGCGAAAGGCGCTTTCACCGGCGCCGACACCGACCGCGAAGGCTATTTCCAGGCGGCCCGCGGCGGCACGCTCTTCCTCGACGAAGTGGGCGACCTGCCGCTGGCGATGCAGGTGAAGCTGCTGCGCGCGATACAGGAAAAGTCGGTGCGCCGCGTCGGTGCGCGCACCGAAGAGGCGACCGACGTGCGCCTGATCAGCGCCACCCACCGCAATCTGCGGCAGATGGTGGAGGAGGGCCGTTTCCGGCAGGACCTTTTCTACCGGCTCAACGTGCTCGAACTGCGCATGCCCAGCCTGCGCGAGTGCCGCGAATCGATTCCGCAACTGGCGCAGACCCTGCTCGAACGCATTGCCGCCGCCGACGGCAAGAAGCCCGAACTGACGCGCGCGGCGGTCGATGCGCTGTGCGCCTATCCCTTCCCGGGCAATGTGCGCGAACTGGAGAACGTGCTCGAACGCGCTTACGCGCTCAGCTCGGGTGAGCGCATCGACGCCGCCGACCTCGGCCTGATGCCGGTCGACGACGAGGTGCCGGACATGCCGGCCGGCGAACTGCCGCTGCAGGACTATCTCGACCGCATGGAGCGCGCCGCCATCGAGGACGCGCTGCGCAAGACGCGCTACAACCGCACCGCCGCCGCACGCCTGCTCGGCGTTACCTTCCGCTCGCTGCGCTACCGCCTGCAGCGGCTGGGCATCAATGACTGAGTGCGTTCGTCGGGAGGCTGACCGCCTGCACGCGCAGTGCCTGTGCACGGGAGCGCGCGGTGTCGCCTGATCTCCACATCGACGCCGACGGCTGGTGCACCGCCGCCCGCCGCATCGAATCGCCCAACTCCGACCCGCGCCCCGAGGGCGAGCCGGTGTCGCTGGTAGTCATGCACTGCATCAGCCTGCCGCCGGGCGAGTTTGGCGGCCCCTATATAGAAGAGCTGTTCCTGAACCGGCTCGACCCGGCGGCCCACCCGTATTTCGTCGACGTTGCGCCGCTGCGCGTGTCGGCGCATTTCGTGGTGCGGCGCAACGGCGAGCTGCTGCAGTTCGTGCCGACCACGCGCCGGGCGTGGCACGCCGGGCGTTCGAGCTGGGGCGGGCGGGAAGGCTGCAACGACTTCTCGGTCGGCATAGAGCTTGAAGGCTGCAACGTGCTGCCCTTCGAGGACGCACAGTACCGGTGCGCCGCAGCGCTGATTGATGCGCTGCGCAAACGGCATCCGGTGGCGGACGTGGTAGGTCATTCGGATATCGCACCAGGAAGAAAGATTGATCCCGGTGCCTGCTTCGACTGGAAACGCTTGCCCGGCGTCACTCGGCGGGACTGATTCCCGCCGTACCGGCGTTTGCGCCGGATTCCACCTCGCCAGCCCTTGCCCGGTGCCAATCCCCTGCGCATCGAAGGGTGATTTTCGGGCCGCCGGGACGCTGCCTAGCAGAAAAATCGCGCTTGCGGGTGCCGGAAGGGCTCACTAGAATTAGTAGCTCATCGAGCTTCAACCACTACCTATAGTGGTCAGTTAGCGAAATCCCATCAAAAACCGCTCTCCGTCGCGCTCGCGACGGCCTCACAGGGAGACGTCCGCATGCAATTGACCGCCGAACACACGAGCCCCCGTACGCAGTCCCCCAGCCCCGACCAGATCAGCATCGACGAGCTGCCGAACACGGCCGCCCTGCACGCTGACTACAAGGTGATCCGCCGCAACGGTGCGGTGGTGAACTTCGAGCCGGCCAAGATTTCGATCGCGGTGACCAAGGCTTTCCTGGCGGTGAATGGCGGGCAGGGTGCCGCGTCGGCGCGCGTGCGCGAACAGGTGGGTGGCATCACCACCCAGGTGGTGCAGGCACTGGTGCGCCGCCAGCCGCACGGCGGCACCTTCCACATCGAAGACATCCAGGACCAGGTCGAACTGGCGCTGATGCGCTCGGCCGAGCACGACGTGGCCCGCGCCTATGTGCTGTACCGCGAGAAGCGCGCCGCCGAGCGTGCGCAGAAGCAGCACGCGGTCGAAGCCGCGGCTGACCAGCCGGTGCTGCATGTGGTCGACGGTAACCGTCGCATGCCGCTGGACCACGCCGCGCTGCGCGGTCTGATCGAAGCCTCGTGCGAGGCGCTGGGCGACGTGGTGTCGGTCGACGCCATCCTGAACGCCACGCTGTCCAATCTGTACGACGGCGTGCCGGTCGAGGAGGTGCGCAAGTCGGCCATCATGGCCGCCCGTTCGCTGCTGGAGCAGGACCCCGCCTACGGCTACGTCACCGCTCGCCTGCTGCTGCACACCATCCGCCACGAAGTGCTGGGTGAGGAGACGTCGCAGGCCGCCATGGCCACCGCCTACGCCGAGTACTTCCCGCGCTACATCAAGCTGGGCATCGAAGCCGAACTGCTCGATTCCAAGCTGGCCCAGTTCGACCTCGCCAAGCTGGGCGCCGCGCTGGACCACCGCAACGACCTGCGCTTCAACTACCTCGGCCTGCAGACGCTGTACGACCGCTACTTCCTGCACATCCGCGACCGCCGCATCGAACTGCCGCAGGTGTTCTTCATGCGCGTCGCCATGGGCCTGGCACTGAACGAGATCAACCGCGAAGAGCGAGCGATCGAGTTCTACAAGCTGCTGTCCAGCTTCGACTTCATGAGCTCGACGCCGACGCTGTTCAACAGCGGCACGCTGCGCCCGCAGCTGTCGTCCTGCTACCTCACCACGGTGGCCGACGATCTCGACGGCATTTTCGAGGCGATCAAGGAAAACGCGCTGCTGGCCAAGTTCGCCGGCGGTCTAGGCAACGACTGGACGCCGGTGCGGGCGCTGGGTTCGCACATCAAGGGCACCAACGGCAAGTCGCAGGGCGTGGTCCCCTTCCTGAAGGTGGTCAATGACACCGCCGTCGCGGTGAACCAGGGCGGCAAGCGCAAGGGCGCCGTCTGCGCCTATCTCGAAAGCTGGCACCTCGACATCGAGGAATTCCTCGACCTGCGCAAGAACACCGGCGACGACCGCCGCCGCACGCACGACATGAACACCGCGAACTGGATTCCCGACCTGTTCATGCGCCGCGTGATGGAAAACGGCGAATGGACGCTGTTCTCGCCGGCCGACTGCCCGGACTTGCACGACCTCTACGGCAGCGCCTTCGAGCAGGCTTACACCCGCTACGAAGAGAAGGCCGCGCGCGGTGAGATCCGTCTGTTCAAGAAAACGCAGGCGGTCGCGCTGTGGCGCAAGATGCTGTCGATGCTGTTCGAAACCGGCCACCCGTGGATCACCTTCAAGGATCCGTGCAACCTGCGTTCGCCGCAGCAGCATGTCGGCGTCGTGCATAGCTCGAACCTGTGCACCGAAATTACGCTGAACACCTCGGACACCGAAATCGCCGTGTGCAACCTTGGTTCGGTGAACCTGGTCGCCCACCTGAAGGACGACGGCAACGGCGGCAAGGCGCTCGACCACGACAAGCTGCGCAAGACCATCCGCACCGCGATGCGCATGCTCGACAACGTCATCGATATCAACTACTACTCGGTCGGCAAGGCGCGTAACGCCAACCTGAAGCACCGCCCGGTCGGCATGGGCCTGATGGGCTTCCAGGAAGCGCTGCACGAACTGCGCACGCCCTACGCCTCCGACGCGGCGGTCGAGTTCGCCGACCGCTCGATGGAAGCGGTGGCCTACTACGCCTACTGGGCCTCGACCGAACTGGCCGAAGAGCGCGGCCGCTACTCCAGCTACAAGGGCAGCCTGTGGGACCGCGGCATCCTGCCGCACGACTCGCTGGACATCCTGGCCGAGCAGCGCGGCGGCTACCTCGAAGTCGACCGCTCGGTCACGATGGACTGGGACGCGCTGCGCAACCGCATCGCGAACTACGGCATGCGCAACTCGAACTGCCTGGCGATCGCGCCGACCGCCACCATTTCGAACATCATCGGCGTCGATGCCAGCATCGAGCCGACCTACCAGAACCTGTTCGTCAAATCGAACCTGTCGGGCGAATTCACCGTGGTGAACGAGCACCTGGTGCGCGACCTGAAGAAGCTGGGTCTGTGGGACGAAGTGATGGTCGCCGACCTGAAGTATTTCGACGGCTCGCTGTCGCGCATCGACCGCATCCCGGCCGACATCCGCGCGCTGTACGCCACCGCCTTCGAAGTCGAGCCGAAGTGGCTGGTCGAAGCCGCGTCGCGCCGCCAGAAGTGGATCGACCAGGCGCAGAGCCTGAACATCTACATGGCCGGCGCCTCGGGCAAGAAGCTGGACGAAACCTACAAGCTCGCCTGGCTGCGCGGCCTGAAGACCACCTACTACCTGCGCGCCATGGGCGCCACCCACGCCGAGAAATCCACCGGCCGCGGCGGCGAACTGAACGCGGTGCCCAGCCAGTCCGAAGAGCCGGCGCCCAAGTTCTGCGCCATCGACGACCCGACCTGCGAAGCCTGCCAGTGAGGACTTTCCACCCTTGCCTGCGTCTGCGGGCAAGGGTGGGGGGCTAGAGGCTGGGGGCCAGCGGCGAGCGGAGCGTGCTCCGCGCATCGCCCCACCTGACTAAAGCAATACCCGGCGCGCCGTGCGCGCCGACTGAAGGAGAGAACAACAATGCTGAGTTTCGAAGACGACCTGCCGATGACCGCACCGCAACCCGGTCTGGCGCTGCGCACTCCGATGCCTGACTCGCGCGAACTGCCGATGTCGCCGCCGGCCACGCCGGCCGCCCAGGGCGACGCGCGCATGCGCCGCATCCGCGCCGAAGACAAGCGCGTCATCAACGGCGGCACCGACGTGAACCAGCTCGTGCCCTTCAAGTACAAGTGGGCCTGGGAAAAGTACCTCGCCGGCTGCGCCAACCACTGGATGCCGCAGGAAGTGAACATGCAGCGCGACATCGAACTGTGGAAGTCGCCGAACGGCCTGACCGACGACGAACGCCGTCTGGTCAAGCGCAACCTTGGCTTCTTCGTCACCGCCGATTCGCTGGCCGCCAACAACATCGTGCTCGGCACCTACCGCCACATCACCGCGCCCGAGTGCCGCCAGTACCTGCTGCGCCAAGCCTTCGAAGAGGCCATCCACACCCACGCCTACCAGTACATCGTCGAGTCGCTGGGCCTGGACGAAGGCGAGGTGTTCAACGCCTATCACGAAGTGCAGTCCATCCGTGACAAGGACGAGTTCCTCATCCCCTTCATCGACGTGTTGACCGACCCGGCCTTCAAGACCGGCACGCCCGAAGCCGACCAGCAGCTGCTGAAGAGCCTCATCGTGTTCGCCTGCCTGATGGAAGGCCTGTTCTTCTACGTCGGCTTCGTGCAGATCCTCGCACTGGGCCGCCAGAACAAGATGACCGGCGCTGCCGAGCAGTACCAGTACATCCTGCGCGACGAGTCCATGCACTGCAATTTCGGCATCGACCTGATCAACCAGATCAAGCTCGAAAACCCGCACCTCTGGACCCCGGAATTCCGCGAAGAGTTGAAGGCCCTGTTCCGCAAGGCGGTCGAGCTGGAATACCGCTACGCCGAAGACACCATGCCGCGCGGCGTGCTCGGCCTGAACTCCAATATGTTCAAGGAATACCTGCGCTTCATCGCCAACCGCCGCGCCCAGCAGATCGGTCTGGACGTGCTGTACCCGGGCGCGGAAAACCCCTTCCCGTGGATGAGCGAAATGATCGATCTGAAGAAGGAACGCAACTTCTTCGAAACCCGGGTGATCGAGTATCAGACGGGTGGGGCGTTGAGCTGGGATTGATGATGTAATAAACGTAGATTCTCATTAGAGACGAGAGCAATCTCACTAGAGACGATAACGTCTCATTAGAGACGGTAACGCACACCTCAGGGCGCCTTCGGGCGCCCTTTTTCTTGTTCCCGCTGGATTGAAGAGCGCTCTCATGCGGGAAGGTGTTGCGTGCTCTCGGACCAGCACGACCTTGCTGTCTTTTAGCTGTCTCACTAGAGACAAGAAAAATATCTCATTAAAGACGAGAGTAGTGTGTCTCTGCCGCCCTGCACGGATTTGGGTTCTCGCCTACATGCCGCCATTGAAACCGGCTTTACCTCGGGCCGCTTAACGATTGAGACAGAAGTGGAGTCTCGTTAGAGACAAGAGTGGTGGGGAGTGAGGTCGTCCAGCGGGTAGAGATGAGGGATGACGCGCAGGGGCGCATGCGTCGCCCAGGTACGTGCATTTTGGGCTTCGCGTTCTTGGGGGTGAACGCGTGTTTGGCGCTGGTAGGGCGTGTCGGGGAATCTGGAAAGTGACCGCCCGGTTCGCGGTGGAACTGTCAGGAGCGTGGAACTATGCGTTCAACCGCTTCGACACCCCCCTACGAATCGGCTGCACCTCGCCCGCGTTAGCCATCTGGAGCACGTCGTTCCGCCGGAACAGTACCACTCCGTGGATCTGGGTTTCCTTCTCAGGGGCTCGCGTGATCCTGCCGCTTCGTTCTGCATTCAGCAGGTATCGGCTATGCGTATTTAAGAGCGTGCCAGCCTGAGCTGCGCTCATGAATCGCTTCAGGTTCTCGTGAATTCTTGGAATGTCGCTTTGTTGGACGCGGAGCTCGCCTAACGGCGCCACGCACTCAATGAAGCCCGAGTCAATGAAGCGAACGACGAACTCTCGCTTCGTTAAGCCGACCTCAGACGATACGGATTCAATCGTTCGAAGTGAGGCCAACTCATCCTTCAATCGCTTGACGGCAGTTCTTCGGAAGTACTTTCGGTTGTCCGCTTCTCGATTGGGCGGAACTTCTGCAGGCAACTGCCCGGTACGTTGTAAGACTGCGATCTGTTGAGTGTTCATGGCGAGCTCGTCAGCCGCTTCGACGGCCGTCATCCAGACCGTTTGATCGTAGGTCACGCTGCCTGCCGGCTTGCGTCCCGCTCGGGTGGGGTAGTCCTTGAGCGCCTTCACGCGTTGGAGATCAACTTTGGCGATGTCCGAACGGCGAAAAACATTGACCAAGGCGCCATCTACCCTAGGACCAGATACCGGGTGGACCCCCACAGCCGCAAGCTTGTCGGATAGTGAGGTTGCTCCGGTAGCCAACTGCGTTGCGAGGCTGCCCACGAACACATACTGTCTATCGAACGCCTCCACGTCGCTAGCGGCGAACATCATGGGTTGCCGAGCTTTTTCACCGGACGGGACGTGGCGGGAGATCAGTCGGGTCTTCTCTATCCGTCGCACAGCATCAGGGTAGGTACGGAGGCGCTCAGCCGTCTGTTGCAAGCCCATGAGCTTTTTATCCTCCGCTTGGCTCTCTGCAGTCCCTGACTCCTCCAAGTTGGCCCACGGTACGGCAACGCGGGCACTGCAAGGCAGAGCTCGCTGCACATCCTTAATCTTGATTGACCTCAAAGACGGCAGTCCTTGAGCAATGTCGAATCGATCGACGATTCGGGCGCCCGCATTCATTTCAGCCAACTCATCCGCATATGCCTGAGTGCGCGTTTGCTCGTCAGATCCGTGGAACTCTGAACGGCTGCTCTTCGAAAGCCTCGCCATCAAGGACGATATCTCGTGACTGCCATACCGATTTCTGATGATTGAATTGCGCTCGATGCGGCTCAGGATTTGGGCGGTGCTCAGACTAGTGAGTGTGTTGGGCGTGATGCCCAGGACAGCAGAAGCAGCTCTGCTGTCCAAAAGTAGCAACAGGTCTTCGTCCGCGACCCCCTCCGGGACTGTCCTTGCGCAAGAGATGTCGTAGTCACGGGAGAGGCGTTGGGCAAGATCTTCGGCTGCTTGCCTCGCTGGGGAGTGGATAGCAAGCAAACGAGCGAGCCAAACCCGGGGTAGTAGGTGCGGATAGCGCCTTTGTTGGTGCCGCGCGAATGCGCGGACTCCACGGTCGACGTCCATAGCGAGAAGTGCTGCATAGGCGAGCAGTTTCGAACGCTTTACGTAGTCGGGTTCCCGTTCGATCTCGAGAACGCGTACGAACGCCAGCAGGCGGGTCACCCAGGCTTGGTCGCCATCCTCCATGGCTCGGTACAGCCTTCGCTCACCAAAGGCGAATGCTCTGGAGCCGGGATTGCTGGATATCCTGGCCTTGCAGCTGCACTGATCAATGCCGCGCTGCCCGGGCCCGTATAGAGATTCGCACTCAGGACACTTACGAATCAGTTTTTGGCCATGCTTGGCGCAGTATTCGAAGAGCGCAACGCTGGTTTCCGCCCGATAGTAGCCATCGGCTGCGCATCGAGGACAAACCGGCTGATGGAAGAACCGGATTAGATCCCCAGGAAATTCCGCATTCAGAATCCGGACCGGCTTGCGGGAAGATATGCTAGGCAGTTCCTGAAAGAAGCAGGCGAGCAGTCGCGCCTGAAGGCGTTCCGGATATAGCTCTACGATTTTTTTCGCGAAATGACCGCTCCGAAACAGAACAGATTGAGCGGGGCTCTTGATCAACCGGTAGATGAACTTGCTTGCCGAAGAGTATCCGTTCTCTTCCGTACAGCGGAGCACGACGCTAAGGGGCGATTCGCCAGGAATGGGCAGCGGCAGATAGTTCATCGGCGCTTTCTAGATAGTGCGAGGCTGTCTTCAGTCATGGTGAACGGGTTGAGGCCTTCCGGAACCAGCGCCCGAGCTATCTGGATGCGTTCGAAGGCTTGCTTGAAGTGCACACCGCTGATTTCTGCGCTCTTGCCACGAAGTGCGAGGTCGGCCGCTTCGACGAATAGATCCTTTGTGGCGCACATGTTGCCGGCAGTGGCTGCGTACATGCGCTGACCGAATTGGGGCGTCTTCAATTCAGCGCTTGGTTGCAACGAGCAATGGTCCTTTAGACGTTTCACAAAGAACACGAGAACCTTGAGGTAGTCGTTGTTCAAGCTGAACTCTGTAAGGGAGCATCTGCGTCGAAATCGCCGTTCGATCTGCTCATCCCCTTCCAGAAGTGGCAACAGGTCTTCCGTCCCGACCAAGATGATGGGCACCTTGGACTCGTTCATCAGATCCTTGACCCAGTTCCGCACGGTTGCGTGGGTTTTCTCCTTTTTCGGATCTACGAGGTGCTGGAATTCGTCAAGGATGTAGAAGCGCGTCTGACACGTCTTCAGGTTCTGAACGAGTCTCTCGGTCAGCTGCGTACGGTTCCCGGAAAGATCTGTCACCTGCAGGCGAATCAGCAGCTTCTGCGCCAAGTCCTTGATCGTCGCAACCCCCGGCACCGCTTGGTAGAACGCCGGAATCACCCGTCGGATGCCCTCGGGTTCCTCCTGTGTCTGGATACGGTGTTGCGCGAGCAAGTGGTTGCAAAGGGTTGTCTTGCCAGTGCCGGCGCGGCCACTTATGGCGAGCGATACCGGCTCGAGTCGGCCGTCATTGAAGCGGAGGACTTCGTTGAAAGCTTCGAGGCACTTCAGCACCTCATCGTGTTGATAGAACACGTCCCGAAAGGCCTCGAGACCGGTTGGCAGCATTTCCAGTTTCATGTTGGTCGTTCTCGATCAGAGGGACTTGAAGATGTCGCCTTCTTCGTCCCAAATATCCTCGACGGTGCTTTGGCCAGGCTTGCTCTCCTCAAAAGAGGGTAGCGTTGCTTCCAGAAGGTGAGTCTGTTCGGAGGGGAGTGCGCTCGCGTCCGGATCGGATGCGAGCTGGCCCTGGTCTCCCGCGGCGCGGAGACGACTCGCCATCTTTTCGTTCTGCATCCGAGCAAATCGCTTTCGGGCTTTCGTCGTCGAGAGATCGAGCTCGTCCCAAAGGCGCTTGCGCGCTTGGTTCAAAAGGATGGTGTTCGTTGCTTCCTTGCCCGCAGCCTTGAGCGCAGTGGTGGCCGCCTGGTGCTCAGTAAACGTGAGCCCCTTTTGGTAACGCGCATCTACGGGATCTGCGCGGACAAGCCGGGTGGAATCTTCAGGATCCACAACGAACACATGATCGAGATCGGTCTCGTCGTAGAGAACTGTCACTCGATCCTTCTCCGGATGCTGTGCGAGTCTTGCCGCCAGATCCGGCAGGGCGGGGCTTGTCCAACACAAATTGAAGAGCTGCACTCGCCCACCGGAAATGGCGCGCTCAACCGACTTGCGGCAAACCATGTCCAAGCCTTCGTCGCGATACCGTGTAGGCGTGTCGAGTTCAGTCGCCTTTTTCCACGCGACTGACGGCGGTATCCCGAGCTCGGAATGCAGGGAGTTGTGGTAGATCTGCTCGAGCCAGGCCGCGAATCGCTCGCGCAATTCCTCGAGTTGAATCCACGCGTTCTTGACGGCCCTGTAGTCACCTCGATCCTGTGGAGAGGAACGGGTCGTTCCATGCATGAGGTGAATGAACGTGGTGTTCATGGTGCGGAAGAACCGCTCCACATGAGGCTTTTCGTTGGGCTCCCGCGGGGAAACGATGCGGACAGAGGTACCAAATCGCTCTGCCACTTGGAACAGGCTGCTGTTTCTGAATTCGGGGCCGCCATCTACGATGAGCTCAATCGGAGCGCCGCCTGCGAGGCGCCCGTTCTCCGAAGAAAGGGCGTCTTTGTATGCGCGGAGGGTTTTTGCGGCGCAAGGCGGCACAAACGAGAGATCCCACCCCAGAACGCAGCGACTGAATATGTCGATAAGAACGGTCAATACAGGCCGACCTATCGGATCGCCGTTCTCGTCCACTACGATCAGATCCACGTAGTTGCTATCAGACTCGACGCGCTCCAGAACCATCGAAGGTGGATGGATACGCACGCCATGGCGGTGTTTGCGCTTCGCGTACTGCTTTCCGTGGCGATTCAAGTCAGCGTCGTAAGCGTCCAGGGTCGCGACCGTCCGGTAAAACGACGCGCGGGAGGGCGCGCGCAACTTATCCTCAGGGTTTCGCTTGAGATTCTCGCCTTCAATTTCCGCGCACAGCAGGTGATAGATCGCTTGTGCGCTTGGGCGTCGGTCATCGAGGAAGGTTGAACGGAGGATCGATTGGGTAAGCTCGATCACCGTGTGGTTCATGCGGGGCTTACGCTGTCGAGTCCGATGCTCTCGTGTGATGAGGGCCAACGGATTCTTCCCGGCTTCTCGATACTGACGAAGCCAGAACCGTACGCGGGAGATGGAGGGTGGTTTTTCCGACCGCTCCTCTGCGACCCTCTTGATCAGTAAGAGTCCAAGCTCGGTTGGCGCGCGTCCGAGAAGCTCACGTTCAAATGCCTGCACATAGGCGAGGCGGCGCTGATGTGTCGTCGCTTCTTTGTCTGTGAGGTTTGCGGCGTTACGGTAGAGATCTTGCCACTCTGCATGCTCGACAAGCGCTGTCATTCGTCCCCGTGCAGCGAGGTCCTGCCAGCGCAGCAATGGGATATCGCTTTGTCGTTTCGCGTTTACGCCGCGGATGGTGACGACCGCTTGGTCAATCCGCAGCACCTCGTACTCGAATCCCGAATAGAGATAGCGCTCGCCTACCTTGGGCGGCCTGAACTCTTGGTTCGCCAGCGCGCTCATCGTGGCCGTCTCCACACAAGCCAATTCGGACCAATTGGCTTCTCCAGTTCCACCTCTACCCACCCCTCAAGGAGACCCCGTCCGATGTGCCCGAGGTTGCTGGGCATCTGGGCTGCGATTTCCTTCAAAGTTGCTGGCGAGCCGTCTTTAGGCAATAGCGCCAAGAGATCGATGAGTCCTTCTCGGGATACCGTTCGGGCGCGGCCGTACAGATTTCTCAGAGTAGTGATGCGAGGTTCAATACGGATATGGCGCTCTGTCCGAAGCACATACTCGAGATCCATACCGAGAAAGTGTTGCCGTGCAACTTCGATGCGTTGAGCCCGAAACGATTGAGAGGCTCGTGCGTGCGGCTTCACCTCAAGCAGGAAGGCGCGTCCCCCCGTCGGTTGAACTTCAAAGTCAGGCGTGTGATTGAACAGCCCGTGCTCGTCCTCAAGTCGAACGGTCAGCGGCTGTGACCTGTAGCTCTTGATTGCGGGGTCAAACTCAAGAAGCAGGCACATGTCTGCCTCGAGCCGGCCCTCTACAGGGATGACTCGTTGGTTCTTCTCCGACGGGAACTGGACGATGTGGACGCCGGGGCGCCCTCTGCCAATCTTCCGAGCAGGAGTCTTAGACGGCGGCTGCGGCGGGGCGGTGGTGAGGTTGCTGGAAGCAATCTGGTCGTGGCGCATCTTCCACATTACGGAACCCGATGTCCGACCTTGAGGACGCGGAGCAGTCGGTGGATCCGCCCCGTGCTGTGCTCCAAGCTAAAGTTGAGCGGCCAAAGCCCAGTGAGGTACCGCTTGAGCAACGCCACCTAGTTGGCGCACGGCAACCGTCCAACTATTGAGCGTTAGTTCAATTCGGGGGCGGTTCTTGCCATCAGGAGCGTAGCCAACTTGATGCCTGCACTTCCCCGACGGTGCATCATTGGATGTAAGCGTCTGCCCCACCTGCACCCGAGCGGGGGCAATGAGGGATTACCTGGCGCCTATATCCGCCGCACTCATATCCAAGCGACCGAAGCCGAAGCACTGGACGTGGCATTGAACGATCTAGCGGGCGCGCTGCACAGGCACATGAGCCGTCATGAACTATAGGAACCCCGGATAGAGCGCAACTTCCTCGAACTCTCGTGCGCAGAGTATTTAGAAGAGTACCGGCGTGGTGGTACAACATTAACCGGAATTGATTTATGCTAACGTAGAGCAGTAGGCCGAAGCGGTTTTAGGGGGGATAGAAATGAAGTTCAAGTTCTTGGTGCCGGTTGCTGGCCTTGTTGCAGCCATAGCGAATCAGTACGCGAGTGCTGCTATCGAGAACACGGAGCCTTCGAGTACCCCTGTCGCGGCCGGCCTGACTGACGCACCAACGACCCTTGCACTCACTCATGGTGGGGAGCAACTGGTTCGAGCTGGTGATGACAACTACTCTTTCATTCTTAAGCGGGCCGCTTCTGGCGAGATGATGGCTTGGCATCAATCACATGCGTCTCACGCGTCTCACGCGTCGCACAGCTCGCATAGTTCGCATCGATCGGGGTTCTAATTCTTGCCTTGGCAGTGATCTTTGGCTGGAGAGCGTGTGAAAAAATCACATAAGTTTCTCGTGCCCGTTGCTCTGTTAGCAAGTGGGATTCTCTCCGCTTACGCTAAGCAGGCGCCTAAGGGGACGGATCTGGCGGTGCCTTACGCCCCGTCCGTTGATAATCACGTCCTCAACCTGGTTGGCACTACCGAGACCGTGGCTATCCACTCGGACGGGGAGGTTTTCGACTTTGTTCTGAAGCGGGCCGACACTGGTCAGATGATGGCCTACCATCGCTCACATCGATCGCACTCCTCACATCGATCGCACTCCTCACATCGATCGGGCTACTAAAAGTGTTAGGGAAACGCTGATCAAAGCCACCCTTCCGGGATTTTTCGTCCGTGAGGCAGCAAC
>NZ_JADMJL010000066.1 GCF_018780585.1 Methyloversatilis discipulorum | reverse complement strand
CCAACGACCCCCACCATGTCAAGGTGGTGCTCTAACCAGCTGAGCTACGCGCCTGAAGAGAGCGCGCAAGTATAGCGAAATCTCGCTCCCGTTCAAGACATTTTTTCACACCGGCCGAGTCAGGCTGTTTTCCACGCCGCAAGATATTCCTTCCAGTGCTCGCCCGGCTGGGCCGCCAGCCACTCGCGGACGAAAGCGATCTCGGCGTCGTACTGCGCGCGGTCCAGCACGCCACGCATCAGCTGGAAGCGCTGGAACACGAGGAAGGTGTTCAGTACGTCGGTTTCGCAGTAATCGCGGATGCCGGCAATCTCGCCGCGCTGCCATGCACCCCATACCGCCGAACCATCCATGCCCAGCTTGCCGGGGAAACCGATCAGCTTCGCCAGATCGTCGAGCGGCGCATTGCCACGGCCCTGATACAGCGCGAGCAGGTCCATCAGATCGAGGTGGCGCGAATGGTAGCGACTGATGTAGTTGTTCCACTTGAATTCGCGCGCGTCCGGCCCGTCGCCCTCGCCCATTTCCCAATAGCGCGGCGCGGTCACGCCGTGAATCAGACCGCGGTAGTGCAGCACCGGCAGGTCGAAGCCGGCGCCGTTCCACGACACGATCTGCGGCGTCAGCTTCTCGATACCCTCGTAGAAGCGCTGGATGATCTGGCCCTCGCCGTTCTCCGGCTCGGACAGCGACCACACCTTCAGCGATTTCGCATCGCGCAGCGCGCACGAAATGACCACCACGCGCTGCAGATGCAAGGGCAGGAAATCGTGACCGACCGCGGCACGACGCTGCTGGAAGGCGAACTCGGCCACCTCGGCGTCGGACAGCTCATCGGGCAGATTGTTGAGCGCGCGGATGCCGGCGACGTCCGGAATGCTTTCGATATCGAATACGAGTACGGCGGCCATGAAAATCCCGTGATGACTTTGTGTTGTTGTTCGAATGCAGTTACTTGCGCGACCACTGCCCGCCGGACTGGATGTACCAGCCCGACTGCGCGCGCTCGATCCAGCGCTGGGCAAACGTCGAGCGGATGTCTGCCTCCCATTCCGGGTGACCGTTGGCGCGGGCGATCTCGCGGTAGAGCGCGGCGCGATCCGTGTTCTCCTGCGCGACAAGGCCCTGTACCGCCTGTCGTTGCGCCAGCGGCACTGCATTGGCATCGCGCAGCACGACGTTGCCGTCGGCCCCCAGACCGACTGCACCGGAAGCGTAATGCGGTGCAAGCTGCGTGTGCCTTGCCTGCATGCTTGACTTGATCTGGCTGATCGCCGGCGTGTTGATCTCGATATTGCCCTGCGCCCATGCCGTCGTCGCCCACATCGCACCGAGCAGGACCATGCGTTTCAGTGTGTTCATTGCTGGCTTCCTTCCGGCTGGGCCTTGCTGTCCTGTTCCTTCTTCAGCTGCCACACCTCGTCGATGATGCGGTCGGCCGCCTTCTCTGCGGCAGCGGCGGGGAAATAGATATTGATGGTGACGCACGCCGCCGACAGCGCAGCGCCCGTCAGCATCAGGCAGATCGTCCTGGTCATCGCATTCGTCATCGTGTCTCCATTCATTTGACGACCGGCTTTGCGTCGGTCACCCGCCGCAGTCGCTCGATCAACTCCGGCCAGTTGACGCGCCGATTGTAGCCAACCACGCTGAGCGCCGGGATGCCGCCACCCTCGATCAGCATGAATCCGTCGCCGCGCGGCGCGATGCCGTCCATATCGCACACCCCGTCGCGCAGCACGCAGGACAGGCCGATCCGGCGATAGCCGAAGCGCTCGAAGAAACCGAGGAAGCTGCGCTGTATCGCTGCCGCCGCACCCGGTCCGCCGAGCGCGGTGATGTTCTGCACTGCGCGCTGGCTGATCACGCGCGGATAGTCGCCCGCACTTGACCGTATGTGCGCGTCGAAGGCCACAGGCCGCCAGCGCAGCAGTTCCAGCCCCTTCACGTCGCCGTCGAGACGGCCGGTGACGCGGCCGAACTTCACGGTGTCGGTCAGCGCCTCCAGATCGATGTAACGCATCTGGAGGTCAGCAAGAACACGCGGCGTCGTCCCGAGGGGTTCGATCACGCGCAGCCCGGTGGCGGCAACGTAGCCGTCGAACACGCGGATCAGCAGTTGACCATCCAGTGAGAGCACGCCGTCGCGCCAGCTTACGTGCGGCACGCTGGCACCCAGGCTGCCGGCCATGCGGGGCAGCCCGAGCGCCTCGCTCAACGCGGGCATGGATACCGGCTCGAGGTCGAAAGACAGGTCACCGCGCCAGCGACCGTCGTCCTTCCGGAATTCGAGGAGATTGAGCCGCAGGCCGGCATCGATGACCGGAATGCGCACCGGCTGCAGCGACACCCGGTCAGCCGCCACGCTGGCCTTCAGATCGAAGGCACCGAACGGCAACCGGTCGAAGTGCGCCGACGTGACCGCTGCGTGCGGCTCGGTCGGCACATCTCGCTGCCACGGAAGAACCGCGGTCACGCCATCGAGCGACCAGCGCCCCGACTTGTCGGCGACCGCCGCATCTGCCAGACGCAGCGTCACGGCCGTCGCCCCCTGCGGGTCGAACTCGGCGACAAGATCGGCGCGACCGGACACTGCGAAGGTCGGCCAGCCGCGCGCGGCGAACAGCGGTTCGACAAAGCGCGTATTCAGCGCATCGAGATCGAACGAACGGCCCTCGACGCGCGCGCGCGTCAGCGTTGCCGGCGACCGCGCGAAGAGTGCCTCCAGGTTCAGCCGCCCCACGCCGGCCAGATCCAGCGTGCCGGCGCGCAGTTCAAGGCCGCCTGCAGTCAGCACGAAATCGCTCGCCAGCGTCGTACCGCCACCCTTCAGGTAGATGCTGTCCCACAGCAGTTCGCCCGCCCGCCAGTCAACCGAGGCGCGGCCGAGCCAGTCTTCGCCCTGCCGGGTGGCGTCAAGAGCGAGTGCGAGCGACATGCCCTCGGCGGCGCGCAGGCCGTCAGCCGACGCAAATCGTGCATCGGTCAGCAGCAGACGCGCCTCGATATGCGGCGATCGCGCGGCGCCGAAATCCTTCAGCACGGCTTCGACGTCGGCGCGACCCGCCGGCGCATAGTCCTTCAGCAAGGACTGCAGCGCAGGTTCCAGCGCGAGCAGGCGGGCGATATCGACCGCCTTGGCCTGTAGCGCCAGATGCGGGTGCGCACCCGCCAAGGCACCGCCGACAGTGACGCGCAGGTCCGGTGAAAACCGGACATTCGCGTCGAGCACCCGTTGGGCACCGCGCACCGAAAAATCGAGCGGCCACGGACCGTAGCCGCGCGCACGCAGCACACCACCGCGACAGCGCTGTTCGGGCAAGGTGGAAAAATCAGCGCAGTCGAGCTGCACCTGCTGCAGCATGCGCCCGGCAATCAACGCTCGTGCTGCACGGACGCGCGCACGGCCACCGTCCAGTGCAGTGGCCTCGACATGCACGTCTTCCAGCGTGATGGCCGACGCCGACAGCCGGTCGAAGCGAAGCTCGAAGGCGGCATCGGCAGCGAGCGGCATCGCCGCCAGCATCAGCGCAAGAAGGAAGCCCCGCAGGCGATCAGGAAGGGAAGACACCCGTGGACAGGTAGCGGTCGCCGCGGTCGCACACGATGCTGACGATGGTCGCATTCTCGACCTCGGCCGCGATGCGCAGCGCAACGACCATCGCACCGCCCGAGCTGATGCCGGCGCAGATGCCTTCTTCGCGCGCCAGGCGGCGGGTCATGTCCTCGGCGTCGTGCTGGCCGACGTACTCCAGCCGATCGACACGAGTACGGTCGTAGATCTTCGGCAGATAGGCCTCGGGCCACTTGCGGATGCCCGGAATCTGCGCTCCCTCCTCCGGCTGGCAGCCGATGATCTGGATCGCCGGGTTCCGCGATTTCAGATAGGTCGAGGTGCCCATGATGGTGCCCGTGGTGCCCATCGAACTGACGAAGTGGGTGACACGCCCTTCGGTGTCGCGCCAGATCTCCGGCCCCGTTCCTTCGATGTGCGCGCGCGGGTTGTCGCTGTTGCCGAACTGGTCGAGGATGACGCCGCGGCCTTCATCGCGCAATTTCTCGGCGGTATCGCGCGCCAGTTCCATGCTGCCTTCCTTAGCCGTCAGCACCAGTTCCGCGCCATAGGCGGCCATGCTCTGCCGGCGCTCGATGCTCTGGTTCTCGGGCATCACCAGAATCATCCTGTAGCCGCGCATCGCCGCCACCATCGCCAGCGCGATGCCGGTGTTGCCGCTGGTCGCCTCGATCAGCGTGTCGCCCGGCTTGATGTCGCCGCGCTCTTCCGCGCGCTTGATCATGGACAGCGCCGGCCTGTCCTTGACCGAACCGGCCGGGTTATTGCCTTCGAGCTTAACCAGGATGACGTTGCCGCGGCGGTCGTTGTCGGTACCCGGAATGCGCTGCAGGCGCACCAGCGGCGTATTGCCGACGAAATCTTCGAGAGTCTTGTAGTGCATGGCTGACCTGGATTCGGTGAGGCCGTCTCAGCGTGAGCCGGCCGGTTTCGGTGGCGCGCCCGCCGGCTTTGGCGGTGCGGACGATGGAGCGCCGGCTGCAGTGTCAGCCGGTGCGGCAGACGACTGGGCGGGCGCACTGCTGCCCGCCGGGCGGGGCGGCGCACCCGCCGGTCGTGCCGGCGGTGCCGATGCGGCACCCGATGTGGCGTGCGCCGCACCGCCTGCCGGACGCGGCGGTGGCGAGGAGACAGTGGATTTCGGCGCACTTCCGGCAGCAGGCCGGGCCGGCGGTACCGGCGCGTCAGGCACCGACACCGGAACGTGCGCAGGCGCCTGCGGCGGGCTGCGCCGGCGCATCAGTACGAAGGCGATCGCTGCGCTGACGGCAATGACCGCCGCGATCCACCAGGGAAAACCACCGGATGACGCCGGCGCGGCAACCGGACCTGCGGCCACGTCGGCACGCGGCGCGCCGGGTGCCGACGTGCCCGCGCCAACGATCAGCAGCGGCTTCAGTTCGGCAAAGGTCTTGTCACCGATGCCCTTCACGTTGCGCAGTTCGTCCACCGAAGCGAAGGGGCCGTTCTTCGTACGGTGCTCGATGATGGCCTGCGCGCGACTCGGCCCGACGCCGGGCAATGCGTCGAGTTCGGCTTCCGTGGCGCTGTTCAGGTCGAGCGCGGCGAACACGGGCGCGGCAAACAGGCACAGCAGCATGCAGAACAGGCGACGCATGACGACTCCCGGAAGGATGACCGTGGAAGGATACCGCTCAGGCGGCGCCGTGGCGCAGGTCGGCGGCGAGTTCGTCAAGCGCGCACACGGCAGTGCCCAGCTTGCCGACCACGATGCCGGCCGCGCGATTGGCCAGTCGCATCGCATCGACCTGCGAACAGCCGCTGGCCATCATGACCGCCATGGCGGCGATCACCGTATCGCCGGCACCACTGACGTCGTACACCTCACGCGCCAGCGCGCGCTCGTGCGTCACGCCATCGGATGCGTAAAGGCTCATACCGGCGTCGGAGCGGGTGAGCAGCAGCGCCCCCAGGCCCAGTTCGTCGCGCAACGCGGTGGCGCGGCGCGCCAGATCCTCGTCGTCAGTCCAGCTGCCGACCACTTCGCGCAGCTCGCTGCGGTTCGGCTTGAGCAGCGTGGCGCCGGCATAACGTGAATAGTCGTCGCCCTTGGGGTCGACCAGCACCGGCTTTCCGGCTGCGCGCGCGATGTCCATCATGTCTCGGATATCCGCCAGCGCGCCCTTGCCGTAGTCGGACAGAATGACCACGTCGACGTCCTTCACGCGGCGTGCGAACTCGTCGAGCTTGGCGCACAGCACTTCGCGCGCCGGCGCGCTCTCGAAGTCGATGCGCAGCAACTGCTGCTGGCGGCCGATCACGCGCAGCTTGATCGTGGTGTCGAGCTGCGGGTCCTCGTGCAGGCTGGCGAAGATGTGCGCGGCCTTCATCTGTGCGCGCAGGGTGCGACCGGCGTCGTCGGCGCCGACCACCGACAGCAGGCTCACCTTCGCCCCCAGCGCCGCGCAGTTGCGCGCCACGTTGGCGGCACCACCCGGTCTTTCCTCGACGCGGTCGATCTTGACCACCGGCACCGGCGCTTCGGGGGAGATGCGCTGCACGTCACCGAACCAGTAGCGGTCCAGCATCACGTCGCCAGCGACCAGGATGCGCGCGTTGCGGGTATCGGGAAGCGTCAGGCTCATGCGGTGCTCGATGCGTTGATCAGGGTGTCAGGTCGAATTCTTCGGTGCGCTTGGGCGGATAGGTCTCCCAGCCGCCGCAGGCCGGGCAATGCCAGTGGAACTGACGCGCCTTGAAGCCGCAGCTGTCGCAACGGTAGCGCGCAACGCGACGCGTGTGCGCGTGGATGATGTTCTTCATCAGATCGGAATCGGGGCGTGCCTCCGGCGGCAGCGTCTGCATCTGCGCCTCCAGCAGCTTGTCCAGACCGAGCAGGGTCGGATTGCGGCGCAGTTCCTCGCGTACCAGTGTCAGCGCGCCCGTCGGGCCTTCGGTGTCGAGTTCCTCCTTGAACACGACGTCGAGCAGATCGAGCGAAGCGTGCCGTTCGAGATAGCTCTTCAGCAGCGTGATGCCCTGGCGTTCGCGCCCCAGCTTGCGGTAGGCGTCGGCCATACGCGAGGCCACCAGCGCCAGATAGACCGGATTCTGCTGCTCGATGCGCTGCCAGTGCTCGATTGCCTCTTCCCACTTCTGCTCAGCGGCGGCCGCATCACCGAGCAGCATCAATGCGCGCACGCACTTGCGATGCGTGGTCAGTGCCTCGCCGAGCAGGCTTCGCGCGTCGCCCATGCGGGACTGCGCAAGCGCCTGTGTGGCGAGTTCGCACAGGAACTGCGCGATGTCCTTCTGCGCGCGGTGCGATTCGTTTTCCGGCAGCGCGCGGGCGATGTCTATCGCCTTGTGCCACTCCTTTTCCTGCTGGTAGATGTCCAGCAGGTGATGCAGGGCCTCGATATCGACAGCACTGCCACGCAGGCCGACGAATGCCTCCTCTGCGCGGTCCAGCAGTCCGGCCTTGAGAAAGTCGAGGCCCAGTTCGAGGCGCGCATTCAGCCGCTGTTCGGCACGCACGTCCTCGCGGGCGGCGAGCGCCTGATGGATCTGGATCGCACGATCGGTTTCACCACGACGGCGGAACAGATTGCCCAGCGCAAATTGCAGCTCCACCGTCTGCGGGTCCTTGCTCGTCGCCTCGATGAAGGAGTCGATGGCGCGGTCCGGCTGTTCGTTCAGCAGGAAATTCAGGCCGGCGAAATAGGAGCGCGGCAGCGCGCGCGACTCGCGCACCAGATGCCGGATGTCGATGCGCGCGGCAAGCCAGCCCAGCCCGAAGAAGAGCGGCAGGGCCAGGAGCCACCAGAGTTCGATTTCCATGTGGGAAGGGGGTCAGTCGGCGGTCGGCGATTGTCCGTCGTGCGCGGCGCGACTGCGCGCCAGCGACCACCCGGCCAATGCGCCCAGCAGGGCGCCGAAGAAGAACAGAGCGAGCAGTACGAGGGACAACTCCACGCGCCACTCGTGTCCGAAGAAGAAGCGCACCGTCACCGGATCACTGTTGCGGGCCGCGAGGCCGAGCAGCAACAGGAAGACGACGATGCGCAGCAGCCAGTTAAGTATCGCCATTGCGGCGGATTTCAGGCCACGAGGCCTGCAGTGTTCAGCGCGTTGTCGACGCGCTCGCGCAGTTCCTTGCCCGCCTTGAAATGCGGTACCCGCTTCTCCGGAACCATGACCTTCTCGCCCGACTTCGGGTTACGGCCCACGCGCGGCGGGCGATGGTTCAGCGAAAAGCTGCCGAAACCGCGGATTTCGATGCGATCGCCGCGCACCAGCGCTGCGGTCATTTCATCGAGGATCATCTTCACGGCGTAATCGGCGTCCTTGGCGACCAGTTGCGGGAAGCGGGTGGCCAACCGGGTGATCAGTTCGGATTTGGTCATGACGTATCAGATGAGCGATTTCAACCTTGCCGGGTGATGACAAGACAACGCCGCCCGCAGGCGGCGTTGTCACGTGAACACCGATCGTGCGAAACGATCAGGAGTTCTTCAGCTTCGCCTTCAGCAGCGCGCCGAGGTTGGTCGTGCCACTGCTGGCCGACGTACCCTCTGCCTGGATCTTCTGGATGGCGTCATTCTGTTCAGCCTGATCCTTCGCACGCACCGACAGCGTGATCGAACGGGTCTTGCGGTCCAGATTGACGATCATCGCCTCGACCTCGTCGCCGACGTTGAGGATGGTCGTCAGGTCTTCGACGCGGTCACGCGAAGCTTCCGAAGCGCGCAGGTAGCCTTCGACATCTTCGTTCAGCGCGATCACGGCGCCCTTGGCATCCACCGTCTTCACGGTGCCGCGCACGACGCTGTTCTTGTCGTGGGTGGCGATGAAGTTGGTGAAGGGATCTCCATCCATCTGCTTGACGCCGAGCGAGATGCGCTCGCGCTCGACATCGATCGACAGCACGACGGCCTCGACTTCGTCGCCCTTCTTGTAGTTGCGCACGGCTTCTTCGCCGGGCAGCGACCACGACAGGTCGGACAGGTGAACCAGGCCATCGATGGCGCCGGTCAGACCGATGAACACGCCAAAGTCGGTGATCGACTTGATCTGGCCACGGACCTTGTCGCCCTTCTTGTGGTTCATCGAGAAGTCTTCCCACGGATTCGGCATGCACTGCTTCATGCCCAGCGAAATCCGGCGACGGTCTTCGTCGATTTCCAGAATCATCACTTCGACCTCGTCGCCCAGCTGGACAACCTTGGTCGGGTGGATGTTCTTGTTGGTCCAGTCCATTTCGGACACGTGGACCAGGCCTTCAATGCCCTGCTCGATTTCGACGAATGCGCCGTAATCAGTCAGGTTGGTCACCTTGCCGAACAGGCGGGTGCCCTGCGGGTAGCGGCGCGAGATGCCCACCCACGGATCTTCGCCCAGCTGCTTGAGACCCAGCGACACGCGGTTCTTCTCGGCGTCGAACTTGAGCACCTTGGCTTCGACTTCGTCACCGACCGCCAGCACTTCCGACGGGTGACGCACGCGGCGCCAGGCCAGATCGGTGATGTGCAGCAGGCCGTCGATGCCACCGAGGTCGACGAACGCGCCGTAGTCGGTGATGTTCTTGACGATACCCTTGACGACGGTGCCTTCCTTGAGGTTCTCGAGCAGCTTTTCGCGCTCTTCACCGGCGGTCAGTTCGAGCACGGCGCGACGCGACACAACGACGTTGTTGCGCTTGCGGTCGAGCTTGATGACCTTGAATTCGAATTCCTTGTTCTCGTACGGCGTGGTGTCCTTGACCGGACGCAGGTCGACCAGCGAACCCGGCAGGAAGGCGCGGATGCCGTTGGTCATGACGGTCAGGCCACCCTTGACCTTGCCCGACACCAGACCCTTGACGATGGAGCCATCGCCCAGTGCCTTTTCCAGTTCGTTCCATGCGGCGATGCGCTTGGCCTTGTCGCGGGACAGGCGGGTTTCACCGTAGCCGTCCTCGAGCATTTCGATTGCAACGCTGACGTAATCGCCGGGGGCGACCGTCAGTTCACCGCGATCGGTGCGGAATTCGTCGATCGAGATATAGCTTTCCGACTTCAGGCCGGCATTGACGACGACGAAATTCTGATCCACGCGCATGACTTCGGCGGTGATGACTTCACCGGCGCGCATTTCCTGGCGCGTGAGGCTTTCCTCGAACAGCGCGGCAAAACTTTCCATGGAGTCGGACGACTGGGCAACTTGGGACATTGGCAAAAGCCGCTTGCGCGGCAACGGGTTAGGTATGAACACAGCAGGGAGCGACTTGCTCGCCCCGTGCGCCTTGGACTGCCGACGTGCATCCGGAACCATCCGGAAGCGAACACGCCATTCAGCCCGCTTTCACTTTTTCCCACGCATCCAGCACGAACTGGACGGCGGCATCAACGGTCATCGAACTGGTATCGAGCAGAATGGCGTCAGGCAATTGCACCAGTGGCGCATGTACCCGGTTGCGATCCCGCTCGTCCCGTTCCCGCAAATCTTGCGAAAGACTTTCCAGACTAGCAGAAACACCTTTTTCGATCAACTGCTTATATCGGCGTTCGGCGCGAATCTCGACACTGGCGGTCAGGAACACCTTCAGGCGCGCGTCCGGGAACACCACCGAGCCCATGTCACGGCCGTCGCCGACCAGCCCCGGCGCCTGGCGGAAGGCGCGCTGGCGCTCAAGCAGCGCCGCACGCACCGCACCATGGACCGCCACTTTCGATGCGCCGACCGAGGCCGCCTCGCTGCGCATGGCGTCCGACACCTCGTCTCCGGCCAGCCAGGTCGAGCCGTCGGCGAAGCGCACATCGAGCGCTGCAGCGAGCTTTCCGAGCGCCGGCTCATCGTCGAGCGCAACGCCAGCACGCATCGCCGCCACCGCGGTGAGGCGGTAGAGGGCACCGCTGTCCAGCAGGTGAAAGCCCAGAGCCGCCGCCACGCGCGCGGCGACCGTACCTTTGCCGGAGGCCGACGGGCCGTCTATTGCGATGACCGGAACGTCGTTCATGCGGCCACCTCCGACCAGCGCCTGAAGTAGTCGGGGAAGGTCTTGGCCACGCAGCCCGGGTCCATGATGCGCACCGGCACACCACCCAGCGTGGCGAGCGAGAAGCACATCGCCATCCGGTGATCGTCGTAGGTGTCGATAGCAGCACCCGGCGTCAGGGTCGCAGGCGGCGTGATGGCGAGATAATCGGCGCCCTCCTCCACAGAGGCGCCGAGCTTGCGCAGTTCGATCGCCATCGCGGATATGCGGTCGGTTTCCTTGACCCGCCAGCTGGCGATATTGCGCAGCCGGCTCGGGCCGTCGGCGAACAGCGCGCAAATGGCGAGTGTCATCGCGGCATCCGGAATATGGTTCAGGTCAAGGTCGAAGGCGCGCAGTCGACCGCCCTCGGGCGCGCGCGCCTCGATCCAGTTCGGCCCCATCGCCACCACGGCACCCAGCTGTTCGAGCGCCTGCGCGAAGGCGACATCGCCCTGCACCGAGTCGCGACCGACACCCTCAACCCGCACCGGACCACCGCCGATGGCGCCTGCGGCCAGGAAATATGAAGCGGATGACGCGTCCCCCTCGACGAAGCACTCGCCGGGCGACACATAGCGCGCACCGGCCGGCAGATTGATCGCCGCCCAGCCCTCGCGCTCGGCGTTGACGCCGAACTGGCGCATCAGCGCCAGCGTGATGTCGACGTAGGGCTTGGAAATCAGTTCGCCCTCGACCTCGATGCGCAGCGCACGGCCCGTCAGCGGCAAAGCCATCAGCAGGCCGGTCAGGAACTGGCTGGACACGTCGCCGCGGACGCGCACCACCGGTACGTCATTGATCTGCGCCGGGTGGATGCGCAAGGGCGGAAAGCCGTCGTTGCCCTCGTAGTCGATACGCGCACCGACCTGACGCAGCGCATCGACCAGATCACCGATCGGCCGCTCGTGCATGCGCGGCACACCGTGCAGGCGGTACTCGCCGCCCATCAACGCCAGCACAGCGGTGAGCGGACGGAAGGCGGTACCGGCATTGCCGAGGAAAAGGTCTGCCTTCTTGACCGGGAAGCGCCCACCGGTGCCGCTGATGACGTAGTCGTCGCCACCGGCGTGGCGCCAGTCAACGGCAAGTGTACGCAGCGCATCGAGCATGCGGTCGACATCGTCCGACGACAGCAGGTCGTGCAGCAGCGTGTCGCCCTCGGCCAGTGCGGCCAGCAGCAACGCGCGATTGGAAATGCTCTTGGAGCCCGGAAGCCGCAGCGTGCCACGGGCGGACGAAGCGGGCGGAAGGTCGAGAAATTCGGTTTTCATCGTGTTCGGGCGGCGCCCATGCGCCTCGTGTTGTGTTCAGCCCTGGCGTTGCGCCCAGGCGGTACGTGCTTCACGCGCGGTCCCTATCAACGCCTCGAGGCCGACGGCATCGCCGGATTCGATCAGCGCGCGGTAGCGTGCAAGTTCGGTTTCGTAGGCGCTCAGTTCGGTCAGCAGCGCCTCGCGGTTGGCGAAAAAGATGTCGCGCCACATCTCCGGATGGCTGCCGGCGATGCGCGTGAAATCGCGAAAGCCACCACCCGCCAGATTGAAGATCTCTTCAGCGTTTGGACGCGCAGCCAGTTCCGACACCAGGGCGAAGGACAGCAGATGCGGCAGGTGGCTGACCGACGCCAGCCAGCGATCGTGGTGCTCCGGCGTAGTGACCGTCAGCAGCGCGCCGCAGGCCAGCCAGGCCTGGCGTACCAGTTCGATGGCAGCGCCGCCGTTCTCGGCGAGCGGTGTCAGCACCACGCGGCGCCGGTCGTACAGATCGGCGCGTGCCGCCTGCGGTCCGCTCTTCTCGGCACCGGCGATCGGATGTCCGGGGACGAACTGACCCACGCGCTCGCCGAAGCAGCGGCGGGCCGACGCCACGACGTCACCCTTAGTGCTTCCGGCGTCGGTGACCACTGTGTGCGCCGGCAGATGCGGCAGCATCGCCGACATGACGGCGTCCATCTGGCCGACCGGCATCGCCAGCAGCACCAGGTCGGCGCCCGCGAGCGCAGCGGCCCAGTCGGATTCCGCTCGATCGATCAAGCCAAGTTCGAGCGCCTCGCGCTTGCTGTCCGCGCTGCGGCCGACACCGACGATCTCTCCCACCTGGCCGGCACGGCGCAGCGCAGCGGCGAAGGAGCCGCCGATCAGGCCGACGCCAACGACGACCAGACGTCCGATCAGCGGTGCGCTCACGCCAACGCCTTCTTCAGTGCGTCGATGAAGCGCGCGTTCTCGGTTTCCAGTCCGATCGACACCCGCAGCCACTCGGGCATCGCGTAGCCGGCGATCGGCCGCACGATGACGCCTTGCTCCAGCAGCCGGCGATTGACCGCCGCACCGTCACCGGCGCGGAAAGCGATGAAGTTGCCGTAGGAGCGGATGTAGCCGATGCCGACCGCGTCGAAGAAGGTTTCCATCTGCTTCAGGCCGGCCGCGTTCAGTTCGGCCGAGCGGCGCACAAAGCCCCGGTCCGCCAATGCGGCGACGGCTGCCGCCAGACCGACGTTGGTGACGTTGAAGGGCTGGCGCACGCGATTGAGCAGATCGATCACATCGGGCTGACCGATGCCGTAGCCGACGCGCAGACCGGCCAGGCCGTAGGCCTTGGAGAAGGTGCGCGACACCAGCAGGTTCGGGTAACGGTCAAGCCAGCGCGCGCTGTCGTAAGCCAGATGCGCCGGCAGGTACTCGCTGTAGGCCTCGTCCAGCACCACCAGCACGTCGCGCGGCACGGCCGCGACGAACCGCTCCAGCACGCCGGCCTCGATAAAGGTACCGGTCGGATTGTTAGGGTTGGCGATGAACACGACGCGCGTGTCGTCGCGGATTGCCGCGCGCATTGCGTCGAGGTCACAACCATAGTCGAGCGCCGGCACCTCGATGCCGATGGCGCCCGCCGCCAGCGTCGCCAGCGGATAGACGGCGAAGGCGTGCTTCGAATAGACGGCGCTGCTGCCTGGGCCGAGCAGCGCGCGTGCGACCATTTCGAGAATGTCGTTCGAACCGTTGCCAAGCACGATCTGGTTCATCGCGACATCGTGATGCCGGGAAACCGCCTGTTTAAGGTCGAAACCGTTGCCGTCCGGGTAGCGCGGCACGTCGGCAATCGCCGCCAGCGCGGCCGCCCGAGCCTTGTCGCTCATGCCCAGCGGATTCTCGTTGGACGCCAGCTTGACGATGCCTGCCTCGTCCAGCCCCATTTCGCGGGCCAGTTCGGAAATCGGCTTGCCCGGCTGGTAAGGGGAAATCGAACGGATGTGCGCCGCAGCGCGGTCGAAGACGCTCATGAACTGCTCACGGAAACGGGGTAGGAACCGAGTACCTTCAACGATCCGGCCTCGGCACGGATGCGTGAGAGTGCTTCGCTCACCGCAGGTTCGCTCTGGTGACCTTCGATATCGACATAGAAGACGTACTGCCAGCCACCGTTGCCGAAGCCCCGCACCGGGCGCGACTGCAGCTTGGTCATGCTGACGCCCTGCTCGGCCAGCGGTTGCAGCAGGCGCACGACCGCGCCCGACTTGTTCTGCACGGTGAAGATCATCGAGGTCTTGTCACGACCGGACGGGCCGGCATCGTGTTCGCCGATCACCAGGAAGCGGGTCGTATTGGCGGGATCGTCCTCGATGTTCGCCGCCAGTATCTTCAGGCCATATGCAGCCGCAGCCGCTTCACCGGCGATCGCCGCGGCACGCTCTTCCTCTGACGCACGGATCGCCGCCTCGGCATTGCTGGCCACCGCGATGACCGGTACGCCCGGCAGGTTGCGGTTCAGCCACTCGTGGCACTGCGCCAGCGACTGCGCGTGCGAATAGACGCAGCGGATGTCCTTCAGAGAGGTATCGCGCGTCATCAGGTTCTGCTCGACACGCAGCATCACCTCGCCGCACACCATCTGTGTCGTGCTGAGCAGCATGTCCAGCGTGCGACCGACCGCGCCCTCGGTCGAATTCTCGACCGGCACGACGCCGTAGGACGCGTTGCCCGACTCGACAGCACGGAACACATCGTCGATCGTGGCGTGCGGCAGGAAGGTCGGAGCGGAACCGAAATGGCGACGCGCCGCGCTCTCAGAGAAGGTGCCGACCGGTCCGAGAAAGGCGACGGTCAGCGGCTGTTCCAGCGCCAGACAGACCGACATGATTTCGCGGAACACCGTCTTCACCGCCTGCGGCGGCAGCGGGCCCGGATTGTCGTCTGCCAGCCGGCGCAGCACCTGCGCCTCGCGTTCCGGGCGGTAGATGTTGCCGTGCTTGATTTCGCCGATGCGGTGCGCGTGGCGTGCCCGCTCGGAAATGAGCTGCAGCACCTGGGTATCGATCGCATCGATGGCGTCGCGCAGTTTCAGTAGTTCGTCGTTCGAGCTCGGATCGGAGGCCATCATTCAACCGTGTCTGCGTTCAAATTCAGTCATGTATTCAGCCAGCTCGCGCGCGCCGTCGAGCGGCATCGCGTTGTAGAGCGACGCGCGTATGCCGCCGGTCGCGCGATGACCCTTCAGGTTCAGCAGGCCACGGCGGCGCGCACCGTCGAGAAAGCGCGTTTCCAGTCGCGGCTCGCGCAGGAAGAAGGGCACGTTCATGCGCGAGCGCGAGGCGGGCTGGATACGGTTCGTGTACAGCCGGGAGGCGTTCAGCACGTCGTAGATGCATCGGGCCTTGGCCGCGCTGCGGCGCGCCATCTCGGCGACGCCGCCCTCCTTCTTCACATACTCGAACACCAGCCCCGCCACCCAGATGGCGAAGGCTGCAGGTGTGTTGTACATCGAATCCCACTCGACGTGCCGCGCGTAGTTCATCACCGACGGTACGCCGCTGCGGACGCGGCCAAGCAGGTCGTCACGGATGATGACGATGGCCAGGCCGGCCGGGCCGATGTTCTTCTGCGCACCGGCATAGATCAGGCCGAAACGCGCGACGTCCAGCGGCTGCGACAGGATGTTGGACGACATGTCGGCCACCAGCGGCACGTCTCCGGTGTCCGGATAGTCGGCGAACTCGACGCCGCCTATCGTTTCGTTGGCGCAGATGTGTACATAGGCCGCCGCCGGGTCGAGCTGCCAGCCGGCGCGCTCGGGCACGCGGTCGAACTCGCTGGCCGCGGCACTCGCCGCGATGCGCACGTTCACCAGCGAACTTGCCTCGGCCATCGCCTTGTCCGACCAGTAGCCGGTGTGGATGTAATCCGCACTCTGACCCGGTTGGGCAAGGTTCAGCGGCACCATCGCGAAATGCGGCGTAGCGCCGCCGTGCAGGAACAGGATGTGGTGCGAGGCCGGCACCCCGAGCAGTTCGCGCAGGTCGGCCTTGGCGCGGGCGTGGATCTCGGCAAAGTGCTCGCTGCGATGCCCCAGCTCCATCGCCGAATAGCCTTCGCCGCGGAAGTTCTGCCACTCGCGCGCGATACGTTCGATCACCGCGTCCGGCATCATGGCCGGACCGGCGCCGAAGTTGTATGCGCGCGCACGCATCGCCCTTCCTATTCCTCGCCCTCGCCGGCTGCGGCGTCCGCGTCGGTATCGATGTCGGCATCCGCTTCGGCGTCCTGCTCGCTGTCGCTCTCGATCACCTTTTCCAGACCGGCCAGCAGCGTGCCGTCATCGAGGTTGATCAGCGTGACGCCCTGGGTCGAGCGCCCCATTTCGCGGATGTCCACCACCTTGGTGCGGATGAGCACGCCACCGGTCGAGATCAGCATGATTTCGTCGGTCGGCTCGACCAGCACCGCGCCGACCACGCCGCCGTTGCGCTCGCTCGTCTGGATCGCGATGACACCCTTGGTGCCGCGGCCGTGCTTCGGGTATTCGGTGACACGGGTGCGCTTGCCATAACCGTTCTCGGTCGCAGTCAGCACACTCAGTTCGTCGTTCTTCGACACCAACATGCAGATCACGCTCTGGCCGTCCTCCAGCATCATGCCGCGCACACCACGCGCGGTACGGCCCATCGGGCGCACGTCGGCTTCGGCGAAGCGCACCGCCTTGCCGGCGTCGGAGAACAGCATGATGTCGTCCGAGCCATCGGTGATCGCCACGCCGATCAGCGCGTCGCCCTCGTCGAGGTCGACGGCGATGATGCCGGC
The DNA here is from genome assembly GCF_018780585.1 of Methyloversatilis discipulorum. Taxonomy (GTDB): domain Bacteria; phylum Pseudomonadota; class Gammaproteobacteria; order Burkholderiales; family Rhodocyclaceae; genus Methyloversatilis; species Methyloversatilis discipulorum_B. The sequence continues at coordinate 13,721 of NZ_JADMJL010000066.1, read as the reverse complement.
CTTGCGCGGATTACCGAAGTCGGCCAGCGGCGTCTTCTTCACGGTACCGCGGCCGGTCGCCATAAAGATGTAGTGATCTTCGTCGAACTCCTTGACCGGAAGCACCGCGGTGATCTTCTCGCCATCGAACAGGGGGAACAGGTTCACGATGGGCTTGCCGCGCGAATTGCGCGAGCCCTCCGGCACCTCATAGACCTTGAGCCAATACACACGGCCGCGGTTCGAGAAACACAGGATGTAGTCGTGCGTATTGGCGACGAAGAGCTGGTCGACGAAGTCGTCTTCCTTCACCGCCGCCGCCTGCTTGCCGCGCCCACCGCGCTTCTGCGAGCGGTAATCGGCCAGCGGCTGGCGCTTGAAGTAGCCGCCGTGCGACAGCGTGACCACCATGTCCTGCTGCGCGATCAGGTCCTCGATGCCGAGATCCTGCGTGTGCACGATGATTTCCGACTTGCGGCCGTCGGCGAACTGCTCGCGGATCTGGCGCATTTCGTCGGAAATGATCCAGTTGATCCGCTCCGGGCGGGCCAGGATGTCGAGCAGGTCGATGATCTGTTCGATCACCTCCTTGTACTCCGACATGATCTTTTCCTGCTCCAGCCCCGTCAGGCGGGCCAGCTGCATGTCCAGAATGGCCTTGGCCTGCGCGTCCGACATGCGGTAGCCGTCGGCGAAGGAGCCGAAGGCGGCGTCCAGCCCATCCGGACGGAAGGATTCGGCGCCGGCGCGGGCCAGCATTTCATCGACCAGCGGCGACTTCCAGGCACGCTCCATCAGCGCCACCTGCGCTTCCGCACGCGAAGCCGATGCCTTAATCAGCGCGATGATCTCGTCGATGTTGGACAGCGCAACGGCCAGGCCTTCCAGCACGTGGCCACGTTCGCGCGCCTTGCGCAGTTCGAACACGGTGCGGCGGGTGATCACCTCGCGCCGATGCGACAGGAAGCAGTCCAGCATGTCGCGCAGGTTCAGCAGGCGCGGGCGGCCATCGACCAGCGCCACCATATTCATGCCGAAGGTGTCCTGCAGCTGGGTCAGCTTGTACAGATTGTTCAGGATGACTTCCGGCACTTCGCCGCGCTTCAGCTCGATCACCACGCGCATGCCGGACTTGTCCGACTCGTCACGGATGTCGGAGATGCCTTCGACCTTCTTCTCATTCACCAGCTCGGCGATGCGCTCGAGCAGGGTCTTCTTGTTCACCTGATACGGCAGTTCGTCGACGATGATGGCCTGACGGTTGCCGCGGTCGATGTCCTCGAAATGGGTGCGTGCGCGCATCACGACGCGGCCGCGACCGGTCAGATAGCCCTCGCGTACGCCCGAAAGCCCGTAGATCAGGCCACTGGTCGGGAAATCGGGCGCCTGCACGATGTCGATCAACTGCTCGATCGTCGTTTCCGGCTCTTTCAGCAGCAGCTGGCAGGCGTCGAGCACCTCGCCGAGGTTATGCGGCGGAATGTTTGTCGCCATGCCGACCGCGATGCCGGCGCTGCCGTTGATCAGCAGATTGGGGATGCGGCTGGGCAGGACCAGCGGCTCCTGCTCCTTGCCGTCGTAGTTCGGCCCGAAATCGACCGTTTCCTTGTCGATGTCGGCCAGCAGTTCGGCCGCGATCTTGTCCAGACGGCACTCGGTGTAACGCATCGCCGCCGCGTTGTCGCCGTCGACCGAACCGAAATTGCCCTGACCGTCGATCAGCGTGTAGCGCAGCGAGAAGTCCTGCGCCATCCGGACCAGCGTGTCGTAAATAGCCGAGTCACCGTGCGGGTGATATTTACCCATCACGTCACCGACCACGCGCGCGCACTTCACGTAAGGACGGCTGTGGGTGATGTTCGCTTCGTGCATCGCGAACAGCACGCGTCGATGCACAGGTTTCAGGCCGTCGCGCACATCGGGCAGCGCGCGGCCGACGATCACGCTCATCGCGTAATCGAGATAGGAGTGCCGCATTTCGTCTTCGAGCGAAATGGGCAGTGTTTCCTTGGCAAAAGATGTGGTCATCGGGGGATCGGGCGGACGTCGGCTGTCTGTTGAAATGAACCCGGCGCGTTGGAAACCGCCGGTTTGTTCAGCCAAACCGCAAGTTTAACATGCGCTTGCATCGACCTCGGGGCCCTCAGCGGGCAGCCGCCGGACTACACTGCGCCACCTGAATCCAGAGAGCCGAATCCGTCTGCCATGCAGAGCCACGAAGCCCAGACCGACATCGACCTGCTGATCGAAGCCCGCTGGGTCATCCCGGTCGAGCCAGCCGGCGTCGTACTCGAACATCACGCCGTTGCGGTGCAGGACGGGCGTATCGCCGACCTGCTGCCGTCGGACGAGGCGCGCCGCCGCTACCGGCCGCGCACGCTGCGCACCTTGGGCGAGCATGTGCTCATTCCCGGACTCATCAACCTGCACGCTCACGCCGCGATGAACCTGCTGCGTGGCTACGCCGATGACCAGCCACTGATGCGCTGGCTGACCGAACATATCTGGCCGGCCGAACAGAAGCACGTGAGCCACGACTTCGTGCGCGACGGCACCCTGCTCGCCTGCGCCGAAATGCTCCGCGGTGGCGTCACCACCTTCAGCGACATGTACTTCTTCCCTGATGCAGCGGCCGAAGCGGCGCTGGAGGCGGGCATGCGCGCGGCGCTGGGCATCGTCGTACTCGAATTCCCGAGCGCCTGGGCGGCGGACGCCGATCAGTACCTCAGCAAAGGGCTGGCCGTGCGCGATCACTTCAAGCACGAACCTTTACTGCACTTCACGCTGGCGCCGCACGCGCCCTACACCGTTTCAGACGCCACTTTCGAACGCGTCCGCACACTGGCCGAGCAACTGGATCTGCCAGTCCATATACACATCCACGAAACCGCTGACGAGATCGAACAGGGCATCGCGCAGCATGGCGTGCGCCCGCTCGAGCGACTGCGCCGGCTTGGCCTCCTCGGCCCCAACCTGATCGCCGTTCATTCGGTGCACCTGACCGACGACGACATCGCCCTGCTCGCCCGCGAAGGCGCCAGCGTGGCGCACTGCCCGACGTCGAACATGAAGCTGGCCAGCGGCGCAAGCCCGACCGCCGCGCTGGCTGCGGCCGGCGTCAATGTCGGGCTGGGCACCGACGGCGCCGCCAGCAACAACCGGCTGGACATGTTCCAGGAGATGCGGCACGCCGGACTCCTGGCAAAGCTCACCTCTGGCGACGCGGCCGCCCTTGCAGCCGGACACCTGTTGCACATGGCAACACTAGGCGGCGCCCGCGCGCTGGGCATCGATGCTGAAACAGGTTCCATCCGCCCCGGCAAGAGTGCTGACCTGTGCGCAGTCAGTCTCGACGACGCAACGACACGCCCTTGTTACTCACCCGTTTCGCATCTTGTCTATGCTGCTGGCCGGGAACACGTGACCGATGTATGGGTCGCAGGAGAAGCGCGCGTGGAGAATGGAAGCTTGTTGCACCTGCACAACAACGATTTGAAGGCACGTGCGCGCCTGTGGCAAAATCAGGTGGCTCTATAACGGCTTGCGGCCTTGTTTTTATGCATCGCTGCCCGGCAACACCACAGTCTTACGTGTGTTTGCCGCCAGTTTTGCCTGTCAGGTCCAAGACAGGCGGGCAGGCCGGTTGACAACCGCTTCAAGTTTTATAAGAGGGGATCATGCTCAAACAACTGACGCAAAAACCGCTGCTCATCGCCCTGCTGGCCGCCACGGCCGGTTTCGCCTCCAACGTGTCGGCCATGGAAGACATCAAGGTCGACCCGGCAATGAAGGCCCACATTCCCTACGTGATCGACGCCCGTGGCGTCGTCGCCCGCAGCGCCGACGGCCTGTGCTGGAGAACCGGTTACTGGACGCCGGCCTACGCTGCCTCGATCCCGGAAGTCGGTTGCGCCTGCGACAAGGATCTGCTGCCGAAGGACGTCTGCGAGAAGCCCGCTCCTGTCGCCGCACCGGCTCCGAAGGCTGCCGAACCCGCGCCGGCACCTGCCCCGGCTCCGAAGCCCGCTGCCCAGAAGGTCACCCTGTCGGCTGACGCCCTGTTCGATTTCGACAAGGCCACGCTGCGTCCGGAAGGCAAGTCCAAGATCGACGACGCGGTCAGCAAGCTGAGCTCGATCGACCTGGAAGTCATCATCGCCGTTGGCCACGCCGACCGCATCGGCAAGGACAAGTACAACCAGACCCTGTCGGAAAAGCGCGCTGCCGCCGTCAAGGACTACCTGGTGAGCAAGGGCGTTGAAGCCAACCGCGTCTACACCGAAGGCAAGGGTGAAGCCCAGCCGGTGACCGGCGACAGCTGCATGAAGATGGGCAAGGAACACCGCAGCAACAAGAAGCTGGTGGACTGCCTGCAGCCGGATCGTCGCGTTGAAATCGAGATCATCGGTACCCAGAAGTAATCGGGTTCCCGATCTCGTCAAAAGCCCTGCATTCGTGCAGGGCTTTTTTTCGCCCGTCGCCAACCGGATTGCGGCATTACTATCGTTACCCCGGTCGTGAAACCTCGCGCACGCCAGACTGTCCTTTCGCTCATGACGACACATCAGAACGCCGACCCGCTCGAACTGGAGAAATTTTCGGAGCTCGCCCACCGCTGGTGGGATCCGGAGTCTGAGTTCAAGCCGCTGCACGACATCAATCCATTGCGCCTGGACTGGATAGACCGCTGCGTCGGCCTGACCGGCAAGCGCGTGCTTGACGTCGGCTGCGGTGGCGGCATCCTCGCCGAGAGCATGGCGGTGCGCGGCGCCAGCGTGACCGGTATCGACCTCGGCGAGAAGGCGCTGTCGGTCGCGCGCCTGCACCTGCTGGAAAGCGGGAACCGCGTCGAGTACCTGCTCGAATCGGCCGAGGACCATGCCCGGGCGCGCGCCGCTCAGTACGACGTGGTGACCTGCATGGAAATGCTGGAGCACGTGCCCGATCCTGCCAGCATCGTGCGCGCCTGCGCGACACTGGTACGGCCCGGCGGCACGGTGTTCTTCTCGACGCTGAACCGCAATCCCAAGTCGTGGCTGTTCGCGGTGATCGGCGCCGAGTACGTGCTGCGCCTGCTGCCGCGCGGCACCCATGACTACGAAAAGATGATCAAGCCGTCGGAACTGGCGCGCGACGCGCGCGACGCCGGACTGCGCGAAGCTGAACTGATGGGCATGAGCTACAACCCGTTCACCAAGGCCTACTCGCTCGGCAAGGACACTGCGGTCAATTACCTGATGCGGTGCGTACGTGATGAATGAGCCGCGCACACGCGGCGTGCTGTTCGATCTGGACGGCACGCTGGCCGACACCGCGCCCGATCTCGGCGGCGCACTCAACCGTCTGCGCATCGAACGCGGTCTGCCCGAGCTTCCTGCCGACACGCTGCGCCCGCATACCTCGGCGGGTGCCCGCGGCCTCATCGGCGCAGGTTTCGGCGTGACGCCGGAAGATGCGGGCTACACAGAACTGGCCGACCGATTCCTGACGCTCTACGCGTCGGCGATCTGCGTGCATACCCGGCTGTTCGACGGCATGGGCGAAGTGCTGACCCGGCTCGAACAGGCGGACATTCCGTGGGGCGTGGTGACCAACAAGGCCGCTCGCTTCACCGTGCCGCTGATGCGCGAACTTGGCCTGCACGAGCGTGCCGCGAGCATCGTCAGCGGCGACAGCGTGCCGGTGCCCAAACCCGATCCGGCAGGTTTGCGCCTGGCAGCGAGCGAACTGGGCGTCGAGGTCGGGGACTGCATCTACGTCGGCGACGACGAACGCGACATCCAGGCGGCGCGCGCTGCCGGCATGCGCTCGGTCACCGCAGCCTTCGGCTATCTGGGCTGCGCCCGCCACCACAGCGAGTGGGGCGCCGACCACACCATCCATCACCCGCTCGAACTTCTGCCCCTCTTGTAATCGATCGAGGTGGTACCATCTATCGCTCACTGGGGGCGACCTGGTCTCGACGTGGGTCGCGAAGCAGCGCAGGGCATACCGAGGGTCGGAGTACCTCGTAAATCCAACCGAAAATTAGATAGTCGCCAACGACGAATCTTACGCTCTGGCCGCTTAAGGCCGGACGCTGCACCGACTGATTAGCGGGTCGGGCCGGGCAACCGGTCGCAGCGCCATTAACAGCTAAAGTAAGGATGCACTCCGCCGCGTGGTGCATCACGAAAATCAAGCGGATCGCCTTTCATCAGCCTGCCGGGTCGGCGGGTGACGGGCTAGATCAAATGGCCAGGCTAAGTATGTAGAACTGTCTGTGTAGGGCTTGCGGACGCGGGTTCGATTCCCGCCGCCTCCACCACCATATCAGGGCTCGGACCTCGTTCCGGGCCCTTTTTCTTGCCTGATCGCACCGTGATCGGGACGCGGTGACGAAGTTCGTCTCCGCGACCGGCGTCGGGCGCCCTTGCTCGCGGTACCCGTCCGGGACAGCCACCCGGAACCCCTTCGTATGTGCACTTCGCATCATCCGGAGCGCTCGCACGGTTGCGCCGTCCGGTCTTCCGGCCGAATATCCACCCTGGAGCGGATTATGCCGGCGGCGATGCAGCCAGCCGCCGGCGCGCCGCACGCGCGTGCAGCCCGGTCAGCGTGCGGGCTTCTTCCAGACCCTGGAACAGATATGCGGAGAGCGCCCGGAATGCACGGCGAGCAACACAACCCCGACATTGACCTCGAAAGGACGGACGACGAGTCGCCGATCATCCTTGTCGCCGACGACGATCCCATCATCCCGCTGATGGTGAACAAGGTGCTGTCCACACGCGGCATGAGGATGCACGCCGTGGCAGACGGCCTCGCCGCGATCGAGGCATTCCGCGAGGCGCCGCCCGATCTGGCGCTGCTGGACGTGCATATGCCGGGTGCCGACGGCTACGAAACCTGCGCCCGCATGCGTGAACTGGGCGGGGAAGATACCTGCCCCATCATCATCATGACGGCGAGCGACGATGCCGCATCCGTGCAACGTGCCTTTGCCGTCGGCGCGAGCGACTTCCTGACCAAACCGATCAGCTGGACCCTGTTGCCGCATCGCATCCGTTTCGTGCTGCGTGCCGCCGAGGCGGCACGCCGGCTCCGCGAGTCGCTGCGTCGCTCGGAAATCCTGTTCGCCACGTCGGCCGAAGGCATCCTGATCGTCGACGTGGCGACCCGTCGCTGTGTCGACGCCAATCCCGCGCTGTGTGCCATGCTGGGCTACTCAAGAGACGAGATGCGCACGCTTGAATGGCGGGATCTGCAGCCTCCGGAACTGTATCCCGCCAACGTGGAGCAGTTCGCGCGCTGCGCCGGCATCGAGAGCGGCCGCCTCGAAGGTGCGCTGATGCGCCGCAAGGACGGGGTGCTCTTTCACGCCGACATCACGCACAACCTGATCGATATCGATGATCGCCGCTGTCTGGCCGGCTTCTTCGTCGATGTCACCGAGAAACGCCTGGCCGACGAAGCATTGATGCGTCGTGCCAGTCATGACGCGCTGACCGGCCTGCCCAACCGCGCGCTGCTGCTCGAACGTCTGGCGCAGGCGCTCAAGCAGGCGCAGCGGCGCATGGCGCGCGTCGGTCTCCTGTTCGTCGATCTCGATCGCTTCAAGGAGGTTAACGACGAACACGGGCACGCCGTCGGCGATCTGCTGCTGAAGGAGGTGGCCGATCGGCTGCAGCGCGAATTGCGCGGCGAGGACACCGTTGCGCGACTGGGCGGCGACGAATTCGTCGTGCTGATGCCGCTGCTGGACAACGAGCCGCAGCCCTGCGCCCAGCTTGCGGCACGTATCGTCGGTACGCTCGGCAGCGCCTTCGAGGTGAGCGGCCACACGCTGCACATCGGTGCCAGTATCGGCATCGCGCTCTATCCGGACGACGCCGACAACTCGGCTGCCCTGATGGACTGTGCCGACGAGGCGATGTACGACGCCAAGCGCGCCGGCCGCGGACAGTATCGCCGTTACCGTTCGTCCTGACTTCGTTCTGCAGCCGCGGCCGCGCTGTTGCGTTGCAGCATGCGTGTGCGCATACTGAATCGTCATCGACATTCCCGGACGACCCTCATGCGCCTGCACGGTCCTCTCCACGCCGTTTTCGTCGCCCTGCTCCTTGCCGCATTTCCCATCCGCACCGCGATGGCCGAGGCGCCGCCGGTGCTCGACCGGATCGAACGTACCGACTTCACCGTGTCCGGCCTGTCCTCCGGCGCCGCCATGGCGGTCCAGCTGGGCGTGGCGCATTCGTCGCGGGTACGCGGCATCGGCATCGTGTCGGGGCCGCCCTATCTGTGCGCGCAAGGCTTCGTGACGCGGGCCACCAACGACTGTCTGGTGCTCGGACGCGACCGCCTGCGCGAACTGTTCGGTCCCCTGTTCGGGCTGTCGCTTTTCAGTTCCGGCGAACGCGACATCGACGTGGATGATCTGGTGAGCGATACGCGCAAGCTGGCGCGACAGCGGCGGATCGACCCGGTCGACGGCATCGCCTCGCAGCAGATATGGGAGTACCGCGGGCAGGACGATCGCGTCGTCGGCGCCAAGGCGTCAGCCGCCCAGCACACCTACTTCCGCGCCTTCGATGCCGCGCCAAAACGGGGCGAGCCGCGCTCGACGCCGCACACCATGCCGACCAGCGACCCGGCCCAGGGCAGTTGCGACGCCCGCGACGAGGACTACGTCAGCGGCTGCGACTTCGATGCTGCCGGCGAACTGCTGCGTCATCTGCGCCGTCGGCCAGACGCGCGGCCGAATGCGGGCAACGGCCGCTGGTACGTGCTCAAGCAGGCCGACTTCGTACCGGCCGGCCCGGGCGATGCGCAGACCCGGCGTCGCGCGCTGGGCCTCGCGGAGGACGCACGCGTCTATGTGCCCCAGCGCTGCGGCAGCGAAAGCTGCCAGATCCACGTCGCATTGCACGGCTGCAAGCAAGGCATGAGTGACACCGCCTACCGCGCCTTCACTGACGGCGCCGGTTACGTCCGCTGGGCCGGTCCACTGAAGCTGGTGGTGCTGTTCCCGCGTGTCGGCGCGATCGAACCGTTCGAGCGCGGGCTGTGGGACAGCGTCGGCAACCCGATGGGCTGCTGGGACTGGTGGGGCTACACCACGCCGGGCGACCTCTACGGCTACGCAACGCGGGAAGCGCCGCAGATGCGCACCATCGTCAACATGGTCGACCACCTGATGCGATCGCACTGAGCGCCTGCCACGCCGGCGGCGATAATGGCGGCCCTGCCCGTCCGGATATCCTATTGATGTACGACCCCTCGCTGCTCACCAAACTGCTGGTATCGCTGGTCATCGTCGCGCTGGCATTGCTGATCACGCGCACCGCGCGACGTGTCGCGGCGGCGCGCTTCGAAGACCCGTCACAGCGCAAGCAGGCCTGGGTGACCATCCGCAACATCGCGCTGCTGGTCTGTCTGGCGCTGCTCGGCCTGACCTGGACGCTGGGCGGCGACCAGTCCTCGCTGCCGCTGGCGGCCGTCGCCGGCGCCTCGCTCATCGTGTCCAAGGACATCCTGATCTCGGCGATGGGCGGCACGGTGCTGTTCCTGACGCGCACCTACCAGGTCGGTGACTTCATCGAGGTCGGCAGCGTGCGCGGGCGCGTCGCCGACATCCGCTTCCTCAGCACCTTGCTCGACGCCAGCGGCGACGCCGACCTGATCAATGGCAGCCGCGTGCTGCTGCAACACAGCGCGGTCATCACCAGCACGCTGCGCGTCACCCCGCACGAACACTTCATGCTGACCACGCTGCGCGTATTCGTCGGCGACCCGGTCGCCTGCCTGGACAGGCGCGCGCTGCTCGAAGCGGCGGCGCTGGAAGTGTGCGCACCGTGGATCGATGAAGCCGAACGCGGCCTGCTCGACCTCGAAGCGGCGCACTGGAGCCGCCTGCCCTCGGCGCGCCCGCGCGTGTTCATCGATCTGGCGAGCGACAAGGGCGCGCAGCTGGTGGCGGCGTTTCCGTGCCGGGTCGAGGAACGGCTGCGTATCGAACAGCGGGTGCTGTCGGAGTATCTGACGCGGGTTCAGGCCGCCGCGGCGACCCAGCCATCGGAGGAGGCGCTCACGCCGGCGGACGACGTGCCGGCCTGAAGCGGCAGCACCGCCGCCAGCAGTTCGCCGATGCGCACGTTGTCGCGTACCGGGCGCATCGTCTGGTACAGCAGTTCGGCCTGCGGGTAGACGCGGCGCAGCAGGTTCAACCACTGCTTGAGCCGCCCCGCCGCATGACGCGCCTCGACATGGCCGAGCACGCGCTGCCAGTAATCTCCGAGCAGCGGTGCGATACGCGGCCAGTCCAGCGCCGGGTCGATGGCTTCATCGCCGCGCAGCCGGGCACGGATGCGCTCGACCAGCAGCGGATCGGCCACCGCGCCGCGCCCCATCATCACGTCGGCCAGCCCGCTTTCGCTGCGGCAGCGCAGGTAGTCATCCACCGACCAGATTTCGCCGTTGGCGACCACCGGCACGCGCACCGCCTCGGCGATGCGGGCGATCCACGGCCAGTGCGCCGGCGGCCGGTAGCCGTCGAGCTTGGTGCGCGCGTGCACGACGATCATTTCCGCGCCGCCCTCGGCCAGTGCCTGCGCCGCCTCGATCGCACGCGAGGTGTCGCGCACGCCCAGGCGCATCTTCGCGGTGAAGGGCACGCGCCCGGCCACCGCGCGGCCGACCGCGCTGACGATTTCGTGCAGCAGTTCCGGCTCGTCCAGCAGCACCGCACCGCCGCGGTGGCGATTCACGGTCGGCGCCGGACAACCGAAGTTGAGGTCGATGCCGGCCGGATTCAGCCGTGCCAGCTGGTCAGCGTTGTCGGCCAGCCGCGCCGGATCCGAGCCGAGCAACTGCACGCGCACCGGCACCCCGCTGGCGGTGCGCGAGCCGGCTTTCAGTTCTGGTGCCACGCGCTGGTAACTGCGCGGCGGCAGCACGCTGTCGGTCACGCGCACGAACTCGGTCACGCACCAGTCGTAGTGCGCCGCCCGCGTCACCACGGCACGCAGGCGCGCGTCGAGCAGACCTTCCATCGGCGCGAGCAGCAGGCGGGGCATGGCGGGCGCCGGCGTATTGACGCGGGCCGGGTCGTCAGGGGACATTGGGTGCGACGATGAAAAACAAAGCGGGATTATCCCGCACTTGAACGGGCATACCTTGAATACCTCAGCAGACAGCTCCAGCGGCTGCGCCTGCAGCGGACATTGCGCCGCCGCGCCGTCGCCGCGCCTTCCCGACGACGCCGCAGCGGGCGGGCAGCGAAGCACCTTCCGCGTACCGGGCATGGACTGCCCGTCGGAGGAGCGCCTGATCCGCATGGCACTCGATGGCGCCGACGGACTGCGCCACATCGGCATCGACCTCGCCGCGCGCACCGTGACGCTGCACCACGACGGCCCGCTGGCGCCGCTGCAGGCCAAACTCGCGGCGCTGGGCTTTGGCGCCGAACTGCTCGGCACGGACGCGGCCGGCGCACGGCCGGAACCGGCCACCGGCCGCAGCGAAGCCGGGGTGCTGCGCACGCTGCTGGCGATCAACGCTGCCATGTTCGTGTTCGAGCTGGCAAGCGGTCTGTGGGCACAATCGACCGGCCTGATCGCCGACGCGCTGGACATGCTGGCCGACGCGTCGGTCTACGGCCTGAGCCTGTACGCGGTCGGGCGCAGCGCGGCGGGCAAGCTGCGCGTGGCCCATCTGTCCGGCTGGCTGCAGCTGCTGCTGGCGGGCGGCGCACTGGCGGAGGTGGTGCGGCGCGCCGTATCCGGCAGCGAACCGGAGCCGCTGTGGATGAGCGGCGTCGCACTGCTGGCCCTGGCCGCCAACCTCGCCTGCCTGCTGCTGATGGCGCGTCACCGCGATGGCGGCGCGCACATGAAGGCAAGCTGGATCTTCTCGACCAACGACGTGCTGGCCAACGCGGGCGTCATCATTGCCGGCGGACTGGTCGCGGCCACCGGCACCCGCTGGCCGGATCTGTTCATCGGTACGGCGATCGCGCTGCTGGTGGCCAGTGGTGCGCTGCGGATACTGAAACTGAGGGCGTGAACGCAGACGGGGGCAGGCCTTGCGACCTGCCCCCGTCCCGAACAACGTAAGAATCAGCTCGGTTTGTGGAAGCTGAAGTGACCTGCCGCGTCGGCATCGACCACGATCACGTCCTTCGGCCCGAAGCTGCCATCGAGGATCTTCTTCGACAGCGGGTTCTCGATGTGCTCCTGGATCGCGCGCTTCAGCGGCCGCGCACCGAACACCGGGTCGAAGCCGGCCTTGCCGATCTCGGCCAGCGCCGCGTCCGACACCTGCAGGCCCATGTCCAGCTTGGCCAGGCGCTTTTCCAGGTAGGCGAGCTGTATCTTCGCGATGCTCTGGATATTGCGTTCGTCCAGCGCGTGGAACACCACCACCTCGTCGATCCGGTTGATGAATTCCGGCCGGAAGAAGGTTTTCACCTCGCTCATCACCGCCAGCTTCACCACGCCGTAATCGGAGCCCGCCATCTGCTGGATCATCTGGCTGCCGAGGTTGCTGGTCATCACGATGACCGTGTTCTTGAAATCCACCGTGCGGCCCTGACCGTCGGTCATGCGACCGTCGTCCAGTACCTGCAGCAGCACGTTGAACACGTCCGGATGCGCCTTCTCGACCTCGTCGAACAGGATGACGCTGTAGGGCTTGCGCCGCACCGCCTCGGTCAGATAACCGCCCTCGTCGTAGCCGACATAGCCCGGCGGCGCGCCGATCAGCCGGCTCACCGAATGCTTCTCCATGAACTCGCTCATGTCGATGCGGATCAGGTGGTCTTCCGAATCGAACAGGAATTCGGCCAGCGTCTTGCACAGTTCGGTCTTGCCGACGCCAGTCGGGCCGAGGAAGAGGAAGCTGCCATACGGGCGGTTCTCGTCGCTGAGACCGGCGCGCGAACGACGGATCGCGTCCGACACGAGGCGCACCGCCTCGTCCTGGCCGATCACGCGCTGGTGCAGACGGTCTTCCATCTTCAGCAGCTTTTCGCGCTCGCCCTGCATCATCTTGCTGACCGGAATACCGGTCGCGCGCGACACCACCTCGGCGATTTCCTCGGCGCCGACTTCGGTGCGCAGCAGCTTGTTGGGCAGCTTGGCTTCGCCCCCCTTCTCGGCCTGCTTCAGTTGCGCCTCGAGCTGCGGCAGCGTGCCGTACTGCAGTTCGGCCAGCTTGTCGAACTGGCCCTTGCGCTGCAGGTCGGCCATCTGCACGCGCACCTTCTCGATCTCTTCCTTGATGTGGGCGCTGCCCATGACCTGGGCCTTTTCGGCCTTCCAGATCTCTTCAAGGTCGTTGAATTCGCGCTGCAGCTTGACCAGTTCGTCCTCGATCAGGCCGAGCCGGCGGATGGACGCCTCGTCCTTCTCCTTCTTCACCGCCTCGCGCTCGATCTTCAGCTGGATCATGCGGCGTTCGAGCCTGTCCATCGACTCCGGCTTGGAATCGATCTCCATCTTGATGCGCGCAGCGGCCTCGTCGATCAGGTCGATCGCCTTGTCCGGCAGGAAGCGGTCAGTGATGTAGCGGTGGCTCAACTCGGCCGCGGCGACGATGGCCGGGTCGGTGATGTCGACGCCGTGGTGCAGTTCGTACTTCTCCTGCAGGCCGCGCAGGATGGCGATGGTCGCCTCAACCGTCGGCTCGTCCACCAGCACCTTCTGGAAGCGGCGCTCCAGCGCGGCGTCCTTCTCGATGTACTTGCGGTACTCGTCCAGCGTGGT
>NZ_JADMJL010000040.1 GCF_018780585.1 Methyloversatilis discipulorum | reverse complement strand
ACCGGCCTGTCACGCCGGGGGTCGCGGGTTCGAGTCCCGTCCACTCCGCCAACATAAAGTGCTCTGCAATATCTGCAGGGTGCTGACGAAGAAGGCCGCGAAAGCGGCCTTTTTTGTTTTCTGCGTCCCGCAACGGGATCGCCTTGAGACCACGCCGCCCTAGCTCAGAACAGCTCGATCTCGCCGCTGTTGTTCACCTCCTCAAAAACGCCCGCCTTGACCAGTGCTTCGTACGAATGCACCTGGTTACGCCCGTTGTGCTTCGCGTGATAGACCGCGCGGTCGGCGCGATCCACTGAGCCGCTGGCGTTGTCCATCAAGCGCAGACGGGTGAAGCCGACGCTGGCGGTGACATGGCCGACCTGCGGAAAGGCGAAGGCCGACAGCTGCTGGCGGAAGAAATCGAAGGCAAGGTGGGCTTCGTCGTCGTGCTCGGCGCGCAGCAGCACGATGAATTCTTCGCCACCGAAGCGGTAAAGGTATTCGCTGTGGTGAAAGGCGGTGCGCAGGATTCGAGCGACCAGCAACAGCACCTCGTCGCCGATCAGGTGACCGAAGGTGTCGTTCACGCGCTTGAAGTGATCGACGTCGATGACGCCCAGCCACCAGGTCGGCGTCCCCTCCACGTCTTGCCTGTTGTCCGCCATCGTATCCAGACACTTCAGGAACTGTTCGTCGAAGGTCTTGCGGTTCAGCAGGCCGGTCAGGCTGTCACGTTCGCTGTAGTCGAGCAGGCTGATCTGGTTGCGATAGATCTTCAGCAGACCCTCCACGAGGCGCAGCTGCACCGGCAGCAGCGGCTGTTCGCTGATCAGTTCGATGATGCCGAAACGCCGTGCGCCCGCCCAAACCGGAAACAGATTGAGCCAGGGGCCGTCGTGGCCGTTCATCGGCAGGTCGAGCAGCGGTTCGTCGCAGCCGAAGGCCTGATCGAACTGCGGGCGGGCGGACAGGGCGGGCAGCGCATCGAGTGGAGTCCAGCTCGGATCGCCGGCACGCATGCCGCTCCCTTTGATCATCCCTGCCTGCAGCAGCAGCCGCAGATCGGAGACGTCACCGACGCAGCGATACAGATTCAGTTCGATCGGGTCGAGCCAGTCGCCCAGTACCGAGACGAAGGTACTGTCGATAAGGTCGCGATCGCGGTAACCGGTCAGGTTGGCGACCGATCCTATGAGGTCAGACATGGCGGTGTGCGGGCTGGTCTTTTTGCGGGGTTCGTGTGGAGTATCGGCAGCGCGACGGCGCGACTTGAGCGCTAGAATCGGCCACAACCAGCCGAGGGCGTGCGCGTGCGCATCCCCGCGGATTCACCGCCGAGCGGTAAGCACAGGGCCCGTTGATGATCGTTCTCTCCATCCGTCGCGCCGCCTCCGCACTGGCGATGCTGCTTTGTCTGTCGGGTGCGCCGGCGCTGCATGCGGCCTGTGCGCTCGACGGCGTCATCACCGTCGGTGTCGTGCCGCAGCAGGCGGCGAGCGATCTGGCGCAGGGCTGGATTCCGCTGTTGCGCGAGGTGTCGGCCGTCAGCGGCTGCGAATTCCGTTTCGCGACGGCGCCGACCATCACCGAGTTCGAGAAGCGACTGGCCCGTGGCGAATACGCGATCGCCTACATGAACCCCTATCACTACGTGGTGTTTCATCAGGCTGCCGGCTACCTGGCGTTTGCTCGCGAGAAGGACCGCAAGCTGCGCGGGCTGATCGTCGTCCGCAACGACAGTGCCATCGCGTCGGTGCAGGAACTGGACGGCAAGGAGGTCGCCTTTCCGTCGCCGGCGGCTTTCGCCGCCACCGTCATTCCGTTGGCCGAACTGAAGCGCGGCGGCATTTCGGTGAAGCCGCGCTTCGTTGCCTCGCACGATTCGGTTTACCTGAATGTTGCGCGCGGGCTGGTTGTCGCTGGCGGCGGCATCGAGCGCACGCTGGAGGCGATCGACGCCGGCGTCCGTGATCGCATGCGCGTCATCTGGCGTTCGGCAGAGTACCCGCCGCACGCCTTCGCCCGTCTGCCGGGCGTGCCGGAGTCGGTGGGCAGGGAGTTCGTCGACGCGATACAGAAGGTCAGCAGTTCGGCGCCCGGCGCCGAACTGCTGAAGCAGATCGGCTTCAAGGGCGTCGTGAGCGCGCAGGATCGGGACTGGGAGCCGATACGTGCGCTCGATATCCGGGTACTCGATGCATTGCTGGCCGAACCGGTGCGCTGATTCCTGTTGATGAAGATGCGCGCCTTCAGCCGCATGTCCTTCCGCTGGAAGGCCATTCTCGGCATCGCCCTGATCGAGGCGCTGACGCTTTCGGTGACGATATTCGGCGCGCTGGGCCAGATGGCCAGTTCGCAGGCCGATCTGATCCAGCGCAGCGCGCAGATGGCGATGTCGCTGTTTTCGGCCGCCGTGTCCGACGCCCTGATTGCAAGCGACCTGGCCAAGGTCGAAGCGGTGTCCTCGGATCTGGTGTCGCGGCGTGAGGCCGTGTTCGTTCGGGTGCTCGATCAGGACGGTCGCGAGGTGGCGGCGAAGGGCGATGCTGCGGCGCTGGCGCGGACCTTCAGCGCCGACAGCGACCCGCTGGCGGAGGGCTCCGACAGCTTCGCCGTCAGCGCGCCCATCATGGCCGGCAGCGCGCGCATCGGCGAAGTGCAACTGGGCATCGACAACCGTCAGGCGCGCAGCGAACTGGCACAGGCGAAGCGGCTCGCGGCCGTCGTAGCGGTCGTTGGCATGGGGCTCGCCGCGCTTTTTTCCTGGCTGCTGAGCAGCTGGCTCGCGCACGGCATCCGGCGATTGTCCGACGGCGCGCAGCGCATCGCTTCGGGCCAGCTCGACGCGCGGGTGGACGAGAGCGGCGAGCAGGAACTGCAGGTGCTGGCGCAGTCGTTCAACGGCATGGCCGTGTCGCTGCAACAGCGCGAGGATGAACGCGAGGCGCTGCTGCAGCGCGCCGAACAGGCGGTGGCCGATGCGCGCGAAGCCAGCCGCGCCAAGAGCGCCTTCCTCGCGGCGATGAGCCACGAAATCCGCACCCCGCTGAATGGCGTGGTCGGGCTGGCGGCCATCCTCGCCGACAACGACAGCCCGCAACGGGCGCGCGAGCATGGCCGGCAGTTGCGCATCGCGGCCAGTCAGCTGCGCATGATCGTCAACGACATTCTCGACTTCTCGAAGATCGAGGCCGGCAAGCTCGATCTGGAACACATTCCCTTCGCCATCGGCGACCTGCTGGAAACCTGTCACGCCTCGTTTGTCGCGCAGGCACAGGACAAGGCGCTCGCTCTGACGTTCAAGCTGGCGCCGGAAGTGCCGCCGGCGCTGTGCGGCGATCCGACGCGGCTGGCGCAGATACTGAACAACTACGTGTCGAACGCGCTGAAGTTCACCGCACACGGTCGCGTCGACGTCGAGGTCGCGTTGTGCGAGCGGGCGGGTCAGCGGGTGCGCCTGCGCATGACGGTGCGCGACACCGGTCGCGGTGTGTCGTCTGACGAGATCGACGCGCTGTTCGAGCCCTTCGTGCAGGCCGACGCATCGGTGGTGCGCAGCCACGGCGGCACCGGCCTCGGCCTGACCATCTGCAAACGGCTGGCCGAGGCGATGGGCGGTCGTGTCGGCGGCAGTGGCGCGCCGGGCGAGGGCGCCACCTTCTGGGCCGAGGTCTGGCTCGAACAGGTGGAGGACGGTGCGCTGCCGACGGCTGCCGAGCAGATATCCGCGGTTTCGCTGGCCGATCTGCGCGTGCTCGTCGTCGATGACATCGCGGTCAACCGGACGGTGGCGGTTCATCTGGTCGAACGCGCGGGCGCGCACGCTGAGCAGGCCGTCGACGGGCGGCAGGCGCTGGAACGCGTCTGTGCCGGTGGCATCGACCTGGTGCTGATGGATATCCAGATGCCGGTGATGGACGGCAAGACTGCGACGCGCGAGATCGTCGCCCGCCTGGGCGCTGCCGCGCCGCCCGTCGTCGGCCTGACCGCGCACGCGGTGACCGAGGAGCGCGACGAGTGCCTGGCGCTGGGCATGCGTGCCTACCTGACCAAACCGGTCGACGCGCACGCCTTGCTCGGGGTGCTGGCGACCACCGCCGCCGGCCGCGGCGACGTGTTGCAGACCATGGCGCCGGCAACGGTCGAGCCCGTCGCGGAACCGGTCACCGATGAGGCGCGACCTGCGCTCGATCTGGCCGCCGTGCGCCAGCAGTTCGATGGCGATCTCGCGCTCTACGGCGAAATCCTCGCCACCACGCTGGGCGAGGTCAGGGCGCTGCGCGACGCACTGGCGGCGCGCGTCGGCGAACCGGCTGCCGACATCGTCCGCCAGATTCATGCGCTCAAGGGCGTCTGTCTGAACCTCGGTTTTGCCCGCGCCGGCGTTGAGGCGGCGCGGCTGGAACGCGCACTGCGCGACGCCAGTCTGTCGCCGGAACAGCTGCCCGACGCGTTGCGTGCATACGTCGTCGTGCTCGACGAAGCGCTGGATGCGGCCGCACGACATCTTGCAGCCGGCCCCGCGTCATAATCGCCCCGTTCATCCGCCTGGATCCGCTTGCCCATGTCGCTCACCGCCCTCTTTTCCCGTCCCGCCGTACGCAAGACCTTCATCGGCATCGTCGCTGCAACCGTGCTGTTCGGTCTGCTCGGTGCGTTCGCGGCGCCGCATCTGGTGCGTTCGCTGGCCGAGAAGCACGGTTCCGAATTCCTCGGCCGAGCGCTGACGCTGCAGGCGGTGTCGATCAACCCCTACACGCTGGAACTGACGGTGTCGGGGCTGAAGATGCTGGAGGCCAACGGCAAGGACGAGGCGGTGACGCTGGACAGCCTGACCGTCGATGTCGAGTGGGCGTCGCTGTTCAAGGGCGCACCGGTGGTGCGGGCGGTACAGGTGGAGCGGCCCTGGCTGCGCATCGTGCGTCTCGACGAGGACGGCCGCTTCAATTTCAGCGACGTGCTGCAGAAGATTCTCGACCAGCCGCCGAGTGAGGAACCGGCGCGCTTCTCGATCAACAACATCGTGCTGCGCGACGGCCGCGTCGATATCGACGACCAGCCCTTCGCGCGCAAGCATGCGATCAGCGACATCCAGATCGGCCTGCCCTTCGTGTCCAACCTGCCGTCCGACGTCGAACTGTTCGTCGAGCCCTCGATCGCGGCTCGCATCAACGACGCGCCGTTCTCGATGAAGGGCAAGGTGCGTCCCTTCATCGACGAGCGCGAAGCGACGATGAAGGTCGAGTTCAACGCGCTCAACCTCGCGCGGTTCGACGAATACTCGCCGGTGCCGCTGGGCTTCCGCATCAGTTCCGGCCTGCTGGACACCGACATCGAGCTGGGCTTCCGCCAGCCCAAAGAGGGCGAACCGCGCATTTCGCTGCAGGGCACGCTGGAGCTGCGCGATCTCGAACTGGACAGCCGCGACGGCAAGCCGCTGTTCAAGCTGCCGGCACTGGACATGGTGCTGAACGAGATACAGCCGCTGGCCGGCAAGGTGGACATCGCCAGCATCCGCATCGACCAGCCGGATTTCGAGGTCGCCCGTGCCAAGGACGGCAAGCTGAATCTGCTTGCCCTGCTGCCGCGCCCGCGTCCCTCTGCGGCAGCACCGGAGAGCGCAGCGAGCGCGCCGGCCATGGCACCCGAAGTGAAAATCGGCCTGCTCGAAGTGCTGCAGGCGCGCATCGCCTTCAGCGATGAAGTGCCGGCCAAGCCCTTCAGTTACGTGATCGAGCCGATGGACATCGTGCTGCGCGATTTCTCGCTGCAGGGCGACGCCCCGGCGACGCTGGTGATCGCCGCGCAGGCCGAGGGCAATACGCGGCTGGCGGTCGATGCAAAGCTGCGCGCGAGTGCGCCCGACATCGAGGGCGAGCTGACGCTGAGCGGTGTCGAGGTGCCGCGCTTCAGCCCCTACTTTGCCGACCTGATCAACTTCTCGGTGGATCAGGCGGACGTGCGCATCGGTACGCGCTTCGGCCTGCGACTGGCCGACGGCGCGCCGCAGGGCGAGGTGCTGGTGACCGAGGCGGGCGTGGCCCGTCTCAAGCTCACGCGTCGCGGCGAGAAGAACGCATTTGCCCAGGCCGACGACATCGTCGTAAGCCAGGCGCGCATCGACCTGTCGACGCGCAAGGTCGCGGTCGGCGCACTGGATCTGCTCAAGCCGCGTCTGCGCGCGGCGCGTCAGGCCGACGGCGACATCGATCTCGCCGGTCTGGTGCGCCCCTCGTCAGCGGCGGCGGGGCCTGCCGCGCCGGCGGCGTCCGCTCCGGCATGGACCGCGCAGCTGTCGGCGCTGAACCTGAAGGACGGCGCGGTCCGCTTCGAGGACCGCACGCTGACGACACCGGCCGTAGTCGAGCTCGACCGGCTGTCGCTCAAGCTGGAAAACGTCGGCACCGACCTGAAGCAGAAATCGAAGCTGGACCTCGGCTTTCGCGACGCCAAGGGCGGCCTGTTCGGCGTACGGGGCGGCTTTTCGCTGTCGCCGGTACAGGCCGACCTGAAGATCGATGCGCGCCGCCTCGACCTGCTGGTCGGCCAGCCCTGGATGGCGCAGAAGCTGAATGCCGAACTGCTTGCCGGCGTGCTGAGCCTGCGCGGCGACCTCGCACTGCAGACGCAGCCGACCGGCGACTGGACACTGGCGTGGAAGGGTGAAACCAATGTCGAGAACGTCCACCTGACCGAAAAGGTGAACGCTTCCGACCTGCTGAAGTGGCGCTCGCTGTTCGCAGGCGGCATCGCGCTGAAGCTGGACAGCCGCAAGCCCGATCTGCTGGCCGGACTGTCGATCAACGAAGTCGCGCTGTCGGATTACTTCGCCCGCGTCATCGTGTCGCCGCAGGGCCGGCTGAACCTGCAGGACGTGGTACGCAAGGACGGGACGGCTGCGACCGCGCCGGTGGCCGCCGCTCCGGCCGCCAAGCCTGCTCCGGCACCGGCTGCCCCCCCGGCGGCGTCGCCGGCCTCCGGCAGCCAGAGCGCGGCACTGGCACAGATGATCAATGCGGCGCGTCCGCCGATCGACGTGAAAACCATCGTGATGCAGGGCGGCCGCGTCGATTTCAGCGACTTCTTCATCAAGCCGAACTACCGTGCCCAGCTGTCCGAACTGGGCGGCCGCGTATCCGGCCTCAGTTCTGCATCCGGCACCGCCGGCGAGGTGGAACTGCGCGGCCTGGTCGAAGGTTCGGCGCCGATCGACATCACCGGCCGCATCAATCCGCTGGCCGAGGCGCTCTTCCTCGACATCAAGGCCAGTGCGCGTGGCATCGAGCTGGCGCCGCTGTCGCCCTATTCGGGCAAGTACGTCGGCTACGGCATCGAGAAGGGCAAGCTCAGCGTCAACATTGCCTACAAGATCGAGAACGACCAGCTGACTGCCCAGAACAACGTCATCCTCGATCAGCTCACCTTCGGCAACAAGGTCGACAGCCCGGACGCGATCAAGGCGCCGGTGCTGCTGGCGGTGTCGCTGCTGCAGGACCGCAACGGCGTCATCGACATCAACCTGCCGATCAGCGGCTCGCTGTCCGATCCGCAGTTCTCCATCGGCGGCATCGTCGTCAAGGTGATCGTGAACCTGATCGTCAAGGCGGTCACCTCGCCATTTGCGTTGCTCGGTTCGCTGTTCGGCTCCGAGGCCGATCTCGATCACGTCGCCTTCGAGCCGGGTCGGGCGACGCTGACCGACACCGCGCGCAGCAAGCTCGACACGCTGGGCAAGGCGCTGACCGACCGACCGGCGCTGAAACTGGAAGTGACCGGCCGCACCGATCGCGCGACCGACATCGAAGGCTACCGCCGCGCGCTGCTGGAGCAGAAGGTACGTGCGGTCAAGGCGGCGAAAACCAAAGCCTCGGCCGAAACCACGACGGTGTCGCCGGAGGAATATCCGGATCTGCTGAAGGCGGTCTACAAGGCGGCGGATTTCCCGAAGCCGCGCAATCTGGTTGGTCTGGCGAAGGACCTGCCGGTGCCGGAAATGGAAAAGCTCATCCTGACCAATACCGAAGTCAGCGACGAAGACCTGCGCCTGCTCGGCCTGGCGCGTGCGCAGACGGTGAAGGACTACCTGACGCGCAAGGCCAAGGTCGAGGACGCGCGCCTGTTCGTGCTGGCACCCAAGGCAGGCGAGCCGGCCGCCGACGGAGGCAAGCCGGCCGACGAGGGGAGCAAGCCGGCCGGCGGCAAGGACGCGAAGACGGCGCCGAACCGCGCCGACTTCTCGATCAAGTAAGAAGGCGGCCGGCACCGCGCGCCGTCAGTCGCCGTCGGGGATGATGCGGGCGATCTGTTCGGTCGCCTCGCGCGTGCGCTCGGACAGCGTGCGCACCTCGTCGGCCACCACCGAAAAGCCGCGTCCGGCGTCGCCGGCGCGCGCGGCCTCGATCGCCGCATTCAGCGCCAGCCGGTTGGTCTGGTCGGCGATGGCGCGGATGGCGGTGACGATGGCGCGTATCTTCTGCACGTTGTCACCGAGCTGCTGGCGCTGCCGCGCCTCGACTTCCTGCAGATGGTGCTCGTTGTGCTCGGCCTCGATGCAGGTGAGCGCGCCGACCACGCGCAGCGGCGTACCGCGGTCGTCGCGCCGGGTGCGGCCGCGGGCACGGAACCAGCGGTAGACACCGTCCTTGCAGCGCAGCCGGTAGTCGATCGAGTAGGGCGTGTTGCCGCTGCGGTCCATCAGGTGGCGGGTGAAGGCTTCGAGCACGCCCGGCTTGTCGTCCGGGTGCAGGCGCGAGGCCCAGCTGTCGAGCACGTTCGGGAATTCCTCTTCGGTCTCGAAGCCGAGCAGGCGGCGGAACTGCGTCGACCACCAGAAGGTGTTGGACGGATTGACCGGGTCGCCGGCCACCACGTCGAGGTCCCAGATGCCGTCCGACAGCATGTCGCTGGCCAGTTCGAAACGGGTGAGCGCGGCGTCGAGTTTCGCCTCGTCCTCGCGGCTGCGGCTGATGTCGGTCAGCGAGCCGGCGATGCGCACGACGCCCTGTTCGTCGCGCACGGTGCGGGTGCGCGACAGCAGCCAGCGGTAGCTGCCGTCCTTGTGTGCCATCCGGTAGCGCGTGTCCGGCCAGTCGCCGTCGCGCCGGTCGGTCCATTGCCGCGCCAGCGTGTCGAGTGCTTGCTTGCGGTCTTCCGGATGCAGACGCGAGGCCCAGCTGTCGAGGCGATCCGGAAAGTCGTCGTGGTCGTAGCCCAGCATGCTGCGCAGACGGTCCGACCACCAGACCGGATGTTTCAGGTCCGGCGTGCGGGCGTCGCCCAGCCGGACTTCCCACAGTCCGGCGTCGACCACGGCGGCGATCAGACTGCTGCGCGCGCTCGCTTCGCTCAGCTCCTGACGCAGCGACTGCGCGTTGTCGGCGGCCACGTCCAGCATCTGTTCCAGTTCGTGCGCGCGCGTTTCGGCGTTGCGTGCCCGGTTGCGCAGACCGGAGAACACGCGGGACAGCGTGCCCAGCAGCTGCCGCTCATTGGCGCTGCCGCGTGGCGACGGGCAGTAGTCCTCGTCGCGCGATTCGCAGTCGGCGATGCGTTGCAGTTCGAACCAGAAATGTCGTCTGAGCAGCCAGGCCAGCATGCATCCTCCCCGTCGGTCCGGCGCACGACGCGCCGTGCAGCGGGGAGCAGATGACGTGCCATGAGGGCGGGCCGCGGAAAGGCTGGAATATCAGTGCCTTGTGTGAAGGCGTCTGGCGTGAACGGCGTCCACATGCCGGACGGCGTACGACAATCGTCCGTGGCGCGGGTGCTCAACGTGGCGGCAGCAGAGCGAGCAGTTCGTCGGCGTGGCGGCTCACGTCGGGTCGCTCGATCAGGTGTGCGATGCGACCTTCGGGGTCGATCAGTACGCTGATGCGCCGGTAGGCACCCAGCCAGCGGCGCAGCAGTCCGGCCGGACCGCTGCCGAGCGCGCCGTAGCCGCGGGCGATGCGCTGGCCGTCATCGACCAGCAGCGGGAAATCGAGGGCGAACTTGTCGGTGAAAGCGCGGTGCGCCGCGCTGCCCTGTGCCGACACGCCGAGCACGGTGAGCCCGCGAGCGGCGAGGTCGGCGCGACCGTCGCGGATGGAGCAGGCCTGTTTTGTGCAGCCCGGCGTGTCGTCGCGCGGATAGAAATACAGCGCCAGCCAGCGGCCGCGGTAATCGGCGAGGCGGTGGCGGTGGCCGTGCTGGTCGAAGGCGTCGAAGTCGGGAGCGGGCTGGCCGGGCGTCATGGCGTGCGGGAACGGTCGTGGAAGACGGGACTGTAGTCGCTTTCTAGTGGAAATCCCGACTGCGCGGCGTCAGCGCTCCGAGCAGTGCCGAGCGGTCGACCAGGCGGCGGGCGATCAGGTGGATCACCTCGCCTTCGCGCGACACCTGGCCGTAGATGCCGAGCAGGGTAGCGCCCAGCACTTCGTGCCGCTGTTTCTCCTGCACGTCCTTGTGCACGATGACGTTGGCCAGTCCGGTTTCGTCTTCCACCGTGACGAACATGACGCCGCTCGCCGTGCCCGGACGCTGGCGGCAGGTGACGATGCCGGCGGCACGGGCCAGTGCGCGGTCGGGCAGACGGCGCAGTTCGGCGGCGGTGATGAAGCGCTGAGCGGCCAGTTCGCCACGCAGCAGCGCCAGCGGATGGCGGCCCAGCGTGAAACCGAGGCTGGCGTAATCGGCGACGATGTCCTCGCCTTCGTGCGGTGCCGCCAGCGCGAGCGGCGTTTCGTTCACCGGCGCGTCGCCCAGCAGTGCGTCCGGGCGCCGCACCGCGGCCTGCCAGTGTGCCTGGTGGCGGTTGCCGGCGAGCGGCTGCAGCGCTCCGCCGGCAGCGAGACAGCGCAACTGCTGCCGGTCCAGCCGGGCGCGGCGGGCGAGGTCGTCGACATTCGCGAACGGTGCCTTTGCGCGGGCGGCGATCAGGCTTTGCATGGCGTCCTGCGACACGCCCTTGATCATGCGCAGGCCCAGCCGCACGGCAGGCCCGGATGCGCGCGACGACGACGGACGTTCGAGCACGCAGTCCCAGCCACTCACCGTCACGTCGGCCGGATGTACGTCGACGCCGTGCGCGCGTGCGTCGGCGATCAGCTGGGCCGGCGCGTAGAAGCCCATGGGCTGGCTGTTCAGCAGGCCGCACAGGAAGGCGGCCGGGTGATGGCACTTGAGCCAGGACGAGGTGTAGACCAGCAGCGCGAAGCTGGCGGCGTGCGACTCCGGAAAACCGTAGCCGGAAAAGCCTTCGATCTGGCGGTAGATCTGTTCGGCGAATTCCGGCGTGTAGCCCTTGTTCAGCAGGCCGGCGGTCAGCTTGTGCTGGAATTTTTCCATCGTGCCGCGCTGTCGCCAGGCGGCCATCGAACGGCGCATCTGGTCGGCTTCACCCGGCGTGAAGCCGGCGGCGACGACGGCCAGCTGCATCACCTGTTCCTGGAAGATGGGCACGCCCAGCGTGCGTTCGAGTACCGGGCGCAGTTCGTCCGACGGGTAGTCGATCCGTTCCGGCGGCAGGTGGCGGCGGGCGAGGTAGGGATGGACCATGCCGCCTTGTATCGGCCCCGGGCGCACGATGGCGACCTGGATGACCAGGTCGTAGTAACGGCGCGGCCGCAGTCGCGGCAGCATGTTCATCTGCGCCCGCGATTCGACCTGGAACACGCCGGTCGATTCGCCGCGGCACAGCATGTCGTAGGTCGCCGGGTCTTCGGGCGGAATGTCGGCGACGCTGCGGGGCATCGGTCCCGGCCCTGTCGCCGGTGACGCCGGATGCGCATCGGCGTAGGTCGCCAGCGACTGCAGCGTCTTGCGTATCGCGGTCAGCATGCCGAGCGCCAGTACATCGACTTTCATCAGGCCGACCGCTTCGAGGTCGTCCTTGTCCCACTGGATGACGCAGCGATCCGGCATCCGGGCGTTCTCTATCGGCACCAGGCGCGACAGCCGGCCGCGCGCGATGACGAAGCCGCCGACATGCTGCGACAGGTGACGCGGCGCGCCGATCAGTTCATTCGCCAGTTCCATCAGCCGGCGTACGTGCGGCGAGGCGGGGCTGAAGCCGGCTTCGGCCATGCGGTCCTCGCGCACCTGCCTGCCGTCCCACCACATGTGGCCGCGCGTCAGGCGGTCGAGCGCGTCGTCGCTGAAACCGAGCGCGCGGCCGACGTCGCGCAGCGCCGAGCGCGGCCGGTAGCAGGTCAGGCTGGCGGCCAATGCGGCGCGGTCGCGGCCGTACTTGCCGTAGATGTACTGGATCACTTCCTCGCGCCGCTCGTGCTCGAAATCGACGTCGATGTCTGGCGCTTCGTTGCGCTCGCGCGAAATGAAGCGACCGAACAGCATGTTGGCCCGCCACGGGTCGACCTCGGTCACGCCGATGCAGTAGCACACCGCCGAATTGGCGGCCGAACCGCGGCCCTGACAGAGGATGCCGCGGCTGCGCGCCCAGGCCACGATGTCGTACACGGTCAGGAAGTAGGGTTCGTACTTGAGCTCGGCGATCAGCGCCAGTTCGTCCTCGATCTGCTGGCGCAACTTGCCCGCCTTCAGTTCGAAGGTGGCGTCGTCCAGCCTGACCACGCGACGGATCTGCCCGCAGCGCTCGACGTAGCCGCGTTCGGCCAGATGACGCAGCCAGGACGCCGGTGTATGGCCGGCCGGCACGATCTCTTCCGGGTACTCGTAGCGCAGTTCGTCGAGCGAGAAGCTGCACTGCGCGGCGATGTGCACGCTCGCGGCCAGCTGTTCGGCCGGATGGATCTGCGCCAGCCGGTGCGGCAGGCGCAGGTGGCGCTCGCCGTTCGGAAACAGCCGTTCGCCGCATTCGGGCAGCGTGCGGTGCAGGCGGATGGCGGTCAGCGTGTCCTGCAGCCGGCGTCGCTGGCGCACATGCATGTGCACGTCGCCCGCGGCGCACAGCGGCAAGCCGCTGGCGTCGGCCGCCGCCTGCAGCGCTGCCAGCTTGGCGCAGTCGTCGGTACCCAGGTGCAGTTCCACCGCCAGCCAGGCGCGCTCACCGAAACGCGATCTGAGCCAGCAGCCGTGCGCAGCCAGCGTGGCGGCATCGGCGATGTCGTCGTCGGTCGGCGCCAGCAGCGCGATGCAGTCGGCCAGGCCAGCGTCGAGGTCGGCCAGCGTCAGGTGGTAGCGGCCCTTGTCCGCCGCCATCCGGCCGCGCGTGATCAGTTCGGCCAGATTGCCGTAACCGTTGCGGTTGCAGGCCAGCAGCACCAGCTTGGGTCCGTCGGCCAGGCGGATTTCGCTGCCGATGATCAGCGCCGGTTTCGGGTCGGGCAGGGCACGCAGTGCCACGTGGGCGCGCACGACGCCGGCCAGCGAGCATTCGTCGGTGATGGCCAGTGCCGTGTAGCCGAGTGCGGCGGCGCGCTCGGCCAGTTCCTCCGGCGACGAGGCGCCGCGCTGGAAACTGAAGTGGCTCAGGCAGTGAAGTTCGGCGTAGGGCGTGGACATGGTGTGTACTGTATTTTCATACAGTGCATGTCGGCTGTCGACCGCACGCGCCGTGCGCGGCGCAGACCGCAGCTGCCGATGACCGGTTGTCGCCCCGATGCGGGATCTGTACCGGGGCGCGCCAGCGGTGCGACAGGGTGATCGTGCACCGGCGTGGTGCGCGCGACGGCGAGCCCTTTCGCCGACCGCGTCCGCGGCGCCCGCGCCAGGCGGGCCCTTGAGCGGAACACTGCGATGACGATGGACACCGCGTGGCCCGCGCACGGCGAGCATGGACCACAACTTGCTCAGGACCGGTCAACGGACTGCCGGGCACACACGTGAACAAGCGTGAGCACGCGGGAACTTCGCGTTGCAGGGGGTATCGACTCGACAACAAGTGTTGCATGTACGCATCTTGTGTCGCACGACTCGACACAGCGTCCATGCTTCGGAGCAGGATGGTGATCGCGGTGCTTATCGGGCTTTCATCGAGCCCGCGAGTGAACCAAGCTGAACATGTGGTGGTGCGGAATGTGCGCGCAGGCCGCGGGCTTCCGGACTACCTGTTTTGAAGGTCAACGGAGACTTGGAGATCAGCATGGACATCGTCAGTCATTTCGCCGCGCGTTTCGAGCGCACCCGCGAAGAGGAACTTTCGCTGGAGGAGTACCTCGCGGAGTGCAAGCGCGATCCGATGGCCTACGCCAGCGCGGCCGAACGCATGTTGAAGGCGATCGGCGAACCGCAGACGGTGGACACCCGCAACGACCCGCGGCTGTCGCGCATCTTCGCCAACAAGGTGATCAAGATCTATCCGGCCTTCGCCGAGTTCTACGGCATGGAGGACGCGATCGAGCAGGTGGTGAGCTACTTCCGTCACGCCGCACAGGGCCTGGAAGAGAAGAAGCAGATCCTCTATCTGCTGGGTCCGGTCGGCGGCGGCAAGTCGTCGATCGCCGAACGTCTGAAGGCTCTGATGCAGGAAGTGCCCTTCTACGCGATCAAGGGTTCGCCGGTGAATGAGTCGCCGCTGGGCCTGTTCGACCCGACCGAGGACGGCGCCATCCTCGAAAAGGAATATGGCATCCCGAGCCGTTACCTCAACCGCATCCTGAGTCCGTGGGCGGTCAAGCGGCTGGAGGAATTCGGCGGCGACATCCGCAAGTTCCGCGTGGTCAAGCGCTACCCCAGCGTGCTGAAGCAGGTGGGCATCGCCAAGACCGAACCGGGTGACGAGAACAACCAGGACATTTCGTCGCTGGTTGGCAAGGTCGACATCCGCAAGCTCGAAACCTATGCACAGGACGACCCGGATGCCTACAGCTTCTCCGGCGGCCTGTGCCTGGCCAACCAGGGCCTGCTCGAATTCGTCGAAATGTTCAAGGCGCCGATCAAGGTGCTGCATCCGCTGCTGACCGCAACCCAGGAAGGCAACTTCAAGGGTACCGAAGGCTTCGGCGCGATTCCGTTCGACGGCGTGGTGCTGGCGCACTCGAACGAGAGCGAGTGGAAGGCCTTCCGCAACAACAAGAACAACGAAGCCTTCCTCGACCGCATCTACATCGTCAAGGTGCCTTACTGCCTGCGCGTGTCCGAGGAAGTGAAGATCTACGAGAAGCTGCTGCGCGGCTCGTCGCTGGCCGAGGCCGTGTGCGCTCCGGGCACGTTGAAGATGATGGCGCAGTTCGCCGTGCTGACCCGGCTCAAGGAGCCGGAGAATTCCAGCCTCTATTCGAAGATGCAGGTGTATGACGGCGAGAACCTGAAGGACACCGATCCGCGCGCCAAGAGCTATCAGGAGTACCGCGACTACGCCGGCGTCGACGAGGGCATGAGCGGCATCTCCACCCGCTTCGCGTTCAAGATCCTGTCCAAGGTGTTCAACTTCGATTCGACCGAGGTGGCGGCCAACCCGGTGCACCTGATGTACGTACTCGAACAGCAGATCGAGCGCGAACAGTTCCCGCAGGACGTCGAGCAGAAGTACATCGCCTGCATCAAGGAACACCTGTCGCCGCGCTACGCCGAATTCATCGGCAAGGAAATCCAGACCGCCTATCTGGAAAGCTACAGCGAGTACGGCCAGAACATCTTCGATCGCTACGTCACCTACGCGGACTACTGGATACAGGACCAGGAGTACCGCGATACCGATACCGGCGAAGTGTTCGACCGCGCCTCGCTGAACGCCGAACTGGAAAAGATCGAGAAGCCGGCGGGCATTTCGAACCCGAAGGATTTCCGCAACGAGATCGTGAACTTCGTGCTGCGGGCGCGCGCCAACAACGCCGGCAAGAACCCGGTGTGGACCAGTTACGAAAAGCTGCGCACGGTGATCGAGAAGAAGATGTTCTCCAACACCGAAGAACTGCTGCCGGTGATCAGCTTCAACGCCAAGGCCAGCGCCGACGATGCCAAGAAGCACGAGGACTTCGTCAATCGCATGGTCGGCAAGGGCTACACGCCGAAGCAGGTGCGCCTGCTGTGCGAGTGGTACCTGCGCGTGCGCAAGAGTTCGTGACGGTGGTGGTGCATCGATAGACAAGACCGGGGCGACGCTGCCCCGGCGGGAAGGGGACACATCTTGCAGCAGATCATCGATCGCAGACTGGCCGGCAAGAACAAGTCCATCGGCAACCGCGAGCGCTTCCTGCGCCGCCACAAGGAGCAGATCCGCGAGGCGGTGCGGCGGGCGGTCGAGGGGCGCGGCATCCGCGACATCGCGCAGGGTGAGGACATCCACATCCCGAAGCGCGACATCAGCGAACCGGTGTTCGGCCACGGTCAGGGCGGCTCCCGTGAAATGGTGCACCCGGGCAACAGGGATTTC
This sequence comes from Methyloversatilis discipulorum, assembly GCF_018780585.1. Taxonomy (GTDB): domain Bacteria; phylum Pseudomonadota; class Gammaproteobacteria; order Burkholderiales; family Rhodocyclaceae; genus Methyloversatilis; species Methyloversatilis discipulorum_B. Next base: position 14,185 of record NZ_JADMJL010000040.1, on the reverse strand, counting down.
GTCCGTGGCGACCGCATCGAGCGGCCCAAGGGTGGCGGTGGCGGCGGGGCAGGTTCGGGCAACGCCAGCGATTCCGGCGAGGGTGAGGACGATTTCGTCTTCCACCTCACCAAGGAAGAGTTCATGCAGGTCTTCTTCGACGACCTGGCGCTGCCCAACCTGATCCGTACCACACTGGCCGAGACGCCGGAGTACAAGACCCATCGTGCCGGTTTCTCCAGCGACGGCACGCCGAACAACCTGCACGTCGTGCGCTCGATGCGCGGGGCGATCGGCCGGCGCATCGCGCTCGGCAGCGAATCGCGGCGCGAACTGCACCGGCTCGAAGCGCTGCTCGAAGACCTGCGCGCGCAGCCGGGCACGCCGGCGCGGCTGCACGAGATCGAACAGATCGAAGCCGATATTGCCGCGCTGCGTTCGCGCATCGACCGCATTCCCTATCTCGACCCGATAGACCTGCGCTACCGCAGCCGCGTGCGCACGCCGGTGCCGACCGCGAAGGCGGTCATGTTCTGCCTGATGGACGTGTCGGGCTCGATGGACGAGGCGCGCAAGGATCTGGCCAAGCGCTTCTTCATCCTGCTCTACCTGTTCCTGACCCGGCACTACGAGAAGATCGAAATCGTGTTCATCCGCCATCACACGCAGGCGCAGGAGGTGAGCGAGCACGACTTCTTCCATGCCACCGAAACCGGTGGCACCGTGGTGTCGAGCGCGCTGGTACTGATGGAGGACATCATCCAGGCGCGCTACCCGCGGGGCGAGTGGAACATCTACGGTGCGCAGGCCAGCGATGGCGACAACTGGCACGACGACAGTCCGCGCTGCCGCGAAATCCTCGAACAGAAGATCCTGCCGCTGGTGCGCTACTTCGCCTACATCCAGGTGGTCGAGCAGGAACAGAACCTGTGGCACGAGTACTCGGATCTCGCGATGGAGAGCGAGAACTTCGCCATCCGCAAGGCGGCCGAGGTCGACCAGATCTATCCGGTGTTCCGCGACCTGTTCAAGAAGGAAGGAGCCGCGAAATGAGCGATACCTACGACCGCCGCAACAACGGTCGCGCGGCCTCGCCGGGCGAATACGGCGGGCGTCGTCATCCGGCGCCGCTGAGCGCACCGCTGCCGCTGAAGGAACGCCCGACCGCCCGGTTGCCGGCGCCCAGCGACTGGACCTTCGAACTGATCGAGCAGTACCACGACGTGATCCGCGCCACCGCGCAGCGCTTCGGGCTCGACACCTATCCGAACCAGCTCGAGATCATCACCGCCGAACAGATGATGGACGCCTACGCCAGCGTAGGCATGCCGGTGAACTACCGGCACTGGAGCTACGGCAAGGAGTTCATCGCCACCGAGAAGAACTACCGGCGCGGCCAGATGGGTCTGGCCTACGAGATCGTGATCAACAGCAATCCCTGCATCAGCTACCTGATGGAGGAGAACACGATGGCGATGCAGGCGCTGGTGATCGCGCACGCCGCCTACGGCCACAACAGCTTCTTCAAGGGCAACTACCTGTTCCGGATGTGGACCGACGCATCGTCCATCATCGACTACCTGGTCTATGCGAAGAACTACGTCGCGGCCTGCGAGGAGCGGCACGGCATCGACGCCGTCGAACTGCTGCTCGACAGCTGCCACGCGCTGATGAACTACGGCGTCGACCGCTACCGTCGGCCGAGCAAGCTCAGCCTGACGCAGGAACTGGCGCGCGCCAAGGACCGCGAGGCCTACGCGCAGCAGCAGGTGAACGAGATCTGGCGCACGCTGCCGCCGAAACTGGGCCGCGACGAGGCGGAAAAGGAAGCGCCGCGCTTCCCGGCCGAACCGCAGGAAAACCTGCTCTACTTCATCGAGAAGAATGCGCCGCTGCTCGAACCGTGGCAGCGCGAAATCGTGCGCATCGTGCGCAAGGTGGCGCAGTACTTCTATCCGCAGCGCCAGACCCAGGTCATGAATGAGGGCTGGGCCACCTTCTGGCACCACCACCTGCTGAACACGATGTACGACGACGGCTTCCTCGACGACGGCATCATGATCGAGTGTCTGAAGTCGCACACCAACGTCGTCTACCAGCCGCCGGTCGGCCACCCCGCTTACAGCGGCATGAACCCGTACGCGCTGGGCTTCGCGATGTACACCGACATCAAGCGCATCTGCGAGGCGCCCACCGAGGAGGACCGCCTGTGGTTCCCGGACATGGCGGGCAGCAGCTGGCTGGAAACGCTGGACCACGCGATGCGCAACTTCAAGGACGAAAGCTTCATCGGCCAGTACCTGTCGCCGCGCGTGATGCGGGCCTTCCGCCTGTTCGCCATCACCGACGACGATACCGAGCCGACGCTGGAGGTATCGGCCATTCACGACGAGTCGGGCTACCGCAACCTGCGCGAAGCGATGTCGCGGCAGTACGATCTCGGCTCGCGCGAACCGAATATCCAGGTGTGGAGCGTGAACCTGCGCGGCGACCGTTCTCTGATGCTGCGGCACACACAGCACAACAACCGGCCGCTGCACGACGGCGCCTACGAAGTGCTCAAGCATGTCGCCCGGCTGTGGGGCTTCCCGGTGCATCTGGAAAGCGTGAACGGCCAGGGTGCGGTTGCCCGGCGCTGGACGGTGGACCCGAGCACGACTTGACTGGTGTCATGCGAACTTCGTCGATGCGCTGATATCCTAGTCCCCATGCGTTCCGCGACCCGCCTCCTGCTGACCTTCTTGCTGCTGCTGGCATTGCCCCTGCAAGGCTTTGCCGCGGCGGCGATGATCAGTTGCGCGCCGTCGCATCACGGATTGCAGACCACTGTCACCCTGCACGATGATGCGGCCGCGCACGCGCATCACCAGGGCGGTGATCATGACCCCGTTTCGACACCTTCCCATGGCAAGCACGCCTGCAGCGCCTGTGCCGCCTGCTGCATCGGTGGCGCCCTGATGCCGTCCGCGCTGCGGCTGCCCGGCGATTTTTCGACGCACCTGCGTCCGCTGCCGGCGCCCGTAATACCTCCGGCATTCATCACCGAAGGCACCGAACGCCCGCCCAGACACGACCTCGCCTGACACCCGAAATCCGTCCACGGTGGGCGGAAGTCGATACACCTGTCTTTCGCGAGGTATTCATGGTCCATCTTTCCATCCGGATGCTGCTTGCCGCAGCGTTCGTCACCACGTCCGCCTGGGCGGCCGATCCGACGGATCCGGCTGCACCCACGCGGTCACTCGATCACCGCTCGGTGTTCGACACCTACCGCGCCGGTAGCGCAGGCGCTGTCGGCAACTGGCGGGAAGCCAACGACGCGGTCGGCCGTCAGGCCGACAGCCACGCGCACGATCACGGCAGCACGACGTCCGCGCCGCCTGACCCGCATGCCGGCCACGATCACGGGGCGCAAGCGGCCACCGATCCGCATGCGGGCCACCACGGACAGATGCACGGTCACATGCATGGCCCCATGCATGACGCGCATGCGCCTGGACACAAGGACGGCGGCGCTGCCGCCGCGTCGCCTGAGCCGCATGCCGGCCATGATCATGGCGCACCGGCTGCCGCCGACGCGCACGCCGGCCACGGTGCCGGCACGCCTGCAGGTGGAGCAGCCAAGCACGATCACGGCGCTGCCGGCGGCGACGCGAAGCCGCATCACTGTCCGCACCACGCCGCTCACCACGCGTCGATGCACGAGCAGATGCACGGCCGGATGCATGACGCGCATCGGTCAGGACACCAGCACGGCGGCGATTCCGCGGCGATGAAGTCGGGCCACGGACACCGCTGCCATCACGACAGCAAGGAGGGCGGCGATGCGCACAAGCACTGATAGTGGCCGGTTCAGGCTCGTGCCGCTGGCGGCGGCGGTTGCGCTGCTGGCCGGTTGCGCGAGCTTCAGTCCGGACGGCGGTTTCGGCACGGTCGAACAGACCGCACGCGACAAGCTGGGCAAGGAGGTCCGATGGGCGCGCAGCGACGAGGACCGCAAGGCGGTTGCCGACCGCGTTGCCGAACTGCTGGCGCAGCCGCTGTCGGCCGACGACGCCGTACAGATCGCGCTGCTGAACAATCGTGGACTGCAGGCGGGTTTTCACGAACTGGGCATCCGCGAGGCAGAAGTGGTGCGCGCCGGCCGCCTGCCCAATCCGACCTTCTCGATGTTCCACGCCAGCAAGCGCGAGAACGGCGTGCGCGACTACAAGATCGAGCAGGCGCTCACCTTCAACATCTTTTCGCTGCTGACGATGCCGCAGGCGGTCGAGGTGAATCGCCGCGTATTCGAACAGTCGCAGCGCGCGGTATCGCTGCAGGTGCTGCGGCTGGCGGCCGACGTGCGCCGCGCCTGGGTACAGGCGGTGGCCGCCGGCGAGACGCTGCGCTACATGGAACAGGTGATGGAGGCTGCCGACGCCGGTGCCGAGCTTGCCCGGCGCATGCGCGCTGCCGGCAACTACAGCGCGCTGGCACAGGCGCGCGAGCAGGGCTTCCACGCCGATGCGGCGCTGAATCTGGCGCGCGCGCAGCAGGCGCACACTGCGGCGCGCGAACGGCTGACGCGGCTGATGGGTCTGTGGGGCGAACAGACCGCCTTCCGCCTGCCCGACCGCCTGCCCGAACTGCCGGCGGCGGCCCTCGACGCACCGGACATCGAGCGTCAGGCGATGGGCTCGCGCATCGACCTGCAGATTGCGAAGCTCGACGCCGAAGCGACCGCGCGCAACCTCGGGCTGACGAAGACCACGCGCTTCATCGACGTGCTGGAGGTTGGCCCCGCGCGCGTACTCGAGGGGCGGCGCAGCGAGTCCTACAAGAAGGGTTACGAGATCAGCTTCGAACTGCCGCTGTTCGACTGGGGCAGCTCGCGCGTCGCGCGGGCCGAGGCCATCTACATGCAGTCGGTCGAGCGGGCCGCCGAAGCGGCGGTCAATGCACGGTCGGAGGTGCGCGAAGCGTACGCCGGCTATCGCACGGCCTTCGACATCGCGCGCCATTACCGCGACGAGGTGGTGCCGCTGCGCAAGCGCATTTCCGACGAAAACCTGCTGCGCTACAACGGCATGCTGATCGGCGTGTTCGAACTGCTGGCCGATGCGCGCGCGCAGGTGGCCGGCGTGAATGGCTACATCGAGGCGCTGCGCGATTTCTGGATCGCCTGGGCCGATCTCGACATGGCGCTGGTCGGCCGCCCCGATCTGGCGCCGCCGCCCGGCGCCGCCATTGCCACGGCAGCCGACGCGGCGCACTGAACAGGATTCCACCCATGACTTCCCGCAGAGATTTTTTCCGCAATGCAGGCGTGGCCGGTGCGGCCGTGGCCGCGGCCACGGTCAGCCGCGTCGCACTGGCCGCCATTCCCGAGCCGGTGATCGAAACCTCGCCCGACACGCGCGGCCCCTTGCTGCCGGCAAACGGACGCCCCTACAACCCTGTCGTCACGCTGAATGGCTGGACGCTGCCCTGGCGCATGAAGGACGGCGTCAAGGAATTCCACCTGGTGGCCGAGCCGGTGGTGCGCGAAATGGCGCCCGGTTTCAAGGCACACCTGTGGGGCTACAACTGCCAGTCGCCGGGCCCGACCATTGAGGTGGTCGAGGGCGACCGCGTACGCATCTTCGTGACCAACAAGCTGCCCGAGCGCACCAGCGTGCATTGGCACGGCCAGCGCCTGCCCAACGGCATGGATGGCGTGAGTGGCCTGACCCAGCCGGCGATTCCGCCGGGCAAGACCTTCGTCTACGAATTCGTCGCGCGCCGTCCCGGCACCTTCATGTACCACCCGCACGCCGACGAAATGACGCAGATGGCGATGGGCATGATGGGTTTCTGGGTCACCCACCCCAAGGGCCGCCACCCGCAGATCGCGACGGTCGATCGCGACTACGTGTTCCTGCTCAATGCTTACGACATCGATCCCGGCAGCTACACGCCGAAGACGATGACGATGCTGGATTTCAACCTGTGGTCGTGGAACAGCCGCATCTTCCCCGGCATCGCGCCACTCGTCGCGCGCAAGAACGACCGCGTGCGTCTGCGCATCGGCAATCTGACGATGACCAATCACCCGATGCACATCCACGGCCACGAATTCGAGGTCACCGGCACCGACGGAGGCCCTGTGCCGAAGTCGGCACGCTGGCCCGAGGTGACGGTGGACATCGGCGTCGGCCAGATGCGGCAGATCGAGTTCATCGCCGACGAAGAGGGCGACTGGGCCTTCCACTGCCACAAGAGTCACCACACGATGAACGCAATGGGCCACGACGTGCCCAATCTAATCGGCGTCGATCATGACGGGCTGGCCGAACGCATATCGAAGCTCGTGCCGGGCTACATGACGATGGGCGAACGTGGCATGGGCGACATGGCCGACATGAAGATGCCGCTGCCCGAGAACACCGCACCGATGATGACGGGCGACGGTCCTTTCGGCTCGGTCGAGATGGGCGGCATGTTCTCGGTATTCAAGGTGAGGCGCGAACAGAAGCCGGGCGACTACACCGACCCCGGCTGGTTCCGCCATCCGCCGGGCACCGTCGCGCACGAGGTCGGCGAGGCGCCTGCGGCACCGCCGTCGCCGAGCGGCCATGATCACGGTGCGTCGAGCATGCCGCGTGCGCAGTCGCAGGATATCGAAGTGCAGGTGCGCAAGCCGGCCGGCGGCGCGCACGAGCATTGATGAACCCCTGTGCCGGGCCTTGCCCTGTCTGCTCCCTGGGAGAAAGACAACTTCGGGCGGCCCGGCTCTTGTCGAGAAAGGATGTCACATGAACACGACACGTCGCGCGCTGATCGGCGCGCTCGCCACCGCGGCCCTGCTGCCGCGCGCCGCCACGCTGATGGCGGCGCCGAAGCCGCTGGTCGAAGTCTGGAAGAGCCCGACCTGCGGCTGCTGCAAGGACTGGGTGGTTCATCTGGAAGCGAACGGCTTCGCGGTTAAGGTGTATGAGACCGGCAACAACGAAGCGCGCGCACGGCTGGGCATGCCGGCGAGGTTCGCTTCCTGCCACACCGCGCGGGTCGACGGCTATCTGCTCGAAGGCCACGTGCCGGCGAGCGAGGTGCACAGGATGCTGAAGGAAAAACCGAAGGCGCTCGGCCTGGCGGTACCGGCGATGCCGGTCGGCTCGCCGGGCATGGACGGTCCCGAGTACAAGGGCCGCAAGGATCCGTACGACGTGCTGCTGGTGCAGGCGGATGGCAACGCGAGCGTCTATCGCAGCTATCGCTGACGCCGCCCGGCCGGGCTTTTGTGGGAGCGAGCTTGCTCGCGATTGCGGCCTGCAGCAAAGACCGGATTACGCCGGCGGGTAGTCCGCCTCGGTCAGCGCGCTGCGCAGGGTTTCCGCGTCGACGGTCGAGTCGATGCGCACGCGGTGGGTCGGCAGGTCGATGTCGACCTTCGCGCTGTCGTCGATGCTGGCGACCAGCGCCCTGATGCGGCCGGCGCAGTGACCGCAGGTCATGTCGGGGACGGTGAATTCGATGGTCGTGCTCATGGCGGGGCTCCGCTGTCGGGTTGGGATGGGAGGATGATGGACCTTGCCACGATGGGAAGGTCAAGCGTCTTGTCGCTTTCATTTCGTTTCGGGATCGCCGGCGTCGGCGGCTGAATTTTCCGCTTGACCTTGCCATCATGGGAAGGTCGACACTGGGTCCGTTCTCCCGATAGAGGATTGTCCGATGAACACGTCCGATCTGCCCGCCGGTGCGGGCCCGCTCACTCGCTGGGAATTCGGCGTCGATGGCATGACCTGCGCCTCCTGCTCGACCCGGGTCGAAAAGGCCTTGGCGCGCACGCCCGGCGTGGTGTCCGCCAGCGTCAATCTGGCGACCGAACGTGCGACCGTCGAGGCCGACGCCTCGGTCGATGCCGCCGCGCTGCAGGCAGCGGTCGACAAGGCCGGCTACGTACTGAGGCCGCAGGCACTGCGGCTGAACATCGAAGGCATGACCTGCGCGTCCTGCGTGGCGCGGGTCGAGAAGGCGCTGAACAAGGTGCCGGGCGTGCTGTCGGTCAGCGTCAATCTGGCGACCGAAACCGCGGACATCGTCAGTGCCGCCGACAATCTCGGCGCGCTCCAGGCGGCGGTCGAGCGCGCCGGCTATCGTGCAACGCTGCCGGCGGCCGCGCCCGAGGCCGAACCTCGCGGTGCGCTGCCCGAATGGTGGCCGGTGGCGCTGGCGGTTGCGCTGTCGCTGCCGCTGGCACTGCCCATGGTGGGCATGCTGTGGGGCGCGCACTGGATGCTGCCCGGCGGGCTTCAGTTTCTGCTCGCGACACCGGTGCAGTTCTGGCTCGGCGCCCGCTTCTATGTCGCCGGCTGGAAGGCGCTGCGCGCCGGCAGCGGAAACATGGACCTGCTGGTCGCGCTCGGCACCTCTGCCGCCTGGGGCCTGAGCGTCTGGCTGTGGCTCACCGCCAGCCCGGGTGCGATGCCGCATCTGTATTTCGAGGCGTCGGCAGTGGTGATCACGCTGGTGCTGCTCGGCAAATGGCTGGAAACCCGCGCCAAGCGGCAGACCACCGACGCCATCCGCGCGCTCAACGCGCTGCGTCCGGACACCGCGCGGGTACGCCGCGACGGTGTAGAGGTCGAACTGCCGCTGGCGCAGGTCGTGCTCGACGACGAGGTGGTCATCCGCCCGGGCGAACGGGTGCCGGTGGACGGCGACATCGTCGATGGCGCCAGCCAGGTGGACGAATCGCTGATCACCGGCGAGAGCCTGCCGGTCGCCAAGCAGGTGGGCGACCGTGTGACCGGTGGTGCGGTCAACGGTGAGGGCCGGTTGGTGGTGCGCACGCGGGCCATCGGCGCCGAAACCGTGCTGGCGCGCATCGTGCGGCTGGTCGAGAGCGCGCAGGCCAAGAAGGCACCGATACAGCGCCTGGTCGACCAGGTCAGCGCGGTGTTCGTACCGGTGGTGATCGCGCTCGCCGTGCTCACCTTCGGCGGCTGGATGATCGCTGGTGCCGGTGTCGAAACGGCGCTGCTGAATGCGGTCGCGGTCATGGTGATCGCCTGCCCGTGCGCGCTCGGGCTGGCCACGCCGACTGCCATCATGGTGGGCACCGGCGCCGCGGCGCGGCACGGCATCCTGATCAAGGACGCCGAGGCGCTGGAAATCGCGCACCGCGTGTCGGTGGTCGCCTTCGACAAGACCGGCACGTTGACTGAAGGACGACCGGAACTGGTCGCGTTCGAGCCGGCGGTCGGTGCGCCCGGCGAGCTGCTCGCGCTGGCCGCTGCCCTGCAGGCCGGCAGCGAGCACCCGCTGGCGCGCGCAGTCAGCACGGCTGCGGTGCGCGAAGGCGTGACGGTATTGCCGGCGAACGAACTGGCGGCGGTCGCAGGGCGCGGCATCGAAGCGACCGTCGACGGCCGCGCGCTGAAGCTGGGCAGTTCGCGTTTCATGGAAGAACTGGGCGTCGATCTGTCGCCGCTCGCGGCTCGCGCCGCGCAACTGCAGGCCGAGGGGCGCACCGTGTCCTGGCTGGCCGACCTGACGAGTGCGCCGCGCCTGATCGGACTGCTCGCTTTCGGCGACACGCTGAAGGCGTCGGCGGCGGGAGCGGTGAGCCGCCTTCAGGCAGCCGGCGTTCGTACCGTGCTGGTCAGTGGCGACAACCGGGGTGCCGCGGCGGCGGTGGCTGCGCAATTGGGCATGACCGACGTGCGCGCCGAAGTGCTGCCCGAGCACAAGGCCGAAGTCGTGGCCGAACTGAAGCAGGGCGGGGCGGTGGTCGCCATGGTGGGCGACGGCATCAATGACGCGCCCGCGCTGGCCGCCGCCGACGTCGGTATCGCCATGTCCACCGGCACCGACGTGGCGATGCACGCCGCCGGCATCACGCTGATGCAGGGCGACCCGGCGCGCGTGGCCGACGCGCTCGATATTTCCCGGCGCACCTGGGCGAAGATCCGGCAGAACCTGTTCTGGGCCTTCGCCTACAACGTGGTCGGCATTCCGCTGGCCGCCGCCGGCATGCTGAATCCGGTGATCGCCGGCGCGGCGATGGCTTTCTCCAGCTTCAGCGTGGTCAGCAACGCGCTGCTGCTGCGGCGCTGGAAACCCGAAGAGGTGCGCGATGAACATCGGTGAGGCGGCCGCACGTTCCGGCGTGTCGGCCAAGATGGTGCGGCATTACGAGTCGCTCGGCCTGCTGCCGCAGGTGGCGCGGACCGAAGCAGGTTACCGGCAGTATGGTGATCGCGAGGTGCACACGCTGCGCTTCATCCGCCGCGCGCGCGACCTCGGATTCTCGATGACGGAAATCGCCGATCTGCTGGCCTTGTGGCAGAAACCGGACCGCGCCAGCGGCGACGTGAAACGCATCGCCGAGGCGCACATCGCCGACCTCGACCGGCGCATCGCCGAAATGACGGCAATGAAACGCACACTGGCGGAACTTGCCCGCTGCTGCCACGGCGACGGCCGACCGGACTGCCCGATACTCGACGGCCTTGCGGATAACGCCCGGTAGTCCCGGCAACGGGTCCTCATTCGACGATGCGGCCCTGGCCGCGACGCGGCCGCTGCAGTCCGCTGGCTTCGCTTCAGGCTGCTGTCGGGGTCAAGACCCCTCCCACAGGCCCCCCGCTCGGGCTCTAGCCTCGAATTAGGCGCAATTCCCGTGGGAGCGGCCTTGGCCGCGACAGGGCCGCTGCAGTCCGCAGGCTTCGATTCAGGCTGCTGTCGGGTCGAGACCCCTCCCACAGGACCCCCGCGCGGGCTCCGGCCTTGAATTAAGCGCGATTCCCGTGGGAGCGGCCCTGGCCGCGACAGGGCCGCTGCAGTTCGCAGGCTTCGATGCAGGCTGCGGTCGGGGTCAGAAGACCCCTCCCACAGAACCCTTGCGCAGGTCTGGACCGCCGGTCAGGCGAAACCGTTGTGGGAGCGGCCTTGGCCGCGACGCAGCCTCAGCAGTCTGCAGGTCTTGATACAGGCTGCCGTCGGGGTCAGAGGACCCCTTCCACAGAATCCGTCCCGGCATCGGGCCGGATCAGTGCCAGCAGTTCGGGCAGGCGGCGCGAGGCGGCGAGGCGGGCGTCCTCTTCGATCGCCCGGTAGAGCGCCAGCACCTGCTCTCCGGTGGCGGTCAGCCGGGCGCCACCGCCGGCCGAGCCGCCGCGCTGCTTGGTCACCAGCGGCTCGACGAAGTCCTTGTTCATCGCGTCGACCAGTGACCAGATGCGCTGATAGCTCATGCCCAGCCGGCGACCGGTTTCGGCCAGCGAGCCGGTCGTCGCGATGCCTTCGAGTACGTCGGCCTTGCCCGGACCGATCGCCACCGCGTGCTTGATCTGCACGCGAAACCGGGTGCTGTGTTCGAGGGTGGCGGGCGCTGCCTTGGTGTTCATCGCGGATCGAAGACGGAGGGAAATGCATCGAGCACGATACTCGTTATACTCACCGCGCGATATCCATACGGATATATATCGAGTCGACCGGAGGCGCGCCGTTCATGAGAGCTGTCTGCCTGATCCAACGCATCGCGCTGCTGTGTGTGCTCGCGTTTTCGCTGACAGCGCCGGTGCGGAGCGCCGAGCCGCCGACGGTCGCCGCGGCGTCCGACCTGAAGTTCGCGATCGACGAGGTGGCGGCCCGCTTCGAACGCGAAACCGGCCAGCGGATGCGTCTGGTTTTCGGTTCGTCCGGCAACTTCTTTTCGCAGATCCGGCAGGGCGCGCCCTTCCACCTGTTCATGTCGGCCGACGAGGATTTCGTGTTCCGGCTGGCCGATCAAGGCCTGACGCAGGACCGCGGGCGGCTCTACGCCTACGGCCGCATCGGTCTGATCGTGCCGCGCGGGTCATCGTTGAAGGCCGACGGCGAACTGCGGGATCTGGCGCAGGCGCTGCGCGACGGGCGGCTGAAGAAGTTCGCCATCGCCAACCCCGAACACGCACCCTACGGCGCCCGGGCGAAGGAAGCGCTGCAGCACGCCGGCGTGTGGGCCGACATCGAACCGCGGCTGGTGCTGGGCGAGAACATTTCGCAGGCGGCCCAGTTCGCGACCTCGGGCGCGACCCAGGGCGGCATCATCGCGCTGTCGCTGGCGAAGTCGCCGCAGGTGAGCGCGCTCGGCGAATTCGCGCTGATCCCGGAGAACTGGCACCGCCGGCTGGCGCAACGGATGGTGCTGCTGCGCGGCGCGCCGCCCGCTGCACGTGCCTTCTACGACTATCTCGCCACGCCGGCGGCGCAGGACATCATGCGCCGTCACGGCTTCGCGATGCCCGGCGAGTGAAGGAAGGACAGGTCATGGACTGGCAGGCTTTCTCGCTGTCGATCGAACTGGCGGCGGTCACGCTGCTCGTGCTGCTGCCGCCCGGCGTGCTCACGGCGCGCTGGCTTGCGCGCACGCGCTTTTCCGCTAAGGCCTGGATCGAAGCTTTCGTCGTGCTGCCGCTGGTGCTGCCGCCCACGGTGCTGGGCTACTACCTGCTGGTGTCGCTCGGCGCCGGCTCGCCTTTCGGCGCCTGGATGCTCGACACCTTCGACGTCCGGATGACCTTCAATTTCGCCGGCCTGCTGATCGCCTCGCTGGTGTTCAACATTCCATTCATCGTGCAGCCGGTGCAGCGTGCCTTCGAAGCCATACCGGAGAACCTCGCCGAAGCCGCCGCGGTCTGCGGGTTGAGTGGCTGGCAGACCTTCTGGCGGGTCGAACTGCCGCTGGCCTGGCCGGGCATCCTGTCCGCCATGGTGCTCACCTTCGTGCACACGCTGGGCGAGTTCGGCGTGGTGCTGATGATGGGCGGCAGCATTCCCGGCGAGACCAAGACGGTGGCGATCGCGATATACGACCGCGTGCAGTCCTTCGACCTCGCCGGTGCCGACCGCATGGCGCTGCTGTTGCTGGCGCTGTCGCTCGGTGCGGTGGCGGCGTCCTTCTTCGCGTCGGCCAGACTGGCGGCCCGGCGATGAACGGCGATCAACGCGCTGCCCGCGCACTGCGGGTCGATATCGCCCAGACCGAGCCGATGCCGCTGTACGGTCGCTTCGACTGCGCGGCCGGCGAACTGCTGGCGCTGGTCGGCCCGTCGGGTGCCGGCAAGACGTCGATGCTGCGCGTGCTGGCCGGACTGATGCGGCCGCAGCGCGGTCGCATCGAGGTCGGCGCGCAGCTGTGGTGCGACAGCGAGCAGGGCGTCTTTCTGCCGCCGCAGCGTCGCCACGTCGGTCTGGTGTTCCAGAACTACGCACTGATGCCGCACCTCAGTGCGGTCGACAACGTCGCACTGGCCATGCTGCACCTGCCGCCGGGCGAGCGCGCCACGCAGGCGCGGCGCTGGCTCGACCACGTCCACCTGTCGCGCGAACAGCAGCAGCGGCGACCCGCCGCCTTGTCCGGCGGCCAGCAGCAGCGCGTGGCGGTGGCGCGTGCGCTCGCTCGCGAACCGAAGCTGCTGCTGCTCGACGAACCGTTTTCCGCAGTCGACCAGATGAGCCGGCAGGGGCTCTACCGCTTGCTGGCCGATCTGCGCAGCGATCTCGACATTCCCATCCTGCTGGTGACGCACGATCTGAACGAAGCGCGTCTGCTGGCCGACCGCCTGGTGGTGATGGACGCCGGCACCGTGCTGCAGGAGGGGCCGCCCGAACACATCCACCGCGCACCGCGCAACGCGCGCGTGGCCGACCTCGTGGGCATGCACAACCGTTTCCAGGGGGTCTGGGTGGGGCCGTCGGGCCGGGCGGGCTGGGGCCTGCTGAAATGGGTGTCGGCGGCGGGCGGTGACAGCGGCGACATGCTGCTTGAGGTGCGCGACAAGGGAAAGATCAAGCCGGGCCAGCCGGTGAACTGGGTGGTGCCGGGTGACGGCATCCTGCTCGGCGCGGACGGCAGCGGGCAGGAACTGGAGGCGACGGTGAGCGAGGCCCGCCACCTTGGCGAGATCACGCTGGCATCGCTGACGCTGGAACGCAATCCGCAGATCAGTCTGCGCATCACGCTGGCCGGGCCGCAGCGCCGCCGCATCGGCAGCGGCGACCGGCTGGCACTGCGTCTGGACCCCGCGCTGGTCCATGTGATGCCCCTGCACCAGCGGCCACCGGGCCTGAGTCCGGATTAGTCGGCGGGCATGCCGGGTTGCCGATCGGCGCCGGGTTTTCTGTCAAGGTGGAGAGCGTTCAATCGCGATCAAGCTCGCTTGTATGTTCTGCCCTGGCAAGCGTAGGAATAGCTTGT
>NZ_JADMJL010000004.1:47272-117809 GCF_018780585.1 Methyloversatilis discipulorum | reverse complement strand
AGGCGAGCAAGGCCAAGCAGGCGCAGAGCCGGGTCAAGGCGCTCGACCGCATGGAGAAGCTGGCGCCCATGCTGGCCACGGCCGACTTCAACTTCGAGTTCAAGGAGCCGGCCAACCTGCCCAACCCGATGCTGGTGATGGAAGAGGCGAGCTTCGGCTATCCGCCGCCGGCCGACGCGCCCGCCGGCACGCCGCCGACGGTGATCGTGCGCAATGTGAACAAGTCGGTCATGGCCGGCCAGCGCATTGGCATCCTCGGCGCCAACGGTCAGGGCAAGTCGACCGCGGTGAAAACCATCGCCCGCGCGCTGGCACCGATCGCCGGCCGCGTCACCGAAGGCAAGGGTCTCAGCATCGGCTACTTCGCGCAGCAGGAACTGGACGTGCTGCGTCCGCAGGACAATCCGCTCGAACACATGACCCGCATGGCGCGCGAAGGCCTGCCGGCCGGGCAGAGCGGCCGCGAACAGGACCTGCGCAACTTCCTCGGCACCTTCAACTTCAGCGGCGACATGGTGAAGCAGGCGGTCGGCACGATGAGCGGCGGTGAGAAGGCGCGCCTGGTGCTGTGCATGCTCGTGTGGCAACGCCCCAACCTGCTGCTGATGGACGAGCCGACCAACCACCTCGACCTCGCCACCCGCGAGGCGCTGGCGGTGGCGCTGAACGAATTCGAAGGCACGGTGATGCTGGTGAGCCACGACCGCTCGCTGCTGCGCTCGGTGTGCGACGAATTCTGGCTGGTGTCGCGCGGCGGCATCGAACCGTTCGACGGCGACCTCGACGACTACCAGCGCTACCTGCTGGACGAAGCCAAGCGCGCGCGCGAAGTGCTGAAGGACTCGATGAAGGCTGCTCCGGCCGAAGCCGCGCCGGTCGTGCAGGCACCGCCTGTCGCTGCGCCGGTGAAGAAGGCGCCGGTGAACCTCAAGGCGCTGAAGAACGAACTGGGCAAGCTCGAACAGCGCATCCTCGAACTGCAGACGAAGAAGCACGCACTGACCGCCAAGCTCGCCAGCCCGCTGCCGCCGAAGGAAATCGGCGAAGTCGGCGTCGAACTGCAGAAGGTGGACGAAGAACTCGAAGCGCAGGAAATACGCTGGCTCGAGGTGTCGGAACAGATCGAAGCAGCAGGCTGATCCAGCCGGCCGCGGCGGTGCCCTGAATCGCCGGCCGGCGTCATGGCAAGGGTTTGTAGGAGGGGTCCTCTGACCCCGACAGCAGCCTGTACCGAAGCCTGCGGATTGCACCGGCCGCATCGCGGCCAAGGCCGCTCCCACAAGGGTGAGCGCCCAACTCACGGCCAGCATTACGGCAAGGGCTTTGTAGGAGGGGTCCTCTGACCCCGACAGCAGCCTGTATCGAAGCCTGCGGATTGCACCGGCCGTGTCGCGGCCAAGGCCGCTCCCACAAGGGTGGGCGCCCAACTCACGGCCGGCGTTACGGCAAGGGTTTTGTAGGAGGGGTCCTCTGACCCCGACAGCGGCCTTTACCGAAGCCTGAGGACAGCAGCGTCCGTATCGCGAGCAAGCTCGCTCCCACAAAATCCCGGCTCAGCCGACGGCCAGGGCGTGTTTCCCGTGGGAGCGAGCTTGCTCGCGATGAGGCGGTCGATCCGACCTCAGCCGTTCACAGCCGATACGAATCCAGCACTTCCTGCGCCGCGCGGAAGGCTTCGCCGGCGGCCGGGACGCCGGCGTACACCGCACAGTGCAGCAGCGTTTCGCGGATTTCCTCGACCGTGCAGCCGTTGTTCAGCGCGCCGCGCACGTGGCCTTTCAGCTCGTGCGGGCTCTTCAGCGCAGTGAGTGCGGCCAGCGTGACCAGGCTGCGGGTGCGGCGGTCCAGCCCATCGCGGTTCCACACCGCACCCCAGGCGTGCGCGTTGATGAAGTCCTGCAGGGGCTGATTGAATTCAGTCGCATTGCCCAAGGCCCGGTCGACGAAATCGTCGCCCATGACTTCGCGGCGTACCTGCACGCCCGGTTTTTTCTGTTCGCTCACTGTGTGACGGCTCCGCTGGGACGTATGTCTATGCTCACTGGGCGGCCGGTGCGGCCTGCTTCATGTCTTCTTCGCACTTGCGCATGAAGGAGTTCTTCGCTGCGCCGGCGAGCGGCTTGCCGTCCTTGCTCAGCGCACGCGCTTCGCAGTCGGTCTTGTGCATCGCTTCGCGGTGGCATTTCTGCATGAAGGAGGACTTGGCGGCGCCGACCAGCGGCTTGCCGTTCTTGTCGATGGCGGCGGCTTCGCACTTCGAGTCGGCGGCGGCGTTCGGGTTGGCGTCGGCGGCCAGAGCGCTGCCACAGGCGAGCAGGGCGGTCAGTGCGGCGATGATCATCTTGTTCATGTCGATCTCTCCCGTTGGGTAGGTGCGATGGCGTATCGCCCGTACATGATGAACAAAGCGGCGCCGCTCGGCAAAGCCCGGGGTCTGTTGACCTTGAATCGCGGGCCCCGCGCGCGCATCGCGATGCGTCCGGATCAAGGCGGGCCGACGCCGGCTGACTGGCCGTCAGACCCTAGCCTGCCGGTATCCGTATGCCGGGAGCCTTGAGCCAGTCGAAGGTGCGCGCCATCTCGGCCGGGCTGACGTCGTTCACCTGCGAGTCGGCGAACACGTCGTCGCCGGCCAGCCAGTCCGCTTCCGATTGCGGTGCGGCGAGCGCCAGCATCAGCGCGTGATTCAGTTCGTACGACGCCCAGCTGCAACCGGCGTCGCGCAGCGCCGACTGCAGCGCGTTCTGCACCAGACTGCGCACCATGCGGTGGGCGACCGAGTACGGGATGTCGTCGATCTCGCCGCAGGCTGCGCGGTCGCAGGCGGTGCGGTCGTGCGACGCGTGGCCGCGACAGGCGAGCGGGCGCACCGCGTAGATCGCACAGGCGCCGTCGTCGTCGATGAAGGGACAGGTTGCCCGCAGCGCGACGCGGTCGTCGGCATCGGCGTCACGCGTGTCGCTGTCCGCCTCGGCCAGTCGCCGCACCAGTCGCGCGCAGACAGCGGGGTCGGCGTCGCGCAGATGGCGTGCGATGTGCAGCACTTCGGGGGCGGTGGCGGTAACGCGCACCGTACAGCAGGTCGCGCAGCCGCGGTCGCAGGCGACCGGCGCACCGGCGTCCATCCGCGCCTGCAGCGCCTGTTCGAAGTTGTCGAAGGCTTCGCCCAGCAACTGCGCGAGCAGTGCGTCGTCGTCGCGTTGCGACGCCAGGATCTGTGAAAAGGTCGCGTGACGTGCGCGGAAGAAGCGCAGGTTGTCGTCGTCGGCGGTCATGGCGTGCGCACTCCGGGCGGATAGGGTCTGCGTGCCACTTTACGAAGGCGGACGGCGCGCCGGTTTGATGCAGCGCAAACGGGATGCGCGTGCAGCGGGACGTTCACATTGGCTGAGCAAGCGGCCGTGTTCGCGATGGCGGCGGGGCTTCTGTGGGAGAGGTCTTCTGACCCCGACAGCGGCCGGGGTCGAAGCCGGCGGACCGCAACGGCCGCGTCGCGGCCAAGGCCGCTCCCACAGGAAACGCGCCCGATCCGCAGCCGGAGCCGGGCTTCTGTGGGAGGGGTCTTCTGACCCCGACAGCGGCCTTCATCGAAGCCGGCTGACCGCAGCAGCGCTGTCGCGGCCAGGGTGCTTCCCACAAAGGGCTGTCAGCGGCTGACGGTCAGCTGCAGCACCAGCCCGATCACCGCGCAGGCTCCGATCACATGGATCACGTTCGCCTTGAAGCGGAACAGCGCGACGGCGGCGCCAAGGGCGATCAGGGCCGACATCCAATCGAAGCTGCCGGCGAAGCCCTGCGGCCACAGCACGTGATAGCCGAAGAACAGCGCGAGGTTGAGGATGACGCCGACCACGGCGGCGGTAATCGCGGTCAGCGGAGCGGTGAACTTTAGGTCGTCGTGCGTCGATTCGACCAGCGGTCCGCCGGCGAGGATGAACAGGAAGGAGGGCAGGAAGGTGAACCAGGTCACCAGGGACGCCGCGACCGCGCCGGCGAGGAAGAGGCTGTCGGGGCCGAACACCGCTTTCACATAGCCGCCGATGAAGCCCACGAAGGCCACCACCATGATGAGCGGGCCGGGCGTGGTTTCGCCGAGCGCCAGCCCGTCGATCATCTGCACCGGCGTCAGCCAGCCGTAGTGGCCGACCGCGCCCTGATAGACGTAGGGCAGCACCGCGTAGGCGCCGCCGAAGGTGAGCAGCGCGGCCTTCGTGAAGAACCAGCCCATCTGCGTCAGCGTGTGCGACCAGCCGAGCACGCCCGCCAGCAGGCCCATCGGCACCGCCCAGAGCAATGCGCCGACGATGGCGACGCGCGCCAGCCGCGTCCAGCGGAAGCGCGCGTGTTCCGGCGTCGGCGTGTCGTCGTCGATCAACGCCGGCCCGTAGGACGCGTGTTTTGCTCCGTGTCCGCCGCCGGTGCGGAAGGTCGTCGGTGCGACGCGGCCGCCGATGTAGCCGATCAGTGCGGCGCCGGCGACGATGGCGGGGAAGGGAATGTCGAGCGCGAAGATGGCGAGGAAGGAGGCGGCGGCGATCGCCCACAGCGTCCGGTTCTTCAGTGCCCGACCACCGATGCGCCAGGCCGCCTGTACGACGATGGCGGTGACCGCCGGCTTGATCCCGTAGAACAGACCGGCCACCAGTGGCACGTCACCGAAGGCGATGTACACCCACGACAGCGCGATCAGGATGAACAGCGACGGCAGCACGAACAGCGCGCCGGCGACGATGCCGCCCCAGCTGCGATGCATCAGCCAGCCGATATAGGTCGCGAGCTGCTGCGCCTCCGGGCCCGGCAGCACCATGCAGTAGTTCAGCGCGTGCAGGAAGCGGCGTTCGGAAATCCAGCGCCGGTTCTCGACCAGCTCCTGGTGCATGATCGAAATCTGGCCGGCCGGTCCGCCAAAACTGATGAAACCCAGCTTGAGCCAGAACATGAAGGCTTCGCGGAAAGGAACGCTGGCGGGTCGGGGCGCGGTCATCGGCGGCAGAGGGTGCGGGCGGGCACGGAATGTCGGTCAGGCGCGCATTCTGCACCGCGGACGAGGCCCTGCGATGACACGGTCGCTGGCCCGCATCTTGCAGGTAGTGATCGACGCGTTGCCTGCCGGGACGTAGAGGAGCGTTCCGGCAATCGGCCGCTGGCCGGCGACGGGTCACATTACCTACTACTCGAAAACAAAGGAGTCACCATGAAATCTTCGCTGATGACCGCGTGCTGCGCCGCCGTGCTGCTGGCAGGCTGTTCCAGCCTGACGTCGCCGACGGCCGCCCGCGACAACTCGACGGAGACCCACAAGAATTACTGGGCCAAGTACGAACACTCCCGCAGCTCGATGCCCCCGTCGTCCGAATCCAAGCCTCTCTTTGGCGGTGGCGGTACGTCCGACGAAAAAACGGTCGCCGCTTCGCGTGCCGCGCGCATGGGGCCTGGCTGCACCGAACCCGGCACCGACAGCACGCTCAAGCTGATCGCCCAGCTGGAAGCCTCCGGCAAGGCGGCAGGCAACGGACAGGTCGATGCCAATGTCGTCCGCCTGGCCGAGCGCGCGCAGATGCTGTCCTTCCTGCGCGAATCGCTGTACCGCACCTGCGAGCGTCTGGCCGCAGGCCAGATCACCAAGGAGGAGGCGGCAGCAGCCAATGACAAGGTGATGAATTCGGTGCACGCCATCATCGAAACCGACCGCGATCTGGCGCGCAAGTCGGCGGCGGATGCATTGAAAGGACTGACGCCGGAGCAGATCAAGGCGCTGCAGTAAGCGGCGCCCGCAGCATTTCGCAAAGCGTCCGGACCGTGTCGCGGTCCGGATGCGACGAGACGCCGGTGAGACAGTTGACCGGTCGACCTGTCTCGCCTGTATCAGGCGGACTCAGCAGGCCGATCGAAAACCTGCCCCTCAGTGGAAGCGAGTGTGGCTTGCGACGGTGGTCTGAATCGCGACCTGCGGCTGGCCGCGTCCCCGTCGCGGCCAAGGCCGCTCCCACAGGGGATGCGCCCGCCCCCCGGCCTGAGCCCGGGCCGGGGTTCTGTGGGAGGGGTCTTGACCCCGACGGCAGCCTGCATCGAAGCCCGCGGACAGCAGAGGCCCTGTCGCGGCCAAGGCCGCTCGCACAAGGATCGCTCGCGATCCGTCAGCGGAGCCGAGCTTGTGTAGGAGCGGTCTTCTGACCGCGACGCGGCGGCTGAGTGGAGGACTGCGCGAGGTCACGGGCCGCAGTCGCGGTCAGAAGACCGCTCCTGCGGGCCCCGCGCCTGCACAGTTCTTACCTCACACCTTCTGGTAGATCTCCGCGCCTGACTTCACGAACTCGACCGCCTTCACTTCCATGCCCTTCTGCAGGGCTTCGTCCTCGTTGAGACCCTGCTTGGCGGCGAAGTCGCGCACGTCCTGCGTGATCTTCATCGAACAGAAGTGCGGGCCGCACATCGAGCAGAAGTGCGCCACCTTGGCCGACTCCTTCGGCAGCGTCTCGTCGTGGAAGCTCTTCGCCTTGTCCGGATCCAGACCCAGATTGAACTGGTCGTCCCAGCGGAACTCGTAACGCGCCTTCGACAGCGCGTTGTCGCGGATCTGCGCGCCCGGGTGACCCTTGGCGAGGTCGGCGGCGTGGGCGGCCAGCTTGTAGGTGATGATGCCTTCCTTCACATCGTCCTTGTCCGGCAGCCCCAGGTGCTCCTTCGGCGTCACGTAGCAGAGCATGGCCGTGCCGTACCAGCCGATTTGCGCCGCACCGATGCCGCTCGTGATGTGGTCGTAACCGGGGGCGATGTCGGTGGTCAGCGGGCCCAGCGTGTAGAAGGGCGCTTCCTTGCAGTACTCCAGCTGCAGGTCCATGTTCTCCTTGATGAGATGCATCGGCACGTGACCCGGACCTTCGATCATCACCTGCACGTCGTGCTTCCAGGCGATGTCGGTGAGTTCGCCCAGCGTCTTGAGCTCACCCAGCTGCGCGTCGTCGTTCGCGTCGTAGATCGAACCCGGACGCAGGCCGTCGCCCAGCGAGAAGGCCACGTCGTAGGCCTTCATGATTTCGCAGATCTCTTCGAAGTGGGTGTAGAGGAAGCTCTCCTTGTGGTGAGCCAGACACCACTTGGCCATGATGGAGCCGCCACGGCTGACGATGCCGGTCATCCGGTTGGCGGTCATCGGCACGTAGCGCAGCAGCACGCCTGCGTGGATGGTGAAGTAATCCACCCCCTGTTCGGCCTGCTCGATCAGCGTGTCCTTGAAGATTTCCCAGGTCAGTTCCTCGGCCTTGCCGTCGACCTTTTCCAGCGCCTGGTAGATGGGCACGGTGCCGATGGGCACCGGCGAGTTGCGGATGATCCACTCGCGCGTCTCGTGGATGTTCTTGCCGGTCGACAGATCCATCACCGTGTCCCCACCCCAGCGGATGGCCCAGGTCATCTTGTCGACTTCCTCGTTGATCGAGGAGCCGAGTGCGGAGTTGCCGATGTTGGCGTTGATCTTCACCAGGAAGTTGCGGCCGATGATCATCGGCTCGCTCTCCGGGTGATTGATGTTGTTCGGGATGATGGCGCGACCGCGGGCGACCTCGTCGCGGACGAACTCGGGCGTGATCTCGGCCGGGATCGACGCGCCGAAGCTCTGGCCCGGGTGCTGGCGGGTGAGCAGCTTGGCCATCTTCTCGCCGGTCGGACCGGTCGCGCGCAGGCTCTCGACGTAGGCGGCGCGGTTCATGTTCTCGCGGATGGCGATGAACTCCATCTCCGGCGTGATGATGCCCTGGCGGGCGTAGTGCATCTGGGTCACGTTGCGGCCGGCCTTGGCGCGGCGCGGGTGGCGGTGCAGGCCGGGGAAGCGCAGGTCGTCGAGCGCGCTGTCAGCTGCGCGGATGCGGCCGAATTCGGACGAGAGGTCGGTGAGCTGCTCGGTGTCGCCGCGTTCTTCGATCCAGCGGGCGCGCAGCGCGGGCAGGCCGCGACGGATGTCGATCGGGGCCTTGGGGTCGGTGTAGGGGCCGGAACAGTCGTAGACGAACACCGGCGGGTTCTTCTCGCCGCCGAAGCCGGTGGGCGTATCGGCCTGGGAGATTTCGCGCATCGGCACACGGATGTCCGGGCGCGAGCCTTCGATGTGGATCTTGCGCGAGTTGGGCAGCGGCGCGATCGCCGCTTCGTCCACGTGTGCCTGGTCGGCGAGGAAGGTATCTTTGGCGTTCATTGAAACTCCTGTTCTTGCTGCAGTCGGGTTTTCTTCGTCTGGGTATGCGAGGGGTGCGAGGATCGCACTTCGTCGGAACGACAACGCAAGTTCCAGGCCACGCAACGTGGCCGGGCGGTCGTGCCCGTAAGCCCCAGCCTGCGGCGCGTGCGCCGGCTGTCTCAACTATCTCACCGCCACCCCTACCGATGTCGAGACAGCTGTCGCAGCTTTCCGGCGTCTCACCCGTACATCTGTCGCAGCCCTCCGCGATCTCCAGGGCATAACCCCAGTATCCATGCGGGTTTGCGGGCAATTGCTTCAGTGGCATGAATGCTGCCTTAAGCCCTCCGACGGTGACCCGAACATGCAGGCGCCGCATTCAACCAGGACCAATCAACAGCATCACCTAGGAGGGGAACATGACAAGAACTGGACGCAAGTCGCTGAACAGCACCTTTACCCAAACCCGCAAGTTCACGGCCGGCGCTGCCGCCGTGGCCGCACTCTGTGTGATGTCGACGCCGGCGATGGCCGACATCGTCATCGGCGAATTCGGCGGTACCAAACTGTCGATGTTCGGCATCATCGACGTCGGCATGCTCTACAACAGCGATGCGAACGCGACCGGCGACAGCAAGACGTCGATGGAAACCAGCGGCCTGCGTCAGACGGTCATCGGCTTCAAGGGCGAGCGCGAGCTCGACGTGAACCTGACTGCCTTCTTCAACCTCGAATCGCACTTCGACACCAACAACGGTTTCCTGCACGGCACCGGCGACGCGAACGGCACCGGCCCCGGCGGCGTCAATACCCCGCTGTTCCGTCGTCAGGCCAACCTGGGTGTGCGCGGCGACTGGGGTAGCCTGACCCTCGGCCGCCAGTACGGCCCGGCGCTGCTGGCCCACATCGGCACCGAACCGCGCGCGTTCAAGGAACAGTTCTCCAACCTGTACGCCTGGGCCTACGGTCAGTTGTTCACGACCTTCAACCCGAACAACGGCAGCGGTCGCAACACGAATAACGACGTTGGCATTTTCATGAACAACGCCGTGCAGTACCGCAACACCTGGGGTCCGGTCACCATGGGTGTGCTGTATTCCTTCGGCGGCCAGGCTGGCGACTTCAAGGACAACAGCGCCTATGCGCTGGGCCTGACCTACAACGGTCCGATCACGCTGTCCGGCTCCTACCAGGCCTTCCACGACGAGCAGTCGGGCAAGAAGGTGGTCGATCACACCTCGCTCGGCTTCGCCATTCCGTTCGGCGACTTCACCTGGAAGAACAACTGGATGAACGCCAAGAACGACAACACGGCGGGCAACCAGCTGTTCGACGTGAATGGCTTCGGTACTGGTCTGGACTGGAAGTGGAGCGCGAAGAACTCGGCTACGCTCGCCTTCTATCTGAACAAGGACGACGCCAACAAGAGCGATGAAACCAAGTTCATCGTGATCAGCAATGACTACCAGTGGCGCCCCGACACCACGCTGTACATTCAGGCCGCCTTCGCCGATGCCGACCCGGGCGCAACCCTGCGCACCAGCATCGTCGCAGCGGGCGTGACGGCGGGTGAGAAGAGCACGCTGCTCAACGTCGGCCTGAACTTCATGTTCTAAGACGCTCGCGTCTGCAGCAAACGGCGGCAGGGTGTGGAAACCCGCCGCCGCATTCTAAAAACCAAGGAGACCTGATCGATGAATTCGATTCGCAAGCAGTTCCGCCTGACCGCATCCGCCGCCGCCGTAGCCGCTGCGTCGATGCTGTCGGTGTTTGCAGTGAGCCCGGCCGTTGCGCAGAGCGGCCCCGGCTTCGAAGACCCGAACAACTGGCCGCAGTACCACCGCACCAGCAACGCCTGGCGCTTCAGCCCGCTGAACCAGATCAACCGTGACAACGTGAAGAAGCTCAAGGTGGCGTGGATCCACCAGCCGGGCACCATCACGCACGGTCTGCAGGCCACCCCGATCGTGATCGACGGCGTGATGTACTCGATCTCGGCCAACAACAACGTGTGGGCCATCGACGCCGCCACCGGCAAGACCATCTGGCAATACGCGCCCAAGCTCGACAAGATCGTCGACCAGGTGTTCTACGGCGCCGCCAGCCGCGGCGTGACCGTGGGCCGCGGCAAGGTGTACGTCGGCACGCTGGACGGCCGCTTCATCGCGCTCGACCAGAAGACGGGCAAGGAAGTGTGGTCGACCCAGCTGACCGATCCGAAGAACCAGTACGGCGCGCTGTTCTCTGCACCGCCGCAGCTGGCCGGCAACGTGCTGTTCGGCGGCACCACCGGCGGCGACCAGCCGATCTCGGGCAAGATCTACGCAGTGAATGCCGACACCGGCAAGCCGGTGTGGACCTTCGACGTGATCAAGAACGATCCGAAGAGCTGGCCGGGCGACAGCGGCAAGGTCGGCGGCGGCAGTGCCTGGATGCCGGGCACCTACGACGCCAAGACCGACACCATCTACATCGGTACGTCGAACGCCGCACCCGACTACTACAACTACGATCGCAAGGGCGACAACCTCTACACCGCCACGCTGCTCGCGCTCGATCCGAAGACCGGCAAGGTGAAGTGGCACCGTCAGGAAGTGCCGAACGATTCGTGGGACTACGACTCGGCGTACGAAGCGCTGGTGGTGCAGAAGGACGGCAAGGACGTCATCGTGCACCTGAACAAGGGCGGCTTCGTGTTCGTGATGGACAAGAAGGACGGCAAGCTCGAAAACGTGTGGCAGTTCGCCGAGAACGTGAACTGGGTCAAGGGCATCGACCCGAAGACCGGCGCGCTGATCGACCCGGTCTACCCGGAAATCGACAAGACCAAGACCTTCTGCCCGAACCTGCTCGGTGCGCGCAGCTGGAACCACGGCGCCTACAACCCGGGCACCGGCCTGTGGTACTCGCACGCGATGGAAGTATGCAATGAAGTGGTCGCCGGCAAGGACGATCCGGACAACCTGAAGGCCGTGTCCTCGCTGTCGCTCGGCATCGAGTCGATCAAGCTGGTTTCGCCTCCGGGCAGCAAG
Source organism: Methyloversatilis discipulorum (assembly GCF_018780585.1). Taxonomy (GTDB): domain Bacteria; phylum Pseudomonadota; class Gammaproteobacteria; order Burkholderiales; family Rhodocyclaceae; genus Methyloversatilis; species Methyloversatilis discipulorum_B. The sequence continues at coordinate 106,604 of NZ_JADMJL010000004.1, read as the reverse complement.
CCGCACGGTCGTCTGGACGCACGCGATCCGATCACCGGCAAGCGCAAGTGGTCGATCAAGTACGACCTGCCGCCGCTGTCGTCGGTGCTGACCACCGCCGGTGGCCTGGTATTCACCGGCGACATGGAAGGCAAGATCTACGGCTACGACGCCGACACCGGCAAGGAACTGTGGACTTTCAACGCCGGCTCCGGCCTGCGTGGCGGCCCGGTCAGCTACTCGGTCAAGGGCAAGCAGTACATCGTCTTCCCGACCGGTCTCGGTTCGCATGCCCCGGGCTTCCTGGCCGGTGCCTTCCCGCAGATCAAGGATCTGCCGGGCGGTGCGGCGATGGTGGCCTTCACGCTGGAGTAAGGAAGTAAGTGCGTCACCCACCCCGTCGTGCGGACACACGGCGGGGTGTTGTAAGTCTCCTCATTTACGGGCGGTAACGGGAGTGACCGCCTGTCTTTTTTTGTGCAGACTCCCTCGTCGCATGCCCAGATTCAACCCTCCCGCCGTCCCGCGCGTTGAGCCTGCAGACAGGTTCGAGCGGATGGCGCATCCCGGCCTCGGGACAGGTGGGTTCAATGTGTGCATCAGAATCAGAACCATTGTTTCAACCGGGCAGGAAAGCAGAACCATGACTACACGCAAGCTCAGCGGCACGACCCGTGCCTTCTCCATCTCCGCCGGTCTTCGGACGGTCGTTTTTGCGGGCAGCGCACTCGTGCTGCAGACCCTCAGTACGCCGGTGCTCGCCAATGCCGAAGGTGCCGCCGAGGCGCTGCCGCAACCGTCATTCGAACTGACCGACCCCGAGCGCATCGCCGCCGGCAAGAAGCGTTTCAACAAGACCTGTGCGGGCTACTGCCACGGCGCCGAAGGCGTCGGCGGGCGTGCCCCCGACTTCAAGGGTCGCAAGGACCTGCCGGACGCAGAGGCATTCAAGACCATCTTCCACGGTCGTCGCGGCTCCGACATCATGCCGCCCTGGGGTCAGGCCTTCTCGCCGGACCAGATCTGGGAACTGGTCGCCTACATCAAGTTTCTCGGCACGCAGTGATCGCCGGCGTTCCGCGGAACGCCAGAACGTCCGGGCGCTGTCGCTGAATCGGCGCGCGGTCTTCCGGCAGCGACAGCGCGCCGTATCCAGGACTGCGGCCCGCAAGCGCCGCGTCGCGGCCAAGGCCGCTCCTACAGGGATCGTTCCCTGTTCGCCGCCGTAGCCTGATTTGGTGGGAGCGAGCTTGCTCGCGATTGAGGCGGTGATCGAAGCCGGTGGTCCGCAAGTGCCGCATCGCGGCCAAGGCCGCTCCCACAGGAGCGCGCGAGCGCGTCGCCAAGGCGGACTTCTTGTAGGAGCGGTCCTCTGACCGCGACGCTGCAGTGAGGCCTTACTCACCCGGATGCAAAAGAAAAGGGGCGCACGAGGCGCCCCTTTTCTCGTCCGTGCTGCCGACTCAGCCGTTCTCGACCATCCGTTCTTCACCGTCCAGATAGTTCGGCGCGACGATGCGCAGCCGTGCCATCTTGCGGTAGAAAGTGGCGCGCGACATGCCGAGCTGACGTGCCGTTTCGGTCACCCGCCAGTGGTTGCGGCGCAGCGCGTCGAGCATCTTCTGACGCAGCTGCAGGCAGGCCTCGTTGAGCGGCTCGCCGTCGCGCAGTTCGCACGGATCGGGCACTGCACCGCCGATGCCGCGCGGCGCGGCAGGCTGCGGTGACGCGACCGCGGCTGCCTGCTGCTGCGCCGGTTGCGGAATCTGCTGCTGCGGTGGCGGCTGCAGCGCGACGCGCGGGCTGTGGTTGTTGGTGCGCAGTTCCTGCGGGAAGTGCTCGATGGTGACCTGCGTGCCGTCGGCGATCGCACAGGCGTAGCGGATGGCGTGGCGCAGCTGGCGAATGTTGCCCGGCCAGTCGTAGCTCAGCAGCCGGGTCATCGTCTCTTCCGGGATGCGCAGTTCTTCGCGGCCCATCGCCGCACATTCCTCGCGCAGCACCAGCTGTATCAGCTCGCGCTTGTCCTCGCGGTTGCGCAGCGGCGGCAGCATGAAGCTGGCGCCGTTGAGGCGGTAGAACAGATCTTCGCGGAAGCGTCCCTGGCGCACCAGTTCCGGCAGGTCCTGGTGGGTGGCGCAGACCACGTGCAGGTTCACCGGCGTCGGCTGTTCGGCGCCCAGCGGCACCACTTCGCCTTCGGCCAGCACACGCAGCAGGCGGCTCTGCAGCGACAGCGGCATGTCGCCGATTTCGTCGAGGAAGAGGGTGCCGCCGTCCGACTGCAGGATCTTGCCCTTGGCACCCTTGCTGCGGGCGCCGGTGAAGGCGCCGTCGCGGTAACCGAACAGTTCGCTCTCGATCAGGCTTTCCGGAATCGCCGCGCAGTTCAGCGCGACGAAGGGTTGCTTGGCGCGGTCGCTGAAGTCGTGGATGGCGCGCGCGAACGCTTCCTTGCCGGTGCCGGTCTCGCCCAGCAGCATGACCGGGATGTCGCGGTTGGCCACCTTCACGGCGCAGGCCACGTTGGCCTTGACCCGCGGATCGCCCAGCGCCAGGTGACGGAAGCCGCGCGGAGCGGTCACGTCGTCGGCGGTGATGACCGGCTTCGCCAGCGTGACCTGGGCGAGCGAACGCGCGTTCGGCGCGCGCAGCACGGCGAACAGGCGGCGCCCGGTGGCCATCATGCGCAGCGGGAAGGGCGTGCCCGGGCTGGCGTGCGCCGACACCATGATGTCGCTGGCGGTGCACTCAAACAGGTCGTGCAGGAACTCGGCGTGGCGACCGTTGTGATTGATCAGTTCCTGGCGCGCGCGACGGTTGCCGCCGACGATACGGCCGTCGTCGTCGAAGGCGATCAGGTAGTCGGTTTCGACCGGCATGAATTCGGCGACCTGGCCGAGCTGCAGCGTCCAGTAGGTGCGCAGGCTGTAGTGCGCGTAGGCGTCCTCGATCAGGCGCGCCTTGTCGCACACCATGCGGAACACCAGCAGCTGGCTCTCGCGGGCGTCCGGCGAATACAGCGCCGAGGCGTCGAGCACGGCGATCGGCTCGTCCTGCAGCCCGAGGATCGGTGCCGAACTGCAGGTGAATTGCGTGTTGTGCGAACGGAAGTGCTCACCACGGTGGACCAGGGTGGGCTGACGGTCGGCCAGCGTGGTGCCGACGCCGCAAGTGCCCTCGTGTTCTTCCGCCCAGCAGGTGCCGTTGCGGAAGCCCTCGTCCTTGAACTCCTTCTCCAGCGCCGGCACGGTGCGGTAATCGACGGTGACGCCGGTGGCGTCGGTCAGCAGCACGCAGTAGTTGGCCGGCAGCAGCTCGTGGTGCAGCCGCTCGACGCCTTCGCGGGCGATGCGCATGAAGGTTTCGATGCGCTCGCGGTGCTCGCGCAGCTCGTAGGCGGTGACGACCTTGGGTACCGATGACAGCCCCGGATCGATGGAGTGCTTGTTGAGCGACCTGCGCCAGGAGCGCGCGAGGCGCTCGTAAGCGGGGTCAGTCTGTGCCGGGCGCGATCGTCCTTCGACGATGTTCATCACGCGTCCGACATGGTCGGCGATTTCTCGACCTTGTCTCATGTCCGTCTCCTCCGTGGTGGACTTTCGAACCCCCCGTCACCGGTTGTTGCCGTGTGCGGGCAGGTTTCCCTTTTTGTTGCGTGAGGTTAGGCCCTGCCGCGTCCGAAAGCAACGCGACGAATGTCTCCGAAAACTGAGACAGCTGTCTCAGTGCGCCGGGTGTCCGGCGTCTCATCGGCCGGCGTGTGCCGGTCGTTCAACGACGGCCTATGACGATGGGCGTGACAGACCTCTTACGAATCATCGGCTTGTCGCCAGAACGCCGATTGGCGACGAGGCGCTGGCACGACAGATGCAATGAGGGCTCAAACCTCGTTCAGGAGTCGCATCGTCGTGTCGCCCAGTCCTTCCCGCCCGATCAGCGTCGGCATCATCGCCAACCCGGCATCAGGCAGGGACATCCGTCGTCTCACTTCCCGTGCATCGGTGTTTCCGAACGCGGAGAAGGCCAGCATGATCGTGCGCGCCATCGCCGGCCTCGAAGCGGCCGGTGTCGAGCACGTGCTGCTCATGCCGGACAAGGGCTCGATCTCCGGCCTGGTGTATCGCGCGCTCGGCCTCGACGGCCGGTCGACCGAAGGGCGGCGCGTGCGCTTCATCGACATGACCGTGTCCGAGTCGATCGACGACACGCTGCATGCCACCGAGGCGATGTGCGCGGCGGGCGTGTCCGCCATCATCGTGCTCGGCGGCGACGGGACCCATCGCGCGGTGGCCAAGCGGTGCGGCCAGGTGCCGCTGCTGGCGCTGTCCACGGGCACCAACAACGCCTTTCCGGAAATGCGCGAGGCGACCGTGGCCGGGCTGGCGGCCGGCCTGATCGCCACCGGCGCGGTGCCGGCCGCGGCCGGCCTTCGCCGCAACAAGCTGCTGCGCGTGCGCTGCGACGACCGCGACGACATCGCGCTGGTCGACGCCTGCTTCACCGGTCATGAGTACGTCGGCTCGCGCGCCGTCTGGGACAGCGCGCTGGTCGAGGAACTGTTCGTTACCTTCGCCGCGGCCGACGGCATCGGCCTGTCGGCCATCGCCGGTCAGCTCGAACCGGTCACGCGTGCCGCAGCACACGGCCTGCACGTGCGCTGCGCGCCGACCGGCGACACGCCGCGCCGCGTGCACGCGGCGATCGCGCCCGGCCTGGTGGCCGAAGTCGGGGTGCGCGACTACGCGCATCTGTCGCCGCACGAGCCGGTGGTGCTGACCGGTCGCAGCGGAACCATCGCGCTCGATGGCGAGCGCGAGATCGAGTTCCACACCGGCAGCCGCATCGAAATCAGCCTCGACCCGCACGGCCCGCAGACCATCGACGTCGCCGCCACGCTCACCCACGCGGCGCAGCACCGACTGCTGCGCCACTACGCGGGAGGTGCCGCATGACGCGCGCGCTCCTGCTCATCGCTCTCCACGGAGCCGGCGCCAACGACGGCGCCGCGCTCCGCCCCAGGCTCGATCAGCCATCCGCCCGCAGCTGCCGGAGAACCGCGGGCATTTCTGTCCACAACAAAGAGGAGCACTCATGACCAGTCCTTTGAACAGGGAAGCCCTTCTGCAGGCTTACCGGACCATGCGCACCATCCGCGATTTCGAGGAGCGCGTGCACGTCGATTTCGCCACCGGCGAGATCCCCGGTTTCGTCCATCTGTATGCAGGCGAGGAAGCTTCGGCGACCGGCATCTGCATGCACCTCAACCGCAACGACTACATCGCCTCGACCCACCGCGGTCACGGTCACTGCATCGCCAAGGGCGTTGATCCCGTCGGCATGATGGCCGAGATCTGGGGCAAGGCCACCGGCACCTGCAAGGGCAAGGGCGGCTCGATGCACATCGCCGACCTCGAGGTGGGCATGCTCGGCGCCAACGGCATCGTCGGTGGCGGTGGCCCGCTGATCTGCGGTACCGCACTTGCGTCCAAGATCCGCGGCGAGAACAACGTCGGCGTGTGCTTCTTCGGTGACGGCGCGTCCAACCAGGGCACCATTTTCGAAGCGATGAACCTCGCTTCGGTGTGGAAGCTGCCGGTCATCTTCGTGGCCGAGAACAACGGTTACGCCGAAGCGACCTCCAGCACCTTCTCGGTGGCTGTCGAGAACATCGCCGACCGCGCGAGCGCCTTCGGCATGCCGGGCGTCATCGTCGATGGTTTCGATTTCTTCGCGGTGTACGAAGCGGCCGGCGAGGCGATCAAGCGCGCCCGCGAAGGCGGCGGCCCGACCCTGCTCGAAGTGAAGCTGTCGCGCTACTACGGCCACTTCGAAGGCGACCAGCAGACCTACCGCGCGCCGGGCGAAGTGCAGAAGCTGCGCGAAACCAAGGACTGCCTGATGCAGTTCGCCAAGCGCGTGACTTCGCGCGGCGAACTGACCATGGCTGACATCGAAGCCATCGACCGCGAAGTGAAGACGATGATCGACGACTCGGTGGTGAAGGCGAAGTCGGATCCGCTGCCGCCGCCCGAGGCCCTGATGGCCGACGTCTACATCTCTTACTGAACCCGCGCCATACGCCGACAGGAGAAAACAGAATGGCAAGAAAGATCACTTACCAGCAGGCCATCAACGAGGCGCTGGATCAGGAAATGTCGCGTGACCCGAGCGTCATCATCATGGGTGAGGACGTCGCCGGTGGCGAAGGCTCGCCCGGCGAGAACGACGCCTGGGGCGGCGTGCTCGGCGTGACCAAGGGGCTGTACGCGAAGCATCCGGGCCGCGTGCTCGACACCCCGATCTCGGAATCGGGTTATGTCGGCGCCGCCGTCGGTGCGGCCTGCAACGGCCTGCGTCCGGTCGCCGAGCTGATGTTCATCGACTTCATGGGCGTCTGCTTCGACCAGATCTTCAACCAGGCTGCCAAGTTCAAGTACATGTTCGGCGGCAAGGCCAAGACCCCGGTCGTCATCCGCGCCATGTATGGCGCCGGCTTCCGCGCCGCCGCCCAGCACTCGCAGTGCCTGTACAACGTGTTCACGCACATCCCCGGCCTGAAGGTGGTCATCCCGTCGAACCCGTACGACGCGAAGGGTCTGCTGATCCAGTCGATCCGCGACAACGACCCGGTCATCTTCCTGGAGCACAAGGCGCTCTACACGATGGAAGGCGACGTGCCGGCCGAGAGCTACATCGTCCCCTTCGGCGAAGCCGCCGTGGTGCAGGAAGGCGATGACGTGACCATCGTCGCGATGGGCCGCATGGTCCATTACGCGAAGGAAGCCGCCGGCAACCTGCGCAAGAAGGGCATCCAGTGCGAAATCATCGATCCGCGCACGACCTCGCCGCTCGACACCGACACGATTCTGGAAAGCGTCGAGCGCACCGGCCGTCTGGTCGTCGTCGATGAATCCAACCCGCGCTGCAGCATGGCGTCGGACATTTCCAGCTTCGTTGCACAGGAAGCTTTCGGCGCACTGAAGGCGCCGATCCAGATGGTGACGGCACCGCACGTTCCGGTGCCGTTCGCCGCTTCGCTTGAAGATCTTTACATCCCCAGTCCGGCACGCATCGAAGAAGCCGTGATGAAGGTCAAGGAGTATCGCTGATGTCCGCAATCCATACCGTCACCATGCCCAAGTGGGGCCTTTCCATGCAGGAGGGGAAGGTCAACCTGTGGCTGAAGGAAGTCGGTGACACGATAGACCCGGGTGAGGAAATCATCGAGGTCGAGAGCGAGAAGATTTCCGGCGCCGTCGAGGCGTCGGTGTCCGGCGTGCTGCGCCGTCAGGTCGCCCAGCCGGACGAAGTGCTGCCGGTCGGCGCGCTGCTCGGCATCGTCGCCGAGAAGGGCGCGTCCGATGCCGACATCGACGCGGTGATCGCCCGCTTCCAGGCCGAGTTCGTGCCGCCGTCCGCCGACGACGCCGATTCCGGCCCGCAGACGCAGACGGTCAAGGTCGGCAATGTCGAGGTGCGCTACCTCAAGCTCGGCGAAGACGTGGCCGGCAAGGACCCGCTGCTGCTGATTCACGGCTTCGGTGGCGATCTGAACAACTGGCTGTTCAACCACTCGCCGCTGTCCGAGTCGCGTGCGGTGTATGCGCTCGACCTGCCGGGTCACGGCAGCACGACCAAGGTGACCGGCGTCGCCTCGCTCGACGGTCTGGCCGAAGTGGTGATCGGTTTCATGGACGCCGTCGGTCTCGAATGCGCCCACCTGGCCGGCCACTCGATGGGTGGCGGCGTCTGCCTGGCGATCGCCAAGCGCGCGCCGAACAAGGTGAAGTCGCTGTCGCTGATCGCCAGCGCCGGTCTGGGCAACGAGATCAACGGTGCCTACATCGACGGCTTCGTCGCCGCCGCTTCGCGCAACGCGCTGAAGCCGGTGCTGGCGCAGCTGTATTCCGACGAGTCGCTGGTCACCCGCTCGATGATCGACGACATGCTCAAGTTCAAGCGCCTCGAAGGCGTCGACAGCGCGCTCGCCACGCTGGCCGGCGGCCTGTTCGCCGGCGGCCGTCAGGCCGAGCAGCTTGCTTCGGCCGCGGCCGGCAAGCCGACGCTGGTGATCTGGGGCGAAAACGACCGTGTCATCCCGTCCTCTCACGCCACGGCGATCCCGGGCGCGACCGTGAAGGTGATGCCGGGCCAGGGCCACATGGTCCAGCTCGAAGCGGCAGGCGAAGTGAACAAGCTGATCGGCGAGTTCATCGGCTGATGCACCACCGGCCGCCGCAGCCTCTCCTGCGGCGGCCATTTTTACGGATTCCATCATGAGCACAGCTGTTGCAGGCGAAGGCCTGCGCGGACGCGACAAGCTCGCCCGCATTCCGGTCAAGGTGCGCGAGGATGTCGCCTCGCCGACCAAGCCCGCCTGGCTGCGCGGCCGCGACCAGGACACGCCGGCGGTGCGCGCGCTGCAGGGCGTGTTGCGCGATCACGCGCTGCATACGGTGTGTGAAGAGGCGGCCTGCCCGAACATCGGCGAGTGCTTCGGCCGTGGCACGGCGACCTTCATGATTCTCGGCGCCATCTGCACGCGCCGCTGCCCCTTCTGCGACGTGTCGCACGGCCGGCCGCTGCCGCCCGATGCCGACGAACCGCAGCGCCTGGCGCGGACGGTGGCGGCGATGAAGCTGCGCTACGTGGTCATCACCTCGGTGGACCGCGACGACCTGCGTGACGGCGGCGCTGCACATTTCGCGCAGTGCATGGCCGACATCCGCGCACTGAGCCCCGACATCACGATCGAGGTGCTCACCCCCGATTTCCGTGGCCGCGAGGCGGCCGCACTGGACGCGCTGGCGGTGTCGCCGCCGGACGTGTTCAACCACAACATGGAAACCGTGCCCCGCCTGTACCGCGAAGTCAGGCCGGGCGCGAACTACGAAGGCTCGCTCAGGCTGCTGCGCGACTTCGGCCAGCGCTTCCCCGGCGTGCCGACCAAGACCGGCCTGATGCTGGGCCTCGGCGAGACCGAGGCGGAAGTGGTCGAGGTGATGCGCGACCTGCGCGCCCATGGCTGCGACCTGCTGACGCTGGGCCAGTACCTGCGGCCGTCGCCGGCCCATCTGCCGGTGATCGAGTACATCACGCCGGAGCGCTTCGATGCGCTGCGTGTCATCGCGCTCGAACTGGGTTTCAGCGAAGTCGCCGCCGGCCCGCTGGTGCGCTCGTCCTATCGTGCCGACGTGCTGCACGCCGCCCATGAGAACCATGGCTGACGCCAGCGCCCACACCGTCATCGTGAACGGCCAGCACGAGCCGCTCGACGATGCGCGCACGGTGGGCGATCTGCTCGACCGCATGGCCTTGCGCGGCAAGCGCATCGCGGTCGAGCGCAATGGCGAAATCGTGCCGCGCAGCGTGTTCGACCATGCGGCGCTGAGCCCGGGCGACCGCGTCGAAATCGTCATCGCCGTCGGAGGCGGCTAGACCATGAATGCACCCCTTGATACGCCGCTGACCGATCCGCTGGTGATCGGCGGCCAGCCCTTTGCGTCGCGCCTGCTGGTGGGCACCGGCAAGTACCGCACGTTGGACGAAACCGCCCGTGCGCTCGACGCCAGCGGCGCCGATATCGTCACCGTGGCGATCCGGCGCACGCCGCTGAACCGCAACAACGGCGAACCCGGCCTGCTCGACGTGCTGCCGACCGGGCGCTACACGCTGCTGCCCAATTCGGCCGGCTGCTACACCGCCGACGACGCGGTGCGCACGCTGCGCCTGGCGCGCGAACTGCTCGACGGCCACGACCTGATCAAGCTCGAAGTGCTGGGCGATCCGAAGTCGCTGTACCCCAACATGCCGGAAACGCTGCGCGCCGCCGAAACGCTGATCCGCGACGGCTTCCGCGTCATGGTCTATTGCTCGGACGACCCGATACAGGCGCGCGTGCTGGAGAGCATGGGCTGTGTCGCCATCATGCCGCTGGCCAGCCTGATCGGTTCCGGCATGGGCATCCTGAACCCGTGGAACATCGGAATCATCATCAACGACGCCAAGGTGCCGGTCATTGTCGACGCCGGCATCGGCACCGCGTCGGACGCCGCGGTGGCGATGGAACTGGGCTGCGACGGCGTGCTGATGAACACCGCCATCGCGCACGCGCGCGACCCGGTGCGCATGGCCGCGGCGATGCGCCACGGCGTCATTGCCGGCCGCGAGGCCTTCCTCGCCGGCCGCATGGAAAAGCTGCCTTACCGGGCCGCGGCCTCGTCGCCGCAGACCGGCCTCATCCAATAAACATAAGGGAGGAATCACCATGTCTGCATCGAAGAAGCGCCGTGTCGCGCTGGTCACCGGCGCCTCGCGCGGCATCGGCGCGGCGATTGCGCAGCGGCTGGCACGCGACGGCTTTCACGTCGTCGTCCATTACGCCCACGGTGCCGCAGAGGCGCGCGACGTGTGCGCGGCGATCGAACGCGCAGGCGGCAGCGCCACGCTGCTGCAGGCCGATCTGTCGATGTCCGACGGGCCGCAGTATCTGGCGGACACGCTGGCCGAACCGCACATCGACGTGCTGGTGAACAACGCCGGCATCGCGCCCTTCGAGGCCATCGAGGACATGAGCGAAGGCAGTTACGACCGCCTGTCGAACGTGAACATGCGCTCGCTGTTCTTCGTCACCAAATACCTGCTGCCGAAGCTGCGCGACGGCGGCCGCATCGTGAACCTGTCCAGCATCGTCGCCCGCACTGCCTTTCCTGGCATTCCGGCCTACTCGGCGACCAAGGGCTTCGTCGATGTGCTGACGCTGCAACTGGCCGCCTCGCTCGGCGAACGCGGCATCACGGTCAATGCGGTGGCGCCCGGCGTGATCGAGACGCGGCTCACCACCGGCCTGCTGGAGAATGGCGGCGCGGAAGCGGTGCAGTCGATGCAGGCACTGGCCGGCGTCGGCACGCCCGACCGCGTGGCCGGCGTCGTGTCCTTCCTGGTCGGCCCGGATGGCGCCTGGACCACAGGTCAGGTGATCGACGTCAGCGGTGGGACCAAACTTTGATGAGGGGCTAGGGGCTAGGGGCTAGGGGCGCAGTTTCAGCGCCAGCCAGCCCAGCCATTCGTGCAGCGCCCAGCCTGACTGCTGCAGCGCGCGCGACGACGGTATGAAGTCGCTGAACGCCCATGTGCCGGGGCGGCGGATCATCGTTGGCGCAGCGACCGGGTCCAGTCCGGCGCGGCGGAATTCCTCCATCGAACGACGCATGTGCATCGCATGCGTCACCAGCGCGACGCGGGTGATCCCGGCGTCGCGCAGCAGCACCGCCGACAGCCGGGCGTTGTCGGCGGTGTCGCGCGAAGCCGATTCGACCCAGCGCACGTCTACGCCGAAGTCGCTCATCGCTTCGCGCATCAGTTCGCCTTCCGGGCGTCCGTCCCACACCACGCCACCGCTGACCAGCACCGGCAGACCGGTGTCCTTCGCCAGCCGCGCACCGGCGCGCACGCGCTCCAGCGCCCAGCCATTCACCGTCTGTCCGTCATAGTCGACCAGGTTGTCCGCGGTGCCTGCACCGAGCACGACAATGGCGCCGGCGCCAGCCAGCGGCTGGGCCGCGCCGGTGTAATAGGTCGTGCGCTCCAGCCATCCGGCCAGCGCCGGCAGACACAATGCATACAGCGTCAGCACGCCGGTCGCCGCCAGCGTCATGCCGATGCGGCGGTGGCGGCGCATCAGCAGCAGGCCGAGCACGGCCAGCAGCAGCAGGCTGGTCGGCGGCAGCAGCAGGACCGATACGGTCTTCTTCAGCAGGAACAGCAGAGAACTCGGCATGGGCGCGTGCCAGTGAAAAAGCCTTATTATCCGGGCCAACACGCCGCACGGCGGCGTCGCATGCATGCTGCGACGCGCCGGACATGCGCGCAGACCACACGGAGCGGGGATTTGATCGATCTGTCGGCAATCGGCTGGAAGGAAGCAGCGCTGGTCGCGTTGGTCATTCTCGCCGGCTACATGGGCTATGCGCTGGTGCGCCTGTCCATGCTCAACGCCCGCCGCAACGCCGAAGCCGCACCGCCGCCGGTACCGGTGGCACCCGTGCCGGCGCCACCACCGGTGGACCTGCAGGCCGAACTCGACATGCTGCTCGATGCCCGGCTGGCGCCGCTGATGCAGGCGCTGGAAACCCGGCTCGACCTGATCGAGGACAGGCTGGACGGCGTCAGCCGCCGGCTCGAAACCGTCAATCAGCTTCCACCGGTCGCGCCGCAGTACAGCGAGGCGCTGTCGCTGGCAGCGCGCGGCCTCAGTGCCGAGGACATCGCTGAGCAGTGCGACATGTCGGTCGGCGAGGCGGAACTGGTACGTACGCTGGCGCAGAGCCGTGGCATGGGAGACAGGACATGAGTGCGACCGACAGCGTGACCGTGCGCGGCAACGACGAGCAGGAGGCGGCCGAACAGCGCAGCGCGCTGCTGCGCCGGGTGATCGTCGCCGGCGGCCTGATCGCGATGCTGATCGGCGGGCTGGCCCTGTTCGACGCCAGCCGCCGCGCCCCGGAGATCGACGACGAACCGGTGGCCGCGGTCACGCCGCCGCCCGCCGAAGCCCCGGCGGCCGAGGAGGCCACCGCCCTGCCCACGCTGCCGCCGGAGGAGACGCCCGCGGTCGACGCGACGACGGCGTCGATGCAGGACACCCCGCCGCCGCTGCCCGATGCCGCCACCGATGCGCAGCCGACTCCGGCTGCATCGCCGGAACCGGCGGTGCCCGAATCGACCGCGCGCCCGGGTGCGCCGCTGCCGCCCCGTGCAGCGCCCTCTGCTGCTGCGCCTCCGGCTGCAGCGCCGTCCAGGCCGGCCGCCGCGCCGGCTGACGCAGCGCCGCAGCCGGCACCGACCATCGCCCGCTCGCCGGCGGTCGCCGGCTCCGGTTATGTCGTGCAGGTGGGTGTATTCAGCAACGTCGCCAATGCAGAAGAGATCCGCGCCCGGCTTGCGCTGAACGGCATTCCGTCGCAGATCGAGGCGCGCGTGCACATCGGGCCGTTCAAGTCGCGCGCCGAGGCCGACCAGGCACGGCAGCGCCTGCGCGCGCTCGGCATGGACAGCGGGCCGCCGACTGCGCTCAAGCCTGCTGCGGCGCAGCGCTGACCCCGCTCAAGTGGTATCGATTCGCGACCGTTAGCTGTGATCCAAACACACAAGAACGGGAGTCGCGAAATGGCCTTCATGGGGTGGGTGAGCCGAGCGGAATTCGACGCGCTGGCGTCGGAGCGTGACCGCCTGAAGGACGAGGTCGGTGCGCTGCGCGCCGATGTGTCGCGACTGGGTGACGAGTGCCGCGCGCTCAACGAGGCGCGCGAGCAGACGGAGAAGCGCTGCGCCTTCAACGCCGGCCTGTTGTCCAGCCTCACCGCCTATGCCACCTCCTTCCAGCGCTTCCGCACGACCCTGGCCGGACTGGCGGAGATCGTGACCGCCGAGGCCGGGCGAGCGGCCGAGACGGCGGAACGCTGTGCCGCGACGGCGCGCGACAGCCGGGCCGTCGCCGGCAACCTGTCCGGCTATTCCGACCGCCTGAAGGACACCGCGCACAGCGTCGATACGCTGCGCGACCGCGCCGAACGCATTGGCGGCATCGTGCGCCTGATCCGCGAAATTGCCGACCAGACCAATCTGCTGGCGCTGAACGCCGCAATCGAGGCGGCGCGCGCCGGCGAGCAGGGCCGCGGCTTCGCCGTCGTCGCCGACGAGGTGCGCAAGCTGGCCGAGCGCACCGGTGCGGCGACCACGGAGATTGCGACGCTGGTTGGCGGCATCCAGGAGGACACCGGTCAGGCGACCGAGCGCATGCAGGCGAATGCCGCTGATGCCGCAGGTTATTCGCAGGACGGTCTCGGCGCGAGCAACCAGCTCGATGCGCTCAGCCAGCAGGCGAGCGCCAATGGCGAACAGATGGCCGTCACCTCGCTGCGCGCCTTCGCCGAACTGGCCAAGGTCGATCATCTGGCCTACAAGATGGACATCTACCAGGTGGTGTCCGGTCACTCCGATCGCACGCCGGACAGTTTCGCTTCGCATACGGCCTGTCGCCTCGGCAAGTGGTATCACGAAGGCGAAGGCCGGCGCTGCCACAGCCACCTGCCCGGCTTCCGCGAGCTGGATGCGCCGCACGAGGCTTTTCACCGGGTCGGCATCGAGGCGTTGCAGCACGCGAAGGATGGCCGTCACGAGCAGGCGCTGGCGGCGATTGCACGGATGGAGACGCTGAGCCTGGACGTGATCGGCGAACTCGATCGCATGAGCGACGCCGCAGCGCAGCAGCGGGCGCACGCGCACACCTGATCCGTACCGACGCGTCCGTCGGCAACCCCGGCGGCACCGAATCCGCGATAATCCGGCGACGTCCCGCACACTGGCCTCCCGTGGCCGGTGTGCTGCGCAGCATTCATCCACAACGTTTCCGGAGACTTCGCATGTCGCGCACCATCGTTTCGACGACCGACGCACCCGCCGCCATCGGCACCTATTCGCAGGCGGTCAAGGTTGGCAACACCGTCTACATGTCGGGCCAGATCGGCCTCGATCCGGCCACCATGACCATGGCCGACGGCATCGACGCGCAGATCACCCGCGTGTTCGACAACCTGAAGGCGGTGGCCGCTGCTGCCGGCGCCACGCTGGATAACGCGGTCAAGGTGAACGTGTTCCTGACCGACCTCGGCAACTTCGCCAAGGTGAACGAGGCGATGACCCGCTACTTCAACCAGCCCTTCCCGGCGCGTGCGGCGGTCGGCGTGGCCGCGCTGCCGCGTGGTGCGCTGGTCGAGGTCGATGCCGTACTGGTGATCGACTGACACCGACCGGCCGGGCCATCCCGGCCCCTCCCTTTCGCGCATGAGTACCCGCAGCGAAGCGCTTTCGGCCGCGCTCGACAAGATGGGCCTCGGCTCGGATGCCGCGCTCGTCCTGCACTTCCCGCTTCGCTATGAGGACGAGACGCGCATCACGCCGGTGGCGCTCGCGCGCGCCGGCCAGCCGGTGCAGGTCGAGGTCGAGGTGACGCAGGCGGAAGTGAAATTCCGGCCGCGTCGCCAGCTGGTCGTGACCGCCGCCGACGACAGCGGCACCGTCACGCTGCGCTTTTTCAACTTCTATCCGTCGCAGCAGAAACAGCTCGCACCCGGCAAGCGGGTGCGCCTGTTCGGCGATATCAACCCCGGCTTCTTCGGCGCCGAAATGCTGCACCCGCGGGTGCGCAATGTCGGCGAGGACACGCCATTGCCGGACCGGCTGACGCCGGTCTATCCGGCCACCGCGGGCCTGTCGCAGGCCAGCCTGCGCCGCGCGATCGACGACGCGCTGGAGCGCACCGATCTTGCCGACAGCCTGCCCGAGGCGCTGCGCCGCCACTACGCGCTGGTGCCTTTCGGCGCCGCGGTGCAGGCCTTGCACCGGCCGCGGCCGGGCGAATCGCTGCGCGATCTCGACGAACGTCTGGCGCCGGCCTGGCGGCGCATCAAGTTCGACGAACTGCTGGCGCAGCAACTGAGCCTGAAGCGCGCTCACGCCGCACGGCGCAGCCGCGACGCGCCGGTGCTGCCGCAGCCCACGCAGACCACCGGCTCGCTGATCGACCGCTTCCTGCAGCAGCTGCCGTTCGCGCTGACCGGCGCGCAGGCGCGCGCCTGGGCGGAAATCGCCGCCGACCTGTCGCAGCCGTATCCGATGCAGCGGCTGCTGCAGGGTGACGTCGGTTCCGGCAAGACGGTGGTGGCGGCGCTGGCCTGCCTGCGCGCGGTCGAGGCCGGCTACCAGGCGGCCTTCATGGCGCCGACCGAAATTCTCGCCGAACAGCATTACCGCAAACTGGCCGACTGGCTGACGCCGCTGGGGATACAGGTGGCCTGGTTGTCTGGCAGCCTGAAGGCACGCGACAAGCGGGCGATGAAGGAAGCCATCGCCAGCGGTGCGGCGTCGATCGCGGTCGGCACGCACGCATTGATCGAGGACGCGGTCGATTTCGCGCGCCTGGGCGTCGCTGTGGTGGACGAACAACACCGCTTCGGCGTGCGCCAGCGGCTCGCTCTGCGCGCCAAGGCTGGCGACGTGAGCCCGCATCAGCTGATGATGAGCGCGACACCCATTCCGCGCACGCTGGCCATGAGTTTCTACGCCGACCTCGACGTGTCGGTGATCGACGAACTGCCGCCTGGTCGCACGCCGGTGCTGACCAAGCTCATCGCCGCCGCACGGCGCGAACAGGTGATCGAGCGCGTGCGCGACGCGTGTGCCGCCGGCGCCCAGGCCTACTGGGTGTGCCCGCTGATCGAGGAATCGGAAACCCTGCAGCTGCAGACCGCGCTCGACACTTATGAACAGCTGGTTATCGCCTGTCCGGAACTGAAGGTGGGGCTGGTGCATGGCCGCATGAAGCCGGACGAGAAGGCGGCGGTGATGGCGGGCTTCGTCGCCGGCGACACGCATCTGCTGGTCGCCACCACGGTGATCGAGGTCGGTGTCGACGTGCCCAATGCCAGCCTGATGGTGATCGAGCACGCCGAGCGCTTCGGTCTGTCGCAGCTGCACCAACTGCGCGGCCGGGTCGGCCGTGGCAGCCGCGAATCGGCCTGCGTGCTGCTGTACGAAGGCCCGCTGTCGCAGACCGCGCGCGAGCGGCTGCGCGTCATCCATGCCTATACCGACGGTTTCATGATCGCCGCCGAGGACCTGAAGCTGCGCGGCCCCGGCGAGTTCATCGGCAGCCGCCAGTCCGGTCAGCCGCTGCTGCGCTTCGCCGACCTGGTGATCGACGAGGCGCTGGTCGAACTGGCACGCGAAGCGGCCGACACGCTGCTGCGTGACCACGTCGCGGCCGCCGACCGCCATCTCGAACGCTGGCTGGCCGGGCGCGAGGATCTGCTGAAGGCGTAAAAAAGGGAGGGACTAAGCCCTCCCTGTCGTCTTGCCTGTCGGGATCGACCAATGTCCGGTCCGTGCCTCACACCGTATTCATCCGCGTGCGACGCATGGATCGGGTGTCGGCCGACCCCGGCAGCAATGCTCAGACGCGGCTGCGACGGCGCGCGATCATGCCCAGCAGACCGAGGCCGGCGAGGAACATGGCGTAGCTCTCCGGCTCAGGCACCGCGGTGATCTGCAGCAGCGTGTCGTTGCCGCTGTTCGGGTGCTGGATGTTCACGTAGGCGACGTTCGGGTTGAACTTGTCGAAGTACAGGCCCGTCGGTTCGGCACCTTCGGTCGACAGCGAGGCCCAGCGGCTCAGCGATTCGGCGACGCCGTCGCGGTCGGCATCCTGCGCGAACCAGATGTCGGCACGACCGCCCGGCTGGTCTTCGATGATGTAGATGTTGCCGTTGGCATCGATGGCCAGGTTGTCCGGGCTGGTGAACTCGCTGCCGACGGCGTCGCCGGTGACCGAGTTGAAGGTCGCGCGGCTGGCGAACAGCTTCATTTCGTTGGTTGCGAGGTTCAGCGAATACACCTCGTTGGTGGTCGTGGTGGCGATGTAGAGCACTTCGTCGCCATTGGCCAGCACCTGCAGTTCGAGGTCTTCCGGACGCTGGTAGTTGGTGCCGCCGACCATGTCGGCTGCGGCACGACCATCCATCGAGAAGGTGCCGCCACCGACGTTCACCATGGCGTTCACGGTGCTGGCCAGCGGGGTGCCGGTCGCGGTGGTGATTGCTTCCCAGCTGGCAGCGCCGACGGCGTTGGCGTTGTTGCCGCCATTGGCCTTCAACACGAAGGTCTGGCCCTTGTCGAAGTAGCTGTCACCGGTGGTCGCGCCCGGCGCCGCCGATACGTACTTGTAGATCGAGCCGCCGTTGAATTCGTCGATGAAGTAGAAGCTGTTGTTCTTGTCGAACGCGCCGCCCTCGTGTGACACGCGGGGTACCACGTTGCGGTGGATGAAGTTGGCGCTGGAGGTGTCGGCCAGCGGGTTGGTCACTTCGAACAGGCGACCGTAGGTGCTGTTGGTGCCCCATGACTCTTCAGCCGTCATGTAGGTGCCCCACGGCGTCCAGCGCGAGAAGTCGCCGGCCACGAAGCCCTGGGTGCCGGACTGGACGATGGTCTTGGTGATGCCGGTCCACAGGTCGGTGCGCTGCACGCCGCCGGCGCCGGTTTCGAAGGGCATGAACAGGTAGCGACCGGCGTCGGTACCGGTCTCGTTGGCGGTGATCATGTCCCAGTTGCCGCTGTTCGACTGGCCGTTGGCGAGCTGCGTGACGCGGTCGGCCAGCACCTTCTGCGAGAACAGCGGCGAGGACAGCTGCAGCGGCGCGCTTTCCGGCAGCGAGCCGGCGGCGACGTTGCCGGGCAGGGCGGTGAAGTTGTCGAAGTGGGTGTTGTCGGCCGCGTAAGCCTGCTGGGCGGAAACGCCCATCAGGCCAATGGCGGCGGCTATGGCGAGCTTGCGGGGCTGCATTGTCGGACTCCCTGATTGAATGAACGCCTTGCAGAAGACAAGGTGACGATCAGGGTAGCCAGTGCGCGTTCAATTCCCGTGATGCAGATCGGCCGCCGCGCTGCGCCGATCGGCGCATGATTTGTTAACCGTTCTTAATGCGCTGGCCGGCGATCCGTGATGCGGGGCGACCGGCGCTTCAGTCGGCGCGGCTGCGCACCCGTATCGGTTCGCGTATGGCCTGTGCGGCGAGCAGGCGACTGAGCGCGGCGATCGCGGTATCGGTCAGTTCGTGGCCGCGCGACAGCACCATCATGCCGTTCGTGCAGCGCACGTCCTCGTCCACCACCCAGCCCGGAACCAGGTCGCGCACGCGCGCCGCGCGGTGGTGGTTCACCTCGCTGCGGAAGTCGGCCAGTGCCCTGACGATGTAGTCGGGCACCGGTGGCTGCACGGTGCGCAGCACGTCGCGCGGGCTGCGCGTCGCTTTGGTACGTGACCAGTCGCGCTCCAGTTCGAGCGCAGCGCGCAGCAGCGGCGCACCGCGGATCACTTCGAGCGGCGCGTCGGGCGGCGGGTTGTCCGACTGGTAGCGGATGATCTCGGCGGCCAGATCCAGCCGCGGAATGGCCGCCACCAGCCGGCTTGCCACCTCGGGGTGTTCGCGCAGCAGCTTCTTTTCGTCGGGGCCGAGATGACGTTGCGCGGCATCGGCCTGCATCAGTTCGGGCGGTATGCCGACGCAGCCGAGCTGGCTCAGTGCGGCGGCGATGCTGTAGATCCAGCCGTCCGCCCAGTCCAGCCGCGACAGCGCGTGCTGCACCGCCGAGTGCGCGAAAGTGGCTCGCTGGAAGGCCCAGGGCGCCACCATGGCGAGCACCTCCGTCAGCGTGTTCACCGCCGCGGTGAGCGTGGTTTCGAGCAGGTCGCGCTCGGCCCGCACGCGGTCGTAGTGACGCACGGCATCGTCCAGCGTGGCGATCAGCACGTCGGACGGGCAGGGCTTGCACAGGTAACGGAAGATGGCGCCGCGATTGATGGCGGCGATCGACGACTCGACGTCGGCCTGGCCGGTGAGCAGGATGCGCACGGCATCGGGCGCCTGTTCGCGCGCCTGTGCGAGGAAGGTGGCGCCATCCATGCCCGGCATGCGCATGTCCGACACGATGACGGCGAAGGGCTCACCGAGCTGGATGGCGTCCAGCCCGGCGATACCGCCATTGGCGGTCACCACGTCGAAGCGGCTGTGCAGCGTGCGTTCCATCGCCGCCAGCAGGTTGGGTTCGTCATCGACGCAGAGCACGCGAGGCAGGGTGTCTTCAGTCATCGTCATGGTCCGTGGTGAGTGCTGCGTTGTAGGCCTGCCACTGCGGCCACTGCTCGCTCACGCCGGCGCGTTCGAGATAGGCGAGGTCCGGCGTCTGGCCGTTGGCCAGCGCGACGGCGACGTGCACGGTGCCAGCCAGGCCGAAGCCGGGGGCGGAGGCGCGGTCCGGGTGGGTGTGCCGCGCGACGGCGTCCACGATGTCCATCGGCAGGCCCCACAGGCCCAGCAGATAGGCGCCGACCGCGGCGTGCAGCGGCGTGTCGCAGACGGTGGTGGCGTCCTGCATCGTTTCGCTGCGCAGCGGTTCGACCAGCAGGCCGATGCGCGCCAGCAAGGCAGCGGTGGCGGCGACGCCTCCGCGGCGGCCGGCGGTGATGCGGTCGGCCAGGCAGGACGCCTGCAGCGCGCGCCGTTGCAGGTGATCGACGAAGGGATCGGTCGCGGCGTCGGCGAATACCTGCGAGGCGAGCACGAGCAGCCGTACCTGATCGATGCCGAGGCGGGTGATGGCGTCGTTGATGCTCGTGATGCGCGCACCCAGCGTGAAGTAGGCGGAACCGGCCAGTTGCATGATGCGCGCGCTGAGCGCGGGGTCGCTGCTCAGCAGGCGGGCGACATGACGGCTGTCGCTGGCCGGATCGGCAAGCAGCCGGGTCAGTTCGGCAAAGATGCGCGGCGCGCTGGGCAGCCGGTTCACGCGGCCGATCACGTCGATCACCGAGGCGTCGCGGAACATCGCACGCAGCGCCAGCGCCGCCTGCACCGCGGCCAGCAGCACCGCGTTGTCGCAGGGCTTGGATACGAACTGGTGAGCGACGTCGAGCATGCGCAGCGTCGACGCGGTGTCGCACTGGCCGGACAGGATGATGCGCAGCGTGCCGGGCCAGCGGTCGCGCACGGCGCCGAGCAGCGCGGCGCCGTCCATGAAGGGCATGCGCATGTCGGACACGACGACGTCGGCCGGCTCGGCTTCGAGCGCGTCGAGCGCTGCCTGACCGCTGGTGAAGAAGCGGCACGCCCAGTCGGTTTCGCGCATCACCAGCGTGCGCTCGATGCCGGCCAGAACGCGGCTTTCGTCGTCCACGAACACTACCTGCATGGCGTTGCCTCGTCGTTGTCGATGCACAGCGGCAAACGCATCGTGAAGCGGGTGCCTCGGCCGACGTCCGATTCGCACATGATTTCGCCGCCGTGCTGGTCGACCGCGGTGGTGTAGACCATGGCCAGACCCTGCCCGGTGCCCTTGCCGACCGGCTTGGTCGTGAAGAAGGGCTCGAAGATGCGTTCGCGTATGTCCGGCGGGATGCCCGGGCCGTCGTCGGCCACGCTGAGGTCGATGTGCCGGTCGCCGAAGCGTGTCGCGGTGATCCGGATCAGCCCCTTGTCGCGCACGCCCTCGGACAGCGTCTCGGCGATGGCGTGTGCGGCGTTCACCACCAGGTTCAGCAGCGCCTGGCCGATCAGGTCGCGTCGGCACGGCAGGTCGGGCAGGTCGTCATCGACCTGCGTATCGATCTCGGCCACGTACTTCCATTCGCTGCGGGCGACGGTGACCGTGGTCGCGATGACCTCGCGGATGTCCACTGCCACCTTGTCGACGCCCGACGGATGGGAGAAGGCCTTCATCGCGCTGACGATGCGCGCGATATGCGCCAACCCTTCCTTCGACTGGGCGAGCGCGTCCGGGATCTGCCGGCGCAGGTAGTCGAGCTTGGTCCGGCGCAGGGTGGCGTCGAAGTCCGCCAGCAGTGCGGGGTCGGGCTCGCCGGCACGCAGGGTCGCGATTACCGCGACGCTGCGATCGGCCAGCGCCAGCAGCGAGGTGGTGGCCATGTCGATGAAGCTCATGTTGTCGGCCACGTACTGCGTCGGGGTGTTGATCTCGTGCGCGATGCCAGCGGCGAGCTGGCCGATCGATTCCATCTTCTGCGACTGCAGGAGCTGCGTCTGTGTCTGTCGCAGCTCGCCCAGCGTTTTCTGCAGCGCCTGTCTTTCCTGCTCCAGTTCGCCGGTCTTGCGGGCGACCACGTTGGCCAGGCTGATGTTCTGTTCGAGCAGCGCGAACGGCGAGTTGCGCATGCCTTCGTCCTGCTGGGCGAGGCGCCGCTTCAGCGCGTCTATCGTCTTGTCGCGCGCGACCAGCTTGTGTTCCAGTTCGCTCAGGCGCGCCTCGATGTCGGGTTGCGGCAGGGTGGGCATGTCTATCCTCCGATCGCCACAGCGGTCAGCGTCTGATTCACGTGCAGGCCGTTGTACTGCTCGCCATAGGTATAGAAGCCGAACAGCAGGTTGGCGGCCATCAGGCGGCTCATGTCGTCATCGATCGCTGCCTGCTCGAATTCCAGCCGACGCAGGATGCAGTCGCAGCCGAGCACCAGCGCCGGTTCGGGCACGTCGCGCCGGAGTTCGGCCATCGCGCTGGCAATGGTCTGCAGCGGATCGAGCGCGCGACCGATCGATACGATCAGCCCTTCGTCGATGGCGCAGTAGCAGGACAGCGACAGGTCATCGTTCACCTTCTGGATCGAGCGCACGTAGGCATCGCCGCCCAGTTGCAGCACCAGGGGGTGGCGCGAGAACACGGCGGGCGTCAGTGCCTCGATGCGCTGACCTATCGCTTCAGCATAGGCCCTGGCTGCAGGTTCGCCATTCATTTCATGAATGATGCGCCGCTCGGGGTCGGCACTCGTGATGACGAGTTCCGTGCTGCCTGCGGCGAAGTGCTGGGTCTTGATAGTGGCCACCGGATGGGTGGTCTCGAACAGCGTGAAGACGGCGGCATCGCTCAGGAAGAGGCCGTCAACGTAGACGTGGGTGTGTTCGAACTTCAGGTTGTCGCCGGCCGAGCCGCCGATCAGCGGCAGATTGCCGACGTGCTGGTAGAGCGCCGCGACCAGCCTTTCCTCGGCCATCGACAGGCCGTCCACCAGCAGCATGCCGAAGCGGTTCAGATCGGGTGTCGCGTCCGACCGGGCGCGGATGTCCTCCGCGATGCAGCTCACCTGGTCGACGTAGGCGGCCAGCGGGGTCACCGGATAGGTGCGCAGGCGCAGCCCGCCGCCCGAAAAGGTGACGCCGATGATGCCCGAGCGCTGGAAGCCGGCGGGGCCGAAGTGGCCGGACGAGGTGCAACCGACCGTCGGGCACCGGAAAGTACGCGCCAGTTCGCGACCCAGTACCGCGAGGTCGACATCCGGCGAACAGAAGAACAGCAGCCCGTCCTTGCCGGTGCTGCCGGTCTGTGCCGCCAGTTCGGCCACCGCGCGGACCGGATCCGTCGACGCGCTGGCGCCGTAGCAGGTGTTGATCGCCATGGAGCCCTCCGTCGACCTTATGCCGGGTCAACGGCCCGCATCGGAGAGGGCTTTAGGTGCCGATTGTGTCGGGGTGTCAGCGATTGGCGTGGGTGGCGGTGAAGACCGCGACGAACACTTCGCGCAGGAAGAGGCTCAGCGAGGTGATCAGCGCCAGCATGGCGAGCACGAAGAAGCCGGCCAGCAGGTCGGCCAGCACCACCGTGAACAGCACGCCGAAGAAGGCGCAGGACACCACCAGACAGACCATCAGCGCCGAGGCGACGGCGAACAGGATGGCCAGATAGACCAGCTTCGCACGCCGCGACAGCAGTTCGAGCTCGGTGGCGTTGCTCATCGTTTCGTCTTCGCACTGCTGGCCGCCCCGCGCCAGCACGACGCGGCGGCGGTCGATGATGCGACCGAGCCGGTTGTTCAGCGTGGTGATCAGCGTGGCGATGGCGGTGAGCAGGAACACCGGCGCCACGGCGAGGCCGATGGCGTGGGTGATCGCGTCGATCGAGGTCTGCAGCACCATGGCAGGGCCTTACGGAATCTTGAAATCGAGTTCGAACTTCGCGCTGGCATCGGCAGCCAGCGTTTTCGTGAGCCAGGGCATCGTCGCCTTCAGCGTCGCCGGCAGCGTCCACGGCGGATTGACGATGAACAGTCCGCTGCCGTGCATGCCGAAACCGTCGGGCGACGGTGTGCGCGTGGTCAGCGACACGTGCAGCCAGGCGTCGATCTTCATGCGCTTGAGCTTGGCCGGCAGATCGCGCGACTCCATGCGCTGCAGCTGCGGGTACCACAGGCAGTAGGTGCCGGTCGAGAAGCGGGTGACCGCGTCGCGCAGCGTTTCGAAGGCGTAGCGGTAGTCCTCGCGCATTTCGTAGGGCGGGTCGATCAGCACCAGCGCGCGCCGCGGCGGCGGCGGCAGCAGCGACCTCAGGTTGGAAAAGCCGTCCAGCTTCTCGATGCGCACGCTGCGGCCGGCGTCGGCGAAGGCGGCGTTGAGCAGCTTGTTGTCGGTCGTGTGCAGTTCGAACAGCTTCATCCGGTCGTGCTCGCGCAGCAGGGCGCGCGCGATCATCGGCGAACCGGGATAGGCGCGCAGCGCATCGCCGTCGTTGAAGGCGCGCACGACGTCGACATAGGTGCCGAGCGCGGCAGGCAGATCGGGCGCAGCCCACAGCTTGCCGATGCCTTCGGCGTACTCGGCGTTCTTTGCCGCGTAGCCGCTGTCCAGCGCATAGCCGCCGGCACCGGCGTGCGTATCGATGTACCAGTAGGGTTTGTCCTTCTGGTTCAGGTACTGCAGCAGTTCGACCAGTACGAAGTGCTTCAGTACGTCGGCCGGATTGCCGGCGTGGAAGGCGTGGCGGTAGCTGAGCATGGTGTGTCGATGTATGGGCGAGCGCGAGTATACGCTGCGCCGCCGACGCTCAGGCAGCGATGGCCGGGCTGCCGCTTTCCGCCAGGTGTGCGCGGTTGCGTCCGTTCCGCTTGGCGACGTACAGGGCCTGGTCGGCGGCACGCATCAGATCGGTCGGCGAGTGACCGTGTCGCGGATAGAGCGCGACGCCGATCGAAATGGTCAGCGTGCCCAGCGCGCTGCCATGAAAGCTCAGTTCGAGGTTCTCGACGGCGGCCCGCAGCATTTCGGCGCGTGCCAGCGCGGCGTCGCCGGCTTCGTGGCCGTGCCTGTCGTTGAACTGCTTGAAGTGATCGACGTCGATCATGAATACCGCGACCGTCAGGTTCTTGCGCTGCGCACGCGCGCATTCGCGCGCCAGCGATTCCTCCAGGTAGCGGCGGTTGGACAGTCCGGTCAGTGCGTCGCGCACCGACTGCTGGCGCAGCGTCTCGCGCAGCTGCAGGTTGCCGATCGACAGAGCGACCTGTTCCAGCGTCTGCGCCAGCTGTTCTTCGCTGAGCGCGTACTCGTGGCCACGGCCATGCAGGCTGATCAGACCGATCACCTCGCCGTGCGCGGTGATCGGCAGGCAGCGGCTGCCGGCGTTCTCGGGGGCGTGCAGGTGAGCGCAGCGGGTGGGCGCCTCGGCGTCCGGTTGCGTGTAGGGCTGGCCGCGGCGCAGGCCCCAGCAGTCGCCCGGTTCGAAGAATTCGTCGTTCGGAATGTCGCCCCACTGGCAGGCCAGTCGCAGCTGGTTGCGCGATGCGGCGGTCAGGTAGAGCGCGCCGGCCGATATTGCAAAGACCTGCGGCAGGTAGTGGTCGAGCAGCGCCATCGCCTCGTCCATGTCGCGCGAGGACTGCAGGAAGCGCCCGAGTTCGGACAGCGCGTTGCTGTGCGCGCTCTGCCGTGCCGTGCTGTCCAGGGCCTCGGCGAGTGCGCGGTTGCGCGACTGCAGTTCCGCTTCCGCCTGCGCACTGCTGCGGGCCGAATTGCGTATCAGCCAGGCGACCAGCACGACCAGCAGCACGCTGATCGCGGTCGAAATGGTGAAGGTGAGGTAGGCGTGGCGGATGGCTTCGGCCTGGCGGCCGAAGTGCATGTCGAGGATGGCCTGCTCGGCGGTCCGGTAGTCGTCCATCAGCCGACGCACCCGTTCCATCCGCTCGCGGCCGTGACCTTCGGCCACGCGCATCAATGCGGCGTCGCGGTCGCCTTGGCTGAACAGCGTCGCCTTCTCGTCCAGTTCGGCCAGCTTGTCGTCGATAGCCTGGTCCAGTTCGGGCACGCGCCGCGCGTGTGCCGGATCGTCGGACATCAGCCGCGAAACCTCGCCGCGCACGCGTTGCAGCGTGGTCAGAGCGCTGTGATAGGGCTGCAGGAAGCGCCGGTCACCGGTCAGCAGGTAGCCGCGCAGGCTGGATTCCGCTTCGAGCAGCGTTTCCAGCAGCACGCGGCTGGTACGCAGGCGGTTCTGTACGTGTTCGACCGGGGTCTTGGCCTCGACCAGGGTGTCCATGCTCTGCAACACCCAGGCCGAGTTGCCGGCGATGACCAGCAGGCAGAATATCCAGATGACGCCGCGTCGGCGCAGGCTGGATTGAATCAGGCTGGACAAGACGCTGGTGACCGGTGGCGGCGCTCAGACCACGAAGCGCCCGACGTTGTCCTGCAGCTGGCCGGCCAGCACTTCGAGGCCATGCGTCTGACCGTCGGCACGACGGGTGATGTCGGCGTTCTGCTCGGCCATGCCGGCAATGCGTTCGACACCCTGTGCCACTGACTGGCTGGCGCTGCTCTGTTCGCGTGTCGCTGCGGCAATTTCCTTCATCGCCTCCGCGGTGCGCTCGCTCTGTTCGCTGATCACCCGCAGCACTTCGCCCGCTTCGGTGGCCAGCGTCACGCCGGCGCCGACCTGGCCGCTGACCTCGCCGATGCGGCGTACCACCTTGTCGGCATCGGCCTGCACGCTGCTCACCATATTGGCGATCTCCTGCGTCGACGCGGCCGTGCGCTCGGCCAGCTTGCGTACCTCGTCGGCGACGACCGCGAAGCCGCGGCCGGATTCGCCAGCGCGCGCCGCTTCGATCGCTGCGTTGAGCGCCAGCAGATTGGTCTGTTCGGCGATCTCCTGGATGATGCGACCGACGTTCGAAATTTCCCGTGTGCGACCGGCCAGATCGGTCACCGCCGACGAGGCATCGCTGATTTCGGCGGCGATGCGCTGCATGCCCTCGACCATGCTCGACAGCTTCTGTTCGCCCTGGGTGGCCGCGCTGCGCGCCTCGCGCGTGATGCCGTCGGCGACGCCGGCGCTGTCGGCCACGTGCGTGATGCTGACCGACAATTCCTCGATGGCGGCGGCCAGACCGGCGGCCGCACTGCTCTGTTCGGTCGAACCATTCACCACTTCGCTCGATCCGGCGCGCAGTTCGCGCGCCGCATTGCCGACCGCCCTCGCCGCCTCGGCGGTGGCGGTGATCAGCGCGGCGGTCTTGCGCGTCGCTTCGTTCATCTGGATCGAAATCAGGTCCAGTTCGTTGTGCGTCGTGCCCGTCACCACGTCGAGGCGCTGGCTGAAGTCGCCGTTGCCGAGCCGGGTCATCGCGGCAGACACCTTGTTCAGGCGGCTCAGCCGGCTGCGCGCCAGCCACCAGGTCAGGCCGGCGAACATCAGCGCCGAGGCGACGCAAATGCCGATCAGCAGATTGCGCAGCTGGATGTTCGAGCGCGTGAATTCCTCGACGTGAGCGCCGGACGACACGATCCAGCCCCAGTTGTCCGACAGGCGGTACGCCGCAATCTTCGGCGCCAGCGAGCCGTCTTCGCGCGGCCAGTCGTAGATGTGGTCGCCATTCTTCTTGCTGATCTGTTCGCCGATGATGCGGGTCAGCGTGTCGTTGCCGATCTCCTTCACCGTCTTGCCCGCGTGTAACGGGTGGAACAGCATGGTCGTGTCGTCGGCGCTTTCGCCCGGCCGGAGCACATGGATATAGCCGGTTTCGCCGACGCGGATGGACTTCAGCGATTCGAACAGTTGATCGATGCCCTGCTGCACGTCGACGCGTGCGGACAGTGCGCCGACCACGCGACCGGCGGCGTCCTTGATCGGTTCGAGCGAGGAAATGTAGAAGCGCCCGTTGCGCATCACCACGCCCTGGTAGCTGTCGCCCTTGAGCAGCGCCGCGGTATCCGGTCCGCTCTTGATCGCGACGCCGGCCTGCGAACGGCCCTCGGCGTCCTTGAGCAGCGTCGCCACGCGGACGAATTCGTCGCCGACGCGCACCATCACGGCCGGATCGGCGCCGATCAGGTCGCGCGTCGATTTCATCCGGGCTTCGTCGCCGTTCAGTACGTTGCCGCCCGCACGCGCCACGCGCACCGCCGGGTACTTGCCCATGGCTACCGTGTCTTCGTCGATGGTGACCGTGCCCAGCGCTCCCCTCAGGGCGGCCATGCCCTTGGCGGCATTGGCCAGTGCGTTCTCGTAGCTCAAGTCGAGCAGTTTTGCCGTCGCGTCGGCCTGATCGCCGAGGGCGCTCTGGGTCTGCTCCATCGCAGCGCGATTGCTCGATACCGACACGACCGCAATCAGTGCGACAAAAATGACCGCGCAGAGCAGGCCGATCGATATCGAGAGCTGGCTGACAACCGACATACGGTTGAATGAAATCATGGCTCGTCTCCTGTGCATCCGTGCTGGGCGGAATGCCCAGCCGAACGATTCATCGTGTCTGGATTACGGCACGATTGTTAAAAACTGGAGCGTCAAGTCACTGATTCGATTCGACAGCCGGCCGCAGCGAGGCGCGCGAGCACCCCGTCGGGGCCTGCAAGGTGGGAGGCGCCGAAGGCGGCAAAGACGCCGCCGACATGGATTTCCGGCAGCAGCCGCTCGGCGAAGCGGGCGTTGCGCGCGCCGAGCAGGGACTGCATGAACAGCCGGGCATGCTCGCGCAGCGCCAGGTCTTCGGACATCAGCCCGCTGTTGATGCGCGACAGTTCGCCCACCTCGCCGGCCAGCCAGGCGACGGTCATCGGCTCGATGGCGGCCTGCAGGCGGTCGTGCCGGCGCGCGGCGTCGATCAGCAGCGCGATCTGGGTCTTCTCCGGCAGCAGCGCGATGGCGTCGATCTGTTCCTGCACCTGCTCCAGCGGCCGCACGGCCACCTTCTGCGCGCGCGCCAGCGTGATCAGTGCTTCGTCGAGCGACGGTTGCTGTGCGGCCACCGGCTGCAGCAGCGTCAGCAGCGCCGCCCACGGGCGCAGGCGCACGGCCACCCGCGGATCGACGCCGTGCAGTGCCAGCATTTTCTCGATGCGCGGCCACTTCGCCCGGCCGACCCGACGCGGCAGGTCGTCGCTGCCGTAGACGCTGGCCGCCTGGTAGATGGACACCGCCTCGGCGTCGGTCACCAGTTCCGGCATGAAAAGACGGGCCTCGGCAATGCGCGCGCGCAGTGGTGACGCACGCGCCAGCACGCGCGGATCGCCACTGTGCAGCGTGCCGTAAAGGTGGCTCACCGGCGCGTCGCCGCTGCGCACCGCCCACAGCAGCCCGCGCGAGTAATCCGTTTCCGCTGCGCGCAGTCGCGAAGGCAGGGCGGCGAGCGCGGCCAACTGCAGCAGGAAGCGGCGGCGATCCATTGTTTACAGCACCCAGGCGCCGCGGATGGCGGCAATGCCGTGCGCACCGCAGTCCTGGGCGCGCGCAAGATGGCTGTCGTCGAGGCCGCCGATGGCGAACACCGGCAGCGGGCTGCCGGCGATCAGCGCCGCAAGGCCGTCCCAGCCCAGGGTGTCGCCCCCGGGGTGGCTGGCGGTCGGCAGCACCGAACCGGCGACCGCGTAGTCCAGGCCCAGGCGAACCGCCTGCGCCAGCTCGTCCGCCGTGTGGCAGGAGGCGCCGACCCACTCGAAATCGGGCCGCACGGCAAGCCCCGCCAGCTGGGCGGCCTTCAGGTGCAGGCCGTCGGCGCCCAGCTCCTTCGCCATTTCGACGCTGCCATTCAGCACCGCCGGGCAGCCGTGGTCGCGCGCAATCCGTATCGCCTCTCGCGCGAAGCCGAGCGCCGGGGAGTCAAGCACCGGCTCGCGGATCTGCAGCAGCAGTCGGCCGCGGCGGCAGGCCTGGTGGATCGCGTCGAGCTGGGCGGCAGCGCCGATCTGGAAGGCGTGCGTCACCGCCATCCGCGACGGCAGGCGCAGCGATTTCATGACCGGGCCGTTGGCCGGCAGCATCGGCGACACGGTGAGCGCATCGGCGGACTGCCAGGCCAGCGCACTGTGCACGTGGTCATGCACGCGGCCGCTCCAGCGCTCGACGCGGAAGAAATGCAGCCGCACGTGCGCGTGCTCGTACTCGTGAGTCAGCGTGATCCACGGCGTGCAGTGCTCGACGCGGATGCCCAGTTCCTCGTCCAGTTCGCGCTTCAGCGCGTCGACCGGCGCCTCGCCCTTTTCCACCTTGCCGCCCGGAAACTCCCAGTAGCCCGGGTAGAAGGTGCCGGGCGCGCGCTGGCCGAGCAGGAACTCCCGGCCTTTGCTGTGGCCCTGAGCGCCGTCGCGGAAGATGACGGCGGCCGCCACGGCCACCTGCTTGCGTTCGCTCATTACTTGCTCCGCGCGGCGTGCTGGCCGGCCCAGTCACGCGCGAACTGCCAGGCGACGCGGCCGCTGCGGGCGCCGCGTTCGAGCGACCACAGCAGTGCGGCGCTGCGCGCGGCTTCGATGTCGGCCGCGCTCAGGCCGAATCTCTTGAGCCAGTGGTTCACGATGTTCAGGTAGGCGTCCTGGTCGAAGGGGTAGAAGGACAGCCACAGCCCGAAACGTTCGGACAGCGACACCTTTTCCTCGATTGCCTCGCCCGGGTGCACTTCGCCGTCGACGTGCTTCGCCTCCCGGTTTTCCGAAAAGTACTCCGGCATCAGGTGGCGGCGATTGGAGGTTGCGTAGATAAGCACGTTGTCGAGCACCGCTGACACCGAGCCGTCCAGAATGCTCTTCAGCGCCTTGTAGCCGGGTTCGCCGGATTCGAAGGACAGGTCGTCGCAGTAGATGATGAAGCGCTCGGGCCGGCTGGCGATCAGGTCGGTGATGTCCGGCAGGTCGGTCAGGTCGTCGCGGTCGACCTCGATCAGGCGCAGGCCCTTCTTCGCGTATTCGTTCAGCAGCGCCTTCACCAGCGAGCTCTTGCCGGTGCCGCGGGCGCCGGTCAGCAGCACGTTGTTGGCCGGCTTGCCGTCGACGAACTGCTGCGTGTTGGCCTTGATGCGCGCCTTCTGCACGTCGATGTCGCGCAGATCCGTCAGGCGCAGCTTGTGCGGATGGGCGACCGCCTCCAGCCGGCCGCGGCCGTTGCTGCGACGCCAGCGGAAGGCGATCGCCTTCCAGTCCGGTTCGACCGGTGCCGGCGGCAGGATCTGCTCCAGTCGGTCGAACAGCGCGTGCGCACGCGCGATCAGGCTTTCGAAACCATCACGGCTGCTCACGGTCACCCTCCTTGTCGCCGGATGGGGTGGTGCTGGTGTCGTCGGCGGAGTCCTTCTCCTTCTTGGGCAGGGTCCACCACAGGATGAACAGGAAAAGCGCCAGCGCGGTGCCGGCTTCGAGCAGGAATAACCACATGGGAATGAAGCTTTCGTTGTCGTCGCACCCGCCTGTCGGGCAGGTGCTCGTTATCATTGCGCACTCGGCGCTCGCGGGCGCACCAATCTAAATAAATCCCGATGTTCCAGCAAATCCGCCTGCGCAGCGCAGGTGTCCTGATCTGTATGTCGCTGCTGCTGGCGGCCTGTGCCGGCACGCCGAAGCCGGCGCCCCGTGTGGAACCGGCGCCGGTCGCCGCCCCGGTGTGTCCGCCTGCGCCGCAGCCCGTTCCGCAGAGCTGTCCGGCCTGCCCGGCCTGCGCCGCCTGCCCGGTGTGCCCGCCGCCACCGGCTCCCGAGGCGAAGCCGCTGCCACCGAAGCTGGTGGCGGCCGAGTGGGCCGCGCTCGAAGGCTGGAGCGACGACGATCTGCGCGAATCCCTGCCGGCGCTGCGCGCATCGTGCAGCGCGGTGGCGAACAAGCCGGGCTGGTCGGAGCCCTGCGCCGCGCTGGTCATGCTCGATGCGACAGACCGCGCCGCGGTGCGTGCGTTCTATGAATCCTTCTTCCGCCCCTGGCAACTGCTCAATGGCGACGGCAGCGATCAGGGTCTGGTCACCGGCTATTACGAACCGCTGCTGAAAGCCAACCGCACGCGCGGCGGCGCATACAAGTACGCGATCCACGGCGTGCCGGACGACCTGCTGGTGATCGATCTGGCCAGCGTGCATCCCGACCTGAAGAACATGCGGCTGCGCGGCCGGCTCGATGGTCGCAAGGTCGTGCCCTACTGGACGCGCGCCGAACTGGATGCCCGCGCCGCCGAACTCGACCGCAAGGCGCTGTTCTGGGCAGCCGATGCGATCGACGTGTTCTTCCTGCAGGTGCAGGGTTCGGGTCAGGTGGAATTGCCGGACGGAAGCCGGGTGCGTGTCGGTTATGCCGACCAGAACGGCCACCCCTACCTGTCCATCGGCCGCTGGCTGGTGGACCAGGGCGAACTGAAGCTCGAACAGGCGTCGATGCAGGGCATACGCGAGTGGGCGCGCGCCAATCCGTCGCGTGTCGCGACCATGATGGCGGCCAATCCGAGCTATGTGTTCTTCCGCGAACTGCCGATAGGCAAGCAGGCGCCCGGCCTGCCCGAAGGCCCGCTCGGTGCGCTCGGCGTGCCGATCGCGGGTGGTCGCGTCATCGCGATCGATCCGCGCAGCGTGCCGCTCGGCGCGCCGGTGTGGCTGGACACCACGCGACCGAACAGCAGCCAGCCGCTGCGCCGGCTCATGATGGCGCAGGACACCGGCGGCGCCATCAAGGGCGGCGTGCGCGCCGACTTCTTCTGGGGCTTCGGGCCGGAGGCCGGCGCACAGGCGGGGAAGATGAAGCAGCAGGGAAGGATGTGGGTGCTGCTGCCGAATGGCGTGACGCCGGGGAACTGAGCTGGAGCAAGGGTTTCTGTGGGAGCGAGCTTGCTCTCGACGGTCGTCTGAAGTGCAGTCCGAGGCCGACGGCGGCCGCGGGACGCAGCGCCGGGGCGACGGTCTGAGTTGCCGCGCCTCAGCCGAGAGTCGTATCGAGCACCATCATCACCATGAAGCCCGCCATCAGCCCCAGCGTGGCCGCTTTTTCGTGGCCGTTGCGGTGGGTTTCCGGGATGACTTCGTGCGACACCACGAAAATCATTGCGCCGGCGGCGAGGCCGAGCCCACCGGGGTAGAACAGCGCGAAGCTGCTGGACAGCCCGACGCCGATCAGTGCGCCCAGCGGTTCCATGAAACCGCTCAGCGCGGCGATGCCCACCGCCTTCAGCGGCGACATGCCGACCGCGCGCAGCGCGACCGCGACGGCGAGGCCTTCCGGAATGTCCTGTATCGCAATCGCGGTCGACAGCGGCAGGCCGACTGTCATGTCCGCCTGCGAGAAGGACACGCCCATCGCCATGCCTTCCGGCAGGTTGTGCAGCGCGATGGCATTGACGAACAGCCAGACGCGGCCCATCCGCGTTTCCGGGCCGCAACTGCCGCAGTGCTCGTGCTCGTGCGGCGTCATCGCGTCGAGCATCATCATCAGCCAGACGCCGAGTGCCATGCCGGTGACCACCACCGCTGCGCCCAGGCTGCGTGAGCCGGTCAGGTCTTCGCCGGCGGCCAGGCCGGGCACGATGAGCGAGAAGGAGGAGGCGGCCAGCATCATGCCGGCGCCGAAGCCGAGCAGCACGTCGGAACCGCGCTGGCCGAGCGAGCGCAGGCCCAGCGCGGGGGCTGCACCGATGGCGGTCGCGGCGAAGCCGGCCAGTCCGGCCAGCAGGCCCAGACGCATGGCCTGCGGCGTGCGCGAATCGGCGAAGGCCCAGGACAGCAGGGCCAGCACGGCCGCCAGCCCGATCATCAGCATGAACTGCAGCGCCGGGTCGAGACGCATCCAGGGGAAGAGCGGGCCGGGGCGCGGTGCGTCCGGCGAGGTGGCGGGGGTCGGGTCCATGGCGGTCACCGCAAAGGCATGTTCGTGCACTGCATCATAAATGCGCGCCTCAGGCGCGCACCTCAAGATTCGCTGGATCTTGAGGTGCGTCTGCGCCTGCGACGTGGTCGACCACGATGCTGCCGACGATGTCGCCCTCGACGTTGACCACGGTGCGGACCGCATCGAGCAGCCGGTCTATCGGCAGCAGGATGGCGATCGCCTCGGCCGGCAGCCCGACCGACTGCAGCACCATCACCATGGTCACCATGCCGGCACTCGGAATGCCCGGTGCGCCGACCGCAGCCAGCATCGACATCACGCAGACGACGATCTGCTGACCGGCGCTCAGTTCGATGCCGACCAGACTGGCGATGAACAGCGCGGCGGCCGCTTCGTACAGCGCCGTGCCGTCCATGTTCATCGTCGTGCCGACCGGTACGACGAAGCCGACGGTGGCGGGGCGCACGCCGAAATGCTGCTGCGTGACGCGCATCGTGATCGGCATCGTCGCCGAACTGGAACTGGTGGCGAGCGCGGTCAGGAAGGATTCGCGACCGCCGCGCCACAGCGCCAGCGGTGTCACGCGGGTGATCAGCCACAGCAGGCCGGGCAGCACGACGATGCCGTGGAACAGCGTGGTGCCGAGCACGACCGCGACGAAGCGGGCCATCGTTTCGAGCAAGGCGACATCCTGCGTGGCGATCAGTCTGGCCAGCAGCGCTCCGATGCCCCAAGGGGCCAGTTTCATGATGGCGCCGACGATGCGCAGCGACAGGTCCTGCATCTCTTCCATGCCGCGATTGATGATCGGGTAGCGGTCGCCCGCCTGCACCAGCGCGATGCCGAGGATCAGCGCGAACACGACCAGCGCGACGATTTCGCCGTTGGCCAGTGCGGAGAACGGGTTCTTGAACAGACCGGTCAGGAACTGCTGGACGAAGTCGGGAAACGGCAGCTGCTTTGCCTGGAAGCCGGCCAGCGCGTCGGCGAACATGTCGAGGTGCATGCCGGCCCCCGGCTTGAATACATTCGCCGCCGTGATACCGAGAATGACCGCGATGGTGACGGTGAGCAGGTAGAACAGCAGCGTGGTCACCCAGACGCGGCGGATGTTGCCGTGCTGGCGCAGGTGGGC
Source organism: Methyloversatilis discipulorum (assembly GCF_018780585.1). GTDB lineage: Bacteria > Pseudomonadota > Gammaproteobacteria > Burkholderiales > Rhodocyclaceae > Methyloversatilis > Methyloversatilis discipulorum_B. Next base: position 72,023 of record NZ_JADMJL010000004.1, on the reverse strand, counting down.
GACGCCGACCACGATGGACGAGAACACCAGCGGCACCAGCACCATCTTCAGCAGCGCGACGAAGATGCCGCCGATCAGCCCGGCGAGGTAAAGCCCCTGCACGCGCGTCGTGGCCTCGTCCGGCAGTGCGCCGAGGGCGAGGCCAAGGCCGACGCCGATCAGTGCGCCGAGCAGGATTTGCGTGTTCATCGTCAGCCGCATGCGCTTTTCTCCGCGATTTTTCCCGACCATACCATTGGCGCCCACCGATGAAACCAAGTGCGTGAGCCGCAGTCGGAAGCGCAGCCAGCGTTTCAGCCTGCCGACCGGAGCCCGCTATGAGAACAACGATCGCCGCCCTCGGATTCGCCCTTGCCGCCTGTTCGGCGCAGGCGATGAACATCGCCACCGCCATCCAGACCACGGTGCGGGTGCAGGCCGAACAGCCGGACGGATCGATCTCGATCGGCAGCGGTGTCGTGCTGCCGGGGCAGCGGGTGGCGACCGCCTGCCACGTGATCGCCGGCGCGAAGTCGCTGAAAGCCAGTTATCAGTACGTGGCCAAGCCGGCCAGCGTGGTTCGTCGCGACGACTGGCGCGACCTGTGCGTGCTGTCGGTGCCGGAACTGGTGGCTCCGGCGGCGAAGATCGCCCGTGCAGGCGACCTGAAGCCCGGTGACCGCCTGCTCGGTTTCAACGGCGCCTACGGCGTCGATGTACGTCTGCTGGTCGGTGCGCTGGACCGCACCTTCGCGATGGATGGCGCGCCGGTGATGCAGGTGAGCGTGCCCTTTGCCATCGGCGACAGCGGCGGCGGCCTGTTCAACGTGGCCGGCGAACTGGTCGGCATCCTCGCCTTCGTCGCGAAGACGGCGGGTGAGGAGCGCTACGCAATCCCGATCGAATGGCTGGACGCCGACATCGACGCCACGCGCACCGTGCCGTTCTGGAAGGCCGCGCCGGCCGACATGCCGGACTTCCTGCGGCCGCAGGAACGCTGATTGCACGCGATCGGGGCCGTGGTCCCGACCCGCGACGCGCGGTCGGTGGTTCATCGCCGGCGGCGCCGCGCCTGCAGAATCCGTCGTCGCTGCTAAGCTCGCGGCCAACTCACTGAATTCCGTCCATCGTGTCCCGCAAAAGCTATCGTCCCGTGGCCGCAGTGCCCGAAGCCGCCATCCGCCTGCGCGGCGTGCGGCAGAACAACCTGAAGAACCTCGACGTCGATTTCCCGCTCGGCAAGCTGACGGTCGTGACCGGCGTGTCCGGTTCCGGCAAGTCCTCGCTGGTGTTCGACACGCTGTATGCCGAAGGCCAGCGCCGCTACGTCGAAACCTTCTCGCCCTACGCGCGCCAGTTCCTCGACCGCATGGACGCGCCGCAGGTGGACCGCATCGAGGGCGTCCCGCCAGCCATCGCGATCGACCAGACCAATCAGGTGCGCACCTCGCGCTCGACGGTCGGCACGATGACCGAACTGAACGACCATCTGAAGCTGCTGTTCGCCCGCGTGTCCACGCTGCATTGCCGCTGCTGCGGCAAGCCGGTGCAGGCCGACAGCGCCGACCGCATCGCGCAGCGGATTGTCGAATGTGCCGCCGCAGCGGGTGACCCGCGGCTGGCGGTGACCGCGCCGGTCACCGTGCCCGACAACTTCACCGACGCCGAGGTGCAGGGCTGGCTGGAGCGCCAGGGCTACACCCGCATCCACGCGCGCGACGGCACTGTGCTGCACGTGGTGCAGGACCGCTTTCGCGCCGGCAACGCCGGCGAATCGCGCATCGCCGAGGCGGTCGAGGCGGCGCTGAAGCTGGGTCACGGCCGCATGCACGTGCAGCTGCTCGACGGCGAAGGCGAGCGCTGGGCCTTCTCGAACACGCTGCACTGTGCAGACTGCGACATCGCCTACAGCCCGGCGATGCCGGCCACCTTCTCGTTCAATTCGCCGATCGGCGCCTGCGAAACCTGCCGCGGCTTCGGCCGTGTCATCGGCATCGATTTCGGACTGGTCATTCCGGACGGCCGCAAGACCCTCCGCGGTGGCGCGGTGAAACCCTGGCAGACCGAGTCCTACAGCGAGTGCCAGACCGACCTGGAAAAGCTGGCGCCGAAGTACGGTGTGCCGCTCGATGTACCGTTCAACGAGCTGTCGCCTGAACACCGCCAGTGGGTGCTCGAAGGCGATCCGAAGTGGAAGAGCTGGCAGAAGTCCTGGCCGGGTACCTGGTATGGCGTGCGTCACTTCTTCGAGTGGCTGGAAACCAAGGCCTACAAGATGCACATCCGGGTGCTGCTGTCGCGCTACCGGGCCTATACGCCGTGCCCGGCCTGCGGCGGCAGCCGGCTCAAGCCGGATGCGGCGCTGTGGAAGATCGAAGGGCATTCAATCCACGACCTGATGCAGTGGCCGGTGGTGAAACTGCGCGCGCTGATGGACGCGCTCGACCTGCCGCCGCCGCTTGATTCGGCCACCGAGGAACTGATGGCCGAAATCCGCACCCGGCTCGGCTATCTGTGCACCGTCGGGCTGGGCTATCTGAACCTCGACCGGCAGTCGCGCACGCTGTCCGGCGGCGAGGTGCAGCGGATCAACCTGACGACCGCGCTCGGCACGTCGCTGGTGAATACGCTGTTCGTGCTGGACGAACCGTCGATCGGCCTGCATCCGCGCGACATGGAGCGGGTGATCGGCGTGATGCAGCGGCTCAAGGACGCTGGCAACACGCTGGTGGTGGTCGAGCACGACCCGCAGATCATGCGTCACGCCGACCGCCTGCTCGACATCGGCCCGGGTGCCGGCACGCGCGGCGGGCAGATCGTGTTCGACGGCGCGCCCGCCGCCATGGCCGGCGCCGACACGCTGACCGCCGACTACCTGGCCGGTCGCCGCAAGGTCGATGCCGCGCTCGGCACCCGCCGGGCGGTCGATGCCGCCACGCCGCGCCTGGTGCTGCGCGGCGCCCGTGCGCACAACCTGAAGAACGTCGATATCGCCATCCCACTCGGCCGCCTGGTCGCGGTGACCGGCGTGTCCGGCTCAGGCAAGTCGACGCTGATCCAGGATGTGCTGCACCCGGCGCTGCTCAAGCACTACGGCCGGCCGACCGAAACGGCCGGCGAGCACGACGCGCTCGAAGGGCTGGATCACATCGCCGACGTGGTGATGGTGGACCAGTCGCCGATCGGCAAGAGTGCGCGCTCCAACCCGGTCACCCACGTCGGCGCCTTCGACCCGGTACGCGAACTGTTCGCGCTGCAGGCCGAGGCGAAACAGCGCGGCTACACCGCCGGCACCTTCTCGTTCAACGCTGGTAAGGGTCGCTGCCCGACCTGTGGCGGCACCGGTTTCGAACACGTCGAAATGCAGTTCCTGTCCGACGTGTATCTGCGCTGCCCGGATTGCGACGCGACACGCTACCGCGCAGAGGTGCGCGAAATCAGGCTCGACGGCCGCAGCATTTCCGACGTGCTGGCGATGACCGTGCGCGACGCGCTGGACTGGCTGCGCGATCTGGCTGACCTCGAACCCAAGCTGCGCCGCCACGCCGACAACGCGGTGGCCGGCCTGCAGGCGCTGGTCGATGTCGGCCTCGACTACGTGACGCTGGGCCAGCCGGTGCCCACGCTGTCGGGCGGCGAGGCGCAGCGGCTCAAGCTGGCCGGCTTTCTCGCCGAAGCGGCCAGCGTGAAGGGTGCGAAGGGCGCGAAGAAAGGTTCTGCGGAGGGCGGCACTCAGGGTGGCAAACTCTTCCTGCTCGACGAGCCGACCACCGGCCTGCACTTCGACGACATCGCACGCCTGCTCGGCGCGTTCGCCAAGCTGCTCGACGCCGGCCATACGGTGCTGGTGATCGAACACAACCTCGACGTGATCGCAGCCGCCGACTGGCTGATCGACCTCGGTCCGGAAGCGGGCGAGGACGGCGGCCGGCTGGTGTTCGAAGGCACGCCGGCGCAGATCACGGGGTGCGAGACGTCGCACACCGGGCGCGCGCTGGCGGAATACCGCCTGGTGGATACCTTCTCGCTGGCCGCGCACGAGGTGGTGCCGGTCGAGCAGCAGGACGCGGCGCACAGCGCGCTGCGCGCCCGCGCCGCGCACAGCATCGTCGTGCACCGCGCGCGCGAGCACAACCTGAAGAACATCGAGGTCGATATTCCGCGCGACCGCTTCACCGTGGTGACCGGCGTTTCCGGCTCCGGCAAGTCGACGCTGGCCTTCGACATCGTGTTCGGCGAAGGTCAGCGGCGCTACCTCGAATCGCTGAACGCCTACGCGCGCCAGTTCGTGCAGCCGGAGAGCAAGCCGGACGTCGATGGCGTGTTCGGCATTCCGCCGGCGGTGGCGATCGCGCAGCGCACCAGCCGCGGCGGGCGCAAGAGTACGGTGGCGACACAGACCGAGATCTACCATTTCCTGCGCCTGATGTACGTGAAGCTGGGCGTGCAGCACTGCCCGGACTGCGGCTGCGCGATCGCGCCACAGAGCGAGGACGCGATGGTGGCGCGCATCCTGCGCGAGCGGCGCGGCCAGCACATAGGTCTGCTGGCGCCGCTGGTGATCAACCGCAAGGGCTATTACACCGAACTGGCGCGCTGGGCGAAGTCGCACGGCCACACCCATCTGCGCGTCGATGGCGAATTCCTGCCGACCGCGCCGTGGCCGCGGCTGGATCGATTCAAGGAACACACGATAGAACTGCCGATCCGCGATTTCGTCGTGAACGAACGCGACGAGCGCACGCTGCGCGACGCGGTGCGGCAGGCGCTCGAACACGGCAAGGGCGTGCTGCACCTGATGTCGCCGCTGGACCGACTGGGACAGCCGGACGCGCCGGTGCCGACCGTCGAGGTGTATTCGACCCAGCGCGCCTGCCCGAGCTGCGGCACCGGTTTCGCCGAACTCGATCCGCGCCTGTTTTCGTTCAACTCGAAGCATGGCTGGTGCGCCAAGTGCATGGGCACCGGCCTCAAGCTGCAGGGTTTCGACGCCGAACAGACCGGCGAGGAAGCGACCTGGAACGAGTGGCAGGACGGGGAGCCGGAAGAATGCCCGGCCTGCCATGGCGAGCGGCTGAACCCGGTTGCGCGCAATGTGAAGCTGTTCGGCCAGTCGATCGCGCAGCTGAGTGCGCAGCCGGTGTCGGCACTGCAGACCGCCATTGCCGGCTGGTCGCTCGAAGGCCGCGAAGGCGAGATTGCGCGCGACGTGATCGCGGAGTTGAACAGTCGGCTGCACTTCCTCAGCGAAGTCGGACTTGGCTATCTGTCGCTGGACCGCGCCGCACCGACGCTGTCGGGTGGCGAGGCGCAGCGCATTCGCCTCGCTGCCCAGCTCGGCTCGAACCTGCGCGGCGTCTGCTATGTGCTCGACGAACCGACCATAGGCCTGCATCCGCGCGACAACCAGGTGCTGCTCGACACGCTGGTGAAGCTGCGCGACAAGGGCAACACGCTGCTGGTGGTCGAGCACGACGAGGACACGATACTGCGCGCCGACCACGTGATCGACCTCGGCCCGGGCGCCGGGCGGCTCGGCGGCGAGGTGATTGCCGAAGGCCACGCCAGCGATCTGGCGAAGAAGCCGGAATCCATCACCGGCCGTTTCCTCGCCCGTCCGCTGGACCACAGTTTCAAACCGCGGCGTCCGGTCGCCGACGACACGCCGTCGCTGCTCGTACGCGGCGCCACGCTGCACAACCTGAAGGGCATGGACGTGCGGGTGCCGCTCGGCCGGCTGGTGGTGATGACCGGCGTGTCCGGCTCCGGCAAGTCCTCACTCGCGCGCGACGTGCTGCGCGACGGCGTCGCGCAGCGGCTGAACGACCCGAAGGCTGCGCTCACCGGCTGCACCGACATCGAAGGCTGGGGCGCGCTAGGCCGCGTGCTCGAAGTCGACCAGACGCCGATCGGCAAGACGCCGCGTTCCTGCCCGGCGACCTATATCGGTTTCTGGGACGCGATACGCAAGCTCTACGCCGACACCCAGGATGCGCGCGAACGCGGCTTCACCGCCGCGCGCTTCTCGTTCAACACCGGTCCCGGTCGCTGCCCGGTGTGCGAGGGCCAGGGGCTGCGGCAGATCGAAATGTCCTTCCTGCCCGACGTGCGCGTGCTGTGCGAAGCGTGCAACGGCGCGCGCTTCAATTCGGAAACGCGCGCCGTCGTCTGGCGCGGCAAGAGCATCGCCGACGTGCTGGCGATGAGCGTGGACGAGGCGGTCGAATTCTTCGCCGCCCACCGCAAGCTGGCCGACACGCTGAAGCTGATGCAGGAGGTCGGCCTCGGTTACCTCACATTGGGTCAGCACAGCCCCACGCTGTCCGGCGGCGAAGCGCAGCGCATGAAACTGGTGACCGAACTGGCGAAGTCGCCGGCCGACCCGAACGACCCGGCCAATGCCCGGAGGGGCCGCGGCAACCCGCACACGCTGTACGTACTGGACGAACCGACCACCGGCCTGCACATGGCCGACATCGCCAAGCTGATCGGCGTGCTGCACCGGCTGGTCGATGCCGGTCATTCGGTGGTGGTGATCGAGCACGATCTCGACCTGATGGCCGAGGCGGACTGGATCATCGACCTCGGTCCGGAAGGCGGTGACGGTGGTGGCCGGGTGGTGGCGGCCGGGGCTCCGGTCGATCTGCTGGCGCAGGCCGCCACATCGCACACCGCGCGCGAACTGGCGCGTTTCCGCGCCGCGCGGCATCGCTGACAACTCGGACGCTCTCATTGCCGGTCGGCCACTCGTGTCGCCGACGTCGGCCGGCACCGCCGCCCGGGTTCGCCGATTCCTACAAGCCGGCTGACGGCCGACAACCAGAATGCAGGGTGTGACAGCGGGTCTGGAGTCTGGCGCGCGTCCGGTAACGATTTGAAGCATGTCGATTACACGTGGCAGTCTGCGCCCAGCCCTCCGCACCCGTTGAAATCACTGTTCACTACGCGGAGACACGACGATGAAAAAGATGATGATGACTGCCGCTCTGGCCCTGTCCGCACTGCCGGCGCTGGCCGCCGACGTCGGTGTGTCGATCTCGATCGGACAGCCCGGCTTCTATGGCCATATCGACATCGGCGACTATTACCCGCGCCCGCGTCTGATCTACCCGCAGCCGGTGGTCATCGTGTCCGGCCCGCATCTGCCGCCGCCGGTCTACATGCACGTACCGCCCGGCCATGCCAAGAACTGGCGCAAGTACTGCGGTCGTTACGAGGCCTGTGGCCGCCCGGTCTACTTCGTGCAGGACAGCTGGTACAACGACGTCTATGTGCCGCGCTATCGCGAGCGTCACGCCTATCGCGAGGTGCGCCACGATCATCACGACGCGCATCAGCATTACGATCGGCACGACCGCGATGATCACCGCCGTGGCGGCTACGACGATCACCGCGGCGGCAAGCACGACAAGGGCGGTCGTGGGCACGGCGGCGGTCCGGGCAACGGAAATGGCAACGGCAATGGCCGGGGACGCGATTGATTGGTGCGGGTGCACACTGTTCGACTCGGGAACACAGTGCGCCGGGCGACAGGGATATTTTCCCGGTATGGCCGGGAAAATATCCCAATTTGTCACCCTTCTGAACGGCTTCCGGGAAACTTTCCCGGGCGAAGGCTAGACTTCGGATACTGCAGCGCAACACGCTGCGGACCCCATTCTGGCATACCGAAAAAGGAGAACACACCATGAAGAGCGCTCACCTGCTGGCTACCCTGCTCATCACTGCGGGCCTCGCCGCACCGGCATTCGCGGAACATCACATGCCGAAGACCTCGGCAGGTCTCGAAAAGTGCATGAAGGCGGCACTGAAGGCCAAGGCCGGCCAGATCGTCAAGGTCGAGCTGAAGAAGGAAGCGGGCGAAGGTTACATCTATGAATTCGATATCGAGACGCCGGATGGCAAGGCATGGGATGTCGAGTGCGCCGGCAAGTCGGGCAAGGTGGTCGAGGTCGAGGAAGAAGTGACCAAGGATCATCCGAAGTTCGCTGGCGCCAAGGTGAACGAGGCTGCGGCCCGTGAAATCGCGCTGAAGAAGGTGCCGGGCGAGATCGTCGAGGTCGAGTACGAGATCGAGCCGGACGGCAAGGGCTCTTACGAGTTCGACATCAAGACCGCCGACGGCAAGGAAGTGAAGCTTGAAGTCGATACCGAATCCGGTGAAGTGGTGTCGCAGTCGGACGAGAAGTGGCAGATCGGCAAGGAGTGATGCCGGTCGGCAGGTCCGCCGGACGGATCTGAAGAAGGGGCGGCCTGGGGCCGCCCTTTTTTTTGCCCTGATCAGGGGCGCAAGGCCGCGGATACCGCCTTTTCACGCGCTTTCGTGGTGCGTGAATGCACCATGAAAGTGATTTTCAATCAATTGCTTAACTTCTGTTTTTCGCTGCCGTTCTGAGCTCGAAACCATTAGAACGGAGCTGACCGATGTCCTGCCCGCAGTCCTTGCTTCCCCATATGCGCAGCGTGCTCGCCTGCGAACGCGAACTGGCCGAACTGCGCTTCACCTGGCGGCTGATCGAGACCACGGCCAAGATGGTCTGCCCGGCCGAGGCCAAGACCATCCTGCCGGCCATGGCCAGCACGCGCGAGGCCTTCGGCAGGCTGGAGACCGAACTGGTGCGTGCGCTGGCCGCCGAGAACGTGAACAAGGTGGTGCTGCAGATGCGCGCGCGGGCCCAGACGGTCGTCGATGTGGTGGTGCGCAATCTGTACGAGCGCACGGCCGACGTCGGCTTTCTCGCCACCGACGACGACATCCGCGGTTTCCTGCGTGCCAACGCGAACGGCCGCGAGCGGCTGGAGGCGCGCCTGCACGAATACATCCGCAAGTACTCGGTGTACGACGCCATCTTCGTGCTCGATCTGCGTGGCGAAGTGCGAGCCGCCATTGGTGCATTGCCCGAATCGACGGCGGGCGATCCGGCGCTGCTCGAACGCGCGCTCGCGGCACCGGGTTACGTCGAACATTTCGGGCGCTGCGCGCTGCTGCCGGGACGCGAACGTGCGCTGGTGTACGCGCGACGCATCGACGATACCGACGGGCGGGCGCTTGGCGTGCTCTGTCTGTCCTTCCGTTTCGACGACGAGATGGCCGGCATCTTCCGTACCTTCCGTCGCCCGCGCGATCGGGCGGTCATGCTGCTGCTCGATGCCGACGGACACGTCATCGCCAGCAGCGATCCCGACCACGTACCGCTCGGCCGCACACCGGAGGCCGCCACCGGCGCCGACGGTGCGCTGATCGACTTCGGCGGTCGCGAGTACATTGCCTGCACCTGCGAGGCGACCGGCTACCAAGGCTACGCGGGCCCGGGCTGGCGCGGTCATGTCATGGTGCCGGCCGAATCGGCCTTCCGCGAAGAGGCGGTCGCGCTGCAAGGGGCGGGGGCACAGTCGTCCGGCCTGAACTGCAGCGAACTGGCGACCATCGAGGCGCAGGCGGGGGCGATCAAGGACGCGCTGAACCGGGTCGTCTGGAACGGCCAGGTGATGGCTGGCGGACGTCGTGGCGATTCGCTGAAGCTGAAGTCCATGCTGCAGCAGATCAGCGAAACCGGCGAGCGCATGCGCGCAGTGTTTTCGCGTGCGCTGGCCGCGCTGTCCGACACCATCATGTCGTCGACGCTGCAGGATCTGCAGTTCGTGTCGCGGCTGATGATGGACGTGATGGACCGCAATCTGTATGAGCGCGCCAACGACTGCCGCTGGTGGGCGCTGGCGCCAGCCTTGCGCGAGGCGCTCGCCAGCGGTCGCGGCCGCGCATCGCTCGGCGCACTGCTCGACGACATCAACCGGCTCTACACGGTGTACGACCGGCTCTTCGTATATGGCGCAGACGGCCACATCGTCGCGTCCAGCACGCTGTCCGGCGCGGCGGACGACACCGTTGGCCGGCAGGTCGACGGGCGTGTCGTCGACGCGGTGATCCGGCTGGCCAGCACGCAGAGCTATGCCGTGTCGCCATTCGAAGCCAGTCCGCTGCATCGTGACGCGCCGACCTACATCTACCACGCGGCCATCCGCGCGCCGGGCGACGACACGCGCGTGGTCGGCGGCATCGGCATCGTGTTCGAATCGGCGCGCGAGTTCAGGGCCATGCTGAGTGAACTGCTGCCGGCGCGCGACGGCGTGTGGGCCGCCTTCTGCGAGCGCGATGGCCGGGTTGTCGCCAGCACGCGGCAGGATCTTGAGCCGGGAAGCCGGCTGGAGCTGGGCGAGCTCGCCGCCGGACTCGATGCGGGCGCCAGCCGCCATGCACTGATCGATTTCGACGGCGTACGCCATATGGCCGGTGTTGCGTTGTCGGCGGGCTATCGCGAATACAAGACGACCGGTGATTACCGTAACGATCTGGTCGCCGTCGTCGCTCTGGCGCTGCCGGAGGCCTCCGCGACCGCCCGCGACACGGACGCCGGCCCGGGTGAAACCGAAAGCGGCGTCCGCCCCGGCGAGGGCGAAGAGTTCGCGGTGTTCCGCCTCGACGACCGGCATCTCGCGGTGAGTGCGGCCCGGGTGCTGGAGGCCGCCGACATCGATCGCGTGCGCCGGATCGGCAGTGGCGAAGGACTGGTGGCCGGCGTGCTGCCGCTCGACGATGCGGGCGGGCTGGAACACGTGCCGGTGGTCAATCTGCGGGTGTTCTTCGACCTGCCGCGCGCAGACGGCCGCGGTCACGTCGTCGTCACGCACTGTGCGCGTGGTCGCCTCGGACTGGTGGTGGACGATCTGATCAGCGTGACCGAGTGCGGTCCGAACGACATCCGGCCGGTTCCCGAGATGGTCGCCGGGCGCTTCCGCTGGCTCGACCGTCTCATCATCACTGGCCGCGACCGCCCGCTGGTGTCCGCACTCGACCTCGACGCGCTCTACGACATGCTGCGCGACCAGGTCCGTGGCGAGCTGTCGGACGCCGACTGCATGCTGCAGGACGAAGTGCTGAGCGCCTGATCGCGGCAGCTGGACGAAAAAAAGCCCGATCCGCGGATCGGGCTTTTCTCTGCAACCGGAGTGGTGGTGATGGGGGGACTTGAACCCTCGACCTACGGATTATGAATCCGTCGCTCTAACCAGCTGAGCTACATCACCACGCGAAAGGACGCGGATTGTCGTTTAGACACCGGTACTTGTCAAGGACGGCGCAGCGGCCGGACAATCGCGGGTTGATTTCTCCTGGATGGGTTCGCACAGATGCAGCGGGACCTTGAATTCGATGTGGTGGTGGTGGGCGCCGGCCTGCCTGGCCTCGCACTGTGCGCGGCCTTGCGTCGCTCGCAGTTGTCGGTGGCGCTGGTCGAGGGGCGCATGCCCGAGTGGCCGGTCGGTGGCTGGGACGCGCGGGTGTATGCGGTCAGTCCGTCGAGTGCGCGCTTTCTTGATGCGGTCGGCGCCTGGGCGCATCTGGACAGCGGCCGTCTGCAGCCGATGACGCGCATCGAGGTGTTCGGCGACCGCGGCGCGCGGCTCGACTTTTCCGCCTTCGACGTCGGGGTCGGCGAACTGGCGTGGATCGCCGAATCCAGCCTGATCGCCCGCGAACTGTGGGAAGGCGTCAAGCGGCAGGCCAACGTGACCCTGCTGTGTCCGGCGCGGCCGCTGTCGCTGACCGTTGCCGACGGTCGCTCGCGGCTGGCGCTGGAGGATGGCCGGGTACTCGACGCCGCGCTGGTGGTCGGGGCCGATGGCGTCAATTCCTGGGTGCGCGCGCAATCGGGGCTGGAGGCGCGCTTCACCGATTACGAGGAACTGGGTGTCGTCGCCAACTTCCGCTGCGAGAAACCGCATCTGGGCACCGCCTGGCAGTGGTTCAGGCCTGACGGCGTGCTCGCCTTCCTGCCGCTGCCCGATCAGCACATGTCCATGGTGTGGTCCGCGCCGGAAGCGACCGCGCGCGAATTGCTGCAATACGACGCCGCTACGCTGGCAACACAGGTAGCCGCTGCCGGCGATCACGTGCTCGGTGCGCTCGAACTGGTGACACCGGCAGCGGGGTTTCCGCTGCGGCTGATGCAGGTGCCCAAGGTGGTCGCGCCCAGCGTGGCGCTGGTGGGCGACGCGGCGCATGCGATCCATCCGCTGTCCGGCCACGGCGTCAATCTGGGGTTTGCCGATGTGCGCGTGCTGGCCGAAGTGCTGGCGGACGCCGACCGCAGCGTGCTCGGCGACGTGCGTCTTCTGCGTCGTTACGAACGCAAGCGGGCGGAAGAGGTGAATGCGATGCAGCTCACCACGCACGCGCTGCACGAGCTGTTCCGGCCGCAGTGGCCGGCGCTGTCCTGGTTGCGCAACAGCGGACTGAACCTGACCCGGCGCCTGCCTGTCGTAAGGAATGCGCTGGTACGCTACGCACTCGGCTGAGTACTCACAACCGGCGCGCAACGATGCGCGCCCTCACAAGGAAACTACATGTCCATCAAGCACACCGCAGCGCTGCTGTGCGCACTGGCTGCATCGACCGCCTGGGCGGGGCCGGAAGACACGATCAAGGCCGCAGTCGAGTCCACGCTGGGCGCCGGTGCCAAGGTCGAAGGCGTGACCAAGACGCCTTATCTGGGCCTGTATGAAGTGCGCGTCGGCGGAGAAATCCTCTACACCGACGAGAAGGCCAACTACCTCATCCTCGGCGAAATCCTCGACGCGAAGACGCGCCAGAACATCACGCAGGCGCGCGTGAACCAGCTGTCGGCGATCAACTTCGCCGAGCTGCCGCTGGACGTCGCGATCAAGCAGGTGCGCGGCAACGGCAAGCGCGTCATCGCCACTTTCGAAGACCCGAACTGCGGCTACTGCAAGAAGCTGGCGAAGGAACTGCTGACGCTGAACGATGTGACCGTATACACCTTCCTGACGCCGGTTCTCGGCCCGGATTCGCAGAAAAAGTCGGAAGCGATCTGGTGCGCCAGTGACCGCCAGAAGGCGTGGAGCGACTGGATGACCGCCAACGTCGCGCCGGCCGCCGCGTCTGCATCCTGCGACACCGCGGGTCTGCAGAAGTCGGTTGCGCTGGGCGAGAAGTACCGTGTGCGCGGCACGCCGACCATCTTCCTCAGCAATGGCGAGCGCATTCCGGGCTACGTGCCGGTGGCGCAGCTCGAAAAGCGCATGGCGGGCGTGAAGTAAGGGCTGTTTGCGGGTGAGAGGGCGCCGACGGCGCCCTCTCCAAAGTGCGCGTTTACTGCACCGTGCAGGAGGCGTCAGAATCGCTGCCCAGGCCAGTACTGCCGTTCATGCCGGCCGGACCGGGGCGGGCCGCGGTGGACGAAGGCAACGACTCGTTCAGACCCGGATTTTCGGGCAGCGGCTGCGGCGCGGACTTGCTGCTCGACACGACGCCGGCCTGGCCGACCTCGAAGGTCTTGCTGCCGGCATCGTTCTTCACCTCGATGCTGCCTTCCTCGACGTCGAACACCAGCGCCGGCTCGCCCGGCTTGCCGTCCTTCGCCTCTTCCAGCGCCTTGATGCAGGCCGGATCGTCCTTGGTGTTCTCGTCGCACAGCAGCATGCCGAAGCGCGTGCCACGTATGCCGATGGTGGCGGTGACCGTGCTCGCGCGGTAGCCCTCGCGATTGCGTTTGCCGATCAGGCCGGTCACTGCACGCAGGCCGCCCTTGACCAGGCTGTACAGCAGACTGTCCTTCTCCGGCTTCGCCTCATCGAAGGCGTAACCGTCGATCTTCACCTGGCTGCGCGGTTTCAGCGCCAGCGACGAGCCGTCACCGAATTCGATGCGCGCCACCGTGGTCTTTTCGGTGGTGATGACGTCGCCGCTGTAGATCGACGAATCGCGACCGAGGATGCGCGTCTTGTTGTCGGCAGTCTGTACGTACATCGTGCCGGACAGATAACTGACGCGGCCGGCGGCCGGCGTCGGCGTGGTTTGCGCAGCCAGTGGCGCGGCGACGATTGCCGCGGTCAGCGCGAGCAGGCGAGGGTTGAGGGTGCGGGCGTTCATGGACGGACTCCTTAACGGCACTGCAGGCGGCTGGCGCGGAAGTCGCGCAGCGGCTGGTCGAACTGCGGGCCCGACGCGGTGGCGATGTCGCTCAGTGCATCCACGCTTGCGACATTGATCGGCGCGCTGATTTGCGGCGGCGTCGACGGCAGCACGATGCGCGGCGGCTGGAACACTTCGGGCAGCAGCGTGGTGGCGATCACTTGCACCTGCGGCTGTGTCACGGCCGGTTCCGACGTGACGGCAAAACTGATGTTGAACACGGCCGTGCCGCTGCCCAGGCTCAGCGTGAAGCGGGCGCTGTCGGTGCCGTTGAAGCCGGCGTCCGCTGTGTAGATCCAACCGGCGGCTTGGCCGCTGACTGTGCCGTTCTGCGGCTCATTGGTCAGCACGGCGCCCGAGCGCAGACTGAAACTGAATGGCGTGCCGCCCTGCGCGGCGTAACTGCGGTTGATCACCGGCTGTGACGTCGGGGAGAAGCTCAGCGTGCCGGCGCCGCCGATGCGGTCGAAGATGTCCGGCGGCAGGTCGCCGCCCAGTTCCATCGTCGCGTCAGCACCGATGACGAAGCTGCCGGCGCCGGTATTCGCGATGCCGCCGGTCAGGCCCAGATTGCCCGAACTGGCGCTGACTTCACCGAAGTTCGACAGCAGCACGCCGATGTTCGAGCTGCCGCCACCCACCGTGCCTTCGAGCGTGCCGCGGTTTACCAGACTGCCAGTGCCGCCGACCGCGGCATTGCTGCCCATGCCCAGCGACGCGCCGGTGGCGACGATGAGTTGCGCGCCGCTGCTCATGTTGACCCGGGTGCCGGCATCGATCAGGCCGCTGTCGGCAATGGTGAGGCGCGCCCCTGCGAGGTTGAGAGATGCGCCGTCCAGCAGCGCATCGCCATTGACGATCACACTGCGGCCGGCGCCGCCGATCGAACCCGAGGTCCAGACGAGGTTCTCGGCAACGGTCAGCGTGCCGGTGCCGCCGATGTTGCCGGCCAGATCAAGCGTGCCGAAGCTGGCGTTGCTGTTGAAATTGACCAGCGTATTGCCGCTGACCCGCGTGGTGCCGCCGACCGAATAGACGCCGTTGACGTTGAACAGGCCGCCGGAGAAAGCGGTGAATTCGACGTCGCCGCCACCGGTGATCGACGAACCCGGACCGAAGTCGCGGAAGGCGTCGCGGAAGCGCAGCGTGGCACCGGCGTCGACCGTGTAGTCGCCGCTGTCGGCGCCGGGACCGGACAGGTCGGTGTCGTGAGCGAGCACCGACAGCGTGCCGCTGCGCACCTGCACGTTGCCGTCGTTGGCGAAGATCATGCCGCCGCCGCTGCCGAACTCGACCGTGCGGTTGGCATCGACGACGATGCTGCCGGTATTGTTCAGCCGTGTCGTCGTCAGGTTGCCGCTGCTGCCGGGCAGCACGTTCAGCGTGCCGTTGTTGGTGAACAGATTTCCGGTCAGCGTGCCACCGGCGTAGTTCAGCGTACCGGCGTTGTTCAGTGCGGCGCCGAAGTTCAGCGTGCCGCCGGTCAACGACAAGGTGCCGCCATTCAGGATCGTGGTCGGCGCATTCAGCGTGCCACCGGTCAGCGTCAGTGAGTTGGCGTCGCCTATGGTCAGACCGGCCAGCGTGAGGGCCGGGTTCGCGTTCAGCACGACGTCGGCGCCGCCGGCGAGGTTGATGAACACCAGATCGTTCAGGCCGGGCAACACGTCACCGGTCCAGTTGGCCGCATCCAGCCAGTTCGACGTGCCAGCCCCACCGTCCCAGCAGATGCCGATGGCGCAGGTGGTGAAGCCGAGGCGGACCGTCGACGCGGTCCGTGTCAGCGAGTAGTTGCCGCTGGGTGCAGACAGCGCCAGCGACGACGCCTCCAGCGTGCCGCCGGCCGTCACCATCGCCAGCCCCATGCTCTCGGTCGGTTGGGCGCCATTGATCGCCTGGATCGCCAACACGCCGTCGAGCAATGTATTGCCCCCCACGTCGACTACGTCGTACTGGCCGGCGGCCGTGCCTGCGAATTCCGCTTCGATGCGGCCCAGCTCGTCCTGCTGCAGTCCGCCGATCACGGTCAGCGTGCCGACTGCGCCGGCGCCGCCCGGCTGCAGTACGCCCCGGTTGGTCAGCAGCGCACCGCCGAGGTCCAGCGTACCGTTGCCGGCGATGATGCCGCCGTTGCTCAGGGCCCCGGTGACGATGCGCGCCCCCGCTGCGATGTCCATCCGGCCGCTCAGTGTGGAGAGCGCCGACAGGTCGAGCGTGCCGCTGTCGGCGCGATAGCTCCCGCCCTGATCGACCAGCCGGACGAAACTCGCAAAGCCGCTGCGACCCGTGCCGCTTGTCTTGGCAATTGTGCCGCTGTTGTTGAAGTTGCCGCCGGAGCCCGAGTTCTCGGTGATGTCGCCGTCGGTGGTGAAGTTGAAGCGACCGCTGTTGCTGAAGGTCGTGCCGTCGTTGATCAGCAGCTGCCGACCTTCGCTGGCGTAGTTCACGGTGCCCATGTTGTTGACGGTGACGCCGCTCAGCGTCAGGTGGCCGCCGTTGGTGTGCGCGCGCAGCGTGGCGATCGTGCCGGCCAGCAAATTCAGTTCGCCGCCACCGGATATGCTGGCGGCGCTGTCCCAGTTCATCGTGCCGGCGACGTCCAGCGTGCTGTTCCGGGCCAGGTTGAGCGTGCCGCCCGACAGATTCAATGCGCCCTGAATGCGGGCGCCGGACAGATTGACCGTCGCGCCGCCGAAGTTGGCGATGCCGTTCAGCGTCGAGCCGGTGGCGAAGGTGTGCGTGCCGGCGTTGAAGCGCACATTGCTGCCGACGATGTTGAAGACGCCGGCGTGGTTGCCGCCAGTCTGCAGCAGCAGGCTGCCGGTGCCCGAGTCGACCGTCCCGCCGTCGAGATTGTTGAAGCGGACGAAGCTGGCGAAACCACTGCTGCCCGAACCGCCGGTCTTGGCGAGCGTTCCGCTGTTGTTGAAATTGCCGCCGAAGCCCGAGTTTTCGGTGACGTCGCCGTCCGTCGTGAAGTTGAAGCGACCGCTGTTGTTGAAGGTCGTGCCGTCGTTGATCAGCAGCTGCCGACCTTCGCTGGCGTAGTTCACGATGCCCATGTTGTTGACGGTGACGCCGCTGAGCGTCAGGTGACCACCGTTCGTGTGGGCGCGCAACGTGGTGCTGGATCCAGCCAGCAGATTCAGCGTGCCACCGCTGATCGTCGCACTGGCGTCCCAGCGCATCGCGCCATCGACGTTCAGTGCCGTGCCTGCCGCCTGGTTGATCGTGCCGCCCTGCAGATTGAGCTGACCGTCCACTGTGGCGCCGGACAGATTGACCGTCGCGCCACCGAAGTTGGCGATGCCGTTCAGCGTGGAGCCGGTGGCGAAGGTGTGCGCGCCGCCGTTGAACCGCACATTGCTGCCGACGATGTTGAAGGCGCCGGCATGATCGCCGCCGGTCTGCAGCAGCAGGCTGCCGGTACCCGAGTCGACCGTACCGCCGTCGAGGTTGTTGAAGCGGACGAAGCTGGTGAAAGCGCTGTTGCCGCTGCCGCCGGTCTTGGCGACGGTGCCGCTGTTGTTGAAGTTGCCGCCGAAGCCCGAGTTCTCGGTGACGTCGCCGTCCGTCGTGAAGTTGAAGCGACCGCTGTTGTTGAAGGTCGTGCTGTCGTTGATCAGCAGCTGGCGGCCTTCGCTGGCGTAATTCACCGTTCCCGCGTTGTTTATGGTGATGCCGCTGAGCGTCAGGTGGCCGCCGTTGGTGTTCGCGTTCAGTGTCGCGGTCGAGCCGCCGAGCAGGTTGAGCGTGCCGCCAGCAAGCGTGGCGGCACTGTTCCAGTTCAGCGCGCCGCCGACATCGACGGCGACGTCGTTGCCGAGCGTGACGCGCGCACCGCCACCGAGCGTGAGATTGCCGGCCAGCGTCGAATCGAGGCTGGCCAGCGTCAGCGACGCACCGTTGATCGTCAGGTGATTGCCGGCGCCCGTGTTCAGGCCGGCGATGGTGTGCGAGCCGCTGTTCAGCAGCACGCTGCTACCACCCCCCAGCGAAATGAACACCAGGTCGTTCACGCCGGGCAGCACGTCGCCGGTCCAGTTCGCGGCATCGGTCCACAGATTGGTGCCGGCGCCGCCGTCCCAGCAGATGCCGCCGCACAAGAGCGCGTTGTAGCTGAGACGGAAGGCATTGCTGGCAATCGCCGTCGCATAACCGGCGTCGGGCAGCGTCACCGTGGCGAAGACGTTGCTCACGCCGGCGCCGGCGGTGATCAGGTCGATGGCCACCGTTTCGCGAACGTAGCCCGGCGCTTCCGATACGATCAGTGCGCCGCCGAGCGTGGCGCTGCCACTGACGGCCAGCTGGTCGTACTCGCCGGCCGCGTTGCCGCCGACCGCCATCAGCAATCGCCCGCCGCTGGCCTGAACGAAGTGGCCGGTCACCCGCATCGTGCCGTGCGTGTAGACACCGTTGAACAGATCGCCGACATGCAGCGTGCCGTCGTTGCGCAGTGTGTTGCCGGCCCCCACGTCTATCGTGCCGAAACCTTCGATCTGTCCGCTGGCAGCGTTGGTGAAGCCGCCAATGCGGCGCAGGGTCGCGCCGCTGTCGATGAAGGTGACGCCGTTGTGCGTGAGGCTGCCGCCGAACTCGAGTAGCGCGCCGGCGAACACGTCGATCTGACCGTTGTGCGTGAAACTGCCGCCGCCCGGGGCGCCGGCGTAGCCGATGCCGAAGCGCAGGCTGCCGCTGGCGACGTCGATCCGGCCGTTGTTGGTTACGACTGCGTAGTTCGCCGTGCCGCCGGGGATGCCGAGGGTGCCGATGCTGGTTTCGCCGCCGCCGTTCTTGCTGATCGTGCCAGTGGCGAGGTTGTTCAGCGTCAGCGTGCCGACGCCGACCGAGCGGTCGCCGAAGCTGAAGTTGCCGGTGATGTCGATCAGCCCCGCGTTGTCGACACGGGCGTCGCCGACGACGTCGATGTGGCCTTCCTGCCAGGCCAGCGTGCCGAAGTTGCTGAGTGAACCGGCGCCGAAGCGCTTGTAGCTGGTGCCCTGTACGTCGTCGCTGCCGGTGGTGCTGAGGGTGAGCGTCGCGCCGTTGGCGACGACGAGGTTTCCGGTCAGGGTGCCGCGCGTCCAGCTGCTCTGTCCGGTGAGTGTGGCGCTGCCGCTGCCGGCGAAGGTGCCGCCGTTCCAGTTGTAGCGGCCGATGGCCGATGCCGCATTCACCGTCAGCGTGCCGCCGGACTGCGTCACGGTCGCCGCCTGGAAGCCGGCCTGAGCAATCGCCTGGGCGTTGCCGGCCAGTTCGAGGTTGGCGATCGAGGTCGGCGCGGTCATCGTGAAGCGGGCCGCGTCCTGCACGCGCACGGTGAAGCTGCCGTCGGCAATCGCCGGTGCGGTCGACGCCGCGGTGGCCATCGCCGAGTCGATGAATTCGATGCGACCGCCGCCGTCGAACTGGCCGGTCGTGTCGAGCAGGTAGCTCGCGCTGCCGCCATAGCGCACGGTGGCACCGAGCGCGACGTCGATGACGCCGGCGTTGGTCGCGCCGCCGCTCAGCGTCATCGATCCGCTCGCGTTACGGACGGTCGCACCCTGGCGGACGTCGACGCGTCGGGTCGAACTGCGCGTGCCGGCTGCGTATTCGAAGGTCGACCCGGCGGCGAAGATGGAACTGCCGCTGCCGACCATGTCGCCACCGGTCCAGCTCGAACCGGTGCCGGTGAAGGTGACCGCGCCGCTGCCGCCGAAGCTGCCGGCGGACAGCAGCAGACGGGCGATCGAGGTCGGCGCGTTGGCGGTGAAGCTGCCACCGCCGATGACGAGATCGCCGGCCAGCGCGGACGCCGCCTGCCCCGAGGCGCCGCCGCTCAGCGTCAAGGCGCCACCGCTCAGACTGAGGGTGTTGCCGGCTGTCGTCGTCAGCGATGCAATGGTGTGCGTGCCGCCGGTGAGCTGCACATTGACGCCGTTTTCGAGATCGATGAACACGAGGTCGGTGGTGCCCGGCAGCAGATCGGTCGTCCAGTTCGCGGCGTCGGTCCACAGCAGTGTGCCGGCGCCGCCATCCCAGCAGACGCCGCCGCAGATCGCGCCGGCATAGCTGAGCACGTGGCGGTTGCCGACTGTCAGCGTGCTGTAGCCGGACGGCAGCGTGACGCTGGCGAAGCTGCCGCTCAGCGTGTTGGCGCTGACGATGTCGGTCTGCAGCCCAGTGGGCTGGTAGCCGGCCAGCTGGGTGACAGCCAGCGTGCCGCCCAGCGTGGCCGCGCCACTGACGATCAGCGCGTCGGTGCCGGCACTGCCGCGCTCGATCTGCAGTGTGCCGTCGGCGCCCTGCACGTACTGCCCGGTGATGCGCAGCGTGCCGATGCTGTTCGCGCCGCCCGGCGCGACGACGCCTCGATTGAGCAGACCGGTGCTGCCGACGATCAGCGTGCCGTGGCCGGCGATGGTGCCGGTGCTGGTCAGTGCGCTGCCGCTGGTGCTGAAGCTCGTGCCGGACAGCAGTTGCAGCACACCCGGGTTGTTCGTGAAGCCGTCGGCCATGACAGCGCCCTGTGCCACGGTGAAGCTGCCGGTGTTGATGAAGCGGATCGGGCTCCAGAAGTTGAAGGTGCCGTTGCCCTGTTTCACCAGCGTGCCGGCATTGACGAAACTGCCCGCGCTGCCGCTCTGGTACCACGCGCCGGCGTTGGTGTTGCTGGCCGTATCGATGTACAGCGTCGCGCCGGCGGCATTGGTGAAGGTGGCGTTGCCGCCGAGATAGAAGTAGCCGCCCGGCTTGTAGAGGCTGCTGTTGCCCGAGGCGTTGATATGCACCATCGAGCGGCCGTCCAGGCCAAAGGAGCTGTTGCCGGAAATCTGGAGGACGCCACTCACGGTCAGCGTGCCACTGCCGCTGACATCGCCGCCGGTCCACTCGTAGCGCCCCGACAGTTCATTGCTGCCGCTGCCTGCAAGATGGCCGCCGCTCTGACGTACGGTGATGCCGAGGTCGAGGCCGTCGGACAGCATCAGCGTACCGCCGCTGATCACCAGCGGACCGCTGCCGGAGAAGGTTGCCGTCGCGGTCGCGTTGGCCGTCACCGTGTTGCCCGGGGCGGTGACGATTTCAAGACTGCCCGTGGTGCCGATGACGTGGTGGCCCGCGAGCAGGTGAGCCGGCGCCGTCGTGCTGTTCACGCCCAGCGTGACGCGCCCCTGTTCGATCTGCAGCGTACCGTTCTGCGTCAGCGTGGCCAGACCGAAGCTGCCGAAGTCGAGGCGGCCGCTGCCCGACTTGATCAGTGTGCCGGTATTCACGAAGCTGCCGGCGCTGCCGGAGTCGTGGTCGATGTACATGACGCTGCCGCTGCCGGCCACGTCCAGCCGCAGTACGCCGCTGTTACGGAACACGGCGCCGTTCTCGAGATTGAAGCCGCTGCCCGAAGTGTTGGCGATGCGGCTGTCACCGCTCGAATTGACGTGGTCGAGCAGTGTGCCGTCGCGCAGATAGACCGTCGTGTTGCCGGTCTGCAGGAAGCGGCCACGTTGCGTCAGCGTGCCGCCACCGTTGATCGTGCCGCCGGTCCAGCTCAGGTCGCCGGTCACCTCGGCGGTGTTGGCGCTGCCGATGGACAGCGTGCCGCCGCTCAGTTCGAGGTCGGTTGCCACCGTCGTGCCATGGCCCAGTACCAGCGTACCGCCGCCGACGGCGAGAACGCCATCGCCATTGAAGGCGAAGCCGGTGTCGGTGGTCGTGCTGCCCGCGCGCACCAGCACGCGAGCACCGTCGGCGATGGTCATGCTGCCGCCGAGCGCGATCGATGTTCCACCGAACTCCACCGTGCCGGCATTCACCGCGAAGCTGCCGCTCTGGTCGAAGGCGAGTGAGCCGTAACTGCCGAAATCGATCCGCCCGCTGCCGCTCTTGACCAGAGTGCCCGCGTTCTCGAAGCGACCGCCGCTGCCCGAGTCGTGGTCGATGTACATGATGCTGCCGGCGCCGGCGGTATCCAGCGTCAGCACGCCGGTATTGCGGAAAACGGCACCGTTCTCGACATTGAAGCCGCTGCCCGACGCATTGGCGATGCGGCTATCGCCGGCCGTGTTCGTGTGCAGCATCTGCAGGCCATCGCGCAGATAGACCGTGGTGTTGCCGCTCTGGATGAATGCGCCATTCAGCGTCAGCGTACCCGCGGTGGCCAGATCGGCTGCCCGCACGGTGCCGCTGTTCCAGACGAAGTCGTCGTTCATCGTTGCCGAGCCGGTCAGAGACAGCGTGCCGGATGCCTGCGTATAGGCCACGTCGATGCGGGCGCCGTCGGCCAGCGTCAACGTACCGCTCTCGTGCAGCAACTGACCGTCACCGGAGAAGCGCGCCGTGGCGCTGATCGTGCTGGAGTGCGAACTGGTGAGCTGCAGCGCGGTACCGTCGGCCAGTGTGGTGTTGCCGGACAGCAGATGACCGCTGGCGCCCTGGACGATGATGCTGCCCTGCTGGAGGTTGAGCTGACCGGCCTGCTGCAGGCGGGTCGGGTTGTAGATGTAGAGGGCGCCGCTGCCCGTCTTGTTCAGCGTGCCTTGGTTGTGCAAGGTCCCGCCTGCTCCGCTGCTGTAGTAGGTACCGAAGTTGCCGCCGCTGGTATCCACCGTCAGCACGGCACCGGCGGCATTACGCAGTTCGCTGGTTCCGCTCAGGTAGAAATAGCCGCCCGTCTTGGCGATGCGGCTGTTGCCGCTGGCATTGGTGTGTACCAGCGTCGTGTCGTTCAGTCCGAAGGAGTTGCTGCCGCCGCCCACGTTCAGTACGCCGCTCAGCGTGAAGGTGCCGCCGCCGCCGATGTTGCCGCCGGTCCAGTCGAAATCGCCGCTCGCTGCGGTCGCGCTGGCAACGTTCAGCGTGCCGCCGCTGAGCGCGATGTCGGAACTCAAGCTGCTCAGGTTGAGGTTCAAGGTACCCGACACCACCTCGATCCGCGTCTGTCCCTGGTCGGCGTTCAGATTGGCGGTGTGGCCAGCCACCCGCAGCAGCGACGAGGGCAGCGCGAGTGCCGCGTTGTAATTGACCGTGCCGCCGCGGATGTCGATCGCGTCGAAGGCCAGCCCGGCGCCGGCAAAGGTGCTGGTGCCGTTGTTCTGCACGAAGCTGGCGATGTGGCCGGATGCGTTCGCCGTGAAAGCACTGCTGCTGTTCAGCGTCACCGCGTTGAGATCGAGCGGTCCCTGCGTGATCAGCTGTCCGTTGCCGTTGAGCGTGAGGTTGCCGGCGATCGAGGTTTCGTCGACCACCGTCAGCGAGCCGCCGCTGATGGTCAGGTGTTCCTGCGAAATCAGCTCACCGACGGTCCACGTGCCGGACGAGAGCGTGACCGTAGGCGTGTAGCCGACGCGGTCGATGAGCACTGACATCGACGCGCTGTTCGGGGCGAAGCCGAGCGACCAGTTGGTGCCGGTGCTCCAGTCGCCGTTGCTGTTGGACACCCATTCGTTCACCTCCCCCGGCAGCGCATCGCCGGTGGCCAGCAGATAAGTCCCGACGCCGTAGAAACTGTCGTAGCCGAAACCTGCGGGCACGTTCAGCGCGGCGAACTCCGAAGTACCCGAACGCGTGGTGTAACGGATGAGCGGGAAGGCTTCGCTGCTGTCCGGCGTGAAGCCGTTCGTATGGGCGACCTGCAGCGTGCCGCCGAAGGTCAGCGTGCCATTGACGTCGAGGGCGCCGTGCCCGGTCCCGCGTTCGACGCCGCCGATGTCGAAGCGCAGCGTTCCGTTCGCCGTCAGTACCAGATTACCGGTCAGGTTCAGCACGCCGCCCTCGGCGAATATCGTTCCGGCATTGGTCAGCGTGCGTCCGCTGGCGTCGAAGTTTCCGGCGCCGCGCAGCAGGCCGGTATTGCTGAAGCTGTCGCCCGCGTGGAAGCGGCCGCCCGCCAGCTGCAGCGTGCCGGCATTTGTCCAGACATCAGAGGAGTTCCAGCTGTTCAGCGAAATTTCCTTGCCCGCTGTCCCCGCAACGATGGTTCCGTTGTTGACGCCGCCGTTGCCGAAGTAGATGTATCCGCCGTTGGGACCGGAGACGGTGACGCCGCTGCCGAGGGTGAGCGCGGTGGTGTAGCCGATGACGTTGTTGGCGCGCACGGCGTTGTGCGAACCGGCGAAGAGGATGGAGCCGTTGCCGTTGATGGACCACGCGCCGGCGGTGCCGCGCAGATAGGTCGAACTGCCGCTGGAGGCGAGGGTGATCTCGGCGTTGTCCAGCGTGAGTGCGCCGAGCACGCGCACGTCGCCGTTGTCGGCGATGGTCATGCGGCCACTGTTGGCCACGCCGGCGACATTGGCCAGCGTGACGTTGGAGAGCACGGCGTAGGGTGATCCGCCGAAGGCGGTGCCGGAGATGCCGGCGTAGCCGGTGTTCAGCGCGCCGCCGTCGGCGTTGTTGATGCGCACGGTGCCACCGGAGATGAGGCCGGTGGAGGTGGAGTTGCCGCCGATGTTGAGGGTGCCGGTGGCACCGTTGAGCAGCAGGGTGCTGCCGGCGTTGTTGAGCACGCCGACGAGGTTGAGCGTTCCGCGGTCGGCATCGGCGGGGCGGACCAGGGTGTTGAAGGACGCGGTATTGAAGGAGCCGGCGAGGAACATCGTGCCGGCGTCCAGTCGCAGCGATCCGGTGCTGGACCAGGTGTCGTTGATGGAGAGGATGCCGCCGTTGGCGCGCAGGGTACCGGCGTTGGACCATGCGTCGGAGGCGTTCCAGCCATTGACCTCGATATTCTTGCCGGCGGTGTCGGCGGAGATGGTTCCGTTGTTGACGCCGCCGTTGCCGAAGTAGATGTATCCGCCGTTGGGA
>NZ_JADMJL010000004.1:0-47172 GCF_018780585.1 Methyloversatilis discipulorum | reverse complement strand
TGGAGCCGTTGCCGTTGATGGACCACGCGCCGGCGGTGCCGCGCAGATAGGTCGAGCTGCCGTCGGAGGCGAGAGTGATCTCGGCGTTGTCCAGCGTAAGTGCGCCGAGCACGCGCACGTCGCCGTTGTCGGCGATCAGTACCTTGCCTGCGTCGGATGCGCTGCCCTGTCGAGAAAGGGTGACATTGGAAAGCGTGCCGCCGGTCGCCCTCAGTTGCGATCCCAGCATCAGTTGCAGCGCACTCAGCGTGCCGCCGCTCATCGCGTTGCCGCTGCCGGCGGTGATCAGGCGGCCACCGGCGATGGTGCCGCCGCTCAGCGTCAGGGCGCCGGTTTCCAGCTGGGTGCCGATGTTCAGCGTGCCGCCCGACATGGTCAGGCGGCCGTTGATGACCGAGTCGTCGACCAGCGTCAGCGTGCTGCCGCTGATGACGATGTTCTCGTTCGAATAAAGACTGTTGACGACGAAGTTGCTGGCCGGCGAGGTGTTGCGCACGGTGACGGTCAGGTCGCCTGCCTGATCGATCACCACGTCGTTCTGTGCGCCCGGAATGAAGCCGCCAGCCCAGTTTGACGCGACGTCCCAGAAGCCGGAGGACTGCGCTATCCAGGTGCTGGCGATGCTGCCGGTGGCGAAGCTGATGGCGTTCGAGAAACTGGTGGCGGTGAGGCCCAGTGTGCCGCTGTCCACAGTGTCGAACGTGCCGCTGAGGCAGCCGTCGGCACCGCAGGACAGCACCGTGTAGCGATCCTGCGCACCGAAGCTCAGGCCGTTGGCCGGTGCCAGGCGCAGGTCGCCGTCGAGTGCGGCGTTGCCGCTGACCACCAGGTGGTCCTGCTCGGCCGCGAGCGTGCCCAGCACGTCGGCCTCGATGACGCCGCTGGCGGTCTGGGCGTAGTGGCCGGTGAGGGTCAGCGTGCCGGCTGCGCCGTTGCCCCCCGGGCGCAGCGTGCCGGCGTTGGTCAGCGTGGCGCCGCCGAGATTGATCGTGCCGCTGCCCTGGACGACGCCGTCGTTCTGCAGCGCGCCGGCGATCAGCGTGGCACCGTTGAACACATCCAGCGTGCCGGCATTGACCGGGAAGGCGCTGGCGGTGAGCACGCCTTCCTCGACCCGCAGCGTGCCGCTGTTGGTCAGCGGCATCGCCAGCGTCACGGCCGCGGTGCCGGTCTTGCGCAGCAGGCCGGCGTTGTCGATGCGCCCGCTGCCACTGAAGGTGAAGCCGGTACCGCCAGCGATCTCGAACTCGCCGGACGCGAGTACGGACAGGCGGCCGCCGTCCTGGATCTGCAGAGCGCTGGTAGCCGAGGTCGTCCGCGCGGTGCCGGCGATTTCCAGCGTTCGTGTCAGCGTCTTGGCGCTGGTGGTCAGGAAGCGACTGCTGCCATTCAGGCGCGTGACGCCACCGCCGCCCATGCTGCCGCTGCTCCAGTCGAATCCGGTGTTCACGCTCAGTGTGCCGACACCATTGATCGATCCGGAGGTGAAGCTCAGCAGACCCGACCCGTTGATCGCGCTGTTGCCGCTGGTGCTCAGCGTCGCGCCGGACAGCTCGAACAGACCACTGCCGATGCTCGCCGATTCGCCGCTGTTCAGTGTCAGCAGGCCGGAGTCCGCACGCACGCGTGCGCTGCCGGTGGACGAGAACACGGCGCCGGCGATGCTGCTGCCCGCCGTATTGCCGTAGATCGACAGCACGCCGCTGCTCGCGGTGAAATTGCCGCGCAGGTCGAGGTAGCGGATGTAGGCGACGCCGCTGCCGGCGGACTTCGAAACGGTGCCGAGGGCGACGATGCCGCCGCTGCCGCCATTGCTGGTCGAGCGCTGTATCAGCACGTCGTCGCCGAGATTGAGCGTATGGCCGGCGGCGATTTCGAGGGTTCGGTTGAGTGTGCGCGTCGCGTTGCCGCTCAGGCTGGCCGAGGTGGCCAGGCGCGTCGTGCCGCTGCCGGCCATGGTGCCGCCGGTCCAGTCGAAACCCGACGCGATGGTCAGCGTACCGGCACCGTCCAGCGTGCCCGACACCTGACGGAAAGTGCCACTGCCGACGATCGATGCGTTGCCCGCACTGGACAGCGTGGCGCCGTGCAACTCAAGACTGCCGGCGGAAACGGTGGCCACCTGTCCGTTGGTCAGCGTGAACAGGCCCGAGTCGAGGCGCAGCGAACCACTGCCGCTGGTCGAGAACGCGGTGCCGTCCAGGCTGGTTCCCTGCGCGTTACCGGCGATCGACAGGATGCCGCTGCTGGCCGACAGATTGCCGCGGATGTCGAGGTAGTTCACCGACGCCGTACCGCTGCCGGCGGATTTCGTGAACAGGCCCAGCGCAACGATGCCACCACTGCCCCCGCTGCTGGTCGAGCGGTTCAACGCGACACCGTCGCCGACGGCCAGCGTACGGCCGGCGGCAATCTCGAGCGTGCGGTTCAGGATGCGTGTCCCGCTGCCGGAGAGCGTCACGTCGCGCAGCAGGCGGGTGGTGCCGTTGCCGCTCATCGATCCGCCGGTCCAGTCGAAGGCCGACGCGATCGACAGTACTGCGCTGCCGGCCAGCGTGCCGCCACCCGACAGCAGCAGGCGGCCGTTGCCGGTGAAGGCGCTGTCGGTATCGACGCTCACCATGCCCGAATCGAGGTGCAGCTGCCCTTCGCCATTGAGATCGAAGCTGCCTGCCAGGCGGTTGCCGACATTGCCGTCGGCGCGCAGCGTCAGTTCGGTACCGGCGCCGAGCACGATATCGCCGTCGGCATCGGCGCTGAACAGTGCGCTGCCGCCGTTGCCCGACGCCAGATAGATGAGGCCGTTGCTGGCGGAAGTGCCCAGCGACCCGCCAGCGGCGACGTGCAGATGACCGCCATTGTTCAACTGCAGGTAATAGCCGCTGGTGTTGCCGAAGACCAGACTGCCGGTGACGTCGAGCCGGCGGCCGAGGTACTTGTAGGCACTGGTGTTGTCTATCGTGCCGCTGCCGCCGAGCGTGCCGCCTTCCATGCGGAAGGCGGAATCGATGGTCAGTGCGTGATTGGCGTTGAACGTGGCGCCGCCGCTGAGGCGCAGCCGGCCACTGCCGTCGAAGCGGGTTGTGGCACCGGTGCCGATCACGCCGGAATCGAGGTGCAGATCGCCGCTGCCGCCCAGTTCGAAGCTGCCGGCGATGCGGTTGCCGCTGTTGCCGTCGCTGCGCAGCGTCATGTCGAAGCCGCTTGCCGCATCGAGGCGCGCGCCGTCGTCCGCGCTGAAGGAGGCGGTGCCGCCGCTGCCCGCCGCCATGTAGATCAGGCCGCTGGCAGCCGTGGTGAACAGGCGCCCGGTGGCCCCGAGGTGCAGCGTGCCGCCGTTGTTGATCTGCAGGTAGTAACCGCTGCTGTTGCCGAATTCCAGATTGCCGGCGATGACCAGGCGACGCGACAGGTATTTGTAGGCCGAGGTGTTGTCGATGACCGCCGTGCCGCTGACAGTGGTGGTGCCGCTGCCCGCCAGCGTGCCACCGGCCCAGGTCATCGGACCGCTGATCAGCAGATTACCGCTGCCGCCCAGCGTGCCGCCCTCGAAGCGGAACTGCGTCGAAATGGTCGACGCGTGATCGATGTTCAAGGTCGTGCCACCGCTGATGCGCAGCAGGCCGGTGCCGCCGAAGCTGCTGGTGGCGGAGGTCGTGAATACGCCGGAATCGATGTGCAGCGCGCCGTCGCCATCGAGCACGAACTGCCCGCCCAGCGTGTTGCCGGCGTTGCCGTCGCTGCGCAGCGTGAGCGTGGTGCCGGTGCCGACCGTGATCGCGGAACCGGCGGCGGCAGAGAAGGCCGCGTTGCCGCCGCTGCCTGCCTGCATGTAGATGAGGCCGCTGCTGCTGGTCGACAGCCGTCCGCCGGCCGCCAGATGCAGTGAGCCGCCGTTCTCGATGCGCAGGTCGTAGCCGGTCGAGTTGCCGAAGGTGAGATTGCCGGACACTTCGATCCTGCGGCTTACGTATTTGTAGGCCGAGGTGTTGTCGATGACGGCATCGCCGGTCAGGCGGGTGGTGCCGCTGCCGCCGAAGCGGCCGCCGCGCCAGTCGAAATCGCTGGCGATCGTCAGCGTGCCGTCGCCATTGATCGTCGCGCCGCCGCTCATGCGCAGAAGGCCGTCACCGCCGAAGCTCGTGTTGCCGTCGACATTGAACGCGCCGCTGTCCAGGTGCAGCGCGCCGGCGCCGTCGAGATCGAAGGTACCAGAGAGCTGGTTGCCGCTGCTGCTGTCGCTGCGCAGTGTCAGCAAGGTGCCGTCGGCCACCGCGATGCGACCGCCCGCATCGGCGCTCAGGACGGTCGTGCCGCCGGTACCGGCCTGCATGTAGATGAAGCCGTTCGCGGTGCCGGTGGCGAGCGTGCCGGTCGAGCCGATGTGCAGATGTCCGCCGTTGCCAACGCGCAGGTCATAGCCGGTCGGATTGTCCAGCGTCAGTGTGCCGTCGATGCGCAGCGTGCGCTGCAGGTAGCGATAGGCGCTGCTGTTGTCGATCAGGCCGTTGCCGCTCAGCACCGTGCTGCCGCTGCCGTCCATGCTGCCGCCGCGCCAGTCGAACATCGTCCCGATCGTGAGTACGTGGCTGCCGCCGATCACGCCGGAGTTCGCCAGGCGCAGTGAGCCACTGCCGCTGAAGGTCGTATCGGCACCTGTGTTTATGCGCCCTGCCGCCAGCAGCAGTACGCCGTTGCCGATGGTGGTGAAGTTGCCGGCGATGAGATTGCCGGCCGCGTTGTCGGACGACAGGCTGAAGATGCTGCCGTCTCCCAGATTCAGGCTGGCGCCACTCTCCGCGCTGAAGGTGGCGGTGCCGGCCGACGCGGCCAGGCGCAGGAAACCGCTGGAACTGGCCGTACCGACGCTGCCGCCGGCACTGATGTTCAGCTGCCCGCCATCGCGCACGTAAAGGTCGTAACCGGCGCTGTTGGCGAATTCGAGCTGGCCGGTGACGTCGAGCCGGCGATCGAGGTAGCGGTAGGCGGCGCTGTTGTCGATCAGGCCGCTGCCGGTGAGTGTCGTGGTGGCGCCGCTCAGCATCTGGCCGCCTTGCCACAGCAGGTCGCCCAGCGTCAGTGCTGCATTGCCGCCGAGGTTGGCGGCCAGCGTCAGGCGTTCGCTGATCGACGATGCGCCGCCGTTGAAGGTGAGCGTGCCCGATGTCGCGCTGTAGTCGCCGTCGATCTGCGTGCCATCGGCGGCGTTGAAGGTGACGCCGCCCGTGACGGTGCCCGCTTTGATATCGATGCCGGCGCCCGAGTCGTAGCTGCTGCCGCGCAGGTCCACGGTCGAACTGCTGCCGGCGCGGATCAGTATGCCGCCGTCTGCCGCCCGCAGCACCGGCAGGACGATGTCGGCGCGCTGGTCGCCGACGGCGCTGCCATTGCTGTAGCCGGTCTGCATCGTGATGCTGCCGTCGCCCTGGGTGACGACGCGCAGGCCGGCGCCATGCCAGCCGCCGGTGACTAGGTCGATGCCGGCGCTGGCGCCGCCTTCTCCCGCGCCCAGGTTGCGCGTTTCGATGAGCAGACTGCTGCCTTCGGCCAGCGTGAGCTGGCCCGCCGTTTCGCCGGCGACGTTGCCGCTGCCGGTGTAGCTGAACTGCGAGGTGCCCACCGTGACCGAGCGTTGCGCACGCAGGATGATGTCGGTGGTCTTGCTCTGTTCCTCGATTTCGCTTTCGTAGATCACCGTCGGGCCCAGCGCCTCGGCGGTGAGGGTGCCTGGTGCGCCGCCATTGAAGGTCAGGCTGCCGTCGTTCGATCCGTCGCCGCTGCCACCCTGGATCACCATCGCCAGCGGGTCGAGCAGCAGCACGCCATTGCGGCCACGCGCCGCCGAGGTGTCGGTGCGCCCGCGATAGAGCAGGGCGACCTTGCCCGACACCTCCACCTGGCCGCCATTGCCTCCGCGCTCGCCGCCGCGTGCCCAGATGTTGCCGTGGAAGGCGGTGGCCTGGTCGGCCCACACCACCACCTTGCCGCCATCGCCCTCGAACAGCGCGTCGGCCAGCAGGCGGGCGCCGCTGCCGATCCAGCTCACCTGGGCGTTGCGCACCTGCGGATTGGCGCCCTGCCAGTCGCCGCCGACCAGCACCGAGCCGCCGCCGGTGTCGCCGGACGCGTCCAGCGTGGCGTTGCCGCCGACCAGCACGGTGTCGGCGGTGATTTCGATGTGGCCGCCCTTGCCGGCGGCTTCGCTTGTCGTCGCGACCGGTGCCGGGCCGGACCCGGTTGCGGGCAGTTCGATGACCTCGGCCGTGCTTGTCGGGGCAGGTGCAGGAGCGGCGGGCAGCGTGCCCGTGGCGCGCAGCGTGCCGTCGACGCGCGCCTTCTGCGTGGCCGCGATATCGATGCGGCCGCCCTGGGTGCCGCTGGCCTCGACCAGCGCGCCGGCCTCGACCTTCACCTCGGGTGCGGCGATGTCGATGTCGCCGCCGGCGCCGTCGGCGGTCTTCGCCGTCGTCTCCGATTGAGCGGTCAGCGTAACCGACTTCGATCCGCGCAGCACGATGCGGCCGTCGGCGGTGCGGTGCGCACCGGTGGCGCTGATCTTGCCGGCCTGCGTCAATGCCGCACCGAACATGCCCACGTTGCCGCCTCGAGCGATCAGCTGACCGAGGTTGATCGCCTCGCCGCCCGCTTCGACCCGCACGCGCAGTGCGGGCTGATGCGGGTCGGCGATTTCCACGCTCTTGCCGGCGGCGAGCACGATGTCGCCGTTGTCGGCGGTGATCAGGCCGGTGTTCTCGATGTCGGTGGCGATCAGCAGCAAAGGGCCGCCAGTGGTTTTCAGCGTGCCCTCGTTGCGCAGCTTGCCCGCCGCGCCTTCGGCGTTGAACTTCAGCCGCCCGGCGGTGAAGTCCTCGTTGCTGATGTTCAGTGTCGAGGCCACCAGCCCCGCGGTGTCGACCTTGGCGCCCGCGCCGAACAGCACGCCGTTCGGGTTGATCAGGAACACGCGGCCGTTGGCGATCAGATTGCCCAGTATCTGCGACGGATCCTGCCCGACCACGCGGTTGAGTACGGTGGCGGTCGAATGCGGCTGGATGAAGCGCGTGGTTTCACCCGGCTGGATCGAGAACTGCTTCCAGTTGATGATGGCGCGGTCGCTGGCCGTGATGTTCAGCGTGCTGCCCTGGGTCTGGATGCCGACCTGGCCCTGCACGATCTGGTGCCCGGTCGGATTGGCGATGACCAGACCGGGCAGCGCTGCCGCCATGGCCGCGACCAGGCGGCGCAGAGCGCGACCGCCGCTGTTCTTGCCGCGCGCACAGGTTTCTTCCGGCACCGGCACGTAGCTGCGGTGTTCGTCGGAGTAAACCAGTCTGTAGCGACCCTTGTTCATTTCGGCCTCAAGTTCTTCTTAAACGGGCCGTAAACAGGATGCGGGTATGTTCGCAACGCAAAGTCCGGTGCCCGTGATGCAGCTGCTTCGTGTCGCGCAGACAGACGTTGTATGCGCGAATTTTTCGCGATTCGGGGTGTTTCGCCGGAACCGGCCGCGCGCCACCGGGAGGTGGCCTTCAGGCGGTCAGAAGTTCAGGCTGAACGTTGCGTGCACGCGGTGACTTCCGGAGTCGTATCTTCCTGCTCCGTCAATAAGTTGAGCGTAGTCGATCCGCCCAGATAGCCACGTGGAAAAGTTGACGCGCAGACCCACGCCTGCCGAAAAAACTGCCTGACTTGCGTCTTCGCCGGCCAGCGGCCGCACGCGATAGAGGTGGGCGGTGTCGGCGAACAGCACGCCGCGCATCACCCAGGTGTCGTGCACCCAGGCGGGCGTATCGAGATCCGCACTGACACGCCAGCCGCGGTCGTCGGCGAGCACGCGCTCGCGCAGGCCGCGCACCGAATCGGCGCCGCCGATACCGAATTGTTCGCCCGAAACCAGTTCGTCGTTGGTGTACTGCGCCTGTGCCTGCAGGCGCACGCGCCAGTCCCTGGACAGCAGCTGCAGCCATGAGGCGCCGGCCCGGATCACCGCGAAGCGCGCGTTGGCGCCGCCGCGCGAGGCGGCGAAATCGCTGTCGCGGCCGTGTTCGCCACCGGGCAGGTTGCGCGCATAGCTGACGTTCAGGCCCGCTTCGCGCAGGTCGTTGCGCCAGTTGCCGCTCCACGACAGGCTGACCGGATGGGTGATTACCCGCGGGACCAGACTGCCGGGCACGTTCTCCAGGACAAAACTGCTGTCGAAATCGCGCCAGTCGGCCGCGAGGCTGACGCGCTGCGTCAGTTCCCCATCGCGTGGCAGGTGCCAGTTATAGCGCGCGGAAAAGATGCGGCCGGCGCCGGACACGCTCGCCGTTGAGTTCAGCACCTGTACCTGGCCCGAATTCACGCTCGAGTAACCGGCGACCAGGTCGATCGAATTGCCGCTGCTGTACAGCGGAATGCGATAGCCGAGGCCGAAGATGGTCACTTCGGACGGCTTCTCTATCGAAGTCGTGTACTGGAAGGTCGCCACATGGTCGCGGTTGAACAGGTTGGCGTGCTGCAGTCCGATGGCGACGCGGTGGGTGCCGGTCGATGGTGTGCCACTGTTGTCCACGGTGACGAAGCGGCGCAGCGGCTTGTCGTCGGCCACCGAAATCGTCGCCGCGATCTCGCCCGGCTTGCGGCCGGACTTGAAGGTCACATCGGTCTGCTTCGACGAATTTTCGTTGGCCAGCGACAACTGGCGCGCCACGTCGGTCGTGTTCGGCATGCGGCCGTCGGCCAGAGCGGGCAGGCTGGCGCGGATATTTTCTTCGTCATGGTGTTTGGCGCCCTGCAGCGTGATTTCGGTCAGCTTGGGTTCCAGAACTTCCAGCACGACGGTGCCGCCACTCAGTTCCTGTTCCGGAATGCTGACCTGGGCTGCGCCGAAGCCGCGCTGGTGGTAGGCGGCCTGCAGTGCGGCGCGCGCCGCTTCGAGCTGTCCGAAGCCGACTTCGGCGCCGGTATAGGGCGACAGCATGGCGTCGATTTCCCCCGGCCGGAAAACTGTTCCGCCGGCCAGCGAGTAGGCGCGCACCTCGAAGCGGGGGCCGTCGGCACTCTCCTCGGCGCGCGCGTCGGCGAACGACAACTGGACTGCACAGATGCACAGCAGCAGGGAAAGTCTGGGCGACACCGAGGACCCCGTCGATCTTCAAGTTCTTGTATTCGACGGAGTTTAGTGTGTTTGTATGTCTTTAGCAGTAGGCCGAACAGTCTAAGGCCTGATCCAGTTTGCCCAGCAGTTCGGCGTCCGTAAGGGCCAGCCGGTCCCGCGCTTCGCGGGCGGCTTCGGCCGAGCCACTGCGCGCCAGCGCCAGCGCCTGATGGAAGAGCACGTCCGGGTGGTCGGGCGACAGCATGCGGGCGCGCTGCAGCGCCTCGTTCGCCTCGACCGGCCGCTGATCACGCAGCAGCGCGACGCCGGCCTGATGCCAGGCATCGGCGTTGTCCGGCTCGGCACGCGTCCACGCTAGCGCCAGATCGGCGGCGGACTGCCAGCGCGACAGCGCGCCGAGTCGCGCCACCCGCAGGAACCAGGGCTGTTCCGCGTCCGGCCGCTCCCATAATGCCAGCCCCGATATCGGCGCGATGTCGGATTCGGGCTGCTTGCGCAGCCGGTGGATCAGGTCGGCCGGCATCGCGAAGTAGCCACCCGAG
The DNA here is from genome assembly GCF_018780585.1 of Methyloversatilis discipulorum. Lineage (GTDB taxonomy): Bacteria > Pseudomonadota > Gammaproteobacteria > Burkholderiales > Rhodocyclaceae > Methyloversatilis > Methyloversatilis discipulorum_B. The sequence goes on along the minus strand of NZ_JADMJL010000004.1, from coordinate 37,530 downwards.
TGGCCGGAGGCGAGGAAGGTGGTGATGCCGATCAGGCGACCTTCGGCGTCGAACAGCCCGCCGCCACTGCCACCGAGCGCGAAACCGCTGGACGTTTCGAACACCGCACTGCCGTCGTGCGGATGCAGCGTCGCCACCCGCCCCGGTGCAAAGAAGGCTTCTATCCCTCCCGAGTAGCCGTAGTAGAACGACTTCTCGCCGGGTCTGACCGACGTTGCGTCGCGCAGCGCGACGGTGCGCAGCGGCATCGGCGAGGTGCGCAACAGACAGAGATCGTTCGCCATGTCCACCTTCTGGCCGAACACCGGAAACACCAGTGCGCCCTTGGCAACCTCGACGCGCACGCCCTGACGCGTGACGTGACAGTTGGTGACGACCTCGTTCTCCGCCACCACGACCCCCGAACCGAAGAAACCCTTGCCTGCCTCATTGGCAACGCGCACTTGCACCACGCTGATCGACAGGCCGGTATAGAAGGCGGATCCGAATTCGCTGGCCGAACCGCCGGCGTGGGCGTTCAGGGCCAGCAGACAGCAGGAGGAGGCGAGCAGGCGGCGCATGGCGGGCTCCATCGACGGGGTTGTGTGAACAGCCGTCTTGGGAGCGCGCTACAGGCGCGAAAGTTCAGCTGCCGCCGACCGCTTCACCGGTCATGAAGAAGGCGCCGCCGGCGACGTGATGCAGCGTGCGCAGCGCGTCGTCATCGAAGTGCCAGCGCCCGTTGCGGAACACGCGGCTGTCCGCGCGCGCTGCCACCACCTCGCCGATGAACAGGTCGTAGCGGTCCTGGTTGCGGGCTTCCGGCACGACCTTGCATTCGAGCCAGGCGACGCAGCCGCCGACCAGTGGCGCGGCGATCTGCGTCGCCGGGAAGCTGGGCAGGTCCAGCGCGGCGAACTTGTCCGTATCGCGGCCGCTGTCGTTTCCGGCCGCGACCGTGGCGTCGAGCAGCGCACGTGGCGGCACGTTGATCGCGAACTCGCCCGACGCGCTGATCAGCTCACGCGTGAAGGTCGATTTGTCGATCACGACGACGATCTTGGGCGGGTCGAAATCGAGCGGCATGCACCACGCCGCCGCCATCACGTTGCGGCGCGCGCCGGCTGCGCTGCTCACCAGCACGGTGGGGCCGTGGTTGAGCAGCCGGTAAGCCTGCGTAAGGGGGACGTCCTGGATGGGCATGGAGCAGGGGAGCGCTGCCGCGCTCCCCGGAAGGATCAGGTGCGACGGCGGGCCGCAGCAAGCAGCGCGAGCAGGCCGAGGCCGCCCATCATCGACGCCCAGGTCGATGGCTCGGGTACGGCCGCCGCGAAAGTGCGGAAGGTGTAGTCGAAGTTGGGGAAGCCTGCATAGCCCGAGGTCGCGAACGTCTGTCCGTTCGGATAGGGGTTCAGCGTGCTGCCCGCCAGACCCAATGCGGACGGGCCGGAGAAGACCAGGAAGTAGGTGTCCCCCGGCGTAACTGTTACAGGCGTCCAGAACACGTCCACCCAGCCCGGGCCAAGACCGAGTGCCGAGCCGCCGGCCAGCAGGCTGCCGCCCTGGTTGGGCAGCTTGCTCCACAGTTCGATGGTCACGTTCGCCGACTCCTCCGGGCTGGCGAGGAGGAGGTAGATCCCGGCGCCGGACACGTTGTCTGCCATCTGCTTGAAGGACTGCGCCAGTCCGCTCTGGCCGAAGGTTGCTATCAGGTTGTTGCGCTCTGACGATTCCTGGTCGGTCACATTGGGGATCACGGCGAGCGCCGGCAGCGCGGTGGCAAACAGAGTTGCGGCGAAGAGGCTGCGTATCGATTTCATCGGGACACTCCCTGCTGGAAGGTTGTCGTCACCCGTCGCAAGCCGGACCGGCCGACGGATTCAAAAATGTCAAAAACTGTTAGCAAGCGGTGTGCCTGCATTGCTGCATCGGCACGCATCGGGGCGCAGCCTGCCTTGCAGGCGATCCGGTCCTTGGGCGGGTCGAGCCGGGTGTAAAAAAAACCGACGCTGCGTCGGGGGCCGCCGCCGGCTTGCCCCGACCTCAACGGCTCCAGCTGTCCTTCAATGTGACGGCCCGGTTGAACACGGGGTGGCCTTCGACCGAATCGACCCGGTCGGCGACGAAGTAGCCGTGACGTTCGAACTGGAACTTGTCGTCGGCCGCGGCGGTGGCCAGGCCGGGTTCGACAAAGGCTTGTACCGATTTCACCGAGTACGGATTCATCACGGTCAGGAAGTCGCGGCCGCCGGCGTCCGGGTGCGCTTCGGTGAACAGCCGGTCGTACAGCCTTACTTCTGTCGCCAGTCCTTCGGCCACGCTGACCCAGGTGATGACGCCCTTCACCTTGACGCTGTCGGCGCCCGGCGTGCCGCTCTTCGTATCCGGCACGATGGTCGCCAGCACCGCGGTGATGCGGCCGTCGGCGTCCTTCTCGCAACCGGTGCATTCGATGACGTAGCCGTACTTGAGCCGCGCCTTGTTACCCGGGAACAGGCGGTGGTAGCCCTTGGGCGCCTCTTCCATGAAGTCTTCGCGCTCTATCCACACTTCCCGCGTCAGGTTGAAGCTGCGCGTGCCGCGTTCCGGGTGGTGCGGATGCACCGGTGCGGAGCAGGGCTCGGCCTCCTTGCCGGCGAACAGTGCGTCCCAGTTGGTGAGCTTGAGCTTGAGCGGATCAAGCACCGCCATCGCGCGGGCGGCGCGGCCGTCGAGGTCGTCGCGCAGCGCGCCTTCCAGCGTCGAATAGTCGATCCACGAATCGGCTTTGGACACGCCGATGCGCTCGGCGAACAGCTGCAGCGCCTCCGGCGTGTAGCCGCGGCGGCGCAGGCCGACGATGGTGGGCATGCGCGGGTCGTCCCAGCCGCTGACGTGCTTCTCGGTCACCAGCTGCATCAGCTTGCGCTTGCTGGTGACGACATAGGTCAGATTCAGGCGCGCGAATTCGTACTGCTTGGGCAACGGGTGGGCCAGCAGGCCGCCTTCGGCCAGGCGCTCCAGTACCCAGTCGTAGAACGGGCGCTGGTCCTCGAATTCCAGCGTGCAGATCGAGTGGGTGATGCCCTCGACCGCGTCTTCCAGCGGGTGGGCGTAGGTGTACATCGGGTAGATGCACCATTTGTCGCCGGTGTTGTGGTGGTGCGCGTGCTTGATCCGGTAGATGGCCGGGTCGCGCATGTTGATGTTGGGGCTGGCCATGTCGATCTTCGCGCGCAGCACCATGGCGCCGTCCGGGTGCTTGCCGTCGCGCATTTCGCGGAACAGCGCCAGCGATTCGTCGGCCGGACGATTGCGCCACGGTGAATCCTTGCCCGGCTCGGTCAGCGTGCCGCGGTTGGCGCGCATCTCGTCCGGCGTCTGCTGGTCGGTGTAGGCGTGGCCGGCGGTGATCAGGTATTCCGCCGCGCGGTACATGAAATCGAAGTAGTCGCTGGCGAAGTAGAGCTGCGACGCGCCGAAGGCGTCCCAGCCAAAGCCCAGCCACTGCACCGCGTCCTTGATCGATTCGACGTACTCGACGCTTTCCTTCTCCGGATTGGTGTCGTCGAAGCGCATGTGGCAGACGCCACCGTAATCGCGCGCCAGGCCGAAGTTCAGGCAGATGGACTTGGCGTGGCCGACGTGCAGGTAGCCGTTCGGCTCCGGCGGGAAGCGGGTGCGGATCTTTGCCGGGTCCGGCTCGCCGGCGGCGTGATGGGCGGCGTCACCGGGGCTGCGCGCCCAGCGGCGGCTGGCGTAGGTGCCATTGGCCAGATCCTTTTCGATGACGGCGCGCAGGAAATTTGAAGCCGGTGCGGGAGCGTTGCGTTCGGACATGGTGGGCAGCAGAGAAACCTGAGGATGAGTGTCGTTGCCAGGGCATGAGCGGCAGCCCGCAGGATGTCCGCTCGATGCACGGGCCAGACCGCGGCCTGGCAGAAGAACACAATTCTAGCCGCTTGCCGGCGAAATTCAGGGTTGACAGCTTTTCACGGCTTGCCTATGGTCGAGCCCATGCTCACGCACCAGACCCAACTGCTGTCCCTCTCCTCGACGCTGCTCGCGTCGGGTCTGCTGCTGCGCCCCGCGCGCACATAAAACTCCCCCTCCTGTCGTGCAGTACCTGCCTCCGGTCGATGGACCGGGAGGTGAATTCCGTTTTTCCGGAGCGTTCCCGTCATGTTCGAGCTGTTTCAAACCGTCCCGATGCTGCGACTGCGCAGCGGTTGTCAGGCCAGGAAACCCGTGGCCGCCTGACAGCCCTGCATTCCGGCCACGCATCCTTCCCATCTGCCGGAGCACATCATGTTGAAGCAGCCGAATACGAAGTACCGTCCCGTTACCCCGATCGCGCTCGCCGATCGCCAGTGGCCGTCGAAAACCCTCACCCGCGCACCGATCTGGATGTCGACCGACCTGCGCGACGGCAACCAGGCCCTGTTCGAGCCGATGAACGGCGAACGCAAAATGCGCATGTTCAAGATGCTGGTGGACATCGGCTTCAAGCAGATCGAGGTCGCCTTTCCGTCGGCGTCCGACACCGATTTCAGCTTCGTGCGCACGCTGATCGAAGGCGGCCACATCCCGGACGACGTGACCATAGAGGTGCTGACGCAGGCGCGCCCGCACCTGATCGAACGCACCATCGAATCCTTGCGTGGCGCGAAGCGCGCCATCGTGCATGTCTACAACGCGACCTCGCCCACCTTCCGCCGCGTCGTGTTCGACATGAGCCGCGACGAGGTGAAGAAGCTTGCGGTCGACAGCACCGTGCTCATCAAGCGCCTGACCGACGCGCAGCCGGAAACCGAGTGGGTTTTCCAGTACAGCCCGGAAACTTTCACCGCCACCGAACTCGACTTCGCGAAAGAGGTGTGCGACGCGGTGGTCGAGGCCTGGGGCGGCACGCCCGATCGGCCGGTCATCCTCAACCTGCCGGCCACGGTCGAGGTGGCTACGCCCAACCACTACGCCGACCAGATCGAGTGGATGCATCGCAATCTTGCCAACCGCGAGTCGGTCATCCTCAGCGTGCATCCGCACAACGACCGCGGCACCGCGGTGGCGGCGGCCGAACTGGCGGTGATGGCCGGTGCGGACCGGGTCGAAGGCTGCCTGTTCGGCCACGGCGAGCGCACCGGCAACGTCGATCTGGTGACGCTTGCGCTCAACCTCTACACGCAGGGTGTGGATCCGGGGCTCGACTTCTCGCGCATCAACGACATCGCACGCACGGTCGAACAGTGCACGCAGATTCCGGTGCACGCGCGCCATCCGTACGCCGGTGACCTCGTGTTCACCGCCTTCTCCGGCTCGCACCAGGACGCGATCCGCAAGGGTCTCGCCGCGCAGCAGCCGGACGCGCTCTGGGAAGTGCCCTATCTGCCGGTCGATCCGGCCGACGTCGGCCGCACCTATGATTCGATCATTCGCGTGAACAGCCAGTCGGGCAAGGGCGGTGTGGCCTTCCTGCTCGAAAGCGAATACGGCGTCACCTTGCCGCGTCGCCTTCAGGTCGAGTTCAGTACGGCAGTGCAGCAGCTCACCGACGCCAGCGGGCAGGAAGTGCGCGCTGCCGACATCTGGAAGCTGTTCGCGCAGCAGTACTTCGAGCCAGCGGTTCCGTTCGAGTACGTCACCCATCATCTGAGCGAGATCGGCGACGAGCAGGGCATCGAACTGGTGGTGAAGGTCGAGGGCATCGAACGCACGCTGTCGGGCCGCGGCAACGGCCCGATCGCTGCCGTGATCGACGCGCTCAAGGTGCCCGCGCGCCTGCACGACTACGAGGAACGCGCGATCGGCCACGGCGCCGACGCGGCGGCGGTGGCCTTCGCCGAATTCGTCATCGACGGGCTGCCCGGCAGCACTTTCGGTGCCGGCATGCACCGGAATATCGTGACGGCGTCGGTGCTGGCCATCCTGAGCGGGCTCAACCGCGCCTGCGCCAAGCTCGATCGGGCGGCGCGCCGCGATTTCCTCGCTTCGACCAGACCGCCGGCGCTGGCCTGATCGTCGGCCTCAGTCACGGCTGCCGCAGATTCTGGGCCGCCAGCTGTCCCGCCAGTGGCCGGCGAGCAGGCGGGCGATGACCGCGCCGAAGCAGAGGCCGCTGCCGCCGCAGGCGAGCACGGCGACATCCGGCAGGCCGGCCACACTGCCGGCGCCGATGCCGCCGAGCAGGCCGGCCAGCGGCGGCAGATAGGCCAGCATCACGGCGCGCAGCGGCGCGTCGTCGTCGATGCCGAGTGCAACAAGGTCGCCGGGCTGCAGTGAAGCGGCCTGCGCAGCGGGCAGTTCGAACTGGTGCAGGGTGTTTGGCGTGCTGCCACAGACGGTTTGCGAGCGGCAGCCGCTGCAGGCCGGCGCGCTGTCGACGCCGACGGTGACGCGGGTGCCGTCGACCTGCACTACCCGGGTATCCCTGACCGTCATGTCTCTTCCCTCCCGCCGGGTATCTCGCAATCCTCGTGCCAGCCGCCGTGCAGTGATCCGCGTGCCGCCGACGACGCTGGTCCAGCGCGCTTTCGGCGCGTTTCGTCGCTGCCGGGGCGCGGCTGCCCTCCTGTGCTGTTTGCGACAAGTCCGACAAGCGCTGTCTCGGCACCGTTTTGTGACGCCTTGCACCAAAGCGGACGCACCCGCCGGCCGATCGCCCGACCCGTTTCCAAGTGCCTGCCCGCAAACGGCTTTCCGGCGCGCTGTTACGCGGGCGTCTTACGATTGACCGCTTTGTGACACTGGGTACGCGCCTTGCTTCATGCTGCTAGGCGTGGAGAAGCGCATGTGGATTTCCGCCGTGGCCGGCTGTACTGCCGACCGTTCCCCGACAATAAGAAAAGACGCAGGGGCCACTGAATGGAAGGGCGTGCCGGCACGACCGGCATCGCCTCGGGAAGCAATCGGGGGCTGTCATGACTGCGAACGGCATCGAGACGAATGCGCGCGCGAATGTTGAACTGGTGACCGTGTATGAGCTGAGCAAGATACTCAGCTCGTCGCTGGACGTAACGAAGACCCTGCGCGAAGCACTGAACGTGCTGTCGCACTACCTCGACTTCAGACGCATGATGATCGCGCTGGTCGAGGACGACGGCGAGGCGCTCAGCCTGGCCGCGGCGGTCGGCCTGTCGGTCAAGGAGTGGTCGAGCGGGCGCTACCGGTCGGGCGAGGGCATCATCGGCCGCGTGTTCGCCTCCGGCTCGCCGGTCGTGGTGCCGGACATTTCGGTCGAACCGCTGTTCCTGAACCGCACCGGCGCGCTCGACGATGCCGGCGACGAAACCATCGCCTTCATCGGCGTGCCGATACGCGCCGGTGCCGACATGCTGGGCGTGCTGTGCGCCGACCGCGTGGTGTCGCGTCGCGGCGGCTTCGGCAGCGATGTGCGCGTGCTGTCGATGGCGGCCAATCTGATGGGGCAGTCGGTGGCGCTGCAGCGCGTGGTGACCGACGAGCACGAACGCCTGCTGCACCAGGCCAAGCAGGCGCGGCGTGATGCGCCGCGCGGCCGCTTCAAGCTGGACAACGTGGTCGGCACCTCGCCGCGCATGCAGCAGGTGTTCGCCGAGGCGCACCAGGTCGCGCCGTCGCGTTCGACCGTGCTGCTGCGTGGCGAAAGCGGCACCGGCAAGGAAGTGATCGCGCGTGCCATCCACGAACTGTCCACGCGCAAGTCCGGCCCCTTCATCAAGCTCAACTGTGCGGCGCTGTCCGAATCGCTGCTCGAATCGGAACTGTTCGGCCACGAGAAGGGCTCCTTCACCGGCGCCACCGGCGAACGCAAGGGCCGTTTCGAACTGGCCGACGGCGGCACGCTCTTCCTCGACGAGATCGGCGACATCTCGCCGGCCTTCCAGACCAAGTTGCTGCGCGTGCTGCAGGAGCGCGAGTTCGAGCGCGTCGGCGGCAGCAAGCCGATCAAGGTCGATGTGCGGCTGATCTGCGCGACCAACCGCAACCTCGAAAAGATGGTGGCGGCGGGCACCTTCCGCGCCGACCTGTACTTCCGCATCAATGTGGTGAGCATCTTCCTGCCGGCGCTGCGCGAGCGGCGCGAAGACATTCCGGCGCTGACGCAGCACTTCCTGGAGCGCTTCAACCGCGAGAACGACCGCAACATGAAGCTCACCCAGGGCGGGCAGGCGGTGATGATGCATTGTTACTGGCCGGGCAATGTGCGCGAGCTGGAGAACTGCATCGAGCGCACCGCAACGATGGCGCATCACGACGCGATCGAGGCGTCCGACTTCCCCTGTTCGGCCAATCGTTGCCTGACGCAGGTACTGCACTTCGTGAAAAAGGACGACGCGGTGTCGCCGGTGGTGGAGTCCGCCGCGGCCGAGGCGGAGTCCTGTAGCCCGCCGGGCGAGCCCGCGCCGGTGTCGCGCCCGGCGCCGACCGATGACAAGCCGGACGGCGAACGCGACCGTCTCGTGTGGGCGATGGAACAGTGCGGCTGGGTACAGGCCAAGGCCGCCCGCCTGCTCAACATCACGCCGCGGCAGATGGGCTATGCGCTGAAGAAGTACGACATCGAGGTGCGGCGCTTCTGACGGCGCTGCGGGGCAAATGCCCCGCAGCCCGATCACCACTCGTTGCGCATGCCCCAGGGGTGGGCGCCGGGCACCAGTTCGGCGGTGATGCCCTTCTTCGCGATGTCTTCCAGCGTCCGGTAGAAGGTCGCCTCGTGCATCAGCGTGCCGCCCTTCGAATAGAGCGCCACGTACTTCGACGGCATGTCGACCTCGACCGTGAAGTTGCCGCCCGCGTCCTGCACGCTGCGCGCGTTGCCGTTCCAGTCGATGAAGTATCCGGTTTCCGAGCTCATCAGCGTCCCCTCAGGCCAGCGCCGGATCTTCGAGCACCGCGGCGGCGCTGACGGTCACGTTGTTCTTCGTCGCGTCGGTGTAGGGGCACACCTTGAGCGCGCGCTCCACCAGCGAATCGGCGGTCGGCTGGTCGATGCCGTGCAGCACGGCGGTGAAGCGGATGGCCATGCGGTAGGCCTCCTCGAAGTTCTTGAACAGCGACACCTCGGCCTCGACCATGCAGCCTTTCACCGGCAGCCGGTCGGCGCGCACGATGTGGCGCACCGAGTTCTCGAAACAGGCAGCGTAGGCCGCGGCGAACAGCTGCTCCGGATTGACGCCCGGCTTCTTGCCCCCCATTTCCGCCGGCGCGGCGAGGTCCAGCTTCAGCAGGCCGTCTTCGCTCTGAACGCGGCCATTGCGGCCGCCCTGGCTGAAGACGCGGGTCTTGTAGATGAGGTCCATGACAGCTCCCGGTGAGTGGTGATCGAGGTGTTCAGCTTGAGCAGCTGACGGTCAGTCCGTCCGCCCAGTCGGGCGGCGGCGCGGCGTAGTGCGCGTACTGCGGACGTTCGTCGAAGGGGCGGCGCAGGCAGTCGAGCAGCGCCCGCACCTCGTCGAAGTCGCCGTCGCGGGCGCGCCGGATCGCCGACTCGGCCATCCAGTTGCGCAGCACGTAGCACGGGTTGGTGGCGAGCATGGCGGGCTGGCGCAGCGCATCGACGCTGCCTTCGCCGGCCAGCCGTGCGCGCCAGCCGAGCAGCCAGGCGTCGCAGGCTTCGCGGTCGACGAACAGGTCGCGCAGTGGCGCATCCGTGCTGCCGCGCTGCTCGCGCGCGACGCGCCCCGGCAGTGCACTCAGCGTGCGAAAGAAGCGCGTGTAATCGACGCGCTGCAGTTGCAGCAGTCCAAGCGTCGCGCCGATGAAGTCGTCGTCACCTCGCTGCGCTGTGGCGAAGCCGAGGCGCTGTCGCATCAGTGCGGCGAAGCGGGTGTCGAAAGCGGGCTGGAAGTGGTCATCGACCAGAGCGCGCGTTTGGTCCGGGTGGCCGATCAGCGGACCGAGCGCATCGGCCAGCACGTAGAGGTTCCACTGTGCGATGCGCGGCTGGGCACGGAAGGCATAGCGGCCCCAGGTGTCCGAGTGGTTGCAGATGCGGCCGGCATCGAAGCTGTCCATGAAGGCGAACGGGCCGTAGTCCAGCGTCAATCCCAGCGCCGACATGTTGTCGGTGTTCATTACGCCGTGCATGAAGCCGATCGCCTGCCAGTGCGCGACCAGGTCGCCGGTGCGCTGCGCGATGTCGGCCAGCAGTGCGTCGTACGGTCGCGCGCTGTCGCGCAAATGAGGCCGGAAACGGTCGATCACGTAGTCCGCCAGCAGGCGCAGGTGTTGAACGTCGTCGTCGGCGCTGAAGTGCTCGAAGGTGCCGAAGCGCACGAAGCTTGGTGCGATGCGCGTGACGACGGCGGCGCTCTCCGTACTTTCGCGCTGCACCGGCAGCGGCGAGCCGATCACGCACAGCGCGCGCGTGGTCGGCACACCGAGCGCAGCCATCGCTTCGGAACAGAGGAATTCGCGGATCGACGAGCGCAGCACGGCGCGGCCATCGGAAAAGCGTGAGTAGGGCGTCGGCCCGGCACCCTTCAGCTGCAGTTCAAGCGGGCCGTGTGGCGTATCGACCTCGCCCAGCAGATGAGCCCGACCGTCGCCCAGCTGGCCTGACCAGCTGCCGAACTGGTGGCCGGAATAGACCGCCGCCAGCGGCTCCGCGCCCGGCAGCAGACGGTTGCCCGCAAACAGCTCGACGAACTCTGCGCGCGCGGCCTCCTGCGGAGCGAGCCCGATCAGCGACGCGGCGTCTTCGCTGGCTGCGATCAGATGCGGGGCTGGCAGCGGCGCGGGAGGCAGTCGCGTGTGGAAGGCGGCCGGCAGCCGGGCGTAGCTGTTGCTCAGGCGCAGCGATTCGAGCGCTGACAGCGGTGGCGTGGGCAAAGGTGCATTCATGGTGGCGTTCCGCGGTTGCGGAAGTGCGCAGCAAGAATCGGGCAAGCGTCGGCCAGCGACGCAGTCAGCCGTCGTCGGCCGGCCGCCAGCGGGGCGGGTGCGCATCCGCCGGATGCCTCGCAGCGCGCCGGTCGACGACCGACACGCTGTTGCATCTGCGACAAACGCGACGCGGATGTCGTGCCAGCGAAGGCGAGGCCGGGGCGGCGTGCGCGAGATCGCCGGTGGCTCGATGTTTGCTGAACATCGCTACCCATCCGATGAACCGATCTGAAGCTGAAAGGAGCGCCCCATGCTCGATACCCTCATCGTAGGCGCCGGCCTGTGCGGCCTGGAGCTCGCCCGCCGTCTGGAAGCGGCGGGACGCAGCGTGCTGCTGGTCGAGGCCCGGCCGCGCGCCGGCGGTCGTGTGGATACGGTGCCCGCAGCAGCGGGCGCGGCCGCCCTCGATCTCGGCCCCGGCTGGTACTGGCCGCAGTCGCAGCCGCGCATGGTCAGGCTGATCGCGGATCTGGGGCTGGAAACCTTTCCACAGCATGACGAGGGCGTCGTGCTGCATCTGCAGCAGCCGGACGGCAATCCGGAAACGCTGGGCAGCGAGGCAATACACAATGGCGCGCGGCGACTGGTCGGCGGCATGGCGGCGCTGACCGGTGCGTTATTGCGCCGGCTGTCGCACGACCGCGTGCGTACCGGCTGCACGGTCCGTCGTCTGGTCGCGCGAAGCGACCGCGTCGAGGTGCAGTGCATCGGAGGAGGCGAGTCCTTCGTCATCGCTGCGCGCAGCGTCGTGCTCGCGCTGCCGCCGCGGCTGGCGGCGGAACAGATCGTGTTCGAGCCGGCGCTCGATGCGCCGCTGCGTCAGGCGATGCAGGACCAGCCGACCTGGATGGCGGCGCAGGCCAAGGCCTTTGTTCGCTCCGACAGCGCGCACTGGCGTCGCGGCGGCTTGTCCGGCAACGCCTTCGTATCCCATCCGCAGGCCGTGCTCGGCGAGGTGTTCGACGCCTGCGACGCCACCGGTGAAGCGGCCGCGCTGGGCGGCTTTGTCGCGTTGTCGCCGGCGCTGCGTGCAGCCAGTGCACCGGCGCTCGAACTGATGGTGCGCAGCCAGTTCGCGCAGCTGTTCGGCCCGGCGGTGGAACAGGGCGAACTGCATCTGCGCGACTGGGCCCGGGAGCCGATGACATGCAGCGCGCTCGACCTGACCGAGCCCGGAGGCCATCCGGAGGATGACGTGTCGCTGCTGGCCGCGCCGCACTGGTCCGGCCGCCTGCACCTGGCCGGCAGCGAGACGGCCACGCGCGGTGCCGGCTATCTCGAAGGCGCGCTGGACGCCGCGGCGCGCGTGGCGGCACGCCTCATCGCCCTGTCGCCCTCGCTGCCACCTTCGCCGGCCAACGACGGCAGCATCGCCGAATTTGCCGACCGGGTGAGCGCGCTGCGAAGTCAGGCCGGCGAGCTGTACCGGCAGAGCGTGGTGCGTGCACTGAGCGCACAGCGCAGCATCGACATGACGCACGCCGTGCTGTGCGCGGTGATCGACCATGTGTATGCCGAGGCGCTGCGCCGCATCGATGCGCTGGACTTCGACCTGAGCGGTGTCGCCATCGAGCGCGGCCGCTGCGGGCTGACGCCATCGCTGCTGGCGCCCTTTTCCGGCTTCAGCGACTGGCTGGTCGGCGAGGCGCTGCAGCATAACCGCACGTCCTGTGCGCTTTCCAACTTTCCCGACGAACACGCGCCGTCGCCCGATTACGTCGCGCGCATCCGTGTCGATCTTGCGCTCGCCTGGCGCGCCTTCGCCCAGTCGCTGAACCAGATGCTGATCGACCGCATGCCGGTGCGTGGCTGACGCCGCTTTGTGTGCTTTGTCGCAAGCGTAGGTTTCCGACCACCGGACGAATCCTGTCCGGATCGCGCCAAGTCAATGAATCGAATGACGAAATCACTTTGGCACGGAAATGGCTATCCCTCGTTTGCCAGCCCACATCGCGCGTCAGCAGAACAAGGAGTAGGTCATGGAAAGTGCAGCAGCGAGCTATGTCAGCCTGGCTGACCTGAAGTCCAGCCACAACGTGCTGGCCACCCCGGCGGAAGCGCCGGCTCACGTCGGCTGTGGCACCTCCGGCGGCGAAGGCAAGGCCAGTTGCGGAACGTCCGCCGGGCCGGACGACATGCCGGCCCATGTGTGGGACAAGGTGAAGAATCACCCCTGTTATTCGGAAGAGGCCCACCACCACTACGCGCGCATGCACGTCGCGGTGGCGCCGGCCTGCAACATCCAGTGCAACTACTGCAACCGCAAGTACGACTGCTCGAACGAGTCGCGCCCCGGCGTCGTGTCGCAGAAGCTGACGCCGGAACAGGCGGTCAAGAAAGTGGTCGCGGTCGCCAGCGAAATTCCGCAGATGACGGTGCTCGGCGTGGCCGGTCCCGGCGACTCGCTGGCCAACCCGAAGAAGACCTTCGACACCTTCCGCATGCTCCAGGAGCAGGCACCTGACATCAAGCTCTGTCTGTCCACCAACGGTCTGGCGCTGCCCGATCTGGTCGACGAGATCTGCAAGTACAACATCGACCACGTGACCATCACGATCAACATGGTCGACCCGGAGATCGGCGCCAAGATCTACCCGTGGATCTTCTGGGACCACAAGCGCATCACCGGCGTCGAGGCCTCGCGCATCCTGCACGAGCAGCAGATGAAGGGGCTGGAGATGCTGACCGCCCGCGGCGTGCTCACCAAGATCAACTCGGTGCTCATCCCGGGCATCAATGACGCACACATGATCGAGGTGAACAAGGCGGTCAAGGCGCGCGGCGCCTTCCTGCACAACATCATGCCGCTCATTTCCGAAGCCGAGCACGGCACGGTGTTCGGCCTGACCGGCCAGCGCGGCCCCACGGCGCAGGAGCTGAAGGCGGTGCAGGACGCCTGCATGGGTGGCGCCAACCTGATGCGCCACTGCCGCCAGTGCCGCGCCGACGCGGTCGGCCTGCTGGGCGAGGACCGCAGCGAGGAATTCACGCTCGACAAGATCGAAGAGATGGAAGTGGTCTATGACCTCGACCGCCGCCGTACCTACCAGGAGCGCGTCGAAGCCGAGCGTCAGGCCCAGCACGCGGCCAAGGTCGAGGCGCTGGCCGCGACCGAAGGCAACGAGGCGGCGAAGGACATCAAGGTGCTGGTCGCCGTCGCCACGACGGGTGGCGGCCGGGTGAACCAGCACTTCGGCCATGCCGACGAATTCCAGATCTTCGAGGTGTCGGCGGGCGAAGCGCTGTTCGTCGGTCACCGTCGGGTCGACCTGTATTGCCAGGGCGGCTACGGCGAGGACGAGCAGCTGCCCTCCATCGTCAATGCGATCAACGACTGCCACGCCGTACTGGTGTCGAAGATCGGCGCCTGCCCGCGCGACGAGCTGAAGGGTGCGGGCATCGAGCCGGTCGATGCCTATGCCGACGAGTTCATCGAGAAGGCCGCGCTGTCGTGGTTCGCCGACTACACCGGCCGGGTCGCGCGCGGCGAGATCGCGCACGCCGAGCGCGGCGACGCGTCGATCCGCCAGGGCGCCTTCACCGCCGCCGCCTGACGTTTCCGGATGGACCGCGGCGAGCGCCGCGGTCCGAGCGAAAGGAGAGAACCATGTCTTTGAAAATCATTGCCAACCTCTGTACGGGCTGTTCGGCCTGTGAGCCGGAATGCCCGAACGAGGCGATCAGCGAGCTCAAGAACCTGTTTGTCATCGATCCCGACAAATGCACCGAATGCGAAGGCGATTACGACACCCCGCAATGCGTCGCGGTGTGCCCTATCGACGACTGCATCCTCCCACTCCAGACCCAGGCTGCCTGAGGACAACATGACCCAACTGACCCTGACGCCGGCTGCGGCGAAATTCATCCAGCGCATGGTGCGCTTTTCCGGCGAACCGGAAGGTGCCGGCTTTCGCCTGCTGGTCAGCGCCGGCGGCTGCTCCGGCCTGAACTCCGAGTTCACGGTCGTGGCGGCACCACTGAGCGGCGACTCGGTGGTCGAGGCCTCCGGCGTGCGGCTGTTCCTGCCAGCCGAGTCGCGCCTGCTGCTCGAAGGCGTGACCGTCGATTTCGCCGACACGCCGACCAAGAGCGGGCTCACCTTCATCAACCCGAACCAGGCACCGTGCGCATGCAGCAGCAGCGCACCGGCCGGCGCACCGGGCGTGCAGCAGCACGCACACGGTCACGGCCATGGCCACGCGATGCCCGGCGTCGCGACGGTCGGTCTGGACGCCATCCGTCGCGGTTGAGGAGGCGGCCATGCAGGCGATCGATGCCCACGACGATCTGGCCGATCCCGGCCTCGCCGTGCTCGGTCGCGGGCTGCCGCCCGAGGCCGAGGCGCTGATCGCGCGCGCCGGCCTGATCCGCAACCGGGTGGCCGAAGCGCAGGCCTTGCTCGACGAGGCGCACGCGCTTGCACCGTCGCACCCGGCGACGCTGATCGCGCTCTACCGCTTTCATTTCTACGGTAACCGGCTGCGCGCAGCGCGCGACGTCGGCGAGCGCGCCATCGCCTGCGCGGCGGCGGCGCTCGGTCTGCCGGCGGACTGGCGGCGGGTCGAGGCCGACGCGCACTTTCGGGCGCTGGAGCCGATGCCGCGTTTCTGGCTGTTTTCGCTCAAGGGCTACGCGTACCTGAGCGCGCGCTTGGGCGAACTCGACGTCGGTCGTGCGGCGCTGGCCAGGCTGGCGGTGATGGATCCGGAGGACAAGGTCGGTCACCGGGTGATAGGCGACGTGCTTGCGCGCATGGGACGCGATGACCTCGGTTACGAGGACTGCCCGGACATCGCGACAGCGCTTGGAGCCGCGCCATGATGAGCACGCTGCCGCAGGCCTCGTACGACCCGTCGGACGACATTCCGCCGCTGGCCTGGAGTGGCGACGAACTCGACTGTTCGCTCTGCGACGCCGAACTGCTCGGTGCACGCTGCGAGCGCGGGCACGCCTGCGTGCAGGACCGCTACGCCAAGCGCATCGACCGCTTCTTTCGCTGGAATCCCGACCTCAGCAACACCTTCCTGCATCACCCCTATTTCGAAGTGCGCGCCATCGCCTGCCGTCGTGCCGACGTGTTCCGTCTGCAGTCGCTGATCGACGACGAGGACGAGACGGTGCGCCTGTCGGTGGCGGTGCGCCTTCCGCTCGCTCAGGTGGTGAAGCTGCGCGACGACCCGCACCGCGAGGTGCGCATCCGCGTCGCGATGCGGCTCGAAGGGCGCGAACTGCTCGCCATGGCCGGCGACGAGGACTACTACGTGCGCAAGCTGGTGGCGCAGCGCCTGCCCGCAGCACTGCTGCCGCGCATGCTCGACGACAGCGATCCCGAAGTCAGGCTGGAGGCGGTGCGGCGCCTGGACATGCCGGCGCTGCTGCGGATGTGCGACGACCCGGAGATATCGATACGCAAGGACGTCGCGCAGCGGCTGCCGACGGCCCAGCTCTACCGCATGGCGCATGACCCCGCGTGGGAGGTGCGCTGGATCGTGGCCGGCCGTGCCGGCCGGGCGCTTGCGTTGCAGATGTCGGCGAGCGACGAGGAAGCGGATGTGCGTGCCGAAGCGTGCGCGCGCCTGAACGAACTGGATCGGGAAGAAGGAGATCGACATGGGTGACATCAGTCGCGACAGCGATACCGTCGAACTGACCGCGCCGCCGGTATTCAAGTACGGCGAGCGTGTGGTGAGCCGCTACACGATACGCAACGACGGTACCTACTGCGGCAAGGACATCGGCGAGGTACTGGCGAAGAAGGGCGACGTCGGCTTCGTCACCTCGATCGGCACCTTCCTGCAGCAGTACTACATCTACGCCGTCGAATTCCTCGGTACCGGCCACCGGGTCGGCATGCGCGGGCGCGAACTGGTGTCGCTCGACAACCTGCCGCCGCACGTGGTCGAGGTGCTGGGCGAGCGCATCCATCAACTGGCAGCCATCAAGGTGGGAGGCGACAGTGTTTGAACTGCGCGAACCGAAGTTCCGCTGGGGTCAGCGCGTCGCCGCGACGACAGACCTGTACAACGACGGCTCCCACCCCGAGGTAGCGCTCGACGCCCTGCTGGTGGCGGAGGGCGCGGCCGGCGAGGTGGTGCAGATCGGCCATCACGAAGAGGCGAACATTCCGATCTACATGGTCGAGTTCGCCGACGGTCCGAGCGGCGTCGATGGCGCGCCGCGCCCCTGCGTGATCGGCGTGCTGGAAGAGGAGATCGCGCCGGTCTGACCGGTGCGCGCGCGATGAACGTCCATGCCTTGAGCCCGCTCCGCACCGCGCCGGCGCCCGTCGGCAGCGTCGTCGTCGCCGAGACCGAACTGCTGCGCCGGCGCGTGCTGCGCGCACTGGCGGAACGCGAACGCTATCGCTACGTGCATCCGGCCCTGCACGACACCGACGACGGCTGGATCATCACCAGCCCGTGCTGTTCGCGCAATGTCGATCCGGAGGGCGGAACGATCGATATCGCGCGCATCCGCCACGAGGACGCGAGCTGGGTGCTGTACGCCTGCGACCATCTGCTCGGCGGCTGGGTGCAGCACACGCGCTCGAACAGCCTCGATCGCCTGCTCGACCTGATCGTGCACGACCCGCACCGGGTGTTCTGGCCATGATCTACCTCGACCACAACGCGACCACACCGCCGCTGCCCGAGGTGATCGAGGCGGTGACCGACTGCCTGCGCGATGGCTGGGGCAATCCTTCGTCCAAGCACGGCTTCGGTCAGCGCGCGAAGTCGGCGCTGGCGGCCGCGCGCGCCGAGGTGGCGGCGCTGGCCGGCGCGCAGCCGGCCGAGGTGGTGTTCACCAGCGGCGCCACTGAGGCGAACAACCAGGTGCTGGCCGGCGCGCTGTCGCGTCCCGGCGCGCCGCCGCGGGTGCTGCTGTCGGCGGTCGAGCACGCCGGCTTCCTGAAGGCGGCACAACGCATGCGCGACTTCGGTGTCGAGGTCGAGCTGCTGCCGGTGGATGGGCGCGGTGTGCTGCGCCTCGACGCGCTGCACACCGCGCTCGAGCGCCCGGCCGCGCTGCTGTCGGTGATGGCGGCCAACAACGAGACCGGCGTGCTGCAGCCGGTGGTCGAGGTCGCCGCAGCAGCGCGCGCGGCCGGCGTGCCGCTGCATGTCGACGCCACCCAGCAGGCCGGTCGCCTGCCGCTGGATTTCGCAGGCTGGGGCGTCGACCTGATGTCGATGTCCGCCCACAAGTTCGGTGGGCCGAAGGGCTGCGGCGCGCTGATCGCACGCAAGGGCCTGATCTGGCCGGCACTGCTGCCGGGCCAGCAGGAGCGCGGGCGCCGCGGCGGTACCGAGAACATGCCGGGCATCGCCGGCTTTGCCGTCGCGGCGTCTCAGGCGCGCGTGACGATGCAGGCCGAGACGCTGCGCCAGGGCGCGCTGCGCGACGCGCTCGAAGACGCGCTGCGTGAAGCACTGACCGGGCTGACGGTGTTCGGCGAAGGTGCGCCGCGCCTGCCCAACACGCTTTTCATCGCCGTCGCCGGCCAGTCGGCCGACCGTCTGCTGGGCAGGCTGGAGCGCGAAGGCATCCTCGCCGCGTCGGGGGCGGCCTGTTCGTCCGGCGGCAGCGAGCCGTCGCACGTGCTGGCCGCGATGGGGGTGCCGCCGGCGCTCGCACGCGAGGCGATCCGCCTGTCGCTGGGTCGCGACACCGACGGCGAACACCTTGCCCGCGTCGTCCATGTACTGCGCAGCCTGCAATCCGAAACGGCCGCCGCCGCGGCCTGAAGCCGACACGTCACCACGAGGAAGTCCGCCATGAAAGTCATGATCCGCAAGAGCAGCAAGGGCGAACTTTCGCTCTACGTGCCTAAGAAGGACCTGGAAGAACCCATCGTGCAGATGGAGCGCCCGGACATGTGGGGCGGCCAGATCACGCTCGCCAACGGGTGGACGCTGGACCTGCCCGAGATGGCCGCCGACACCCGGCTGCCGATCACGGTGGAGGCCCGCCTGACCGGCGGACGAGAGTGACGTGGCGCTGAGCGCAGATCAGTTGGGTGAGATCGCCCGCATCGCGCTGGCGGCACCGACGCTGGGCGAGGCCATTGCCGGCGTGCGCCAAGCGCTGCCCGGCGTGCGCGCCTCGGCGGTCGATGCCTTCGACATGCGCGGCGAGACGCCGGCGCTGCGCATCGGCGACCGCGATCTGTTCCTGATGCACAGCGACGGACATTGCTGGTCGGTCACGCCAGACCCGCTGGCAGCGCACGGCATCGTGCTGACCCAGCACACCTGAACCGGGAGATGAACATGGACAGCGACTGGATACCGCTTTCGCTCGCCGACGTCGGCGAACGCGAAGCACAGCTGGTGGAGCAGGTGATGCGTTCCGGCCGGCTATCGGGCGGCCCGATGGTGGAAGCTTTCGAGTCGGTGTTCGCCGACCTGCATGGGCGCCGCTATGCGGTGGCCGTATCGAGCGGCATGGCGGGAGCCTGGATGGCGCTGCGCGCGCTCGGCATCGGCCCGGGCGATGAAGTGATCGCCAGTGCATACAGCTGGCACCACATCGCGCACGCCATCGTGCACGCGGGGGCCACGCCGGTGCTGGCCGACATCGACTACTGGTCCGGTGCGGTGGCGCCAGAGTCGGTACTGACGCGCATTACGCCGAACACGCGCGCCATCATCGGCAACAACTGCAACGGTCATCCGGCCGCCTGGAAGCCGTTGCGTGACATTGCCGACGCGCACGGGCTGGCGCTGATCGAGGATTCGACCGAAGCGATCGGTTCGCGCTACCTCGGCGAGCTGGTCGGCACCTTCGGCGACCTGTCCATCTTCGACTTCTCGCAACCGCTGGCGCTGAACTGCGGCGAGGGCGGCATGGTGCTGACCGACGACGCGCGCCTGGCCAGCGAACTGCGCTACCTGCGTGCGCACGGGCTGAGCGACCGCAACTCGGTGTCGGTCGGCAGCCGCGTGCCCTTCTCGGCCAACATGAGCGACGTCACCGCGGCCATCGGCATCGCCCAGGCGGAACGCATCGACGAAATCCATGCGCGGCGCAAGCAGGTCGAGGTCTGGTACCACGAACAGATGCAGACCTTCGAGGGCATCAAGCCGCCCTATCTGGCGCAGGACGTCGATGAGGTGCATTGGATGCTCTACGTCGTGCATCTGGGCAAGCGCTTCACCGCCAGCGCGCGCGCGCAGCTGATCGAGGATCTCGACACCGAAGCGATCGAGGCGGCCGCCTACAGCCGGCCGCTGCACCAGCAGTTTCATTACCAGAGCTACGGCTACAAGCGCGGCCAGCTCGCCAACACCGACCGCATCGCCGATCGTTCGCTGGCCTTGCCCTTCCACGGCTTCATCGAGCAGGACGAAGTGCGCTTCGTGGTGAAGACGCTGAAGGACGCGGCCACCAACGTCGGCGCCGGCGCCGCCATCTACTGAACCGCGTTACGAGGACGAGTCATGACATCCCCCCTGACCCAATTGCCGGCCGAGATCGAAGCAGGGCTGCGCGCCGGCCGCGTCGTGCCCTATCTGGGCCCCGGCATGCTGTCGCTGGTGCCGCAGTACGCGGTGCCCGGTACGCCCGAGGCGCTGGTCGCGCTGCTCACCGCCAAGGTTTCGGTGCCGCACAAGATACGCAGCCGGCTCACCCAGGCCGCGCAGTTCATCGAGAACTTCAAGCACCGCAAGACGGTGGTCGACCTGATGAACAACGCCTTCGCGGCCGCCCCGTCGGCCTCGCCGCTGCATGCCTGGCTGGCCAGCCTGAATCTGCCGCTCATCGTCGACACCTGGTACGACGAGGCGATGTCGACCGCGCTGCACGAAGCGGGCGTCAAGTGGGGCGAGGTGCAGGGTCTGTCGCAGTCCGAACACTTCGGCAACTGGACCGGCTGGTACGACCGCGACGGCAATCCGCTGCCCGATCGCGCGCCGGACTGGGCTACGCTGCTGTACAAGCCGATCGGCTCGACAAGCCCGGCCGGCAACTACCTGGTGTCGGATTCCGACTATGTCGAGGTGCTGACCGAAATCGACATCCAGACGCCGATCCCGCAGGAAGTGCAGGCGCTGCGCAGCGGCCGCAGCTTCCTCTTCCTCGGCTGCCGCTTCAACGACCAGCTCACCCGATCGTTCGCGCGCCAGATCATGAAGCGTTCCAGCGACCGTCACTGGGCGCTGCTGCCGGACGAGCCGACGCGGATGGAAGCGAAGTTCCTGGCCGAACAGAACATCACCCGCATCGCGCTGCCGCTGGACAGCCTCGCCGCCGTGTCGGCGCAGGCCGCCTGAGCGCAGCGCCTCGCCAACGGATTTCACACACACCGACAAGGAGAAGCGCCATGCCACAGCTCACCATCATGCCGTCCGGAACGGCACTCGAAGTCGCACCCGGAACCACCCTGCTCGCCGCCATCCTGTCCGCCGGCGAGAAGCTGATCAGCAAGTGCGGCGGTCAGGCCCAGTGCGGCGCCTGTCACATCGCGGTCAACGAGGGGCGCAAGAGCCTGTCGAAGACGACGCGCGCCGAGAACGAGAAGCTCGACGCGCTGGTCGGCGTCAGCTCGAAATCGCGCCTGGCCTGTCAGGCGCAGATGGGCGAAGAGAACGTGACGGTCGAGCTGCTCAGCTTCGTCTGATCGCGTCCACGCCACCCCGACAAGAACCGGACAACGGGAAGAACACCATCATGAGTTACGACGCAATCAAGGCCGATCGCGGCCTCTGTACCGGCAACCGCCTTGGCGCCGCCGGCAAGTGCAACGGCCAGACCTTCCAGTGCGAGTGCGGCCATGTCGGCTGCCGCCAGACCTACGACGACAGCTGCACCAACCAGGCCTTCTCGGCCGGCTGGCGCTGTGTCAAGTGCGGCGCGGTCGGCAAGATGACGCGGCTGAACTACGAGTACCGCATCGGCGCCTGAGGCCGAGGCTCGACCGCGATGACCGATGCGCTGTTCAGTGCAGCGTCGCTGGCCATGCTGGACGAGGCCTGCAGCGGCGTGCTCATCCTCGGCGAAGGGCTGGAGCGCGACGAGTTCCTGTCGTCGCGGCTGACCCGCGCCGAGGTGGGCCGCCTGCTGCTGATCATCGCCCGTCTGATGGATGGCCTGCCAGTGGACGCCAGCCGTCGTCTGCCGGAGATCGACTGGGCCGGCTGGTCGCTGCTGGCGCGCACCTTGCCCGACCGTGGGCCGGCCAGCGACGACACGCTGTGGTTCGCCCTCACCTCGCTGGTGCCGGCCACGCTGATGTGGCTGCGGCTCTACCGCCAGCGCGAGCCCGAGCTGTTCGCGTTCGCCGGCTGAGGCGGGCGCCGTTCAGGCGGCGAAGTCGACCACCTGCGGGTCTTCGTCACCGATGACGATGCAGGCACGCAGCAGGCGGCCGTCGGCGCTCCAGCTGTATTCGTGACGCATTTCGGTTTCACCGTAGACCTTCTTCTCGGCGCGCACGATGCGACCGGCCGCGTCGTAGTCGACCTGGAACCAGGTGTTGCGGTTGCGCAGCGCGTCGGGCTGCAGTTCCTCGGCGAACTGCAGCGGCAGTTTCACGCCGCGGTAGGTGAGGAAGTAGCGGGTGGTCGTCGAGGGCGAAGGGGAGCGCGATGGCGAGGACATGGGTGAGCGGATGTCGATGACAGTGAAACAGTTGATCGTGGCCTTGCAGGGGCTGCCGGCCGACGCCACCGTGCTGCTGGAGGGCGACGACGGCTATTCCCCGCTCGGCTCGCTGGAACTGCTGGGCAACGGTGGCGTGCTGCCCGACGAGGTGGTGCTGCAGCCGGACATGACGCCGGACTGAGCGGCGTCACCGCCCGCGCGACGATTCCTCATTCCGTGGGGCGGCACGACGCCATGCCGCCGGCGGCACAGCCTTCCGACGTTTCACGCAGCCGCGCCGCGGCGTCGGGCGTCAGGCCTATCCAGCGGTCTATCGCCGGCGGATCGAAGCCGACCCGCCGCTCAGCGCCAACCTGCAGCAGCGGCCGCCGTATCAGCAGCGGCTCGGCCAGCAGCAGCGCCAGTGCCTCCGCCCGGCCGAGCGACTCAGGCTGCACCTCGCCGCTCTTCACCCGTGGCGCAGCGCGGTTGAACCAGTCGGCCACCGGCAAGGGGTCGAGGAAGTCGAGCAATGACGCCGCTGTCCATGGCTCGGTCAGCAGACTGCGCACCGAAAGCTGGTGGCCGGCATCGCGCAGCCACTGCTTCTGCCGCGCGTTGCCGGTACAGCCGGGCTTTTCGAAAAAGACGACGTGCGCCATGGACGACAGCTCAAACGGGGCGGTTTTCGTACAGATTGCGCACCGGGCCCATCAGCTTCAGACCTTCTTCGTAGCTGATCTCCGGGAACTTGCCGGTGAACTTCATCGCGGCGTCGACGACCGCGTCCAGCTTGCCCGCGGTGTCCAGCTTCTTCAGGTCGTTCTTCTCCAGATAGAGCAGTTCCAGCGTCTCGTTGTAGACGGTGGCTTCGTCGATCGGCAGCACGTGGAAGGTGGCACCGCCGTACTGCACCTGGTACTTCTTCGACAGGTCGATGTTGTCGCAGAACACGATGTACTTGCCCTGCGGCGACAGCGCGTCGCCCAGCACCTCGGCCAGCATCTTCAGGTACTCGAAGGACAGCAGGAAGCAGGTCAGGAAGGCGATATGCGTTTCGCCCTCGTGCGCGGCGGCCATCACCTGGTCACTGCTGATTTCGGGCGGACGGGCCTCGTCTGCGAACTGCTGCGCGAACTTCAGTGCGATGTCGCCCCGGAAACCGACGCGCCCAGCCTTGTGCGTCGGCCCCTTGAAGACGGCGTTGAGCAGCCGCTTTTCGTTTTCCAGTGCGGCGAAGGCGGAGCTAGCGATGGTGATGCTCATGGTGATTCCCCTGATCGTTGCGGATGAAATCCGCGGTCTTGAAAAAGGCCTGCTCCAGCTGCATGCGCAGTTCGCCGTCGTTGACGACTTCCTGCAGGGCGGCGCGCATGCAGTTCATCCACGCGTCGCGTTCGGCCGGGCCGATCGCGAACGCGAGGTGCTTGCGCCGCAGACGCGGGTGGCCACGTTCGACCGAGTAGCGCTGCGGGCCGCCCATCCATTCGACGAGGTAGTTCACGAGAACGCGCTTGACGTCGGTCAGATCGACCCCGTGCATGGCGCGTATGCCCTGTGCCTCCGGGCGTTCGCTCATGTGTGCATAGAAGCGGTCGACCAGATGAACGATCGCCGCTTCGCCGCCGATGCGGGCGAAGTGCGGGTTCTGCGTACCTGCGGTCGAACTGACCGAAGGCGCGGCGGCCGGAACGACGGGTTCTTGCGTGGACATGGACGTGTCTTTGCTGGGCGGATGCGGAGCTACAGCAAGTGCCGTACCCGCTGCGTCCGCCTCGCCCGCCATCACACCGGAATGCGTGCGGGAACGCCCGCCGGTGCGCCCGATGACGCATGGACCACACAGGAGAGGGAAGCCTGTGTCGGCTCTGTCGCAGCCCGGTCAATCCTCACAGCGCTGGGCTGATTGTCGCGTTTGTCGTTCCCCGCGGCGGCCCGCGTGAATGTCGTTCGAAAGCGCTGGAATGACGTCTGTAAGCCGTTTATCGAGAATGCACGGTGAATGGCACGGCAGTTGCTGAACAGGCCATGCACCGACCATGACTTGCCGCCAATGGCTGACCACGAAGACCAACAATGGGCACAAGGGGCTGGATCCGGTGGCGCGGTACGTGGCCAATGATCGCTTGGTCAGCGGCAATCAACTGTTCATCGACTCAGGAGAATCAAACATGGCATCTCTCAGACAAATCGCCTTCTACGGCAAGGGCGGCATCGGCAAGTCGACCACCTCCCAGAACACCCTGGCCGCTCTGGCCGAAATGGGTCAGAAGATCCTCATCGTCGGCTGCGACCCGAAGGCCGACTCGACCCGCCTGATCCTGCACGCAAAGGCACAGGACACCATCCTGTCGCTGGCCGCGGAAGCCGGTTCGGTCGAGGACCTGGAGCTCGAGGACGTCATGAAGATCGGCTACCGCGATATCCGCTGTGTCGAATCCGGTGGCCCGGAACCCGGCGTCGGCTGCGCCGGTCGCGGTGTCATCACCTCGATCAACTTCCTCGAAGAGAACGGCGCCTATGACGGCGTCGATTACGTGTCCTACGACGTTCTCGGCGACGTGGTGTGCGGTGGCTTCGCGATGCCGATCCGCGAGAACAAGGCGCAGGAAATCTACATCGTCATGTCCGGCGAAATGATGGCCATGTACGCCGCCAACAACATCTCGAAGGGCATTCTGAAGTACGCCAATTCGGGTGGTGTGCGCCTGGGCGGCCTGGTGTGCAACGAGCGTCAGACCGACAAGGAACTGGAACTGGCCGAATCGCTGGCCAAGATGCTGGGTTCGCGTCTGATCCACTTCGTGCCGCGCGACAACATCGTCCAGCACGCCGAACTGCGTCGCATGACGGTGCTCGAGTACGCGCCGGATTCCAAGCAGGCCAACGAGTACCGCGATCTGGCGCAGAAGGTTCATGCCAACGCGGGCAACGGCACCATTCCGACCCCGATCACGATGGACCAGCTCGAAGATCTGCTGATGGAGCACGGGATCATGAAGCAGGTCGACGAATCGGAAGTCGGCAAGGCCGCCGCTGCCGCCTGAGCACCCGAGAGTCGAGGGTCGGGAGCCGCGGGCGTCGCTCGCAGGCTCCCGGCCTCCGCCGGCGACAACCGTGGTTCTCTACCCTCAGCTCTCGACAAGGAGTGATCAAATGAGCATGACCATAGACGAAAAGAAGGCCCAGAACGCAGCGCTGATCGAAGAAGTGCTGAAGGCCTATCCCGAGAAGACCGCGAAGAAGCGCGCCAAGCACCTCAACGTGCACGAGGAAGGCAAGCCCGACTGCGGCGTCAAGTCGAACATCAAGTCGCTGCCCGGCGTGATGACCATCCGCGGCTGTGCCTACGCAGGTTCCAAGGGCGTGGTGTGGGGTCCGATCAAGGACATGATCCACATTTCCCACGGCCCGGTCGGCTGCGGCCAGTACTCGTGGGCGGCACGCCGCAACTACTACATCGGCGTCACCGGTGTGGATACCTTCGTCACGATGCAGTTCACCTCCGATTTCCAGGAGAAGGACATCGTGTTCGGTGGCGACAAGAAGCTGGAAGTCATCATGGATGAAATCCAGCAGCTGTTCCCGCTGAACAAGGGAATCTCGGTGCAGTCCGAGTGCCCGATCGGCCTGATCGGCGACGACATCGAAGCGGTGTCGAAGAAGAAGTCCAAGGAATACAACGGCCACACCATCGTGCCGGTGCGCTGCGAAGGTTTCCGCGGCGTGAGCCAGTCGCTGGGTCACCACATCGCCAACGACGCGATCCGCGACTGGGTGTTCGACAAGACCGAAGACAAGCGCCCCGACTTCGTGTCGACCCCGTACGACGTGGCCATCATCGGTGACTACAACATCGGCGGTGACGCCTGGTCCAGCCGCATCCTGCTGGAAGAGATGGGTCTGCGCGTGATCGCCCAGTGGTCGGGCGACGGCACGATCGCCGAACTGGAGAACACCCCGAAGGCGAAGCTCAACGTGCTGCACTGCTACCGCTCGATGAACTACATCTCGCGGCACATGGAAGAGAAATACGGCATTCCCTGGGTGGAATACAACTTCTTCGGCCCGTCCAAGATCGAGGAATCGCTGCGCGAGATCGCCTCGCACTTCGACGACAAGATCAAGGAGAACACCGAGAAGGTGATCGCCAAGTACAAGCCGCTGATGCAGGCGGTGATCGACAAGTACCGCCCGCGCCTGGAAGGCAAGAAGGTGATGCTGTTCGTCGGCGGTCTGCGCCCGCGTCACGTCATCGGTGCCTATGAGGATCTGGGCATGGAAGTGGTCGGCACCGGTTACGAATTCGGCCACAACGACGACTATCAGCGCACCACGCACTACGTCAAGGACGGCACGCTGATCTATGACGACGTCACCGGCTACGAATTCGAGAAGTTCGTCGAGAAGGTGAAGCCCGATCTGGTCGGTTCCGGCATCAAGGAAAAGTACGTGTTCCAGAAGATGGGCGTGCCCTTCCGCCAGATGCACAGCTGGGACTACTCCGGTCCGTACCACGGCTACGACGGCTTCGCCATCTTTGCCCGCGACATGGACATGGCGATCAGCTCGCCGATCTGGGGCCTGACCAAGGCTCCGTGGAAGAAGTAAGCGCAGTGCAACGTAGGGTGGGTTGAGGGCACCGAAACCCACCGTTCCCGACATCCGTGTCGCAGGGCGGGGCGCAGCCCCTGCCCACCCTACACTCAGGAGTGTTCAACATGCCTCAATCAGCCGACAAGATCCTCGACCACGAACTGCTGTTCCGCGAACCGGAATACCAGCAGATGCTGGCGGACAAGAAGTCCCAGTTCGAGTTCAACCACGCCGACGCCAAGATCCAGGAGATCGTCGAGTGGACCAAGACCGAGGACTACAAGCAGAAGAACTTCGCCCGTGAAGCGCTTACGGTCAATCCGGCCAAGGCCTGCCAGCCGCTGGGTGCCGTCTATGTCGCTAACGGCTTCCACAAGACCCTGTCCTTCGTGCATGGCTCGCAAGGCTGTGTCGCCTACTACCGTTCGCACTTCTCGCGTCACTTCAAGGAGCCGACCTCCTGCGTGTCGTCGTCGATGACCGAGGACGCAGCCGTGTTCGGCGGCCTGAACAACATGATCGACGGCCTGGCCAACTCGTACAACCTGTACAAGCCGGACATGATCGCGGTGTCGACCACCTGCATGGCGGAAGTGATCGGCGATGACCTGAACGCCTTCATCAAGACTTCGAAGGAGAAGGGCAGCGTACCGGCCGAGTTCGACGTGCCCTTCGCGCACACCCCGGCCTTCGTCGGCAGCCACATCACCGGCTACGACAACGCGCTGCTCGGCATCCTGCGTCACTTCTGGGACGGCAAGGCCGACACCGCCGCCAAGCTCGAGCGCAAGGCGGACGAGTCGATCAACTTCATCTTCGGCTTCGACGGCTTCGTCGTCGGCAACATGAAGGAAATGAAGCGCATCCTCGACCTGTTCGAGATCGACTACAACATCCTGTGCGATCCGTCCGAGGTCTGGAATACGCCGACCGATGGCGAGTTCCGCATGTACGAGGGCGGCACCACCAAGGAAACGGTCGAACGCGCGATCAACGCCAAGGCCACGGTCATCTTCCAGGAGTTCTGCTGCGAGAAGACCGCGAAGTTCATCGCCGAGCATAGCCAGGAAGTGGTGCTGCTGAACAGCCCGATCGGCGTCGCCGGCACCGACAAGTTCCTGATGGAACTGTCGCGCCTTACCGGCAAGCCCATCCCCGAAGTGCTGGAGAAGGAGCGCGGTTACCTGGTTGACGCGATGGCCGATTCGCAGGCCCACTTGCACGGCAAGCGCTACGCGATGTACGGCGACCCGGACATGATGCTGGGCCTGACCGAGTTCCTGCTGGAACTCGGTGCCGAGCCGGCGCACATCCTGGCCACCAACGGCGAGAAGGAGTGGGAGGCACGTGTGCAGAAGGTGCTGGACGCCTCGCCCTACGGCGCCGGCTGCAAGGTGTATCCGAAGCGCGACCTGTGGCACATGCGTTCGCTGCTCTACACGGAGCCGGTCGACTTCCTGATCGGCAACACGTATGGCAAGTATCTGGAACGTGACACCGGCACTCCGCTGATCCGCATGGTGTTCCCGATCTTCGATCGCCATCACTACCATCGCTACCCGATCTGGGGTTACGAAGGCGGCATGCGCGTGCTGGTGATGCTGCTCGACGAGTTCTTCGAGTCGATCGACGTGAACACCATCGTTCCGGGCAAGACCGACTACTCGTACGACATCATCCGCTGATATCGCGTCCTCTCGCGCCGCGCCGGCACGCATCGTGCCGGCGCGGCGTCTTTTTTGGGGCAGGGTGAGCATGCACCGGCCTGGGCTCTGGCGGCAGGTGTGGCGAATCACCCCCTGTGGGAGCGGCCTTGGCCGCGACCGGGCCGTCGCGGTCCGCAGGCTTCGATACAGGCTATTGTCGGGGTCAAGACCCCTCCCACAGAACCCCGGTGCAGCTCGGGCAGCAGGTCGGCCGCGTTCCTTGTGGGAGCGGCCTTGGCCGCGACTGGGGCGTCGCGGTCCGCGGGCTTGAATGCAGGGTGCCGTCGGGGTCAGAAGAGCCCTCCCACAGAACCCCTGCCCAGGCTCGTTCAGCAGGTCGGGCGCGTTCCTTGTGGGAGTGGCCCTGGGCGCGACTGGGGGCGTCGGTCGGCGCAGTCGCCGAGCGACGCCCTGTTGCGCTCAGATGCTCAGACCGAACTCGGGGGCGATGAGCTTGAGCCAGCCGTCGACGCGTTCGGCCGTCAGTTCAGGCTGGATGTCCTGGTCGATGGCCAGGCCGACGAACTTGTCGTCGATCACCGACTGCGACTCGGTGAAGTCGTAGCCATCGGTGGGCCAGGCGCCGACGATCTTTGCGCCGGCATCCTTGAAGAAGTCGTACAGCAGGATCAGACCGTCGACGAATTCGTGCCCGTAGGTGTCCTGGTCGCCCAGGCCGAACAGCGCCACCGTCTTGCCGGCGAAGCTGGTGCCCTTGAACTTGACCAGCGCTTCGGCCCAGCTCTCGTCGTCGCATTCCGCCTCGATGCCGGGCAGCAGACCGTCGCCCAGTGTCGGCGTGCCGAGGATCAGGTAGTCGTAGGCGAGCAGGTCGTCCACCGTCGCCTTGTTGATGTTGACCGGCTCGGCCATCGTGTCGTCGTCGAAGCGCTTCTTGATCTGCTTCGCGATCTTGCGTGTGCTGCCGCTGTTGGTGCCGAAGAAAAGTCCGATGCGTGCCATGACAGATCCATTCAGTTGAGTGTTGCAGGGGAGGTGTATGCGGCGTCCATGCCGCGGAAGATGGCGCAGCGCTGGAATACTTCCAGCGTTGGCGCGCAGGCCTTGTGCTGGCAGTACTTCGCCGCCAGCTTGGCTAGACCCTTGATGTCGCGGCCGGAGGCTTGGGGAAACAGCACGGCCAGTGCCTCGACCATGCCTTCGTCCAGCGCGAGCCCGAACTGCATTGCCATCACCTGCCAGATGCGACGCCGCGCCGCTTCGTCAGGCGCGTGGTAGCGGATGAGCGCGATGCAGCGCGACACGATGGCTTCGTCGATGTCGTCCACCCGGTTGGTGGTCAGGAAGAGCAGCCCGTTGAAGTACTCGAGCACGCGCAGGAACACGCCGACCACGGCGTTCATCGTGATGTTGTCCTCGCGCCGCTTGATGTAGACGTCGGCCTCGTCGATCAGCATCACGGCGCCCCAGCGCTGGGCGCGCGTCAGCGCCTGCTTGAGCGCGCCTTCCATCTGCGCGACGTTCAGCCCGAGCTGGCCCGAGTGCACGCGGTAGAGCGGGCGGCGGATGATTTCCGAGTACACCTCGGCAGTCAGCGTCTTGCCCACGCCCGGAGGGCCGGCGCACAGCACGGTGGTGCCGCCCGACTTGCCGGCCACGATGTCGTCCATCAGCACGTCCATCTCGGCGGTCAGGATGTCGATCAGGTCGGTCTGCTCGGGCGGCAGCACCAGCTTCTGCTTCAGTGCGGGCTGGTAGGCATAGGGCGCCATGTCGTCCACGTGGACCCACAGATGCTGGTGCAGGTCAAGGTGAAACATGAGCACATAGGGATGCACCGGCAGCTGCGAGAACAGGCCGTCGGGCATGGCGTCGCGCGAGGCTTCGACCTCGTCCTCCGCCTCGTAGCGATTGCTCTTTGCCGCCTTGCGCAGATAGGGGCCGAGGATGTCGCCGGGCGCTTCGAGCAGCAGCGTGCGCGCCGGCAGGATGGCTTCGTCATTGACCAGGCGGGCCATGCCGCCACTGGCCGACAGCACCACCTGATCCTTGCGCGACCAGTCGGTGTCGCGGTGGGTGGCGCTCGGGTCTTCGGCGTGGAAGCCGGTGCCGCTGGCCGAGAACTGTTCGCCGTAACGCGCGCGCCATTCGATGTAGCGTGCGGTCACGGTGTCGCAGGCGGCGATCAGCGCCGGCGTTTCCTTCAGGAAGCCCTTGGCCGCCAGCACCTCGCCCACCGTCTTGCCGGTGATGTCGGCGCCGTAGATGCGGATGACCGAGGTGGCCAGCGTCGCCTTCACATTGGCCTTCAGCTCGATGAAGACCTTGCCGGTCTCTTCGTTGTTGGCCGGCGTGTAGTCGAGCCGGCTCACCACCCAGGGCAGCGGCCGGGTGAGCTGATTGGCGGTAAACAGCCAGCCGCGAATCGCGCCTTCGGCCAGATGCCGGGCGAGCGCGGGCACCAGCTGTTCGAGATCGTTGCCGTCGAAGCGGCGGCCGTCGCCTTCCAGTGCGTCGGCCAGCGTGGTCAGCGCGGTCGCGCGCTCCAGCATGGCCGGCCCGGCGTCGGCGTAGAGCCGGCCGAGGAAGCGCAGCGCGTCGATGGACAGGCGCGACACCGGCACCTCGACCTTGTCGCAGTACTGCAGCTGGTCGCGCAGGCTGGCCAGATCGGGGAAGGCGTCCGCCATCGATTCGATCTGCGGTGCCTCTATGGTCACCTTCATCGCTGCGGCCTCAGCGGGTGACGACCGGAATTTCCAGCGCCGCGCGCCGGCCGAGCTGGGCGTCTACCTTGCGCCGCACGTTCTCGACCTTGAGCGGACGCAGCAGCGTGCTCTGTGCGCCGGCCGCCAGCGCCTGACGGACAACGTCGTCGTCGGCATCGCTGCAGACGATCAGGATGCGCACCTGAGGCAGCACCGCGCGCAGGCGCGTCACCGCGTCGCCGGCCAGCAGTCCGGCGCCGAGCAGCACCAGATCGGGCGGTGTCGCCGCGGCCACCGTGAGTGCCGACGCGAGGTCGGCGAACACATGGGTTTCCATCTCGTCGGCCAGCATGAACTGCAAGGCGGTGCCGACCACGTCGTCGTCATCGACCACGAACACGCGCTTGTTCTCGACTGCGCGCTGACTGTCTACGCCGATCTGCATGAGGACTCTCCCTGTCTGTCGTCTTCTCGGTCCGAGCAAGCTTCGTTCCAAACGCGGCATGGCTTTCGCTTCTCAGCCTTTGTCATTCATTCGAAGGAGGTCGCAATGGGCGTACTGATCAAGACGACGATGGACGGACGGCGGGTCGAGGTGATCGAGGGCGTGGTCTGTCTGGAGGGCAAGCCGGAGGCGGGCGGGCTGGTTCCGCTGTCCGAACATCCGAACCGCCAGGCCATCGCGAAAGCGGTGCCGGGCGCCACCCATGTGGCCGGGCGCATTCCGCTGACGCTGGAGGAAGCGCAGGTCGCGCAGGACGCGCTGACCGAGGCGCATCGCAGTTTCGACGCCAGCCCGATGGGCATCGCCAAGCGGTTGCAGTCGGCCATCCACAACAAGGCGCGCATGGAGGGCATCGAGTAGTGCTGGCGTCGTGGCGGTCCGCCAAACCCGACATTGCATGTCGCAAAACGACCAGCCTTTGTCG
Source organism: Methyloversatilis discipulorum (assembly GCF_018780585.1). GTDB lineage: Bacteria > Pseudomonadota > Gammaproteobacteria > Burkholderiales > Rhodocyclaceae > Methyloversatilis > Methyloversatilis discipulorum_B. The sequence goes on along the minus strand of NZ_JADMJL010000004.1, from coordinate 5,226 downwards.
GGCCGCGTTGCCCGCGGGCGACCCGGCGGACCGCAGATGACTGATTTCCCGGCTCTCTGACCCGTGCGCCGGCTCTGGCATCAATCCTGCTGAGTGAGCTCCGACAGCGCCTTGCGCGCCGACCCTGACAGGAAGGAAGGTGGGCCATGGATGCACGCGTATCGGCAAAGATCCAGGACGTGTTCGAAGAACCCGCCTGCGAGCACAACCAGAACAAGTCGGCCAAGGAAAAGAAGAAGGGCTGTACCAAGCAGCTTTCGCCCGGCGCAGCCGCTGGCGGTTGTGCGTTCGACGGCGCCAAGGTCGCGCTGCAGCCCATCGTCGATGTCGCTCACCTGGTGCACGGCCCGATCGCCTGTGAGGGCAACTCCTGGGACAACCGCAATTCCTCGTCCAGCACCTCGCAGCTCTACCGCACCGGCTTCACCACCGACATCAACGAACTGGATGTCATCTACGGCGGCGAGAAGCGGCTGTTCAAGTCGGTCAAGGAAATCATCGAGAAGTACGACCCGCCGGCGGTGTTCGTCTACCAGACCTGTGTCACCGCGCTGATCGGCGACGACATCGAGGCGGTGTGCAAGAAGGCCTCGGAGAAGTTCGGCAAGCCGGTCATCCCGGTCAATTCACCGGGCTTCGTCGGGCCGAAGAACCTCGGCAACAAGCTGGGCGCCGAGGCGCTGCTCGATTACGTGATCGGCACCGAAGAGCCGGAATTCGTCACGCCCTACGACATCAACATCATCGGCGAGTACAACCTGGCCGGCGAACTGTGGCAGGTGAAGCCGCTGCTCGATGCGCTCGGCGTGCGCATCCTGTCCTGTATCTCCGGCGACGGCCGCTACAAGGAAGTCGCCTACAGCCACCGCGCCAAGGCGGCGATGATGGTGTGCTCGAAGTCGATGATCAATATCGCGCGCAAGATGGACGAGCGCTACGACATCCCCTTCTTCGAAGGTTCCTTCTACGGCATCGGCGACATGTCGGAAACGTTGCGCGAAATCGCCCGCCTGCTGGTCGAGAAGGGCGCGCCGGAGGAGCTGAAGGTACGTACCGAAGCGCTGATCGCGGTCGAGGAGAAGCGCGCCTTCGAGCGTATCGCTGCCTATCGCCCGCGGCTCGAAGGCAAGAAGGTGCTGCTGATCACCGGCGGCGTGAAAAGCTGGTCGGTGGTGGCCGCGCTGCAGGAGGCCGGTCTGGAAATCGTCGGCACCAGCGTCAAGAAATCGACCAAGGAAGACAAGGAAAAGATCAAGGAGCTGATGGGCCAGGACGCGCACATGATCGACGACATGACGCCGCGCGAGATGTACGCAATGCTCAAGGACGCCAAGGCCGACATCATGCTGTCCGGCGGGCGCAGCCAGTTCATCGCGCTGAAGGCCAAGATGCCCTGGCTGGACATCAACCAGGAACGCCACCACGCCTACGCTGGCTACGAAGGCATGGTCGATCTGGTGCGCGAGATCGACAAGGCGCTGTACAACCCGATCTGGGAACAGGTGCGCCGTCCGGCGCCCTGGGACGTGGCGGTCGCCTGAGGATCACGCCATGGCCACCGTCATCGAATCGAAGAAGGCCTGCACGGTCAATCCGCTCAAGATGAGCCAGCCGCTGGGCGCGTGCTACGCCTTCATGGGCCTGGACAACTGTATGCCCATGATGCATGGCTCGCAGGGCTGCACCTCGTTCGGCCTGGTACTGCTGGTTCGCCACTTCAAGGAGGCGATCCCGATGCAGACCACGGCGATGAACGAGGTGAGCACCATACTCGGCGGGCTGGAGAACATCGAACAGGCGGTGCTGAACATCAAGAAGCGCGCCAATCCCTCCATCATCGCCATTGCCTCGACCGGGCTGACCGAAACCAAGGGCGACGATGTCGACGGCTATCTGAACCTGATCCGCCGCAAGCACGGCGAGGCGCTGACCGGTACCGAAATCGTCTACGTGTCGACGCCGGACTATGTCGGCGCCTTCGAGGACGGTTGGGGCAAGGCGGTGCTGGCCGTGATCGACGCCTTCGCCCAGCCCTGCGATCGCGACGCCGGCCTGGTGAACCTGCTGCCGGGCGCACACCTGACGCCGGCCGACATCGAGGAACTGCGCGAAACCATCGAAGCCTTCGACCTGCGCGTACAGGTGCTGCCTGATATTTCCGGTTCGCTCGACGGTCACATTCCGGACAACTTCACGCCGACCACGCTGGGCGGCACCCGCGTCGACACGTTGCGCCGGGTTGGTGCGGCCGCCGCCACCCTCGCCGTCGGCGCGCGCATGGACGCCGCCGCGGCGGCAATCGAGGAACGCTGCGGCGTGCCCTTCCGCGTATTCGACCGGCTGACCGGACTGGCCGCGGTGGACGATTTCCTGCAGTACCTGTCCGAGCTGTCCGGTCGTCCGGTACCGCCGAAATACCGCCGTGCGCGGACCCAGCTGCTGGACGTGATGCTGGACGCCCACTTCTGGGTCGGCGGCAGGAAGATGGCCATTGGCGCCGAACCGGACCTGCTCTATGCACTGGCGACCACCGCCGCCGAAATGGGCGCCGAAGTGGTGGCCGCCGTCAGCACCACGCCGTCGCGCGTGCTCGAAGCCGTGCCGTGTGCCGAAGTGCTGCTCGGCGATCTCGAAGATCTGGAGATGCGCGCCAAGGCGGCCGGTGCCGAACTGTTCATCACCCATGCGCATGGCCGGCAGTCGGCGGCGAGACTGGGCATTCCGCTGCTGCGCGAGGGCCTGCCGATGTTCGACCGGCTGGGCGCGGCGCACGTGCTGCGCGTCGGCTATCGCGGCACGCGCGAACTGATCCTCGGCTGGGCCAACACCTTCCTCGCCGACGAGCACGTGAACACGCCTGAAGACTGGCCACTGCCGCAGGAGAGCATCGTCGCGGCGAGCGAGGGCAGTCAGGCATCCGGTTGCGGCAGCGGCGGCTGTGGCTGTGCATCGTCCGCCGAAATTCCTGAAACCGTTGCGTCCGGCACCTGAGCCGGTCGCCCATCCACCGAGGAGCAGCGCATGAAGATCGCCTTCGCCACCCAGGACAAGCAGCGCGTCGACGCGCACTTCGGCTGGGCCAAACACCTGGCCGTGTACGAGATCGACAAGGCTGGTTACCACCATGTCGAGGACTTCGACTTCGGCGGCAAGCTGGACGAGGACGGCGACGAGGACAAGCTCGCGCCCAAGCTCGAGGCGATCAAGGACGTCGCCATCGTCTATGTCGCCGCCATCGGCGGCTCGGCGGCGGCGCGCGTGGTCGCCAGCAAGATCCACCCGATCAAGGTGAATCAGCCGGAACCGATCATGGACATCCTGGACAAGCTGCAGGAAGTGCTGCGCGGCACGCCGCCGCCCTGGCTGCGCAAGGCCCTGCAGAAAGACGAAGCACGCAGTTTCGATTTCGAAGACGAGGTGGAAGAACATGGCTGAAACACTGGAACTGAGCGCCGAGGACACCGAAGCGCTGGCATCGCCCTTCCTGAGCGAGCTGATCAAGCAGTACCGCGCGCAGGACATGCACGGCGCCTGGGAGGGCAAGAGCGACGCGCAGCTGCTCGAGCCCTACATCCTGAGCGCGGAGGCGCGTCGCGCGCTGCCCATCATGGGCGACCCGGACCCGGAAACGCTGTGGCGCATCGAGCTGTTCTACAACGCGGTCGGCCTGTCGATCGAGCGCGCCACCAAGGTGATGGTGACGCCGATGATGAAGATGTCGCACGAGGGCTTCGGCCGCATGGTGCTCATCGCCGGTCGCCTGATCGCGGTGAACAAGCAGCTGCGCGACGCCCACCGCTTCGGCTTTCCGACCTACGCGAAGCTGGCCGAGGCGGGGCAGAAGTTCGTCGACGAGGGCGTCGGCATGGTGAACAAGTACAACGAAGTCGCCAACTGGGGCTGAGGACGAAGCGATGGAAGACGTCGACGCACTGAAGACACGGGTGAAGAAGCTCAACGCGCAGGCAACGCAGGCCAAGATGGACCTGCACGACCTGTCGGAAGAACTGCCGACCAACTGGGAGAAGATCCTCGAGGTCGCGCAGGTCGCCTACGACGCGCACCAGTCGCTGATGGCTGCGCGCAAGGAACTGGCGGCCGCGACCGCCTGAGGAAGGACGCATCATGGCTGCATTTTCCGTCACGCTGCCCAGCGGCGAAATCTGGACACCGAAGTTCGTATCCAGCCTGAACCAGGACACCTGTATCGGCTGCGCGCGCTGCGTGAAGGTCTGTGCCAACGACGTGCTGCAGCTCGCCGGTGTCACCGAGGATGGCGACATCGTCGTGGTCGACCCGGACAACGAGGATGACGACGAGGAGTACGAGCGCAAGGTAATGACCATTTCGCGGCAGGTGAACTGCGTGGGCTGTCAGGCCTGTTCCAAGGTCTGTCCGAAGAAGTGCTACACGCACGCGCCGGTCGAGGTGTGAGCGCGGGACGACGGCGATGCCTACGCTCTTTCCGACCGCACCGTTACAACCCGTCTGGCCACTGCCGGCCGCGCCCGGTGGCTTCCGCGGGTTGCTGCTGAAGCTGGCGCGCCGGCCCGACGATCTGGTGCCGCGCGTGCTCGCCGGCGTGATCGGCCGCAGCTGGACGCAGCGCGGGCTGCAGTGCCTGCCGCTGTACGGCATCGACGTGTCGGAAACGCGCCGCCTGCTGGCGCGCCATTTCCCCGGCGCCGAGTGGCTGCCGGCGCTGCACGCGACAACGCCCGCCGAGTTCGCCGAAGCGATCGAGATGGACGACGTGGTGGCGCTGCTGCGCGAGCATCTGTCCATCGTCGATCAGGATCACCTGTGGCTCGCGCACGCGGTGGCCACCGGCTGCCTGGGCGCCGACCACCTGTGGCAGGACATGGACCTGACCTCGCGCGCCATGCTGTCCGAACTGATGCACGGCCGCTTCACTTCGCTGGCCGAACGCAATACGCAGGACATGAAGTGGAAGAAATTCCTCTACAAACAGCTGTGCGAGCGCGAGCAGATCCGCGTCTGCAAGGCGCCCAGCTGCGGCGTGTGCACCGACTACGCGGTGTGCTTCGGTCCGGAGGACTGACTACCTGACCACTGTGGTTGTTGGAAGCGAGGCCGTCTCGCTGCACAGGCTGCATCGCGAGCAAGCTCGCTCCCACGACAGTGCGCCCGAGCGGCTTCCAGGGAGGGTTCTGTGGGAGATTCTATGTTCCGGCGCAAGCGTTTTCGTGCTGTTTCGGGACATAG
>NZ_JADMJL010000012.1 GCF_018780585.1 Methyloversatilis discipulorum | reverse complement strand
ACCTTCGTCGAGCGCGGCATCGGCGACGTGCTGATCGCCTGGGAAAACGAAGCCTATCTGGCAGTGAAGGAACTGGGTCCGGACAAGTTCGAAATCGTCACGCCGTCGCTGTCCATCCTGGCCGAACCGCCGGTCAGCGTGGTCGACAAGGTAGTCGACAAGCGCGGAACCCGCGCCGTGGCGACCGCCTATCTTGAATACCTGTACAGCCCGGAAGGCCAGGAAATCGCTGCACAGAACTACTACCGCCCGATCGACCCCAAGGTCGCCGCGAAGTACGCCAAGACCTTCGCACCGGTAAAGCTCTTCACCATCGACGACGAATTCGGCGGCTGGACCAAGGCGCAGAAGACCCACTTCGCCGACGGCGGCGTGTTCGACCAGATCAGCGTGCGCTGAGCACCGCCAGGAACCTCAATGTCCATCCTGTTCATTCAGGGCAGCCCGGTCGAGCCTTCGCGCTCGGCCGCGTTGTCGGGATTCGTCGCGGCGGAGATCCAGCGCCGCGGCATCGACAACAGTCGCCTGAAGCTCACTGACCTGCCGGCCCAGGCGTTGCTCAACGCGAAATTCGGCGACCCGCAGATCCGCATCGCCAGTGATCGCGTAGCCGGCGCCACCGCCATCGTCATTGCGACGCCCGTCTATAAGGCGGCCTACAGCGGACTGCTCAAGAGCTTCCTCGACCTGCTGCCGCAGAACGGACTCGAAGGCAAGGTGGTGCTGCCGCTGGCAACCGCCGGTAGTCCGCACCACGCGCTGGCGCTCGATTACGCGCTGCGCCCGGTGCTGCAGTCGATGTCGCCTTCGCTGGTGCTGCCCGGTGTGCATGCTACCGACGCCACGGTGGGCAAATCGGACAAGGGCGACTACCTGCTGTCGTCCGAAATCATCGACCGGCTCGCCCAGGCGACCGACCGGCTTGTATATGAGTATCGAGCACTGCTGGCTCGCCGCCCGGAACCCGCGGCCGATCCGGTGCCCTTCGATCAGGTCCGCTGCAGCGTCTGAGCCGGCGCACCGCCCGCCCCGTCCCTGCCTGAACCACGCAAAGGAATCCATCGATGCCCTCCTCCCTGTCGTTCATTTCGCGCCGCAAGGCGCTCGCCTGGCTGACCGGCGGCGTGCTCGCCGCATCGGCCGCCCTCGTCGCCCCCCACGCCGCGGCCGCGCAGCCACTGCGCATCGGCTACCAGAAATCGGCCAGCCTGCTCACGCTGCTCAAGGCCCAGGGATCGCTCGAAAAACGCCTGGCGCCGCTCGGTGTCGAGGTGAAATGGGTCGAGTTCCCGGCCGGTCCGCAACTGCTCGAAGGCCTCAATGTCGGCGCGGTCGACGTCGGTGCGGTCGGCGAGGCACCGCCCATCTTCGCCCAGGCGGCCGGCGCCAACTTCATCTACGCGGGCTACGACCCGGCCTCGCCGGAGGCCGAAGCCATCGTCGTGCCGAAGGATTCGACGATCCGCTCAGTGGCCGAACTGAAGGGCAAGCGCGTCGCGCTGAACAAGGGCTCGAACGTGCATTACCTGCTGGTGAAGCTGCTGGAAAAGCACGGCCTGAAATACACCGACATCCAGGTGGTGTTCCTGCCGCCGGCCGATGCCCGCGCCGCATTCGAGCGTGGCGCAGTCGATGCGTGGGCGATCTGGGACCCCTTCCTCGCCGCCACCGAGAAGCAGATCGGCGCCCGCGTGCTGGCCGATGGCAGTGGCGTCGTGAACAACTTCTTCTACTACCTCGCCGCCCGCGACTATGCGAAAGCCAATGGCAAGGTGCTCGACGCGCTGTTCGACGAGATCAACAGCAATGCGGTCTGGCTGAAGGCCAACATCAAGGAGGCCGCCGCCCGCATCGCGCCGGAACAGGGGCTGGCGCCCGAGGTGGTCGAACTGGCACTGCGCCGCTACCAGTTCAATGCGAAGCCGGTGACCGACGCCATCCTCGCCGAACAGCAGAAACTCGCCGACACCTTCTTCGAACTGAAGCTGATTCCGAAACGCATCGAGGTCCGCCAGGCCTCGGTACTTGCCACCCGCTGAAGGTCCGCATCATGAATGTGTTCTGGTTCATCCCCACCCACGGCGACAGCCGCTATCTGGGCACCGCCGAGGGCGGACGCCAGGTCAGCCTCGACTACATGAAACAGGTGGCGATCGCTGCCGACACGCTGGGTTACGACGGCGTGCTGCTGCCGACCGGCCGCTCCTGCGAGGACGCATGGGTCACCGCATCGGCGCTGATCGGCTTCACCCAGCGCCTGAAATTCCTGGTGGCACTGCGCCCGGGCCTGACGGCGCCGTCGGCCGCCGCGCGCATGGCCGCCACCTTCGACCGCCTGTCCGGCGGCCGCCTGCTGATCAATGTGGTGACCGGCGGCGATCCGACCGAGCTGGACGGCGACGGCATCTTCAACACGCACGACGAGCGCTACGAGATCACCGACGAGTTCCTGCGCATCTGGCGCGGCATCCTGGCGAGCGCACACACAGGCGAGACCATCGACTTCGACGGCAAGCACCTGTCGGTCAAGGGCGGCAAGCAGCTCTACCCCACCGTTCAGCGGCCGCATCCGCCGCTATGGTTCGGTGGCTCCTCACCCGCCGCGCACGAACTGGCGGCCGAACAGGTCGATGTCTACCTGACCTGGGGGGAACCGCCGGCCGCGGTGGCCGAGAAGATCGCCGACATGCGCCGCCGCGCCGCCGCCCACGGCCGCACGCTGCGCTTCGGCATCCGCCTGCACGTGATCGCCCGTGAAACGACGGAGCGGGCGTGGCAGGCGGCGGAAGACCTGATCCGTCATCTCGATGACGCCACCATCGCCGCTGCGCAGAAGAAGTTCGCGCAGATGGATTCCGAAGGTCAGCGCCGCATGGCCGCGCTGCACGGTGGTCGTCGCGACAAGCTGGAAGTCAGCCCCAATCTGTGGGCGGGGGTCGGCCTGGTGCGCGGCGGCGCTGGTACGGCGCTGGTCGGCGACGGCCCGACCATTGCCGCACGGATGAAGGAATACGCCGAGCTCGGCATCGAAACCTTCATCCTGTCCGGTTACCCGCATCTCGAAGAGGCTTACAACTTCGCCGAGCAGGTGTTTCCCCACCTGCCGCGCGTACAGAAGGAGGGGCTGCCGGGCTTCAGCCTGTCCGGGCCCTTCGGCGAGATCGTCGCCAACCATTACGTACCTGCTGCATCCGCGAGCTGACACCCTGCGTCGCAGCACCCTGAAGGCCATCGCCCCCTAACGGGCGATGGCCTTTTTCTTTGCTCCGGTGCCGATCCGCTTATCACTCGAACGGCAAAGCTCCGCAGCGCGCCTGCGCAAATGCAGCGCAGATTTAATTGGTTTGAGTGCGCATCCCCCACCCCTAGGATGACCTTCAGACGCGCGACACAGCGCGACCATCCTCCGGACCGCACAAAAGGAAAACCATGAGCACCACGCATTCCCGCAACCGCCGCCTGCTGGTCACCAGTCTGCTCGCCGCCACGCTGCCGCTGACCGGCTTCGCCGCCGGCGACGCGCCGAAGGAAATCCGCCTCGACTACGCCTACTACTCGCCGACCAGCCTGGTATTGAAGCGCTTCGGCTGGCTGGAAGAGGCCGTAAAGCCGGCCGGCATCGAGGTGAAATGGACGCTGAGCCAGGGCAGCAATCGCGCACTGGAGTTCCTCAACAGCGGCGCCATCGACTTCGGCAGCACCGCCGGCCTGGCCGCCGTGCTGAGCCGCGCCAACGGCAATCCGATCCGTTCGGTCTATGTGTATTCGCGACCGGAGTGGACCGCACTCGCAGTACCGAAGGATTCGACCATCAGATCGGTGGCCGAGCTGAAGGGCAAGCGCGTCGCCGCCACGAAGGGCACCGACCCCTATCTGTTCCTGCTGCGCTCGCTGCAGGAGGCAGGTCTGTCGCGCAACGACGTCGAGATCGTCCACCTGCAGCATCCGGACGGCCGCGTCGCACTTGAACAGAAGCGCGTCGACGCGTGGGCCGGCCTCGATCCGCACCTCGCTGCGAGCGAACTGGAGGCTGGTTCGAAGCTCATCTACCGCAATGTGAACTTCAACACCTACGGCTTCCTGAACGTGTCGGAGAAATTCCTGAAGGCACACCCGCAGCAGGTGAAGACGGTGATCGCTGCCTACGAGCGCGCCCGCCGCTGGGTCATCGCCAATCCGGACGACGCCGCAAAGCTGCTGGCCGAGGAAGCAAAGCTGAACCTGGCCGTGGCCCAGGCGCAACTGAAGCGCACCGATTTTTCGAACCCGCGCATCGGCCGCGAACACCACGACGCGCTGCGCGCCGCAGCACCCATCCTGGTCGAGGAGGAACTGGTGCGCAAAGGCACCGACGTCGCCAAGGTGGTGACCGAACTGATCGACCCGACCCATGCCGCCGCCGTGGTCGCGGCCAAGGACTGATGCCATGAACACCGCTGCCCGCACCTCCTCCCTTCAGGCGACGGTGTCGTCCGCGCGGCCGGCCGTCCCCGCCGGTCGCGCCGGGCGTCCCCACCCGGCCCTGGGCTGGGTCCTGCCCGCACTCGCGCTGCTCGCCTTCGAGGTGCTGGTGCGCAGCGGCGTGCTGGCCGCCCACCTGTTCCCTGCGCCGAGCGAGATCGTGCGCACGCTGTTCGACCTGGGCAGCGGCCTGGCATCGCATATCGGCGTCAGCATTGCCCGCGTCGCCGGTGGTTTCGCGATCGGCGCCTCGCTGGCGGTGGTTGCCGCAGTCGTGGTCGGGCTGGACCGTCGCGCCGAAGCGCTGCTCGATCCGACCTTCCAGGCACTGCGCGCCGTGCCCAGTCTGGCCTGGGTGCCGCTGCTGCTGCTGTGGCTGGGCATAGACGAAACGCCCAAGATCACGCTGATCGCGATCGGCGCCTTCTTTCCGGTCTATCTGAATCTGCTGTCGGGCCTGCGCAATGTCGACCGCAAGCTGGTGGAACTGGGCGAGGTATATGGCCTGAGCCGCTCCGCGCTGGTGCGTCGCATCCTGCTGCCGGCTTCGCTGCCCAGCCTCTACACCGGCCTGCGCGTCGGCCTGAGCCTGGCCTGGATGTTCCTGGTCGCCGCCGAACTGATCGCCGCCACCCGCGGCCTGGGTTACCTGCTGACGGACGGCCGTGAAACCTCACGACCGGACATCGTGCTCGCCGCCATCCTGCTGCTGGCCGTACTCGGCAAGCTGTCGGACAGCGTCCTCAAATCACTCGAGAGGCGCGCGCTGGCCTGGCGCGACGCGCTAGAGAGCCGGCTGGCCTGAGGAGCGCACGATGACTGCATTGCTCGATGTGCATGTGCGTGCCAAACGCTTCGGCGACCGGCTCGTGCTGGACAACTTCTCGCTCGAACTGGAGGCCGGCGAAATCGTCAGCCTGGTCGGCGCCAGCGGCTGCGGCAAGAGCACGCTGCTGCGCATCGTCGCCGGCCTGGACCGCGAACACGATGGACAGGTGCGGCTCGACGGTCAGGCGCAGCACGGCATCCACCGCGACATCGGTTTCATCTTCCAGGAGCCGCGACTGCTGCCCTGGCTCACCGTCGCGCAGAACGTCGGTTTCGACGCCGACGCCCGGCGCGCCAGTGACCCGCACGTGTTCACGCTGCTGGAGGAAGTAGGCCTTGCACAGGTGGCCGACGCGCTGCCGAAGGCGCTGTCCGGCGGCATGGCGCAGCGGGTGGCGATCGCCCGCGGTCTGTTCAACCGGCCGCGCCTGCTGTTGCTCGACGAGCCCTTCAGCGCGGTCGATGCCTTCACGCGGATGAAGCTGCAGGAGCTGCTGCTGGCCATCGCCCGCGAACACGGAACCACGCTGCTGCTGGTGACGCACGACGTCGACGAGGCAGCCTGGCTGTCCGACCGCGTCGTGGTGATGGGCAACGGCCGCGCGCTGGACGAAGTGACCATCACGGAACAACGACCGCGCCACCGCCGCTCACCGGCGCTGGCCGATGCCCGCAACACGATTCTCGAAATTCTCGAAGGCGCTCACGTCGTCTGACGTGCGCCACACCCCACACACAGAAAGAGGGCTTCGCCATGAGCACACATTTCACTCTTCGCCGTAACGCCTTGAAGGCATTCATCGCCCTGCTGCCGGCGCTTGCACTCGGCAGCGCCGCCGCACAGGACAAGCCGACTACCGTACGCATCGGCTACCAGAAGTCATCGACACTGATCACCGTGCTGAAGACCCGCAGCACGCTGGAACAGAAGCTTGCGCCGCTGGGCGTCAAGGTGAGCTGGCACGAGTTCGCCAGCGGTCTTCCGCTGCTCGAGGCGCTGAACGTCGGCAGCGTCGACGTGTCGGCCGACGTCGCAGACACCGTGCCGGTGTTCGCACTGGCCGCCGGTGCCAACCTGACCTATGTCGCGCAGGAGGCGCCCTCGCCCACCGCGCAGGCCATCGTGGTCAAGGCCGATTCGCCGATCAAGAGCGTGGCCGACCTGAAGGGCAAGCGCGTCGCCTTCGCCAAGGCCGCCGGCGTGCACTACCTGCTGATCGCCGCGCTGGAGAAGAACGGACTGAGCTTCAAGGACATCCAGCCCGCCTATCTCGCGCCGGCCGACGGCCGCGCCGCCTTCGAACGCGACAGCGTCGACGCCTGGGTGGTGTGGGACCCCTTCCTGTCCGCGGTGCAGCGCCAGGCCAAGGTGCGCGTGCTGGCCGACGGCACGAATCTGGCGCAGTACCAGCGCTACTACCTCGCCTCCACGCCCTTCGCGCAGGCGCGGCCGGACGTGATCAAGGTGATTCACGACGCGCTCACCGAAACCGGCAAATGGGTCAAGCAGAGCCCAAAGGACGCTGCCGCCCTGCTGGCGCCGGTGTGGGGTCTGGATGAAGCCACGGTCGAACAGGCCAACGGCCGTCGCAGCTACGACGTGCGTCTGGTGCAGCCGGAGCGGCTGCAGGAGCAGCAGGCCATCGCCGACACCTTCACCCGCGAGGGCCTGCTGCCGCGCAAGGTGAATGCCACTGCGGTGCCGGTCTGGAAACCGTCTCTGTAAGGCGACCGCAATGAATGCTCCGGACACCACACGCCAGCTCGAACGCCGCGAGGCCGCGCACCTGTTCGACCGCGACTTCGGCCACCATACCGACGCGGTCGAGCGCACCGCACGCGGGCTCGAAGCCACCGCCGCCGAGCGAGACCGCGCCGGCGGTACCGCCTGGGCCGAACGCCAGCTGCTGCGCGACAGCGGCCTGCTCACGCTCGCGGTACCGGCGGAATTCGGCGGCGCCGAACTGCCCTGGCCGCAGATCTACGCCATCATCCGCCGCTTTGCCGAAGCCGACAGTTCGCTCGCCCACCTGTTCGGCTTCCAGCACCTGCAAGTGGCCAGCGTACGGCTGTTCGCCAACCCGGCGCAGCAGGCCCGCCTGCTCGGCGACACGGTGGAGAAAGGCTGGTTCTGGGGCAATGCCACCAACGGTCTGGACACCCGCATCCGGCTCACGCCGGAGGGCGACCACTTCGTGCTCAACGGCGTGAAGTCCTTCTGCTCCGGTGCCACCGGCGCCGACATGCTGAACGTGACCGCACCGCGCGGCGATGACCCGGCCGACCGGGTGTTCATCAGTCTGCCGTCCGACCGCGCCGGCATCACGGTGCACGACGACTGGGACAACCTCGGCCAGCGCCAGACCGACAGCGGCACCGTCACCTTCGATAACGTGCGCGTCGAGGCGGACGAGATACTCGGGCCGCCGGGCACCCGCGGCACGCCGCGGGCGACGCTGCGCACGCTGGTGTCGCAGCTCATCCTGACCGAGATCTATCTCGGCAACACGCAGGGTGCGCTGCGCGCCGCGTGGAACTACGTGCAGCACGAAGCGCGCCCCTGGTTCTCCAGCGGCGTGGCCCGCGCCGCCGACGACCCCTACGGCCAAGTGCGCTTCGCTGAACTGTGGATCGCCTATCGCGGCGCGCTGGCGCTGGCCGTCCAGGCGGAGCAGGCGCTGCAGCAGGCATGGGAACATGGCGACGCACTGACCGCGCGCGAACGCGGCGAGGTCGCGCTGCTGATCTGGCAGGCCAAGATCGCCGCCGGCCGCGCCGCACTCGACGTGACGTCGCGCGTGTTCGAGCTGATGGGCGCACGCGCCACCGCCGCCCGCTACGGCCACGACCGCTACTGGCGCAACGTGCGCGTGCACACGCTGCACGACAACCTCGACTACAAGCTGCAGGACATCGGCCGCTGGGTGCTGGACGACCGCGTGCCCGAGCCCTCCATCTATTCCTGAAGACATGACATGAGTATCCGGAAAAATACCTCGCTGCCGCATCTGTGGCAGAAACTGCTGCCGTGGAGCCTGCCGCTCGCGCTGGTCGTGCTGTGGCAGATCGCTGCGCAGACTGGCTGGCTGTCCAGCCGCGTGCTGCCGGCGCCGCTCGACGTGCTGAAGGCCTTCTGGACGCTGGCGGTCAGCGGCGAACTGTGGCGCCACGTGCTGGTGAGCGCGCAGCGTGCTCTGAGCGGCTTCGCCATCGGCGGCGGCCTGGGCCTGCTGCTTGGCCTCGCCACCGGCTCGTGGAAACGGGTCGAAACCCTGCTCGACACCACCGTGCAGATGATCCGCAACATCCCGCCGCTGGCGCTGATCCCGCTGGTCATTCTGTGGTTCGGCATCGACGAGACGGCCAAACTTTTCCTGGTGTCGCTGGGCGTGTTCTTCCCGGTCTATATCAACACCTTCCACGGCATCCGCTCGGTGGACGCCGGTCTGATAGAGATGGGCCGCTCCTACGGTCTGCGCGGCTGGGCGCTTTACCGCGACATCATCCTGCCGGGCGCGCTGCCCTCCATCCTGGTTGGTGTGCGGTTCTCTCTCGGTTTCATGTGGGTCATCCTGATCGTGGCGGAAACCATTTCGGCGCAGGAAGGCATCGGCTACATGACGATGAATGCGCGTGAATTCCTGATGACCGACGTGGTGCTGGTGGGCATCCTGCTGTACGCCCTGCTCGGCAAGCTGGCCGACCTGCTGGCCCGCTCGCTGGAACGCGTATGGCTGTCCTGGCACCCGAACTACCAGACGCGCTGAGGAGGCCGACCATGTACTTCTCACCGGAAGAGAACAGCAAAGTGAGCGCCGCCGAACGCGTGATCAACGGCGCGGCCGTCACGCTGCGCGGCATCGGCAAGGCCTTCGGCGACCGCCAGGTGCTGCACGGCATAGACCTCGATATCCGTCCGGGCGAATTCGTTGCCATCGTCGGCCGCAGCGGCTGCGGCAAGAGCACGCTGCTGCGCCTGCTGGCCGGCCTCGACCAGGCCAGCGAAGGCGAACTGTCGATAGACGGTAGCGCCGACGACGTGCGCATCATGTTCCAGGAAGCGCGTCTGCTGCCGTGGAAGCGCGTGCTCGACAACGTGTCACTGGGCCTCACGCCAGCCTTCCGCCGCCGTGCCCGAGAAGTGCTGGCGCGTGTCGGCCTGGCCGACCGCGAACGCGACTGGCCGTCCCAGCTGTCCGGCGGCCAGCGCCAGCGTATCGCGCTGTCCCGCGCACTGGTGCATTCGCCGCGCCTGCTGCTGCTCGATGAACCGCTGGGCGCGCTCGACGCGCTCACTCGCATCGAAATGCAGCAATTGATCGAGTCGCTGTGGCTGGAACAAGGCTTCACCGCCATCCTGGTCACGCACGACGTACAGGAGGCGGTGGCGCTGGCCGACCGCGTGCTGCTGATCGAGGACGGCGCCATCGCGCTCGACCTTGACGTCCGTCTCGCCCGCCCGCGCGAGCGCGCCAGCAACGGCTTCTCTGCCTACGAGGCGCGCATCCTGTCGCGCGTGCTCAGTGCGCCGCCCATTGAATCCTCCGCGGCGTCGACCGACGCCTGGACACCGGGCATTGCCCATATTTCGTTCGCAATCTGAAAGGAAACAGCATGGCCATCACCGCAATCAACGTACGCAACCAGTTCAAGGGAAAGGTAAGGGAGATCGTCCGCGGCGACGTGGTCAGCGAGGTCGATGTCGACACGCCGGCCGGCATCGTCACCTCGGTCATCACCACCCGTTCGGTCGATGAGTTGGGCCTGAAGCCGGGCGTCGAAGTGGTCGCGCTGGTGAAATCCACCGAAGTGTCGATCGCCCGCATCGGCAGCTGATCGCGAGCAGCGCATCGCCATGACGTCCACCGTCCTCATTATTCCCGGGCTACAGGGCATGCCACCGGGACACTGGCTGTCATGGCTCGAAGGCGAACTTCCGGAGGCGCGCCGCGTGCCGCACGACGAGTGGAGTTCGCCGGTGCTGGCACACCGGACGGGTCGCGTGAAGCAGGCAATCGCCCGCTCGGCCGGCCCGGTCTGGCTCATCGCGCATGGCTTCGGTTGCCTTGCGGCCATCATGGCCGCCTCCGACCGGACCGATCGCGTCGCCGGCGCGCTGCTGGTGACACCCGTCGACCCCGAACGCTACGGTGCCGACGGTCCGCTGATCGAGGGTGAAGAGACGATACCCCGCAAGCCGTCGATCTCGGGACTGCTGCCGCAGACGACATTGGGCTTCACCTCCTTGGTGATCGCCAGCGCCGACGATCCGGACATGCGTCTGGTCACCGCCAGCCAGTGGGCCGACAGGTGGGGCAGCCGACTGCTGCTGACCAGCGCACTGGGCAATATCGACCCGACCGTTCATCAGGGCGCCTGGCCGCAATGCCTGCGCCTGTTCCGACTGATGCATCATGCACAACGTGACCTTCCGCTGGGCAGCTTCGCGGAAGGAAACGAACCGGCCCCGCGCCGGCACGGCTGGTTGGCAAAGCTTCGACGCCAGTCGCGGGCGACGCTCTGATGCCGCTGCACGCCGAAGTATCCGGACTAGCATTGATGCTCGCAGTCCCCCGACGACCGCGACAGACTCCCGACGCCAGCAGACCCTGCACTTCTTGAATGAAAGGACCACATCATGACTCTCAGACTGGGCGACATCGCCCCCGACTTCGAACAGGACTCCAGCGCGGGCCGCATTCGTTTTCATGAATGGCTCGGCAACAGCTGGGGTGTGCTGTTCTCGCATCCGGCGGACTTCACGCCCGTATGCACCACCGAACTGGGCCTCACCGCCAAGCTCAAGAGCGAATTCGACAAGCGCGGCGTCAAGGCCATCGCACTGTCGGTCGACCCGGTGGAATCGCACACGCGCTGGATCGCCGACATCAACGACACGCAGAACACCACGGTGAACTTCCCCATCATCGCCGACGGCGACCGCAAGGTGAGCGAGCTGTACGACATGATCCATCCGAACGCGAATGCCACGCTGACCGTGCGCTCGCTGTTCATCATCGATCCGAACAAGAAGGTGCGCCTCATCATCACCTACCCGGCGAGCACCGGTCGCAACTTCGACGAGGTGCTGCGCGTGATCGACTCGCTGCAGCTCACCGACAAGCACTCGGTCGCTACGCCGGGCAACTGGAAGCACGGCGACGACGTGGTCATCGTGCCCTCGCTGCAGGACCCGGACGAGATCGCGCGCCGCTTCCCCGCCGGGTACAAGGCCGTACGGCCCTATCTGCGCCTGACGCCGCAGCCGAAGTAAACAAACGGCCACTCCGGCATCGAAACGCCCGGCTCCGGCCGGGCTTTTTTTCGTCCACCGTCGGGCTGCACATAGGCTTCATCCGGCAAAGCTGTGCAGAAGAAGCTGCGCAGAACAATTCAGTTCCCCCGGCTGCGGGCAGTCCGTAAGGTCGAGCCATCGCAATCCGGAGTACATCAGATGGCCATCCTTGTCGTCGGCGGTGACCACCCCAACCAGTTCGCTGACTCGGCACGCGAGGCCGGCATAGACCGCCTGCATCACTGGAGCGGCCGACGCGCCGCCGACCACCATCAACCGCTGCCGCGCGACCTGCGCGGCATCGTGCTGCTGATCGATCACGTCAATCACGGCATGGCCGCGCGCGTGCGCAGGCTTGCCAGCCAGCACGGACTGCCGGTCGTCTACAGCGCGCGCAGCCGCTCGCAGATACGCAACGCACTGTCGCAGCTGGCGGCCTGAGCCCGGTCGGGAACTGCATCACGGCCGCGGCCTGCGCCGCGGTTCCGAGTCACGGAAACGCAAGGCGGCGGGCGCTATAGTCGCCGGGTACGCCGGAGCATCCATCTGCTTCGGCCCTCCTGGTGAAAGGTTTCCGCGTGCGCACGCTCGTCATCATCGGTGCCGGCTTCAGCGGCACGGCCTGCGCCTGTCAGTTCCTCGCCCGCTGCGGCGATGGCTGGCAGGTCAGCCTGATCAACGCCTCCGGTCCGGTCGCCCGTGGTCTGGCCTACGGCACCCGTTCGCCGCTGCACCTGCTCAACGTGCCGGCCGGCCGCCTCGGCATGGATCCGGCGCAGGAAGGCGATTTCGTCCGCTACCTCGACGAGACGGGGCATCGCTACCGCGCCAGCGCCTTCGTGCCGCGCATGCTGTACGGCGAGTATCTGGAACAGCGCCTGCGCCAGGCCGCCGACGCCCATCCGGGCCGCCTCGACATCCGAACGGCGCGGGTCGATGCCATCGAGCGGCGCCTTGCCGGCGGCTTCCGTCTTCACCTGTCAGGCGACGCGACGCTGGATGCCGATGCCGTCATCCTCGCGATGGGACACCTGAGTCCGGTCGCGCCACTGCCGGGTGTGGATGCGCTGGGCGCCGCCTACATCAACGACCCGTGGTCGGGCGCCGTCGAGCACATCGGCACCGACGAGCGCGTGCTGATACTCGGCAGCGGCCTGACCATGCTCGATGTGGTGGTCGACCTCGCGCGGCGCGGCCATCGCGGTCCGATCACCGCGCTGTCGCGCCGCGGCCTGCTGCCGCGCTCGCACCGCGCGCAGGACGCACCTCCGGCCACCATCCCGCTCGACCGCGAAGCGCTGCTGCAGGCGCGCAGTGCGCGTGCGCTCACTCGCCTGGTGCGCGCCGCGGTCGCCCAGGCCGAGCGAGCCTGCGTCGACTGGCGCGACGTGATCGGCTCGCTGCGTGCCCTGACGCCGGCGCTGTGGCAGAGCCTGGACGAGCGCGAGAAGCGGCGCTTCGTGCGCCACGTACGGCCGCACTGGGAGGTGCTGCGCCACCGCACCGCTCCCGAGCCCTTCAACGCGATGAACGCGCTGCTGCAGGACGGTCGCCTCACCGTCGGCGCCGGACGGCTGCGCGCTGCCGCAGCTGATGAGGGCGGAGTGACCGTACGCTGGGATGACGCCCGCCGCGGTCCGCAGGCACAGCAGTTCGACCGCGTCGTCAACTGCACCGGCCCGGGTCACCGCATCGACGCCCAGCGCGCACCGTTGCTGCACCGTCTGCTGGAAAGTGGTCTGATGACGCAGGACCCGCTCAAGCTCGGCCTGATGGTCGACGCCAGCTGCCGGGCCACCGACGCGCGCGGCCGCAGCGTGGACGGGCTGTACTACGTGGGCCCGCTGCTGCGAGCCCAGTTCTGGGAAGCCACCGCGATCCCCGAGTTGCGCAAGCACGCCGCGGTGGCAGTGGACAGCCTGCTCGCCGCTGGCGGTTGAGCGTCAGCCGCGATCGATCAGTCGACTTCACGGCGGCGCACGCGGCCGAGGACAGCCACCATTCCCAGTCCCGCCGCCATCAGCGCCCAGACATCAGGTTCCGGCACCGGGCCAACGACCGCGCGTCCGCCGCTGCCATAGAGCGCGGCACCGGCCTCCGGTGTCCAGGTGGAATGGAAGGAATTGAATGAATCGAAGAACTGACCGTCGGGCGTGCCGTAGACGTAGGCGGACATGAACAGATCCTCCCTCAGGTCAACGCCCTGGGTGGCGGCCGTGAAACTGAGGTCATAGGCGAAGTTGTATACGCCGTCCTGATCGTCGTCCTCCCACACCAGGTTGAACAAGGGATTGAACACCGGCTGGTCGGACGGCCCGGCAATCATCAGCGGTTCCAGCGTCGACTGCCCGGTCACCAGATTCTCGGTGGAGAACGCGCCATAGGGTGCCAGCGGCCCCTCACCCTGTTGCACCGCGAAGTGGAAACTGTGGAAGGCGCCTGCCGACCACAGTGCGTAGGACACGCTGAAATTGGCGCTGCCCGCGGTGAACTGCCCGTCCTGGTGCAGATTCACGGTGAACGACGCCGCGGAGGGCACGGCCATTCCGCACGCATCGGCATCGCAGACGAAACCCTGATCGCGATAGAACAGTTCTGAGTAGACGTGGCCATTGACCGGCGACCGGGCACTGACCTCGATCTTCGCCGCGAGCTGGCCATTCTCGAAACCGATCTGCGAACGCGCGTGGCTGTCGGCGTCGAGCCAGGCCGAGCTGGCGCCGCTCCACAAGGCGGTATCGCCGTTCCACGGCTGGCCATCGGACAGCAGGCCGCCACCGGGCAGGCTCACATAGCTCCAGCTGCGGAAGGTGTCGTTCGGGACCGCCTGAGCAGCGCCGCTCAGACAGGCGGTACCCAGCAGCGCAGCGAGGCTGGCACGGATGCGGAACGGGACAGGGTGTTTGGACGTCATGGCAGGCTCCATCGACAGTGGACCGGATCACGGCCTCGCATGCGGCCGTGACGGGCGGTGCATCAGCGCACCACCTGTCGTCTTTCTATGCCTGCCGTGCCCGGTGCGATCTGACCTCGATCAAGGAAGCCGGCAGGCCCGCCGCTCCCCGGTCTGCAGCCGCCACTGCGAGGCGTAGATGCCGTCGAGCGCAAGCAGCTGGTCGTGCGTGCCGCATTCCACGATGCGTCCGCCGTCGATCACGTGGATGGCGTCGGCGCGGCGCACCGTGCACAGCCGATGTGAAACGATCAGCGTCGCTCCCCCGGAAGAGATCGCGCGGAGGTTCGCCGCGGACGACTGAACGCGGCCTCAGGCGGCGTCGATCTGCGCCAGCGCGATGCGCACCGCCTTGCGCACCTCCGGATCGGCATCGGCGCCGGCCTGCTGCAATGGCAGCCGGGCGGCCGGGTCGCCCAGCTCGCCGAGCGACAGCGCGACCTCCTTGCGCAGGTTGCTGATCGGGTGCGCCAGCAGCGTGACCAGCGCAGGCAGCGCCTGCCGGGCACGTAGCCGCCCAAGCGCACGGGCGGCCTGCAGCCTGACCTGCCAGTAGTCGTCGCCAAGTGCCGCGATCAGTGCGTCGGCTGCGCCCGCCACACGCAGCTTGCCCAAGGTGACGGCCGCCTCTTCCCTGACCTGCCAGGCGATGTCCCGCAGGGCCGCCAGCAGGGCATCGACCGGCGCACCATCGACGCCCAGCGCGCCGGTAGCGACGCGGCGCACGCCAGCGTCCGGATCGGCGACGGCCAGCGCGGCAAGCGTCGGCAGCGCGTCGGCTGCCTTCAACCAGCCGAGCACGCTGGCCGCCTCGCGTCGCACGTTGGCATCGCTGTCTGCGCAGGCCCGGAGCGCCGGAGGCAGCGCATCTGGCAGCCGCAGTTCGCGCAGTGCGCGCAGCACGGCCGCCCGCACGAAAGGATGCGAATGGTCCAGCCGGGCCAGCAGCGTGGCGCCGACGGCGCCCGACTTGAGACCGGACAGCGTCTGCGCGGCCGCGCCGCGCACCGTCTCGTCCTCATCGGCCAGTGCGGCACAGAGCGCACCGACCACCGCCGCGTCCTCCCAGCCCGACAGCAGCAGCGCCGCTTCGCGCCGCACGACGGCGGAAACGTCATCGCGCAGCGCGGCGACGACCAGCGGCAGCAGATCCGGATCTTCGAGGTCGGCGATCTCCCTGACGGCGATGCGTCGCACCGCATCGTCGCGACTGTTTAGGCGTGCCGTCCAGTCGGCTGCGTCGTCGCCGGTGGGAGACTGTGTTTGCAGTGAAAAGCTCATGGTTCAGATCGCAAAGTGTGCTTCGGACAGGACGGAATCGCCCAGCGGAGAGAGACGGTCGAGCGGCGCCGGCCCATTCTGCGGATGCAGCAGTTCGAGGCAGTGCCGCTTCAGCGAGTTGAAGGCGTGCGTCGTCGTCAGCTGCGCTTCGCGCGGTCGCGCGAACGGTACGCGGATGTCGTCGATGATGCGGCCCGGGCGCGCGCTCATGACCAGAATCCGGTCGGCCAGGAAGAGCGCCTCGTCGATGTCGTGAGTGACGAAAAGCACCGTGGTGCGTATGCGTGCCCACACGTCGAGCAGCAGTTGCTGCATCTTCAGCCGGGTCTGAGCGTCGAGCGCGCCGAAGGGCTCGTCCATCAGCAGCACCCGCGGCTGGTTGATCAGTACGCGCGCGATTTCCACCCGCTGCTGCATGCCGCCCGACAGCTGCGACGGGTAGTGGCGTTCGAAGCCCTTCAGGCCTACCAGCTCGATCAGCTCGCGCGCACGCCAGGTGCGCTCCGGTCCCGGCACGCCCTGCATCTTCAGACCGAAGGCCACGTTGTCGAGCACGCTCTTCCAAGGGAACAGCGTGTGCTGCTGGAACACCAGACCGCGGTCCGGATGCGGGCCGTTTATTGCCTCGCCATCGAGCAGCAGACGCCCGGCGCTCGGCACGATGTGGCCGGCCAGCGCGCCCAGCACCGTCGATTTGCCACAGCCCGAAGGGCCGAGCAGGCAGATGAATTCGCCTGTGCTGGCGGCCAGCGACACGTCGCTGACCGCCTTGAAGCGCGAGGTGCCCTGACCGAATTCGATGTCCAGATGCTGGATGTCGACCCGGCCGCGCAGATGGACGACAGTGGTCATGCCTTCTTCTCCTGCAGCCGGTACCAGGGCGTAGCGAAATGACCCAGCCAGCGCACCAACGCGCTGCTGGCCATGCCGAAGGCGCCGATGAACAGCATGCCGACGACGATGCCGGCGTAGTTCTGCAAGGTGTAGGACTCCCAGGTGTAGTAGCCGATGCCGAACTGGCCGGAAATCATTTCCGCGGACACCAAGCAGAACCAGCAGGTCCCCATGCCGATGGACAGCCCGGTAAAGATGCCGGGTGCGGCCGACGGCAGGATGACTTCGGCGAACAGCCGCGGACCGCGCGTACCCAGGCTGCGCGCCGACGCCACCAGCCGCGGATCGACCGCCTCGACGCCGTGTATGGTGTTCAGCAGGATGGGAAAGATCGCACCGGTGAAGGTGATGAACATCATCGACACCTCGGTCGACGGAAACATCAGGATGGCGAGCGGAATCCAGGCCACCGCCGGTATCGGGCGCAGCACTTCCAGCGGCGGCAGCAACGCACGTGCGGCCCAGCGGAAGCGCCCGATCAGTAGCCCCAGGCCGACACCGGCCAGCGCCGCCGACAGATAGCCGGCGCCGATGCGCGCGAGGCTGTGGCCGACGTGCAGCGACAGCTTGGGCGAACTCAGCAGTTCGATGCCGGCCTCCAGCACTTCGGACGGCGGCGGCACGTGGGCGAAGGTGATGAAGCCCAGATGGGCGCGCGAAGTCGCCAGCGCATGCCAGAGCAGCAGGCTGGCCAGCAGCGACAGCGCGCCCACGGCGAAAGCCGTCAGCCGCCCTGCCGGCCAGCGCGGCAGGCGCCGCGGCTGACCGGCCACCGGTGCCGCCGGGCCCGCCAGCCCGGCCGCCAGCGTGTCAGGCAGAGACATGGTCGGCCGCCCTCCGCTTACTGTGCCGAAGCCAACGTGGCGGCCTGCCCGCGCACCGCCGCGAAATCCAGCACCTTGCCCTTGTTGGCCTGCGCCCACGCGGTCGCGGCGTCCTTGAGCAGGAAGGCGTTGATCTGCCCCTTTGCGTCGGTCGCGAACCAGGCCTGACTGGCCAGCAGCTTGATGCCCAGATTGCGGTCGTGCGCGAACACCACGCGCACCTTCTTGCCGGCGGCCTCGATCTTCTTCACGTCGGCGAAGGCGTTTTCCGGCGATGCGTAATGACGCACCAGCGGCTCGCCCTGCACCCACACCTGCGCCACGCGCTTCGGATCGTCGATGGCCTTGCCGGTCAGCGCATCCTTCGCCTTCAGCGCCAGCTTGTCGTAATTCTTCAGCTGGGCGTCGTAGTCCAGACCAGCGGCCTTGAACGCGGCGCGCACGTACTGGTCGTCGATGAAGGTGTCGGCGGTCAGATCGGAGTCGTGACGCTTGAGCAGGCGCAGCGTGTCGATCGAAGTGGCCAGCGCCTGGCGGTATTCCGGCTTCCACGACAGATCGCGCGTCTGCAGGCCCAGCGGACCGTGGAACAGGTAGCTCACTTCGGCTTCGATGCCGGTCACCTTGGCGATCAGCTCGCTGTACTTTTCCGGCTCGGCGGCGATCAGGCGGTCCGCTTCGATGCTCGCGCGCAGATAGGCGACCACGATTTCCGGGTACTTCTTCGCGTAGTCGGCATTGACCAGCGAACCGTGGAAGGTGGCTGCGTTCGACTGCGCACCGTCGTAGATCTTGCGAGCGAAGCCGCGGTACGGGAACAGGTCGGCGAAGGGCACGAAGTTGGCGTGCGCGTCGATCTTGTTCGCCTGCAGCGCGCTGCCGGCCACTTCCGGCGCCTGGGTGACGATGGTCACGTCGCGCTCAACGTCCCAGCCCTGCGCGTTAAGCGCGCGCAGCAGCAGGCCGTGCGCGGTCGAGGCGAAGGGCACCGAAATCTGCTTGCCCCTCAGTTCGGCCACCGACTGCACGGCGGAGCCGCTCGGCACGACGATGCCGTTGCCGCTGCCTATGGTGCTGCCCGACAGCACCGACAGGAAGATGCTCTTCTTGCCCGCCTTCAGATGGGCGGCGCCGTTCAGCGAGCCCGGGAAGTCGGCCATGGCGCCGAAGTCCAGCTTGTCCGCCACCATTTCATTGGTGAGCGGCGCGCCCGACGTGAAGTTGCGCCACTGGATGTCGTACTGCACATCCTTGTACCTGCCATCGCGCGGCAGGTATTTCTCGAGTAGCTTCAGTTCGCGCACCAGCAGGCCGCCAGTGGCGCAATTGATGGTGGTGTCCTGGGTGCCGATGGCGATGCGTATGGTTTCGGCGGCCGAAGCGGCGCCCGCCGTGAATGCCAGCGCAAGGCCGGCGAGAAGCGAAGTGATCTTCATCTGTTGTTTCTCCTGCAATCGTGATGTGAATGAACGCTGACCGGACCGTCCGGCCGGCACCGGCGGGCGGGATTCAGCGCAGCAGATAGGGAATCTCGACCCGCACGGCGCCGGTCGGACAGTCCTTCGCGCACGGCATGCAGTACCAGCACTCGTCGAACTTCATGTAGGCCTTGCCGGTGTCCGGGTCGATGGCGAGAAGGTCCAGCGGGCACACGTCGACGCAGACGGTGCAGCCCTTGTCGGCGATGCACTTGTCGTGGTCTACGGTGACCGGTGCGGCACTGCGCTGGGTGGTTTCGCGGAAGGTGAAGGTCATGGCGTGTCTTTTCAGGCTGGAACGGGCTGCTCTGCGCCAGCAACGCGCAGCCGGTCGTAGGCGGAGCGCTCCTGGCTGTCGATGGGCACGATGTAGGGCTCGACCGCGCGCTTGAAGCTGGTCATGCGGCCGGCGTCGTCCTTCTTCAGATGGGCGTGGCAGAACCAGTCGGCGTCGTTGCGCTGCGGATGGTCCACCCGGTAGTGATAGAGGCCCCAGCGGCTTTCGGTGCGGAACAGCGAGGCGCGGGCGGCCATTTCGGCGCAGTCGCGGATCACCGACACCTCCGCCGCGCGCATCAGTTCGTGTGCGCTGGTGGCGTGGAGCTGCTCCAGGTCGTCGCGGATGGCGTCGAAGCGCTCGAGCCCGATTTCCATCTTGCGGGTGACCTTGGGCGGCTGCAGATAGTCATTCACGAAGCGGCGCAGCTTGTACTCGACCTGACTGGGCGCCAGGCCGTTCTCGCGCAGCAGCGGCGCGAACACGCGTGCCTGTTCGCGCTCGACCTGCGCGCCATCGATCGCGGCCAGACTTCGGCCAGCGATGTAGTCGGCCGCATTCTCGCCGGCGAACCAGCCGTAGGTGAAGGCGCCCAGCATGTAGTTGTGCGGCACCGCTGCCATGTCGCCAGCCGAGTACAGACCCTGGACCGACGTTTCGGCGCGCTCGTTCACCCACACGCCGGACGCGCTGTGGCCGCTGCAGAAGCCGATTTCCGATATGTGCATCTCGACCATGTCGCGCCGGTAGTCGGTGCCGCGGCCGGCGTGGAACTCGCCGCGGCTGGGCCGCTCGTTCGAATGCAGGATGGTTTCTATGGTCTGTATGGTTTCCTCGGCCAGGTGGTCCAGCTTCAGGAATACCGGGCCGTTGCCGCCCTGCAGCTCCTGCCAGAACTCCCACATCATCTGGCCGCTCCAGTAGTCGCACTCGATGAAGCGCTGGCCACGGCTGTTGGCGGTGAAGCCGCCCAGCGGTCCGGTCACGTAGGCGCAGGCCGGACCGTTGTAGTCCTTGATCAGCGGATTGATCTGGAAGCACTCGAGGTTGGCGAGTTCGGCGCCGGCGTGATACGCCATCGCGTAGCCGTCGCCCGCATTGGTCGGGTTCTCGTAGGTGCCCATCAGGTAGCCGGAGGCCGGCAGGCCCAGCCGGCCCGCAGCGCCGCAGGCCAGCACCACCGCCTTGGCGCGGATCACGTGGAACGCCGCGGTGCGGCAGTCGAAGCCCATCACGCCCGAGATGGCGCCGTCGTCGCCCTGCAGCAGCCGGGTGGCGACGATGCGATTGGTGATGGCGACGCGGGCGCGCTTGAGCTGGCGGTACAGCACCTTCTTCACGTCGTGCCCTTCCGGCATGGGCAGCACGTAGGCGCCCATGTGGTGCACCTTCTTCACCGCATAGTCGCCGGTTTCGTCGCGCTCGAAGCGCACGCCCCAGCGGTCAAGCTGTTCGATGGTGGCGAAGCTGTTGCGGGCATAGGCGTACACCGCCGCCTGATTGACGATGCCGTCATTGGCGATGGTGATTTCCTTGGTGTACTGCTCGGGCGTCGCGTGACCGGGGATGACGGCGTTGTTCAGGCCATCCATGCCCATCGAAATCGCGCCGCTGCGCTTCACGTGCGCCTTGTCCAGCAGCAGCACGCGCAGCGCCGGGTTGCGTTCCTTCGCCTTGATCGCGGCCATCGGTCCGGCGGTGCCGCCACCGACCACGACCAGGTCGTATTCACTGACCAGGGCATCATTCATGGACTGCTCCTCTCTGCGCGCTGCGCGCGCGGTCGATGCGCAGCCGGTACTGGAAGGCATCGCCACGGAAGTACAGGTGTTCGTAATCGACCGGCCGGCCGTCTGCAGCGTGGGTCAGGCGTTCGATGTGCATGACCGGCGCCCCCTCCTCGATCTGCAGTGCCTGCATCAGGTCCTCGTCGGCCAGCACGGCGTCCATCGCGACGTCGGCGTGGCCCAGCGGCACGCCGCAGTCGTTCTCCAGCATCAGGAAGATGTCGCGCGTGACCAGTTCGTGCCGGCTCAGCCGCTCACCGAGAGGCGCCGGCAACCAGGTCAGCTCGAGCGACACCGGCTCGCGGTTGAGCAGACGCACGCGGCGGATCTCTACCACCTGGTCACCCGCCACCAGCCCCAGCCGCTCAGCGACGCGCGCATCGGCCGGCGCGGTGCGCAGGTAGTCGACGCGATTGATGATTTCGTAACCCATCCGGGACATCGCTTCGCCGAAACCCTCGAGCGCGGTCACGTTCTGGAAGGCTTTGGGGCGCGACACGAAAGTGCCCTTGCCGTGGATGCGGAAGATGAGGCCCGCCTTCTGCAGGTCGCCCAGCGCCTGGCGCACGGTGATGCGACTGACACCGAACATCGAACACAGCTCGCTTTCGGACGGCATGCGGCCGTGCGGCGGATAGGTGCCATCGAGGATGCGCAGCCTCAGGAGCTCGGTCAGCCGCGCGTAAAGCGGCGACGGCAGATCGGGCAACAGCACCAGCGCGGGATTGCTTTTCGACATTTGGAATAACTTGTTATGACAAGTCCGCGCAGACTAGGGATGCCATTGCTCGAAGGGAACCAAGCTTTTTTCCGAAGCAATCCCTGGCAAGTGATTTGCAACGCAACAACACCGACGCGGAATGGGCACATACCCTCGAAGCAGCGCACGACGTCCAAGGCCGCAGCCATGGTTTCCGGCTGCGAAGCCCCGATTGCTCCATCGTCTCCATGTACACCCTCTTCAACGCGCTGGCGTCCGCGCGCGAATTCCGCGACCGCATCTACCGCGGTGACGTCTTCGAGATCGCCGGCACGAGCCATGGCACCACTGGTGAGTCACGCGCGAGGCTTGGCGGAAGAGGCACTGCGTCCGCGCGATCCGCAGCGACTGCACGAGCACCTGTCGTCAGCGCAGCAGATCGACACGCTGAGTGCAATACAGCGTGCGTTTAGCGCTCCGGCCGATACGCGGCGCCCTTGGCGCACACAGCTCGAAACACTGGGGCTGGACCCTGCGCGCATCGCCTGCGACCGGCTGCACCTGCGCTTTCAGCCGCATTGGGCGCCGGACAGCGTGTGCAGGCGCCACGCGAGCACCGCCACGGTCGCCCTCCACCGCGACACCTGGGGCTGCAATCTGTACGCGCAGACCAACTGTTGGGCACCCGTCTATCCGGACAGCGCGGGCCGCACGGTTGCACTCTACCCGGCGCTGTGGTCACGCCCGCTGAAGAACAGCAGCGCGACTTTCGACATGCCGGCGCTGCTCGAAAGGTCGGCCGCCGGTGGCCGCACCGCCGTCGATGCCGATCAAGCCATCCCGCACCTGCAGGAAGCCGTCGATCCGGCAGAAGCGCGGCCGGTGCAGGTACCACCGGCCACGCCGGTCGCGTTCTCCGGCGCGCATGCCCATGCAGGCGTCGGCGATGACACCGGCCTCACGCGCATTTCGTTCGAAACGCGCACCGTGTGGCGGGACGACCTGCTGGCCGGAGGCAGTGCGCCGAATGTCGACGGCCACGCGCCGTGGGCCGCGCCCGGTCTGTTCCGCATGCTGGATGACCGGATGCCCCTGAACGAGGTGCCGGGCTGTGCGCGTACCGTGCGCCGCGACGACTGGGCCCTGGCTGCGACCGTCGGACTGCAGGCGCGCTGACCGCGGGCGCCCCGACCAACCCCTCTCAAACGTGCGGCCGGGCCCGCCGCTCGCCGGTCTGCAGCCGCCACAGCGAGGCGTAGATGCCGTCAAGCGCAAGCAGCTGGTCGTGCGTACCGGATTCGGCGATGCGTCCGCCGTCGATCACGTGGATGGTGTCGGCGTGGCGCACCGTGGACAGCCGGTGCGCCACGATGAGCGTCGTGCGGCCGACCACCAGACGCTCCAGCGAGCGCTGGATGGCTGCCTCGGTTTCGTTGTCCACCGCCGAAGTCGCCTCGTCCAGAACCAGTATCGGCGGGTCCTTCAGGATCGCGCGCGCCAGCGCCAGCCGCTGCCGCTGGCCGCCCGACAGACGCAGGCCGCGTTCGCCGACCGGCGTGTCGTAACCCTGCGGAAGTGCAACGATGAAGTCGTGCGCCTCGGCCGATTTCGCCGCCTCGATCACCGCCTCGCGTGTGGCGTCCGGCATGCCGTAGGCGATGTTCTGTGCGACCGAGGCGTCGGCGAGGAAGGTGTCCTGCGCGACATAGCCAATGGCGCGGCGCAGGTCCTGCAGGTTCAGTTCACCGATCGGCATGCCGTCGAGCAGCACCCTGCCCTGCTGCGGCTCGTAGAAGCGCAGCAGCAGCTTGATCAGCGTGCTCTTGCCGCCACCGGTGCTGCCGACGAAGGCCGCGCTGCGGCCGGCGTCGATGCGCAGGTCGACGCGATCCAACGCGGGCCGGGTCGTTCCGTCGTAGGCAAAGGACACCTCGTCAAAAACCAGTTCGCCGCGCACCTCGGCGCGCGACAGCGCCCGCCCTTCGTAGGCGATGTTCACCGGCGTCTGCAGCAGGTTCATCACCCGCTCGATCGACGACATCGAGCGCTGATACAGATCGGTCAGGTCGGCCAGCCGCGTCAGCGGCCAGAGCAGGCGCTGGGTCAGATACACCAGCACCGAATAGCTGCCGACGCCGATGTCGCCGTTCAGCGCCATGAAGCCACCATAAAGTAGGGTCACCGTGAAGCCAGCCAGGATGGCCATGCGGATGACCGGCGTGATCGCCGCCGACAGCCGGATCGCCTCGCCGTTGCGTGCGCGGTAGTCATCCGATCCCTGTTCGATGTGGCCGGCCTCGTAATCCTCGGCGGCGTAGGCCTTCACCGTAGCGATGCCCTGGATGTTGTTGTTCAGCCGAGCCGCCAGCGCGCCGGCCGCCTCGCGCACCGCGCCGTAGCGCGGTGCGAGCCGGCGCTGAAACCAGAAAGCGCCGTACAGGATGAGCGGCACAGGCACCAGCGCGAGGAAGGCCAGCTCGTGCGTCAGCACGAAGAACACGCCGCCCACCATCAGCGAACCGACGAACACCTGGATCAGGTCGTTGGCGCCGCCGTTCAGGAAGCGCTCCATCTGGTTGATGTCCTCGTTCAGCACCGCCAGCAGATTGCCGCTGCGGTTGCGCTCGAAATAGGCCATGTCCAGCTTCTGCACGTGGCGGTAGGCCTCCATGCGCAGGTCGTGCTGCAGGTTCTGCGCAAGGTCGCGCCAGCGCACGTCGTACAGGTACTGGAACAGCGATTCGCCGACCCACACGACGACCGTGATCAGCGCCAGCAGCACCAGCTGGTCCTTCGGATCGACGATGCCGACGCGCGCGAGGAAGCTGGCCTTCTGGTTCACGACCACATCGACCGCGACGCCGATCAGCACCTCCGGCAGCACGTCGAAGAACTTGTTGAGGACGGAATACAGCGAGGCGATGCGCACGTCACGGCGGTAGTTGCGCGCGTGCGAGAACAGGCGGGAAAGCGGATGCATGGCGGGCTCGGGGAAGATTTCGGGCGGGCCGCTCATCGATGCCGGCGGCGTGCCGCCATCATGACAGACGGCCGCCCCTCCGGGCGGCCGCAGGTGTACGGCACAGCACCGCGTGTGCTCAGCGGTGCAGCCAGCGGGCGTGCGCGCTGCGCGCCAGGTGATCGAGCGCGTAACCGAGCGCACCGACCAGCACGATGACGGCCATCAGCTCCGAGTAGGCGAGGCGGTCGCGTGTGTCGAGGATGAAATAGCCGAGCCCGGCCGACACGCCCAGCATTTCGGCCGGCACCAGCACGATCCAGATGATGCCGATCGCCAGTCGCACGCCAGTCAGGATGTGCGCGGTGATGCCGGGCAGCACCACGCGCAGCACCGTCTCGCGCCGGGTGGCCGACAGGCTGCGTGCCAGCAGCAGCCAGTTCGGATCGAGCTGCGCGACGCCGGACGCGGTATTGAGCAGGATGGGCCACACCGCGGCGAAGGCGAGCAGGAAGTACACCGGCGCGTCGCCCACGCCCAGCACCATAACCGCGAGCGGCATCCAGGACAGCGGCGACACCATGCGCAGGAACTGGAACAGCGGTGTCGTGCCCTGGGCGAAACGGCGCGACAGCCCGGTCAGCACACCCAGCGGCACACCGATGGCAATGGCCAGCAGCAGGCCGACCGCGACCCGCTTCAGGCTCACCAGCACGTGCGGCCACAGCTCGCCGCTGCCGAGCAGCTGCCACAGCGCGTCGGCCGACGGCGCCGGCGCGAAATCGGCCGCGATCGGCATGCCGTGCGCCAGCCAGGCCGAACCGGCCAGCCACAGCAGCAGCGCGCCCAGCAGGCCGGCCAGCGGGAGGATGAAACGCGCGCTCATCACACCCGCACGACTTCCTTGCGCCGCAGGTCGGCCGGCAGGCCGAACACCGAGGGTCCACCGACCAGGTCGATGGCCCGGCGCACGAAACGGTCATCGACCAGGTCGCGCGCGACGAAGGCCGGATCGAGCGCATCGAGGAACTTCGTGTCGCCCTCGACCCGGGTCTGCTTCACCGCGCGCACCAGCTCTTCGGTGTAGGACGGGAAGGGATAGGGCTGGAAGTCGATGCGGCGCTGGTACCAGCCCTTGTTCTTCACCACGCCCGACGCTTCGTAGCTGGCGTAGTCGGTCGCCGCCAGCACCTTGGAAAGAACCGGCAGCGCGTGCGGTGTGTACTTGCCCTCGCCTGCCGCCGACAGCAGCTTGGCGGTATCCAGCTGGTTGCTGCGCGTCCACAGCTGGGCACGCACGATGGCGTTAGTGACGCGCTGCGCCCACTCCGGCCGCTCGCTGGTGTCGCGCTCGGACAGGAAGGTGACGCAGCACGCGTGGTTCTGCCACACGTCACCCGAGAAGCGCAGCACCTTGCCCACGCCCTTGGTTTCGGCCAACGCGTTGAAGGGGTCGGCCACGATGTAGCCGGCAATGGACTTGCCGGCCAGTGCCGACACCATTTCGGCAGGCGGCAGCACGATGAGGTTCACTTCGTTCGCGGCCAGCTGCGCCTCCTTGGCCTTGGTCACCGCCGTCAGACCGTTCGCGCGCAGCACCTGCTGCAGCAGGATGTTGTGGATCGAGTACCAGAAAGGCACGGCCACCGTGCGGCCGCCCAGATCGGCGACGGTCGAGATCGACGGATCGACGGTCAGCGCCGAGCCGTTCACATGGTTCCAGGCGACGATCTTCGCCGGGAATTTCGAGCCGTAGCGCACCCACAGCGCGGCGGGCGTCAGCAGGTGGATCACGTTCACCTGCCCGGCAACGAAGGCCTCGACGATCTGCGCCCAGCTGCGGAACAGCCGCGGCGACTCGGTCTTCAGGCCTTCCGCCTCGAACAGCTTGCGCGCGTGCGCCACCAGCAGCGGTGTCGCATCGGTAATCGGCAGGTAGCCGATCTTCACCGGCTGGTCGTCGCCCTTGAAGGCCTGCGCACGCGCGTCACCCGCACGCAGCAGCGGCGCCGCCACACCGGCAAGCGTCAGTGCGCCAAGCTTCAGCATGTCGCGGCGCGTCAGCCCGCAACCGCAATCGGACGAAGCGCAGATATGCAGCTTCCCATCCTTGTTCATGTCATGTCCTCTTCTGATGGTCTTGGTTTCAATGCGCGCGCAGCACCTGCAGCGCGTTCAGGATGTCCAGCCGCAAGGCGGTCACGGCCGCAGGCTGCGCCTCACGCGGGCGCTCGATATCCACTGTCCATTCGCGGACGATGCGGCCAGGCGTGCCACCCATTAGCAGGATGCGGTCGGCCACCAGGATGGCTTCGTCGATGTCGTGCGTAACCAGCAGCGCCGCGGTGTGCCAGCGATGCACCAGCTCCACCAGCAGCGCCTGCATTTCGGCACGCGTGATGGCGTCGAGTGCGGAGAACGGTTCGTCGGCAAACAGCAGCTGCGGCTCGCGCGCCAGCGCGCGGGCAAGGGCCACGCGCTGCGCCATGCCGCCGGACAGCTGTGCCGGATAGCGATGTCCGTGTCCCGCCAGCCCCACCGCGGACAGCGCATGCTCGACGCGCGCGGCGCGCTCGCTGCGCGCCAGTCGAGGTTGATGCTCGAAGTCGAGTCCGAAACCGACATTGCCCGCCGCATCAAGCCAGGGCAGCAGCCCTGGCTGCTGGAAAACGAGTGCGGCGCGCGGATGCGGCGCCTGCAGCGGCTCGCCGAGGAAGTGGATGTCACCCGAGGCGGGCGCCTCCAGCCGTGCCAGCACGCGCAGCAACGAAGACTTGCCGCACCCGCTGCCACCCAGCAGGCAGACGATCTCGCGCGGCCGGACCTCGAGCGACACGCCGCTGAACACCGGCCTGCCGCCGTCATAGGCGTAGGCCAGATCACGTGCCCGCAGCGTGGACACCGGCGCGGCGGGCGCCGCCGGCTCCGGGCGCAGCAGCGACCTGGGCACCACTGCGTTCACGCCGCCCTCGCCTGCGCCTGTGCGCGCTTCTGCAATTCGCCCTGCAGTTGGGTGACGCTGGGCGTGATGACCGGCACGAAGGCCGATTCCTGCAGGCGGCGCGCGAAACCGAACGGCGGATCGACCAGGTAGGCGCGACCGCCGCTCGCCTGCAGTTCGAGCTGCACCGCACGCTGCACCGTGTCGGCCAGCGCAATGCGCAGCCGGAACAGCGCCGCCGCGTCGCTGACGAAGCGTTGTGCGGCCAGTCCGTCGAGCAGCGCCACCACCTGCTTGGCCAGCGCGTCGCCAACCGCGTCGAGTTCGTCCTGCAGCGTGGCGCGGGCGCTGTTGCAGCGCGCCTGCGCGGCGGCCAGTGCGGCGCGCGCCAGGCCGATGGACAGGCCGCACTGCAGGCCGAGAAAGCCGGGGCGCACGCGCGGCAACCAGTCACGCGCGTCCGGCGCGATCACGTCGGACGCGTCGATCAGCGCACCGTCTATGTTCAGCGCCGCGGTATTGCTGCCGCGCATCGCGATCAGGTCGAGATCGGCCGTACGCGATACGCCGGCGTGGCGACCGTCGAGCGCAACGACGAAGGGTGGCTCGCCTTCGCGCGACGATACCGCCGCCGCGAACACGAAACCCGACTTGCGCAGATTGGTCACCCAGGGCAGCTTGCCGTCCAGACGCCAGCCCTCGCCGGTGCGGCTGGACTCGATCTGCAGCGATTCAATGCCGCAAAGGAATTTCATCGCGTTGGACAGGCCAGTCGCGCCGGCGTGCTTGCCGGCCAGCAAGGCCGGCAGCCGGCGTTCGCGCAGCGCCGCGTTCGGGCTGGCGAGCAGATATTCAATGAAGGCGCGATGACCCCAGAACACGAAGGCAGCCGTCAGCGAGTGCTCGGCCACCGCGGCGATGGCCTCGACCGCGTCTCCGGTGCTGCCTCCGGTTCCGCCCATCGACTGCGGCACGCCGATGGCGAACAGCCCGGCGGTGGCCAGCGCGGGCAGCAGCGCCTCGTCGTCGGAGGTGCCGTCGTTCAGTGCCGGCGCCTGTTGCTGCAGCCAGTCGCGCAGGCCGTCCGGCAGCCGTTCGTGAGTGTTCGTGTTCATGCCGTCAGCACACCGGCACGGAAGGGTTCGAGCTGCGGATTGACCGGGCTCTGCGCCAGATTGTTGGCGAAGTTGCACAGCGTCGCCAGGCTGATGCCGAGGATGACTTCGAGCGCCTGCGCGGGCAGGAAACCGGCGCCGGTGAACTCCGCCAGCGCGCTGTCACTGACGGCGCCGCGGGTGGCGATGACCTCTCGCGCAAACGCGGCCAGCGCATCGAGCCGTCCATCGCCGACCGGACGCCCGTGCTGCAACGCGACCACCGCCGCCTTGTCGAAGCCGGCCTTCTTCAGCGCAATCGCGCTGTGGCCGGCCACGCAGAAGTCGCAGCCGTGAATGCTGGCGGCCGTGATCTGCACCACCTCGCGCTCGGCCAGCGACAGGCTGGCACGCCCGTTGATCTCGCCGACCGTCAGATAGGTTTCGAGCGCGACCGGCGCGTTCGACAGCGCGGCGATCAGGTTGGGCAGGAAGCCGTTGTTGGCGATCACGCGCTCGACGAGAGCACGGCTTCCTTCGGGTGCGGTATCGGCGGTGTGCAGGGTGAGGCGGGTCATGACGCTGGCCGGTGTTGAAGATGGCCGCACTCTAGCGACGCCCCCGGCGCAACCCAACCAATCGAAAGTGCACAGCAATCCAGAAAATGCTTTGCACGAAACACCCCTGTCGGGACCTCGGCCCCGACCGCACTCCGCCTGCCTTCAGACTACTCCAGCACCGGTGCGCACACCGGCGTGACCTGCTCGCCGGCGATCACCTTCCTCGCGAACGGGATCGAATCCTTCAGCGATCCATTCACCGTCGCGCTGTGACCCAGCCCGGCGTACAGATGACCTTCGACCACGGTGCCGGCGGCGCATGCGTCGCGCATCAGCGCCAGCTGGCTGATCGCTGACGGCGTGACATCCTCGGCGCCGGTGCCGATGAACACCGGGTGGTTCAGCTTCAGCGTCGGATACACGCTGTAGCGGCGGGCCCGTTCGTCGGCGCCCTGCTGGTAGCGCCGGTAGCGCTCGCCGACCTCGCCCTCCGGCTTGCGGGTATTGGCCAGCGTCAGGCCGGCGCCGACCACGTCGCCCATCAGTTGGGACAGACACACGTTGCGCGCCTGATCGACCACCGGCGCGGCGAACTCGGTGAATACATCGCCCGCCTGCAACGACGGCTCGTGCTGCTGGTCGACGATGAAGCCGTAGAAGCCGTAGGACAGCGCGTCATCCACCTTGTGCGGATTGCGCGGCGTCGCGTTGCCCGAGGTCGCCGGATTGTTGCTGCGGTAGATGACGCCGGTGGCCACCGTGCCCTTCACGCCCAGTTCCGGCGCGTAGCCGGGCTGGTGAGCCGCCGCCGCGAAGGCACCGATGCCGCCCTGCGACTGGCCGACGATGAGCACCTTGTTTGCCAGCCCCGGCACCTCGCGCACCACAGCGCGCGCGCTGTCGAGGATAGAGTAGGCCAGCGACGGCACGTTGATCAGCGGGTGCGGGCCCGCAACGCCCAGGCCTTCGTAGTCGCTGGCCACGATTGCATAGCCTTCGGCCAACCAGCGCTGCAGGTAGCGCACATCGCGGTAGGAACGACCTGCCCAGGACGGCGCGCAGATGTCGGCCAGACCGACCGTGCCATGGCCCCACGCGAGCACCGGCCAGCCGCCGGCCGGCGGCGTGCCGGCCGGAACGAACAGCGCACCGGACACGACAATGGGGGTCCTTCCGTCGAAGCCACTGGTCGAGGTGTACAGGATGCGCAACTGCTTCGCGGTGCCGGCCAGACCGAGCGATGGCGGCAGCGGCTCGCTGCGCAGCAGCTTGCCCGGCGTGGCCGGAATGACGTCCTTCCAGACATAGAAGTCGGACACCCGGCCGTCGCCCTGCAGCGGATCGGGCGCAGGCGCGCGGGTACCGGGGGCGGCGGACAGTCCGGCCGACAGCGCGAGAGCAAGCGCGCCTGCGACCAGCTTACGGGTCAGCGCGCGGGATGATGAATCGGAGTGGTGCATGGATGCGTCCTCTATGGATGGAAAACACCGGCGGCCCTGTCGCCGGCGGGATGACGGGTCATGGAACGTTCAGTGCGCGTGATCGTGGCTGTGGCCGTGGTCTTCTCGATCAGCGCTCTCCCCGGTCGCAGCCAGCGCCGCGCGGCGCAGCAGCGGCGTCGGCGCCAGGTCGTTGCGCACCAGCTCGCCGTTCTTCACCACGACCACCACTTTTTCCAGAGCGCGCACGTTGCGCAGCGGGTCGTCCTGCACCGCGATGAAGTCGGCGAAGTAGCCCGGCGCCACCTTGCCGATGCGCTCCGACAGGCCGAGCAATTGCGCGGCATGCACGGTGGCGGTCTGGATCGCCTGCAAGGGAGTGAGTCCGAGCTCGAGCAGCGCGGAGAACTCGGTGGCGTTGCTGCCGTCCTGCGTGAAGTCGGTGCCGAAGGCGAACACCACGCCCCGCGCGTACGCCTTCGCAAGATTCCGCTTCTGCGCGTCGCGGGCAGCCGCCAGCGCGGCCAGCGTGCCCTCCGAAGCCCCGGCCTTCTTCGCCTTCTCGACCGAGCTCGCCATCACCTTGACCGTCGGCACGATGAACACGCTGCCTTTCTTCACCGCGGCAATGCCCTCGTCGTCGATCAGCGTGCCGTGCTCGATCGAGTCCGCGCCCAGCCGCGCCGCAAGTCGGATGCCGTCGGCGCCGTGCGCGTGGATGGCCACTTTGCGACCTAGACCGTGCGCCGTATCGATCACCGCCCTCACCTCGTCCTCGGCGAACTGCACCTGGTTGGGATCGGTGCCGGACACGAAGCCCCCAGTGATGCATGCCTTGATGAAGTCCGCCCCGTACTTGATGAGCTTGCGCGTGGTCCTGCGCAGTTCGTCCGGACCGTCGGCCACGCCCTCGGCGGTCGACGCGATTTCCGGCCGATAGACGCGCGGCCCCGAACAATGGCCACCGGTCACCGCAACCAGCGCACCGGCGTCGAGAATGCGCGGCCCGACGATGTCGCCGTCGTTGATCGCATCGCGCAGCGCGATGACCGAATAGGCCGGCCCGCCCATGCTGCGCAAGGTCGTGAAGCCGGCGTACAGGCTGTGCTGCGCCGCTCGCGCGGCGTGCAGCACATTGCGAGTCTGCGAACGCGTCGCGGCGTCCGGTCCGCCGCCCAGGTGGACGTGGGCATCGATCAGTCCGGGCAGCAGGATGGCGTCGCCGAAGTCGACCAGTGGAATGCCGTCAGGCACGGCGAGGCCGCTGCCCACGCGGACGATGCGACCACCCTCGACCACGATGACCGGGTCGTACACATAGCGGCCGCTGTCCACATCGAGCAGCTTCGCCGCTCGGTAGGCGGTACGGGGCGCCTCGGCGGCGGCCGGCGCCGGGGATGCGAACACGCCGGATGCAAGGAGCGCGGCAAGCAGTCGTTTCATCGGGGTCCTCCGTCCGGCCACGCACAGGTGGCCGAATGCATGTGGATCAGAAGCTGTAGTTCAGGCTGGTGTAGTAGAAGGCGCCAAGGCCGCCCTCGGGCGCGTTGAAGCTGTACTTGGTCACCCCGCCCACACTGGCCAGTGCGCCGCTGCTGTTGAGCAGCCGCCGGGTCTTGTCCGGGTAGCTGTCGAAAAGGTTGATCGCGCCGACCGAGGCCTTCAGTCCTTTGAGCGGGCCGCTGAAGTGGTAGGCGACGTCGAGGTCGAACACCCATTGCACGTCGAAGGTCTGATCATCCACCGGCAGCGTGGCACGGCTCGTCCATTTGCCGTAGCGACGGGCCGCCGAACTGATTTCCCACTGCGCGATGCGCCACACGGCCCCCAGCGTGAGCTTGTTGTTCGGTGTGATGTCCTCGACCAGCCCGCGGGTGGCGCGGCCGACGATGCGCGCGCTCGGAATCACCGTGCCGTTCGGCGTCACTACGTCACGCGCCTTGGTGATTTCGGTGTCGGTCGCCGCGAAGCCGGCGCTCAGATCGAGGCGACCCCGGCTCTGCAGTTCGAGCCGGTACTTGCCCGACAGCTCGAAGCCGCGCGTGCGGGTATCGAGCACATTGGTGAAGAAGGCCGCGTTGTTGATGCCGAAAGGCGCCAGGATGGGTGCCAGTGCGGGAATCGTCGTGGTGGACAGGTTCTCCGACAGCAGCACGCGGTTCTTGATGTCGATCTGGTAGGCGTCAAAGGTGAGCGAGGCATTGCTCACCGGCCGCCAGACGAAGCCTAGCGAAACGTTCTCCGACTCTTCCGGCTTCAGCGCCTTGCCGCCCAGCAGCTCCGCGATCGGGCTGCCCGGCAGCAGCGTGCGCTGCTGGACGTCGGTGAACACGCCGCCGATATTGGCGGTCTGCACGCTGAAGGCGGAGTAGCCGAGCTGCACGATGGAGGGCGCGCGATAGCCCGTGCTGGCGGTCGTCCGCACTGCGAATTCCGGCGTGAAATCGTAGCGCAGCGAACCCTTGCCGGTCGTGGTGCCACCGAAGTCCGAGTAATGCTCGGAGCGCAGGGCCAGCCCCAGGTTGAGCTTCTCGGTCACATTGCTCTCAAAGCCAACGTAGCCACCCACCACGTTGCGCGAAATGGTGCGTGCGTCCTGATCGGTGATGCCCGAATAGATCTCAGGCACCGCCACGCCCGGCGCCCCGACCTGATAGAACGGGCCGCGCGTATAGGCGATGGGATCGCCGGCGCTCAGGTCGTACTCCTCCCAGCGGTAGGCCAGCCCGGCGGACAGGGTCAGCGGCCCGGCGAAGGCGTCCACCGTCAGGTCGCGTACGTAGTCAAGGCCGAGATTGGCCTGCGTGTTCCTGCGTTCGCCGGTGTCGTAGGTGGAGGGCGAATCGATACCGTAACTGGGATTCAGGCCGTTCCTGTCAATCGACTTGACCGTGTTCTGACCCAGGTTTGCGTACAGGTCGAAGCGGCCGAGGTCCTTGTCGCCGAAACGCGCACCGACATTGAGTGCAGCGTCCTCCAGCTCGTAGACGGTGATCGGAATGCGGCCGAATGGGTAGCGCTGCTGGAAGGCGGCGGAGCGCACCAGCGTCGAGTTCGCGGTGTTCGATTCGTAGAAGCCCTCGCCGACGCTTTCGCGCCGCGACAGCGTGGCGAAGGCGTACAACGAAAGGTCGGCATTCACCGGCACTTCGGCATTGGCCAGCAGATTGAACTGGTCCTTCACCTTGGGCGCTCCAAACTTCCAGTCCTTGTACGGATGGTCGTCGGCGAGCCGGACGTCGGGGTTGGTGTTGTTCGCGAAGTCGCGCACACCGGCGTCGAAGCTCAGCGTCAGGAAGCCGTCATTGGCCAGCGAAATGCCCTTCCAGCCGCTGAGCGTGTGCTGTTCGCCGCCGTAACCGTTGCCGTACTCGCCGTAGCGATAGCCGATCGCGCCGCCGTTGTCGCGCCCCTTCAGGACGATGTTGATGACGCCGGCAATGGCGTCGGAACCGTACTGAGCAGCGGCTCCATCACGCAGGATTTCGACGCGCTCGATGGCCGCCACCGGGATCAGGCTGAGGTCGACCGCGGCCGACCCGCGGCCACCGGCCAGTGCCTGGCGCGTGAAGTTGGCGCCGACGTGGCGGCGCTTGCCGTTGACCAGCACCAATACCTGGTCGGCGGACAGCCCACGCAGCGAGGCGCCGGACGGGATCGACGAGGCGAAGGAACCATTGGGCGTCGACGGAAAGGTGGCCGACGGCGACAGGCTGATCAGCGCGCGCGACAGATCGGCAGCGCCGGTCGCCTCCAGATCCTTGCCGCTGATGACGTCGACCGGTGCCGACGCCTGAAGGCTGGTGGTGTTGCTACGTCGCGTACCGGTGACGACGACGGCGTCGAGCGGGCCGGCGGACGTCGCGTCCGCCGTCGCGTCCTGCGCCTGGATGCCGCTGCTCAGACTCGCCAGTGCGCCGGCGACGAGTGCGCTGGTCCTTGCCAGCTTGAAGCGGTGAAGAACGATCATGAACGAGCCTCTCTGTATGTGATCGAGTGGGTAAATGCGGATGCGGGTGAAGGTGTGCGAGCTCACGCGACGCGGCGACCGGCCTCCGCCTGCTGCAGGCGCTGCTGACGCGCCTGGCGCTGGGCGGCGCCGTACTCGACCGGGTCGACGTCGTTCAGGTAGTAGTTACCGACGTGGTGCAGCCGCCAGCGGATCGGGTCGTGCGTGGTGTGCACGCGGGCGTTGCGCCAGAAGCGGTCGAGGTTCCACTTCGTGTAAGAGGCGCTGGCGCCGAGCAGCGAGAACATGTCGCTGGCGACGAACAGCGAGGCGTAGTCGGACTGGGCGCGCGCAGAGGCGACAGCGAGGATCAGTTCGTCCTGCAGCGGCTTGTCATCCGGCTCGGCCTTGTGCCGGTCGAACAGGTGCGCCGCGTCCTTCAGCAGCGATTCGGCGGCACGCACGGCGACGGCGTACTCGCCGATGCGCTTGATGATGTGATGCTCCTGCGCCGCCACATCGACGTCCGAATCCACCCACGGTCGCGCCTCATCGCGCAGGTAGCGGGTGGCGGCCTGCAGCGCACCGCGGGCAATGCCGGTGTCGATTGCGGCGTGCAGGATCTGCGGCCAGGTCAGGCCTGTTCGTCCGGGCAAGCTGCTGTCGGAGCCGCGCCGCGGCACGAAGCGCTCGTCGACCACGACCTGGTCGAAGGTGATCGAGCCGCTGACCGAATTCGTCTGCCCGAAGGCATGCCAGTCGTCGTGCAGCGTCAGCCCCGGCGTATCGCGATGCACCAGTACATTCACCGGGCCATCGTCGGAATCGGCGCTGACCGACACCCACTCGGCGAGGTAGGCACCGGTGGCGAAAATCTTGCGGCCGTTCAGCAACAATCGGCCGTCCGGCTGGCGTTCGACGCGGGTGATGCTGGTCTTGCGCTTCTTGCCGCCGGTTTCGGCCAGCGCATTGCCCAGCCGCCGGCCGGCCAGCACGTCCTGCACCAGCCGGTCGCGCACGTCGTCGGCGAAACCGTTGAAGAGGCCACGCAGCATGACGTTGTGAATCTGCAGTATCTGGCCGACGCCGCCGTCGGCAACCGATACGACACGCACCGTCTCGACCACAGTCGCCACCGAGGCGCCAAGGCCGCCGAAGGCGCGCGGCACACCGATGGCGGTCAGCCCGTGTTCCGACAGCAGACCCGCCTGGCGGCGAGGAATCGTGCCGTTGTTCGCCGGATCGCGCGCAATGGTCTCGATTTCTTCCGCCGCCTCGGCTGCAGCATCGAGCGCTTCCGCTTCGCTGCGCAGCCGGCGTACGCCGGCCGCGGTCCTTTCATGCTTCGACGACATCATTGATTCCTTTTGTTATTTCTTCCGGCTTCGCGAATCGGGAGCCGAAGCCCGCCCCTGGCGTGCGTTTCCGGCACGGCCATGGGCAGGGGTGATCGGGGATTTACGCGGGCGAGCCGCCAGCGTCAGCGCGCGTAGCGGACTATCCTTGGCGCCTTGTCCGGACGCTGCGCACGCTCGATCAGGCTGGGTGAGTGATCGACGAGCTGTCGCGTGTAGGCGGCGAACGGGTGATCCAGCACGTCGTCCACCGCGCCGTGCTCGACCACACGGCCGTCGCGCAGCACGACCACGCGGTCAGCCAGCGCGCGCACGACACCGAGGTCGTGCGTGACGAACAGGATGGACAGCCCGCCGGCCTGCAGCTCGCGCAGCAGCGCCAGGATGGTCGCCTGCACCGACACGTCGAGCGCCGATGTGATCTCGTCGCATATCAGCAGCTGAGGCTCGCACACCAGCGCACGCGCGATGGCGACGCGCTGGCGCTCACCGCCCGACAGCTCGCGCGGATAGGCGTCCAGCAGCGTCGGCTGCAGCGACACCCGCGCCAGCACCGCCTCCGCCCGCCTTCGCGCCTCGGCCCGATCAACGGCGAAGAAGTGCCGCACGGCGGTGATCAGCGTGTCGCCCACCGTATGGCGCGGATTCAGCGCGCGGTACGGGTTCTGGAAGATGTACTGGATCTGGTGACGCACATCCGGAGATCGTTCGCGCGCGCGCAGCGACAGGGCCTTGCCGCGATAGCGCACGGTGCCGTTCGCGTGCTCGCCCAAGCCGGCGAGCGCCCGCGCCAGCGTGGTCTTGCCCGAGCCGGACTCACCGACCACCGCCACGCATTCGCCTGCGTCAAGACTCAGTGCGACGTTGTGCAACACCTGACGTTCACCGTACCAGGCATCGATCTGCGCGACTTCGAGCAAGGCGTCACCGGACGAGCGCACCACTGCGCGAGCCGCCCCGGCCGGCTCGATGCGGAAGGCGGGACCGGCGTCGAGACGCAGGCAGGCGGCCCGCTGCTGTGCCCCGACGCGGACGAGCCCGGGCACTTGCATGGCGCATGCATCGCTGCGCAGCGGGCAGCGCGGCGCGAAGGCGCATCCCGCCGGGCGCGTGCCCGGGGCAGGCGCCTGTCCCGGAATTGGCTGCAGCGCGCGCCGCTCGGCCACGTCGGGAATGGCGGCCAGCAATCCCTGGCTGTAGGGGTGGGCCGGGGCCGCGAACAGGGCCGTCAGCGGCGCGGCTTCGACGATGCGGCCGGCGTACAGCACGATCACGTCATCGACCAGTTCCCGCACCACCGCCAGATCGTGCGACACATAGACGGCCGCCACACCGTGCTGGCCGCACAGCGTGCGTATGGTTGTCAGCACCTTTGCCTGCGTGCTCACGTCGAGCGCGGTGGTCGGCTCATCCAGCACGATGAGCTGCGGCTTCAGCACGAAGGCCTGCGCCAGCAGCACGCGTTGCTGCTGGCCGCCGGACAGCTGGTGCGGAAAGCGCTTGAGGAAGCCGGACTCCGCCGGCAGCCCGACCTCGGCGAACACCTCCAGAATGCGCGCCTCGCGCTCGCGCCGGCCGAGTGCAGGCTCGTGCACCTCCAGCACCTCGTGCATATGGGTGCCGATGCGCAGCAGGGGATTGAGCGTGGTCGCGGGGTCCTGCGCTACATGGGCAACCACGCGGCCCCGGACGGCCCGCAGTGCGCTCTCCGGCAGAGACAGCAGATCGGTACCCGCCACCTCGATACGACCCTCGACGATGCGTGCACCGTGGCGCACGTGCCCCAGCAGCGCAGACGCTACGGTCGTCTTGCCGGAACCGGATTCACCGACCAGACCCACGATGCGACCGGCGGCGACGTCGAAGCTGACGTCCGACACCACATCGACCCCGCCGGCAATCTGCACCCGCAAACCGCGTACGCTCAGCCGCGCGGATGCCGCCTGCGGGACGACACCGTCACACGCCCTGCCCGCCCCTGCGTGATCGACCGCACCGCCGTAATGAAGATCGGTCTGCCGGAACACCGGTCGGTCCACTGCAATCGCGCTCACGTCGTTTTCTCCTCGATCCGCGAAGTGACCCGCCCGACGCCCTCGGCGAGCAGGTTGGTGCCCAGTGCGAACAGCGCGATCAGCAGCACCGGGCCGAACACGGCAGCCGGCTGTATCAGCAGCCCGGCCCGGTTCTCGTTGATCATCAGTCCCCAGTCGGCAGCCGGCGGCGCGACGCCGTAGCCGAGGAAGGCCAGGCCCGACAGCATGCCGATGGCCCAGGTGAGCATGATTCCGAGATGCACCAGCAGCGGCGTCAGGATGCTGGGCAGGATTTCGCGG
Source organism: Methyloversatilis discipulorum (assembly GCF_018780585.1). Lineage (GTDB taxonomy): Bacteria > Pseudomonadota > Gammaproteobacteria > Burkholderiales > Rhodocyclaceae > Methyloversatilis > Methyloversatilis discipulorum_B. The sequence goes on along the minus strand of NZ_JADMJL010000012.1, from coordinate 80,137 downwards.
AACAGGATGCGACCGCGCGGGTAACCCATCATTTCGGCCGCCTCGACGAATTCCTGGTTCACCACGCCCAGCGCGATGCCGCGCGACAGCCGCACCACGCCCGGCGCGAAGGCGACGGCTACGGTGAGCACGATGATCCAGTGCTCACGACCGAGCATGGACACGATGAGAAGCACCAGGATGAGATCGGGAAAAGCGAGGAACACGTCGGTGAACCAGACGATGGTCTGGTCGACGCGCCGCCGCGCAAACGCCGCCAGCAACCCGAGCGCGGTGCCGGCTGTCAGCGCCAGCACGGCTGAGACGAGCGACATCCAGACCACCGATACGCCGCCGGCCAGCACGCGGGACCACACGTCGTGCCCTATGTAGTCGTGACCGAGCGGCGCGTCGAGCGAGGGCGGACCGTAGGTGATGCCGACCAGATCGGTCGGCGCGTGCGGTGCGAACAGCGGCCCCAGCAGGGCGAACGCGACAACCAGTACGCTGAGCACCAGTCCGAAACGAACCTGACGAGCGCGCAGCAGGTCGAGCAGCGGGTTCGGCTTGCGGAACGACGACGGCGGCCGACTCATACCGACACCCTCCAGCTCTTGCCGGTGCGCCACAGCGACGCAGCGTTGCGCAGACCGGGCGAACGGGCACGGATGCGGGTCGCAGTTCGCAGGCGCGGTGTAAGAAGCACGGTGATCAGGTCGGCCGCGAGATTGATCGCGACGACGCCCACGGTGACGACCAGGACGATGCCCTGGATCAGCGGCAGATCGCGCATTTCTATCGCGGCATTCAGCGTATTGCCGATGCCCGGGTAGCTGAAGATGACTTCGGCCAGCACCGCGCCGCCGAACAGCACGCGAAAGGTCATCGCCACGCCCTGGATCGCAGGGATGAGCGCGTTCGGCACCGCGTGCCGCCAGATGATGCGGCGCTCCGGCACGCCACGCAGGCGGGCAGCCGTCACGTACTCCGAGTCCATCGCTTCGATCATCGAGGCACGCACTAGGCGCAGCAGATAGGTGGCCACCGACAGTGCCAGCGTCGCCGTCGGCAGGATCAGGTATTGCGGCTGCCGCCATGCCGGCAGTGCCGGATCGAGCAGCGAAGCAGCGGGCAGGATGTTGAACACCGAGGTGGAGAAGATCATCACCAGGCAGATGCCGATGACGAAGCCGGGGACCGCCTTGAACAGCACGACCGAGGACAGCACGGCCCGGTCGAACAGGCTGTCGCGGCGCAGGGCGAGTGCGATGCCCAGCACCAGCGCGAGCGGGAAGGCCACCGCCGCGACGGCCAGCGTCAGCGTCAGAGAGTTGGCGAAACGCCCGGCCATCAGTTCGGCGACCGGCACATTGGAATCGATGGATCGCCCCAGATTGCCCGACACCACCTGCCCGGCCCAATCGACGTACTGCAGCACCAGCGGGCGATCCAGGCCGAGCTGGCGACGCAGCGTCTCGATCGTGTGTTCGGGTGCCTCCGGGCCGAGAATCATGCGGGCCGGATCGGAAGGCAGTGCCTGCGTCGCGCCGAACACGATGAATGAAATAACCAGCACGACGCCGACACCGGACAGCAGGCGGCCGATGAACCAAGGCAGCCAGGCCGGCGCGCGCGCACGCAGCGCGGCGGCCGTGCGTCGCAGTTGCGGCAACAGGTGCTGCGGACCTATGGACAGCGTCGTCATCACGCGATGCTCCGGCGCCAGATGCGATCGGTGCGCCAGCCGGCGAAGCCGGTGCGATCGGGTGTGACGCCGCCGATATCCTTCGACACTGCGTCGAGCACGTTGGAATAGCCCCAGATGAGCATGCCGCCGCTTTCATGCTGGATGCGCTGCGCCTCGCCGACCAGCGCGCGGCGCCTGTCGAGATCCGGCTGACCCAGCGCCTGCGTGATCAGTTCGGCGAAGCGAGGATCCTTGAAGTGGGTCTTGTTGCCGACCGCGCGAGGGCCGTCGTGCTGCTGCACCGTAAGCAGGAAGGGGCGCGATACGCTGCCGCCCGTGCTGAAGGTCCAGTCGTTACGCTTCGGGCCGGTGAAGATGGAGCCATCGACCTTGCTCACCGTCACGTTCACGCCAGCCTTCTTCGCCTGTTGGGCGAACACCAGCGCCGCGTTCGCGCCGGCGCCGCCTGACGTGACCAGCTCGACATCCAGCCCGTTGCCGTGACCGGCTTCCTTCAGCAGACGGGTTGCTTCGGCCAGATCCTGCCGGCGCTGCGGAATGTCGTGGTTGAAGGCGGGGTCGCTCGGCGAATAGAGGTCGTTGGCCACCCTCCCCTGTCCCTGCAGCACGCGCGCTACCAGTTCCTCACGGTCGGCGATCAGGCGGAATGCTTTGCGCACGCGCGGGTCGTCAAAAGGCGCCTTTTCCAGGTTCATGTCGAACGAGTGCCACACGTCCGTCTCGGACGACACCACCTCGAAGCGCGGATCGGCCTTCAGGAAGGCCTGCTGTTCGAACGGCAGGTTCGGAGCGATATCGATCTGACCGGCCTGCAGCGCCTGCAGGCGGCCGGTCTGGTCACTGAAGTCGAGAATCTCGACCTCGTCGAAATACGGCTGGCCGGACTTGAAGTAGTTGTCGAATCGGGTGAACACCGAGCGCTGGCCCGGCGTGAAGCTCTTGAGCCGGTAGGGCCCCGCGCCGACCACATTGTTCACCGGGTCGTAGTCGGTCGGCACGATGCCGCCCCAGCTCATCCAGCACTCGGCCAGCGCCACCAGGCCAGCGCCCTTCTCGAACGGAATGCGCACCGTGCGCTCGTCCAGCTTCTTCACGTCATTGCGCAGCAGCGAATACAGGTAGCCGGCATACGGCGACGCGAGCTGCGGGTCGGTCAGGCGCAGCAGCGAGAAGATGACGTCGTCGGCGGAAATGGTCTTGCCGTGGTGGAACTCGAGATCCTTGTGCAGGCGGATCGTCCATTCGGTGGCATCGGCATTTACCTCGGCCTCTTCGGCCAGCGCGAGCTTGGGGCGGGCATCGAGGCCCCATTCCCACAGCTTGCTGTAAAGCGCCCAGCCGCGGAAGGCGCCGCTGCCCACCGGCTTGTGTGCGTCCAGGTTGCCAGCCTGGCTGCCCTCGATCACGCCGAAGCGGACGGTGCCACCGCGACGCGGCTCGTCGCCGTTCGCGCCAGAGGCCACCTCTGTGGTCCTGCCGCCCTCGGAGCACGCGGGCAGCAGGCCGCCCAGCACAAGACCACCGCCGGCCGCGAGGCCGGCGCGCATGAATGACCGCCGCGCTTGAAAACTCATTGAGACCTTCCGTATGAATCTGTGTATCGATGCCGCAGAGATCCATGTCCATGCGGCGTGTAGCCGTGGTTAGCAGGACTTGTGCCACCGTGAGCGGCTGGAATCCATATGCAGATTTGCTTTGCCGACTGCTTGCATCGGGCCGCGCCGTGGGCGGCGGTGACGACGCAAGCGCTTGTTTTGACGTGGGTCAACTTCGATGGCCGCAGCGCACGTCGGCATACGATCTGCAAGCGCCTTGTGCGCATGGCGTCGCATATGTGGACCGCCGGACAAGCGCAGCGGCGATTGCGACACCCGCTTGAGCGGATGTGCGCATCGAGGGTCATGCTGTGGTGATTGCGACAAGGACGGTGAAAGAAGCGCGCATCGCGACGGGTGGTCACGGAGAGGAAGCGCAGGCGTCAGGCTTTCAGCCAGAGCTTCTCGAAGCGCCAGGTGGGGAAGTGGGAGTGTTCGGCTTCGGCCCCGCCGACCCGGGTGGACAGCGCGTCCAGCGTGTTGGCGAAGCCCCAGATGAGCAGGCCGCCGCGTTCGTGCTGGATGCGCTGTGCCTCATGCACCAGCGGTTGGCGCGCCTCGACGTCCGGTAGCTGCACCGCCTGGTCGAACAGTTCGTTGAAGCGTGCATCGCGGAACTGGGTCTTGTTGGCCACCGCCTGATCCGAATCTACAGAAAAGGCGGTGGCCAGCCAGGAGCGGCCGAGCGATGAGCCGGTGCTGATCTGCCACAGCTTGCGCTGCGGGCCGGTGAAGGTCGCGGCGTCCACCTTGCGCAGGTTCACGGTGACGCCGGCACGGCGCGCCTGTTCGGCGAACACCAGTGCCGCGTTGTTGCCCACCGTATCGGTCACCAGTTCGACCGACAGCGCCTCGTGGCCGGCGGTACGCAGCAGTGCGCGGGCGCGTTCGACGTCGTGCGGACGCTGCGGGATGTCGCGGTTGTAGTTCGGGTCCTGCGGCGCATACAGGTCATTGGCAACCCTGCCCTGCCCGTTCAGCGCGCGCTTCACCAGCTCTTCGCGATCGGCGATCAGCCGGAAGGCCTCACGCACACGGACGTCGTCGAACGGCGGCTTCGACAGGTTCATGTCGAAGGACTGCCAGCCATAGGTTTCCGAAACCAGCAGCGACAGTCGTGGATCGCGCGTGATCAGCGGCGACTGTTCGGGCGCCACCGCGTTCGCCATGTCGATCTGGCCGTTCTGCAATGCTGCCAGTCGCGCGGTCTGGTCCTTGAAGTCGATGATTTCCAGCTCGTCGGCGTAAGGCTTGCCCGACTTGAAGTAGTTGTCGAAGCGCACGAACAGCGAGCGGCGCCCGGGCAGGAATTCCTTCAGCCGGTAAGGCCCGGCGCCGACCGGATTGGTGACCGGGTGATAGTCGGTCGGCACGATGCCACCGAAGTTGACCCAGGTGTCCGGCAGCAGCACGAAGCCGCGTCCGTCCTTCGTGTGCAGGCGCACCGTGCGTTCGTCGAGCTTGTAGATGCGGCTGCGGTCGATGGCGCCGACCAGCGCGGTGTAGGGCGAATTGAGCGCCGGGTCACTGAGCCGCAGGATGGAGAACAGCAGATCGTCGGCGGAAATGGTCTTGCCGTGGTGAAACTCCAGACCTGGCCGGAGCCGCAGTGTCCAGGTGGTCGCGTCTGCGCTCACCTCGGTCTCTTCGGCCAACGCCAGCGCCGGCGTCATGTCGGCGCTCCATTCCCAGAGCTTCGAGTACAGCGCGAAGCCGCGGATGATGCTGCCCATGCCGGCCGGCTTGTGCGCGTCGAGATTGCCGGTCTGGTCACCATCGACGATGCCCAGCCGCAACCGGCCGCCGCGGCGCGGCCCGTCCTCGCCCGCGATCGCCGTGACGGCGGGGTCGCTGCCCGGCGCACAGCCGGCCAGAAACGTAGCGCCGCCCAGCGCAGCCGCCTGACGCAGGAAAGCGCGACGAGCGCCGCCCGCACTCATGCAGCGTCCCCACGCAGCCACAGCTTGTCGAAACGCCAGGTCGGGAAGTGCGAATGTTCGGCTTCGGCCCCGCCGACCCGGCGAGAAATGCCGTCCAGCGTGTTGGCGAAGCCCCAGATGAGCAGACCGCCACGCTCGTGCTGGATGCGCTGCGCCTCGTGGATCAGCGGACGGCGCCGTTCGAGGTCCGGCTGCGCCAGCGCCTGCGTGAACAGCTCTCCGAAGCGGCTGTCGTAGAACTGCGTCTTGTTCGACACCGCGCTCGGCGCATCGATGTGCAGCGCGGTAGAGAGGAAAGACTGGCCCAGCGTGCCGCCGGTGCTGATCGGCCACTGCAGCCGCTGCGGGCTGCCGAAGGTGGCGGCATCGACCTTCTTCACGTTCAGCGTAACGCCCGCACGCTTCGCCTGCTCGGCGAACACCAGCGCCGCATTGGTGCCGGCGGCGTTGGCAATCAGGTCCACCGTCAGGTTCTCGTGCCCAGCCGCCTTCAGCAGCGAACGCGCCTGTTCGAGGTCCTGCGTGCGCTGCGGAATGTCGCGGTTGAAGGCCGGGTCCTGCGGAGAGTACAGGTCGTTGGCGACGCGTCCCTGCCCGTTAAGCGCGCGCCTGACCAGGTCCTCGCGATCAACGAGAAGCCTGAAGGCCTGACGTACCCTTACGTCGTCGAAAGGAGCCTTTGACAGATTCATGTCGAAGGACTGCCAGCCATAGGTTTCCGACACCAGCACCGAAGCGCGCGGATCGCGGGTCAGCAATGGCACGTGCTCCGGCGCGATCGCGTTGGCGAGATCGATCTGGCCATTCTGCAGCGCGCCCAGACGCGAGGTCTGATCCTTGAAATCGATGATTTCGAGCTCGTCCGCGTAGGGCCTGCCGTTCTTGAAGTAGTTGTCGAAGCGTACGAACAGCGAGCGCCGGCCGGGCAGGAATTCCTTCAGCCTGTAGGGGCCGGCACCGACCGGGTTGGTGACCGGGTGGTAGTCGGTGGGCACGATGCCGCCGAAATTGACCCAGGTGTCGGGCAGCGCGACAAAGCCACGACCCTCCTTGAAATGCACGCGCACCGTCCGCTCGTCGAGCTTGACCACGCGACTGCGGTCGACCGCCGACACCAGCCCGGCGTAGGGTGAAGCCAGTTCCGGATCGGTCAGCCGCAGGATGGAAAACACCACGTCATCGGCCGAAATGGTCTTGCCGTGATGAAACTCCAGGCCCGGTTTCAGTCGCAATGTCCACGACGTGGCGTCCGGACTGACTTCGGCCTCCTCGGCCAGCGCCAGTACAGGCGTCATGTCGGCGCTCCACTCCCACAGTTTCGAGTACAGCGCAAAGCCGCGAATGATGCTGCCAGAACTGGTCGGCTTGTGCACATCGAGGGTGCCCGCCTGGTCACCGTCGATGATGCCCAGACGCAGGCGGCCGCCGTGCCGGGGCGGCGCATCGAACGTCGCCGGTTGCGGAGCAATTTCCCCACTTTCCTTGCCGCAGCCCACGAGCAGCGATGCCCCGATGGCGGCGGATCCGGTCAGGAAGCGACGGCGGTCGATGCGATCGAACATGCGGGCCTCCGTGTTCAGGCGACGCTGCGCAGCGACGTGGTCACGTCGCGACGGCGAGATGGGTTGAGTACCGGCACCTCGAAGCCGTGATCGAGGTCGAGCAGCGGGAACAGCAGGTCGGCCACCCGGTGCGCTTCCTCGATCAGGGGCCAGCCGGACAGGATGAAGGCACTGGTGCCCTGCTCCTGGAACTCGCGGATGCGCGCCGCCACGTTCTCCGCGCTGCCGACCAGCGTGGTGCCGGACAGCGGGCCGAGCACGTTGAAGCCGTGCAGCGCCGGGCCGGTCCAGATGTTCGGATAGATCTCGTAATCGCGTGCCGGCGGCAGGCGGCCCGCCTTGATCGCCTCCAGGTTCTTCTGCACCTGCGGGTTGTCGCTCCTGTAGCTCTCCAGGGTTTCACCCGGCGGCAGCTGGCGCTGGATGGACTGGATGGCGTACTCGACCGAGGTGTTATCGACGAGGTACTGGGCGTATTCCCACGCCTCTTCCTCGGTTTCGCGCACGATGATCTGCAGCCGCGTGCCGAACTCCAGTGTGCGGCCCAGCTTGGCCGCCTCGGCGCCGACCCGGCGGAACTTGTCACCCAGGCGCTGCGGCGTGTCGGCAAAGCTGAGATAGAGATCGAGCAGCTTTACCGAATGCGCCACGCCGGCCGGCGAGGTGCCGGCGCCCCACACCGGGAAGTGTCCGAGACTGGCGGGCGCCGGGCCGCCGCGCGTACTGCCGGCGGCGATGGCCGGGCGCGGCGCGATCTTGATGTACTTGCCGTCATAGCCGGTGGTGCTGCCTGCGTACTGCTGACGGAAGGCGTCCCAGTATTCCCAGCTGTAGTCGTAGCGCTCGTCGTGCGGGTAATGCACGCCCTGCGCCGCCAGTCCGGCGTCATTGCCATTGACCGCGTTGTAGACGAGGCGTCCGCCGGAAAAGCGCTGGATGGTCTGGGCGATCTGCGCCAGCTTGGACGGCTGGATGAGTCCGGGATAGATGGCGGCGACGAACTTCATCCGCTTGGTGGCCGTAAGGACCGACGAGGCCAGCACATTCACCTCGTCGCCACCGGTGGCCAGCAGCGCGCCGTAGTAGCCCAGCTTGTCGATGGACTGCGCGAGCTGGACCAGATGGTCATGGCCGGTCGCCCAGCGGCCGTGCGGTTCCCACGGCACGGTGCCGTCCGGCGCGGTCAGATACCACAAAACTTTGATGCCCATGATTTTTCCTTCCGTTGCGTTGTACGTGTCGGCACGTGTTGATCAGAGCGAGTAAGCGAAGGTCGCCAGCACGCTGAAGGGACGAGTCGGCTGCAGGAATTCGCTGGTGGAGCCCGCCAGACCGTTGGAGAAATTCACCTGGTCGGTCACGTTCAGGAAGCGAAGTGCGGCATTCCATTTCGGTGCGCGGTAATGCAGCGCGACGTCGACGTTGTACTGATCGGGCACCGTCACCGTCTTGCTCAGATTGGTGTACCACTTGCTGGTCCACCACGCGGTCACCTCGATGCCGAAGCCATTGTCGAAGCGGTAGTCGAAGAAGCCGGTGATCGAATAGGCGGGAATGCCCGCAGCGTCGTAGCGGCCCGCGGTGCGGCCATTCAGCCGGTTGCTGTCGCCCCACACGGTCGCGTTGTCGGCGTAGAAGCCGAAGGGCGAGAACCCGGCCGGCACGATGGACGTGAACCATGCGTCGAGCCAGGTCAGGTTTACACCCGAACTGATGTTGCGCTCGGGCTGGAAGCGGATCGCCGATTCGACGCCACGCACCTTCAGCTGGTGCATGTTGCCGTTGGTATCCGGCGCGGTGTCGCGCGTCTGATAGAAGGTCGCCAAAGACGCGTACAGCTTGTTCGGGATCAGATCGGCCTTGACGCCCAGCTCCTTCAGTTCGCTCTTGGAATCGAAGGCGAGCGGATTGAGCTGGTTGCGGTAATCGCCGGCAGCCGACAGGCCGCCCCAGGTGAGCACGTTGGCAAAGCCGCCCGTGTTCAGTGCCGTGGAACGGTCGATGGTGAAGTAGATCGAGCTGTCGGGCGTCGGCTTGTAGTACGCGCTGGCCTGATAGCTTGGCAGGTAGAAACCGTTCGAATCCTTGCGTTCCGGGCCCAGGGGGTTGCGGATGCGCGCGTCGATGAAGCTTGCGTTGCCGCCGATGTTCAGACCGAAGCGCTCGTTGAACAGCAGGTTGTGCTGGGTGAAGAAGCTGACCGTGGTCCAGCGTCCTTCCGAGGTGTAGGTCGCCCCCGGTGTGCCGCCGATCTCGGCATACAGTCCGTTGCCGGCAGGGAACATGGCAGGAATGTTGAGCAGACCGAAGTAAGGCGAATTGACGACGATGTTGGCTGGGTTGGCTCCGGACTGCGCCTGCGTTGAACCTATCCACGAGCCCGATGCCCCTGTCTGCAGCGGCAGGCCGTAAAGTCCGGCCGGGGTCTTCAGGCTGGGATCCAGCGTCAGATCGTAGGGGTTGATGTTGAAGCTGTTGTTGGCCGCCTTGGTCGAATAGCTCTCGCGCCGATAGGTGAAGCCGGTGTTGCTGTCGTTGGTCGCCTTGACGCCGCCCAGGTCGAAGGCGTGACGACCACGCAGTTCGACCCTGTTCTCGAAAATCTTGTCGTCGAACTGCGACAAGAAGGAACCGACCGAATCCCCTGTGTCGGCGGACCGCTCGTAGAAGCTGCTGTTGCGCAGCGTCCATTTCGGCGACAGGTCCCACGCCACGCGCAGCTGCGACGTTAGGCGGGTAGCCGTGTTTCGGTCCTCGGCGCGACCGGACGTGGCGGGCGAAATGCTGGCCAGCCCGTTGCCCGGCGAATTCGGGTCATACACCCATCCCACCACGCTGCCGGCACCGCCGGGTCGTGCAACGAGACCCGGATTGGCGACGTACTGACCCTGTGCATTGCGGGTGCGGGTCTGCCAGCCGGCGACGCCGCCGGAGTTGTAAACCGGTGAGTAAATCGTATTGCCGATGCGGACCAGCGGTGTCGCGCGGCCCGCCGCGTACTGCTTGCCCTCGCTGTCCACCAGCTGCTGGGTCACGCGGTTCCAGCCGTGGGTCACGTTGAAATCGTAGTAGTCGTCGTAGCTCGCGTTCCAGTCGATGCGCAGGTCGTTGCGCGGCTTGAACGCCAGCGCGCCATAGAAGGCGTTGAAGTTGTTCTTGACGTTGTCGAAGTAGTCGTCGGCACGCTGGCCGGTAATGCTGACGCGATAGGCCGCGCGATCGTTGATCGGTGCCGTGGTATCGAAGGTCAGTCGCGTCTGCTTCCACGACTCGCCGCGCGGCGCCCAGGTGCCGAGCAGGCCGCTCACCGTGGTGACCGGCTTGTCGAAGTTCGGCAGCTTGCTCAGGTAGTTGATGTAGCCGCCGCTCGAACTGCTGGGGCCGAACACCACGGACGACGGGCCGGCAACGATGTCGGCGCCCTCGTAGGCGTTGAAGTTGGTCGGATGGCGCACGTTGTAGGCACGCTGTCCGTCCTGGAAGACCTCCGTGTTCTGACCGCGGATCTGCGGCGCGATCGACACGTTCTGGCCGCCGCCGCGGGTGACACCGGGCGCGTACTTCACCAGATCGTCGGCCGTGCGTATCGGGTCGCTGGCGATCTGTTCCGCGTTGATCAGGTTGACCGACCGCGGCGTATCCACCACCGATGTTTCCGTGCCGTAGATCGCGCCCTGCGGTCGCTTGGGCAGCACGTCGTTGGCATTGACGCGGTTCGCGCCCTTGACCGTCACGGTGGGCAGCGCGCTGTCCTGCACCGCGTCGGCGCTCGGTACTGCATCGGTGGCCTGCGCAACCGCCGCGGTCGACACGAAGGCCAGTGAGGCGATGAGCGCCGGCAAGGGCTTGATGCGCCCGGGAATCTCTCTGTTGTCGTTCATGATCGGACGTTTTCCTCTGCATCCGCCCCTCGGCGGACCGCATTCATGCCGCTCTACGACGGCGTTTTCCTACCTGCCTGGACAGGACCCGGACACTCATCAGCAGAACCCATGCCACCCTCAGAACCCGCGTCAACAAACGGTTATGGCGTCTGCAGCCATCACCGGCTGCGGAATATTCGGCACCGTTCACGCTGGCTGCGCAAAACCGTCGGCATCCGGCTGTTGTGAATTCGGCACCGCACCACAAAGAAAAACGGCGCCCCCTGATGCAGGTGGGCGCCGTCAAGTCCGGAGCTGCGGCAATCAGGCGGCGGCAGCCCTCGGCGGTGTCGCCAGGTGCGGCTTCGCCTGCACGCCCAAAGACGGAATGTCGAAGCCGTGATCGAGGTCGAGCAGCGGGAACAGAAGATCGGCAACGCGGTGCGCCTCGTCGATCAACGGCCAGCCGGAGAGGATGAAGGCCCCTGTTCCCTGCGCTTCGTACTCGCGCAAGCGCGCCGCGACATTCTCGGCACTGCCCACCAGCGTCGTGCCGGACGAAGGACCAAGGATGTCGAAGCCGAACCAGGCCGGCCCCACCCACACGTTCGGATAGATCTCCAGATCCCTCGCGCTGGGCAGCCTGCCGGACAGCAGCGTGTCGACGTTCTTCTGGATGATGGGGTTGTCGCTACGGAAGGTCTCGAGTGTCTGGCCCGGCGGCAGCTGGCGCTCGGCGGAACGGCGCGCATGCTCGATCGACGACTTGCTGAGGAACCACTCGGCCTGCGCCCACGCCTCCTCTTCGGTTTCGCGCACGATCACCTGCAGACGGGTGCCGTATTCGAGCGTGCGGCCGATTTTTGCCGCCTCTGCGCCGACGCGGCGGAACTTGTCGCCGAGCAGCGGCGGCGTATTGGCGAAGCTCAGATAGACATCCAGCAGTTCGACCGAGTGCTTCACGCCGGCCGGTGAGGTGCCTGCGCCCCACAGCGGAATGCCCGGCAACTGGGTCGGCGGGTTCCACGTACCCATCGGACTCGGGCCGCTGGCGCGCGGTGACAGCTTCACGAACTTGCCGTCGTAGCCGCCGGTGTCGCCAGCGTAGACGCGGCGGAAGGCATCCCAGTACTCGCGGCTGAAGTCGTAGCGCTCGTCGTGCGGGTAATGCACGCCCAGAGCGGCCAGACCAGCGTCATTGCCGTTTATCACGTTGAACAGCAGGCGGCCATTCGAGAAAGCGTCGAAGGTCTGCGCGTACTTGGCCAGTACCGCCGGCGACAGCTCGCCCGGATGCTGGGCCACCAGGAAGCGCATGCGCTCGGTCGCCGAAATGAGCGCAGAGGCGACGACCAGGCTTTCGTTTGCGCTGGTGCCGAGCAGCGCGCCGTAGTAGCCGAGGCGGTCTATGGTGACCGCGAGCTGTTCGAGATGACGGAAATCGGTTTTCCAGCGGCCTTTCGGATCCCAGGGATAAGGGCCGTCGGGCGCGGTGAGATACCAGAGCAGCTTGATGGACATATCGGGGCAACTTCCTTAGATGATGGTGGGGCACCCCGCATTCAGCAGCATTCATGCCAACTGGCTGCGTAGTCCGGCACGGCGCTCATGACAGCGCCACGCCGCATGCAGGCGTGCCCCCCCCTGCTTCGCGTCCACGACCGCCAGCGGTGCGTCCAAGTCGGCAGCGCTGCCGAAATTTCCACCCGCGCACCTCGCCCGCTGCGTGCCTCTGCGCAGATTCACCCCCGAGACCGTCATGCGGGCGGTTTTTCGGCATGGCACGAGAACTGCAATGAAGGCTTCGCGTCCTGCGCGCACGCCGAGCTTGTCGGCCTCCGCGGTGCAGGACATGAAACCCCATGACAGGACTGAGCTCTCCATGCACAAACCAAAAAAACTACCCGCCCTGCTTCTGCTCGCCTTTCCGCTGGTCGGCAACGCGCAGCAGGCGACAGACAACGCACAGAACACCGCTGCCGATGCCGGTGAACCGGCATTGCAGAAACTCGTGGTGACCGCGCAACGCCGCGAACAGACCGCGCAGGAAGTACCGGCCGCGCTGTCGGTGATCAAGGGCCAGGACCTCGGCGGCAACGGCGACACCTTCCTCGGCGACGCGATCAAGTTCGTGCCGAACGCCGCCGCACAGAAGGCCGACGGCGACACCCGCCCGCGCTGGTACATCCGCGGCCTGGGCACCGGCGACGTCGGCGTCGCCACCGTGTTCCCGACCGGCATCTACGCCGACGACGTCTACCTGAATGCGCCGATCGCCGGCGGCGTCGCGCTGTTCGACCTGAACCGCATCGAAGTGCTGCGCGGCCCGCAGGGCACGCTATACGGCAAGAACACCACCGCCGGCGCGGTGAACATCCTGTCCAACAAACCCGTGTTCGAGAACGGCGGCTATCTCACGCTGGGTGCCGGCACGAAGAAGCTGCGCACCATCGAGGGCGCGGTCAACGGCAAGGTGTCGGACACGCTGGCAATACGCGCCTCCTTCTACAACGAGGAACGCGACGGATTCACGCGCAACCCTCTGCTCGGCGAACGGGTCGGCGACGTCGACAAGCAGGCTTATCGTCTTCAGTTCCTGTTCAAGCCGACGCAGGACTTCGACGCGCTGCTGAAGATTCACTCGCGCACTTACGACGGCGACGGCAACAACGGCTCACTACCGATCGGCACCTATGCAGGCGGCTATCAGCGCCCGTCCGGTCGCATCCTCGAAGCCAACTATCCGGGCAGCAGCGAACTCGAGCACGACGGCGCCTCGGCCACGCTGAACTACCGCTTCGGCGGCGGCTATCAGTTCACGTCGATCACCGCCTTCGACACGATCAAGAACAAGACCTTCGCCGACGGCGACAACACGCCGTCGGTGGCCCCGCTCGCCGACCAGCGCACCTTCGGCGACGCGAAGTATGAACAGGCATCGCAGGAATTCCGGCTCGCCTCGCCGAAGGAGGAACTGCTGCGCTGGATCGTCGGAGCCCACTACTTCCAGGAAGACATCGACTCGGTCGCCGCCACCAGCAACCTGACCACAGGTGCGCCGCGCTACCAGCAGACGACGATCGCGCACGACACCCGCAGCTTCGCGCTGTTCGGCAACCTCACCTATGACTTCACCGAGAAGTTCTCGACCACCGCCGGCCTGCGCTGGACACGCGAGAAGAAGGATCTGGACATCAGCCTGCTGACCTACCAGACGGCGACCGGCTTCAACACGCTGCCCTGGTGGCGCCCTGACGCACTGATCAATCCGGTGCTGTCCGGCGCGGCCACGGCCAACGGCACGCGCAGCCCGGATGACACCTGGAGCGCCTGGACCTTCGACATCACGCCCGAGTACCGCGTGACCGACAAGATCCTGACCTTCTTCCGCTACGCCCGCGGCTTCCGCTCCGGCGGCTTCAACACCGGCATCGGCGGCAACCTTGACACCGCCAGCACGGTGAAGCCGGAATTCCTGGATTCGTACGAGATCGGCGTCAAGACCGAGTGGCTCAACGGCCGCCTGTTCGCCAATGCCAACGTCTTCTACTACGACTACTCCGATATCCAGGTCAATCAGCTGATCCAGAACCCGTTCGGCATCGGCGTCGTGTCGGCCCTGACCAACGGTGCCAAGGGCAAGGTGACCGGCTTCGAACTGGACGTGACCGCGCGCCCGATCGACGCGCTGGTGCTGCGCGGCACGCTCGGTCTGCTCGACACCGAGTACACCGATTTCGGCGCCAACACCGGCAATGTGTTCGTCCGCTCGCCCAAGCTCAATGCCGCGCTCGGCGCCGAATACACCTTCGGTCTCGCCAACGGCGGCCGGCTGATCGCAGCGGCCGACGCGAGCTACCGCAGCCGCGAGTACTTCCTGGTCGATCGGCAGAGCCAGACCGAGTTTCCGGACCTGACGCAGGAGGGCTTCAGCCTCTTCAACGCGCGTCTGAGCTACCTGACGCCGGATCAGAAGATCCGCGTCACCGGCTATGTCGACAACATCACCGACGAGCTCTACCAGAACCACGGGCGCCCCAACGGCCCGAACGGCAGCGGGCGCTTCATCCACACCTACGGCTCGCCGCGCACGGTGGGCCTGACGGTCACCACGCGCTTCTGATGCCACCACTCCGGGCGCGGCACTGCCACGCCCGGAGGTCGCTGGCACAGGGCATTCCGCCACCCCACGATCAGGATTCCAGATGAGCCACGTTTCCGTCCCCCCGGCCGCCGGCACGCAGCAGTCGCGCAGCGGCACGGCCACCGTCATCACGAGTGACGATGAAGCCATCCGCGCCGCGCACGCGGCCGCCGAAATCATCGCCGAGCTCGCACGCGACCCGGCCAACGAACGACAGCTTCCGGTGCGCCAGGCCGACCTGCTGTCCACTTCCGGCCTGACCGGCATCTGCGTCACGCGCGAGCACGGCGGCCTCGGCGCCTCGGTCAAGACCATCGTCGACACCGTGCGCATCGTTTCGTCCGCCGACGGCGGCGTCGGCCAGATCCTGCAGATCCATCACGTGATGGCACGCGGGCTGGTCACCTCAGACGACGAATCCATCCGCGCCTTCTTCTCGCGCGAACTGCTGGCCGGCAAGCGGCTGGGCAACGCGCTGGCCGAAGTTGGCGGCAAGAACAAGTTCGACCAGAAGACGCGGATTGAAACCGACGCCGAAGGAAAGCTGCGGCTGAACGGCTCGAAGTTCTATGCCACCGGCTCCTACCTCGCCGACTGGATTTCCGTGTCCGCCCGCGGCGCCGACGGCACTCCGGGCGGCGCACTGGTGGCGCGCAACGCGCCGGGCGTGACCGCGCTCGACGACTGGCACGCCTTCGGCCAGCGCCATTCGGTCAGCGGCACCATCCTGTTCGACAATGTCGAGGTCGACCCGTCGATACAGTCGCCGCGCCGCGGCCCACCGACGCGCACTGGCCTCACCTTCCCGCAGATCCTGCACGCCGCCATCGACACCGGCATCGCCGCCGGCGCGCTGGCCGCCGCCATCGACTACCTGAACACGCATTCGCGCGCCTGGGTCGAGAGCGGTGTCGAGCATCCGAACCAGGAGCCGCTCATCATCAACCGCATCGGCCAGTACGCCGTCGCCGTGCGCACCGCCGAAGTCGCGCTGCGCTACGCCGCCGACGTGTTCGACCAGCACAATGCGCGGCCGGACGACCACGACCTGGCGACCGAACTGATCCTCGCCGTAGCCACGGCGCGCGCGAAGTCGGATGAAGCATCCCTGTTCATCGGCAGCGACCTGTTCTCGCTGCTCGGCGCGAGCAGCTCGCTGGAGAAGTGGAACCTCGATCGCTTCTGGCGCGACGCCCGCGTACATACCACGCACGATCCGATACGCTGGCGCCTGCAGCACGTCGGCAACTTCTACCTGAACGGCGTGGATCCTGGCGAATACAACCAGATCACCCAGGCACGCCAGGGCGTCTGATCCGGTCGTTGCACCGGACCGAAGGCCGGGGCTTGCCCCGGCTTTTTTTCGCTTGAGGGCGGACCGACAGGCGTGTTCGGAACAGACGAAACCGTCGACCGCGGCGCACCCGCTGGGCGCACTGGTCATCAGCGGCAGCGACGGCGTGGGTACCACACACCTGCCCTTCGAGCCGGGTCGCGCAATGCACGGCGAGGACGGGGACGAATGAGACCTCCCCGCCTCTCCTGAGGGCTCACCCGACCGCGCGCAGTCCCGCCCTCTCCGCCTGCCCCCTGCCTCTGACCAGCGGCAGTACCTCCTCGCCGATCCGGTAGGCTTCCTCCAGATGCGGCGTACCGGCAAGGATGAAGCCGTCGGCGCCGAGCGCGATCAGTTCGTCCAGCTTCTGCGCGGCCTGTTCGTAGGAGCCGACGATACCGATGGCAGGTCCGCCGCGCAGCAGACTGAATCCCGCCCACAGGTTGGGGGCGATGATGAGGTCTTCGTAGCGACGGGCGTCGGCCGGGCGGTAGCCTGCCTGACGGCTCACGCCGACCGAGTCACCGCCGCTCTGGCGGAAGGCGTCGCGGCGCTCCGGGCCCAGCGACTCGAAACCGGCCTTGACGTCGGCCCACGCCTCTTCCTCGGTCGGGCGGGCGATGATGTCGACGCGGATGGCACACTTGATGCGCCGGCCCAGCGCGGCGGTGCGCTCCTTCACGCGCGCGAATTTCTCGGCCACCTGGTCGAAGGGCTCGAGCCACGACAGGTAGAAGTCGGCATGCTTTGAAGCTGACGCGAGCGCGGCGTCGGACGAGCCGGAGAAGTAGATCTCCGGCAGATCGGTGGCCGCCAGCGAAGGCGGCAGCAGGCCGTTCTCCACCTTGTAGAAGCGTCCGTCGTAGCTGAGCGGCGCACTGCCCTTCCACACCCCTTTGAAGATGTCGAGAAACTCGGTGGTACGGCCGTAGCGGTCATCATGGGCGAAGCTGTCGCCCCACCACAGCTGCGCCGGGCCGCCACCGCCGGTGATGATGTTGAACAGCATGCGGTTGCCACTCACTCGCTGCAGCGTCGCCGACAGGCGCGCCGCCTCGACCGGGTTCACGAAACCCGGCTGGAAGGCGAGCATGAAGCGGAAGGTCTTGGTTTCGCGCGCGAGATGGGCGGCGATGACCCAGGGATCGTCGGTCATCGGGAAGGACGGGATCAGCCCGCCCTGGAAGCCGGATATCTCGGCCGCCTTGGCGATCTGGGCCAGATGGTCGACATAGGACGTGCCGTCCGGTTCGCCGTGCAGCAGCCCAGGAGCCTGATTGCCGTCGCGCAGCGGCGACCAGTCGCCGCGGGTCGAGTGCGGATCGCGTACCGTAGTGATGTCGCCATGCGTTGGCAGGCGCCAGAAGAAGTCGATTGCCATGGGATTAAGCGGCCTCCTTGCCGATCAGGCGTCGCACGCGCGGCAGCACGTGTTCGCCGGTGCGATAGACCTCGTCGAGCGAACGCGGCGCCGACAGTTCGAAACGCTGCACGCCAAGCCCATGCAGCGCCTCGATGCGGGCGGCCACCTCGTCATAGCTGCCGGTGATCAAGTCCGGCGCGTCGGCAATGCCTGCGCGCGCCGCTTCGAGTCGTGCGCGCTGCCCGTCCGGATGCGAAACGATGCGCGCGCGCAGCGCCACCTCGACCGTACGGCCATGCGAACGCGCCTGCGCGTGCAGCGCGCCGATGCGAGCGGCCAGATCGGTGGTGCCTAGATTGAAGGCATGCACGTCGGCCAGGCGGGCTGACTGAGCGAGTGCGGCGTCGCTGTCACCGGACAGCGTGAGCTCGGGGAAGGGACGGCCGGACAGCGGCCCCTGGAAACCGCCGTCGAGCACGCCGAAGAAGCGGCCGTCGTAGCTGAATCGTTCCGACTCGACGACACCGCGCGCAACGACGAGGAACTCTTCCAGTCGGGTCGCCAGATCGGCATCGGTGACGAAGTCACCCAGGCTGCGACGGCGAGCGGCGTCGGGTGCCGACTGCAGTGCCCAGCCGAAGCGGTTGCCAGTGTAGCGCTGGAAACTCACCGCCTTTTTCGCCGCATAGACGGCGGAGCCGATACCCGGACTGAAGGTGGCGATCAGGCGCACGCGGCGCACTTCGCGCGCCAGCGCGCCGAGGGTGATCAGCGAGGCGTCGCCGCCGGGATCGTCAGCGGCGATGATGCCGTCGAAGGCCGCCAGTTCCGCTGCACGCGCCACCTGCGCCACGTGGTCGAAGCTGCCGTAGCGACCGTTGCGTATGTCGTGCACGGCCGGCAGCCGCGCCGGGCTGCCGCCGGCCAGCGCGTCGAAGGCGCGGTTGCGGACGTCATCCGGCCCGGGCAGTCGCCAATAGAAGGAAACGGACATCGAAGTGCTCCTGTGTTCGTCGTTACGGAGAGTGAAGGTCAGCCTGCCGCAGCATCGCCACGGCGGTGCGCGAGATGCACGACCGAATCGCCGCGGCCAGCCTGCGTCGCGGTCAGTTCGGCCAGGATGTCGTCCTTGAGCCGGTGCAGCAGCGGCGAGGCTCGGTCGCGCGGATGCGGCAGATCGACATCGACGATGTGCGTAATGCGGCCCGGGTGCGCCTGCATCACCGCCACCCGGTCGCCGAGGTAGAGCGCCTCTTCGACGTCGTGCGTGATCATGATCATGGTCGAACCCTGCGCCATCCAGATGCGCTGCAACTCGGTCTGCATGTGCACGCGGGTCAGTGCGTCGAGCGCGCCGAAGGGTTCGTCGAGCAGCAGCACCTTGGGTTCATTCACCAGCGCACGGGCGATCGCCGCGCGCTGCGTCATGCCGCCCGACAGCTGATGCGGGTAAGCCTTCTCGAAGCCGTCGAGCCCGACCAGCGCGATGTGATCGCGCACCAGCCGATTACGCGCAACCTTTGACAGATCGCGGCGGATCAGCGCGAAGCCAATGTTGTCTTCCAGCGTCATCCAAGGGAAAAGGCGGTGGTCCTGGAACACCAGCCCGCGCTCGAGCGAAGTGCCGGCCACGCGCGTGCCGTCGAGCGTGATGCTCCCCTCATAGGCGTCGTCGAGGCCCGAGATGAGGCGCAGCAGGGTCGACTTGCCGCAGCCCGAGGGGCCGACGATGCTGAGGAACTCGCCCGGCCTCACGTCGAGATTGAATCCGGTCAGCACGGTCAGTGCGCGGTCCTTGAAGTCGAAGTGCTTGCGCACGTCCTTCAGCGACAGCGCGCCGGTCTGGCGCAGAGGCGACTGTGCCGGCGGCGCGGAGTGGCGGGGGTCGATGCTCATGGGGAATGGGCTTTCAGTTTCGTGTTTCGGCCACGGGCCGTCAGCTGCGTACGGCGCGCCAGCGCAGTGCGTGACGGCTCAGCCGCGACACGAGAAGATTGATCAGGAAGCCGGTCAGACCGACGACGACGATGCAGACGACGACGATGTCCAGCCGCGCCTGCAGCTGGCCGTGCTGCATGACGGTGCCGAGGCCGAAGCCGCTCGGGAACAGCAGTTCGACACCGATGGTGGCGATCCAGGCAAAGGCCAGCGATTGCAGCAGACCGGTGAAGATCGACGGCAGCGCCGACGGCCAGCGTATGGTCCAGAACGTCTGCCAGGCCGTCAGCCGGTAAAGCTGCCCCACTTCAAGCATGCGCGCCTCGACGCCCTTCAGCCCCTCGTAGGTGTAGAGCACCGCCGGATAGAAGGCGGAGAGGCCGATGACGATGAGCTTGGACAGGTCGCCACTGCCGAACCACAGTCCGATCAGCGGCAGCCATCCGAGCAGCGGCACCTGGCGGAAGCTGTGATAGATCGGCGTCAACGCCCAGTCCACCGGTCGCACCAGTGCCATCGCGGCGCCGGTCAGCAGGCCGGCAAGGCTGCCCCAGAACAGGCCGCCGAACGCGTTCTTGAGGCTCGAGCCATAGGCCAGCGCCAGATCACCCGAGTGCAGCAGCTCGCGCAGCGCCCTGCCGACCTGCGCGGCCGACACGAAGGCGAATGCGTTCGCACCACCGTTGCGCGCCTGATGGTCCCATAGCGCGAACAGCGCCAGCGGCACGATAAGACCGAGTGCGAGGCGTCCGGCCGCGCCGTACAGTGCGTGCGCCTTCATGCGGCCGCTCCCGTCGCAGGAGGCCGCCAGCGCTGCATGCGCGCCTGCAGCAGCACGAAGCCGCGGTCGAGCGCGAAGCCGATGACGCCGGCAACGATGACGCCGACCATCACCACGTCGAGCCGGAACATCTGTCGGCCCATTTCCATCATCTGCCCGATACCACTGTCGGCGACGATCAGTTCCGCAGCCACCAGCACCAGCCACGCGCGTGTCAGGCTCAGACGCACGCCGGACAGCACCGCCGGTACGGTGGCTGGAATCAGCACGCGCCACACCAGCGCCGGCAGCGGCGTGCGATAGATCCGCGCCACCTCGAACCACGCTTTAGGCACGCCGCGCACACCGTCCAGCGTGGACAGCGCTGTCGGGAAAAAGGCGGCCTTGGCGATGATGACGATCTTGAACACCTCGTCGATGCCGAACACCAGGATGAGCAACGGGATGAATGCCAGCACCGGCACCTGGCGCAGCGCCTGGAACAGCGGATCGAACAGGCGAGAGAACGTGACCGACAGCGCCATCGCCAGCCCGAACAGCAGGCCACTGCCGCTGCCGATGCCGAAGCCCCAAAGCAGGCGCTGCAGACTTTCGCCCAGATGGCGCGCCAGTTCACCGGTGCGGATCAGGCTGTCAAAGGCCGCCAGCACCGCCTGCGGCGACACCAGCACCTCCGGTGGAAACACGCGCGCGGCGGTCAGCCCGTGCCACAGCAGCAGAACGCATAGCGGCGAAGCCATCGTCACGACGGTCTTCGCAGACGGGGTCCCGCCGCTCACTTCGCCGCCACCTGCTGTTCGGACTGGGCGCTCCAGTAGCCCTCGAACGACAGTTCTTTGAGCGCCGCATTGAGAAAGCGGTCATCGATGATGTCCTCGACCGGCACGTGCTTCTGCACCAGGCCGTTGTCGTGGATGTAGGCTGCAACGTCACGGAAGTGCTGGCGGTAGAAGCCGTCGAGCAGTGGCGAGAAACGGTCCTTCCAGCCCAGGCGCGGATCGTCATAGTCGCGCGCGATCAGTTCCACCGGCAGGTTGCCGCGCGAAGCCATCTGCAGCACCGCATCGCGGTTGGCCTCCTGGGACTGCCAGTGCGCCGCCTTTACGTAGGCCGCCACCACCAGTTGCGTGATGTCCGGATGCTGTTCCGTGAAGTCGTGCCGCGCCCACAGGCCGGTGCGCATCTTCCAGTGCAGCGGCGCGTCCTTGGTGGACCAGATGATGGTGCCGGCGCCCTGCTGTTCGGTCACCAGCGCCTCGCTCAAGGTGAAGGTCGCATCGACCTTGCCGGACGCCAGCGCCGCGTGGCCCGCCTGCGGGTTCAGGTTGTACACCTTGAAGTCATTCAGTGTCAGGCCGTTGGCGTCGAGCAGCTTGGCCAGCGTCAGCTCCCACGGACGGCCACGGTGAATGGCGATGGACCTGCCCTTCAGGTCCTTGATCGACTTCACGTCCAGACCCCTGCGCACCACCAGATAGGCGTTGTTGCCCTGCCCCGGCGACAGCACCGAGCGGATGTCCACGCCACCGGCCTTGGCGATCAACGCCGGGAAGTCGCCGTAGGCGGCAAAGTCGATGCGCTTGGCGGCGAAGCCCTCATTGATCTGCGGGCCGCCAACCGCCGGCGACACCGGCTCGATCTTCAGCGTCACGCCGCGCTTGGCGAGCTCGGCTTCCAGCCAGCCCTGTTCGAGCACGATCTGGGTGGCGCCGCTATAGACCTGCTTGCCCTGGAAGGGCGTCGAGATGGTGGCAATGGTGAGCGTGCTTGCCTCAGGCGTACCCGCCGTCACTGTGGCCTGCTGTTCCAATGCCACTTGAGGCCGTCCAGCCTCCTCCGACGGACGCAATGCGAGATAGCCGCCAAACGCGAATGCGACGGCAAGTGCCCAACCGAACAGTCGGGGAGAGAGCGACATGATGACCTTCCTGCTGCGTTGAATGGGGGCAGACAGGATGTCCGCCCCGGATCTGTTCGCTGCATTGCAAGAAGGATGCCGAAACGCGAGCAGCCGGCGCAGATCCTTCACCGGCGGACTTTTGCGCAAGACGAACCGATCTTGTTCGAGCTCCGGTGCGGCGTCGGACTGCAACGGCTGCCGATCCGCGCACAGCGCGCTGCGCCGATCCGCGCAGTCTCGGCTCGGCAATGGTCGCAATGCGAACCGGATCAACAGCCACCTCGGCATCCTCGCCACGAACGGTCACGCAAACCCACACTGCATCGCGATGTGGCCAGGCGCCCACACGTGTCACGGCTCCCGCCGCGGACCGGATCCAGAAGGACTGCCTGGATGAAGCACCTAGCAGATCACACACCTGCCGCCCGGGTTCTCGAACGGGGGGTCATGGGTCGCGCTCGGGGCCGCAGCAACCGACGGCGCCCAGCCATCGGGCCAGAGCGCGACCGGTGCTCGCGTCTACATCCGGATCAGTGTGGTCAGCAGCGTCTTCCAGGTCGACGCCTGGCTTGTCGGAAGGTCGCCG
This sequence comes from Methyloversatilis discipulorum, assembly GCF_018780585.1. Classification (GTDB taxonomy): domain Bacteria; phylum Pseudomonadota; class Gammaproteobacteria; order Burkholderiales; family Rhodocyclaceae; genus Methyloversatilis; species Methyloversatilis discipulorum_B. The sequence continues at coordinate 57,442 of NZ_JADMJL010000012.1, read as the reverse complement.
GCTGCGGCTGTGCGGCAGAGCCGCTGCAGCGTGTCGGCAAAGGGCGTGATCGGGCCGGCGAAATGAAGGGCGCTGCCGGCGCCGGAGGCGATCAGCACGGTGGGGAAGTTCTCGATCTCTATGCCCAGCTCATCCAGCAGCTCTTCGTGCGTCTCGATGTCGGCCCAGACAAAGCCGGCGTCGGGCCATTGACGGGCGACGTCGTCGAAGGCAGCACGGAAATCACGACAGGTACCGCACCATTCGGCGCAGAGACAGACGACGGCAAGACTCATGGCAGGCGGGGGCAGACGACACGGGCGACGGCAACAGTGCACAACGATACCGCCTTCCGCCTGTCCGGCTCTGCTTATGCCCTCATGCCCTGCAGGCATGAGGATGCATGACCCGGTGCAGTGACCTGCGCCGGGCCTGCCGATCACGCAGCTGCCGACTGGCGCCGTGCTGCTTCCTGTTCGCGGCGGGCCACTTCCTCACGCACCGCCGGGATGATCCAGCGGCCGTAGTCGATGGCGTCGTACAGCGGATCGTAGCCACGGTTCAGGAAGGTGGTGACGCCGAGGTCGTAGTAGGCGAGCAGTGACTCGACGATGGTGTCCGGCGTGCCGACCAGCGAGGTCGAGTCGGTGCCGAAGCCAATTGCGCTCGACGTACCGTAGTACAGCGCCTTGTCGTGCACCTCGCCGCGTTCGGCCACGTCGACCTGGCGCTGGGCGCCACCGCTGTGGCCGCGGTCTATGCGCGCCACGTTGGCGTCGTGGTTGCGCTTGAGCGTGGCGGCGATGTCCTTCGCCTTGGTCCAGGCCAGATCCTCGGTCTCGCCGATGATCAGGCGCACCGACAGGCTGACGCGCGGCGCCTCGACGCCGGCTTCGGCGGCGATCGCTTTCAGCTTGTCGATGCGCGCCTTGATGTCGACCCGCGGCTCGGCCCACAGCGCGTACAGGTCGGTGTGCTTGACCGCGACGCGGTAGGCAGCGTCGCTCGATCCGCCGAGCGAGATCGGTACGTGCGGCTTCTGCAGCGGCTTGAGCGCCGAGTATGCCCCTTTCACGTTGAAGAACTTGCCTTCGTAGTCGAAGGGCGCGTCTTCGGTCCACGTGCGGCGCACGATGTCGAGGTACTCGTCGGCCTGCGCGTAGCGCTCGTTCTTGTCGGTGATGGTGTCGCCGTGCTCGGGTTCGGCTGCGTGGCCTGTGATGGCGTGCAGCCGGATGCGGCCACCGGTGATGTGATCCAGCGTGGCGAAGGCGCGCGCCGCCACGGTGGGCGCGACCAGGCCGGGGCGATGCGCAATCATGAAGCCCAGTCGCTCGGTCTGCGACGCGGCATAGGCGGCCAGCACAGCCGGATCCGGCCCGCCGTTGGCGATCAGCACGCGGTCGAAGCCGGCGTGTTCGTGCGCGCGCGCCAGATCGCGCAGGTAGTTCAGGTCGGGCTTCTGCCCGTAGGCGCCGCGCGGCGCCAACTGGTTACGGGGGAACAGCCCCCCGACGAATTCGACGGTCATTGTCGTGTCCTCTCCGTGATGGGTCGTGGCGGTATCAGGCGGCGCTGCGGCGCGCCTGTTCGGCTTTCTGCTGCGCACGACGACGCGCTTCCTCGCGCACCACCGGAATGATCCAGCGGCCATAGTCGAGTGTGTCGTGCAACGGGTCGTAGCCGCGGTTCAGGAAGGTGGTGACGCCGATGTCGTGGTAGTCGAGCAGCGCCTGCACGATGGTGTCCGGCGTGCCGACCAGAGCAGTCGAATCGTGCGTGCCGCCGACCGCAGTGGCGGTCGGCATCCACAGCGCGCGGTCATGCCGCTCGCCGCGCTCGGCGGCTGCCAGCAGGCGTTTGGTGCCGGTGCCTTGCACCCGGCCTGGCACCGCCTGGTAGTTCTTCTTCAGCGCGCCGACGATGTCGTTCGCGCGCTGCCAGGCGATCTCCTCGGTCGGGCCGACGATGAGCCGCACTGACAGGCTGATGCGTGGCGACGCGACGCCGGCGGCCGCTGCCGCCGCGTGCAGCTTGGCCACCTGCTCCTTCGAGTCGACCAGCGGCTCGCCCCAGAAGGCGTACAGGTCGGCGTGGCGCACCGCGATGTGATAAGCCGCGTCGGACGAACCGCCGAAAGAGATCGGAATGTGCGGCGCCTGCAGCGGCTTGACCGGCGAGAAGCCGCCCTTGATCGTGAAGTACTTGCCTTCGTAGTCGAAGGGTTCATCCGAGGTCCAGGTGCGACGGACGATGTCGAGGTACTCGCCAGTGCGCGCGTAGCGCTCGTCCTTATCGACCAGATAGTCGCCGTACTGCGGCTCGGCGGTGATGCCGGTGATGGCATGCAGACGGATGCGGCCGCCGGTGACGTGGTCCAGCGTGGCAAAGCTGCGTGCCGCCAGCGTCGGCGCCTGCAGCGCCGGACGATGGGCGATCATGAAGCCAAGCCGCTCGGTCTGCGCGGCGGCGTAGGCGGCGATCCACTGCGCGTCGATGCCGTTGGCGATCAGCACGCGGTCGAAGCCTGCGTGTTCGTGCGCGCGCGCCAGATCGCGCAACCATGCGAGATCGAAGCCGGTCTGCTGGCCGCCACCGGGGCCGGCCAGCTGATTGCGGGGGAACAGCCCGCCGACGAATTCGACTTCGCCGGCGTCAAGGGCAACGGTGCCCGATTCGGATGTGCTCATGTGCGGCTCCTGTGGTGTTCTGCGCAGCCGCGCGATGCGGCCGGCCGGTGGGCAGCGGTTCAGCAACCGCCGTGCCACATGCGCCCAGGAAAACACCCTGCCCCGCAGACCGGCCACCCGAAAGGCCGGGCGACTGGTGCACGGATGACGATCAGGGCGGAACGGCGATGCGCTGCGTTCATCTGCGCAGCGCATCGCCGAAAACTCGGCAGCGCTCTACCAGCGATAGCTCACCGTGGCGGAGTAGAAGCCGCCGGCGCCCGTGATCGGGCCGTTATTCACATAGGCCGCGCTCTGGAAGGGCAGCAGCAGTTCACGCGGCAGCTTGTTCGGCTTTTCGTTGAACAGGTTGCTGGCGCTCAGCGTGAGATTCAGGTTGTCGTTGAAGTCGTAGCCCACGCTGAGGTCCGTTACCCAGATCTTGCCGATGTCGTATTCGATCTCGCGCACCGGAGGGCTGATCGACGCCGATGTGAAGGCGATGCGCTTGATTTCGCCGAACCAGGTCTGACGCAGCTGCGCCGACCAGCGCTCCTTCTTCCAGTTCACGGTGAAGATGGCTTTCTGCCGTGGCGCCAGATAGCGCAGCGTGTTCTGCGCCGCCTCGCTGAACACCGGCACGTTCAGCGCAGCGAGCACGCTGGGCGTACCGGCGATATCGGTCACTTCGGTGCTGTTGTGGTTCCAGGCGGCCGACCAGCGGAACAGGCCCGCGTCCTTGAGCCGGAAGTTTCCATCCAGCGTCACGTCGAAGCCGCGGGTGCGGCTGTCGGCCGCATTGATGAAGTAGGACACGGCGTCGTTTGCATTCAGCCCGGCCGCCGCGACAAGTGCGCCGGCGCCCGGATACAACGCCTCGCGGATGGTGGTCGAGCGCGCAATGCGGTCCTTCACGTCGATCTGGTAGGCATCGACCGCCAGGTTCACCTTGTCGGTCAGCCGCGCGGTAAAGCCCACGCTCACGTTCACCGACGTTTCCGGTTTCAGGTCTTTGGCACCCAACGCGCGCGCTTCGGGCGAATCAACCTGGAAGGTGTAGCTGGTGAAGTCGTTGGTCACACTGATGCTGCGGAAGGACTGCGCTGCCAGTGCCGGCGCGTGGAAGCCGGTGCTCACGGTGCCGCGCAGCGCGAAGAGAGGCGTCACGTCCCAGCGCGAAGAGAGGCGGCCGGTCTCGGTGCCGCCGAAATCAGAGTAATCCTCGACCCGCCCTGCCACGTCGACCACCCAGTTCTGCGTCGGCTTCAACGTCAGGCCGCCATAGACCGAACGACTGTTGCGCGCGGCGTCGACTACGTCTTCGGGACGTATGCCGGAATCCGCCTGCGAGCCGGAGAAGCCCAGTCCCAGGGCGGTGCCGGCGCGCGGGCCGTCCAGCACCGGCTGGCCGCCGTGGCCCCAGGACTGGAAGTCACCCGCCTTGTTCTCGAAGGTTTCGCGACGGTACTCGGCACCGACCGACACGTCGGCCGGCAGGCTGAACAGCCCGTCCTTCAGCGTGCGTCGCAGATCGACGTTGGTGGTCCATGCGCCGTAGCGGCGCTCGCCAAGGAAGAAATCGGTCTGGCTCTGCAGACCGAAGGTCGGACTCACCGAGTTGTAGACATAGCTTTCGATATTGCTGCGCCCATAGCCCGAACTGAGATCCCAGCCCCATCCGAACAGGTCTTCGCCACGCAGGCCGGCGGTGACCGCGTAGTCGTTCTCCTTGATGCCGGAGAAAGGCGTAAAGCCGTCCGGGTAGATGGCACGCACATTCTCGTCGCGCGACGGATGGCGGAAGTACTGCGGCGAGCGGCCGGTGCGATGGGCGTAGGTGAATACGCCATACAGCTCGACATCACTGTTGATCGGCAGGCCGATATCGACCAGGCCGGAATACAGCGTGGACTCCTGGATGCCGCCAATGCCGAACACCGGATTGTTGTTGCGCGTCGCCTCGCGCGGGTCGGGCGTGGCACCCGCCGGCAGCCGTGGATTCGACGCCAGGCTGCCAGCCGGCGCCACCGGGACGCCGCCGACGGTGGGAAAGTAATAGAGGAAGGTCGACGGCACTGGGAAGTCGCGGAAGGCGGGCTGCTGGTCGTCGATCTGGCCGGCGATGTGCACGTGGCCGCCGTTGCCGATGGCGAAGCCGGCGTCGCCGCGCACCTGCCAGGTCGTGCCGTCACCCTTGTAGTACTCGCCGCCGCGTATCGACAGGCTGCCGCCCTCCGGCTGTTTCTTGGTGATGATGTTGATGACGCCGGCAATGGCGTCCGAGCCGTAGATGGCGGAGGCGCCATCGCGCAGCACCTCGATGCGCTCGACCGCGCCGCTCGGAATCAGCGCCAGATCGGCACCGGCCGAGGTGGCGAAACCGCCGGCCCCGAGCAGCGCAGTGCCGTGGCGGCGCTTGCCGTTGATCAGCACCAGCGTGTGGTCAGGATTCAGGCCGCGCAGCTGCGGCCCGCGCACCAGTACCGGCCCGCCAAAGCTGTTCTGCACCGGCAGGTTGAGCGACGGCAGCAAGGTGGCCAGCGTTTCCAGCAGATTGGGCTTGTTGGCCAGTTCGATGTCGGTGGTGGTGAGCACGTCGATCGGCGTCGGGCTGCTGTCTACCGTGCGAGCGACACCGCGCGCGCCGGTCACGATGACCGCCCCCAGTCCCGGTTCGCTGTCGTCGGCCGCGAATGCCGCGGCGACCTGAGCCGCCAGCACGCCGACCGCCGACCAGCGCAGTGCACGCCGCCTTCTTCCTGTTTCTTGCATCTGACTTCCCCGATCTGATTGAGTTATGGCGCCCTCCACACAGCGCTTTGCGCACAAAACGACGATGCAGCCATCAATTCGCGCGCAAATCGGCAGAGCGGAATGCGGCGGAGCCATGTCGGCATCCGCAGCGGCCTGGACAGCGAAACACATGCCAAACCGCTGCGCTGGCGCGCCTCATTTACATTTCAGAAGGGATATGAAAGCGCTTGAATAACAATGCACTGGGCGCGCATTGGCGGTCGCGCGGAAGGCGCCGCGCAGAAAGAAAAAGCCCCGCAGTATCCTGCGGGGCTTTCGCTGTTCGATACATCAGATCATGCGTTCGGGATGGCGAACACGACAGGTGGCAATCCGCCAGCACCCGACCCACCGCCACGATCTCGACCGGTGGTCGCTCCTGCAGAACCGGCGCCTTCCGCACTGAGGTGTTGCGCCGGGTCCGGGATCAGCCGTTGGCGCCGCTGTGCCGCTGCTTCGTATCCAGGCCGCTGGCGAAGGCGAGCGGGCGTTCGAAGCTGTCTCCCGACGCCGCATCGTCATCGGCCGGCACACGCGCGCCGACGCGCTCGCTGCCGAAGTGCGGCAGGATGTGTTCGCCGATGCGATAGGCCTCTTCCAGGTGTGGATAGCCGGCGATGAAGAACAGCGAAATGCCCAGTGCCTGGAAATCCCGGATGCGCTCGACGATGGCGGCGTAATCGCCAACCAGCGCAAAGCCCGGCGGAATGCCGATGTAGCCGTAACCGGCCCACAGATTGGGCGCGATGAACAGGTCGTCGTAGTCGTGCACTTCCTTGTCGTGATAGAGCTTGCGGCGCTTCTGGAAGGTGGGCGACAGCTGTTCGGTGATCGATGCGACCACATCGACCACGCCTGCCGCCACGCCTTCGTCGAAGATGCGCTTCGCCTCCGCCCGGGCTTCGGCGTCGGTGGCGCGCGCGATCACGTCGACGGACAGGCCGAACTGGATGTCGGTGCGACCATACTTCAGCGCGCGTTCGCGCACGTCGCGGATGTGTTCGGCGACGATGGCCGGGTCCTCCGCCAGCAGCAGGTAGTAGTCGGCGTGCTGTGCGGCGAATTCCTTGGCCGCGTCCGAAGCGCCCGCGGTGCAGATACGCGGGATCGGTGCCTTGCGCAGCGGACCGCGCAGGCCGCCACCGCCGGCGTTGTAGTACTTGCCCTGGTAGGAGAAGGATTCGGAGCCGAAGTAGCCGCGCACCAGATGCACGAACTCGCCGGCCCGCTCGTAGCGCTCGTCGTGCGGGAGATCGTCGCCGATGGCGCGCTGCGCCGCTTCCGAACTGCCCTGGATGATGTTCCACACCAGCCGTCCGCCGGTCGCGCGCTGGTAGGTGGCGGCCGCCTGGGCCGCGTTCCACGGGCTCGTCGAACTGGGGTGAAAGGCGGCGACGAACTTCAGGCGCTTCGTTTCGCGCGCCAGCAGCGAGGACACGATCCACGGCTCTTCGCCGAACTGGGTGTTCACCATCAGCACGCCGTCGAAGCCGGCGATCTCGGCGCCGCGCGCGATTTGCGACAGATAGTCGATATAGGTGAAGTCATCGCCGACGGCGAAGTTCGATACCGCGCCGGTGCCCGGGCGCGACGGGTTGTTCCAGTCTCCGCGGTTGCGCGGGTCGCCCGGCAGGTGGAAGGTTTCGCCGTGCAGCGGCAGGCGGGTGAAGAATTCGATGGTCATGTCGCGTTCCCGTTCACGATGGAAGTGCGCCACCGCATACAGGCGTGGCCAGTCACTTCAGCAGCATCCATGCCATGAGGAGAACGGCCGATCCGGTGCCAGGATGGCTCTGACCGGACGTGGCAATGCGCAAATCCGCGCGGCACCCTGGCAGATCACGCCAGCACTGCTGCAAATGCGGCAGCCGCCTTTCAGACCATGAGCATTTTCTGACGTCATCCGCAGCCGGCGCACCTGGCACGCATCGTGCTGACCGCAAGGCCTGCACAGAACGGACAACACACCTGCACACCCATGAGCTCACATCGCGTTCCGCCTGCCCGGGCAGCCCGCCCCCACACCCTCTGGTATACCCGCGGACCGGTACCGACACCGCTGGGCATCGCTGCCCAGCAGGGCTGGCTCGATCAGGCCTTCAGCCAGTTCGGCACCGAAGCGCACTCGCTGTCCGAGTCCGGCGATCCGACCGTGCGCAACTCCTTCTACGATCACTCGCTGCCGAATTCCATCCGCCAGAGCGGCAGCATCGCTGCCCTGTGGGCGATTGCACAGGGCAGCGACACGCGGCTGATCGGACTGACATGGACCGACGAATACCAGGCGGTGATCGCACTGCCGGAGTCCGGCATCCGCTCGGTGGCTGACCTGCGGGGACGGCGCATCGGCCTGCCGCGCCATCTCGGCAAGACGGTCGACATCTTCCATATCTCGGCCTTGCGCGGCTGTCTGAATGCGCTGACGACCGAGGCCATCAGCGAGCGCGAGGTCGACTTCATCGACCTGGAGGTCGCCGCCGGCTCACTCGCGCCCGACGTCTTCTCACCGCAGGAGCCCCATCCCTACAGCGCTGAATCGCGGGCGCTGCTGCGCGGCGAGGTTGACGCCGTGTTCGTGAAGGGCGCCCAGGGCGCCGAAGTGACGAACTGGCTGGCGGCGCATACGGTGATCGACATCGGCCGCCACCCCGACCCGGCCCTGCGCTGCAACAACGGCACGCCGCGCACGCTCACCGTCGATCGCGCGCTGCTTGAACAGTTTCCGGAACTGGTGGGCGGCGTGCTGCACCAGGTACAGCGCGCAGCGCAGTGGGCGGAGCGCAATCCGCTGCTGACCCGGCAGTTCATTGCGCGCGAGACGCGCAGCAGCGAGTTCTGGGTCGGCCAGGCCTATGGCGAGGACGTGCATCGCCACATGCACACCACGCTCGACCCGGTCTATGTCGACGCGCTCCAGCGTTACGCCGACTTCCTCGCCGAGCGCAGCTTCATCGCCCGACGCATCGACGTTGCCGGCTGGATAGACGCGGTGCCGCTGGACACGCTGCGCGGCAACGCGCGGCCACGCATCGCCTACGCACGCTGACTGGCCGGCAGGCGCTTTTCTATTGAGTGAATAATCAGCGCAGAGATTCTTGGTTCGCATCTGTTGCAGCGCAAACTAGGATCCGCCCAATGAATGACATCACTCACACCCCGCAGGATCCGGACTCGCCGACGCTGATCGCGTTCGAGAATCCGCAGGAGCTGAGCCTGCTGATCCGCGCGACTGCGGTCGTCTTCGCCGATCCGAAGTCGAAGGCACTGCTGTCTCGCATCGAGCGCATCGCACCGAGCGATGCCACCGTACTCATCACCGGCGAGACCGGCACCGGCAAGGAACTGGTCGCCCGTCACGTCCACGCGCTGAGCCACCGCCGCAACGCACCCTTCGTGGCGATCAACTGCGGTGCGTTCTCGGAAACGCTGATCGAGAGCGAGCTGTTCGGCTACGAGCGCGGCGCCTTTACCGGCGCGATGCAGAGCCGCGCCGGCTGGTTCGAAACGGCACACGGCGGCACGCTCTTCCTCGACGAGATCGGCGACCTGCCGCTGCCAATGCAGGTGAAGCTGCTGCGCGTGCTGCAGGAGCGCGAGGTGGTCCGTGTCGGTTCGCGCAAGCCCATCCCGATCGACGTGCGACTGATCGCGGCAACCAATGTGAAGCTGCAGCAGGCGGTCGAGGCCGGCCACTTCCGTGAGGACCTCTACTACCGCCTGCAGGTGATTTCGCTGCCGCTGGTGCCGTTGCGTGACCGTCCGCTGGACATCCTGCCGCTGACCCAGCACTTCATGAAGCTGTACAGCCGGCAGCTGCGCCTGCACAACGTGAAGCTGTCGGACGAGGCGCTGCGTGCGCTGCAGGCCTATCCCTGGCCGGGCAACATCCGCGAGCTGGAGAACGTCGTACACCGCGCGCTGCTGGTGTGCCACAACAGCGAGGTCAGCGAAGCCGACCTGCAGCTGCCGCAGCTCGGCCAATCACCGCTGGTGCGGCGCATCGAGGCACTGGCCCAGTCGGCACCGGTGGCGGCCAGCACGGTCGCGCCGGCCTCTCCAGGCGGCGGGTCGGCCACGTCGGACGATGCAGGCGACCCGCTCGAACGTGGCTTCCGCAGCGCGCTGCAGGCCCTGCTCGACGAAGGCCGGCCAGACCTGCTCGGCACGCTGATGGACTGGATCGTGCGCGACGCCTACGCCTTCGGCGCCAGCAATCAGATCCGCACCGCCCAGGTCCTCGGCATCAGCCGCCACGTGCTACGCACGCACCTGCGCCGCAGTGGCCTGCTCGCGTCCCAAACCGACGCCGGCGAGGAAGACGAAGGCGCCGAAAGCGGCGACGCGCTTGCGGCACCCATGTAAGCGCTGCAGCGCTCCACCGCTCCGATCGCGACGGGTGATCTCTCCCACCCGCGTCGCGCAGCATGTCAGCGCCGCGCAGAGGTGAGCGACCCGACACGGAAACACGCGGCAAAAAAGAGGCACCCCTTGAGGTGCCCTTTTTTGGCAGCGGATCAGGCCGCCTTGCGCTCCGTGCGCAGCAGTTCGAGGGCGGCTTCGAGCGGGCGGCGGTCTATCCAGGCGTCGAAATCGAAGTCGCGATCCAGGAAGCCGTACGCAAGCAGGAAGTCGCGCTGGCGGCGGAACAGGTCGACCTTCTCGTCCGACAGGTCCGGATGCAGCGACAGGTGGAAGTCATTGCGATATGCGGCGGCCACGCCGTCATCGCCGGAGCGGGTTTCGGCCTTCAGGATCTCGCGAACCTCCGGCAGGTGGGTGGTGGCCCAGTCGGCGGCGCGCAGCGTCTGCGCGAGGAAGCGCACGACAACGTCGAAGTGCTTGTCCAGCGTGTCCTGATGCACCGTGATCGGACGCGGCGTACCGTTGTTCACGCGGTGACGACGGTCCTCGAAGGCATCGAGATCGATGCCGACCACCACGCCAGCGGCGCGCGCAGAGTCGACTGCCGAAGCGCCCTTCACGTACACGGCGTCGACCTTGCCCTCGACCAGATCGGCGATGCCTTCCCACAGGCGGCTCAGGCCACGCGACGGATCGCTGGTAGCGGTCTCGCGCGCAGGCGAGCCGCCGGAACCGACCTCGACCAGCTTCACGTCGTCGAAGGTGAGGCCGGCCACTGCCAGCGCTCCCTTATAGCCAGCCAGCGACATCGCTCGGGCGATGCTGCGGCCACGCGTGGTCGGCGTGATCGGGAACTCCGTCAGGCGCGGCAGCGCCAGGCGCTTGCCTTTCAGATCCGCCGGCGAGCGGATGCCGGAATCCGGGCGCACCAGGATGGCCTGCGCTTCGTCTATCCAGGTCAGGCCGATCAGCCGCGTCGGCGCACCCTGCGCGCGCGCGGCGATGGCCAGCAGATTGCCCCCCTCGCGGATGAGGCCCGGCAGTTCGTGATCGTAGTGGTGGCGCGCAAGTTCGCGGCTAGCGTTCTCCTGCAGCGTGGACACCGGCAGGTTGTCGCGGGCGAATTCCTCGTCGAGCCAGCCGAGTTTGTAGGCGAGACCGGTGGCGGTCGGTACCGGGCAGCGGGTGAACCAGACGCGTTCGAGCTTGTCGGCCTGCGGCGTCGTCACGGTGGATGCGGTCATTGATTTCTTCCTGAGTGGACGTATATCGGCACCGGCCGGTCGGCCGGTGCCCTTGGGAGCCGCGCGCAGCGCGGCTCAGAGATCACTCGGGCGCAGCAGTCCGAGCGAGGCCGCCTTCTCGTAAAGGCCGGCCATCTTCCATTGCTGCTTCAGCACACCCGGGCCGTACTCGCGCGAACCACCGATGGCTTCCGCCTCAATCTGGATGCGCGCGCCCTCTTCCAGCAGCAGGATGAACTCCGCCGTCTTGCGCAGACCTTCGCGCCCCCACACGGTCGATCCACCATTGGCTTCGAGGATGGCGGTGTGGTGCGGGTTATCCTTCAGCACGTCGAGAATGAAATCGACTTCCTGCTGGCGGCGGTCGATGTAGATCGGGATTTCACGGATCAGGTTGTAGCGCTGCACCGGCACATAGTTGATCGGCAGCGTGCGGTGTGTCTGCGCCCACGCGCCCAGGTAGGGCGAGTGCACGTGCGAGATCGTGGTCACGTCCGGGTGCTGCTCGAACAGCTTCTGATAGCGCTTGACGCCAGCAGCGCTCTTGCCGAGGTAGAGCGTGCCGTCAAAGCCGGCCACCGTAGCGCGCAAAGGCTGACCGCGGTTGAACGGACCAGGGTAGTTCACCGTCACCAGCTTGTCGCCGTCCGGCGTGCGCTCGACAAAACCCACGGTACCGTTGGCGGTGATGGTGCCGGTGTCGCGGAACACCTCGAAGGCGAGCGCCGCCTCTTCCTTCACCTTCTGCACGAACTCTTCCAGTTCGCTGCTCAGGCCGACGCCTGCGTTTGCTTCTGCAACTGTCATGGTGCGATCTCCTGTATGTCGTCTGCACACTCGTCGCGGCATCTGCCGCCGGCGAAGCCGCACATGCATGTGCGGCGCAAGAGCCGGATAGCAATTTCGGCGCCAGTCGCCGCATACGACCGGCACGTCAGCGGCAAGTGCATGACGAGGAACGAGAAAACATATTCCGAAGGCATCGCGCGCGCGTTCGCACCTGAGCTCGCCGCTGCGCGGAATTCCGCGGCGCTGCCGAGACGGCGCACCGGCTGCGGCAATCTGCGCAGCCTGCTCTGTCGCCGACCGCCGCTGTTCGCGATTCGGCAGCCCTGCGTGAGGTGCCGCGCCGGCTGCGCCAATTCGCGCAGCCAGCGCGGCATACGCATACGAACAGTCTCGAAAACACGCGATGGATCAGCGGCTTGCGCTCATTCTCCGAGACAGGCACGGACATTGCACATCAGCCAGCGTCGCGACTTCGGTCGCAGCGAATACGCCTGGAAGGAGAACACGCCATGAACTCACGCCATCGGCACGCGAGGCGCGCATGAGCGCCGCGATACAGGCCATAGACATAGGCTTGCCAGCGCTGCGGCGCGGCAAGGACGACGAAGTGCGTCGTTCCCTCGTGCGCACGCAGCCATCAGCCACCACCACCCGCGTCACACCACTGCTGCCCGAACTACCGGAACGCCCATCGCGAGTTCCTTGGTGGCTGCTGGCGGCCGCTGCGGTGATCGGGGTTCACGCCGTCGTCGTCGGCGCGCGGCTGGGCACGTCGCAGCCGGCGCCGGCACCCCGCAATGAAGTGTTGGTCGAGCTGATCAAGCCGGTCGTGGTGCCGCCGCAGCAGAAGCCGGAACCGCCGAAACCAAAACCTGAGCCCCCCAAGGTGGTGAAGAAGCAGGCGGTGCCACCGCCTCCACAACCGGCTCCCGCCCTGCGCACGCCGGTGGCGAGCGAGGTCATCCCGGCCGACGCCATCGTCATTGCCGAGAACACCACTGCCGCGCCGTCCACCGGTCCGGTGGTCGCAGCACCACCGGCTCCGCCGGCACCTGAGCCGGTGAAGGAAGAGCCGGTGACCGAGCCGAATGCCTACGCCTCCTACCTCAGCAATCCGCCGCCGGAATATCCGTCGTTCGCGCTGCGCCAGGGCTGGGAAGGCAAGGTGATCCTGCGCGTCCGGGTGCTGGCCAGCGGCAAGCCGTCAAGCGTCGAGGTCAAGACCAGCAGCGGCCGCAAGTCGCTCGACGAGGCGGCCGTTGCCGCGGTACGCGGCTGGACCTTCGTACCGTCCAAGCGCGGCAGCACGCCGATAGATGGATGGGCGACGGTGCCCATCGAATTCAAGCTTTCGAACTGAACACGCTTTCAAACCGAGGTATATGTCATGTCACTTTTCAGCTCCGATATCGAAATTCCGACCACGCTGCTGGTCGAATCCACCTTGTGGGTACTGGTCGCCTTCTCGGTCGCGACCTGGACCCTCATCCTGATCAAGGGCATCCAGAACTGGCGCATCGGCCGCCAGAACCGCCTGTTCCGTGCCGACTTCTGGCACGCCCCCAATCTGCAGGCCGCGGCCGAACTGGGTGGTCATACCGGGCCCATTGCACGTCTGGCTCAGGCCGGCTTTGCTTCGCTGGCCGATGCCGACCGTCACAGCGATCTTGAACACAGCGGCGACCGCCAGGACCAGCTGGAGCGCGCACTGCGCCAGCAGTACCAGAAGGAACGCCGCGGCCTCGAGGCCGGCCTCGCCGTGCTCGCCAGCATCGGCAGCACCGCGCCCTTCGTCGGCCTGTTCGGCACCGTCTGGGGCATCATGCAGGCGCTGGTCGACATCGGCAAAACCGGCTCTGCCAGCCTGGAAGTGGTCGCCGGCCCGATTGGCGAAGCGCTGATCGCCACCGGCGTGGGCATCGCCGTCGCGGTGCCCGCCGTGCTCGCCTACAACGTGTTCCTGCGCCGCGTGAAGGCCGTGTCGGCTGACATCGACGACTTTTCCGCCGACCTGATCAACCTGTCGCGCCGGGCGGGTTTCCGCATCGGCCGCTCCGCTGCGGACGCGTCGACGACGGCCCGTCCGGCCGATCCGCGCGCCACCCAGGGGGTCGAGTCGCCAGCACTGCGCGAGGTGTTCGCATAATGGCCATCTCGTCCGCCGCCTCCGATCAGGACGAAGTCCTGAGCGAAATCAATATCACTCCGCTGGTCGACGTGATGCTCGTGCTGCTGGTCGCCTTCATCGTGACCGCGCCGCTGCTGAACAACGCGGTCAAGGTGAACCTGCCGAAGACTGCCGCCACCCAGCCACCGGAACAGAAGGCGCCGCCGGTGACCGTCAGCGTCGATGCCGCCGGCAAGGTGTACATCGACCGCGACGAGATCCAGCAGAGCGCGCTCGAAGGCGCGCTGCGCAGCCGCGTGGCGGCCAATCCAGACCTGACGCTGCACCTGAGTTCCGACGAGGCGGTGGCCTACGGCAACGTGGCCCGCGTGATGGCTTCTATCGAACGGGCCGGCGTCACCAAACTGGCGGTGCTGACCGCGACCGGCGAGTGAGCACGCACCCTCCGCGTCCGCCGGCCTCGCGCCGCGCGGACGTCCGCCTGCCGAAGCCGGGCCGGGACTTTTTCCTGCCCGGCTTCCTGTTTCTGACCGTGCTCGGCGGCATGACGATAGGCATGGGCAAGCTGGCCACCACGCTGTTCGCGCTCGAACTCGGCGCATCGGCGGCGCAGATCGGCCTCATTGCCGCCGCCGAGTCGCTGGGCATGATGCTGGTGACGGTTCCGGCCGGCTTCATCATTGCCCGCTACGGTGCGCCGCGAGTCTACTTCGTCGCCAGCATGGGCCCCGCCCTGCTCTGCCTGCTGCTGCCTTTCGCGCCGCTGTGGTGGCTGCTCGCCGCCGGTCGCGGCATGGTGGGCCTGTGCATTCCCTTCCGCATCGTGTCGATGAACAGCAGTTTCCTGGAGAAGCTGCGCACGCTCGGCCCGGCTCGCACCGGGTGGTACCGCGCGACCAACTCGATCGGCATCGCGATGATCGGTCCCGCCGTTGCGCACGCGCTGATCAGCGCCCAAGGCCCCGCGCTGGCCTTCGGCGTCTGCGCCGGCGCCTTCCTGCTGCTTGCCCTGCTCGGGCGCGCACTGCTGCCCGCGGCCGACGGGGCATCGCCTGCCGCGGCCCTCGATCCGACCGTGGCCGGGACCGGCTTCCTGCAACAGATCCGCGCACTGCTGGCTGACCGTGTGGTCGCCGAGAGCTGCCTGATCGAATACCTGAGCAGCTCCACCTCCTCGCTTCACAGCACCTTCATCGTCGTCGTCGCGATCGCCGGTCTTGGTCTGCAACAAGGCGAGGCGGTGCAACTTGTGATGATCCATGGCGTGTCTTCAGTCTGTGCGCTGTTCCTGCTTGGAGCGCTGCTGCACCGGCTGCCGCGCCCGCTCGCCTACGGCGCGAGTTTCACGCTCGCCTGCAGCGGTCTGCTGCTGCTCGGCACCGGCAGCAGCTTCGTCACTTTGGCCGCGGGCGGCCTCTGTCTGGCGACCGGATCGGCACTGATACACCTGGTGAACATGGACCAGATGAGCCGCCACCCGGTCGCGAAAAGCAAGATTTCCGGGCTCTACAGCCTGGCGCAGATGAGCGGCAGCTTCTCCGGCGCGCTGCTGGGCGGCTTGCTGGCCGGCTTCATCGTGCCGCAACGGATATTCCTCGCCTGGCTGCCGCTGGTGTTGGCCGGCGCGCTGCTGCTTCGCGTCCGTGCACGGCGCATCGCGCCGGTGATCGCGGTGGCCGCGCAGCGGTCCTGATCCTTCCTTCAAACCTGCATTCCGGAGCATCACCCATGTCCCGCATCGACACCGCCGCGCTTGACCAGCTGTTCACGCACGCGCGCTCCATCCACCGCTTTGCCGACCGCGCGGTCGATGACGACACGCTGCGCGCGCTGTACGACCTGCTCAAGCTTGGCCCTACCGGCTTCAACGCCCAGCCCGGCCGCTATCTGTTCATCCGCGGCGCCGACGCCAAGGCGAAGCTGGCCGAAGGCATGTCGTCGGCCAACCGCGAAAAGACACTGGCCGCACCGTTGAACGTGGTGGTCGCCTACGACACCCGTTTCCACGAACACCTGCCGACCCAGTTTCCGGCCTACGATGCGAAAGCCTTCTTCGACCAGTCGCCCGACTGGATAGAACCGACCGCGCGCACGAATGCCACGCTGCAGGCCGCCTACTTGATCTTTGCGGCGCGCGCACTCGGACTGGACGTGGGGCCGATGTCCGGCTTCAAGGCGGACAAGGTCGACTCCGCCTTCTTCCCGGACGGCCGCTACCGCTCGCTGCTGCTTGCCAACATCGGCTACGGCCTGCGCGAAGGCCTGCAGCCGCGCGGCCCGCGCCTGGCTTTCGACGACGCGGTGAGCGTACTGTGAGCGCAGCGACACAACGGGGGAGCGGCTCGCCGATGTGGCGCTGCCTGGCGCTGTACCGGCTGATGCCCGGTCGCTTCGCACTGACCGCCGGGCTGTTCGTGCTGGTCAATGTCGGCGTTGCCCTGCAGCAGTGGATGATAGGTCGCGCAGTCAATGACGTCGAAGCCGGACGCGCGGTCACGCGCGCCGCCGATGGAACCCTGGACTGGACCGTCGCCCTGCACTGGCTGCTCGCCATCGCCGGCATCGCCGCCGCGCGCTCGGTGCTTCAGTATTTCGGCGGCATCATGTCGCTGGTGATCGGCCAGGACCTGCTGACCATCCTGCGCGACCGCATCCTTGCCCAGGTGCAGCGGCTGGACCTCGCCTACCACTGGCAGCACGGCGTCGGTGAGATCGTCACCCGTACCACGCGCGATGCCGACAAGGTACGCGACGCGCTGATCAACTTCTGGCGTCAGGTGTTCGAAAGCGCTCTGGTGCTGATCGCCACCGTCGGCCTGCTGATCTGGTATCACCCGTGGCTGGGCATCGTTCCGCTGGTGATGACGCTGGCCGGACTGGCGCTGTTTGTCACCCAGACCGACCGCCTGGTCTGGCTGGACCGGGCGGTCGGCGAGGCCTACGACCAGGTCAATCAGGAACTGAGCGAAGGGGTAAACGGCGTACGCGTGATCAAGTCCTTCGGCCTGGAGGCGCAGCGCGTCGACATCTTCTCCGCCCACGTCGGCCTGTTCATGACACAGGCACGCACGGCGCTGGCTTACGCCGCATCTCGCATTCCGTTGCCGCAGACCGTGGTGGCGCTGAGCCATGTATGGATACTCGCCTTCGGTGCCCACCTGGTGCAACAGGGCAATATCGGAATCGGAGAGCTCGTGGCGTCGCTGCTGGTGGCCAACATGCTGGTGTTCCGCATCGAGGGCATCGGCCGCGTGATGCAGGTGTTCGCCGACGCCCGTTCGTCGGCCGCCCGCATCTGGGAACTGCTGGATGCCGAACCCGAAATCACCGGCGCTACGGCCCGGCTACCTGATGGCGCACTCGGCGTGCGCCTGCAGGACGTATGCATCAGCACGCCGGGCGGTCACACACCGATACTCGAGGATTGCTCCCTCGATGTGGCGCCCGGCGAAATCGTCGCCGTGATCGGCAGCACCGGTGCCGGCAAAAGCACACTGGCTGGGCTGTTGCCTCGGCTGCTCGACGCTCAGCTGGGCGCGGTACTGATCGGCTCGCCCACCGGTGGCTGGCACGATGTCCGAACGCTTGACCTCGACGACCTGCGTCGTCGCGTACACGTGGTTCCGCAGGAGAGCTTCCTGTTCTCAGACACGCTGGAAGCCAATCTCCGCCTCGCCCGCCCGGACGCAACCCACGCCGAACTGCTGGAGGCGCTCGAACTGGCCTCCGCCAGCGAGGTACTGGAACGGCTCGAACACGGCCTGCAGACGCGGCTTGGCGACCGTGGCGTCACGCTGTCCGGCGGCCAGCGTCAGCGCATCAGCCTCGCGCGCGCGCTGGTCGCGCGTCCTGCCGTGCTGGTGCTGGACGACGCCACCAGCGCGCTCGACGCGCTGACCGAAAGACGCGTGCTCGACAACATCCGCCGACTGAAGGACACGCGCGGTCAGCACATCACCGTGCTGCTGATCGCCAGCAAGCTGTCGACCATCCTTCTGGCCGACCGCGTCTGCCTTCTGGCGCGCAGGCGCATCGTCGCCGAGGGCTCCCACCACGCGCTGGCCGCAGTCAGCGCCGAATACCGCGATCTGCTCGGCATGGACAGGAAATAGCGCGATGGCCGCCAACAACTTCCGGGGCCAGTCGGCCCTCAACGACATCGAACTGGAACAGGCGCTGGCGAAGAAGGCGCTGGACCGCAGCATGTTCTGGCGCCTGCTGCCGCTGCTCGCGCCGGTGCGCGGCCGCATCGCCGCCGTGGTGCTGCTGGAGCTGCTGCTCGTGGGCGCCATCTTCGTGCGACCGTGGTTCCTGCGCGAAGTGATCGACCACGGCTTCGTAAAGACGGCCACCGGTCTGGTACTGGACGGCGACGTGATCACGTGGATGTCGCTCGGCATCGCGGCGAGCTGGGTGGTGCGCTTCGTGCTGTCCGGCCTGTCGCAGTACCTGGCCGGTTCGGCCGCCATCGCCATCCTGAACGAGCTGCGCATACGCGTGTTCCGCCACGTGCAGGCGCTGTCCGTGCGCTACTTCGACCAGACCAAGGCCGGCCGCATCATCTCGCGCGCCGACCGCGACGTCGATGCGCTCGAACCGCTGCTGATACAGGGCCCGCCGGAACTGTTGTCCGCGCTGCTGCGCTTTGTCGTTGCCGCGGTCGCGCTATGGTGGCTGTCGCCGCTGCTGCTGGCGGCACTGGCCAGCGTGGTGCCTGCACTGGTGCTCGGTACCTGGCTGTTCAAGCGGGTGTCGCAGCGCAATTTCGCCAAGGTGGCCGAAGCGCGCGCGCGCTTCACCGCCCATCTGGTCGAGACCGTGTCCGGCGTGCGCATCATCAAGCAGACAGTGAACGAAACGCCGAACGCGCGCCGCTACCACGCGCTGCTCGACGACTTCAACAGCACGCTGGTGCGCGGCTCGATCCGCTCGAACTGGTTCCTACCGCTTACCCAGGTGCTCAACGCAGTCGGCATGGGCTGCCTGCTGCTGGCCGGCGGCATCGGCATCGCCGAAGGAACGCTCACCGTCGGCCAGATGGCTCAGAGCTTGTTCTACGTGTTCCTCTTCCTCGGTCCGTTGCAGGAACTGAACGACCTGTTCGAGCGCTACTCGACCGGTGCCTCGTCAGCGCAGCGCATCTTCCTGATGCTCGATACCGAACCGGAGATCCGCGATCCGGTGCAGCCGAAGATGCCGCTGGTACGCGCCGGTGAAGTGCAGTTTCACAAGGTGGTGTTCAGCTACCAGAAGCAGGCGGGCAAGCCAGTCATTCGCAATCTCGATCTGCACATTCCGGCCGGTCAGGTGCTCGCCATCGTCGGCCCCACCGGCCACGGCAAGAGCACGCTGGTGCAGCTGCTCACCCGCTTCTACGAGGTAGACGAAGGCGCGGTGCGCATCGACGGGCAGGATGTGCGCGACTATGCGCAGCACACGCTGCGCCGCACGGTCGGCGTGGTGCTGCAGGACAACGTGCTGTTCTCTGGCAGCGTGCTCGACAACCTGCGCCTCGCCGCACCCGGCGCCGACGACGACGCGCTGATCGCCGCGGCACGCGAACTGGGCGCCGACGAAGTTCTGGAGCGGCTGAATGACGGCTACCACACGCAGGTGGGCCCGCTCGGCGCCTTCCTGAGCCACGGCCAGCGCCAGCTCGTATGCCTGGTGCGCGCCTACCTCGCCAATCCGTCGGTGCTGGTTCTGGACGAAGCGACGTCGGCGGTGGACATCCACACCGAGCGGCGCATCCAGTCCGCCTTCCGTCGCCTGTGCGAGGGCCGCACGGCCATCGTCATCGCGCACCGCCTCGCCACCATTCGTGACGCCGACCGCATCGCCGTCATCTGGAACGGAGAGGTCGCAGAACTGGGTACGCACGACGAACTGATCCGCGGCGGCGGCGCGTATTCGCGGCTGTACGCCGCCTATGAGGAAGCATCGATCGACGACGCCGTCGTGCCCACATCAGTGGCGGCCGTGCCGGCGCCCGTGTGATCCGGCTCTGCGTCGGCTGCGGATCTTCACCGAGGTAACCATTGGTCGCGACGCCGGCGGTGGATAACCGCCAGCCCGCGGATACCACCCTCCTCGCGACGGGTGGTCGCTCCGACGGGAACGCCAACCGGTTCCCGCTGGCGCGACCACCTCTCGTGCGCCCCACCTTCACACATCGCCCGCGCTGCCGCGTTTTCCACATTCCGGCGACATGCGATGCCGAAATTGCGGCAGCGATGCGGCGCAGCGCCGATCCGATCTCGATTCCGCCCGTCGAATCACT
This sequence comes from Methyloversatilis discipulorum, assembly GCF_018780585.1. GTDB lineage: Bacteria > Pseudomonadota > Gammaproteobacteria > Burkholderiales > Rhodocyclaceae > Methyloversatilis > Methyloversatilis discipulorum_B. The sequence goes on along the minus strand of NZ_JADMJL010000012.1, from coordinate 37,198 downwards.
GCCGTTTCAATGACTTGAGATCGCCGCTGCGACTGGCACGAAAGCTGCGAACGATCCACTGCAGCACCGCTGCGCCACGCCCGCGTGGTCATTCCAACAACATGCATCCGAGGACGGGAAGATGAGCGACACGAAAACGATCGATGGTCTGTGGTACACCCGCTGCCCGGTTCCGACGCCGCTGGGTCTGGCTGCGCGTCAGGGCTGGCTCGACGACGAATTCCGCGCGGACGGCCTGACGCTGCGCACGCTGCAGGACACGGTGGATCCGGAACTGCGCGAGTCGCACTACGACCACCGCCTGCCGCACTCCTTTCGCCAGGGCGGTAATGTGCCGGCGATCTGGGCCCGCTCGCGCGGCAGCGATACGCGGGTGATCGGGCTGAACTGGGTCAACGAGGCCCAGCTCATCCTGGTGCGGCCGGACAGCGGCCTGCGCACGCCGGCCGATCTGGCAGGCAAGCGCATCGGCGTGCCGGTGCATGGCAACAGTATCGACCACCAGCGCGCCAGCGCGCTGCGCGGCATCACGGTGGCGCTGAGCGTAGGCGGGCTGAAGCCGGAACATGCGACGCTGCTGGACCTGACCGTGCCGGCACGCCCGCTGACGACCGGCTGGAACACCGGTGGTGGCGGCTACGCGACCGAGTTCGAAGCACTGGAGACGGGCAAGGTCGATGCGATCTTCGTCAAGGGCGCGCGCGGGCTTCAGGCCGCCGTCGAGCGCGGCGCGCACATCCTGTACGACCTGCGCAGCCACCCCGACCTGCGCGTACGTGCCAATAACGGCGCACCGCGCCCGATCACGGTTGATGCGGCGCTGATCGACGCACGCCCCGACCTGGTGGTGCGCTTCCTGCGCCGCATCGTCGACATCGGGGAGTGGGCGAAGGCGCACCCGGCGGAAACCGTCGCCTACATCGCGCGCGAATCAGGTTCGACCGACGACTGGGTACGCGAAGCCTACGGCGCCGACATCCACCTGCACCAGGGAACCGACCTCGATCCGGCCTGGATAGAAGCACTGGACGGCTACAAGAACTTCCTGCTCGAGTGGGGCTTCATCCCGGCTGACTTCGACGTCCAGGCCTGGATAGACCCGGCCCCGCTGGCCGAAGTAGGCCGCCAGCTCGAACTCAAGGTCGCCTGACACCGAACTCCAAGCCGGCGCGCGGCCCCGTGCCGCGCGCCATCCCGCAACGCCTGAAAGGGTTCCACCATGAGTCGTCTCAAAGTTGTCGTCGTGAACGGCAGCCCCACCCGCCCCTCGCGCACGCGCGCACTGGCCGAGAGCATCGTCGCCGAGATCGAACGCGAGGTCGCTGTCGATACCGCCTTCGTTGATCTGGCCGAAGTCGGCACCGCCCTTGGCGCCAGCCTGTTCCGCAAGGGACTGCCGCAGCACCTCGAGGACGCGCTGCTGAGCATAGAAGCAGCCGACCTGCTGGTGGTTGCCTCACCGGTTTACAAGGGTTCCTATCCAGGTCTGTTCAAGCACGTGTTCGACCTGGTCGCACCCGAGGCACTCACCGGCAAGCCGGTACTGCTGGCGGCCACCGGCGGTGGCGACAAGCATGCGCTGGTGATTGAGCACCAGCTGCGCCCGCTGTTCGGTTTCTTCCGTGCACAGACGCTGCCGACCGGAATCTACGGCGCCGAAGCGGATCTCAAGGACTATGTCATCAGCAGCGATACACTGGCCTCGCGGGTCACCGACGCGGCACTCGAAGCCGTCCGCGCGCTGCGCCAGCTCGGAGCCGAGCGTGCACCGGCCGCGCCTTCGCCCACCCGGGTGCGCGACAGCGTCGCCGCCTGAACGCCGGCGCCGATGACCCGGATGATGAAGCGACGTGACGACTGGTGCGCCGCGCCGCGGCAGCCCGCACGTGCCGAACAGACCACGGTGAGCACGGGCCGGCGCGACCGGCCTACCGCACCACGACGGCACACCCCCCGCCCCGTCGGCGACCGCCCCTGACCCATTTCCTCGCGAGGAGCTCCGACATGTCCACAACCCGTTCGCATGACCTGCACGACATCGACCTCGTGTCCTTCGTCGAGGAAGCGAAGCGCGATGCCGTGCACGCCTTCAACTTCCTGCGTGACACCGGCACGCTGTCGGCCAGCCTTACCTTTCACGTGTCGCACCGCATTCCCGGCCACGACCGTTTGCTGACCATCCGTTTCCCCTCGCCATGGGACGGCGACCGCTCGCCACGCGTATCGGTGTCGCGCTTCTCGGATCACCCGGAATCCATCCTGAACGAGGAAAGACTGGACGCCGACACGCTGATCCACGCCCACACGCCCTATCTGGCTGGCTGGTCACTTGCGCACAAGCCCTTCCCCATCCTCTACGTGGCCGCGCAACGTCACCTGCTGGCGCGCGAGATTCCGAACCACCTGGAACGCACGCGCAGCGTGCTCGAGGTGGTGCGCGAGCGGCTGGACCGGCATCCGGAACTGGCACCGCCCCCGGCGCTGCTCGAATCCAATGGCGGCGCCAACTTCTGGGGTCGCGGCATCATCAAGACTGCACAGCTCATCCTGCTGATCGAGGAAGCAGCGCGCTTCCAGGCCATCGCCGAGCAGATCGGCGGCGCCCAGCCCTACACGCCGGGCGCCATCGAGCTGCAGTGGAAGCGCACTGGTCTGCTGGAGAAGGCGCTCGCCTACAAAGGCTGAGCCAACCGGACGAACACTCCTCCTCGTGCGGTCATTGATCGCACCAGGTTTGCCGGGCCAGTCTGCGGCCCGGCTTTTTTATTCCAGCGAGAATGCCCATGACAGACAGCTCCGCACGTCAGGCCGATCACGATATCGACCCACTCTTCGTAAACCGCTGGTCGCCGCGCGCCTACAGCAGCGAGGAAATCAGCGAAGGCGATCTCTTCCGCCTGTTCGAGGCGGCCCGTTGGGCCCCCTCGGCGAACAATGCCCAACCTTGGCGCTTCATCTACGCCCGGCGTGACGCCGGCCGCTGGCCCAATCTGCTTGCGCTGCTGAATCCGGGCAATCGGCAGTGGGCCGAACGCGCGTCGGCGCTGGTCGTACTGGTGTCGAAGACCACGCACCAGCGTCCGGGCGACCTCACGGCCACGCCGCTGCGCAGCCACTCTCTGGACGCCGGCGCGGCTTGGGCCAGTCTCGCCTTCCAGGCCTTGCTCTCCGGCTGGCACACGCACGCGATTGGCGGCTTCAATCGTGAGGCGGCGCCCGGCGTGCTTGGCGTGCCGGACGGGTACGTCGTAGAAACGATGATCGCGATCGGTCGGCGGGCCGCCGCGGACTCTCTGCCCACCGAATTGCAGACCCGCGAGAAGCCGAACGCCCGCAAGCCGCTATCGGAACTGGTGGCCGAAGGGCGGTTCGCGTTCGAGTAGGCGCCCGGCCCGCCCCAGGCACGACCGCGAGTCGCAATGCTGGCGGTGGAGAACGGCCGGTACATCGGTGCATACCCGGTCGCAAAAAATGCCCGATCCTGCCCGCGCGGTACAGACCCACCCGCAAGAAGAACGGCGGAGCGCATGCAGCCGCTCCGCCGTCTCCCGTGCTTCGCTGGCAGGCAGCGCCGACCCTAGGCCCTGCGTTGCCCCGCCAGCCGCCGGACAACGGTGGCGAAGCGGTCGACTTCCTCGCAGGTATTGTAGAAGGCCAGCGAGGGACGCACCGTGGTTTCCAGGCCGAAGCGCCGCAGGATGGGCTGCGCGCAATGGTGACCGGTTCGCACCGCGATGCCTTCCTCGTTCAGCGCCTGGCCGACTTCGTCGGTGGTGTAGCCCTTCAGCACGAAGGACAGCACGCTCGCCTTGTCGGCCGCGGTGCCGATCAGCCGCACGCCCGGTATGTCGCGGATCGCGTGCGTGGCATAGACCAGCAGGTCATGCTCGTAGCGCGCGATGTTCTCGATGCCGACGCGATCGACATAATCCAGCGCCGCACCCAGCCCCACCGCGTCGGCGATGTTGCCGGTACCGGCCTCGAAACGCGCCGGCGGCGGATGGAAGATCGTGCGCTCGAAGGTGACGTCCTGGATCATGTTGCCGCCGCCCTGCCAGGGCGGCATGTCTTCCAGCACATCGCGCTTTCCGTACACCACGCCGATGCCGGTCGGGCCGAAGATCTTGTGGCCGGAGAACACGAAGAAATCGGTATCGAGCGCGCGCACATTCACCCGCATGTGCGACACCGACTGCGCGCCATCGACCAGCGTCTTCGCGCCGGCACGATGCGCCAGCTCCACGATCTCCTGCACCGGCACCACGGTGCCCAGCGCATTCGACACCTGGGTCACCGCGACCAGCTTGGTACGCTCGTTCAACAGGCGCTTGTATTCCTCGAGCAGTACCTGACCGCTGTCGTCGACCGGAATCACGCGGATCTTCGCGCCCTTCTCGGCCGCCAGCTGCTGCCAGGGCACGATGTTGGCGTGGTGTTCCAGGTGCGACACGATGATTTCGTCGCCGGCGCCGATATTCTTCGCACCCCAGCTCTTGGCCACCAGATTGATCGCCTCGGTCGCGCCGCGCACGAAGATGATTTCCTCGACCGAACCGGCGCCGATGAAGCGCGCCACCTTCTGCCGCGCCGCCTCGTAGGCGTCGGTCGCCCGGGCGGCCAGTTCGTGCGCCGCGCGGTGGATGTTCGAGTTCTCGTGCGCGTAGAAGTAGGCCAGCCGGTCGATCACCGCCTGCGGCTTCTGCGTTGTCGCGGCGTTGTCGAACCACACCAGCGGCCTGCCATTCACCCGCTCGGCGAGTATCGGAAAGTCCCGCCGTACCGCATTGACATCGAAAGGCGGATGACGGCCGGCGTCGGCCTTCGGCACCCGGCCGGCGTGACCGACCGTGGGCGCCGCCTGGCTGTCGACGAAGTAGTAGGCCGGCGCCGACGGCGCGGCCGGCTGCACCTCGCGTGACGGCCCGGCCAGCAGCCCGCGCAGCGCGTCGTCACCGGGCAGGCCGAAGGAACGGGCACTGACGCGGTCATCGACATGTGCAGGCGCCGACTGCAGCGCACTCGATTCGCCGAGGAAATAGTACGGCGACGAGAGCGCCGAAGCACCGCCCGGCTGCGGGAAGGCGGACGCGCCACCGAGCGGCGGCAGCGCAGCCGCGTAGGCCTCGGGCACGCCCTGTGCAACGCCCGCGCGCGGCGAGCCGACCGGGTAGGCGTCGGCCGCCACGTCGGGCACATGATTCTGCGCGGTCGCGTGCGGTACCAGCTTGGGCGACGAGGCGCCCAGCGACAGACCATGCTGCGGTGCGACCGGCGCGGCCGCCGCAGCCGTGCTCGACGGGGCGCTGGCCGGGACCGGCGGCACCGGCGATTGCGGTGTCGGCGCCGGCGCAACCGCCAGCGGTGCATCGAACGAAGGCGGCGTCTGTCCGGGCAGCGCAGCGAACAACTCGCTGGCCAGGCGCGACAGCACCGACTCGTCCGGCGCGCCGGGCGGCAGCGGAGAGCTCAGACCGCTCACGTTACTGCTTGTAGGTGTCGGGATACTCATGGTACTTGCCGATCTCCACGTCATCGAGCACAGCCAGCGCGTCTTCGGTCAGCACGGCCAGAGAGCAATACAGCGAGATCAGGTAGGACGCGATCGCGTTGCGGTTGATGCCCATGAAACGGACCGACAGGCCCGGGCTCTGTTCGCCGGCCAGACCCGGCTGGAACAGGCCGACCACGCCCTGACGCTTCTCGCCGGTGCGCAGCAGGATGATCTTGGTCTTGCCGTCCTCGACCGGCACCTTGTCCGACGGAATCAGCGGCAGGCCGCGCCAGGTCAGGAACTGCGAACCGAACAGGCTCACGGTCGGCGGCGGCACGCCGCGGCGGGTGCATTCGCGGCCGAAAGCGGCGATCGCCAGCGGATGGGTCAGGAAGAAGCCGGGCTCCTTCCACACCTTGCCGATCAGGTCGTCCAGATCGTCCGGGGTCGGCGCGCCGGTCAGCGTCGAAATGCGCTGGTCGTCGTGTACGTTCGCCAGCAGGCCGTATTCGGGGTTGTTGATCAGTTCGCTTTCCTGCCGCTCCTTGATCGTTTCGATGGTCAGGCGCAGCTGCTCCTTGATCTGGTCGTGCGGGCTGCTGTACAGGTCGGACACGCGGGTGTGCACGTCGAGCACGGTGGTGACCGCATTCAGGAAGTACTCGCGCGGCTGTTCGTCGTAGTCGACGAAGATCTGCGGCAGTTCCGCTTCGTCGCGCTGCGAGCACGCGACGCGCACGTCCTGCGGGTTCTTCACGCGGTTCACGCGATAGATGCCGGCCTCGACCGGAAGCCATTGCAGCAGGTGAACAAGCCAGCGCGGCGTGATCGTCGACAGCTGCGGGACGGTCTTGGTGGCGTTGGCAAGCTGCCGGGCGGCGTTGTCGCCAAGCGCCAGCTGTTCGGGGGTGTCGGCCATGAAAGGCTCCTTGCGAGGGGTTGGTTTTGTTTATGCGAAAAACTGCTAAGCAAATATCTATTTCTTCTATGCGGCATTCAACCGGCTATAGCCACCAATCGGTTCGTCGTCCGTCCGTTCAGGCGATCGTGTGCTGCACGGCAGCTGGCAGGTCGTCCGCGCGTTCGCAGCCGTCGAGCAGATCGCCGGCCGGCAATTCGAGCGCCAGCGCGAGCTTGACCACCGTGGCGAGCGAGGGCATCGCGCTGCCGCGCTCGACCTCGCCGAGGTAGGAGCGATTGAGTTCGGCGCGCTCCGCCAGTACCTCCTGCGACCAGCCGCGCAATTCGCGCGTCCGCCGCACCGCACGGCCGAAGCGGCGCGTCAGCGCCTCGGCCAGAGGTGGCGTCGGCCTTCCGTGCCGGGCTGTCATGGCTCGACCAGTTCCGCCGCGACCGGCACGTTCTGTGAATTGGCCTGCGTGACCTGGCTGCCGGGCGGCACGCTGCGCGTGAGCCACACATTGCCGCCTATGGTGGAACCGCGTCCTATCGTGACGCGGCCAAGGATGGTCGCACCGGCATAGATGACCACGTCGTCCTCGACCACCGGATGACGCGGCAGCCCTTTCTGCAACGTGCCGGCCTCGTCTGCCGGGAAGCGCTTGGCGCCCAGCGTGACCGCCTGGTAGAGCCGCACGCGCTCGCCGATTACCGCGGTTTCGCCGATCACGACACCGGTGCCGTGATCGATGAAGAAGCCGGCGCCAATCTGCGCTCCCGGGTGGATGTCGATGCCGGTGCTCGAGTGCGCGGCCTCGGAAATGATGCGTGCGACCAGCGGCACGCCCAGCGCGTACAGCTTGTGCGCAATGCGGTGATGAATGACGGCGAGTACGCCCGGGTAGCACAGCAGCACCTCGTCCACGCTGCGCGCGGCCGGGTCGCCCTGGTAGGCCGCCAGCACGTCGGTGTCGAGCAGCGCACGCAGGCCGGGCAGCGACAGTGCGAATTCGGCGACGATGGCTCGCGCCAGCAGGTCGACGTCAGACTGCGGCGATGCCGCGCGGCGCGCGTCGTAGCGCAGTTCCAGCCGCACCTGGTGCAGCAGGGCGTTGAGCGCGGCGTCCAGCGTGTAGCCGATGTAGAAGTCCTCGCTCTCCTGATGCAGATCGGACGGTCCGAGCCGCATCGGGAACAGCGCGCCGCACAGCGCCTCGGCGATGTCGCGCAAGGCCTCGCGCGACGGGAATTCGCGCGCGCCGCACTCGGTCGTGCGCTGCTGCGCGCCACGCCAGCGGGTGCGGATGTCGTGCAGCTCGGACACGATGTGATCGAGCTGCCACGACCCTTCGGAATCGGTCGCCCTCGTGAGGCCGCCCTTCTTGAGTGTCATTCGGGATCTCCGATACGGATTCTGAAAGCGCAGCCGCGACAGCGACCGCACGCAATGCGTCAGTCCTGTTGCCAGGGCAGACCGCTGACCACCCAGCCGCCACTGTTGCGACGCTGGCTCTCGGCGTTCAACTCGCCTTCGAAGCCTTCGAGCACGTTGAACACGTGACGGAAGCCGGCTTTCGCGGCAGCCTCCGCAGCGGCAGCCGAACGCTTGCCGCTGCGACACAGCAGCAGGATGACGGCGTCCTTGCCAACCTTGGCTTCCAGTTCCTTTACGAAGCGCGGATTGCGCGTCATCGACGTGCCCGTCGCCCAGGCGACATGGGTGCTGCCGGGCACGTGACCAACGAACTTGCGCTCCTCTGCGGTCCGTACGTCCACCAGTACGGCGTCGCCCGCCGACACCAGTGCCCAGGCCTGGTCCGGCGTGATGCCGCCGGCGTACAGCAGCGCGTCGTGCTCGGCTCGTTCGCGGGCAATCGAAAGCGGTGGTGCTTGAAGCACCGCCGCACGGGGTGAGGACGCAAGGGCGTCCGCAGTTGCAGCAGTCATGACTTCCTCCTCGGCGTGGCGACACCGGCGATACGCCGCCTCGCGGGCGGTTCCTGCATCGGCCGGAGCGGGGCGGACGCAATGGCATCGCTCCCGGTGACGCCAATCTATCGATCGCACAGGCGCACTCAAACCAATTGAATTTCAGAACGAATGCACGAAATGCTTTGCGCAAAATCAGCTAGCGCATCGACCACGACATGTGGTGGCGGTCGGTCCGCGCTCAGTCAGACCGCTCGCGTGCATAAGCTCAGCAGGATTAATTGGTTTGACCGCTGGCTTCGGCCGCATAGATTCGTGGTCATGAACTACCTTGGACGCCGCCGGCTGCGCCGGCCCGAAAAACGCCCCGACGCCCCCGAACCACTCCCGCTCGGCGACAAACTCCTGGCGGCAGTGATCTTCGCCTTGGGCATTGCCCTGCTCTACCGCACCTGGCTGCTGGTCGAATGACGCTCGCGCACCGCGTGCCCTTTCCGGAGACACCATGAACACCGTCGACACCACCCGGTCGGCGCTCGAGCGCTACCTTTGCGCGCTGCCGCGCATCGCCGACGGCGATCACCCACTGTGGGCGACGCCCGATGGTCGCGTGGCCGGCCGCTTCATGCGCAGCAGCCTGTCCTCCGTGTTCCAGCCGCTGCGTCGGCTGGACGATGGTGCGCTGGCCGGTCATGAGGCCTTCGTCCGCTCCTTCGACGCCACCGGCGGCGATCTGTCGCCGTGGAACCTGTTCGCCAACGCGGCGGAGGACGACGCACTGATAGAGCTCGACCGCCTGTGCCGGACGCTTCATGTGCTGAACTACTTCGGTCGCCCAAGCGACACTGGAAGCCTCTTCCTGAATGTCCACGGCCGCCTGATGCTGGCCGTCGGCGAGGACCACGGCAGCGCCTTCGGACGTGTGCTGTCGGCGCTGAAGATCGAGCGCCGCAAGGTGGTCATCGAATCGCCAGACGCCATGACCAGCGACTTCGCGATGCTGGCCTACGTGATGCTGAACTACCGCTACAACGGCTATCGCATCGGCGTGAATCTGCTGAGCGCAGGGCAGCTGGACGAACTGCTGCGCCACGTCCGGCCGGATTTCGTCAAGCTCGACGCCGGCCGCGACGACACGCTGCGCGATCTGCCGCAGCACGCGAAGACCTGCGCCCGTCACGGCATCGAGCTCATCGTCCGCCGCATCGGCAGCGACGCCGCGCTCGCCCGGGTGCGCGCGGCCGGGGTTCACCTCGGCCAGGGTTATGCGCTCGGTTTTCCCGCGCCGGCCGCTGCATTCCCGAATCACTGATAAGCACATCGTTTCTTGTTGGTTCACGCGCCCTGCCCGACTGCCTAGGCTGCGTGTCTTCGATTCCACCGGAGCCATCATGCACACCCGCCGCACAACCCTGATTTCCGCCGCCCTGCTCGCACTGGTTACCGTTGCACTGCCGGTGCGGGCGCAGACCACGTTGCTCAACGTGAGCTACGACGTGTCGCGCGAGCTGTACAAGGACATCAACCCCGCCTTCGCCGCGCACTGGAAGACCCAGTCGGGCGAGACGCTGACGCTGAATCAGTCGCACGGCGGATCGAGCAAGCAGGCCGGCGCCGTGATCGGCGGGCTGGAAGCCGACGTGGTGACGATGAACCAGTCGCCGGACATCGACATCCTGGTGAAGAACAGCCTGGTGTCGGCCGACTGGCGCAAGCGCCTGCCGAACGACGCCACGCCCTACACGACCACCACCGTTTTCCTGGTGCGCAAGGGCAATCCGAAGGCGATCAAGGACTGGTCCGATCTCACCCGCGCCGGTTTGCAGGTGATCGTGCCCAACCCGAAAACCTCGGGCAACGGCCGCTACACCTACCTCGCCGCCTGGGGCTATGCACTGAACAAGGCGAACGACGAGGCGGCGGCCAAGGACTTCGTCAGCAAGCTGTTCGCCAACGTGCCGGTGCTCGACGGCGGTGGCCGCGGCGCCACCACCACCTTCACCCAGCGCGGCATCGGCGACGTTCTGGTCACCTTCGAGAACGAGGCGGTGCTGCTGGACAAGGAACTCGGCGGCGACCAGTTCGACATCGTCTATCCGTCGCTGTCAATCGAGGCGGCCGCCCCGGTGGCCGTGGTCGACAAGGTGGTCGACAAGCGCGCCACCCGCAGGCAGGCGGAGGCCTATCTGCAGTACCTGTACTCGGCCGAAGGCCAGGACATCATTGCCCGTCACCACTTCCGCCCGCGCAGCGAGGCGGCGCTGAAGAACTACGCCAAGCAGTTCCCGCCGGTGAACACATTCACGGTCGAGGCGAAGCTGGGCGGCTGGGATGCGGTGCAGAAGACGCACTTCGCCGACGGCGGCATCTACGACCAGATCGTCACCCGCCGCTGAATCCGACCACGCCCCGCCCGATGAGCCAGAACGCCGCACTGCAGAACGGAAAGCGCCTCACCTTCGCTCGACCGGAGGAGATGGCGCTGTCCATACGTGCCACCGCGCTGGTGTTCGAGGACCCGGCGTCGACCGCGCTGCTGTCCGACATCGAGCTGATCGCGGCACGCGAAGTGACGGCGATGATCATCGGCGAGACCGGCACCGGCAAGGAACTGGTGGCACGACACATTCACGCGGTCAGCGGTCGCGCCGGTCCCTTCGTCGCCGTCAACTGCGGCGCGCTGAGCGAAGCACTGATCGACGCCGAGCTGTTCGGCCACGAAGCAGGTGCCTACACCGGCGCCTCGCACGCGCGCGCCGGATGGTTCGAGGCGGCCAACGGCGGCACCCTGTTCCTCGACGAGATCGGCGACATGCCGGCGGCGCTGCAGGTGAAGCTGCTGCGCGTACTGCAGGAGCGACAGGTGGTGCGCCTGGGTTCGCGCAGCGCGATACCGGTGGATGTGCGGCTGATCGCTGCCACCAACGTCGATCTGTGGCGGGCGGTGAACGCCGGCCGCTTCCGCGCGGATCTCTACTACCGCCTCAATGTGGCGCCGATCAAGCTGCCGCCGCTGCGCGAACGGCGCGGAGACATCCCGCCGCTGATCGACTATTTCGCCGCGCAATACGCGCGCCGGCTCGACATTGCCGACGTCAGTTTCACACCGCGCGCCCGCGAGGCGCTGGTCGCGCATGACTGGCCGGGCAACATCCGTGAGCTGGAAAACGTCGTCCACTACGCGCTCATCGTCAGCCGCGACGGCCGTGTCGACATCGACGACCTGCGCCTCGCCAACGCCTCGCTCGCGCCCACCGCGCAGCCATCTCCGACATCGTCGGCCGACACACCGACGCAGCTGCTCGAACGCATCGCGGGTGACCTGCGGCGCCTGGTCGAGCTGCACGTACCCGAGCTGCACGACACCCTCGAAAAGCTGCTGGTAAGCACTGCATTCGAAGCCTGCCGGCACAACCAGGTCCATACGGCGGAGGCACTGTCGGTGTCGCGCTACGTGCTGCGCACCCAGCTCAAGCGGCACGGCCTGCTCGACGTCGCGCGTCCCCGCACGACAGCCCACCGCGTCGCCTGAGCTCCGTCATCTTTCGCAGCAGCGCCCGCACCGGCCCGTCCGGTGTGGGCGTTTGCACGTCCGCTCGACACGCATGCGGCGCGGTCCGGAATGACTGCCGCATGGGCATTGCGCACAGTGGCGCGCAGCCGGCGGCGGCCCCACTGTGGCGATCGCCGCAGCGCCGCCCGCACCACTGGGCGCAATCGCACAGCCCGGGCGGTACTTCATCACGCCCACCCGCGCAAATACGCAAATCCGTCACGAAAACGTCATCGCGATGGTGTGGCACGGCTCCTGCTATTCAACAGTCAGGGCCGCATCTTCGGCCGCTGCACGAGACAGGACATCGACATGAGCACCACCGACAAGGAAATCCTCTGCACCCTCGGCCCGGCATCGCTGAACGACCGCGTGCTCGCGCGGCTGGAAGAACTGGGCGTCAATCTGTTCCGCATCAACCTGTCGCACACCAAGCTGCAGGACCTGCCGCGCGTGATCGACTACATCCGCAGCCGCACCGCGGTGCCGATCTGCCTTGACACCGAGGGCGCGCAGATCCGCACCGGCGACATGCTGAACGGCGAGATCGCGGTACGCGAGAACAGCGTCGTGCATGCGCACAAGCTGCGCGTGCCGGGCGACGCGTTCAACTTCAACCTCTACCCGGAAGACGTGATCGACAAGCTGGAAGTCGGCGACTTCATCAGCATCGACTTCAATTCGGTGCTGGTGCAGGTGATTTCGCGCGACGACGCCAAGGTGACGATGCGCGTGCTGCACGGCGGGGTGATCGGCCAGAACAAGGCAGTCACCGTCGAGCGTGACATCCCGCTCGACACGCTGACGGCCAAGGACATCGCGGCGCTCGAATACGGCCGCTCGGTCGGCATCCGCCACGTGGCGCTGTCGTTCGCCAATCGCGGTTCGGACGTCGACCAGGTGCGGGCGCTGGTCGGCGACGACACCTTCCTCATTTCCAAGATCGAATGCCGCAACGGCCTGATCAATCTGGACGAGATCGCCGAAAAGTCGAACGCGCTGCTGATCGACCGCGGCGATCTGTCACGGCAGGAGCCGATCGAACGCATTCCTCGGCTGCAGAAGCTCATCATCGCGCGCGGTCAGGCGCGCAAGCGCAAGGTTTATGTCGCCACCAATCTGCTCGAATCGATGATCACCGCGCCCAAACCGACGCGGGCCGAGGTGAACGACGTGGTGAACACCCTGCTCGACGGGGCCGACGGCCTGGTGCTGGCGGCGGAAACCGCGATCGGCAAGGACCCGGTCGGCTGCGTGGCGATGATCGTCAAGCTCATCCGCGAATTCCGCGTGCTGAACGAACGCCTGCCGGCGGCGCACAAGGACACGCTGGTCTACACGCCGACCGATCCGACCTCGCTGCTGATCGAGCCGCACGGTGGCGTGCTGGTCAATCGCGTCAGCGCGGCGGCGGCCATCGACGATCTTGCCGCGCTGCCGCGGCTGGCGGTGCGCGACACCGAACTGCTCGACTGCCAGCAGATCGGCGTCGGCACCTTCTCGCCGCTGACCGGCTTCATGGACCGCGACATGCTGCACAGCGTGCTGCATCGCAACCGCCTGCCCGACGGCACGGCGTGGACGGTGCCGCTCATCCTGCAGGTCGACGAGGCGCAGGCACGTCGGCTGTCGCCGGGCCAGCGCGTGGTGCTCACCGACGACCGGGGCGAGGCCCACGCGGTACTCGACGTGACGCAGATCTACCGCTACGACCTCGGCGAACTGTCGCAGCTCGCATTCGGCACCACCTCGTCCGCCCACCCGGGTGTGGCGCGCGTGCTGCGCAACGGCGACTGGTTCGTCGGCGGCGACATCACGCTGATCGAGGAGCGTCCGTCGCCCTGGCGAGAATTCGAACTGACGCCGCGGCAAAGCCGCTTCATCTTTGCGCACAAGGGCTGGAGCAAGGTAGTCGCCTTCCACGGCCGCAACATCAGCCACCGCGTGCACGAACACCTGCAGCTGGAAGCGCTGGAGCGCACCAATGCCGACGGCCTGTTCATCAACCCGGTGGTCGGACCGAAGAAGCCGGGCGACTTCCTGCCGCGCCCGCTGATCCGCAGCTACCAGATGCTGATCGACTTCGGCATCTACCCCAACGGCAAGGTGCTGCTCGGCGCACTCGCCACCTACCCGCGCTATGCCGGCCCGCGCGAGGCAGTGTTCAATGCGCTGTGCCGCAAGAATATCGGCTGCAGCCACTTCATCGTCGGCCGCAACCACGCTGGCGTCGGCGACTTCTACGACGACCGCAGCTATCGCGCACTGTTCGACGAACTGGGCGACACCGGTGTCACGCCTGTGTTCTTCGACGCCATCGGCTACAACCCGGCCACCGGCGCCTACGAAAGCGGCGTGACCGACGACGCCCACTCGATCAGCGGAACCCGCGTGCGCGATTCGCTGCTGCGCGGCGAAGCGCTGCCGGACTGGTATGTACGCGGCATCGTGCAGGACATGATCAGCGCCGAACTGAAAGCGGGCCAGCCGCTGTTTCACGCATGAGCAGGCGGGCAACTGACGCGATGGGACAGTTCTGGCTCAAGGTGGACAAGACGGTCCGCCATCACGCGAAGAAGACGCTGACCGACCTGCGCGGCGCCTGGTGGGACCGCACCCGGCTGCGCGCCGAGCGGCCGGTGTTCGTCGTCAGCGGCAGCCGCTCCGGCACGCAGATGCTTTACAAGACGCTGACCGAATCGTCGGCCATCGGCTCGCTGAACCGGGAAATCTATGCCGTATGGGACTCGCTTCACCACCCGTCCGACAGGAACTGGGAAAGCCACGTGCTGGAGGCGGCCGATGCGACGGACGCCGACCGCGACCTGATCACCCGCTACTTCTATGCGCATACCGGGCGCACCCGCTTCGTCGACAAGAACAACCAGCATGGTCTGGCCGTGCCCTATCTGCACGCGCTGTTCCCGGACGCCACTTTCGTCTACATCAAGCGCAATCCGGGTGACACGCTGAACTCGATGATCGAGGGCTGGGGCATGCCGGAACGCTTCGGCAGCTGGGCACGCGATCTGCCGGCCAAGGTCGCGGTCGACGACGGCCGCTACACGCGCTGGTGCCACTACCTGCCGCGCGGCTGGCGCAATTACCTGAAGGCGCCGGTCGAGGAGGTATGCGCCTTCCAGTACGAAGCCATCCATCGCGCCATTCTCGACGCAAAGAGGCAGATCCCGGCTGACCAGTGGATAGAGGTGTTCTACGAGGACATCGTGCGTGAGCCGACCGAGGGCATCTTCGAAATCTTCGACCGGCTCGAACTGCCCTTCGATGCACGCATCGAGCAACACGCGAAAGCGCTGCTCGACAAGCCCTACGACCCGCTGTTCGAGATCCGTCTCGAAAAATGGCGGCAGCACGCGCACCGCGAACGCATCGAACGCGTGCTGCCCTCGCTGCGGAGCATTGCCCGCGACATGGGCTATCCGGAAACCTTTACTGCGGACAAGGCAGCATGAATACGATCGAACCACTGCTGTTCATCCCCATCGTTGCCGTCGCGCTGGTGCAGTCGGTGTTCGGCGTGGGCGTGCTGCTGTTCGGCACGCCCATCCTCATCGTGATGGGCTATGACTACCCGACGGTGCTGGCCACGCTGTTGCCGATCTCGATCGGCATCAGCCTGTCGCAGATCGTGCGCGATGCGCGCAGCGTCGACCTGCACTTCATCCGCGGCATCCTGCTGTGGTCCATCCCCTGCATCGTGCTCTTCCTGATCGTCGCGCTGCGCGCCGGCCAGAGCTTCGGCCTGCTGATCGCCGCTCTGCTTCTTCTGTTCGCGCTGAAGAACCAGTGGCCTGCCCTGCGTGTCGCCATCGACAGCACCGCACGCTACGAGCGGACCTGGCTGGTGTGCATAGGCGTGATGCACGGCCTCACCAATCTGGGCGGCTCGCTGCTCAGCATGCGCGTGCAGCAGATGAACCATGGCAAGGACGTGGCGCGCGCAACCATCGCGGCCGCATACGTGCTGTTCGCCGCCTTCCAGCTGGCGACGCTGACCATCACGCGCCCCGAATCCCGCGCACAGCTGGGCAACAGCCTGATCTACGCCGCCGCCGGTGTCGCGGTGTATCTGTTCGCCAACGAATTCATCTTCAAGCGGATCAGCAATCAGGGCTACGCGAAAGCCTTCAACGGCTTTCTGCTGTGCTCGGGCCTGCTGGTCGCGTTCAAATCGATCTGAGGGCACGCATCCATGGATTCTCCGCCCCCGCTCCCCCGACTGTTCGCCGCGCTGAACTTCGCCGCGCTCAAGCACAGCGGTCAGCTGCGCAAGAGTGCCGACATGTCGCCCTACATCAACCACCCGATTTCGGTGGCTGACATCCTCGCCCGCGAAGGCGGCGTCGCTGACCCGGATACGCTGGTCGCCGCGCTGCTGCACGACACGCTGGAGGACACCGACACCGTTGTCAGCGAGCTGGAAGGCCTGTTCGGCGCGCAGGTTGCCGCCGTCGTGACCGAACTGACGGACGACATGACGCTGCCCAAGCCCGAACGCAAGGCTCTGCAGATCCTGCTTGCACGCGACTACAGCGAGCGCGCACGGCTCGTACGCCTGGCCGACAAGATCGCCAACGTGCGAGATGTCACCCACAACCCGCCGGCTCACTGGTCGCTCGAACGGCGTCTGCGTTACCTG
Organism: Methyloversatilis discipulorum; assembly: GCF_018780585.1. GTDB lineage: Bacteria > Pseudomonadota > Gammaproteobacteria > Burkholderiales > Rhodocyclaceae > Methyloversatilis > Methyloversatilis discipulorum_B. The sequence goes on along the minus strand of NZ_JADMJL010000012.1, from coordinate 20,665 downwards.
CTGTGGGCGGGCGAAGTGGTCGGCTCGCTGCGCGGCGTGCACGCCGTGCTGGAAAGCCTTTTCGACGAAGCGCTCGAACAGGGCTTCGCCCGGCTGACCGCACTGGCTGAGATCGAAGCCTCCACTCCGTCGGCATCGGCTGCCAATGCACTGACCGGATCCTGACCATGCCTTCACTCCGCGACGCTTCCAGCGCCTACACCGCCCCCGTCCGTGACGACGCACGTACGCTGGTTTCGGGTCTCGCGCGCCGCCTGTCGCGCATAACGCCCGAGCGCCTGCTGCGCCACGGCAACATCCAGCTGGAACGGGCCGGCAAACGCATTGCCCGCACGCTCACGCTGCATCCGGTGCGCACGAAGCGGCCGGTGTTCATCAGTGGCTCGAACCGCTCGGGCACGCAGATGGTGTGCCGCGCGATCGGCAACTCGCCGCACGGCTGGGACTACCCGGAAGCCGATTTCTCGATCGCCTTCGAACGCTACTCGCTGCGCTCGCACGCGGTGATCGACCGGCTGATCGACTTCGCTCCGGCGCCCTACGTGAGTTTCGGCAGCATCCTCGATTCGCAGTTCACCGACGCCCTGCTCGACCGTTTCGACAATTCGCGCGCGATCTGGGTGTACCGCCGCTACGAGGACGCGGTGAATTCGTCGATCCGCAGCTGGGGCAGCCACCAGAAGAACATGATGCGACTGGTGTCGCAGGGCAAGCTGTCCCACCTCGGGCCGCGCGGCCTGCGCATTGCCGACGACACGGTGGCACTGATCCGCAGGCTGTACAGCGAATCGCTGAGCGACGAGGAGTGTGGCTGCCTGTACTGGTACATGCGCAACCGCGTGTTCTTCGACCTCGGCCTGGACCGCGACCCGCGGGTGATCGCGCTGCAGTACGAGGACGCGGTACTGCACCCGGAGCGCAGCTTCCGCTCGGTGTTCCGCTTTCTCGGCGGGCCGTACCACGCCTCGGTGGTGTCCGATGTGTTCGCCACCTCGGTCGGCAAGCAGGGCTGGCGCGGTGCATCAACAGAGATCCGTGCCTTGTGCGACGCGCTGAAGGCGCGTCTGGACGCCGAACACGCGCGCACCCTCAGCGGCTGGGGCTGAACGGGGGCGTCGCTGCGCTACGAATGCACAGCGACACCGATAAGCATTTCACCGGCAGAGAAATAAGCTCAGCAGATTTTACTGGTTCGCGTCGCGCCGGTGCGCGTCTAGAGTAGCGCCGTCCATGCACGCAGACGGAGGCCTCACGATGAAAGCCCGCTTGAATCCGCGGCCACAGCGGCCGCGACACGCAGCAACGGGCCGCCCGACCTGTGTCGGCGCACACGCCCCGCGCTGAGGCGCTGGCGCCCCGCGCACGCCAGACGAGGATGAAAAAACGCCCTGACCCGGACACTTTCACACCGGTCGCCGAACAAATGGCCGCTGTTCGAGGTCGATGGCACATACTTACTTCCTTGTTCGCGCACGCGCCGGAGCACGTCTGATGAAACTGAAATCCCTCTGCCTGTTGATCGGCATCGTCGTCTCGACCAGTTCGACGTTGCACGCTGCAACACCTGCAGCCCCCGCGCCGCTGCTGCGCCCGGTCGAAGCGCACGCGCTGGCGGCCCAGGCCAGCGCCGAACTGCTGTCGCGCTTCCATTACCAGAACGTGCCGCTGGACGACGCCATGTCGTCGAGAATCCTCGACCGCTACCTGAAGACGCTGGACCCTGACCGCGTGTATTTCATGCAGTCTGACATCGACACCTTCAACTCGGTGCGCCTGCTGCTCGACGACGCCATCCGCCAGCAGAACCTGGCGGCGCCGTTCGCCATCTACGCCCGCTATTCGCAGCGCCTGCGCGACCGCCTGACCGAAGCGCGTGCGCTGCTCGACAAGGGCTTCGACTTCGAAAAGAACGAAAGCTATCGCTACGTGCGTACCGACGTGCCGTGGGCGAAGTCGGAGGACGAACTTCGCGACATCTGGCGCAAGCGGGTCAAGAACGACTGGCTGCGGCTGAAGCTGGCCGGCAAGGACGACGCCGCCATCCGCGAAACGCTGGGCAAGCGCTACGACCTGGCGCTGACCAATCTGAACCGGGCGAAGAGCGATGACGTGTTCCAGCTCTTCATGAACGCCTATGCTGAGTCGATCGAGCCGCATACCAGCTACCTCGGACCGCGCGCCGCCGAGGATTTCGCCATCAACATGAAGCTGTCGCTGGTCGGTATCGGCGCCGTGCTGCAGGAACGCGACGAGTACGTGACCATCCGCGAACTGGTGGCCGGCGGCCCCGCCGCGCGTTCAGAACAGATCAAGATCGGCGACCGCATCGTCGGCGTTGCCAAGGACGAAGCGACGCCGATGGCCGACGTGCTCGGCTGGCGCGTCGATGACGTGGTCACGCTGATCCGCGGTACCAAGGACACCACGGTCGTGCTCGACATCCTGCCGGCCGACGCCGGACCGGACGTGAAGCCGAAGCGGATCAAGCTGGTGCGCGACACCATCAAGCTGGAAAAGCAGGCGGCGGCAAAATCGGTGATCGACGCCGGCGGTCAGAAGGTGGGCGTCATCACGCTGCCAACCTTCTACCAGGACGTCGAAGCCAAATCGCGCGCCGACGCCGACTACCGCAGCGCCAGCCGCGACGTGGCGAAGCTGCTGGCCGAACTGAAGGCGGAAAAGGTGGGCGCGGTGCTGATCGATCTGCGCAACAACGGCGGCGGTTCGCTCGATGAAGCGATCCGGCTGACCGGCCTGTTCATCGACAGCGGCCCGGTGGTGCAGCAGCGCAATCCGAAGGGGCAGATCCGGGTCGAGAAGGACAACGACGCCGGCGTTGCCTGGGAGGGCCCGGTCGGCGTGCTGATCAACCGCGCCTCGGCCTCGGCCTCGGAAATCTTCGCCGCCGCGATCCAGGATTACGGCCGCGGCGTCGTGATCGGCGAAACCAGCTTCGGCAAGGGCACGGTGCAGACCCTGCTCGACATGGACGAGATGGCCAAGAGCGAAAAACCGACCTACGGCGAACTGAAAATGACGGTCGCCCAGTTCTTCCGCGTCAATGGCGGCACCACGCAGTTGCGTGGCGTCACGCCGGACATCCCGCTGGCGCAGACGATGGACCACGAGCGCATCGGCGAGTCGAGCTACGACAACCCGCTACCGTGGACGCAGATCGCACCGGCCGACTTCCGCCCGGCCGGCAAGCCGCAGGAACTGCTGCCGCTGCTGTCCGCACGCCATCAGGCGCGCGTCGCCCAGGACAAGGGCTACCGCGAACTGCTGGAAGATCTCGCCGAGAACGAGGCGCTGCGCAAGCGCACCGAAATTTCGCTGAACGCGGCTGAGCGGAAGAAGGAGCGCGAGGCGCAGGAAGCGCGTCTGAAGGCGCGCACGCAGTCGCGCGAAGGCGCCGACGCCGAACCGATCCGCGACGACGGCCTGCAGGCTGGCGAGCGCGCGCTCGGCGCCGAACTGGCCGCCGAACAGTCGCGCAAGGCGGCGCGCGACGTGCTGCTCGACGAAGCGGCCCGCATCATGGGCGACGTGGTCGACATCCTGCGCACCGACACCGCGCTGGCGCGCCGCACCGCGGGCGTGGTGGTCACGCCTTGATCATCGATACAGAGCGTTACTGGATTACCGCATGGACAGCGTACTGGTGGTGCCCGGCCTGAACGGCAGCGGCCCCGAACACTGGCAGAGCTGGATCGAGCCGCTGCTCGGCGCCACCCGCGTCGAGCAGGCGGACTGGTCGCAGCCGGATATCGATCTGTGGTCGGCGCGCGTCGCCGACGCGGTGCGGCAGGCGCCGGGCCGCGTCTGGCTGGTCGCCCACAGCTTCGGCTGCCTCGCCTCGTCGGTCGCCGCGCAGACGGTGGGCGAGCGCATCGCCGGCGCGCTGTTCGTCGCACCGGCCAGCCCGGACAAGTTCGGCATCACCGAACGGATTCCGGCCTCTGCTCTGCCGTTCCCGGCGATTGTGGCCGCCAGTCGCAACGATCCGTGGATGAAGTTTCTGGCGGCCGCCAGCTGGGCCGAGCGCTGGGGCGCGCAACTGGTCGATCTGGGCAATGCCGGTCACGTCAATACCGAATCCGGCCACGACGCCTGGCCGGAAGGGCTCGAACTGTTCCGCCGGCTGCAGCAGAGCACCAGCCTGATCGCGGGCACCGTGCAGGCCTGACGCCGCACCGGCTCAGCTCTCGGCGCCGCTCAGCGCACGCTGGGTTTCCGCCATCTTGACGATTTCGCTGGTCGCGTTCGAGGTCTGCAGCGCCAGCTTGGCCACCTCTTCCGCCACCACGGCGAAGCCGCGCCCCACCTCGCCGGCTCGTGCCGCCTCGATGCTTGCATTGAGCGCCAGCAGATTGGTGCGCTTCGATATCTCGTTGATGACGCCGGAGATGGACAGGATCTGCTGCATGCTGTCCTCCATCTTCGCGCGCTGGTCGCGCTGCAGTTCCTGCGCCTGCTTCTCGTCCGAAATGTCGCGCAGCGCGCCAGCCGACTGCAGCGCTCGACCATTGGCGTCGCGTACCGTGGCGGCGCGCTCGCGGAACCAGATGTAGCCGCGCGTGCGGTGGCGCAGGCGGTATTCGCATACATAGGGCGTGCGGCCGCTGCTGTCGGTCAGGTGGGCGTTGAAGGCGTCGATCACGCGGTTCTTGTCGTCCGGGTGCAGCACGGCGAGCCAGCTGTCCCAGGTGTCGGGAAATTCGTTGCGGCTGGCACCGAGCAGGCCACGCAGCTGATCGGACCAGCGCACGCGATTGTCGGCGTGGTCGGGGTCGCCATCGACGATGTCGTAGGTCCAGGTGCCTTCGGTCAGCGCCGACTGTGCCAGATCGCGCTGCGCCATGTCGGCTTTCAGCGCATCCGCCTGGGCACGCGCCTGAGCCGCCTCGTCGCGCGCCGCGTCCGCATCGCGTCCGGCCCGTTCGGCTTCAGCGCGGACCTGCGCTGTCTCCGCCTCCTGCGCGGCAAGTGCATCGCGCGTCTGCGCGAGCTGCTCGGGCAAGGCGCGCAAGGCATCCAGCTCGGCCTGCAGACGCGCTTCGCGCTCGGCAATCGCGCGCAGCGCCACCGTCAAGGGCTCCGACAGTCCGGCCGGCGGCGTCGCCAGCGCCCGGCTGCTGTCGCGACATCCGGCAAGCAGGCCGGACAAGGTTTCGAAGGCTTTGCGGGAGCGGGACAGACCGAACATGGGCAGCTTCCTTCTTGAAGGGGAATGAACACCTTCTCGGCCTGCGCCACGCTGCCTTTAGACTTTGTATGAAAAAAAGTTGCATGCGGCGTCGATGCACTTTACCCGTGCGCTGCGCTGCACTACGGGGGTGCTGTGACGCAAGCGTTAATTCAGATCGACGCTAAGCAAATCACTTCTTATTATTTCCAGTAATTAAATCCACTCCCTAAGCTCTCGCCTCGACAACATTCTTCCGGGGCGATCCATGTCACCACCTTCACGTCAGTCACCGCAGGAGCGCTTCCAATGAGCCGGCGTTCCTTCCAGGTGCTGCCCGGTTTCAACCTGACGCTGGGTTACACGCTGTTCTACCTGTCCATCATCGTGCTGATCCCGCTGTCGGCGGTCTTCATCAAGACTGCCAGTCTCGGTCTGGCACAGTTCTGGGACGTGGTGACGACGCCGCGCGTGCTCGCCTCGTACCGGCTGTCCTTCGGCGCCTCGCTGCTGGCCGCCGCCATCAATGCGGTGTTCGGACTGGCGCTGGCCTGGGCGCTGGTGCGCTATTCCTTCCCCGGCAAGAAGCTGGTCGATGCGCTGATCGACCTGCCCTTCGCGCTGCCGACCGCCGTGGCCGGCATCGCGCTGACCGCGCTGTACGCGCCGAACGGCTGGCTCGGGTCGGCGCTGGAGCCGCTCGGCATCAAGGTCGCCTTCACCCCGCTGGGCGTGCTGGTGGCACTGGTGTTCATCGGTCTGCCCTTCGTCGTGCGCACCGTGCAGCCCATCCTGGAAGACCTCGACACCGAGCTGGAAGAAGCGGCCGCCAGCCTCGGCGCACGTCGCTGGCAAACCTTCCGCTACGTGACGCTGCCGATACTGCTGCCGGCGCTGCTGACCGGCTTCGCGCTGGCCTTCGCGCGGGCGGTCGGCGAATACGGCTCGGTCATCTTCATCGCCGGCAATATTCCGATGGTGTCGGAAATCACCCCGCTGATGATCATCACCAAGCTGGAGCAGTACGACTACGCCGGTGCCACCGCGATCGCGGTGGTGATGCTGCTGTTCTCCTTCGTGCTGCTGCTGGCCATCAACGGCCTGCAGGCATGGACCGAAAAAGCCACCGGGAGGAATCGCTGATGGCCGCCGCCACCACACTGCACGCCGCCGCCGACGTCGCGGCGCGCTTCGAAGGCCGGGCTGCCACGCGCGAGCCGGCCTGGGTCAAATGGACGATCATCGCCGTCTCGCTCACTTTCTTCGTCCTCTTCCTGCTGATGCCGCTGATCGCGGTGTTCGTCGAGGCGCTGCGCAAGGGCTGGGACACCTATCTGGCCGCGCTGGTGGAGCCGGACGCGCTGTCGGCGATCAAGCTCACGCTGATCGCCGCGGTGATCGCGGTGCCGCTGAATCTGACCTTCGGCGTGTCGGCCGCGTGGGCGATCACCAAGTTCAACTTCCGCGGCAAGCACGTCCTGATCACGCTGATCGACCTGCCCTTCTCGGTGTCACCGGTGGTCGCCGGCCTGATCTACGTGCTGGTGTTCGGCGCGCAGGGCTGGTTCGGGCCCTGGCTGCAGGAACATGACCTGAAGATCATCTTCGCCGTGCCCGGCATCGTGCTGGCCACCGTCTTCGTCACCTTTCCCTTCATCGCGCGCGAGCTGATTCCGCTGATGCAGGCGCAGGGCAAGGAAGAAGAGGAAGCCGCGGTGGTGCTGGGCGCCAACGGCTGGCAGACCTTCTGGCACGTCACCCTGCCCAATATCAAGTGGGGCCTGCTGTACGGCGTCATCCTGACCAATGCGCGGGCGATGGGCGAGTTCGGCGCCGTGTCGGTGGTGTCCGGCCACATCCGCGGCCTGACCAACACGATGCCGCTGCATGTCGAAATTCTCTACAACGAATACCAGTTCGCAGCCGCCTTCGCCGTCGCGTCGCTGCTCGCCCTGCTGGCGCTGGTGACTCTGGGCGTGAAGACCTGGATCGAACACCAGGCATCCAAAGTGAAGGACAACGAAGAATGAGCATCCAGGTCCAGAACATCCACAAGGCCTTCGGCGACTTCGTCGCGCTGGGCGACGTGTCACTCGACTTCCCGACCGGCGAGTTGGTCGCGCTGCTGGGCCCGTCCGGCTGCGGCAAGACCACGCTGCTGCGCATCATCGCCGGACTCGAATCGGCGGACAGCGGCCGCGTGCTGCTCGACGGCGAGGACGCCTCCGACACCCATGTGCGCGAACGCCACGTTGGTTTCGTGTTCCAGCACTACGCGCTGTTCCGCCACATGAGCGTGTTCGACAACGTGGCTTTCGGCCTGCGCATGAAGCCGCGCAGTCAGCGGCCGTCGGAAAAGGTCATCCGTACCAAGGTGCACGACCTGCTGAAGCTGGTGCAGCTGGACTGGCTGGCCGACCGCTTCCCGGCCCAGCTGTCGGGCGGTCAGCGCCAGCGCATCGCGCTGGCCCGCGCGCTCGCGGTCGAGCCGCGCGTGCTGCTGCTGGACGAGCCCTTCGGCGCGCTCGACGCCAAGGTGCGCAAGGAACTGCGCCGCTGGCTGCGCCGGCTGCACGACGAACTGCACATCACCTCCATCTTCGTCACCCACGACCAGGAGGAGGCGCTCGAAGTGGCCGACCGCGTGGTGCTGATGGACCACGGCAAGGTCGAGCAGATCGGCACGCCGGAAGAGGTATACCGTCACCCGGCCACGCCCTTCGTCTATGGCTTCCTCGGCGCGGTGAACCCCTTCCACGCTCACGTGGACGGTGACGCGCTGCGCGTCGGCGACGACCGCCTGCCGCACGTCGCCGACGGCTTCGCGCACGGTGACAAGGTGATCGCCTTCGCCCGACCGCACGAGCTGGACATCCTGACCGACGCCGCCGCGACCGACGGCGTGCCGGCGCGGATCAGTCGCGTGCTGTCCTTCGGCGTCACCGCCCGGGTCGAGCTGGACGGACTGAATGGCGCCACCGGTCAGCACTTCGAAGTGGAACTGACGCGGGAGCGCGTCGCCGCACTGGCGCTGGCGGAAGGCCAGACCGTACGCCTGCAGCCGTCGCGGCTGCGCGTGTTCGCGCGCTGAGCGGCGACCGCGAACTCATGAAACAGGAAGAGCAACAATGAATTTCCAGCAGCTCCGCATCATTCGCGAAACCGTCAGGCGCCAGTTCAACCTGACCGAAGTCGCCAACGCGCTGTTCACGTCGCAGTCCGGCGTGAGCAAGCACATCAAGGATCTGGAGGACGAACTGGGCGTCGAGCTCTTCGTCCGCAAGGGCAAGCGCCTGCTCGGCCTGACCGAGCCGGGCAGCGAACTGGTCGAGATCGTCGAGCGCATGCTGCTCGACGCCGGCAACATCAAGCGGCTGGCCGAGCAGTTCGCCCGCCGCGACGAGGGCCAGCTGCGCATCGCCACCACGCACACGCAGGCGCGCTACGCGCTGCCGCGCGTGGTGACCGAATTCAAGCGCCTCTTCCCCAAGGTGCATCTGGTGCTGCTGCAGGCCAGCCCGACCGAAATCGTCGATCTGCTGAACGACGGCGAGGCGGACATCGGCATTGCGACCGAAACCCTGTCAGGCGCGCCCGAGCTGGTCACCTTCCCCTTCTATTCCTGGCACCACGCCGCCATCGTGCCGGCGGGGCATCCGCTCGAAGCGGTGAAACCGCTGACGCTGGAAGCGCTGGCCGAACACCCGGTGGTGACCTATCACGAAGGCTTCACCGGCCGCGCGCGCATCGACGCCACCTTCGCCCGCGCCGGCCTGCTGCCGGACATCGTCATGTCCGCACTCGACGCCGACGTGATCAAGACCTATGTCGAACTGGGCCTGGGCGCAGGCATCATCGCCTCGGTCGCCTTCGACCCGGTCCGCGACAGCGGCCTGCGCCTGCTCGACAGCGAACACCTGTTCGACTCGAACACCACGCTGATCGCGCTGCGTCGCAAGCACTATCTGCGCAGCTACGCCTACCGCTTCATCGAACTGTGCGAACCGTCGCTGAACGAGGTGACGGTGAAGGCCGCGCTGAAGCCGAGCGCCGAGGACTGAGGTCGGCACCGCGCTCAGCAGGCTTCGATGCAGCGTGCCGTCGGGGTCAAGACCCCTCCCACAGAACCCCGCCCGGGCTTCGGCCGCGGGTCTCGCGCATGCCCCCGTGGGAGCGGCCTTGGCCGCGACGCGGCCGTTGCAGACCGCCGCCTTCGATTCAGGCTGCAATCGCGAGCAAGCTCGCTCCCACCAAACCAGGCTCCGGCGGCGAACGGAGCGCGATCCATGTGGGAGCGCCCTCCGGTCGCGATGCGGCGGCTGCGGTCCGCGGGGCTGGAACGGGCGCTTTCTGAGTCAGAAGCCCGCGCCTGCGTGCGCTCCACCTCGCCAGCCGAAGGAAGGCTTCAGACAGTCGCAGCAACCAGCGCCAGCATCAGCGGCGTGGTCAGCGCGGCGAGCGCGGTGGACATCAGCAGACTGCTGGCCACCGGCCCCTGCATGACGTGGAACTGGCGCGACATCAGGTAAACGTTGGCGCCGACCGACAGCGAGGCGAGCAACACCACCGCCTGCGTCTCCACCGGCGGCAGACCGAGCAGCACCGCCAGCGCCCACACCGCCAGCGGGTGGACGACCAGCTTCAGCACGCTGATGCTGACGCTCTGCTGCCAGCCTTCGCGCACGCCGAATTCCGCCAGCCCCATGCCGAGCGCGATCAGCGACATCGGCAGCGCGGCGTCACCGAGCATCTTCAGCGGCTGGTCGATCAGTGACGGCAGCTGGAAACCGGTCAGACTGAACACGGTGCCTGCCAGGATCGACGCGACCAGCGGATTAGTCAGCACACCGCGCGCGGTCTTGCCGAAGCCGGCCAGCGTCAGCGCACCGGTCTTCGCCCACTCCACCGACACAGTCACCAGCGTCCATAGCGTCAGCGCATTGAACACCACCACCAGCGCCGCCGCCGGCATGGCGTCGTCGCCGAGCAGGATGCGGGTGAGCGGCAGGCCGAGCAGCACATTGTTCGAGAACACGCCGCCCAGCGCGAACACCGACTGCGACACGCCGTCGAGCTGGAACAGTTTCGCCGACACCAGACGACCGAGCAGGAAAACGACGAGACAGCCGCCGAAGAAGGCGGCCAGCAGCCGCACGTCCACCGGCGGCAGGCTGGCGAAGCCGCTCATCAGCCGGAACAGCATGGCGGGCAGCGCGATGGTGAACACGAACTTGGCGAGCGCGTCCGCCGCCGCCTTCGGCCAGCCGCCCCAGTGGACGATGCCGTAGCCGACGAACACCAGTACGAACAGCGGCGCGGCGAGCAGGATCTGCTGGAGCGCGGCGTTCATGCGCCGTCCTCCGGCGCGTCCAGCGACCTCAGTGCGTCGGCCTCGGCGCGCTCGATGCGCACGAACTGGCCGCTGATCTTGCGGCTGGAAATGGCGACTTCCTGCACGTCGTCATGCGCCTGGCGGATGTGGGTGGCGAGCTTTTCCATGCGTTTGTCGAACAGCGTGAAGTCCTTGGCCAGCCGGCCCAGCGCGTCGCGGATCAGGTGGATCTGCTTGCGCGTCTCGACGTCCTTGAGCACAGCGCGTGCGGTGTTCAGCACTGCCATCAGCGTGGTCGGCGACACGATCCACACCCGCTTCGCCTGCGCGTAGGCGATCACCTCCGCGTGGTGGGCGTGCAGTTCGGCGAACACGGCCTCGGCCGGCAGGAACATGACCGCGCCGTCCGAGGTCTCGTCGGCGATGATGTACTTGGCCGCAATGTCGTCGACGTGCTTGCGCACGTCGGCACGGAAGGCCGCCTGCGCCTGTCGGCGGTCGGCTTCGGCCGCGTCGGCGGCGAACATGCGGTGATAGTTTTCCAGCGGGAACTTGGAATCGACCGCCACCCGGCCGGTCGGCTCCGGCAGCCGCAGCAGGCAGTCGACCCGGGCGCCATTCGACAGCGTGGCCTGGAACTCGAAGGCGTCCGGCGGCAGCGCGTTGCGCACCAGCGCCTCCAGCTGCACCTCGCCGAAGGCGCCGCGCGCCTTCTTGTCACCCAGCAGTTCCTTCAGGCTCACCACGCTGGTCGACAGCCCCTCGATCTTCTTCTGCGCCTCGTCGATGGTGGCCAGCCGCGCCATCACGCTGGTGAAGGTTTCGTTGGTCTTGCGGAAGCCCTCTTCCAGCCGTTCGTGCACGCGGCCGCTGAGCAGCTCCAGCCGCTCATTCACCGTGCGGGTGAGCGATTCGATCGATGCGGTGAGCTGCACCGAAGCGTTCTGCAGGCCGTTCTGCAGCGCCTCCTGCTGCACCCGGGTCTGTTCGGCCAGCGTGGCCGCGGTCTGCGTCACCAGTTCGGTGCGCAGGGTTTCCTGGCGGCTGTTCAGCGCCGCCGACAGCTCGGCCAGCCCGACCTGCTGGGCCCGCTGCAGTGCGCCGACCGCGTCGCGCGCCACGCCCAGTTCGAGCGAAATGGCGCGGCGCAGCCGCTCGTTGGCATCGGCCTGCATGCCCACGGTGCGCTCGGTCTGCCGCTGCAGACCTTCGTGCAGCGCGGCCAGCGTCTGCCGCTGGCCCTCCTGCGTGGCGACGTCCAGCCCGCCGCCGAGCGCACGCACGCGCAATACAAGCCAAGCGACTGCACCGAACAGCAGCACCTGGAGCAGACAGATCAGGACGAGCAGCAGCGGGAATTCAGACACGCGAGGTGGGTTGGCCAAAGGTTGAGGGGCGTCGCGCCGCGGGAAGTCGGGGCGGCTGCGAAGTATAGCCGGCGGCCCGCAGCCGGCCGTCACAAGGGAAGAAATCCCGCGAGCGCATCTTGGGTTCAAGAGTCGATGGTGCACTGCCGATAAAGAGCTCAATCATCCATTTCCGAGCGCCCTCATGGCCCACGCATCGTTATCCGTCGTCGCGGAAGCCGAGCAAGCACCCGGCGCCGACATCGTCCACAGCGCGAATGGCGTGCTGGCCCGCTACAAGGGCCTGACGCTGACCAGCCACTTCCAGCCCATCTTCAGCGTTTCGCACTGCCGCGCCATCGGCCACGAAGGGCTGCTGCGCGCCGCCGATGCGGAAGCGAACCCGGTCGCGCCGGCCCGCGTCATCGCCGGCGCCACGCGCTATGAAGACCTGCGCTACCTCGACCAGCTGTGCCGCTACCTGCACGTGAACAACCACGCGGCGCAGGACACGCACGACGGCTGGCTCTTCCTGAACATCCACCCGGAAGTGTTCCGCAGCGGTCCGGACAGCGACCTCAGCGACTTCCTGCCCGAACTGTCGGAACACCCGGACATCGATCCGCGCCGCATCGTCATCGAAGTGATGGAACAGGCGGTGTCCGAACACGCCGGTTTCGCCCGCACCGTCGAGTATCTGCGCGGCCTCGGCTGCATGATCGCGCTCGACGACTTCGGCGCCGGTCATTCGAACTTCGACCGCATCTGGACCATGCAGCCGGAAATCGTCAAGCTCGACCGCTCCTTCGCCGTCAAGTCGGTCGAGGATCCGTCGGCGCGCCGCCTGCTGCCGCAGATCGTCAGTCTGATCCACGAAGCCGGCTCGCTGGTGCTGCTCGAAGGCGTCGAAACAGAGGCGCAGGCGCTGGCCGCGCTCGACGCCGACATCGATTTCGTCCAGGGCTTCTACTTCGCGATGCCGGCGGCCCGCCCGGTCGACACGCGCGAAGTGAGTCCGGTGCTGAACGACCTGTGGGAACGCTTCAACACGACGCGCGGCAGCGGTGCCGCGCGCTACCGCGAGCTGATCGCACCCTACATCCACGCCATGGGCGGCTGCGCCGTGCTGCTGGAGGAAGGCATCCCGATGGAGGAAGCCTGCCGTGGCTTCCTGCAGCTGGAGCGCGCCGACTGCTGCTTCCTGCTCGATGCCGACGGCCGCCAGGTCGGCCGCAATGTGCGGACCTCACAGCCCTTCGGCACCGCCGACAGCCAGTACCGCTCGCTGTCGATCAACCGCCATGCGCGCTGGTCGCGCCGCCCCTACTTCCGCCGCGCCATCGAGCACGTCGGCAAGGTGCAGGTGACGCGCCCCTATCTGTCCATCTCGTCCGGCCTGCTGTGCGTCACGGTGTCCATCGCCTATCGCGGCTGGGACGACCAGTTGCGCGTGCTGTGCGGCGACCTGCACTGGCCGCAGGTGGTCTGAACTCGACGGCTGCGTCCTTGTCTGCGTGACGGATCACTGTCACGATTGCACGATGCACGTCGCCCGTCACCTCCCGTTGCGCCGCCTGATCGCACTCCTGATGCTGTGCGCGCTGCCGCTGCACGCCTACGCGCTTCACTGCAGCACGCACTGCGTGCTGGCCGGGGCAATGATGGAGATCGACATGCCGGGCCACGACTGCGGCAGCTGCGAGGACCAGGGCGCGCAAGCGGCGCTGTGTGCGGTCGCGCAGGCGATCGCCATCACGCAGTCCCCGCCGCCAGCCTCACCTGCCGGCTCGGCGGTCCTTGCGCTGCATCACGACGCCGTCGAGCGTTCGCACATTCCCACGCCGCTGGAAAAACCACCCAGACCGTCCTGAACGTCGCGCTGTTCCACCCTCGCATCGTTCAGGAGTCACTCATGTTCCGTTTCAAGCTGCCGCCCATACGCGGCAGGCGCTGCGCCGTGCCGCGCGGCTGGCTCGCGGCACTGCCGCTGGCCGCGCTGTCGACCCAGGCCGTCGCCGGCTTCTTCATTCCGCGCGACATCACCATGTTCATGTTCACCGCCTCGCCCGACAGCCAGATGGCTGAAGTGGCGCACGGCCTGCGCGCCAACCTGTCGGTTGCCGCCGGGCAGTCGCGCTACGTGTCGGACGACGGACTGACCGAACGCCGCTACACCACCTTGCAGGCGAACTGGCTGGTGCATCGCGCTTACGGCAGCGACGGCATCACCAACGCATATATATATGGTGGACCGCTCGCCGCCCGCGGCAGCGAATTCGCCGGCACCCACAGCGGCGTGCATGGCGGCTTCTGGGCCGACCACGAAACGCGGCGCATCTACGCCCGGCTGTCCACGCATGCCTATCACGCGGCCGGACACACCCAGGTGGTCACGACAGCGCAGGGGCTGTGGGCGCCCTACGCGGCCGACTACGAGGACATCGCCACCTGGATCGGCCTGCAGGCCGAGCGTCGCAGCGGGCTGACCGACGCGACCCAGATCACGCCGCTGCTGCGCCTGTTCCAGCGCCGCTGGTGGGTCGATGTCGGCGTCAGCGTCAATCGCGAGCACCGTGGCGACGCCTTCGTAAACCTCATGCTCCTTTTTTGAATTGAAAGGTAATGCAATGAATAAAATGAAGTTTTACATCATGACCATCGCTCTTTCGCTGACCGCGGTGCCGGTGCTGGCCGCCAGCACGATCAAGATGCAGGTCGAAGGTCTGGTATGCGCCTTCTGCGGTTCGGCGATCGAGAAGAAGCTGCGCAGCAACGCCGCCACCGCCGACGTGCTGGTCAGTCTCGAACACAAGATCGTCGCGCTGAGCCTGAAGGATGGGCAGGACATCGCCGACGACACGCTGCGCACGCAGATCACCGACGCCGGCTATCAGGTGAAGAAGATCGAACGCGTGCCCGACACGCTGGACAGCCTGCGTGCCGCGCTCAAGGGACGCTGACATGGACGCACCTGAACGCGGCCTGCGCGCGTCGCTCGGCGCCAGCGGCCTGTCGCTGCTGGCCAGCGGTTCGACGCTGGTGTGCTGTGCGCTGCCCGCGCTGCTCGTCGCACTCGGCGCCGGCGCCACGCTGGTCACGCTGACCAGCCGGCTGCCGCAGCTGATCTGGCTGTCCGAACACAAGGAGGCGGTGTTCGGCATCGCCGCCGCGATGCTGGCGCTGGCCGGTGCGGCGCAATGGCGCGCCCGCTCGCTGCCCTGCCCGGCCGATCCGGCCGCTGCGCGCGCCTGCGCCCGTGCCCGGCGGACGTCGGCGGCGGTGTATGCCGTGTCGGTCCTGCTTTTCCTGATCGGCGGCTTCTTCGCCTTCGTCGCGCCGCTGCTGCTCTGACCTGGTCGCGGCGCCGGTTCAGCGCGGCGTGGGCGACGAGTCGTCCGCGTCCGCCGACAGCGGCACGCTGGCGCTCAGCGGCGGCGGCATGTCGGGGTCGCCGCTGTTGCGCCGGCGGAACAGCTCCGTGCGCGACAGCAGAATGGTGGTCACCGGCACCGTCAGCGACAGAAAGATGATGATGAGCCAGGCGTGCAGCGACAGCGCGCCATCCTGCGCCGAGAAGTACAGGATGCTGGCCAGTGTCACGCACCAGGCGGAAAAGCTGAAGGCCAGCGCCGGCGGATGCATGCGCTGGAAGAAGCTGCGGAAGCGCACCACACCGATCGCCGCCACCAGCGTGAACACGCCGCTCAGCGCCAGCAGCAGCGCCACCGGAATTTCGACCCACAAGGGCAGCGGCGGAATCATCGCAGTGCCCCCGACATGACAGGCGCGTTCATTCGATCACCTCGCCGCGCAACAGGAATTTCGCCATGGCGGCCGAACTGACGAAGCCGAAGATCGAAACGAGCAGTGCCGCCTCGAAGTACATCGCGCTGCGATAGCGTATCGCCAGCACCATCAGGATCAGCATCGCGATGGTGCAGATCAGGTCCATCGCCAGCACGCGGTCCTGTGCGGACGGACCGCGGACCAGGCGCAGCAGCGCCAGCGCCATCGCCGTGATGTAGCAGCCCATCGTGAACACGATGGCGGAAAACAGCAGCGGGCTCATTCGAATATCTCCATCAGCGGGCGCTCGTAGCGGCGCTTGATCAGTTCGATCTCGGCCGCGGCGTCGTCCAGGTCGAACATGTGGACGAGCAGCGCGCTGCGGTCCAGCGCCAACTCCGACCAGATGGTGCCGGGGATGACGCACATGATGGCCGCCAGCACCGCCAGCCCGTTCGGGTCGCGCATGTCCAGCGGCACGACGACGAAACCGCCACGCGGCATGCGCTTGCCCGTGGCCAGCGTGCCGCGCAGCACGCGCCAGTTCCAGACGATCACGTCGTAACCGACCTGCATGAACAGCCGCAGTGCCACCCACGGACGGCGGAAGCGCACCGGCGTCGGCCGCAGCGACTGCGTCAGCAGCGGCACCAGCACACCAAGGAAGGTGCCGAGCAGCCACTGACCAAGGCCCAGCGACGCATTGTTGAGCAGCAGCCACAGCGCGAGCAGCGCCAGCGACAGCAGCGGAGCGGGAAACATGCGGCGCATCATGGCGCGGACTCCTGCCCGTGCAGGCTGAGGCGTTCGGCATTGGTCGGTGTCGGTCGCGGCCGCGCCGACAGCACCGCGTCGATATAGCCGGCCGGGCTGTATAGCGCGTCGGCGGTCGCCGCCGCGTAGCGCATGACCGGCTCGGCGCGCACCGAAATGAACACGCACACACCGACCAGCACCGCGATCGGCACGAATTCGACCACCCGCAGCAGCGGTGCCTCGCGATCGACCGGTGTCCAGAAGAAGCGGATGCCGACGCGCGACAGTGCCACCAGCGCGCACAGCCCGGACAGCACGATGAGTACCGGCAGCACCCAGGTCAGCAGCGCGTCGATGCGGGCGGTGTCCGCGCTCAGCTCCGGCACCAGCGCCGACAGCAGCACGAACTTGCCGATGAAGCCGGACAGCGGCGGCAGTCCGGCCACCAGCAGCGTGCAGCAGATGAAGGCCAGGCCGAGCAGCGCGGTGGCAGCCGGAATGGCGTGACCGATCAGCATTTCCTCGTCCTCGTCCAGATTGACGTCCTTGTCCAGCTCAAGTTCGGCCAGCGGGAACGGCAGGTGATCCTCCTCGTCCTCCGGCGCGCGCGCGCCGGCGACGTCGGCACTGCGCGAGCGCTCCATCAGCTCGGCCAGCAGGAAGAAGGCGGCCACGCCCAGCGTCGAACTGGGCAGGTAGTACAGCGCGCCGGCGGTCAGTTCCGGGCGGGCCAGACCGAGCACGGCCAGCAGCGTGCCCGAGGACACGATGACGGCGAAGCCTGCCAGCCGGCCCGGCCGCTGCGTCGAGAACATGCCGAAGGCCCCGGCCGCCAGCGTCGCCGTGCCGCCCCACAGCAGCCAGTCGCTGCCGAAGCCGGCGGAAGCGCCCGCCTGGTCCGAGAACATCAGCGTACTGAAGCGCAGCAACACGTAGACGCCCACCTTGGTCAGCAGCGCGAACACCGCGGCCGCCGGCGCGCTGGCGGCGGCATAGGCCGGCACCAGCCAGAAGTTCAGCGGCCACATCGCCGCCTTGGCGAGGAAAGCGACACCGAGCACGGCGAAGCCCGCGTGCAGCAGCGCGCGATCGCCGGCCGCCACCTGCGGGATGCGGGCCGCGATGTCGGCCATGTTCAGCGTGCCGGTGACGCCGTAGATCAGCGCGGCGCCGATCAGGAAGAGTGAGGACGCCAGCAGGTTGATCGCCACGTAGTGCAGCCCGGTGCGCACACGCGACGGACCCGAGCCGTGCAGCAGCAGGCCGTAGGACGCCGCCAGCATCACCTCGAAGAACACGAACAGGTTGAACAGGTCGCCGGTCAGGAAGGCGCCGTTCAGGCCCATGATCTGGATCTGGAACAGCGGATGGAAATGCGCACCCGCCTTGTGCCAGCGCGCCACCGCGAACAACAGCGCCATCAGCGCGACGACGGCGGCGGTGACCAGCAGAAGCACCGAAAGGCGGTCGGCGACCAGCACGATGCCGAAGGGCACGTCCCAGTTCGACGGCAGATAGACGCCATAGGCGGCGGGCTGGTCGCTGCCGACCCAGAACAGCAGCAGCACCGCCACCGCCAGATTGGCCAGCGCGGCCGCCAGACCGATCATGCCGCGGATGCGGTGGCGCCGGCCGTCCAGCAACAGCAGCAGGCAGGCGGTCAGCAGCGGCAGCAGGATGGGAACGATGGTCAGATGCGGCATCAGCGCCTGTGCGAGGGCCCTCATTCGGCGTCCTCCCGCCCATCGACATGGTCATTGCCGAAGAAGCCCCGCTGCGCCAGCAGCACGACCAGGAAGAGCGCGGTCATCGCGAAGCCGATCACGATGGCGGTCAGCACCAGTGCCTGCGGCATCGGGTCGGTGTAGTGCGCAAGGTCGGTCGGCACGCCGGGCGCCAGCACCGGCTCGCTGTCCAGCGCCAGCCGGCCCATGCTGAAGATGAACAGGTTCACGCCATAGCCGAGCAGCGACAGCCCCATGATCACCTGATAGGTACGCGGTCGCAGCAGCAGCCACACGCCGCAGGCGGTGAGCACGCCGATCGCGCAGGCGAGGACGATTTCCATCAGTGCGCTCCCTCTCTTTGTTCGTCGCCGTCACCATCGCTGTCGCGGACACGGCGTCCGCGCACCGACTGGTGACCCAGCGCGGTCAGTATCAGCAGCGTCGCCCCGACCACCAGCAGGAACACGCCAATGTCGTAGAACAGCGCGCTGGCGACGTGGATGTCGCCGATCAGCGGCAGGCTGAGGTGGGCGGTGTGAGTGGTCAGGAAGGGATAGCCCAGTGCGAAGGAACCGAGGCCGGTAGCCGTCGCCGTCAGCAGGCCGAAGGCGATCCAGCGCTGCGGCCGCAGGTCCATGTGCGCTTCGACCCACTGCGTACCCGACACGATGTACTGCACGATGAAGGCGGTCGACAACACCAGCCCGGCGACGAAGCCGCCGCCCGGTTCGTTGTGGCCGCGCATGAACAGGTAGACCGCGATCATCGCCGCCAGCGGCAGCACCAGCCGCACCAGCACCGCCGGTACCATCAGGTAGCCACGCGCGGTGTCCTCGGCTGTCTGGGCATCGACCAGATCGGTCGCCAGGTCGGCCGGCAGCGCCCGCTGCTGCGCCGGCAGTTCCGCACTTTCCGGCGCAGGACGGAAGCGGCGCAGCAGCGCATACACGGTCAGCGCCACCACGCCCAGCACGGTGATTTCGCCCAGCGTATCGAAGCCGCGGAAATCGACCAGCATCACGTTCACCACATTGCTGCCGCCGCCCTCTGGCAGCGCCCGTTCGAGAAAGAAGGGCGAAATGCTCTGCGGAAAGCTGCGCGTCATCATGGCCCACGAAAGCAGCGCCAGCCCCGCCCCGGCCGCGAGTGCGACCGCCAGGTCACGGGCACGCCGCACGCGTGCCCGTGCGCGGACGCGCAGCGACTGATTGCGCCCGACGTCTTCCAGCCGCTTCGGCAGCCAGCGCAGCCCGAGCATGATGAGCACGGTGGTGACCGCCTCGACCGACAGCTGGGTCAGCGCGAGATCGGGCGCCGAGAACCAGGCGAAGGTGATGACGGTGACCAGCCCGGACACGCTCATCAGCGCCAGCGCGGTCAGCCGGTGGTATTTCGCCTGCCATACGGCGCCGATCGCGGCCCCCGCCCCGACCAGCCACATCAGCGCGAACATCGGCGAGAACTCGAGCATGGCGCGGTCACCGCCGGCCAGCAGCGCCTCGCTGCCGAGCTTGCGCAGTGGCACGGCGGCGGCCACCAGCGTCACCAGCACCAGCAGCATCAGCTGCATCTGCAGGCGCCGCGTACCGAACAGCCGCCGGGTGGGGCGGCCGGCCAGCGTGAGCCGGGCCAGCAGCGAGCGGAACACGCGCTTGCCGTTGATGCGGCCGAGCAGCGGCGTCGTCGCCAGATGGCCGCGGCGCATCGGGCTGCGCAGCGCGAAAAAGAGCGCGATGCCGCCGACCAGCGACAGCAGGCTCATCCACAGCGGCAGGTTGAAGCCGTGCCACACCGCCAGGTCGAATGCCGGCAGCACGCCGACCACCGGCTGCGCCGCGGTTTCGAGGATGCGCTGGATGGACCATTGCGGCAGCGTGCCCACCACCAGGCAGGCGAGCACCAGCACCGAGATCGGCGCCCGCATCCAGCGTGGCGGCTCATGCGGCTGGCGCGGCAGCGCGCCGCATTTGTCGCGGCCGAGAAACACCTCGACGGTGAAGCGCAGCGAGTAGGCGACGCTGAACATGCCGGCAACCACCGCGACCGCCGGCAGCGCGCGGTCGATGCCGGGCGAGGCGGCGAGGAACACCGCTTCGCTGAAGAACATTTCCTTCGATATGAAGCCGTTGAGCAATGGCACGCCGGCCATCGCCGCCGCCGCCACCATCGCCAGCGTCGCGGTGATCGGCATGTAGCGCGCCAGACCGCTCAGGCGGCGGATGTCGCGCGTGCCGGTTTCATGGTCGATCACGCCCACCGCCATGAACAGCGAAGCCTTGAAGGTGGCGTGGTTGATGATGTGGAACACCGCCGCCACCGCCGCCAGCGGGCTGTTCAGACCGAGCAGCGTGGTGATCAGGCCGAGATGCGAAATGGTCGAATAGGCGAGCAGGCCCTTCAGGTCGTTCTGGAAGATGGCGGCGAAACCGCCGACCAGCAGCGTCGCCAGACCGGCGCCCGTGACCAGCCAGAACCACTCGTCGGTGCCGGCCAGCACCGGCCACAGCCGCGCCAGCAGGAACACGCCGGCCTT
>NZ_JADMJL010000023.1 GCF_018780585.1 Methyloversatilis discipulorum | reverse complement strand
CTATGTCCCGAAACAGCACGAAAACGCTTGCGCCGGAACATAGAATCTCCCACAAAAGCCCGGCCGCGGCGGCTGCGGTCTGCGGGCTTGAATTCAGGCCGCTCTCGCGGTCGCCGAGCCGCTCATGCAAGACAGCGACACCGGGCGAAAAAAAGCCCTGCACGATGGCAGGGCCTCTTTCGTCCGCCGACCGCCCGACTGCGCGGCCGGATCGGCTGCTTACTTCACGCGGTTCTTGTATTCGCCGGTGCGGGTGTCGATTTCGATCTTGTCGCCGATATCGCAGAACAGCGGCACCGCCACTTCGTAGCCGGTGTTGATCTTGGCAGGCTTGAGCACCTTGCCCGAGGTGTCGCCCTTGACGCCCGGCTCGGTGTAGATGATTTCACGCACCACCGAATTCGGCAGTTCGACCGAGATGGCACGACCTTCGTAGAACACGACTTCGCAGGCCATGCCGTCTTCGATGTAGTTCAGTGCGTCGCCCATGTTCTCGGCTTCGACTTCGTACTGGTTGTAGTCGGCATCCATGAAGGTGTAAAGCGGATCGGCGAAGTACGAGTAGGTGACTTCGCGGCGCTCCAGGATGACCACGTCGAACTTGTCGTCGGCCTTGTAGACCGTCTCCTGACCGGAGCCGGTCAGCAGATTCTTCATCTTCATCTTGACGACGGCGGCGTTGCGGCCCGACTTGTTGTATTCGGCCTTGAGCACGACCATGGCGTCGTTGCCAATTTTCACGACGTTGCCGGCGCGCAGTTCCTGAGCGGTTTTCATGCAGTGTTCCTGTGGGGGTTGAGGCCGCCATGCGAACCTTTGCAACCCCTGTTGCAACGCCCGTCGCGGCAAACCCGGCATTATATAGGTGTCTGATTAAACAACACAAGCTGGGTTGCGAGGTCGCTTATAGCCGCGAGCCGGGTCGCCCAGTCCTGCGCGTGTGCCGTCAGCAGCGGCAGGTCGGCAAGCGCGGCCAGCCAGTCGGCCGACGCGATCGCCGCCCCCCCGCTCCAGCCGTGATGCAGCGCGCGCAGGCGTGCTGCCGGCGCCGGGTCGAGGCCGGCCGAGTAGCGGTCGAGAAAGGCATCGAGCTTGGGCAGATGCGCCCCGTCGTCCTGCGGATAGATGTGCCACAGCAGTGGGCGGGCCGCCCACTGCGCGCGGACGAAGGAATCCTCACCGCGCACGATGTTCAGGTCGCAGTGCCAGAGCAGCGCGTCGTAGTCGTCCTGGTCCATGAAGGGCAATGCGCAGATCCGTAGCGCACCGTGCCGGATATCGTCGCCAGCCACCAGTGGCCTCGCCAGCACGCCGGCCAGCGCGATCAGCGCCCTGCCCTCAGGCACCCAGAGCTGGGTCGGCTGAGCGCGTGCAGCCAGCGCGTCGACCAGGGGCGACATCGACGGGCTTTCATAGCTGAACAGCGACACCTGGAGCGCTCCGGGCTGTGGCCGCATGCCGATACGCGCCCAGGTCGCATGCTGCAGCGCGGCATCCGCGCGCCACGCGTCGCGTCGGGCAAACAGGTCGCGCTCGCGCAACAGGCCGCCGGTGCGCGCGCTGAAGCCGGGGAAGAAGAAGTGCTTGGTCAGACCGGTGGCCGGGTCCTGCGAGGCGAGGCCATGACAGCCGTCCGCCCAGTCTTCGGCCGTCAGGTATTCGAGATTGATCCAGCGCGGCGGCACGGCCAGCGCCGCCATCGCCGCGACGAAGGTCGGCGGCAGATGGCAGGCGAAGGCTTCGATGACGCAGTGTGCGGGTTCGCAGTCGGGCAGCTCATCGGTCCAGTACCTCACCTCGACGCCCGGCTCGTCGGCGCCCTGTGGCTTGATCCGCGCCAGCGCCTGTGGCGCGTCCATCCAAAGCCTTACCGTCCAGCCGTGCTCGCGCGCCAGCGCGCGAGCGAGGCGCCAGCACACGCCGGCATCGCCGAAGTTGTCGACGACACGGCAGAACAGATCGCAATCCGGGCGTGGCCGGTGCTGCATCAGTGAGGAATCTTCACAAAGAGGGTGCGACATGCCTTCAAGTCCGCGAGTCAAACGTCGTAATCAGCAGAGCAGCAGCGATCAACCACCGTCAAACAGTATCAGGAGTCCCGACATGTCCATGCCGCGCCCGACGTCCGAAACACTGGGTTTTCGCCATCATCGCCGTCCGCTGAAGTCGGACGAGCGCATTCCCGCCATGCCGAGCCTGCTCGACCAGATCGCGCAGATCAACGCGATGACGATGGTGGCCGAGGCCGATGGCGACGCCGACAACGACAGCTGGCCGGACGCCGACGGCGACGAGGACGACGACGGAAGCTGAGGCCCGCCGGTGAACGCCCTGCGCAGCTTGCAGACAGACACACGCTTCATGGCGTCACCTCTTCAGTAGGCCGCGCGCGGAGCCGTTAACAGGTCATCGTCCACAGGACCTGACACATGCGCGACGCGTCGAACGCCACCCTGGAGGGCTGGGTCGCTTTCATGAGCGACAAGCCGCTGCCGGTACTTGCCCGCACCACCCGCGAACTGGCCCAGTTGCGGGAGACCGAAAACACGGTCAGCGCCCGCACCATCGCCCAAGTCATCCTGCACGATCCGCTGATGACGCTGCGCGTGCTCGCCTTCATCGAAGCGAAGCGCGGCCGCAGCCAGCATACCGACATCACGACGATCGAACGGGCGCTGATGATGATAGGCATCACGCCCTTCTTCAATCATTTCGAGTCGCTCCCGACGCTGGAGGAGCACCTGCACGCACACCCGCAGGCACTTCTCGGCGTCATGCGCGTGATCGCGCGGGCGCGCAAGGCGTCGGGCTGGGCTCGCGAGTGGGCACTGATGCGCCACGACATCGACGTCGACGAGATCACCGTCGCCACGCTGCTTCACGACGTGGCGGAAATCCTCTGCTGGGTGTTCGCGCCGAAGCTGTCGCTGAAGCTGCGCGACCTGCTGCGCGCCAATCCGACGATGCGCACGGCGGCCGCGCAGAAGGTGGTGTTCAACGTCACTTCGCACGATCTGCAGGTGGCGCTGGCCAAGGCCTGGCGACTGCCGGCGCTGCTGGTCGAACTGATGGGCGGCTCCGCCCACCCGTCGCCGCGCGTACGCAACGTGCAGTACGCGGTCAATCTGGCCCGTCACAGCGCCAAGGGCTGGGACGACCCGGCGTTGCCGGACGATTTCAAGGACATCGAGGAGCTGTTGCGGATCAGCCACGAAACGCTGCTCGGCCGCCTGGGTCTGCCGATGGACGGCTCGCCGCCGCCGACGCTCCCCGATCACGCCGCCCCGGACGCGGACTGACGCCGTCCGACGCCATCACAACGACAAAGGCCACCCGCGGGTGGCCTTTGTCGTTCACGTGCGGCGTGCCGCAGAAGCCGCGATCAGCCGCGACGGCGGCGCAGCGCGCCGACCCCGGCCAGCGCCGCGGCGATCAGCGCCAGCGAACCGGGCTCGGGCACATTGATGTCCGTATGCGCCTGGGTGCCGATGAACAGCTTCTCGTCACCGCCGTTCAGCGCGTACCGGTCGAAACAGTTGCCGACGTCCTGGTTCTGACGCGGCGCTTCCCGCACGGTACCGAAGCCGTCCTCGCTGCCACAGCCGAGGCGGTAGTCGACATGGATCGCGTAGTCGCTCAGATCGCCGCCGAGCAGGCTGGCAATCAGTGCGTCGAGCTCGGTCATCACGATGGCGTAGGCAGCGCGGTCACCACCCAGATTGTGCTCGACCTTGCGGTCATAGGGACCGGCGCAATCGACGATGACTTCGCCGCCGGGCACCGTTGCCAGACAGACCGGACCACCGGAGCGCACGAAATCGGCGAGCACCGGTTCGACACGACCTGCTTCGGTCAGCGCGCCGGGCGCGGTGTACAGGTCGGAGCCGCCGAGAATGATGCCAGAGCCACCCGAGCCGTCGAAGGTCGGCAGACCGCCGTAGACCGACACGCCATCCTGGTCGAAGTCATTGCTCAGGTCGAAGCGGCCGAGGATGGTGCCGGTGCTGATCTGCGACACCTCGACGCGCATCCACGCCGCCAGACTGGCGCGGTCCTCGCCGGAGCCGATTTCGTTGTTGGCGAAGAAGAACACCAGCGAGTTTTCGTCGAAGTTCAGTTCGGCATTGAGTGCCGACAGGCTGGCATCCCACCAGCCGGAGCGATCCCAGCTGCCATCAAGCACACCGGCCAGACTGTTGGGTTCGTTTGCGGTCGTGGTGCGGAAGCCTTCGGTGGTGTTCGCCTGCGGGGTGTCGAAGGCGTCGTCGACACCGGGTGTGCCGTTACTGGTCTGGCCGTCGGCGCCCAGGCCGAGTTTGGTGAAGATATCGATCTGGCCCGGCCCGGCCATCACTTCGAGACCGGAAATCGGCAGCGAATAGGAACGGGCATCGCCGTAGGTGACCCAACCGACGTTCTCAAGATCGACGGTCGGTGCGGCGTGTGCGGCGTTGATGCCGGCAAGGGCCGCAGCCAGTGCGGCGAGACGAACCTTCCGGCGGAAGGGGATGGTCATGATCTGTCTCCTGGGTTCTTGTCACGACGACAAGGGAAATTTTCCCGAGCTGTCATCGATCGTGTAGCAAGTCATATTCCAGAAAAACAGGGTGTTACACAAAACTGAAATATATGAAGTTTTTTACCTATCTCGGATAGCACCGTTCTCCGGGCCAGGCGCTGTAAATAAATCCGACAGAAACCGGGCTCAGCGACGCGATTCCAGTTCTTCCCAGCGCAGCATGGCGGCGTCGATTTCGGCCGCCAGCGCGCCCAGCCGGGTCGACACGACGGCCGCTTCGGGACCGGCCAATGCGCCGCTCGACAACCGTGCGGTCAGTGAGGTCTGTTCGTCCTCCAGCGCAGCGATACGGTCGGGCAAGCTGTCCAGTTCCTTCTGTTCCTTGAAGCTGAGCTTGCTCTTCGGCGCCGCGGCCGGCTTGTCGGCCTTGACCGGCGAAGCCGCGGGCGCTGGCGGCGCTGATTTTGCCGGCGTGGCGGCGGGCGACGCCGGCGCGGCCGGGCGCTGGGCAATCCAGTCGCTGTAGCCGCCGACATATTCGCGCCAGCGACCGTCACCTTCGTAGGCGATGGTCTGCGTCACGACGGCGTCGAGGAAGGCGCGGTCGTGCGACACCAGCAGCACCGTGCCGTCGTAGTCCTGCAGCAGCTGTTCGAGCAGGTCCAGCGTTTCCATGTCGAGGTCGTTGGTCGGCTCGTCCAGCACCAGCACGTTGGCCGGTCGCGCGAACAACCGCGCCAGCAGCAGCCGGTTGCGCTCGCCGCCGGACAGCGACTCGACCTTGGCGCGCGCGCGCTGAGGCGGGAACAGGAAGTCGCCGAGATAGCCGATCACGTGCGTGCGCTTGCCGCCGATCTCGACAAAATCCGAACCCGGGCTGATCACCTCGGCCAGCGTGGCCGATTCGTCGAGCTGGGTGCGGAACTGGTCGAAGTAGGCGACCTGGATGCGGCTGCCGGTGCGCACACGCCCTTCGTCCGCCTCCAGCTGACCGAGGATGAGCTTGAGCAGCGTGGTCTTGCCAGCGCCGTTCGGGCCGATCAGGCCCACCTTGTCGCCACGCACGATGCGGGTCGAGAAGTCGCGAACGATGGGGCGATCGCCGTAGCGCTTGCTCACGCCCTCCAGTTCCGCCACCAGTTCGCCGGACGCTTCGCCGCGATCCAGCCCGATGCGGGCGCGTCCCATCTGTTCGCGCCGCGCCTCGCGCCGTGCGCGCAGTTCGTCGAGCCGCTTTACACGGAACTGGGCCCGCGTGCGGCGCGCCTCGACGCCCTTGCGTATCCACACCTCCTCCTGCGCCAGCAGCTTGTCGGCCCGTGCCGATTCCAGCGCCTCGGCCGCCAGTTCGTCGGCCTTGCGCGCGACGTACTGCGCGTAGCGGCCGGGGTAGCTGCGCAGCAGGCCGCGGTCCAGTTCGATGATCCGGGTGGCAAAGCTGTCGAGGAAGCGCCGGTCGTGCGTGATGACCAGGCTGGCGCCGCGGAAATCGTTGAGCAGCGCTTCCAGCCAGGCGATGCCGTCGAGGTCGAGGTGGTTGGTCGGTTCGTCCAGCAGCAGCATGTCCGGCTCGGCGACCAGCGCGCGCGCCAGCGCCACGCGCTTGAGCATGCCGCCGGACAGTGATTCCACGGTCGCGTCGCCCGGCAGGTTGAGCCGCACCAGCGCCTGTTCGATGCGCTGCTCGAAACGCCAGGCCTGGTGGTGCTCCAGCGCGTCCTGCAGTTCGGCCATGCGGTCGAGCTTGCTCTCGTCGCCGTGCGCGACCGCCTCGGCCACGTCGTGATAGTCGATCAGCAGTTGCGACAGCTCGCCCAGGCCCTGCGCGATGGCATCGAACACGCGGGCACCGGCGGCGAACTGCGGCTCCTGCGCAACGTAGGCGATCTTCGTGCCGGGCTGACGCCAGACGATGCCGTCGTCGAGTGCCGCATCGCCTGCGAGGATTTTCAGCAGGCTGGACTTGCCAGTGCCGTTGCGGCCGATCAGCGCCAGCCGCTCGCCTGGTTCGACCACCAGCGCGGTGTGGTCCAGCAGTGGCAGGTCGCCGAAGGCAAGGCAGGCATTGTCGAGGGTGATCAGCGGCATGGTGGGCGGCGTGCGGGGGCGGTTCGGAGGCGGGCGCGCAGTATACGCCCTGCCCCGGCGGTGACTCAGCCCACGCGCGGCACCGCTTGCGGCCGGCAGGCGAACAGCGAGCCGCCCAGCGCCGCCTGCAGCAGACCGAATACGCCGTAGATCAGCGCCACGGCGACCGCCTGCGCGGCCGGCACACCGAAGACGGCGAGCACCGCCGCCGCCGCCGCTTCACGCGTACCCCAGCCGCCGACGCTGACCGGCAGCGCCGCCATCAGGAAGATCGGCGCCGCTGCCGTCGCCCACACGGCCGGCGACAGGTCGAGCCCGAGGGCGCGGCCGCCGCAGGCGAGCGCGGCAATCGACAGCACCTGCACGACAAGCGAAGCGCCCATCTGCAGCGCGTACTGCTGCAGCACGCGCGGGCGCCGCAATCGCGACTGCAGGCGCGCCAGCGCGGCGAGCGCGCGAGCGCCGCTGATAGGCCACGCAATCACGAGCAGTGGCGCGGTGAGCAGCAGCACGGCCGCCACCGCGCACGACAGGTCGATCCAGACAGACGGCAGCGGCAATGGGAGTGCGATGGAGGATGCAGCGAACGGCAATGCGCCGGCACCGAGTGCCAGCAGCACCCAAAGGCCACTGACGCGGTCCAGCAGCACCGACAGGCCGGCGTCGAGTGTCGGCAGACCGGCCTGACGCAGCGCCAGCGCGCGATACAGATCGCCGCCGACGACGGCCCCCGGCAGCAGTGCGTTCAGCGCCATTGCACGGAAGTAGGCGAGCAGCGCGAACGAGGGGCTGACGGCCGCACCGAGCCAGGCCGTGAGCGCGCGCCAGCGCAGGGCCGATGCGACGTTGGACAGCAGCGCGGCGACCAGGCCAAGCAGCAGCCAGTCACGGTCGGCGCGTCGCAAGGTATCGACCAGAACCGCTGGCTCCGCCACATGAATCACCGCCGCCAGCAGCCCGCCGGCTGCCGCGAGGCGCAGCGCGGCGCCGCGCGTCATCGCGCCTCCGGCTCCTGCGCGTGGTACTGCGGCCGGCCACGACCTTCGTGATAGATGCGGATGAGCAGTTCGCCGATCAGGCCGGCAACGATGAGCTGAACGCCCATCAGCAGCAGCATGACGCCGGCCATCAGCAGCGGCCGGCCGCCGATGTCCTCGCCGAACAGCTTGAGCAGGCCCATCCAGCCGAGGATGGCGGCACCGGGTGTGGCCAGCCACAGGCCGAGCGCTCCAAACGCGTGCAGCGGACGCTGGCGGTAGCGCATGAAGAAGACGATCAGCACCAGGTCGAGGATGACGCGGAAGGTGCGGTCTATGCCGTACTTCGACACGCCGCGCGTGCGCGCGTGGTGACGCACCGGCACTTCGGCGATGCGCGCACCGGCGTCGCGCGCCAGCGACGGGATGAAGCGGTGCAGTTCGCCGTACAGCCGGATGCGGTCGATGATGTCCCGCCGGTACGCCTTCAGCGCACAGCCGTAGTCGTGCAGATACACGCCGGTCGAGGCGGAAATGAGCTTGTTTGCGATGAGCGACGGCAGCCGGCGCGACAGCGCCTTGTCCTGCCGCTGCTGGCGCCAGCCGGAAATCATGTCGACGTCGGGATCCGTGTCGAGGCGGTCGAGCATCGCCGGAATGTCGAGCGGGTCGTTCTGCAGATCGCCGTCGAGCGTCACCACGTAGCGACCGCGCACACGGTCGAAGCCGGCCTGCAGCGCGCTCGACTGACCGTAGTTGCGCACCAGAAGCACCGGCCGCAGCCACGGGCGTTCGGCCACCAGCCGCGTCAGCAGCGCGCCGCTGCCGTCGCGCGAGCCGTCGTCGACGACGATCAGCTCGAAGCGGCGGCCGGTCGGGGCCAGTGCGGCGTGGATGCGATCGACCAGATCGCCGAGATTGTCGAATTCGTTGAACACCGGCACGACGACGGACACCTCCGGCGCCTCGGCGGTGGCACGCGCCGGCGACTCCGGCTGGGCGAATTCGAGAACCTGGGGCATGGGCGGATGATCCGGCATGAAGAGCCGTCATCGTGCAGCGCCGCGGTTAACGCCAAATTAAAGATCTGCGGCGACACTGCGACGCCATGAACGCCCCTGCTTCCACCCCGTCGCACCGCGCCCCGTGGCTGCTGCTCCTGCTCTATTTCGGCGCCCACATCGTGGCTCGCACGCTGGTGTCCGACGCGCTCGAACTGGACGAGGCCGAGCAGGCGCTGTGGACCCAGCAACTGGCCGCCGGCTACGGCACGCAGCCGCCGCTTTACACATGGCTGCAGTGGGCTGTGTTCCAGGTGGCGGGCGTGTCGGTACTGTCGCTGTCGCTGCTTAAGAACACGCTGCTCGCATCGACCTACGCCTTCGTCTGGCTGGCCGCGCGCCGGCTGATGGCGCCGCCGCTGGCGCTGCTCGCCGCGGCGTCCATGCTGCTGATTCCGCAGATCGGCTGGGAATCGCAGCGCGACCTGACGCATTCGGTGCTGGCCACCGCCGTCGCCGCCGCCACGCTCTATGTCGTCGTGCGACTGATCGAGAAGCCGCGCCCGCTGCTCTACCTGGCGCTCGGCCTGTGCGCAGCGCTCGGCCTGCTGTCCAAATACAGTTTCGCGGTCTATCTGGCCGCACTCGGCCTGGCGGTGCTGCTGTCGCGCGACACGCGGCCCATGCTGCGCAGCCCGTGGCTGATCGCGGCGGCGCTGCTGGCGCTCGTCGTGCTCGCGCCGCACGCGCTGTGGCTGCTCGACAACTGGCAGCTGGCCAGCGCCCGCACGCTGGAAAAGCTGGACGCCGTGCCCGGCGTGGCGGGCGGCGTCGTGCGCGGCCTGAGCAGCCTGCTCGGCGCCACGCTGGCCACACTGGCCGCACTCGCGCTCGCCTTCGCCGCGATCTTCGGCCGCGCCGCGTGGGCGCCCACCGCCGCATCGCCACACTGCCGCCTGTGGGGCCGCTATCTCGGACTGCTGGCGCTGCTGATGATCGCGCTGGTGGTGGTCGGCGGCGCCACCCATTTCAAGGGTCGCTGGCTGCAGCCGCTGCTGTTCATGGCGCCGCTGGCCTTCTTCTGCTGCCGACCGCATCTGTCCGCACACCCGCACTTGAGCTGGCTGCGCGGCACGCTCATCGTGTTCGCGCTGCTCTACCTCTTCATGGCCAGCATGCGGCCGGTATTCGACGGCTGGCGCAACCGGCCGGACGAACTGAACGAACCCGCGGCCGAACTGGCGCTCGCGCTGCGCAGCGCCGGCTACGACGGCCGCGCGCCCATCGTCACCCACGATGCGGTGCTCGGCGGCGTACTGCGCCTGCGCTTTCCGCAGGCGCAGGTCGTCGTCTGGAAGGACGACGCACCCGCTCCGCAGGTGCCGCCGGGCGCTCACCTGCTGATCGGCCGCGGCGAAGCGGGCCGCGCGATGTTCGACCGCGCCGGCACGGGCGACTATGCCCTGCTCCGCCTGCGCTACCGCCACGCCCACCCCGGCCACCCGCCGATCGAATACCGCTACACCCTCGTCCGCTGACGCGGCGCGCGGTTACAATCGCGCCCCTGCGGCTCCATAGTTGAATGGATACAACAACCCCCTCCTAAGGGGTAGGTACAGGTTCGATTCCTGTTGGGGCCGCCAGCCCCGCGCACGCGCATCCGGCGCACTGTCTATAGTGGATATTCATGCGCCGGCCGCCTGCTGCGGTGACCGGTGTCGAGGCCATCCGGGACATCGCGCCGATGAATATCTCCGCTCCGAGCTCTCCCTCCGCCACGCTTTCGGCCGCCTCG
This sequence comes from Methyloversatilis discipulorum, assembly GCF_018780585.1. GTDB lineage: Bacteria > Pseudomonadota > Gammaproteobacteria > Burkholderiales > Rhodocyclaceae > Methyloversatilis > Methyloversatilis discipulorum_B. The sequence continues at coordinate 21,647 of NZ_JADMJL010000023.1, read as the reverse complement.
CGCATGCGAGCCGCGGGTGAATTCAGCCCGGAAGAAACCGAACAGCTGCGCGCACTGCAGGCGCGCGACCGAGAGGTGAGACAGCACGAGCAGGCGCATCAGGCGGCGGCCGGTGGTCTGGCCACGTCGGGCGCGAACTACAGCTTCCAGCGAGGTCCGGACGGCGTGAATTACGCCGTCGGCGGCGAAGTGAGTCTGGACGTGTCACCCGGCCGCACGCCGGAAGAGACGCTGCGCCGCGCGCGACAGATCAGCGCCGCCGCGCTGGCGCCGGCCGAGCCATCCGGGCAGGACCTCGCGGTCGCCGCAAGGGCGGCGCAGATGGCTCGCCAGGCCGAAGCCGAACTGGCGGCCGCGACCGAGGGATCGGTTGCACGTCCGGACGTCGCGGCCCGCACACCGCTGCTGATCTATGCGGAGCCGCGGCCGGCACAGCGCCCATCGATAGACGTCCCCGCCTGATCCCTCCGGCCGTCACGTGGCGCCAGACCGACCTTGTTCGTACATCAGGGAAATTTTCACACCAGAACCCTTGAGAACCCCAAGGGCATTGTCGATATGACTTTCGTCGTACAAAACAAGACCAGAAGAAAGGACTATCGACGTGACGAAAACGGGCTCTTTGAGAGGTGATGACCTTGCCGTGTGGCTGGCGCTGGCGGTCAGCGCGGGCGGTGCAGTACTGAGCGTGACCCGGCCTTCCGGCTGGGCAACGACGGCGCTGATCACGCTGGCGATTGCCAGTCTGGTCATCGCACAGATGCTGAGCCGTCGGGCGCGGGCGCGACACGCAGCGCGACAGGCAGCCCGCATGGCGGAGATCGACCGCAATGTGCGGCAGTACGACGATCTGTGTGGAGCACTTGCGGGTGGCAGTCGGGAACAGTTCGAACGCTTGCGCGAGGCACTGACCCGTTCGCAGGACATCGTCGCCGGCGCCGCTGCCAATCTGCGAGAGAGCAACGGACGTTCGAACTTGCGAGAGATGGTGGAGGAACTGCTTGCACTGGCGACCGACGAGGAGCAGGCGCGCCGCCGCAGCGAGATCGAACAGTTCGCGCTCCGCACGCAGGAATCGTTGTCCGGCTTCGTGCGCACGGTGGAAACCTTGAGCGAAGGCAGCGCGGCGATCGGGCAGCGCTTCGACGGCGTACGCAACAAGCTCGAGCAGGTGCGCGGACTGATCGGCCAGGTCAACCAGATCAATCGCCAGACGGAACTGCTGGCGCTCAACGCCGCCATCGAGGCAGCACGCGCGGGCGAAGCCGGACGCGGCTTCGCCGTGGTGGCGGACGAAGTGCGCAAACTGGCGCAACGTACTGAAACCTTCAGCACCGAAATCAGCGCGCTGCTTGGCGACGTGCATGGTGCGATCAGCGAGGCCGGTGAAGCCGTCGCCGCTTCAGCCAGCACCGACATCGGCTCGGCGCGTGAATCTGAGGAGCGCGCCGCCCAGTTGTGGCAACAGATGTCCGACATCAACCGCCATGCCACCGAACAGGCAGAGCGCATCAATCGCCTGTCATCGACCATACACGAGGCGGTGATGCAGGGCATGGTGTCGATGCAGTTCGAGGACATGGTGAGCCAGCTGCTGGCGAAAGTCAGCGAGCAGACCGAACTGATGGCGCGTTACGTGAACGGCGTGTTCGACGCGCACCGCGACCGCGAACAGCGCGACGGCATCGCCCGGGTCGAGAAACGCAACGAGGTGCTGTCACGCCTGCTGACCGACGCACGCGAGGCCGCACGGTCGATGACCCTGCAGTCCGGACCGCGCGGCACGATGAGCACCGGCGAGGTCGAACTGTTCTAGCGCACGGGTCGTCGGCGCGCCGGCAATCAGCCGCGCCGCGTCTCGACCACGCCGTCGACGTCGCGGATCAGCCCGAGCACCTTCTGGATCTGTCCGACGCCGGCGATCTCGACGGTGAAGCTCATGCGCGCCATGCCGGCCTTGGACTGCGTGCTGACCGCGGTGACGTTGATCTTCTCGCGCGACAGCACTTCGGATATGTCGCGCAGCAGCCCCTGACGGTCGTGCGCCTCGACGTGGATGTCGGCGGCGAAGCGCGCGTCCGGGTCGCGGCCGGCCACTTCGCCCCATTGCGCGTCGATCACCCGTTCCGGGTTGCGCGCCACCATATTGATGTAGTTCGGGCAGTCGCTGCGGTGGATGGCCACGCCGCGGCCGCGAGTCACGAAGCCGGAGATCGGGTCCGGCGGTGCCGGCTTGCAGCAGCGACCGAGCTGGGTCAGCAGCTTGCCGACGCCCTCGACCAGCACGCCACGCTCACCGGTGGCGCGCGGTGCGCGCGGCTTGATTTCCGGCTCGTCCGGCGGCGGCTCCTCGCCCTTCAGCGCGACGTGGATAGCGCGCGGGCCGACCTCGCCGTGCGCGCAGGCGATATGCATCGCATCGACGCTGTTGTAACCCAGCTTCTGCGACAGCTCTTCCAGACTGGTCTGGCTGGCGCCCTCGCGCGCCAGTTCGCGCGCCAGCCATGCACGGCCCTGGGCCAGCGTCTCGCCTTCCTCGATCTGGGCGAACCAGCGGCGCACCTTCACCCGCGCGTTGTGCGTGGTGATGTAGCCTTGCTGCGGCACCAGCCAGTCGCGCGACGGCCCGCCCTGCTTGGCGGCGATGATTTCGACCCGCTGACCGTTGTCGAGCGGCGTGTTCAGTGGCACCAGCTGGCCGTTCACGCGGGCACCGCGGCAGCGGTGGCCGAGGTCGGTGTGCAGGCGGTAGGCGAAGTCGACCGGCGTCGCGCCCTGTGGCAGGTCGATCACCTTGCCCTGCGGCGTCAGCACATAGATGGTGTCGTCGAGCGCGGCGCGCTTGAACTGTTCCACCCACTCCGAGTGGTCGGCGATTTCGTCGCGCCAGGACAGCAGCTGGCGCAGCCAGGCGATCTTGTCGTCGTAGTCCTTGTCCTGCCCCGACCCTTCCTTGTAGCGCCAGTGCGCAGCGACGCCCATCTCGGCGTGGCGGTGCATGTCGCGCGTACGGATCTGCACTTCGAGCGAGCGGCCGTCGGGCGCGATCACCGCGGTGTGCAGCGACTGGTAGTTGTTGCCCTTGGGCTGGGCGATGTAGTCGTCGAACTCGCGCGGCAGCGGATGCCAGAGCTGGTGCACGACGCCGAGCGCGCCGTAGCAGTCGCGCACCGAATCGACCAGCACGCGCAGCGCGCGCACGTCGTACACCTCGGAGAACTCCAGCTTCTTCGCCCGCATCTTGTTCCAGATGCTGTAGATGTGCTTCGGCCGCCCCTGAATCTCAGCCTTGATGCCGGCCGCCTCCAGTTCGGCCTTCAGCTTCACCATGGCGTCGGCGATGAAGGCCTCGCGCTCGACCCGCTTCTCGTCGAGCTGCTTGGCGATGCGCTTGTAGGTATCGGGTTCGAGGAAGCGGAAGGACAGATCTTCCAGTTCCCACTTGAGCTGCCAGACGCCCAGCCGGTTGGCCAGTGGCGCATAGATGTCGAGCGATTCCCGCGCCATGTCGAGGCGGTCGTCGTTCGGGTGGGCGGTGAGCCAGCGCAGGCTCTGCACACGCGAAGCCAGACGCAGCATGACCACGCGCACGTCGGCCACCATAGCCAGCACCATCTTGCGCAGCACCTCGGCCTGATCGCCGCCGGCGTCGTTGCCGGTCACGCTCTGCGAAGCATGGGCGCGGGTGATCAGGCGCAGGTTGTCGAGCCGCTGCAGGCCGGCGACCAGTTCGGCGACCGCCGGGCCGTACTGGGCAGCGATGTGTTCACTGGCGTCGTCCTGCACCTCGTGCAGCGGAAACAGCAGCGCCGCCAGCCGGGTTTCGAGGTCGAGCCGCAGCGAGGCGCAGATCAGCGCCTGGCCGACCACGTGCTCGTGCATCGGCTCGCCGGTGCCGAGCCAGCGCTCGGCGTACAGCGGCGTCACCATGTCGTGGGCGCGGCGCAGCGTGTCCGCTTCGGCGTCGCCCAGACCGTCGGTCAGCAATTCGAGTGTGGTGCGCGCCGCGTCGGCGCTGGAGAGGGAATGAACGACGGATACCATGCCGCGATTATCCCGGATTAGGCGGCGCGCAGCTTGCGGCGCAGCAGCATTGTCGGCACAACGGCGTCAGCGCGCGGTCCGGGCTTCAACTCGACCGCTTAATCTTGTACCGTTGAGCGCACTTCGCTCAACCGGGAGTCCGTCATGCGACTGCTGCTCGCAATCTTTCTGCCCTTCACGGTGTTCTTCACCATCGGCCGCCCGGTGGCCGGCATCATCTGTCTCATCCTGCAGCTCACGCTGCTGGGCTGGATTCCGGCCGCGCTGTGGGCGGTCTATGCGCTGAGCCAGTACAAGACCGAGAAGAAGATCGAGGAAGCGCTCAGCCGGCGCTGAGCGCCCGACTCACTTCGACCTGGCGAGCGCGCCGCCCTTCACGGCGACGGTCTGGGTGAAGGAGAGGTCCTTCGAGTCGATCACCTTCGCCTGCAGTTCGCCACCTTCCTGCGGCTTGAACTGGAAGCGCAGCTGCGGGTTTTCGCTCAATGCGAAGTCGACGTCGGCCGTCAGCAGCGTGCGGCCGGCGTAGCTCACCTCGATGCGGCGCACGAAGTGGGCCGGCGTGAAGTGGCGGGTGACCTGGTCCATCTGCATGCCGTTCAGGTTGGGATGGCTCACCATCAGCGTCGCGGCCGCGGCACTTCCGGCGTCGTTCTCGACCTTGAGCTTCAGTCTGCCCAGCCGCGCCATCGCCTCCTCGAAGTCCTTGCCAGCCGGCGCCGAACAGCCGCCGGATGCGCGGACGAACTTGCTCGACGCGTGCAGCTTGCCGTCGCTGGTTTCGGCCACCGCGCGCATCCAGGTGTACTGCTCGACGCGGACGCGGGTTTCGATGTCGGCGCGCCCTGCCTCCGGGCTCAGCGTGATCGCGGCGGCCACCGGCGTCGGGTTGCCGTCGATGATGAGCCACAGCTTGCGGATGTGCCGCTGCGGGGTCTGGTCGATCCGCGCACGCAGCGCCACCGGCACCACGGCGGCGTCCTCGGCGCGGAAAGGCGCCTCGATTTCGATCACCTCGTTCGACTCGACGATTTCGCGTCCGGCGAACACCGTGGCCCGCACGCCCTGCCAGACTTCGGTGTCGGACGACGGCTCATCGGCCGCACCGGCCGGCAGCAGCCACAGCGCGGCGCAGGTGCACAGCAGCGCGCGCAAGGAATTCAGGGGCATGGCGGTCTCCTCCGTTGTCGTTTGACTGCGATTGAACGCGCCACCGTGCCGGCGATCTGCGACTTAGTCACATTCGCTGCGCACCGGCGGGATAGCATCCCTCGACAACAACAAAGATGGATGGAGGAGGAGTCATGAGCCGATACGTCGGCGCGCCCGGTCTGTGGCGCGACTGGATTACGCACTTCCCGCGGCTCGCCGACCTCGAGCCGGCGGCACGCGAGGAACTGCTCGCCAACAGCTTCGAGGTGCGGCTGTCGGCGGGCGAGACTGGCTACCGCGAAGGCGACGCCTGCAACAACTTCATCCTGCGCATCGAAGGCTGGTCACGCATCCAGCGGCTGTCGGCCAATGGCCGCGAAGTGCTGCTGTACCGCGTGGGTCCAGGTGACTCCTGCGTACTCACCACCTCCTGCCTGCTCGGCGTGGCGCGCTACCCGGCGGCCAGCACGGCGGAAACCGACCTGCGCGAGGTGGCGATCGCGGGCGCCACCTTCCGCAAGCTGCTGAACACCTCGGACGTATTCCGCCAGTTCGTGTTCGAGCACTACGGCCGGCTGCTGTCGGACATGATCGCCCTGCTCGACGAACTGAAATTCCGCCGCCTCGACGCCCGCCTGGCCGACCTGCTGCTCGCGCGCACGGCCGACGGCGCAGCGCTCGAGGACACGCAGAGTCGCATCGCCACCGACCTCGGCAGCACGCGCGAACCGGTCGGCCGCATCCTGAAACAGTGGGAGCGGCGCAACTGGATCGCGATGACGCGCGGCCGCATCGAGGTGCGCGAGCGCGAGGCGCTGACGGCGCTGGCGGCCGAGGGCTGAGCGCAGCGCATTCGATGACCACAGGCGCGTCCACGCCCTCGCGTCATGGCGGCAGAAATTGCCGCCCGAAACCGGGTCTATTCCCGGTCTGACCACGGCGGCCCGCGCGTTAACCTGCGGCCATGAAGATACGCATGGCCTTACTGTTGCTCGCATCGAGCGGCGCAATGCACGCCGCCGACGCGGCTGCCCCCGCGACACCGCCAAGCGGCGCTGGCGCGGTAATCCAGATGCTGGGCGCGCTCGGCGTCGTGCTGGCGGCGCTGTTCGCGGTGCTGTGGCTGCTGCGCCGCATTTCCGGCGGCAAGCTGGCGGGGCCGGCACCGATACGCACGGTCGGCGGCATCGCCGTCGGCTCGCGCGAGCGCGTGCTGCTGCTCGAAATCGGCGACCACTGGCTGGTGGTCGGTGTCGCCCCCGGGTCGGTCACCGGCATCGCCACGCTGCCGCGCGGTGAGTTGCAGCAGAGCAGCGCACAGCCGGCCGCCGCCGATTTCGGCGCGCTGCTCGCCCGGTTGAAGGCGCCCCGCTCATGACGCGCCGCCTGCTCCCGCTGTTCGGCGCCGGTGCTGTCGCCGCCGTACTTGCCCCGGAGGTGCTGGCGCAGTCGATGCCGGCGCTGACCAGCACGCCGGCGCCCGGCGGCGGTACCAACTGGTCGCTGTCAATACAGACGCTGCTGCTGCTGACCAGTCTGTCCTTCCTGCCGGCGGTACTGCTGATGATGACCAGCTTCACCCGCATCATCATCGTGCTGTCGCTGATGCGCCAGGCCATCGGCACGCAGAGCAGCCCGCCCAACCAGGTGCTGATCGGGCTGGCGATGTTCCTCACCTTCTTCATCATGGCGCCGGTCGGCGAGCAGATCTATGCCAACGCCTACCAGCCGCTGTCTGAGAACCGCATCACCTTCGAACAGGCGCTGGACATCGGCTCGAAGCCGCTGAAGGCCTTCATGCTGAAGCAGGTACGCGAGCCCGACGTCGAGCTGTTCATGCGGCTGTCGAACACGCCCAAGGTGGCCAGCCAGGAAGAACTGCCGATGCGCGTGGTCGTGCCCGCCTACGTCACGTCGGAGCTGAAGACGGCGTTCCAGATTGGCTTCATCGTATTCATCCCTTTCATCATCATCGACATGGTGGTCGCGTCGGTGCTGATGTCGATGGGCATGATGATGATGTCGCCAGTCATCGTGTCGCTGCCGTTCAAGCTCATGCTGTTCGTGCTGGTCGATGGCTGGAACCTGATACTCGGCACGCTGGTGTCGAGCTTCGGCCAGATCTGAAGGAGCCGTACCCATGACCCCCACCACCGTCGTCGACATCGGCCGCCACGCGGTCGAAATCCTGCTCATCATTTCGGCGCCGATGCTGGGCGCCGCGCTGGTGACCGGCCTGCTCGTCAGCATCTTCCAGGCGGCGACGCAGGTGAACGAAATGACGCTTTCCTTCATCCCGAAGCTGATCGCGGTGTTCCTGGTCATCGTGCTGGCCGGGCCGTGGATGATCACGCTGATGACCGACTACATCCGCCGGCTCTACTCGTCCATTCCGTCGCTGATCGGCTGACGTGATCAATCTGTCCGCCGCCCAGCTCGACCTGTGGATGGCGGGCTTCCTGTTTCCGCTGGCCCGCATCATGGGGCTGATCGCGACCGCACCCATCCTGAGCAATCGCGCGATTCCGGCGCGCATCCGCATGGGCTTCGGCGCGGCGATGACGCTGGCGCTGATCCCCGCGCTGCCGCCCTCGGGACTGATCGTCGGTTCGTGGCCGGGTCTGCTCGCGTTGCTGCAGCAGATGCTGATCGGCATCGCGCTCGGCTTCTCGATGCGCGTCGTGTTTACCGCGATCGATCTGGCGGGCGAGCTGATCGGTCTGCAGATGGGTCTGGGCTTCGCGATGTTCTACGACCCGGACAACGCCGCGCAGTCGCCGGTGATTTCGGAGTTTCTCGGCCTGCTCGCGATGCTCATCTTCCTGTCGATCAACGGCCACCTGATGTTGCTGGCGGTGATCGGCAACAGCTTCGAATGGTGGCCGGTCGGCGCCGACCTGTTCCCGGCCAACGGATGGATGGCGATCGCGCGCTGGGGCAGCACCATCTTCTCGGCCGGCGTGATGCTCGCGCTGCCGGTGATCGCGGCGCTACTGGTGGTGAACATCGCCCTGGCCATACTGACCCGTGCCGCACCGACGTTGAACCTGTTCGCGATCGGCTTCCCGGTCACGCTGATCGCCGGTTTCGTCATGCTGCTGCTGTCGATGCCCTTCTTCGCCCCGGCGCTGCAGCAACTGTTCGACTACGGCCTGCGCACCGTAGCGCAGCTGGCAATGGGGTGAGTCAGGGGTTTCGCGAAGCACTGCTTCGCGCCTGACGAACGGGCCGGCTGTGCAAAGCCGGCCCTGGGTTGGTTGATCGGTGCGGACATCATCAGAAGGCATCCCCGTGATCGCGCCCGCTGAACGGGCTGGCCATGCAGGGCCAGCCCTGGGGTGGTCGATCAGCGCGGGCATACGCAGAAAGCCTGCCCCTGATCGCACCTGACGAACGGGCCGGCCATGCAAAGCCGGCCCTGGGGTGGTCCGATCGGCGCAGGCATCATCAGAAGGCATACCCGTGATCGCATCCGAAGGACCGGTCAGCCAAGCTGGGGCGGCACTCCAGCCATCCAGGTCTAGCGGCGCACCACGCCACCCTTGCCGATTCGCGGCGGATGTGGCTTGAACCCGACACGACGCGGAATCAGCTGCTCTGTCGCGGTCAGAAGACCGCTCCTAAAGGGATAAGCGCGGGAAAACCGCTCAGGAATCTACAACAGCACGTCCCTCGACACCCCCGCCCGCCGCAATATCTTGCGCAGCTGCGCCAGCGCTTCGAGCTGGATCTGGCGCACCCGCTCGCGCGTCAGGCCCAGTCGCTCGGCCAGCTCTTCCAGTGTGGCGATCTCGCAGCCATTGATGCCGTAGCGGTACTCGATCACCGTGCGCTGCTTGTCGCCGAGCTGGGAAATCCAGGTGTGTACGAGTGAGCCGATCTCGGCGTTCTGGATCTGCACGTCCGGCCCGTCCTGCTCGTCATCGGCCAGCGATTCGCCGATGGACAGCGAGGGGTCGATGTCCAGCGGCGCGTCGAGCGAGGCGGTGTGTTCGTTCAACGACAGGATGTGCCGCACGTCCTCGACCGGCTTGGCCAGCAGCTGCGCGATGTCCTCGGCGCAGCAGTCGCCACCGCTGCGCGACTCCAGGCTGCGCATTGCGCGCAGCACCTGATTCAGCTCCTTCACCACGTGTACCGGCAGCCGTATCGTGCGCGACTGGTTCATGATCGCGCGCTCGATGTTCTGCCGTATCCACCAGGTGGCGTAGGTCGAGAAACGGAAGCCGCGCTCGGGATCGAATTTCTCCAGCGCGTGGATCAGGCCGAGATTGCCCTCCTCGACCAGATCGAGCAGCGGCATGCCGCGGTTCAGGTAATGCTTGGCGATATTGACGACCAGGCGCAGGTTGCGCTCGATCATGATCTGCCGGGCCTCGAAGTCGCCAAGGCGCACGCGGCGCGACAGCGACAGCTCCTCTTCCGGCGTCAGCAGCGGATTGGCGCCGATCTCGTTCAGGTAGAGCTGGGTCGCGTCGCCGAAGAACTCCGCCTCGGCGGGCTCGACCGCCTCGACCACCGCTTCCGGCGTGTCGATGTCGCTGATCGCCGCGTCGTCCTCGATGGGCTCGACGGGTTCGGCATCATCAGGCAGCGACAGATCGGACATGGCGGCTATCTCGGTGGCAGATACTTCAGCGGATCGACGGGCTTGCCCTGGCGCCGTATTTCGAAGTGCAGCCGGGGCTTGCCGGCTTCGGTATCGGTGTCACCGAGCTCGGCTATCCTTTGTCCGCGTTTCACCGTATCGCGTTCCTGAACCAGGATCCTGCTGTTGTGCGCGTACGCGGACAGATAGGTGTTGTCATGCTTGATGATGACCAGTTTGCCATAACCGCGCATCGCCTCGCCCGCATACACGACACGGCCGCCGGCCGCGGCGAGCACCGGGTCGCCGAGCTTGCCGCTGACGTCCACGCCCTTGCCCGATCCTTCACCGAAGCGGCCGATGATGCGGCCCTGTGCCGGCCAGCTCCATTCGATACCGTCTTCCGAGCGGGACGACTCGGGCGCGACGACGGGTACTGCCGGCGTCGTCGCGGCCGCGGCCGCAGCCGGTGTCGGCGCCGCGGTGGCTGCCGCCAGTGGCGCCCCCTTCATGCGCGCCAGCGCCTCTTCCGAATAGGCTTCGACGCCACCGCGCGGCTCACGCTTCAGCACGGTGCTGTTAGCCGGTTCCGCGGTCGTTGCAGCAGCTGCCGCCGCTTGTTGCGGCGCCGGCTCAAGCGGCCGGGACTCGACCGCACCCGGCGTCACGATGGGACGTATCTCGACCGCCCCCTCCGGCTGCGCGACGCGCAATTCCTGACCGATGCGGATCAGATTGGGGTTCTCGATGCGGTTCCAGATGACCAGATCACGCCAGTCCTGACCGTGCTCCAGCGCGATGCTGTAGAGGGTTTCGCCCTTGGACACGATGTGGAAGCCGGCACGTGCGGCCGGCGCTGCGGTCGCCGCAGGCGCAGCCGTCGCCGCGACTGCCGGCGCCGAAGTGCGGTCCTCGACCGGAGCCGGACGCGTGCCGGCGCACGCGGCCAGCAGCAGGCTCGAGACGGACAGCGCACACAGCCTTCTATTCATTCAACCCCCGGCAGGAGCGGCACGAAGCGCACCGCGTCCAGTTTCGATTCGACAAAGCGATGCTGCGGCTGATGCTCGATCATGCGCAGCGTCTGGTCGCCGGCGCCCACCGGCAGGATGAGGCGGCCACCTTCGGCCAGCTGTTCGAGCAGCGGCATCGGTACGGTGGTGGCCGCCGCGGCGACGATGATTGTATCGAAGGGCGCTTCGGCAGCCAGACCGACGGTGCCATCCGCATGTTTCAGGCGCACATTGGGCAGACGCAGCGGACGCAGATTGCGCTTGGCCAGTTCGAGCAGCGGCGCGATGCGCTCGACCGCGTAGACGTCCTTCGCCAGCTTCGACAGTACGGCGGCCTGATAGCCGCAACCCGCACCGACCTCCAGCGTCTTGCCGAGAGGACGCCCGCCGACGCGCAGAAGTTCAATCATGCGCGCGACGATGAAGGGCTGCGAAATGGTCTGCTGATAACCAAGCGGAAGCGCCGTGTCTTCGTAGGCCCGGCTGCGCAGCGCCTCTTCGACGAACTGATGGCGCGGAATGGCCTGCATTGCCGCCAGCACGCCCTCGTCGCGGATGCCTGACGCACGCAGTCGATCGACCATGCGCGCCCGTGCGCGCGTCAGCGCGAGGCTCTCGTCCTTCGACGTCATGCGCCCAGCCAGTCCCGGACCTGCCCCATCTGGGCCACGTGCGTGAGGTCGATCTGCAGCGGCGTGATCGACGCAAAGCCGTTCGCCGTTGCGTGGAAATCGGTACCGTCACCGGCGTCCTGCGCGGCACCAGCGGCGCCGACCCAGTAAACAGTCTCGTTGCGCGGGTTGATCGTGCGCACCACCGGCTCCGCCTTGTGGCGCCGACCCAGGCGGGTGATCTGTATGCCCTTCAGTTCCTCGGTCGACAGGTCGGGCACGTTCACATTGAGCAGCACCGGCGCCGCGAAGGGTCGCTCCGTGAGGCGGCGCACCAGATCGCAGGCAATGCGGGCGGCGGTTTCGTAGTGCGCACTGCCCTTGCGCGTCATCGACATCGCGATGGCCGGCACGCCGAGCAGAAAGCCCTCGGTGGCGGCGGCGACGGTGCCCGAGTAGATGGTGTCGTCACCCATGTTCGCGCCGTCGTTGATGCCGGACACTACGATGTCCGGCAGATGGTCGAGCATGCCGGTCACTGCCAGGTGCACGCAGTCCGACGGCGTGCCATTGACATAATAGAAACCGTTGCGCGCGCGGCGCAGGATGAGGGGGCGGTCCAGCGTAAGGGAATTGCTGGCGCCGCTGCGGTCGGCCTCGGGGGCCACGACGGTCACATCACCGACCTCTGTCAGCGCACGGGCGAGCGCCTCGAGGCCGGGGGCAAAGTAGCCGTCGTCGTTGGACAACAGGATGCGCATGAAAGGCTGCGGAACGAAGGTTGCGACCGGACGCCTGGGTGCCGGTCGAGTGCGCCGGAGCTGCGGCCGGATTGCGGTCCGGATGTCGGCGACGCACATGGGAAAACGGCGCGAGGCCTTGCCGTCGGGCTTGCCGGCACACCGCCGCACGCCCTGCCGGAGCCCCGCGAAATCAGCCGCGGACTATAGCACGGCGCCGCGCACAGCCGTCCGGACGCGTTCAGAGTACGCCGACGAGAGCGGAGATCACCAGGATGCAGACCAGGTTGAGCAGCAGCCCGCACCGCATCATGTCGCGCGCCGCGACGGCGCCGGTGCCGAACACCAGAGCGTTCGGCGGCGTTGCGACCGGCAGCATGAAGGCACAGGACGCCGAAATCGCCGCGGCCACCGCCAGTCCCCGCGGATCGAGGCCAACATCGGGTGCCAGCGCAACGAGCAAGGGCACCAGCAGCGCCGCAGTAGCGGTATTGCTCACCAGCTCCGTCAACATGACCACGAAGGCCACCACGCCGAGCACGATCAACCAGCCCGGCGCGTCGGCCATCACGCTCAGCAAACGGTCGGACAGATAGCCGCTTGCACCGCTGCTTCCGAGCACGGCACCGAGTGCGAGCCCACCGCCGAACAGCAGCAGCACGCCCCACTCGGTCTGCCGCTCGACGTCCTTCCACTCGACCGCCCGGCCAGCCACGAGTGCACTCAGCACGATCAACGCGATCAGCGCATCGATGTCGCCGGCCACACCGAGCAGGCGACCCAGCGGTGCGCCGAACACCCAGGCCAGCACCGCGCAGGCAAACACGACGAGCGTCAGAAGCGCGCCCGGTGTCCAGGCGTAATGCTCGTCCGCCAGCAAGGGCGCGTCGCCGTCGACAGGTGGCCGCAACATTAGCCACAGCACACCGACCATCAGCGGCATAAGCAGCAGTACCGCCGGAATGCCGAAGCGCATCCACTCAGCGAAGCCGATTCCCGCCTGCGCCGCTGCGATGGCGTTGGGCGGGCTGCCGACGAGGGTGCCGATGCCGCCGATGCTGGCGCTGTAGGCCACCCCGAGAAGCACGAAGGTGCGCTCGCGCGCATCCGCCGTGGCGGGTAGCAGTCCGAGCGCAAGCGGCAGCGCCATGACGGCCGCCGCCGTGTTGCTGATCCACATCGACAGCGCGGCAACGAGCACGAACAGCAGCAGATGCGCGCGCAGGCGGTATCCGCCGGCGAGGGCCATCACACGACGTGCAAGCAGACGATCGAGGCCGTGCCGAGCCAATGCGGCGGCGAGCGCGAAGCCACCGAGAAACAGGAAAATGATGGGATGGGCAAAGGGCGCGAGCGCCTGCTGTACGCTCATCAGACCCGACAGCACCGCGCACACCGGCACCAGCAGTGCGGTGAGGGTCAGCGGCAGCGCCTGCGTCAGCCACAGTGCGCCGATCAGCACGAAGATGGCCAGACCGGCACGCAGCGCGTCATCGGCCGGACCAAGGACATAGACCGCCAGCGCGATCAACGTCCCCACCACGCCGCCGGTCATCTGCGCGGACAGAGCGGACATGCGCATGGACTTCCTTCGTGCAGAGCAGCACGACAGCGCGCTCAACAACGCTCCGCCGCAGTGACCGCCAGAAAGCAAAAAGCCGTTCCGGAACGGAACGGCTTGAGCAGATCGGCCTGTGCATCAGCACTGCCGGAAACAAACAAATGGTCGGGGCGGCGGGATTCGAACTCGCGACCCCTTGCACCCCATGCAAGTGCGCTACCAGGCTGCGCTACGCCCCGACTCAGCCTGCAAGTATAACAGCGGACTGCCGCTTGCGGGGCCGCGATGCACTAAAAATGAATACGTTCAGCTCAACAGATCGCGCAGCGCTTCGAGTTCACTGCGCAGCGCCGCGACGTCGATTCCGCCGCTCGATGCAGCGTCGGCTGCCGCCGCACGCGGATCGGAATCGTCGAGCCGGTTGCGCGCGCCACTGATGGTGAAGCCTTCCTCGTACAGCAACTGGCGGATACGGCGCACCAGCAGCACTTCGTGGTGCTGGTAGTAGCGCCGGTTGCCGCGCCGCTTCACCGGCTTGAGCTGGGTGAATTCCTGTTCCCAGTAGCGCAGCACGTGCGGCTTCACGCCGCACAGTTCGCTGACTTCGCCGATCGTGAAATAGCGCTTGGCAGGAATTGCAGGCAGCGCCTGCGATTCCTTATTCGTCGTTTCCATCGTAGGCGATGCCCTCGACTGCCGACTTCAGTTTCTGACTGGCATGAAAGGTGACGACGCGCCGCGCCGTGATCGGAATCTCTTCGCCGGTTTTCGGGTTGCGGCCGGGCCGCTGCGGCTTGTCGCGCAGCTGGAAATTGCCGAAGCCCGACAGCTTCACGCCGTCGCCGCTTTCAAGCGCGTCGCGGATTTCGTCAAAAAATGCTTCGACCATATCTTTGGCTTCGCGCTTGTTCAGCCCTACCTGTTCGAACAGCATCTCCGCCAGTTCGGCCTTGGTCAGTGTGGTCATGCGGCTCCCTTCAACTCCTGTCGCCCTGCCGCCTCAGGCGCGCAGCCTTGCCCCGAACTCACGCTGTGCATAGCTCACCAGTTCCTGCACGGCCGCGTCGACTTCCGCGTCCGCCAAAGTACGTTCAGTATCTTGCATAAGTATACGGAAAGCAAAGCTTTTTTCCGTATCTGCAATGCCTTTGCCCTGATACAGGTCGAACAGTGCGATCTCCTGCACGATGCCTGGTGCGACGCTCCGCAGACCGTCGAGCACAGCCGAAGCTGCGGTGCTTCGCGGCAGCAGCAGCGCGATGTCGCGACGCACCGAGGGCTGACGCGACAGCGTGCGATGTGCCGGCATCGGCACTTCGAGCAGCGGTTCGAGATCGAGTTCGAACAGGACCGGCGCCGAACCCAGCTCGTAACGCTGGACCAGTTCCGGGTGCAGCTCTCCGATGCAGCCGATGACGTGTCCGTCGAGGCTGACCGACGCAGATCGCCCCGGATGCAGAGCCGGATGACGTGCCACGGCGAAGGTCGCCTGACGCGGCCACAGCAGCGCCTCGACGTCCGCCTTCACGTCGAAGAAGTCGACCGCACGCGTGGCGACGCCCCACTGTTCGGCACTGTCACCGCCCCAGGCCAGCGCCGCGATACGCAGCGTCTGTGCATAGCCGGCAACCGGCTGGGCACCGGCATCCTTCGCGAAGCAGCGGCCGATCTCGAACACGCGCACGCGCTCGGTCTGGCGACGGCGGTTGGTGGCGACGTTGTCGACCAGACCACCGATCAGCGTCGAGCGCATGACGGACATCTGGCTGGCGATCGGATTGGCGAGCACGACCGGCGCCTCGTTGCCCGCGAAGTCGCTTTCCCAGCGACGTTCGACGAAGGCGAAATTGATCACCTCCTGGTAATCGCGGTCAGCCAGCAGGTGACGCAGCGCAAACGCGCCGCGTCGCGCTTCCGGCAGCGCCGGCATCGCCAGGCGACCCACCGGCGGCACGGTCGGGATGTTGTCGTAACCGTGCAGACGCGCCAGTTCCTCGATCAGGTCTTCCTCGATGCGCAGATCGAAGCGCCAGCTCGGCGGCTGCACGATGAAATCACTGCCATCGCGCGAGAACGCGAGGCCGAGGCGGCCGAGCAGCGCAGCGATCTGGTCGTCGCTGAAACGGATGCCGAGCACACGCGCCGCGCGGGCAGGACGCAGCCGAACCGGATCGCGCGACGGCAGTGCGGTGATCTGGTCATCGACCGGACCGGCCTGGCCGCCACACAGCTCGAGGATGAGCTGGCTGACGCGCTCGACGCCGGCCACCGTGTCGGCGAAATCGACGCCGCGCTCGAAACGGTGCGCCGCTTCGCTGGAGAAGGCGTAACGACGGGCGCGGCCCTGGATCGCATCAGGCAGCCAGAAGGCCGCTTCGACATAGACGTCGCGCGTGTCGTCGGTGCACGAGGTCGACGCGCCGCCCATGATGCCGGCGAAGCTCTCGACACCGGCGTCGTCGGCGATCACGCCGCAGTCGGTGGTGAGTTCGATGGTCTGTTCGTTCAGCAGCACCAGCTTCTCACCCGCCTTCGCCCAGCGCACATGCAGGCCGCCCTGCACGCGGTCGAGATCGAACACGTGATTCGGGCGGTTCATTTCCAGCATGACGTAGTTGGAAATGTCGACCAGTACCGAAATCGAGCGCATGCCGGCGCGCTCCAGGCGACGCTTCATCCAGTCCGGCGTCGCCGCACGGGCATTGACGCCACGGATGACGCGGCCTGAAAAACGACCACACAGATCGGCGTGCTCGACCTTCACCGGCAGTACGTCGGCGATGCTCACCGGTGCGGTGGCGATCGTCGGCAGGCTCAGCGGTGCACCGGTCAGCGCTGCAACCTCGCGGGCGATGCCGGTCATGCCGAAGCAGTCCGCCCGGTTAGGCGTGAGCTTGATAACGAACACATTGTCATCGAGATCGAGGTATTCACGGATGCTGGTGCCCACCGGCGCATCGGCCGGTAGCGCGAGCAGGCCGGAGGCCTCTTCCGAGATGCCCAGTTCGCGTGCCGAACACAGCATGCCGCTGCTTTCGACACCGCGCAGCTTGGCGCGCTTGATGTCGATGCCCGGCAACTTCGCACCCACGGTGGCGCAGGGCACCTTCATGCCAGCGGCGACATTCGGCGCACCACAGACGATCTGCAGCGGCTCGCCGCCCGCATTGACCTGGCAGACGCGCAGGCGATCCGCGTCCGGGTGCGGCGCCACCGACAGCACTTCCGCAACCACGACGCCGGTGAAAGGCGCCGCCGCCGGATCCAGTTCCTCGACTTCAAGGCCGGCCATCGTCAGCAGGTGAGACAGCGCTGCGGTGTCGATCTCCGGATCGACAAAGCTGCGCAACCACTTTTCGGAAAATTGCATGTCAGTGAAACCTCAGCGGAACTGGCTCAGGAAGCGCACGTCGCCGTCATAGAACAGGCGCAGATCATTGATGCCGTAACGCAGCATGGTCAGGCGATCCGGGCCAAAGCCAAAGGCAAAGCCGGTGTAGCGTTCGGCGTCGATGCCGCAGTGGCCCAGCACGTTCGGATGCACCATGCCGCAACCGGCGATCTCCAGCCAGCGCCCAGCCAGCGGCCCGCTCATGAAGGCGACATCGATTTCCGCCGACGGCTCGGTGAAGGGGAAGAAGGACGGACGGAAGCGCACGTCCAGCTGATCGGTCTCGAAGAAGCGATGCAGGAAGTCGCTCACCACACCCTTGAGGTCGGCGAAGCTGACCGATTCACCGACCCACAGGCCTTCGACCTGATGGAACATCGGCGAGTGAGTCGCATCGGAATCAACGCGATAGACACGGCCGGGCGCGATGATGCGGATTTCCGGCATCACGTCGGCGCCCGCATGACGCGCCACGTGCGCCTGCATGTAGCGCACCTGGATCGGGCTGGTGTGGGTACGCAGCATGACGTCGCTGGCACCTTCCAGATAGAAGGTGTCGTGCATCGAGCGCGCCGGATGATTTTCCGGCGTGTTCAACGCGGTGAAGTTATGGAAGTCGGTTTCGATCTCCGGGCCATCCGCGACGTCGAAGCCGATGCCGCGGAACAGCGTTTCGATGCGCTCCAGCGTGCGCGATACCGGATGCAGACCACCACGACTGCGGCCGCGGCCGGGCAGCGTGACGTCCAGCGCCTCTTCCGCGAGCCGCGCTTCGAGCGCCGCACGGCGCAGCGCGTCGCGACGCGCCTCCAGTGCCGCCTCGACCTTCTGCTTGGCGACGTTGATCGCCGCACCCGCTTCCTTGCGCGCTTCGGGATCGAGCTTGCCCAGCCCTTTGAGCAGTTCGGTCAGGCTGCCCGACTTGCCGAGGTAGCGCGCCTTGACCTGCTCGAGTACGACCGCGTCGGCCGCGGCAGAAAAATCGGATTCAGCTTGCGAAACAAGGGCTTCCAGATCACTCATCGACTTCTACCCAGGTATTTCAGGGACAAAAAAAGGAGGCCTGGCCTCCTTTTTTTGCGTACGGGACGCTCAGGCGGCGAGCTTGGCCTTGGCCTGGTTCGCAATGGCGGCAAACGCAGCCTTGTCGAACACGGCGAGGTCAGCCAGCACCTTGCGGTCCACCTGGATCGACGCCTTGTTCAGGCCGTTGATCAGCGTGGAGTAGGTCATGCCCAGCTCACGTGCGGCGGCGTTGATACGCACGATCCACAGCGAACGGAACTGACGCTTGCGTTGACGACGGTCGCGGTAGGCATATTGCCCCGCCTTCATCACCGCTTCTTTGGCGATCCGGTAGACACTGTTGCGACGGCCGCGGTAACCCTTGGCCTGGTCAAGAACTTTCTTATGACGGGCACGTGCCGTCACGCCACGTTTCACTCTCGGCATGGTTCGGCCTCCTTATGCGTAGGGCAACATGTTGCGGACGCGTGCGTCGTCCGTGGCGTGCACCGCCGTCGTACCGCGAAGCTGACGCTTCGACTTGGTGGTCTTCTTGGTGAGGATGTGGCGCTTGAACGCCTGCGAACGCTTGATGCTGCCGCTCGCCCGGACCTTGAAGCGCTTTGCAGCGCCCTTCTTGGTCTTCATCTTGGGCATGACAAAAACTCCATTTATGTCATCTTCACAGGTGGCCGCGAACCCTTCGCTGCACTTTCAGACCCGTGAATACTTGTTTTGCCGACACTGATGTGTCGGCGACGCGAGGCTTCTGCCTCGCGCATCGCCAGGTATCACCCCGGCAGATTCCTGAGAAGCGTCGGTCAGACCTTCTTCTTCTGGGGAGCCAGCACCATGATCAGCTGTCGCCCTTCAAGCTTCGGAAACTGCTCGACTACAGCCAGTGCTTCGAGATCCGTCTTCACGCGCTCAAGCAGGCGGATACCGAACTCCTGGTGCGCCATTTCACGACCGCGGAAACGAAGGGTGACCTTCGCCTTGTCGCCGTCCTGAAGGAAGCGCGTCAGGTTGCGCAGCTTGATCTGGTAGTCACCCTCGTCCGTACCCGGACGGAACTTGACTTCCTTGACCTGGATCTGCTTCTGCTTGGCTTTCGCCTCGGCAGCGCGCTTGGCTTCCTGGTACTTGAACTTGCCGAAGTCCATCAGACGACAGACCGGCGGCTTGGCAAGCGGCGCAATTTCGACCAGATCAAGTCCAGCCTCTTCCGCCATGGCCAATGCCTGGCGTGAAGACATGATTCCAAGCTGTTCGCCCTCGTCGCCTACGAGGCGGATTTCAGGGGCGTTGATCTCCGAATTGGTGCGCTGCGATTTTTGCTGACTGATGCTCGTACTCCCAAGACGAAAAAAATCAAGCCGTGCGATCGATGCCCCGGGAAGCGATTTCATCAGCGAAACGCTGAATCAGGTCGCTCAAAGGCATCTGCCCGAGATCGATATTTCCGCGGGCACGCACGGCCACCACGTTTGCTGCCTTCTCCTTGTCGCCGACGACAATCTGGTAAGGCAGCTTTTGCAAGCTATGTTCGCGGATTTTATAGTTTATTTTCTCTCCGCGCAAATCGCATTCGACACGCAGACCGGCGTCGCGTAGCGCATTTGCAACGGTTTGAGCGTAATCGGCCTGCGCTTCGGTGATGCTCATCACGACGGCCTGCACCGGCGCGAGCCACAAAGGGAAGTTTCCGGCGTGGTTTTCGATCAGGATGCCGATGAAACGCTCGAGCGAACCGAGCACGGCGCGGTGCAGCATGACCGGACGCTGGCGCGAGTTGTCCTCCGCCACGTACTCGGCGTGCAAACGCTCAGGCAGCACGAAATCGAGCTGCAGCGTACCGCACTGCCACGAGCGACCGATCGCGTCCTTGATGTGGTACTCGATCTTCGGACCGTAGAAGGCCCCCTCGCCCGGCAGTTCCTCCCACTGCATGCCGGATGCCGACAGCGCATCACGCAAGCCAGCCTCGGCGCGATCCCACACGTCGTCGGACCCGGCCCGCTTCGGCGGACGCAGCGACAGCTTGACCGCGACGTCGGTGAAGCCGAAATCGCGATACACGGTCTGCAGCAGTTCGTTGAAGGCGATCACTTCAGACGTGATCTGAGCTTCGGTACAGAAGATGTGTGCATCGTCCTGCACGAAACCGCGCACGCGCATCAGGCCATGCAGCGCGCCGGACGGCTCGTTACGATGGCAGGAGCCGAATTCGGCGATGCGCAGCGGCAGGTCGCGATAGGAATGCAGCGTGTTGTTGAAGATCTGCACGTGGCCCGGGCAGTTCATCGGCTTCACCGCGTAGTCACGCTTCTCCGACTCCGTCGTGAACATGTTCTCGCGGTAGTTCTCCCAGTGGCCGGACTTCTCCCACAGCACACGGTCCATCATCAGCGGCGTTTTCACTTCGCGGTAGCCGGCGCGATCGAGCGCATTACGCATGTACTGCTCGATCTGCTGCCATACCACCCAGCCCTTCGGGTGCCAGAAGACCATGCCCGGCGCCTCTTCCTGCATGTGGAAGAGGTCGAGCTGCTTGGCCAGGCGGCGGTGATCGCGCTTTTCCGCCTCTTCCAGCATGTTCAGATAGGCATCCTGCTCGTCCTTCTTCGCCCAGGCGGTGCCATAGATGCGCTGGAGCATTTCGTTCTTCGCGTCGCCGCGCCAGTAGGCACCGGCCACCTTCATCAGCTTGAACACCTTGAGCTTGCCGGTAGACGGCACGTGCGGGCCGCGACACAGATCGATGAAATCGCCCTCGCGATACAGCGACACGTCCTGGTCGGCCGGAATCGACGCGATGATTTCCGCCTTGTAGTGCTCGCCGATGGACTTGAAGAACTCGACCGCCTTGTCGCGCTGCCACACCTCGCGCGACACCGGAATGTCCTTTTTCGCCAGTTCGGCCATGCGCTGTTCGATCGCCACCAGATCCTCCGGCGTGAACGGGCGCTTGTACGAGAAGTCGTAATAGAAGCCGTTGTCGATCACCGGACCGATGGTCACCTGGGCATCCGGGAACAGCTCCTTCACCGCATACGCCAGCAGGTGGGCCGTCGAGTGGCGGATCATGTCCAGGCCGTCGGCGTCCTTGTCGGTCACGATGGCCAGTTGCGCGTCGTTCTCGATGACGAAGGAGGTATCAACCAGCTTGCCGTCCACACGGCCGGCCAATGCCGCCTTCGCCAGACCCGCGCCGATCGACGCGGCGACGTCGCGGACGGTCACGGCGGATTCGAAACTGCGGACCGAACCATCAGGCAGGGTGATGTTGACCATGGTCTTGCTCCGGAAATCGGTAACGGGGATGTAATGGAATCTATGGACGAAAAAAAAGTGCGGCCTCGGCCGCACTTTTCTGTCTGCGCACGTCAGAACGTGCGTCTTTGGCTGCAGGCCTCAGGCAGTGATCGATACCGGGGTGAAACGAGTTCGCGGTGTCATAACGCTGCCTTTCAAGCCCTGCAGTGTGTGTTGGTAGGCGCGATTGGACTCGAACCAACGACCCCCACCATGTCAAGGTGGTG
>NZ_JADMJL010000077.1 GCF_018780585.1 Methyloversatilis discipulorum | reverse complement strand
GCGTTGGCGAAGACGACGAGTTTTCGCGCGACGGCGGCGAGAGCGAGACGTTTGGGTTTTCCCGCTTCGATGAGACGGTTGTAGAAGAGCTTGAGCCTGGGGTGGGTTCGCGCGGCGCTGAGCGCGGCCATGAAGAGCGTGGGTTTGAGACCCTGGCGGCCTCCGGTCATGCGTCGGCGTTTGTTGGTCTGACCGCTGTCGCGGGGATGGGGCGCAAGCCCGGCCAGGCTTGCCGCTTGTTTCACCGACAGGGCGCCGAGCTCGGGCAGCAACGCCAGCAGGGTGCGGGCTGCGACCGGGCCGATGCCGGGAATGGCGCGCAGTTTCGTTTCGGCTTCGGCGAGATCGTCGGTCTGGCGCAACGCGGTGTCGATGGCGGCGTCGAGTGCTGCGATTTGAGTTTCGAAGAAGACGATCTGGGCGTCCAGGAACGGCGCTTCCGGCCCGCAACTGGGCGCGGCGCGGCGATTTTTGGTCTGCGTGCGCTGCACGAGCGTGTCCTGGCGCAACCGCACGAGGGCGGCGAACGCGGCCCGCGCGGGATCGGGCGGGGTCCACCGGCGCAGGCAGGCCCCGCGTTCGGCGCCGTAACGCGCGAGCCATGCGGCGTCGATGGGATCGGTCTTGGCGCGCCCGCCATGACTGGCGATGAACGCTTTCACGCGCGCCGCATCGGCGCGATGGGCGGGAACGCCGGCGGCTAAACAGGCGTCCAGCGCCGCCCGCTCGTAGCCGCCGGTGGTTTCGCAGACCGCCAGATCGTAGTCGGCGAAGGCGGCGAGCGCCTCACGCAAGGCTTTGAACGTGTTTGCAATCAGCTGCGTGCGGCCGCTGACCGGATCGTGGAGCGCAACCTGCGCCTTGCCCACATCCAGCCCGAGAACGCGCGCACTCTCGACGGAATCGACCTTTGAAGTCATGATCGGCCTCGCTTCGAATTGTCTGCGGGCGCGCCGTCCATCGACCAATGGACGCCGGCCCTTTCAAGTCACCAAGCAAGACGAAGCCGGCTCCGCCGACGGACCTCAATGACGACGAGCATTGCGCTCGATTCCGGGTCGGTCGCGCCAGCGGATGCGGGTTTCGGGGTGGCCGCCCCGAAACCCGCAAACCGGCCACACAGTCTCTACCGAGTCGCGAACAGACAATTCCGG
>NZ_JADMJL010000056.1 GCF_018780585.1 Methyloversatilis discipulorum | reverse complement strand
ATGGCCAAGGAAAAGTTCGAACGTAACAAGCCGCACTGCAACATCGGCACGATTGGTCACGTTGACCACGGCAAGACGACGCTGACGGCGGCGATCACGATGGTTCTGGCCAAGGCCAGCGGCGGCAAGGCGATGAACTACGCCGACATCGACGCGGCGCCGGAAGAGAAGGCGCGCGGCATCACGATCAACACGGCGCACGTGGAATATGAGACGGCCAACCGTCACTACGCCCACGTCGACTGCCCGGGCCACGCCGACTATGTGAAGAACATGATCACGGGCGCGGCGCAGATGGACGGCGCCATCCTGGTGGTTTCGGCCGCGGACGGCCCGATGCCGCAGACGCGCGAGCACATCCTGCTGGCCCGTCAGGTCGGCGTGCCGGCGCTGGTGGTCTATCTGAACAAGGTGGACCTGGTGGACGACGCCGAGCTGCTGGAGCTGGTGGAGATGGAAGTGCGCGAGCTGCTGAGCTCGTACCAGTTCCCGGGCGACGACATTCCGATCACGGCGGGCTCGGCCAAGGCCGCGACCGACGGGGTGAACCCGGAGATCGGCGAGCAGTCGGTGATGAAGCTGATGCAGACGGTGGACGACTACATCCCGCAGCCGGCGCGTCCGCTGGACCTGCCGTTCCTGATGCCGGTGGAAGACGTGTTCTCGATCTCGGGCCGCGGCACCGTGGTGACGGGGCGGGTCGAGCGCGGCATCGTCAAGGTCGGCGAGGAAGTCGAGATCGTGGGCATCCGTCCGGTGCAGAAGACGACCTGCACGGGCGTCGAGATGTTCCGCAAGCTGCTGGACCAGGGCCAGGCGGGCGACAACGTCGGCGTGCTGCTGCGCGGCACCAAGCGTGAGGACGTCGAGCGCGGTCAGGTTCTGTGCAAGCCGGGTTCGATCACCCCGCACACCAAATTCCTGGCCGAGGCCTATATCCTGACCAAGGAAGAGGGCGGCCGTCACACCCCGTTCTTCACCAACTACCGCCCGCAGTTCTACTTCCGCACCACGGACGTGACCGGCATCGTGCACCTTAAGGAGGGTGTCGAGATGATCATGCCCGGCGACAACGCCGAGCTGAACGTCGAGCTGATCACCCCGATCGCCATGGAAGAGAAGCTGCGCTTCGCCATCCGCGAAGGCGGCCGCACCGTCGGCGCCGGCGTGGTGAGCAAGATCAACGAGTAA
>NZ_JADMJL010000022.1 GCF_018780585.1 Methyloversatilis discipulorum | reverse complement strand
ACCCAACCGCTCACGGTGCTTGACTCGGATAACAGTATCTACAGGGATCGCGCCCAACCCGTGGTCGGAGCCGGGATTTTGTAGGAGGGGTCCTCTGACCCCGACAGCAGCGTGGATCGAAGCCGGCGGCCCGCATCGGCCCTGTCGCGGCCAAGGCCGCTCCTACAAGAGGCACGCCCGGCTCGTCGCTGGAGCCGGGGGGCTGTGGGAGGGGTCTTGACCCCGACAGCGGCCTCGATCGAGGCACGCGGCGTGCGTAAGCGCCGTCGCGGCCAAGGCCGCGCCTGCAAAACGCGCTTCAGTGACTGGCGAACATCAGCCCCGCATGCTCCCGCATGGCGTGGAACTTGATCTTTTCCCACTTCTCTTCGGCCACCTTGAGCTCGGCGCGCATGGTGGCGAGGAAGGCGGGGGCGTTCACCGCGTCATAGGCGATGCGGTGGGCGTTGGCGTCGATGAAGCGCTTCAGTTCGCGCTCGTCGTCGCAGGTGACCCAGCGTGCCATCGTGTAACGGGTGCCTTCGAGGCGGGCGTCGCAGCCGTATTCGGTCTTCAGGCGGTGGATCACCACTTCGAACTGCAGCTGGCCGACCGCGCCCAGCAGCAGCGTGCCGCCCGCAAGCGGGCGGAAAACCTGGATGGCGCCTTCTTCACCCAGTTGCTCAAGACCTGCACGCAACTGCTTGGTTTTCAACGGGTCCTTGACTTCAACACCCTGGAACAGTTCCGGCGCAAAGAAGGGCAGGCCGGTGAATTGCAGCGTTTCGCCCTCGGTCAGCGTGTCGCCGAGCTGCAGCGTGCCGTGGTTCGGGATGCCGATGATGTCGCCGGCGTAAGCCTCTTCCAGCAGTTCGCGCCGCTGCGACAGGAAGGTGACCACGTTGTTCGGCCGGATGTCCTTGCCATTGCGGCTCACCTTCATGCGCATGCCGCGCTCGAAGTGGCCGGAACACACGCGCAGGAAGGCGACGCGGTCGCGGTGCGAGGGGTCCATGTTCGCCTGGATCTTGAACACGACGCCGGAGAACTTCTCTTCCGTCGGTTCGACCCGGCGCTGGATGGCCGGACGGCCGCCCGGCGGCGGCGCGAGGTCGACCAGGGCGTCCAGCACTTCCTTGACGCCGAAGTTGTTGATCGCCGAACCGAAGAACACCGGCGTCTGCCGGCCGGCCAGGAATTCGGCTTCGTCGAAGGGCGGTGCGGCTTCGCGCACGAGGTCGATCTCGGCGTGCGCGGTGTCGAACTGCATCGGGTAGCGGCCGGCGATTTCCGGGTTGTCCAGGCCAAGCAGCACTTCCTCATCGCCGGAAATGCGGTCCTCGCCGGCGCGGAACACGCGCATGCGGTCTTCGCGCAGTTCATACACGCCGGCAAAATCCTTGCCCATGCCCAGCGGCCAGGTGAAGGGCGCGACGTCCATGCCCAGCGTGCGCTCGAGTTCGTCGATCAGGTCGAGCGGCGCGCGCACTTCGCGGTCCATCTTGTTGATGAAGGTGATGATGGGCGTGTTGCGCGCGCGGCAGACCTCGAGCAGGCGCAACGTCTGCGCTTCGACACCGTTGGCGGCGTCGATCACCATCAGCGCGGCGTCGACCGCGGTCAGCACGCGGTAGGTGTCTTCCGAGAAGTCCTTGTGGCCCGGCGTGTCGAGCAGGTTCACGACGCAGTCGCGGTACTCCATCTGCATCACCGAGCTGGCGACCGAAATGCCACGCTGCTTCTCGATTTCCATCCAGTCGGAGGTGGCGTGACGGGCGGCCTTGCGCGCCTTCACGCTGCCGGCGATCTGGATCGCGCCTGCGAACAGCAGCAGCTTTTCGGTCAGCGTGGTCTTGCCCGCGTCCGGGTGGGAAATGATGGCAAAGGTGCGCCGGCGGGCGACTTCTTTTTCAAGCGACATGAGCGTTCTTCAGCAAATGAAAACGGCCGCGCGAGGCGCGGCCGCGAAAACAGGATGACGTGTCAGTGCAGGTGAGCGGGCGGCTGGTCCGACGTTTCGGGCAGTTCGGCGTGCACCGGCTGGCCGTCGGGATCCGGATACATCGGCGCGCCGCAGTCGTCGCAGTACTCCATGGGCATCCGGTGGTCGAGCACCAGCGTGTCGGTCAGACCGCATTCGCGCAGCACGCCTTCGATCTCGCCAACGGTGTCGGTTTCCTCGTCCTCGGCACCGAGCAGCGCCCACACGACGCCGTGCACGACGTCGCTGGAGTCCGTGGTGGTGAAGGCGACGCGGTACTCCTCGAGCTGCTTGTCGTAGAAGGGCGCGATGATGGCGCGCAGGCCGCTCGCCGGCACCGCCAGCGTCTGTTCGAGGAAGGCGACCGAGGCGCGCAGCGAGTACGCGCGCGACGCGCGATCGGCTTCACGGCAGGCCGAGTGGTAGGCGTTGGGCGGCAGCAGTTCGAAGGCACAGCCCTGCATCAACGTGCCGATGACGGCGCCACCCTGGGCCTGCCACTGTTTCACCACGTGTTCGCGCTGGCCGTCGTCCTCCTGCCAGCGGAACAGTGCCTGACCGCGCGGCACGATGGCGATGCCGATCAGGTAGCGGGTGTCCGACAGGAAGGTGGTGGTCTGCGCCATCGCCTCCGCCTCCAGCTTCAGATCATTCCCGGCGAGCACGGCTTCGCCGAGGTCGTCGGCCAGGTCGCGCGTTTCGACATAGCCGCGCGGCAGCTGGTCCGGGCTGAACAGATAGTCGGCCAGCGCAACCTTGGTGTGGGTGCCGAAAGCGTGCGCGCACAGCTGTACCTTGAGGCTGGCCAGCAGCGGCGCCGCAATCGGTCCGGCCGGGATCGAGAAGCGCGACCAGGCGAGCAGGGGGGCTGCGAACACGACGGCGTCCCAGTCCTTGTTGGCGTCGCCCGGCAGACCGCATTCGCTGCCCGCTTCGATGAAATCGGCCAGTTCGTCATAGGCCGGCGCGTCCTCGCGCCACAGGTGGTCGAGCGCGGCGTTCAGCGCGTCTTCGTTGCGGTCGGCCAGCAGCCGGCTCACCTGTTCGGTCAGCCGCACTTCCCAGTAGCGGTCTTCGATGCGGCTGGCGGACAGCGCCAGGCCGGTGGCCAGCCGGGTGAGCAGGGCGGCGTCCTGGGTGAGGCCGCCGCGGCGGGCGAATCGGGTGCGTTTCATGTAAAGGTCCGGTGACTGAGGCGCGATTCTACCAAGGGCCGGCGCAGGCGCCGCGGATATCAGTCGCCGAACAGCAGGCGCTCGGCAGCCGCGAGGTCGTACTCGACCCCGGCTTCGGCCAGCGAGTAGCCGCTCAGCCCATCGGCGCGCGCGCGCCAGTCCGGCTGCTGCAGCAGGACCGACAGTGACTGCACCGTGTCGCGCGAGGCGGGCGCGTCGCGCATCGCCAGAAAGTACATCTCTTCGAACAGCGGGATGAAGTCCAGTCCGAGGCGATGGGCGAAGGCTTCCAGCCCGAGTCCGGCATCGGCTTCGTCGCTGGCGATCAGCGCCGCCACCGCGGCGTGCGTGTGTTCTTCATCGCCCTCGTTCAGCGCGCGCGTGTCCAGCCCGGCGCGGCGCGCCAGCAGATCGAACGCGAGTCGCGTGCCGGCGCCCGGCTGGCGATGCACGAAGCGCAGGTCGGTGCGTGACAGGTCGGCCAGGCCGCTCACCTTCTTCGGATTGCCGCGCGCCAGGATGAGGCCTTGCCGACGGCGGGCGAAACCGATCAGGCGCAGCCGCGGCAGACCGTGCTGTGCGCGGTAGAGCGCCCAGATGTCGCGTCCCAGTTCGCCCACCGGGCAATGGAAGCCGGCGATCTCGCAGCGGCGGGCGGCCAGCGCGAGCAGCGATTCGAGGCTGCCGTGCGTGGCCAGCGTCACTGTGGCGGCATCGGACCGTTCGCTGCGCAACTGACGGATGAGGTCGTTCAGCAGCGGTTCGTGGCTGGCGGCGAAACGCAGTGCCGCGCCGCCGTGTTCGGCCGGCTGTAGCGACAGCGCGCGCATCGGCTGGCTGGCACCGTCGAGCGCACGCGCCAGCGACTGACGGGCACCGCGATCGACGTCCAGCAACTGGCGGGCGAAGGCTTCCAGCGTCGAACCATGCGCCCGCGCGGTGGTGATCAGGGGTTGGCCAAAGTAGGCCTGCCAGGCATTGATCAGCCCCCAGGCGTTGCGATACGACAGGCCGGTCGCGCGCGCCGCACCGGCGATCGAACCGCTGACTTCGATGGCCGTCAGCAGCGCCAGCAGGCGACCAATACCCACCGGTGCGTCGGGGCCGAAATCCCACTCGACCCGCAAGCTTGGATTGCTTTGTGCAAATTTAGACATATAGGACGCGCGGCTTCAGTGCGATAGCTTCCCGCATCTTATGTGTTTTCCGATGCCGATTGATGTCATTCCCTTCTGCGACGCCCTTTCGTTGCGTCGCAGCGCGTTCGTCCGGAGCCGCGCAGACATCCGTACCGGACGAGGTCGTCGCGTGACGAACTGGATGTCCACTTCCGGACTGCGCCCGCGTGCTGGCGTGGTCGTCGCAGCCCTGTTTTCGCTGTCGTCGCTCGCCGCGGTGGCGCAGGACGAGGCCTGTGCCGACGCGCCGCGCGTGGTCGCTGACCTGAAATCCGCCTGGGCCGCAGGAGGTCTGTCGGTCGACGCGGGCCACAACGTCGCTTCGGCGCCGCTGATCACGCCCGCCCGGCGCGTCGCTGCGCGCCTGCGGCCGGAAAGCGAGGTCGCGCTGCGGGCACCGGGCCGGCGCCCTGCCGGCCACGCCGGCATCCTCGATTTCACCGTACCGTCGGCCGGCATCTACCGCGTCATGAGCAGCGAGCGCGCCTGGATCGAGGTGCTGTCGCCGGATGGACTGCCGCGGCCTGTCTACATGCGCCCGCTGCGCTGTCTGCGCGGCGAAGGGGTACAGAAGGAACTGATCTACCGGCTTGAAGCCGGCCTGCGCTACACGCTCGAAGTCAGCGCCGTGGCCGGACCGGCGCTCGATCTGCTGATCACCGCGGAGCCGACGCGATGAGCACGATGAGCGAGAGCTTCGCCACCGCCGGCCGCCTGATCGTCGCCGCCGACCCCAATCTGCTGCACATCGTCGCGCTGAGCCTGCAGGTCAGCCTGACCGCCGTCTTCCTCGCCGCCTGCCTGGGGCTGCCGATAGGCGCTGCGGTGGCGGTCGGCCGCTTCCCGGGGTGCAAGTCGCTGACCGTCATCCTGAACGGCCTGATGGGCCTGCCGCCGGTGGTGATCGGTCTGCTGGTCTATCTGCTGCTGTCGCGCGCCGGCCCGCTCGGTTCGCTCGGCCTGCTGTTCACGCCGACCGCCATGGTGATCGCCCAGGTGGTGCTGATCACGCCCATCATCGCCGCGCTGTCGCGGCAGATCGTCGCCGACGCCTGGCGCGACTACGAAGAACAGCTGCGCTCGCTCGGCGCCTCGACCCCGCGCGCCGCGCTGACGCTGCTGGTCGATACGCGCTTCTCGCTGTCTACCGCAGTGCTGGCCGGGCTGGGCCGCGCGGTCGCGGAGGTCGGCGCGGTAATGATCGTCGGCGGCAATATCGACGGCGTCACCCGCGTCATGACCACCAGCATCGCGCTCGAAACCAGCAAGGGCGACCTGCCGCTGGCGCTGGCGCTGGGTTTCATCCTCATTTCCATCGTGCTGATACTGAATGCGCTGGCGCACGCGGTACGCGAATGGGCGGTGCGACGCCATGGCTGACGTACTGCTCACGCTGGACGCGCTGCGCTACGAGGCGGGCGACCGCGCGCTGATCCGCGACGTGTCGCTGCGCATCGAAGCCGGGCGGCGCACGCTGATACTCGGCCCGAACGGCGCGGGAAAGAGCGTGTTGATGCGCCTGATGCACGGCCTGATCGAACCGACTGCCGGCCGCATCCTGTGGAACGGCGGCAGCGGCACGCCGGTGCAGGCCATGGTGTTCCAGCGCCCGGTCATGCTCCGCCGCAGCGTGCTCGACAACGTGACGTACGCGCTCTACCTGGCCGGCGTGCCGGCGGCGGAACGCCGCACGCGCGCGCTCGACGTGCTGGAACGCGTCGGCCTCGCCGCACTGGCCGACCGCCCGGCGCGCGTGCTGTCCGGTGGCGAGCAGCAGCGCGTGGCGCTCGCTCGCGCGTGGGCGCTGCGACCGCGCGTGCTCTTCCTCGACGAGCCGACCGCCAGCCTCGACCCGGGCGCCGCGGCCGAAGTGGAACGCATCATCCGCGTCATCGCCGACGACGGCTGTTCCATCGTCATGGTCACCCACCACCTCGGCCAGGCCCGTCGCCTGGCCGACGACATCGTATTCGTCGACACCGGCCGCATCACCGAACACACGCCGGTGGCCGACTTCTTCGCCGCACCGCGCTCGGCCGAGGCCGGGCAATACCTCAGAGGAGAGCTTTCATGGACCTGATCCGCCGTTCCTTCATCGCCACCGCCGCGGCGGCCGCGATTACGCTGGCCGCGCCCTTTGTGCACGCCGCCGACCGTTTCATCACCGTGTCGTCCACCACCTCGACCGAACAGTCGGGTCTGTTCAAGCACCTGCTGCCGATTTTCCAGGCGAAGACAGGCATCGAGGTGCGCGTCGTTGCGCTGGGCACCGGTCAGGCGCTGGACATGGCGCGCCGCGGTGACGCCGACGTGGTGTTCGTGCACGACAAGGCGGCGGAAGAGAAATTCATCGCTGAAGGCTACGGCGTGAAGCGGCAGGAGGTGATGTACAACGACTTCATCCTGGTCGGACCGAAGTCGGATCCGGCCAAGGTTGCTGGCGGCAAGGACATCACCGGGGCGCTGAAGACGATTCAGGCGGCACAGGCCCCCTTCGTGTCGCGTGGCGACAAGAGCGGCACGCACGCCGCCGAGCTGCGTCTTTGGAAAGCGGCCGGCGTCGATCTCGACGCGGTCAAAGGCGCCTGGTACCGCGACACCGGTTCCGGCATGGGCCCGGCGCTGAACACCGCGGCGTCGATGAACGCCTACATCCTGGCCGACCGCGGCACCTGGCTGTCGTTCAAGAACCGCGGCGACCTGACCATTTCGGTCGAAGGTGACAAGCGCCTGTTCAACCAGTACGGCGTCATCCTGGTCAATCCGGACAAGCACCCGCACGTGAAGAAGGCGGATGGCCAGGCCTTCATCGACTGGGTGGTGTCGGCCGAAGGTCAGAAGGCGATCGCCGACTACAAGATCGACGGTCAGCAGTTGTTCTTCCCGAACGCGGCCAAGTGATCATGCGCGCGCTCATCGTGGCGGCCTGCACCTCGCTGCTGGCAGGTGCGGCGCAGGCCGACGGGGCATCGGTGCATGCCGCCGGCAGCCTGAAGTCGGTATTCACGCAGCTCGGCAAGCTGTATGCGGAGCAGGGCGGGGCGGCGCCCCGCTTCGAATTCGGGCCGAGCGGCGTGCTGCGCGAGAAGATCGCCGCCGGGGCCACTGCCGACGTGTTCGCTTCGGCCAACATGACGCATCCGCAGACCTTCGTCGATGCCGGCAAGGCAGCCAAGGTCGAGCGCTTCGCACGCAACGAACTGTGCCTGCTGGTGCGGCCGGGCCTGACGGTGACGCCGGCGAACGCGCTCGACGCGATGGTCCGCCGCGATCTGAAGCTGGGCGTGTCGACGCCCAAGGCCGATCCGGCCGGTGACTATGCAGTCCAGATGTTCCAGCGCGCCCATGCGCTGCGACCGGGCATCGGTCGCGCGCTGGCCGCGCGGGGGCGGCAGCTTACCGGCGCCGCCAATTCGGCGAAGCCGCCGGAAGGTCGCAACGTCTATGCGTGGGTGGTCGAAAGCGGGCAGGCGGATCTGTTCGTCACCTACTGTACCAACTCGCGACTGGCTCGCCGCGAGGTGCCAGCGCTGCAGGAAGTCGCGCTGCCGTCCGATCTCGCGGTCGGCGCCGACTACGGTCTGGTCGTGCTGTCGGCGCCCGGCAGCGAAGGCGAGCGCTTCGCGCACTTTCTGCTGTCGGAACCGGCACGCAAGGTCCTCGCGGCCGACGGCTTCTCGCTGCCCTGAAGTTCAGCGCGGCATCCAGCCCAGTCCGGCAGCGGTGTCGCCGGCCGGGATGTATTCCGCGCTGACCCAGCCGGTGTAGCCGATGCGGTCCAGCCAGTCGAACAGGAAGCGGTAGTTGATCTCGCCGCTGCCCGGTTCGTGACGCCCCGGGTTGTCGGCGATCTGCACGTGGCCGATGCGCGGCAGCTCGCGCTGCAAGCTGCGGGCGAGGTCGCCCTCCATGATCTGCATGTGATACACGTCGTACTGCAGCTTCACATTGGGCTCGCCGACGCGTTCGATCAACGCCAGCGTGTCGGCCGAGCGGTTCAGCAGAAAGCCCGGCATGTCGCGGTCGTTGATCGGCTCGACCAGCAGTTCGATGTTTTCCCGCGCCAAGGCACGCGCCGCGAAGCGCAGATTCCGTTCCATCACCGACAGCAGTTCGGCGCGCTCGGCGCCGGCCGGCGCGATGCCGGCCAGGCAGTTGATGCGCTGGCAGCCGAGTGCACGGGCGTAGTCGATGGCGCGACCGACGCCGTCCTCGAATTCGGTAACGCGGTCGGGCAGGCAGGCGATGCCGCGTTCACCCGCGGCCCAGTCTCCAGGCGGCAGATTGAACAGCACCTGCTCCAGCCCGTGACGACGCACTTCCTCGGCCAGCACGGCGGCCGGTTCGCCGTACGGGAAATGGCATTCGACGCCGCGAAAGCCGGCGCGCGCCGCGGCGGCCCAGCGCTCGACAAAAGGGTGTTCGGTGAACAGCAGTGACAGGTTGGCGCAGAAGCGGGGCATGTGACGGGATCTCCGGCTGGGCACCGATTCTAAATCGGGTCGGTGCGTGCGTTGCCGGGAGCAGGGGAGTATCGTCCCTGCTTTCGCGGTTTTCGTCGTTCTGTCACAGATGTCCCCCTCCCTGAATACCGGCACTTTCGCCCGCGCGCTCGCCGAGAACGTCGCGGCCCACGATTTCTGTTTCCTGCCGTCGGCGCAGGTACGCGACGCACTGTCCAGCCTGCGTTCCGGCTGGCGCGCCGACTGGGACGTGTTTGCCGCCAGCTGGGGCGATCTGGAAACCGATACCTATATGGCGGACGGTGGCCGTTACCGTCGGCGCCGTTATGCGGTGCTCAGTGCGCCGGCCGACGGATTGCGCATCCAGTTCGAACCGCATCAGCCGCATTACCAGAGCCTGGACTACAACACGCTGAATGGCGGCGTCGAGCGTCACTTCGAGCCGATACGGCCGCAGGTACTGGGTGGCTCGACCATGCAGACGGTGGCGCAGTTCGGGCTGGCGGTGTTCCAGCGTCTGCACCCCGGTCACGACGCGCACATCGAGGTGCATCAGTTCCGCATCGAGGCGCGCGCGGACGGTGAGGGCAAGCCGACACCGGAAGGCGTGCATCGTGATGGCGTCGATTTCGTGCTGGTCATGATGGTGCGGCGGGAGAACGTCGAGAGCGGCACCACGGAAATCTTCTCGCCTGAAGGCAAGCGTCTCGACAGCTTCACGCTGACGGCGCCCTGCGATGCAGCGCTGGTGAATGACCAGCGCGCACTGCACGGCGTGACGCCCATCCATCCGCTCGATCCGTCGAAGCCAGCCTGGCGCGATGTGCTGGTCGTGACCTACCGCCGGCGTCCGCCGGCGCAAGGCTGAGTGTGTCGGACCTGAACGATCCGCGCGTCTTCTTCGCGGCCGAACGCACGCTGCTCGCATGGTCGCGCACCGCGCTGGCGCTGATGGCCTTCGGATTCGCGATCGAGCGCTTTGCGCTGTTCGTCGCGATGCTGGGCAATCAGAAGACGCTCAACGGTGCGCCGCACGGCCTGTCGTTCTGGATAGGCGTCGCGCTGATCGCACTGGGCTCGATTTCAGTGACGCTGGCGGTCGTGCAGTACCGGCGCGTGCTGGCGACCCTGAAACCGGTGGAAATTCCCGACGGCTATATGAGCGGTCTGGCGTCGTGGACCTCACTTGCGGTCGCGGCGATCGGCGTTGCTTTGATCGCACACCTGTTCACTTCATCCTGAGTTTTCGCTTTTTTCAGGCCAGAAGAGAGGGTGGCGAGTCCTTTAGGTTTAATGTATTGAGCCCGAACACTCATGCCTTGATGTAAGTTCTGAAAACAGTAATCCCTTGTATGCACACTGCATCTTGACAGCGGCATAGCTTTCGTGCGGGGTCACCGCGGCCACCACCACGGCCGCCGCCGCGATCCTCGCCAGCCGTTCCCACATGCGCCGCCCTTCGGGCGTCTTGGCCCGCGCTGCCGCGCACTCGGCCATGACTTCCGGCTTCCCGATCAGCTCCGCCAGTCTCGCCGCTGCCTCTTCCGCTGGTGCGCTTCTTCCTTTGCGCCATTCGCATACCGCAGCCTTCGTTACGCCAAGCTTCGCGGCGATGTCGCTGTCATTCGCTGCTAGGCCGCGCTCCTGCGCTTCATCCAGATACATCCACACCGGTTTCATTCTTAGTTTCCTTTCAGAGCCTCTGCTGCCAGTGTTCCAATCGCTATCGTAGCTACCCAGAATATCGCGTATGTCAATGTTCTTTTCGGCGGCTTCTTATCTAGCTCGAAATTAATTGGCTTTTGTCGGCTGCTCTCTCTTCGCGCTTGTTCCCGCGCGTGCTCTTTCATCCAATCCCGCTCATAGATTCCCATTGCTCACTCCTGTGAACAGCTTCACGGCGTGGACACTATCAGTACAGTAGTTCTTGACAAAGCCGTACAGATCGTCTTTACTTCGGTTGGGTACAGCGCATCTGTACAAACCCCCGGCAGGTAACACGGGGGTAATTCAGAGAGACGAAGGGGGCAGTGATGAGAACGGTTCAGCAGTTGCTGGAAGTCCAGCTTTCCCAAGCTCGGAAGAATGCGGATATCGCCCGCAAGTCTCTCGCTGATCCGGCGCTTTCGCGCAACCGTTCCAAGTTCCGCAAGATGCTGCAGGACGCGCAGCAGATCGAAGCCGCAACAGCCTCCGAGCTCTCGAAGTTCGCCTATCTGAAATGAGCGCAATCATTGACTGGCTGTCGCTCACCTTCCGG
The DNA here is from genome assembly GCF_018780585.1 of Methyloversatilis discipulorum. Lineage (GTDB taxonomy): Bacteria > Pseudomonadota > Gammaproteobacteria > Burkholderiales > Rhodocyclaceae > Methyloversatilis > Methyloversatilis discipulorum_B. Next base: position 114,531 of record NZ_JADMJL010000022.1, on the reverse strand, counting down.
CCCGCGGGTAATCCGGCCGAATTCGCGGCGTCGTTCCTCGCTACCGTCTTCGGCTACGACCTTGCATCTACGCTGCATGATACCGGGCACGGCTCGAACGGCTACGCCACCTTGCTCGAGATTCCCGGGCTTGTTTCCGTCGCCTATGGCGGCAACGCCGGCACCCTTCATATCGAATTCACCGGATCGGGTTGCGCCGTTGTTCGCTCATGGGATGACGTTGCTGAACTCGCCGAAGCTCACGCGGCGAAGATTACGCGGATCGATCTGGCGCACGATGACTTCGACGGTACTCACCCGATTTCATGGGCGCTCGAACAGTTCGCGACGGGCGGATTCAAGCCGCCACGTGGCACGCATCCGAACGGCCAGCACATTGACGACATGGGCAGCGGCAAGGGCTGCACGTTCATGGTCGGTAGTCGTGAATCCGGAAAGCTTGCTCGCATCTACGAGAAGGGGCGCCAGCTTGGAAACCCCGAATCACCATGGGTCCGTTACGAGGTCGAATATCGGGCCACGCATCGGAAGCTTGAATACGACCTGATCCGCAACCCCTCGCCATATCTCGCCGGCTCGTATGCGTGTTTCGACTGGATCAACAGCGCCGACGCTCGGCGAATCCTGACTGTCGCGGCTGTCGCCAAGGCCAGTATCGCCAAGGCGGTTGATCACGCGAAGAAACAGGCGGGAAAGTGCCTGCACATGATGTTGCAGCTTAACGGCGGCGACATCGGCGCGGCTTTCGAGGCCATTTACCGCCCTGAGATTCCCAAGCGTTGCCGCGAGCTCTACGCCGTCGCGCAAAAGCTCATCACGTCACACGCACCGCCGTCATGGTGGCGCGATTCCACGGAAGCCGAACGGCTCCGATATCACCGCGCACTTAGCGCGCCACTACTCCAAGGGGTGTAACCCATGTCGCAAATTAAGGTCGCGTTCCAACTTGTTGAAGTCCGCCACGTCGAAGGCAAACAGGATAAGTCCAAGAAATACACCATTGTCGGGGGCCTCATCACGCTGCCTGACGGCAAGCAGGGCTACGCGGAAATGCTGCTGTCCGACACGCATCATTTGACGCCGGGGCAGTACGTCTGCCACCTGGACGTCCAGATCGATCGCGATCGTCGCCTTATCCTGCGCTGCACCGGTTTCACGGCAGCACCGGCTAAGGCTGCCTGATCGTGTTCGAGGCGGAGTTCTCATGTCACCCCGGTGGCGCCGGCCTCATGGGCGCCGGCTCCACGCCGGAAGCCGCATTTCAGGATGCCGCCGCGTACTGGGAACAGGCGTGCGGTGTTCCGCCTCCGGGCGATCAGTGGAGCTGGACCGGCTCCGGTGAGTACTGGGCGCCCGTCACGATCAACGGCGAGCAGTACGGCGAGCTTCGTGACACGACAGGCACGCCGCTTCCTGTCGGTACGTTCGACTACACGATTCAGCCCGGTGGCGGTGGTGATCCGGCTTATCCGGGCTTCACCGCGTCCGAGATTGCCACGGTGTTTTCGTGGGGCTTCGGTGCGGTCGTCTTCTTCTGGTTTCTCGGTCAGTGCATTGGCGCCGTTCTTGGCGTCATTCGCAGGGCCTGAAGGTTTCGGGGTTTTCCCGATAACGCGCCGGCGTTTTCCGGCATATGCAAGGAGCATCAAAAATGGCTGACATCTTCGCAGCGGTCGATTTCTCGACCGTCGCCGCTTTCGTGGCGGCAACCGGCGTCGCGATCATCGGTATCGCCATGGCCTTCAAGGGCGTGGATCTGGGCAAGCGCGGCGTCCGTAAGGCCTAAGACCATGGAAGGCGCGTTGATCGCACATTTCTACGCCATCGTGGCCTTGATAGGTGCGATGAGCGCGTTTGCCATGGTTCAGGGCATCCGGGGGGCGTGGTGATGCGCGTCCTCCGGAATCTCCTGTGGTTCGTTGTCTCGGCTGTTTCAGCGGCTGCATGTACGCATGCATCTGCCCAAACAGCCGGGTTTAACGATTTCGGCTCATGGTCGTATGAGTGGGCGAACGGCAAGGTTACGGGCACGCTCACAGGTCCGAACGGCCAGACCACCCATTACCCGATGGGTCCGTCCGCTGTCGGTCAGACCACGCCAAACGGCGCAGGCGGCGTTACTCGGTCCATTTCCGGGCCGGTCACACTTGCGGGTGCTTCCGGCTCTAACGCGGCGACCGCGACCATTACCGCATCCCGCACAGCGACAGCGCGCCAGATTGCGCAGGGTGCATTGCCGCTGCTCAAGCGCGGGCCTGTCGGCGCCCTCGGCTCGTTGGCCGTCGGTGCGGGCCTCACTTGGGCGCTTGACCGTTGGATGAAGCCGGACATGTCTTCAGCTGTGCCGGTTGTTCCTTCGGGCACGCCCGGATGGTCGGAGTACGATCTGTGTGCTCGCATGGAACCCGGGCAGACCATTGTTATGGACGGCGGCAGTAACCATGCATTTTATCGAATGGCATACCCGAATGACATTCAAGCCGGTTACTCGCCGATCGGCAACTGTACCGCTAAGCCCTATACGCCTAATGGATTTCCTCAGATACACCGGAAGCTGATCAACACGCCCTATAACCCGGAGTACGAGCCCATTCCGGCGAGCGATGGCGATCTCGAAGACGCCGTTACCGGTGCTCTTGAGGACAATCCGGCGTCCGCGCCTTCTGTGCATGATCAGGTAGCTTCATATGGCGGGGAAATTCTCGCTAGTTCGCCCGTGGTCACCGGTCCAGCTTCCGTTAATAGTCCAAGCAAGACAACGACGACATCCACCGGGTCCAAGACGTCTCAAACGACGTACAACATTACGTACAACAACAGCTCCTATTCGTACAGCAGCAGCACTACGACGACGACGAAGGACTCCGAAGGCAACACGACGGACGAGACCACCGAGGACACCAGCCCGGAACCCGGTGACGTTGAGGTGACGCCCGCAGTGCGGGATACGTCCATGCCGCCCGTTCCTACGCTTTACGAGCGCAAGTATCCCGACGGCATCATCGGCGTATGGGAAACCCGTAAGGCGGAACTCCAAGAGACAGGTTTCTCGGCGGCTCTTGACGCGCTGCTTCCTGACATTCCGGACGGGGGCGGCTGTCCTCAGTTCTCTTTGCCCGGTGGCACTATCGCCGGCTTCGCCTTCCCCGGTGGCAATCTCGGCCCGCCGTGCTGGGTCTGGCCATGGGTCAAGGTCGTGATCGTCATCACGTCGCTTTTCCTCGCGCGTTCTCTGGTTTTCGGGGGCTGATATGGGCGCACTCGCTGCCGGTCTCTCTCTGTTGATTTCCAAGGTCGCCGCGCTCGCGTCGTGGTTCGGCGCTCTGTTCGTGGCGGTGTTCGCGGCTCTGTGGTGGCTGGTCACCGATGCCGCCGTCTGGGTCTTCGATCAGGTGCTTTCTGTCGCTGTGTCCGCGGTGGGTGCGCTCGACTGGTCGGCGGCGGAAGGGTGGGGCGCTTACTGGTCGATGGTGCCGGCCGAAATGTGGGACGTTCTTTCCGTGATCGGTTTGGGCACCGCGTTCCAGATCATCGCCGCAGCGATCGCTATCCGCTTCGCCTTGCAGATCATTCCTTTCACTAGACTGGGGTCATAAATGGACGATGAGCACGACGAGTGCGCACGCTGCGGCGCGGACATCGAGCCGGACGATAACGGCGAAGGCTCCTGCACCCTCGACGAGGACGGCGAATCGTGGCTGTGTGTCGATTGCGCGGCTGAGGCGGGTCGCCTGTGATCAATCTTCTTCTCGGCGCTCCTGGTGGCGGAAAGAGCTATGAGGCCGTTGTATTCCACATCCTCCCGGCGTTGGAGAAGGGGCGGAAGGTCATCACGAATCTTCCGCTTAATGTCGAGCGTATTGCGGCTATTGATCCGGCATATGCGGACCTGATCGAGAAGCGCGACGAAACCCGCGCCGTGCGTCCGGCGTCGGCGGAAGCTTGGACGGCTTACCCGTTCTCTCACGTCGAGGACTATGGCGATCCGTGGCGCCATCCGGAATCGGGCGCGGGTCCGCTGTACGTCATAGACGAGTGTCACATCGCGTTGCCCAAGATCGGCACGCCGCGCGACGTGGAACACTGGTACAGCCTTCACCGCCATGAATCGGCCGACGTGCTCTTGATTACGCAGAGCTACGGCAAGATCAATCAGTCAATCCGCGATCTGGTGCAGCTGGTCTATCGGGTGCGCAAGAACATCGCGTTCGGCAGTCCGACCAGCTACACGCGCAAGGTGCAGGATGGGCTACGCGGTGAGGTCGTGAACACGACCATTCGCAAGTACAAGCGTCAGTTTTTCGACCTGTACAAGAGCCATACTCGTGGCGGCGGGGCAGAGCTACAGGCGCAGGACGTTCGCCCGATCTGGAAGCACTGGACGTTCATCGGTGCCGGCGTCATGGCCGTCCTGTTCGTCGCGATCCTGTCTTCGTCGGACAAGCTCAATCCGCTGGACGTAGAGTTGAAGACTCCGCAGCAGGCGCACGTCGTCAAGGTCGCGCACTCGCCTTCGCCTGCGCGCAGCGTCGAACCGGTTACGGACGCGCCACAGAAGGGTCAGAAGCCCGAACCATACAAGTCGAACGGGCTGCACATCATCGGTTCGCTGCATATGGGTTCGCGTTCTCTCTACACCTTCACCGTCAGCCAGAACGGCCAGCCGGTCGCGACTGTCACCTCGGTGGAACTCGTCAAGCTCGGCTATACATGGGAGCCAGGCACAGAGTGCGCCGGCTGGCTCACGTGGGACGGTTCCATTCGTTCTGTCACCTGCGACTTTCCCAAGGTCGGACCGATCTAGGGCGGCGACATAGGCGGCGGAGGGGACCCCGCTTGCGGGGTGGCGCCGTCGCCGTCGTCGCCGATCCCTTCATTCATCCCCTGCAAGCCCAAATGCAGCCTAGTCCGGAAGGGCACCGAAGGGCACCGCCCCGGACGGACAACATGTGATCACCTGGACACGGGCGGCCCGTGGCTGAGGGGGGACCCGCGAATTGGTCCGTCTTGCACGCTCATGAGGACCGGGCTACATTGCGCGCCCGGCTCGTGACGCGGGGTGAGAAAGGGCCGCTCCGCTTACGCACCGATGCAACTATGTGCGCCCGCAGCAAAAAATGACGGACGCAAGCGCGAAATATTGCGTGAAACGCTCTTGACAATCGACGAGAGCAGCGCCAGCGCTCGCAATCTAACTTCTGAAAACAGTAATTTTCAGAAGTAAGGATATTGGGGGTATCCGTGCGTCCGATTCATCCAAAGCACTCGAAAATCCCCACACATCCCCGACCGAGTACCGTTTCCGTTTGGGCACTTGCGGCCCAGTCACTACGGCCGGAACGGCTGGATTCCGCTGCCGACGTATATCTGCGTGACCTGTCCGTCCTCGCCGGCTGAAAAGCTGACCGGTACATTGGGCGGAATGTCGGCCAGCTTCAGCGCCTTGCGCACGTTGCCGCGACCGTCGTCGATGAAAATGACGGTGTTGGCGTTCGCCTTGTAGCGCTTGCCGCCGATCATCAGCGTGCCGGACGCGCTGTCCACGCTGCCGACCGTGCCGCGCGATTCGTACAGCGACGGATTGGCGATCGGCGACAACGGTTCGGCGGCGTACGCGCCGCCGGTGGCCACGTACATCAGTCCTGCAATCAAGGCTTTCATCGTCAGTCCCTCAGTATCTCTTTCCACGACACGCGCCCGGAGCGCAGTCCGTCCGACACACGGCGTGTTTGCGCATTGCCGTCAGACCCACCCACGACCTGCTGCTTGCCCAGTTGCAGCGGACTGCCCGGCAGGCTGTCCGTGCTGTAACCGCTGCCGACCACCTTGCGGTTGGTGCCGTTGCCATTGGCCAGATTGACCTGGTCGCCTGCATCAACGCCGCCATCGCGGTTGAAGTCGAACACGTCGAAATCCTGGCGGCCGCCGGTGAACGGATTGACGCCCAGCACCCAGCCGCGACCACCCGGCTCGCAGGGATCGTCGCTCGGAATGAGGGTGCTCGCGAACAGCGTGCTGGCGCCCAGCACCGGTGCGAAAACCATGCGTTCGCCTTCGGCACCGGCGGTCGGCGAGGTCAGGTCGATGTACCAGCCGCGCTTGTTGGTCATCGTGCTGCCGCCGGTCGTGTCGCCGGGCTTGGAAATGACGCGATAGCGGTCGCCCTGCCCCGTCGCGCCCTCCTCCAGAATGACGCGTTGCGCCAGATTGCTGCGGCTGGCGATGGTGCTGCCGGTGTCGTTCAGCCCGTACCAGGTCTGCGTTGCCGTGGTGGACAGGTCGCCGGTCGACAGATAGCGGCCGGTGCCGAAGAACACCCACAGCTTGCGGTCGGCCGGATTGAAACCGACGCTCACGCCGCCGGTGATCGGCTGCACCGCGTTGCTCGCGCTGCGCGCAGTGAAGAGTGGATCCGGGGCCGCGGTGGTCCCGTAGGCGATCCGCCACTGCGCCGGCGCGGCATTGCTCAGGTCGAACTTCCACAGATTGCCGAGCAGGTCGCCGCCATAGACGAAATCGGTGTCGCCGTCGCGATCGACATCGACGCCCTCCACCGCAGCCAGACCGTTGGGTGTACCGCTGGAGCCGCGCAGCGTATCGATGCGCGCAAGCAGCGCGCCATTCGAAACATTCAGCACGAACAGCTCGGCGCGCGCGTTGGTGCTGTTATAGCCATTGCCGACGACGACCGCCCAGTTGCCGTCGTTGAGCCGGGTAATGACCGGCGTGCCGGTGGTCTGTCCCAGGCTGGTGTGCGTGTATTCCCACAGCACCTTGTTCGCGGCGAAGCCGTCCGGATTGGTGATGTCGAGCGCGTACACGCTCTTGCCGCCGCGACCCTGCGTGCCGACCAGCACCGTACGCCAGGCGCCGCCGAAATACACCTCCGCCACGACGGCCGAGCCATCGTTGATGAACTTGTGGGCGTAATCGGTGTTGGCCAGCGTTTTCATTGTTGCCAGCGCGCCGCTGGGCACGAAGGCGAAGCGCTCGTCACCGGTGCGCGCGTCGAAGGCGTGCAGCATGCCGTCGTTGGCCGCGACATAGACCATTTCGCGTCGCGATGCGACCGCCGCGCGGTGGTCCTGATAGGTGCTGGCGCCGGTCCAGCCGAAGCGGTCGAGTCGCAGATCGGTCACTGCGCCGACATAGAGCGGCGCCGAATTCACGATGTCGCCCAGCACCGATGAACGGTTGCGGTAGCCGCCGCCGTTGCGCGCCTCGCCGGAGGTCACGCCACGCAGGTAGTCGAGGATGGCCGATGACCCGAGTGTGGTTCGCTGCGCTGCCGTCAGGTTCGCCCACTGAAAGGGAATGCCGGCCGTGCCGGACCAGGTGTAGATGGAGCGGTTGGCCGGCGTCGGCAGGTGCTCGGACGCTTTCCAGCTCGGCGTGGTCGCCAGCGTGCCGTCGGTCAGGATGCGCGTCGCCCACAGGTCGCCTGTCCAGTCGCCACCGACGAATCGGGCCTGGAACAGCAGCGTGTTCGACGTGACCGACGTGCTGGTCGCGGAGACGGTGCCGCTCGAGGCCACCCGTTCGCCGATATCGGTCAGCATGGCCGACAGACCGTCGATGAACTGCGTCGGATTGGTCGCGTTCACGAAGCCGCCGCGGCCGTTCAGGCTGGCGTGCCAGAGGTCGTCAAGCTTGGCGGGCGAGCTCAGCGTCGGATTCGGCCAGCTCTTGGTGCCCGCGGTCAGCGCCGGCAGATCGGTGGCCGGGTCCAGCGTGCCGCTGGTGCCCAGCGACAGGCCGAAGGTGACCATGTGCTGCCAGTCAGCCGGGTCGCGCGTGCTGGTCGGCACGTTGTTGGCGATGCCGGTGCGCAGATCGCGCTTGTAGTAGTACATCGCGACGTCGGCCAGCGTGTTGCTGTGCGTGTCGCGGTAAGGCCGCGCTTCGTTGCCGTCAGCGTTCTGGCTGCCCGCCGGCAGCGAAAACGTGTCACCCCAGTAGCCGTCGGTGGTCAGGATGGTGAAGGACTGCCGGCAGGCCAGCGGATTGGCGTAGGCCGCGTCCTTCCACGGATCGTCGTTTCCTGTCTTGTTCTCGAAGTAGTTGCCGGCCCAGTTCAGCGCGGTGCGCAGCGGCGTGCCGCTGGTGCTGATGTCGGTTTCGAGCAAACGCTGGAACCAGGTTTCGCGATTGCTGCCGCTGAAGGTTCCGCTGGTCGGTATCAGCAGTTGCCCGTCGCCGTTGATGGTGCGGAAACCAACCCGGTAATTGGTACCGAGCTGGCCAAACGCGATCGACGCGCCGGCGCGTGCCGCAAGGATGCGACTGCGGTAGTAGCTGAACCAGTTGGCAAAGTTCTGCGTCTCCTGCGCGACCGTGCGGGTGACGCCATTCGGCCAGCTGAAGCTGGTGATCTCGACCTCCGCCGCGGTGACCGGGTCGCGCTTGTAGGCCCGCGTGCCGCGGATCTGATACTTCGTGTAATTGGCCGCACTGACCCGCGAGCCGCTGCCCCGATAGATGAAGAAGGTGATCGGCTGGAAGGTCTGGTTGCACGGCGGACCGCAGGCGTAGCTCGCGGAATTCTGGTTGGTGTTCGACGTGTTGGTGAACCAGTACGCCGATTGCGTCTGCGAGGCCGTGAGATTGAGCGTGCCGCGAGAGGTGTCGGACGGGTTGTAAGGTGCCGCCGTCGGGGACACGTCGCCGAAGCTGACGCCAGTGTGACGTATCCAGGGCTTGTAGGTCGTCTGCGGGTTGTAGAACACCGCGTTGTTGTCCGGCGACCTGCTGAAGAAGTTGTGGATGTTGTTGTCCTGGAAGGTCGGCACCTGCGAGGTATAGGTGCTGCCGCCGTACAGCCCGAACGGGATAGGAAACAGGTAGTAGGCGGAATAGAGGTTTTCGTCCGGCATGACCTCCCACTGCATCGAGCCGGAATCGTCGAGCAGGAACATCAGGTTGGGCGCGACCGCGCTGCCCACCATGATCGGTGCGTCAGCGATATCGACCGCCGCGCGCAAAGGCTGCCCTGCAAGGCAGGCCAGCAGCAGCGCAGCGAGGAAGCGGTAGAGGGCGGGAAGCGGGTGCATGGTCATGGCCGGTAAGTGGTCTGCAGCAACACCGAAGGTCGACCGGACACCGGTGCGCTGCGCGCCGTGATGCGATAGCGCGGTTTCAGGCAATCGGCGGCGATGGTGGTGACCGTATCGCAGTCGGGCGTGGACGGCCAGATGCCGAGATCCTCGATGATGTATTGCGGCGCCCCTGCCGCCTTGGCGCGCGTGTCGGCGTCGGCCCCCTCCCACCACACCGAGGCGTTGGCCCACACGGTGGCAGCCGCCTCCCAGCGATTGGCGAAATCCTCGGCACCCGGCGCCGGCTTCGGATAGAGGCCGCTGACCGTGCCGTCGAACGGTCCGGCCGTGCCGGTGGCGAGCAGCGCCTCCGCTTCGCGCAGCGCCGATTCGGCGGCTTGGAAGGCGATCGCGCGGTCGTACAGATTGGCACTCATGCGCTCCTGCATGCCGGTGCCGCGCATGCTGGCCAGACCGAGCAGCGTGATGGCGATCAGCAGCATCAGCGCCACCACCAGGGTGACGCCACGTTGCGCATGCGGCTGACGGACGCTCATGACATCCGGTTCCTGAGCGTGACGACGTGCGTCATCGTCCGGCGCACGCGGTCGGTCACTGCTGCGGGGCGATCCGGTTCCTCTATCGTCAGACGCATGCGGACACCGGTGACCGCATTCCAGTCGGTGACCGCCGATGCGGCGACGTAGGCGCTGCCGCCTTCGATCAGGTAGTCGAGCTGCAGGTCGATCACGCCGTCGAGTACCTCTTCGGTCACCAGCGACAGCGTGCCGGCCTCGTTCTGCGGGGCCACGCGATAGAGCGACCGCGATGTCGTCGATGTGCGGCCGGTGTTTCCCACGTACCACGCCAGGGACTCGAGTCGCATCACCACGGCGTTCGCCTCGAAGCGGTAGGTCTGACCGGTTTCGCTGCAGTCGGGCGGATTGGCGAAGCCGAGACCGCGCGAGCAATTGCCCGGTGTGCCGCCGGTGCCGTGCGACACCGTGCTCGCGTCGGCCGCCGACACCTGGAAAAGGCTGGCCTGGCTGAAATTGCAGACAATGGCCAGATCGCCGGCCGACAGCGCGCTGTTGCGCGGACTCTGCGTCAGCAACTGGCTGCCGGTATCGTGACTGGCCACCGTCTGCGGTTGGCTGCCGCTGCGCATGATGTGCAGCGCCGCGGTACCGGCCACGCGCTGACCGACGCCCGAGCCGAAGGTGGCGCCAGCGAAGGCGTCGCTGCCGCCGTAGCCGCGTACGCCGCCGTTCCACTGCGTCCACCACAGCGACGACGAATTGGTCAGCACATTGACGAACTGCAGCGCGCCGCCGCAGGAATTGAGCCCGGCTTCGCGGATGTCGCGCGCGAGCAGCTCGAACGCAGTGCGTGTCGATTCCTGGATGCGCGACAGACCTTCGGTCGTGTCGTAGGTCTGCCGGTTGCTCAGCATCAGCGCGATGGCGGCACCGATGATGAACAGCCCGAGCGTGAGCGCGATCATCAGTTCGATCAGCGTGCTGCCGCCCTCCCCCCGCGTACTCACAGCCGCGCCTCGATGCTGAAGGTCTGGTTGCTCAGGCCACCCTGCACCCGGCTGTCGTCCCAGCGCACGCTGATGACGCAGCTCGCGGCCGCCCCTGCGCTGCAGGTCACGCCACCACAGGCGGACGGTCCCATGCTGGTCTGCAGATCGGCCAGCCAGGCGGCGAGCTGGACTTCCGGAAAAGTGGAGCCGCCCGGCGACGCGCAGTCGTCGTCGAGGGCGAGGTTGTAGCTGCCGGCGCGCGCCGCGGTGACGTCGGCGCGCAGGCGGTCGATCATCGTATAGGCGGCCATGACGGCCGCACTGCGCTCGTAGGAGCTCTGATTGGAACGCAGCGAGGCCATCTGCAGCGCGGCCATGCCCAGCATGCCGATGGCCAGCACGAAAATGGCGACCAGCACCTCGATCAGCGAAATGCCGGACTGCCCGGAAGGCGCGCGCATCAGACGTCCTCCGGCGCCGCACAGGCGGCCGAGGTCGCGCGCGCCACGCTGACGCGGCTGCCGCCGCCCAGTCTGACGTCGCGGGCGTTCTGCTGGATTGTCGCCGACGCCTCGCACAGCCGCAGCGTGGCCGTCTGCAGCAGGGTCTGGCCGGGCGCGCGCGCCAGGCCGTCCGGCCGAAAAACGATGCGGTTACCGGCGCCGGACAGCGCATTGCCTGCGACGGTCTGAAGAAGGTTGCCGTGAAAGGCGTGCGTGCGGATGAGCACCTCGTCCGGGTTGCTCGCCGCGTTCGGGTTGTAGGTGCCACTGGCGTCGGCGTCGACGAAGACCATCCAGCCGGCCCAGCGCCCGCCGCCGGCCACGCAGCCGGTGGCCGCGGCGACCGTGCCGCCGTCGGTCGCTGCGCGGCAGAGGATGACGCGCCGGTTCACGCGGATCGCTTCGGTCCGTGTCTGACCGAGTGCGGCGACCAGTTCGTTCGCCTCGCTGGCCAGACGGTTGAGCATGATCAGCGACTGGAAGGACGGCACCGCGAACGCAGTGATCACGGCCAGGATGGCGACCGTGATCATCAGTTCCAGCAGCGTGAAACCCGACTGTGGATGGGGGCCGGACATGTGAGACGAGGTGAGGGACGATCAGTCGTATACGGCCTGCCCACCTTGCAGCTTGAGCGTCCCCTGGCCGGCGGCACGCCGTTCCGTGTCAATTTCGGTGTCTGCCACTCACTTCCAGCAGGCGGACACACCGGCCGCGGTCGAACAGCGCGCCGCCGAACCGGACGCACCCTTGGTGCCGGTCTGGTCCAGCCTCAGCACGCAACCGCACTTGTTGTCGTTGTTCAGCTGGGCGTTGAGTGGCGTGGCCGTAATTGCGAAGGCGCGCGGCGTGTCCTCGTCGATGTCGGACGCGAAGGTATAGAAACCCGCCAGGTCGGTGACACACTGCCGCGTGTTCAGGTTAGTGCCGCCGCCGACGTAGGACAGCGTGGTGGTGAAAAAGCGTTCGAGCGACTGCGCCTGTTCGGACAGGCAGGCGGCGGCCGTCGCGCGCCGGCTGTCGATCACGTACTGCGTGTAGTTCGGATAGGCGATCGCGGCGAGGATGCCGATGATGGCGACCACGATCATCAGTTCGACCAGCGTGAAGCCGCGCTGCAGGCGAGTGTTGTTGGACGTGTTCATCTGTATGTATTCCGTGTCAGTCGGCAATCAGTTCGCGCCAGGAAATCCGGCCGAAGCGGTCGGGCAGGTAGAGACGGGGACACACAATCCCGCCGGAGCACTTGCGTGGCGGTTCTCCGTTCGGCCCTTGCCCCCCTGTGTTACCCGTACCGCTACCGCCTGCGCCAAGATCCGACGTGTTGATCAGCGCGTCGGAGGTGCCGACGCCGGAGCCCCCGCTGTGATTGCCTCCGCCGCTTCCGCCGGAACTGGAACTGCCATCGCGCACGAAGATGGGGCTGGACGGCATGCCGTCTATGCGCAGAGCGCTGACGTAGTAGTTGACCGTCGATTCCCCCGCAGTCACGGTCACCTGATCACGTCCTGCAATCACCTCGGAGTCAAATCGCCCACCGGTATAGGGGTTGATCGCCATGAACCAGCCGGACCCGCCCGGACTGCAGGGATCGTCGGCCGGGATTGCACTCGTTGCAAAAAGTGCCCCACCGAACGCTTGCACGCCAAAAATGATGCGTTCGCCGGCCGCGGTGCCGCTCGGCGGAACCAGATCGAGATACCAGCCTTTGCGAGTGTAATTGCCATCGGCGTCCGTGACCTCGGCGCCCCCTACGGTATCTCCTGGCGCGGAGATCACTCGCACGTCAAAGCTCGTTGTCGTCGTCTCGGTTTCGCCGCTGGCATTCTCCGTTTCAGTCTCTGACGTCTGCCGGGTTTCGACGAGAATGACCCGCTGCGCCAGATCCGAACGGCCGCTCACCGGTGTCGTGGCGACGTTCGTGTAATTGTCGTAAAGGCCATACCAGGTCTGCACAGCGTTGCTGGTGCGATCGTCGTTACCGAGGAACTTGCCTGTTCCGAAAGACACCCAGCGGGTGCTGTTGGACGGATCGAGCAGGAGTTCGACCTTTGAGGTGATCGGTTGCGGCGTACCCGATGCGTCCCGCGCCCTGAACAACGGCAGCGGCGACGTGGGAGTTCCGAAAGACACTTTCCATTCTGAGGGTGTGCTGGACGAGACATCGAAACGCCACAGATTCCCGCGCAGGTCGCCGCCGTAGATGTAGTCGACATCACCGTCGTTGTCCTCGTCCCATGGAGTGACTTCGCCCAGCCCATTGCTGACGCAAGGGTCGTCGGTCTCCGGGCAGGCTCCGGTATCGATCTTCCTGATGAGTGCACCGGTGATCGCATTCACTACGAACAGGAAGCCCTTGTACTCGTTGCTGTTGTAGCCATTGCCCACCAGTACGGCCCACTCGCCGTTATTCATGCGGGCAACAACCGGTTTGCCGGTGAACTTGCCGAAGTCGGAATCCGAGAACTCCCACATGACCCGGCGGCCTGCAGCGTTCGTTGTCGGGATGGTGGGGTCACTGACATCGAGCGCGTAGAGCTGGCGCCCTCCTCGGCCGGTGGAACCTACCAGGACGGTGCGCCACGCCCCCACGCTGCCCGCATCGTAAACATCCGCTACGGTCAGTGCTCCGTCGTTGATGAACTGGTGAGTGTAGTTGGGGCTGGTGAGCTGATACATCTGGGCCAGCGACGAGGAGGGCACGTAGGCGAAACGTTCGACACCGGTGCTCGCAACGAAGCCGTGCAGCATGCCGTCGTTGGCAGCGACATAAAGCATGGGGGTGCGACTTGCGCTGAGGGTACGGTAAGTCTGATAGCTCGATGCGCCCGTCCAGGCAAAACGCTCGTAGGCGAAGTCCTCCGGCTCCCCCACGTATATCGGCGATGAATGAACGATGTCGCCGATCAGCGAGGACCGGTTGCGGAAGGTGCCCCCCTCGCTCGATTCTCCGCTACGCACCCCACGCAGGTAGTCAAGCACGGCGCTGCTGTTGCCGAGCGCCGCCTTTTGGTCCGTACTCAGTTCGCTCCACACGAAGGGCACGGCGGTGCTTCCATTGCGCGTATATATGTTGCGACTGGCAGGGGCAGGTACCTGATCGCCGGCTCGCCACTCCGGGTTGGTCGAAATATCGCCGTTACTGTCAATCAGGAAGGACCATACGTCACCGGTCCAGATTTCGCTGGTGAATCGAGCTTGAAAGACCCGGCTACCCTGACGCAACTGCGTAGCCGATACACCCAGATTGGAGGACGACGCCGTCCGCGCGACGATGGTATCCAGCGCGCCCTTGAGGCCGTCCGCAAATTCCTGTGGATCGCCCGCGTTGACGAACTTGCCTCGCCCGTTGATCGTCGCGTGCCACAGGTCGTCGAGCTTCCCGGCATCCGTCGAAATGCTTGGCCAGGAAATTTCGCCGGAGGTCAGGCGTGGCAGATCGGTTGCCGTATTCAGCGAACCGGTCAGACCGAAGGACACACCGAAGGTGTTCATGTGCTGCTTGTTGTTGCCGTCCTCTGGGGTGGTCGGCACGTTGTCCTCGATGTCGGGCTGCAGATCGGTGTCGTAGTAGTACATCGCAATGTCCGCGAGTGTCACCGATTGTGTGTCTGCGTAGGGTCGGCCCTTGGTGCCGTCGGCATTGCCCGCGGTGGCGTAGACCGTGCTGTTGTCGTTGTAGTAGCCGTCGGTGGTCAGGATGGAGAAACTTTGGCGGCAGCTGAGCGGTGCGCCACCGACGTTCGGCCCCCATGGGGCAGCCGTCTTGAAGTAGGCGCCTGCGTTCCACAGCGATACGCGCAGCGGTGTGTTGCCGTCGGCCACGGCGTCGAACAGGCTGCTGAAAAAATTGCTGCGATTGGTATCCGAGAAGGTGCCGTCAGTCGGGATGTCCAGCCAGCCGGTACTTCCGTTGATGGTGCGGAAGCCGACGCGATAGTTCTGCCCCAACGTCGAAAAGGCGTAGCTCACGCCGCTCTTTGCCGCATTGATACGGCTGCGGTTGTACGTATACCAGTTGGCAAAGTTCTGCTTTTCCTGGTCCAGCGTGCGCGTGATGCCGCCCGCCCAGCTGAAGCTTGTCACTGCTGTTTCGGTGCCATCCGCCATATCCTTACGAGTGGCGGCAGCGCCGACGATGCGGTAGCGGTAATAGTTCGCCCGCTCGTAGATCGATCCTGTGCCCTTGTGGACGAAGAAGGTCATCGGCGCGTAGGTCTGGGCGCAGGTGTCGTCCGGTTGCGTATTGCCATCGGGCCCGTCGGGGCAGGAGAAGGTGCGCGGGACCGCCGTTGAACTTGCGGAGAAAGTCGTGACCGTAGTGTTTGTCCGCCAGCGGAAGGTGTGGGTCTTCTCCGTCGTAAGATCAATCGTCGTCGCGGACCCGGGGCGTATCGGCGCGGCCGTCGGCGAAGATTGGGCATAGGCGGTTCCGTCCGCGTTCGTCCAGGTACGGTAGGTGACATTGGGGTTGTAGTAAATGCGGTTCAGCGACGAGGACCGAAGGGCCAGATTGAAAATATTCAGATCGTCGTAGTCCGGCATGTAGACGCTGGTGCTGCCGCTATTACGCATCGCCAGCTCGAAGTCCCAGATGTCGCGGAAGTAGTCCGGCAGCGTCTCGTAGAGCATCGACCCCGAGTTGTCGAGAATCATCATCACGTTCGGTGCGGCCGTAACGTTCAGCACCAACGGCTGGTTCGAGATGTCGGTTTGCGCCTTCGCGGGCGACGACACGGCAAGGGCGGCTACAAAGGCTGCGCTCAGCTTCCCGGGGCGCCCGCAGGAACGGAAAAAAACGGCGGTCATGATGAGTACTCCGGTAGGGTTCAGGGCCGGTAACTTGTTTGAAGAATCACGTTGGGCATGCCTTCGACAGGCGGCATGCGTGCGGTAACGCGATAGCGCGGGCCACGACAGTTTGTGCCTCCTTTCCGGCCACAGCCCGTTCCGTCCTCGGATTGCCCCATGTATTCAATGATGTACTCCGGACGTCGGTTAGCCCCGCCCAGTCGCGCTTTCATGTCATCGTCGACACTGCCCCACCAGGTCGTGGCTGCCGCCCACTGCGTACTCGAATCCTTCCAGCGTTCGATATAGCTGACAGTCGCAGAGGCCGGCGTCTCGCTCTCCGTCTCGGACGGCGCGGACTCGGTTGCAGATGGCCCAGGGGCCGCGCAGCTCGGCGGTATGCCATTGGGGGGACAGTAGAAACCATTGCTGTTGGTCACTACGGTGCCGGCAGAAATCCTCGCCTCCGCCTCGCGCAACGCGGACTCAACGGCCTGGAACGCCAGGCTGCGGTCATATAGGTTTGCGCCCATGCGCTCCTGCATGCTCGCGCTGCGTATGCTGGCCAGCCCGAGCAATGTCATCACGATCAGCATGACCATCGCGATCAGCAGTGTTGCACCTCTCTGCCGCGACCTGAATGTGAATGGGACTGGATATTTCATGGCACGCGATTCCTCAGATTAACCACGTGTGTGAGCGTGCGGGTGAGTCTGGGGCGCGAGGCGTCAGTCGTCGTACCCGCCTCGGGCGACTCGATCGTCAGTTGGATCTCGATGCCGGTGACCAAACGCCAGTCTTCAACCTTCTCGGTACCGGTGCCCGATGCAAATCGATAAAGATTGTCACTGTCATACATGTAACGCATTTGCATGTCACGTACGCCCTCGACCACCTCCTCCGTCTGCACTGACGCGTTTCCGGCCCCGTCAGAGCGGATGCTGATACGGTAAAGCGACGTCGGGCTGCTCGTGGTTCCCGTGCGGCCATTGTTGCCGACATACCAGGCCACAGGTTCAAAGCGCATCAACTGCGCTCCCGGCTGGAAAATCCGCGTCACCCCCGGCGTGCAGGTCGGACGCACCCCCATGGCATCCGAGCAGTTACCCGGCACGCCTGTCTCGGCGGCATGTGCGACGGAATTTGCGCTGGCGTCGACGCCACTGGCCTGGAAGATCGTGGTGTCCTCGTAATCACATATCACGAGCAGATCACCCGCGACGAAACCGTGCGGCCGTCCGTTCGGCCTTTCCAGCGCAATGGAGCGAGCCGGAACATTCACGCCGGCAAGCGTTGCCGGAGCGCCACCGATGTTATGAACCTTCACCGGCAATGCGGTCGTCGCTCCATGCATCACCTCGATCATGTCCGTACCATCGACTCGTTGCCCCTCCGCAGGGCCCGTAGTCACCGCCGACGACGCCTCGTTACCGTCGTAGCCGCGCAGACCGTCATTCCAGTTCAACCACCATAAGTTGTCCGGATTTCGGAGCAGATTCATCACGCGGACGCCGCCGCTACACGCGTTGATGCCAGCAGCACGAAGGTCGCGTGACATCAAGTCGAAGGTGATACGCGTCGCTTCCTGCACGCGGGCGAGTGATTCTGTAGTGCTGTAGGCCTGTCGGTTGCCAAGCATGAGAGAGAGTGCACCGACCGATAAGATAAGGCCCAGCGCCAGCGCGATCATCACCTCGACGAGCGAAACCCCCGCCTCTCTGTTTGCGTGCCGACTCATATGCGTACATCCACTTCGAATACCTGCGCTGAGGCACCGCCACGGACACGGCTGTCATCCCAGCGCACGGAAATGCGGCAGAACACCGGGCTGCCCGCACAGTTGATGCCGCCGCACGCGCCTTCGCCCAGGTTTGCAGACAGCTCGCCGAGCCAACTCCGGACATCCAGAGATACCCGGTCATTTCCCTCGGGTACCGTGCACGCGCCCGTCGGAAGCGCACGGTTGTAGCTACCGTCCCGCGCCCACGCCTGATTACTACGTATGCGTTCGACGATTGAACCCGCAGATATCACGGCCGCGTTGCGCTCAAAGGCGCTTTGGTTGGCCTTCATCGCCATGGTCTGCATGCCGGCGATGCCAAGCATGCCAAAGGCAAGCACGAACAGCGCAACCAGCACTTCGATCAACGATACGCCGCTCTGCCGAGACGCCTTGATTGAACAGATCATGCGCCCTCCTCCGTAGCTTCTGCTTCCTCAGCAGCGGCAGCCGTCCCGCAGGTCGTATCACTTGCACGTTCGACTGCCGTACGAGTACCCGATCGCAATGTCACCCGGCGCACGTTATTCGACGTAAGCGTTCCGCTGCTGTCGCAAATATCTATCTGGGCGTTTTGGAGGGCAGTGGGCGCGGCAAGAGGTCTTGCCAAGCCATCAGGGCGAAACACGATGCTATTGCCGGAGGCCGCCAATTGAGCGTCCGAAATGATGTTCAGGTTCGACGGTGCCATCTGTGTACGCAAGCGCATCTCCGAATCACAAGCTCCTGTCGCGGTAGTTATGCCGACAAGTACCACCCATCCCTCCCACGGCTGTCTGTCATTCGTATTCACGCAGCTCGCCGCTCCGTCGCTGGCAAAAGTGGCACGACAAAGCCGCGCTGAGCATTGTGTTCGCACCGCCTCGGAACGCGCGAGATTCAGTCCCGCGAGCAGTTCGTTCGCCTCCGACGTCAGTCGGTTTGACGCGATGAAGGTCTGGAACGCAGGCAGCGCGAAGGCTGAAATGATGGCGAGCAGCGCCACCACGATCATCAGTTCGATCAAGGTGAAGCCGTGCTGGGCTGACCTGGCAGGAATCATGAGCTGCACGTCCATGCGGAGAATTTGTGACTTGAGGTTAAATCAGCGCAGCGTCAATCTCGACCCGTCGATGACGAACGGCAGAAGTCACCGCCCGAACGGCGCCGCGCCGACCGCTCGCGTGAAATGCGTCACGCGCCCGCGCCGCCCTGCTCTGCTGCACAATGCGCACCGGACATCACACGCCCTCTCTTCATGACGACGCCCGAACACGCCACCGGCGGCAAGCTGACCGAGCATCCGCTGCGCTACAAGCTGAACAACGAACTGCACGCGCGCCCGCCGGTGCCGGTCGCGCATCCGCAACTGGTGTCCTATGTGGCGCTGATGCATGACGGCGTGCGCGAGGACGACGAAATTCGTCACCTGCAGGCATTGGCCGACGCCTACGCGCGCCCGCTGCCGCTGGCCGAAGGCGGCCACCTGCAGCTCGATCTCGGCGACTTCAAGCTGAAGTGGGAGCGCCACAACGAGTTCTCCAGCTACGCCTTCTTCCGCACGCCATCGGACGGTGAGGACTGCGCCCGTGGCGCGCTGGCCTCGGTGCCGGCGCACTGGTTCGACGGCCTGCCGGGTTCGCTGATGGTGGCCACCCATATCGAATTGCGCTCCACGGCCGAACTGCCGCCGCGCAGCGTGATGGACAGGCTGATCGCCAGCGGGCGGCAGGCGGTCGGCGCCCAGGTGTCGGACGGTGCCGCCTGGGTGTTCACCGACTTCATGCTGACCGACGGCTGGTCGCGCTACACGGTGCTCGACGAGCGGCTGACGCCGCGGCAGGCCGGGCGCACCGTACAGCGGCTGCTGGAGATCGAGACCTACCGCATCATCGCCCTGCTCGCCTTTCCGGTGGCCAAGGACGTCGGTCGCCTGCTCGGTCGCGCCGAGGGCGAACTGGCCAATCTGATGGACGGCATGGGCAGCGCATCCAGCGCCGAGGACGAACGCAGCGTGCTGTCGCACTTGACGCGCCTCGCGGCAGAAGTCGAGCACTCGGTCGCGCGCACCACCTTCCGCTTCGGCGCTGCCCAGGCCTACTACCGGCTGGTACGGAGCCGCATCGCCGAACTGCGCGAACAGCGCATCGAAGGCTTCCCGACCATAGGCGAGTTCATGGACCGCCGGCTTGCGCCGGCGATCTCCACCTGTGAGGCGATCGCCCGACGCCAGGACGATCTGTCCGGCCGGGTCGCGCGCAATTCACAACTGCTGCGTACCCGGGTCGACATCGAACTGCAGCGGCAGAACCAGGAACTGCTGGCGCAGATGAACCGGCGCGCGCGTCTGCAGTTGCGCCTGCAGGAAACAGTCGAAGGGCTGTCCATCGTCGCCATCACCTATTACGCCTCGCAACTGGTGCAGTACCTGGCCAAGGGCGTGAAGCATCTGCTGCCGCTGAGCCCGGAGGCGATCACCGCGATCTCGATTCCGCTCATCGCCGGTCTTGTCGCGCTCGGCCTGCGGCGCATGCGCCGCAAGCTCGCGGCGGAAGAAGGCGCGCACTGAGCGACCGCCCCTGGATCGATGAGCTGTGACCGAGCCGGTCACGGCACCCACTGCCGGCGATGCGTTCGGCATCGGTGCGCGCGCACCGACGGTGTGCGTCGTGCAGCGGTCGACGTGACCTTTTCCGCGCAGGAATGCAGAAGGTGACGGGTGGCCTGCCTCTTGCATGAGCGCGCACATGAATACGCTCACGCTTCCAGACCCGACCGCGCAGGCACCCGTCCGCATGCGTCTCCCGCTCTCGACTTCGCTGCACGGCGCGCTTGCCATCGTGCTCGCCTTTGCCGCCGGCTGGCTCGCCAGCCTGTCGGGCTGGGCGGCGACTGCTGCGCCGCCGGCGCTCGCTGCAAGCGTGTTCTGCCTGGCACTGCAACGCCGACGCGAGGCGCGCGCCCAACAGGCCCTGACCCGTTTCGCCATGGCACTCGAAAGCGGTGACCTGACCGCCCGTCTGCAGCCCGGCAGCATCGACGCCCCGGCGCTGCTGGAGAGCATGAACAGCATGGCGCGCTCGTTCGTCCGACTGATGACTCGACTGTCGCGCGCGGTACGCGAGCTGGAGCACTCGGCGCGCGAGAGCAGCGCCAACGCCCAGGCCGGCGACAACGGCGTGCGCTCGCAGCGCGAAGTCACAGTCGGGTCGGCTGCCACGCTGGAACAGCTGTCGACCAGTCTCGCCCTCAGTTCCGAACAGGCGGGCGACGCCGCCGCAATGGCGCGTGTCGCGCACGAGGCGGCCGGCGACGGCATGCGCACCGGCAGACAGCTGGGCCATCGCATGGATGACATCGCCGCCGACATGCAGACGGCCGGTGAGCGCATGACCGGGCTCGACGCCTGCTCGATCGACATCGGTGGCATCGTCGGCACCATCGCCTCAATCGCCGAAAAGACCAATCTGCTGGCACTCAATGCAGCGATCGAGGCAGCGCGCGCGGGTGAGGCCGGACGCGGCTTTGCCGTGGTGGCTGATGAAGTGGGCAAGCTGGCCGGCCTGACCCGCCAGGCCACCGACGAGGTTCAGGCGCTGATCGAGCGCCTGCAGGGTGAAGTATCGGCCGTCAGCCAGGCATTGCGCACCGCCGGCGACGAAGTCGCGCAGGGCGCGGCCGACACGGCCACGGTGCTCGCCGGCCTGCAGCACATCGCCGCCCAGATCGACACCACGCTGCACGCGGCGACCGAGATCGCCCAGGCCAGCATCGAACAGAGCCGCGCCGCCGAGGCCTTGGCGCGCGACGTCGAACAGGTCGCCGACCTCGCCGAACGGAACGAGCACCTGGTGCATGACAACCAGGAACTGTCGGGCTATCTCGAACAGATGGCCGGACAGCTCGGCGACACGCTCAAAACCTACCGCTTCGAGCCGACATGCTGAACGCGCTCCTGATTTCCTCTGTGCTGGTCGTCGCCCTGGCGCTGCTGTCCTGGCACCGTCGCCGAACGGCCTCGCTGACTGCGCATACGGCATTGCGTGCGCTCGACGACTGTGCGCTGCTGCTGCAGCTGGTGCGCACGCTGCAACAGCACCGCGGCATGAGCGTCGCATGGCTGGCCGGCGATGCCAGCTTCGCCCCGCAGCTGCGGCAACGACAGCAGGAGATCGATCGCTGCATCGCGGCGCTCGACGGCACCGTGCGCGCCGAGGAGGCGATGCCGCGTGCCTGCCTCACCCACAACGAACTGATGGTGTTCCGCTTCCAGTGGCGCGAACTGATCGAGCTGCTCGGCAGTGGCGAACTGTTGCCCGAACAGAGCCTGAGCCGCCACGGCCAACTGGTGTCGCGTGCGCTGGAGTGGCTGGACGCGCTGGGCGAAAGTCGGGTCGAACTGGGCGCGGCCGGTCGCGTCGACGCGGGCCGCGTACGCAACCACGTCGCGAGTCTGCCGGCGCTGGCCGAATACCTCGGTCAGGCCCGCGCCATCGGCACCGGCGTCGCGTCGCGCGGTCAGTGCGCACCGGTGGCGCGCGTACGCCTGATGTTCCTCGCCGCACGCATCGATGCGCTGGTCCGGCAGGCACTGGCTGCGGCCGACGGCAGCCGCGCCGCGATCGAGGCCGGACGCACTGTGGGCAGCATGATGACGACGTTGCGCCGCAATCTGCTGGGCGAGACAGGCGGTATCACCGCCCAGGTCTGGTTCGCCGAAGCGACCCGCGCCATCGACAGCGTGTATGCGTGGGTCGATGAGTGTGGTGTCGAACTGCGGCGGGAACTGCAGGCGCCGACACCGCTGCTGCAGGCCACCATGGCGGCGCACTGAGGTTCGTGCGCCAGGACGGGCTGCGGATGTGCTCGAAGCGCCCGTCGGCAGCCTGATCAGGCGCGCTCTTTTGTGGGAGCCGCCTTGCCGATGCAGACCATCGGCCTCGGCTCGGGCAGCAACCGGCGAGTGCTTCTTGTGGGAGCGGCCTTGGCCGCGACGCGGCTGACGCAGACCGCCGGCTTCGTCTCAGGCATCCGTCGCGCTCAGCAGAGCGCTTCCATAAACCGCGCTAATCCAGCTCTCTCAGCCGCGCGAATGCCTCTTCCAGCCGCTCCACGGGTATGACGGTCAGCCCTTCGATCGCCTGTTTCGGTGCGTTGGCGCGCGGGATGAGCGCATGCGTGAAGCCGAGCTTGGCCGCTTCGCGAAGGCGTTCCTGACCGCGCGGCGCGGGCCGGATTTCGCCGGCAAGGCCCACTTCGCCGAAGGCGATCAGTTTGGCTGGCAGCGGCCGGTTCTTCAGCGACGACACGATGGCCAGCAGCACGGCCAGATCGCCCGCCGGTTCGCCGATCTTGACGCCACCCACCGCGTTGACGAACACGTCCTGGTCGGCGCAGGTGACACCTGCGTGCCGGTGCAGCACCGCCAGCAGCATGGCCAGGCGTGCGCTGTCGAGACCGACGGTGAGCCGGCGCGGATTGCCGTGCGCACTATCGACCAGCGCCTGTATTTCGACCAGCAGCGGTCGTGTGCCTTCCTGCGTCACCAGTACGCAGGAACCGGGCACCGGCTGCGCGTGCTGCGACAGGAACAGCGCCGACGGATTCGATACGCCGCGCAGCCCGCGCTCGGTCATCGCGAAAACGCCCAGTTCGTTGACCGCGCCGTAGCGGTTCTTGAAGGCGCGGACCAGGCGGAAGCTCGATCCGGTTTCGCCTTCGAAATAAAGCACCGTATCGACGATGTGTTCGAGCACGCGCGGCCCCGCCAGCGTGCCTTCCTTGGTCACGTGACCGACCAGGATGAGGCTGTGCCCGGCCTGTTTGGCCGCACGCGTGAGCTGGGCCGCGCATTCGCGCACCTGGGCAACCGAACCGGGCGCCGACGTGAGCTGTTCGGAATAGACGGTCTGGATCGAGTCGATCACCACCACGCGCGGTCGCGTATCGTTCAGCGCGGCGCCGATCTTTTCCAGATTGATTTCGGCCAGCAGCTGCATGCCGGCCGGGTCGAGCGCCAGCCGCTGCGCGCGCAGCGCCACCTGTTCGCCCGATTCCTCGCCGGTCACGTAGAGCGCCGGTACACGCGGCGCGAGCTGGGCCAGCGCCTGCAGCAGCAGCGTTGATTTGCCGATGCCCGGGTCGCCACCGATCAGCACCACGCCGCCCGGTACCAGGCCCCCGCCCAGCACACGGTCGAATTCGTCCAGCCCCGTGGGCAGGCGCGGCTCTTCGCGCGGCCGGATGTCGGCCAGCGCCTGTACTTTCGCGGTGCCGGCGAGCGAGGCGAAGCGGTGCGCGCCGGTGCCCTGCTCCGGCACCGTTTCGACCAGTGAATTCCAGGCTTTGCAGTCGGCGCACTGGCCGGCCCACTTCGGGCTGACCGCACCGCATTCATTGCAGACGTAACTGGTTTTCGGCTTTGCCATCGAGGTCAGCGGGCGAGCGCGACGGTCGGCTGCGGCTCGTTCAGTTCGGCCGTACCGATCTCAACCGCCGGCACGCGCAGGGCCAGCGCGCACACCAGTTCATAATTGACGGTACCCGCGCGCAGGGCGACTTCGTCCAGCGATACATGCTCGCCCCACAGTTCGACCACGCTGCCGAGGCCGGCTTGCGGGATGTCGGTCAGGTCGACGGCGATCATGTCCATCGACACCCGGCCGACCAGCCGGCTGCGCACACCATCGACCGCCACCGGCGTGCCGCTCGGCGCGTGACGCGGGTAGCCGTCGGCGTAGCCGCAGGCCACGGTGCCGACGCGCATCGAACGCTCGGCGGTGAACATGCCGCCGTAGCCGACGCGGTCACCCGGTTGCAGGTGCTGCACCGCGATGACCCGCGCCTCGAAGCGCATGACCGGCTTCAGGCCGATGTCGGCTGCCGTGGCGTGGGCCGTGGCCGGGCTGGCGCCGTACAGCAGGATGCCGGGGCGCACCCAGTCGGCGTGCGTCTGCGGGAAGCGCAGCAAGGCCGCCGAATTCGCCATCGACACCGGACCGTCGAACTGGGCGGCCAGCGGTGCGAAACGCGCGAACTGGGCATCGACACCGCGCTCGCCGTCGGCGTCGGCAAAATGGGTCATCAGGCCGATCTGCCCCGCGTGCGGCCATGCGCGCAGGCGCGCCAGTGCGGCCGGCACCTGGGCCGGCGTAATGCCGAGCCGGTTCATGCCGGTGTTCACCTTGAGGAAGAGCGGAATGCGCGCGCCGGCCGGCAGTTGCGCCGATTCGAGCCAGTCGAGTTGTTCCAGCGTGTGCACCACGGTGGACAACTTGCGCGCGGCGATTTCCGGCAGGTCCTTGGCGCCGAAGAAACCTTCGAGCAGCAGGATGGGCTGCGCAATGCCCGCCTCGCGCAGGCGGACGGCGTCCTCGAGGTCGAGCAACGCGAAGCCGTCGGCCAGCGTCGCCAGGCCGCGCGCGATGCGCATGATGCCGTGACCGTAGGCGTTGGCCTTGATCACGGCCCACATCTTGGTGCCGCCGGCAAGCTCGCGCGTGCGCAGGTAGTTGTGGCGCAGCGCATCGAAATCGATGCAGGCGTGGATGGGACGGAAAAGCGGAAAGGGTTCGGTGTAGTGCGGGCGCGACATGAGGGGCGTTCGGAGGGAACTGCGAGCTGCGAAGCCCCGGATTGTACTATCGGCGCTGCGACAGCCGGGTTGCCGCGAACTCGCCGAACTGTTTCGCCATATATGTACGGAAGCGTTCCGACGGGTACAGCAGCGTCATGTGCCGTACCAGCCGCGGGCGCAGCGGCACCGCCACCAGCAGTCCGAGACTGGTTTCGTGGCGGATGGCGGCCTGCGACAGGATGGCGTAGGCCAGCCCGCGCTCGAGCACGCCCTTGACCGAGGACAGGCGGTCGAGCTCGAACGCCAGTGGCAGCTTGGCCGGATCGACGCCGCCGCGCGACAGGTAGTTCTCGAGCAGCGCACGTACGCTGCCCGCGTCGCGCCCGGCACAGGGGTGCAGCAGCAGGTGTTCGGGCGTCACTTCCTTCAGCTTGGCGAGCGGGAAGTCGGGCGAACAGACGACCACCAGCTCGTCCTCGGCACACGGTTCGACCATCACCTGCGAGCCGCCGCGCCCGAGACCTTCGACGATGCCGATGTCGAGCACGCGCTGGTCCACCATGTCCTCGATCACATCAGGGTTGTCGACGGTCAGGCGCGGCACCACGTTCGGATGGGCGATGCGGAATTCCGCCAGCACCGGCGGCAGATGGTATTCGGCGACGGTGGGCGTGGCGCCGATCAGCAGGTGGCCGCGCAAGTCGGTGGCCATCGCCTGCAGTTCGTTCTCGAGATTGGCGAAGAGGTCGAGGATGCGGTCGGCGTAGTCCTTCACCTTGACGCCTTCGGGCGTCAGCGACACGCGGCCGTGGGCGCGCTCGAACAGCCGGGTGCCGAAATGCTCCTCCAGCTGCTTGATCTGGAAAGTGACCGCAGGCTGGGTCATCTGCAGCAGTTCCGCCGCGCGCGTGAACGACATCTGGCTCGCTGCTGCGTGAAAGACTTCCAGCCTTCTATCGGGCATTTTTCCCTCTATATAAGTGACGCCTGCCCTCGTGGTTATAGACCAAGTTGGGGGTTGGCGGGTAAACCAAAATGCGTCAGTGGACGCGATGCGACAGCAGCGCTACGGATGCCGAAATCGTGTTGCGGCGCGACAGGATACGCTTTGTGACACGAAGCGCGGGGGCGGCAAGGGCGTCAAGGGGTTCATGGTATAAAGGCGCACTTTTTTCGCCCGGCCGGCGGCCTGATCCGGCTGCAGACGTTCGATGCCTTTCGGCTTCTACATCATCATGGCGGCGCAGTTCTTTTCCGCGCTCGCCGACAATGCCCTGCTGGTCGTTGCCATCTATCTGCTGAAGGACATGCAGGCGCCGGGCTGGCAGATTCCGCTGCTCAAGCTGTTCTTCACCATTTCCTACGTGGCGCTGGCCGCTTTCGTCGGCGCCTTCGCCGACTCGATGCCGAAGCGGCGGGTCATGTTCATCAGCAACATGATCAAGGTGGGCGGCTGCGCGCTGATGTTTGGCTGGGTGCACCCGCTGTTTGCCTACGCCGTCGTCGGTCTTGGCGCGGCCGCCTATTCGCCGGCCAAGTACGGCATCCTGACCGAGTACCTGCCGCACCGTCTGCTGGTCGTCGCCAACGGCTGGATCGAAGGCCTGACGGTCGGCGCCATCATCCTCGGCGTGCTGATGGGCGGATTGCTGATCGATCCGTCGCTGAGCGCGCGCCTGCTTGCCATCGACCTGCCGCTGATCGACACCGGCCTGGACACCACGGTCGAGGTCAGTCTGATCATCGTCGGCGGACTGTACGCACTTGCAGCATTCTTCAACCTCTACATTCCGGACACCGGTGTACCGATGAAGCCGCTGCACGCCAGCCCGGTCGCACTGCTCGGCGACTTCAGCCGCTGTTTCACCGGTCTGTGGCGGGACAAGCTGGGGCAGATTTCGCTGGCGGTGACCACGCTGTTCTGGGGAGCGGGCGCCACGCTGCAGTTCATCGTGATCGACTGGGCCGACCGCGCACTCGGCATGGGTCTGTCCCAGGCATCCAAGCTGCAGGGCGTGGTGGCGGTGGGCATTGCCATCGGCGCGGTGATGGCAGCGCGCCGCATTTCCCTGCGCGCCTCGGTACGGGTGATTCCGCTCGGCATCGCGATGGGCGTACTGGTGCCGCTGATGGTGCTGGTGAGCAATCTGTGGCTGGCGGTACCGCTGCTGGTGCTGATTGGCGCCTGTGCAGGTTTCTTCGTGGTGCCGATGAATGCGCTGCTGCAGCACCGCGGCCACATGCTGATGGGTGCCGGCAATTCGATCGCCGTGCAGAACTTCAACGAAAACCTGTCCATCCTGATCATGACTGGGCTCTACGCCGCGCTGCTGGCGGCCGGCCTGTCGGTCTACATCGTCATGATCCTGTTCGGCGCTTTCGTCGCGGCGACCATGTACGCGGTGCGCAAATGGCACCACGCCAATCAACGCCGGCACGACGACGTCGCGCAGCTGGACGACGGCGCAATCCACTGACCGGCGCCGTCGGATCGCAGTCTAGGGTCTGTTGCCATTGAATCGCCGGGCGCGCGATTCAATGTCAGCTGACCCTAGCCGCGCGGCACCCAGGCACCGTCGTCACGACGACAGGCCGTCCCTTTCGACGTATCGCTGCGACCGTTCGCCTCGCCGCGCAGCGTGTAGCTGCGACAGCCCTCCCCACTTGCCTTGCCCGGCGTCAGCGTGTAACTGACGCCTTCCGACAGCCAGCGCACCGGCTTGCCATTGTCGGCCAGTTCGAGTGCGTGACCGATGCAGGCGCGGTCCGCCTCGTCGAGGTCACGGCCGATGCGGGCACCGATCAGCGCGCCTATCGTGGTGCCGAGCACGATGGCAACAAGGCGGCTGTCGCGGTCCGATACCGCCGAGCCGACCAGACCACCCACCGTCCCGCCAAGTGCCGCGCCGACCGCTTCGCGGTTGCAACGGCCGGAGCGGATTCCGTAGTCGTCGTTCCACTTGTAGCCGGTATAGCCGACGTAGTGCGGATCGTTCTTCTTGCGCCAGCCGTGCGCCGGCGCATGGGCCGGCGGCTGGGCAAGAATCGGCGCTGCAAACGCGGTCAGACTGAGGGCGATCGCGAAGTTTCTGAGGGTGGACACGTGGGGACTCCGGATGAAAGTGGCGCGATGCTAGCGCCGGCCTGATACCGACGCTGTCAGACGACGCTGGCACGCGCGAAGCACAGATCTTCCCAGGCCCGCGCCTTGTCCTGCGGGTTACGCAGCAGATAGGCGGGATGGTAGGTCACCACCACCGGAACGCCCTTGCGCTGGAACAGACGGCCACGCGCAGCGGCAATCTTGATCTCGCCGCCGAGCAGCGTCTGTGCGGCAGGCCGGCCGAGCGCGACGATGATGCGCGGCCGGATCAGTTCGATCTGGCGATCCAGATAGGGGTGACAGGTCGCGATCTCGTCCGCCTCGGGTGTGCGATTGCCTGGCGGCCGGCATTTCACCGCGTTGGCGATGTAGACCTTGTGGCCGCGCGCCAGCCCGAGTGAGGCCAGCATCGCATCGAGCAGCTTGCCGGCCTGGCCGACGAAGGGCTCGCCGCGCGCGTCCTCTTCCGCGCCCGGCCCCTCGCCGACGAACAGCCAGTCGGCTTCGCGGTCGCCCACGCCGGGCACCGCCTGCGTGCGACGCTCGCTCAGGCGGCAGGCCTGGCAGGCGCGAATGCGCTGTTCCAGTTCGTCCCAACCCAGGCCCTCGGCCGACACGGTAGTGGATGGCTCAGCGACCGGCGTCACCACGGGCGCGACAGGTCGCGCAGGGGCAGCGTCGACGCGCACCGGAGCGGCCGGCGGCTGTGCCTCGACCGGTGCCTGTGCGTTCGGCAGTGCCTCCACCGTGGTCAGCTGCGGCGACGGCGAAGCGCGATCGCGCCACAGCGGTGCGATGCCCATTTCGCGCAGTATCGAATCGCGGCGGCTCATCGCGGTGACCTCATTGCATCCATGTGTCGTCCAGTTCTGCGCTCATCACGATGGCGTCCTCGCGACCGTCCAGCGCCGGGTAATAGCGTGGGCGCCGCCCTATCGGCTGAAAGCCGGTGCGCTCGTACAACGCGCGCGCGGCCACGTTGGACGGCCTGACTTCGAGAAACATGCGTGCCGCACCATGGCTCATCGCCTCGCGGCCAAGGTGAGCGAGCAGTCGCCGACCGAGCCCGTGGCACTGATATTCGCGTGCCACGCTGAGATTCAGCAGATGGGCCTCGTCGAGCACGCACATCATGACCGCGTAGCCTGCCATCGAGCGCCCCTGCCACATGACGCGGCAGCAGTAACCGGCACTCAGGGAGTCGGCGAAATTGACGCGCGTCCACGGGAAATCGAACAGCGTGCGCTCGATGCGTGCCACCTCGTCGAGGTCTTCGTCGCGCATCGGCGCGAACGAAGTAACCGTGCCGAAGCTGACGCCCGCCGCCGCCATCAAGCGCGGCCTCCCGCGGCCAGTCGTTCGGCCGTGGTCTGGGCCACCTTGTCGCGCACATACAGCGGCGCCGCCAGCGCTGCATCGACGGACAGCCCCGC
This sequence comes from Methyloversatilis discipulorum, assembly GCF_018780585.1. Classification (GTDB taxonomy): domain Bacteria; phylum Pseudomonadota; class Gammaproteobacteria; order Burkholderiales; family Rhodocyclaceae; genus Methyloversatilis; species Methyloversatilis discipulorum_B. The sequence goes on along the minus strand of NZ_JADMJL010000022.1, from coordinate 84,803 downwards.
GGCCAACCGGATCGCCCCGAGCCGGGCGATATCGCGCGCATGCACCGCGGCGGTGGCATCGATCGAGGCGAGATCCGTCGTCCACGCCAGTTGAGCAAGCGGTGCCAGTGCGAAACCGCTGCCGCAACCGTTCCAGTGCGCCGGGCCGTCCGGCGGTGGCGGCAGGCTGTCGGGCGGTCCGACCCGGATGTCGGTGCGCGCCTCGACCTGCCCGCCCCGCACCTCGCAGGCCACGCTATAGACCTCGCTCATGCGCGCATCGACGCAACACAGATGCAGCCCGTCGCCACGTCCCAGCGCGAGCGCATCGAGCGTCGGCACCGGCACCAGCGGCAGCCCGGCGCCGAGCGCCAGTCCCTGCGCCACCGACACGGCCAGCCGCAGGCCGGTGAAACTGCCCGGGCCGGCGCTGAATGCGATCGCATCGAGCTGGTTCAGTGTCAGGCCCGCCTCGTCCAGCAGTTCGCCCACCCAGCCGAGGATGAACTGCGCGTGCGTGCCCGGTGTTCCGCCCTCCCGCGACAACATGCGGTCATCGAGGCGCAGCGCGACGGAGGCGATTTCAGCGGACGTTTCGAGAGCAAGCAGCTTCATGCAGTGCAGCAACCGGGGGCAAAGGCGAATTGTAGGGGCTTCTGTTGCCTGCGGCGCGGGCGGATACTTCAAGTTCGACGCGGGTACCGCCGTTACACCTGACTGTGCCCCAGAGTCCGGAGTCCGTCACACCTCATGTTCCTGCCGACCGAAGTCCTCGACAAGATGCGCGTGGTCATCGCCGACGCGAATCAGGTCGTGCGTACCTGGGTGCGCACGCAGCTGTCGCAGGCGGGCGTCAAGCACGTGGGCATGGCCGGCAGCTCGGCCGACCTGCTGCGGCAATGCTCGGCAGCTACGCCCGACGTCGTGCTGTGTGACTACAACTTCGGTGAGAAGCAGGACGGATTGCGGGTGCTCGAAGAACTGCGCCTGAACGACATCCTGCCGCTGTCCTCGGTCTTCATGATCGTGACCGGAGAGCGCGTCCGCAAGCGCGTCGTTGCGGCCGCAGAATTCGCGCCCGACGACTACCTGCTCAAGCCCTTCACGTCCGGTCAGCTCGGCGAACGCCTGGTCAAGGCGGTCGAAAAGAAGCACGCGCTGAAGTCGATCTACGAACAGATGGCGGCGCGCAATCTGGAAGCGCTGATAGAAGAGTGCGACAAGGTGCTCGCCAGCCAGCCACGCTACTCGATGGACGCGCTGCGCATCCGGGCCGAGGCCTTGATCGCCCTGGGTCGCCTCGACGAAGCCACCGAGATCTACAAGGCGGTGATGGCCCGCAACACCGTGCCCTGGGCGCGCATCGGTTATGCGATGGTGCTGCGCGAACGTGGCGACGTGGCGGAGGCCGCACGCCACGCTGCCGAGATCAACGAGGAATTTCCCGAGTTTATGGGCGTGTACGACTTCCTCGGCGAACTGCACGAACGCAATGGCGAACTCGAACAGGCGCGCACCTATTACGAGCGCGCTGACTCGATCGCGCCGGACAATCTCCGCCGGCTTCGCAGCATCGGCGAGATCTGTCTCGAGTCCGGTGAAGTCGAGCGCGCGGCAAGCGTGATGCGCCGCGTGGTCGACCGTACCGAGGGAACGTCACTGGCCAGCGCCGAGGACCATCTGACGCTGATCAAAAGCCTGATCGAACTGCCCGACGCGGCTGAGGAACTGAATGCCCGCTTCGAAACGATGCGCGGTCTGCTCGGCGGCAGCGAAACGGCGGCAGTGCTGTCGGACGTGGTCGAGGCGCGCATGCTGTCGCAGCGCGGCGACGAGGGCGGCGCGCGCGAAGCGATCAACCGTGCGCTGCAGACGCACGCGCGCCTCAGCAAACCGGACATGCTGGCGACCAGCGAACTGGCCGAAGCCTGTTTCGCCACCAACAACGAGGAAGCCGCAGCCGGTCTGGTCGACAAGATCGAAGCGGCCGGCGGTACGGTATCGAACCGCCTGAAACGCCAGAACGCGCGCTCGGCCCGCGAGCGCGCGCAGGCGGCCGCTGCACATCTGGCCGAGGAAAGCGCGGCCGGCCCCGACCTCGACCACGTCGACGCCGAACTGGCTCGACTGGCCGAACTGATCAGGCAGCTCGACCCGCACTGGGACGACGCTTTGGCCGAGGACGCGCGCAACATCCTGATCGATGTGTTTACACTCGCCCCGCGCGAGCGCCGCGTGATCGACGCGCACATCCAGTACAACCGCGTTGCGCAGAAGCACGGCTACGACCGGCACAAGCCGACCGCCCGCGCCGTCTGATCGCGCCTCAGACGTGCAGCAATCCCGGTAGCGGCGGCGTTGCTGCCAAGGCGGCAATCGGACTGACGCCGAGCCAGTCACGCGAGATCGATGCATAGACCGATCGGAAGTCGACCGCCGGCACGAAGGCGCCGCGAGCATCGAGCGCATCGAAGCTCAATGTCCGGCCGTGCAGCCCGCCGACGACGCGGCCGCCGGCGAGCAGCTGGATGCCGGCATTGCCATGGTCGGTGCCGGCGCTCAGATTTTCGTGCGCCAGTCGTCCGAACTCGCTGCGCGTGAGGACCAGCGTATCGCGCCAGCGACCCATCGCGCTCAGCGCGCTGCGCAGCGCCGTCATCGACGCGGCGAGCGAAGCCAGCAAAGGGGCGTGGGCCGAAGGCTGGTTCTCGTGCGTATCGAAGCCATCAAGCGCCACCCGCACCACCGCAGCGTCCGAGCCGGCCAGCAGTTCGGCGCAGGCCTGCGCCAGTGCGCATCCGAGCACGTCCTGCGGAAAGCCGAAGCGCCCGGCGACATTCTCCGGATACTCGTCGGCCAGTCGGCGGCAGCGCGGCAAGCCGTGTACAGGTCCCGGCAGGTCGGACGACACCGTCAAGGCCTGCGTCGCCGCGTGGCGGATGCCGTCGTGCAGCGACAGGCAGCGCGCCAGCCAGCCGGTCTGCAGCGGCGCGTCTTCGAGCAAGGCACTGTCGAGAATTTCGGTGGCACGGTGATGCGACACGCTGCCGCCGGTACAGCCCACCCCCTGCACCAGCGCAAGCTCGCCGGCATCCCACAGCGGCATCAACGGACGCAGTGACGGATGCAGGGCCTGACCCGGTGCGATCGGCATGACCGTGCGGCGGTCGAGTGCAATGGTCGGACGGGCGCGGTAGTAGGCGAGGTCGGTGTGCGGTGCCAGCGTATTCAGCGCGTCATTGCCGCCGGCCAGGTCGATCAGGAACAGCAGTCGTGGAGCGGGCGCAGGTTCGCTTGCGCGAAGTTCGCTGGCCAGCGCCAGCGACGCGCTTCCGGCGGTCAGCAGAAAATGCCTACGGTCCATTCAGGCTCCCGAAAACAAAAGACCTGCCCCTGGGGGCAGGTCGCAATGCCGCTGCGCGGCAACCCACGAAGAGGAGGTGTGGGCCGAAAACTGCTGTAGCGGACAACGGGCGAAACTGGAAAAAGCGAAGCGGGAGGCCGAAGCCGGTCACGGCCGAGGTGCGTCGCGATAGAGCTCGCGGGCCGCATCGCGGATGTCGCGTCGCAACTGACGACGTTCTTCAGGCGTCATCCGGTTTCCGCGCTGGTCACCGAAGTCGAGACGCCGGACCGGGCTGGCTTCCTCGTCGAAACGGCGCATCGGCTGCAACGTCGCCCCGGCCGGAATCACGCGCTCGAAGCGCTGCGGCTCGACGAAATCCCGACGCCCGCCCGCTTCACCGGGGCCTGCCAATGCCGGTGCCGATGCGAACAACACCGCACCCACACAGGACCCGGCAAGGATGCCGTACAGTCGCGAGCCGGCAAGGTCAGCACACTTCATCCGATTACGCTCCTCAAATCGCTAGTGTTCAACAGTCTCCAGGAGGCCGGCCGCGCCAGCCAACTGTGCGCCGTCGCCCGGATTGTAGAGGTAGCGACTGGAGCGGTGTAGCGCGTACTGCAGCAGCAGGTGCGAATCCGCAACACTGCCGCCCGCCGTCTCCGGTCTGTCGATCGCGGGCGCGTCGGCCTGAACGGCCGGCCCCACCCCTTCCGACGACGTCTGTACAGCCGGCACAACCGCTGCCATGACGAAGGCCGGTGCAGCGCAAAGCACTGCCATGCCCATCAGTCTGCGTTTGCTCACCCCCGTTGTCCCCCTGAAGCCTTGCGTCGATTACCTTGGGCTCCATGCTGTGCAGCGGCTGTAAGCCTTGTGTGAGGGGGTGGCAGCGCTTTGTAAGCGCGGGTAACCACCCTGCAACCGCGTTACATCCGCTCACGGCGCAATTGAATTGCGCCGATGCGCTCGGGTAGCATCGGTCCATGGAAGAAAAAAAACGCAAGATACTTGTCGTCGATGACGACGCCCGCCTGCGCGCGCTGCTCGAACGCTACCTCGGCGAACAGGGTTTCACCGTCAAGGCGGTGGCCGACAGCACGCAGATGGATCGCGCGCTGGCCCGCGAGCTGTACGACCTGATGGTGCTCGACCTGATGCTGCCGGGCGAGGACGGCTTGGCCATCTGCCGACGACTGCGGGCTCAGGACAACACGATCCCGGTGGTCATGCTGACCGCCAAGGGCGACGAGGTCGATCGCATCGTCGGTCTCGAAATGGGCGCCGACGACTACCTGCCGAAGCCTTTCAACCCGCGGGAACTGGTCGCCCGCATCAATGCGGTACTGCGCCGCCAGGCGCCGAAACCGCCGCCGGGCGCGCCGACCCTGGACGAACGCGTGGTGCGCTTCGGCCAGGTCGAGGTCAATCTGGCGGCACGTACGCTCACCCGCAACGGGCAGGAGCAGGTGCTGACCACCGGTGAGTTCTCGCTGCTGCGCGTGCTGCTCGAATCGCCGCGCGTGCCGCTGTCGCGCGACAAGCTGATGGAACTGGCGCGGGGCCGCGAATACGACGCCTTCGACCGCTCGATCGACGTGCAGATGTCGCGTCTGCGCAAGCTGGTCGAGGACGATCCGGCCAAGCCACGCTATCTGCAGACGGTATGGGGCTTCGGTTACGTGTTCGTGCCTGACGGCACCCGTCATGGCTGACGCCCGTCCCGGGCACGCGCCGAAGTGGTGAAGCGGGCACGTCGGCGCGGCAGCCTGACGCGCTGGACCGGGCAGAATCTGAGTCGTCCGCTGCGCCGCTTCACGCTGCTGCCGCGTTCGCTGCTCGCGCGCACCTTCCTGCTGCTGGCCGGCCTGCTCACCGCGTCGGTGCTGGCCTGGTCCGGCATCTACAGCTGGCTCGAACAGGGGCCGCGCGCCCAGCAGGCGGCCCAGATCGTCATCAGCGTGATCAACCTGACCCGCGCTTCGCTGGTCAGCGCCGATCCGCAGCGCCGGCTCGAACTGCTCACCGAACTGTCGATGCGCGAGGGCCTGCGCATCTATCCCGACGGCGACATTCCAGGCTTTCAGCCGGTCAAGGGCGACAGCACGCTGCTCGCCATCGAACAGGAACTGCGCAAGCGGCTCGACCCGCGCACGCGCATCGTCGTCACCAAGGGCCTGCAGAGCGGGCTGTTCGTCAGCTTCAGCATTGCCGACGAAGAAGGCGTGGACGACTACTGGCTCATGCTGCCGCGCAACCGCATCGAGCGCCCGCTGGCGCTGGAGGTGATCGGCTGGGGCACGGCTGCCCTGCTGCTGGCGCTCGGTGGCGCCTATCTGATCGTGCAGCGGGTGACGCGGCCGCTGGCGGCGATGAAGCGCGCCGCACGGGCCATCGGGCGCGGCGAGCGCCCTGCCCCGCTGGCCGAATGCGGCGCCGAGGAACTGGCCGAAGTGGCGCACGCCTTCAACCAGATGGCGGACGACATCGCCCGCAACGAGGACGAGCGCGCGCTGATCCTGGCCGGCATCTCACACGATCTGCGCACGCCGCTGACCCGTCTGCGGCTCGACATGGAACTGGCCGGACTGGACCCCGAAACGGTGCGCGACATGAGCGCCGACATCGACGACATGGACAAGATCATCGGCCAGTTCCTCGATTTCGCGCGCATCACCACCGGCGAAGAGCCGATAGACGGCGATCTGGCCAGTCTGGTGCTGGAAGCGGCGCAAGCCTACGCGCGCCACGACAAGCCGGTCAGTACCGGCCACATCGATCCGCTGCCGGCAATGCGCTTTCGCCCGCTGGCGATCCGCCGCTGCCTGAACAACCTGATCGACAATGCGCTGCGCCACGCCGGCGAAGACCAGCCGATAGAGCTGAACTGCAGTCTGGATGGCAACGAGGTCAGGATAGACGTGAGCGACCGCGGTCCGGGTATTCCGCCGGAGCAGGTCGAGCGGCTGAAGCGCCCATTCACCCGGCTCGACAATTCGCGCACCGGCCAGAGCGGCGCCGGGCTCGGCCTGGCCATCGTCGAGCGCACGATGCGCGCGCACGGCGGGCGCTTCGACCTGCTGCCGCGCGAGGGCGGCGGGCTGATCGCCCGCCTGACCCTGCCGGTGACGGCAAACGCGGCGACCGCGAAAAGTTAGTGCTTCGTCGCTTCTGCCGCCTCGGCGGTCACCGGCACGTCGGCCGCGCTGCGCGCCGCGGTGCGGTCGAGCAGGATGCGCAGGTGGCCGAGCGACAGCAGTTGCGCATAGACCAGGCCCATCCAGCCGCGACGGAACAGATCGACGGCTGCCGCCGCAGACAGCGCCTGCAGCTTGGCTTCGTCGATCACCCACAGACCGTCCAAGCGGAACTTGCGACCGTCGTTGAGCTCCGCCATCGCGCTCATTTCGTTGAGCAGGCCGAGCTGCTCGACCTCGCGGCAAAACTCGGCGGTACGCTGCGCCTCGTTCTGATAACCCTGCACGAAGGCGAGCGCATTCTTCAGGAAGTCGGTTTCGGCACCGTTCTCGTCGAACAGGCGCTCGCCCTCTTCCGTGTTGAAGCCGGGAAACTTGTCGTCCATGCACACCAGCAGCTTGTCCGGCGCGTTGTTGTCCTGCACCGCGACGAAGGGGTAGCGGCGCACGAAGGCCGGCACATAGCGCGCGTCCCATTTGCCTTCCGGCGTGACATAGAGGTTTTCGGCGTCGCGCAGGCCGAGCAGCGCGACCGGCACCAAGCCGCCGGGCAGGCGGGCGAACACGATGGGGTATTCGCGGGCGACGTCGCCGAACTCGACCAGGGCCAGCGGCACGCAATTGGTTTCCGCCGCGAACTTCAGGTTGTCCTGCGGCTTCAGGCGCAGGTCGCGGTGGGTGTCGCGGTTCAGCACGACCACGTTGTCGTAGAAAAGCAGGGTTTTCATGGCAGTCCTCGGTTCGGCTCGGGTCATGTAAGCGACGCGCAGCGCCGCGATTCTATGCCTGCAGCGATGACGTCCCTGCGAAAAACGACCGCCATCCACGCGATGTAGCTGTCCCGCAACGCGATAAAATCACGCCTCGACGCAGAATCACCACGCCATGACCCAGACTGCCACCACCTTCTACGAACACATCGGCGGCGAGCCGACCATACGCCGCCTGGTTGACCGCTTCTACGAGCTGATGGACACGCTGCCGGAGGCCTACGGCATCCGCAAGCTGCATCCGGCCGACCTGTCCGGCTCCAACCAGAAACTGTTCATGTATCTGTCGGGCTGGCTCGGCGGCCCGCAGCTGTTCGTGCAAGCCTACGGTCACCCGCGCCTGCGCGCCCGACACCTGCCTTTCACCATCGGCGAGGCCGAGCGCGACCAGTGGCTCATGTGCATGCGCATGGCGATGGACGAAGTGCTGCCGCCGGACGAAGCCAACGCCCAGTTGCTGAGTGCCATCGAGGATCTCGCCGACCACATGCGCAATCGCGAGGGCTGATATCGTCAGCCCAGGTCGCGCGTGACCGACTGCAGGCGCAATCGGCGCGCGTGTGCGTGCCGTGCGTGAAGTCGCGGGTCGGCGGCGACGATGCTGACCGTTTCGCCGATCACCATCACGACGCCCAGCACCGGCAGCACCAGCAGCAGACCGGCGACGCCAGCGACCGCGCCACCGACGAAAATCATCAGCACCGTCACCAGCGGATGCATCTTCAGGCTGCGGCCTATGGTCAGCGGCATGAACACGAAATCGTCGAGCAGACGGACACAGACGAACAGCCCGACCGCCGCGTAGGCGACCGACGGCGAACCGGGGAAGTCGGTCGCCGCCACCATCACCACCACCGCACACCCCAGTATCGAGCCGACGTAAGGCACCCAGGCGAGTACTGCGGTGATCAGCCCCAGCATCAACGGCGACGACAGCCCGATCAGCCACAGGCCGGCGGCCAGACAGGCGGCGTCGAGCACGGTGAGCTTGATCAGCCCCTGGAAGTAGGCACGCGTGGTGCGGTCGACCTCATACAGCAGGTGAAGCGTGCGCTCGAAGAAGGCGTTCGGCACCGCACGTGCAAGGAAACGCTGGAAGCGCCGGCCGTCGCGCAGGAAGAAGTAGGCGAGGAAAGGCGCCAGCAGGAAGGACGGTAGCCAGGCGGCGACGCCCAGCATCAGCGCCGGCAGGCGTTCCTGGGCGAAGCCCTCCCCCGCCGCGGCAATGTGCGACGACACTGCATCCGCCACGTGCGCGTCGCGCATGAAGCGCGAACGGGCTTCGAGCGCGCGCAGCGTGTCGTCGAGCAAGGCCAGCCCGCCCTGCAGATAGCGCTGCCCGGTGTCCTGCACGCTGACCGCGTGCGCGGCAAACCAGGGCAGCACCAGCACGAAACAGACGACCAGCAGCAGTGCGAACACGCCGACCGTGATGTTGGCCGCCGCCGCCTGCGAAAAGCCGGCGAACATCAGCCGCTGCATCGGCGGGTAGAGAAAGTAGTAGGCGATCAGCCCGAACAGGAAGGGCAGCACCAGCCACAGCACGTGCTGGAAAAGATAGAGCGCCAGCGTGGTGGCCAGCAGGATGCCGCACCACGCCACGGGTCCGGCGCCCGAGGGCTGCAGCCGCCTCACAGATGTCCTTCCTGGCGGGCGCCGGCATTGGCCTGACGCAGCCGGCCGCCCAGATGGCGTGCCAGCGCCAAGGCGATCTTGGAGGCAATCTTGGGATGGGTTTCCAGCAGGCTCATGAAGTCGGCGCGGAAGAACACCACCAGCCGGCAGTCGCTGTGCGCCCTCGCCTGCGCCGCCCGCGGCGCCTGATCGAGCAGCGCCAGTTCGCCGAACACCTCGCCGCTGCCGAGCAGCGCCAGCCGCTGCTGGCGGTTGCCGTCGGCGCGCAGGATTTCGACCTCGCCCTCGACCACGGCATAGATCGCCTGCCCCTCGTCGCCCTCGTCGAACACGATTTCGCCGGCCAGATACTGACGTTCGTGCCGCAGCGCCTGCACCACCTTCAGCTCGCGCGCAGTCAGCGACGAAAAGAGCTTGATCTGGCGCAGCGGCTGCAGCGCTGCGCGGTCGTCGTCGCGGCCGAAAAGACGCACTTCTGGGCTCCGTAGGGTAGGTGGGCGGTCAGCTCGCAAGCATACCGGCTTTCCGCCGGCGCTTTCGCCACGGCACACGGAATTCCCCCTATCCTTGCCGGTCACAGGCGCGATCGCCACAACAAGAACAGACCATGACATCCCGACTGCTGCGCTGGATCGATCTGAACATCCTGTCCCTCGGGCGCGAGATGCGCCTTTCCTACCTGCCGCCACTGATGGTCTACATGGCGGCCGGCATCCAGGGCCTGACCGGCATCGTCGGCACCTTCTTCGTCAAGGACTACCTCGGACTGTCGGCCGAATTCCTGGCCATGCTGGGTTTCTGGGTCGGCATTCCGTGGGCGCTGAAGATGCCGATGGGCCATCTGGTCGATCTGCTGTGGCGCTTCAAGAGCCTGCTCATCTACCTCGGCGCCGGCCTGATCGCCGCCAGCCTGCTCATCATGGCCGGCCTGATCGCCGAGCGCGAGGCGATGGCGGCGGTACTGCCGGTCAATACCTGGTTCGTCATCAGTGCGCTGCTGAGCCCGATCGGCTACGTGCTGCAGGACGCGGTGGCCGATGCGATGACGGTGGAAGCCGTACCGCACGTCGACGAAAACGGCGCGCCGGTGCCGCCCGCCCGACTGAAGCTGATGCACACCACGATGCAGACGCTGGGCCGTGTGGCCATCATCGGCGGCAGCGTGCTGGTGGCGCTGATCAATCTTTACGTGTTCGCCGGCACCGAGAAGCTGCCGGAAGCGCAGAAGGTACTGATCTACCGCGACGTCTACCTGATGGCACTGACCATTCCCGCCATTTCCGTCGCCGGCGTCGCTTTCGCCGCCTGGCTCAAGCGCGGCGCCATCGCGGCCCACATGGCGCGCGGGCTGTCGCGCGCCGAGGCCGCCGCGCTGCTGCGCGACCCCGACAGCCACACCGATCCGAACTGGTGGATCCTCGGCGGCAGTCTGGTGTTCGTCGTGTTCACGCTGGGCATGGGTCTGTCCGACCTGAAGTGGAACCAGGAAATCATCTTTCTAGGCTCCTTCACCATCATCGCCTTCCTGATGACCCGGCTCACCCGCGAGCTGGACGCCAGTGCGCGCAATACGCTGATCGGCACCGCGCTGGTCATCTTCATGTTCCGCGCCACGCCCGGCACCGGCCCCGGCGTGTCGTGGTGGACCATAGACGTGCTCGGCTTCGATCAGGCCTTCTTTTCGGTGCTGTCGCTGATCGGCTCGACGCTGACGCTGATCGGCATGTTCATGTTCCGCCGCTTCATGGCCGAGCGCTCGATCACCTATGTGGTCGGCTGGCTTACCGCGGCAGGTTTCATCCTGTCGATGCCGACGCTGGGCATGAGCCTGGGCCTGCACGAATGGACCGCTCGCATGACCGGCGGCGTGGTCGACGCGCGCTTCATCGCGGTGATCGATACCGCGCTGGAATCGCCGCTGGGGCAGATTTCGATGATTCCGATGCTGGCCTGGATCGCCAATTCGGCGCCGGCCCATCTGAAGGCGACCTTCTTCGCGGTGATGGCCTCCTTCACCAATCTGGCGCTGTCGGCCAGCCAGCTCGGCACCAAATACCTGAACCAGATCTACGTGCTGTCGCGCGAAGTGAAGGACCCGGCCACCGGCGCCGTGGTGACCGCCGCCAACTACGGCGACCTGACGCCCTTGCTGCTGACCGTGGTCGGCATTGCCGTGCTGATGCCGGTGAGTGCCATCCTGGTTGCACGCTGGCTTGGTTTGCGCAGTGCCTGATCTGCGGGCGGAGCCGATGTCTCGCTCGCTCGCGAATCTGACCAGAATCGAAGCCGGCGGCCAACCGATCGCCCAGTCGCGGTCAGAAGACCGCCTCCCACAGGGCTCCCGGCGTCAGCCTTCCAGCCAGCGCTCGACCAGCCGCGTCCAGTAGGCGACGCCCAGCGGAATGATGCGGTCGTTGAAGTCGTAGCGCGGGTTGTGCAGCATGCAGCCGCCGCCCTCGGCGTGCGCCGGGTCGGACGCCGCGTCCGGTCCGCCGCCGTTACCCAGCCAAACGTAGCAGCCGGGCTTCTCCTGCAGCATGTAGGCGAAGTCCTCGGCACCCATGCTGGGCGGGTAGTTCGTATGCACACTGCCGTCGCCGAACACTTCCCGCGCGACCGTCGCGCAGAAGGCGGCTTCGCTCTCGCTGTTGATGGTCGGCGGGTAACCCCGACGGTAGGTCGCCGAGGCGGTGACGCCGTGCGCGGACGCCACGCCCTGCACCACGCGCGCGATGCCGGCTTCCAGCTGGTCGCGCACTTCCGGCGTGAAGGCGCGCGCCGTGCCGCGCAGCGTCGCCGACTGCGGGATCACGTTGTAGGCCTCGCCGGCATTGAACTGCGTGATGCTGACGACGCCGCATTCGACCGGTGGCACATTGCGCGACACGATGGACTGCAGCGACTGCACGATGGCCGCGCCGGCGAGCACCGGGTCGGCGCCCAGGTGCGGCATCGCCGCGTGCGCGCCGCGCCCGTCTATCGTGATGTCGATCGAATCGCTGCAGGCCATCGCCGGCCCGGTATGCACGGCCATCTGGCCGACCGGCAGGCCAGGCCAGTTGTGCAGACCGAACACCGCCTGCATCGGAAAGCGCTCGAACAACCCGTCGGCGATCATCGCCGGCGCGCCGCCCATGCCCTCCTCCGCCGGCTGGAAGATGAAGTACACGGTGCCGTCGAAGCCCCGCGTCTCGGCCAGATATTCGGCCGCCGCCAGCAGCATCGCGGTATGCCCGTCGTGGCCACAGCCGTGCATGCGCCCCGGATGCGTCGAGCGATGAGCGAAGGTGTTCTGCTCGGTCATCGGCAGCGCGTCCATGTCGGCGCGCAGGCCGATCGCGCCGCGGCCCGAGCCGTTGCGCAGCACGCCGACCACCCCGGTACGGCCGATGCCTTCATGCACTTCGATGCCGGCCGCGCGCAAGGTGCGGGCCACCACGTCGGCGGTGCGATTCTCTTCGAAGGCCAGTTCCGGATGGGCGTGCAGGTCGCGCCGCGTCTGTGTCCAGCGGGCGACACGCGCGTCCAGCGCCTCGATCAGCGGGTGCGTGCTGCTCATTGCAATTCCTCGATATCGGAAAACATCGCCGCCTGACCGCGCAGCACGCCGTCGGCGTCGATCACGTTCCACACCGTCGCACGACTGATGCGGAACAGCGTGCCATCGCTGCGCACGCGGATGCCGCAGTAGTCGGCGATATATCCCTGTCGTGTCACCAGATCGAGCAGGCGCGCACGTTCGTCGCGCTCAGGCACGCGCGCCGACAGACGCGAAGGCAGCGTGACGAAGGTGGCCCAGTCGTAGCCGAACAGTTGCTGCGCGTACGCATTGGCGTAGTTGAACACCGGGTCGGCCTCCGTGCCGTGCGACACCAGCGCGAACGGCGCGTGATACAGCGTGTGCGGATCCGACGGCAGCAGTTGTCCGGTCACGCGGTGAAAGCTGTCGGCCAGCAATGCGCTGTGCTCGCGCAGGAAGGTGTCGTCAGGCGGTGCGCTCATGGCCCAAAGATACCATCGCTCGCCGACGAGCCGGGCTGGTTCCGCCACGCGGCCGGTGCCTCCCGGAGGACGACACCCCGTTCGGCAGCCTTCGGTGTGCGTAGTCCGGACGGACTATCGTTCGTCATGCGCGCGCAACGCGCGCCACGCATGGTTGCGGCTGACACGACCTTCACGGAGCCGCAACATGAAATTCACATTGGGCGCAGCCGCGCTGGCCCTCGCCTTCGCCGCCCCGGTGCAGGCGCAGATCGCCAGCCTCGATCTCGCGAATTACAGCCTGGTCGCCACCTACGACCTGCCCGCGACACGCGCCTCCGAAGCCTCGGCCGTCACGTGGAACTGGGACAGCTACACGCTGTTCGTCGTCGGCGACGAAGGCGACTATGTGGTCGAGGTGAACAAGCAGGGCCAGCTCATCAGTTCGATGAACCTGTTCGGTTTCGACGACACCGAAGGTCTCACCTATGTCGGGAACGGCCAGTTCGCCGTCGTCGAGGAACGCCTGCAGGACGTCTACCTGTTCAGCTACCAGGCCGGCGGCGCGGTCGGCCGCAACAACCTGCCTTCCGTGTCGGTCGGTCCCACCGTCGGCAACATCGGTCTGGAAGACATTTCCTACGATCCGCTGAGCGGCCGCTTCGTGCTGGTGAAGGAGAAAGTGCCGCAGGCCGTTTATGACGCGGCCCTCGACTTCGCGAACGGTTCCGCAGCGGTCACCGAACTGGTGCCGCCGGCCAACCCGTTCGCCCAGATCTTCGGCACGCTGGACCTGTCCGGCGTGCAGGTGCTGAGCACGTTGCAGTCGCTGCGGGGCACGACCGACCAGGACAACCTGCTGGTGTTCAGCCAGGAAACGCCGCGCCTGATGGAAGTGAGCCGCAGCGGTCAGATCCTGAGCAGCTTCGACTTCTCGGCCATCGCTAGCGATGCCGAAGGCGTCACCATCGACGGCAATGGCGTCATCTACATCGTCGGCGAAACGCCGCGTCTGTACGTGCTGGCGCCCACCCCGCCGGTGCCGGAACCCGAAGTCGCTGCGCTGATGCTGGCCGGCCTGGGGCTGGTCGGCGCATTCGCACGCCGCCGCATGCCCGTCTGATCCCCTCGATACACCCCGCTACGGAGAACACAACATGAACAAGCTCATCGCACTGCTGATCGCTGCAGGTCTTGCACCACAACTGGCCCATGCCGACGTCCGCATCACCGAGTGGATGTACTCGGGTGGCAGCGGCGAGTTCATCGAATTCACCAATCTGGGCAGCAGCGCCATCGACTTCACCGGCTGGAGCTATGACGACGACAGCCGCCTGCCGGGCGTGTTCGACCTGAGCGGCTTCGGTCTGGTCGGCGCCGGCGAATCGGTGGTCATCACCGAAATCGATGCCGACACCTTCCGCCTCGACTGGAACCTCGGCGCTGGCGTCAAGGTGCTGGGCGGCTACACCAACAACATCGGCCGCGCCGACGAGCTGAACCTGTTCGACGCCTCGGGTTCGCTGGTCGACCGCCTGACCTACGGTGACAACAGCGCCGCCGGTGGCCCGCGCACCCAGGGCGTCAGCGGCCGCGCCTCGTCCGAAGCCGCGCTCGGCGCGAACGACGCAACGCAGTGGGTGCTGTCGTCGGTCGGCGACGCCGAAGGTTCCTACGTGTCGCTCAGCGGTGCCGTGGCCAGCCCGGGCGTCACCGCCTTCGCCGCCGCAGTGCCGGAGCCCGAAACCTACGCCCTGCTGCTGGCCGGCCTGGGCATGATCGGCTTCGCCGCCCGCCGCCGCGGCTGATCGGCAGCACTCGATGCCACGCAGACCCGTCGGGCTGCGTGGCTCACCGGCCACTTGGGAAACGGGGAGCCGGTCGGAAACGCCACCCGATATGCATCGGTCGTCCCTTCGGACGATGGCAGAATACAGGACATGTGCGTAAAGATGACGGCACACACACCGTCGCCTGCCGACAGACGTTCCGAGGAGCTCATCCGATGCGCACGCCGTTTGCCTCTGCCTTGCTGACGGGCGTAATTCTGCTCAGTCCGGTCGCACACGCCACGTCCATCGCGGGAAACGTATCCTGCAGCGGCGAGCTGAGCAGCTTGTCCGCCACCTTCGGCCACCTGTCGTGTGCCGGCAACCTTTCCCTCAGCGACGCCGTCGTCGCGGACCCGATCAAACTCGTGCTGGAGGCATCCGGCAGCCTGACGCTGCTGCGCTCTACCCTGGAAGCCCCCGAACTCGTGCTCGTCGCGCCGCAGATCGACATCGACTCCGATTCGACACTGCGGTCAGGCGGCGCCCTCTACATCGGCGCCGCGGTGCCGCAATCCGCTTCACCAACCCAGCCAGCACCATCGACCGTAAGTGGGCCGCTGCCCGCGCTTCCGCTCAATGGAGCGAGTGGCGGAACGCTGACGCTGTCCGTCGGCGGCAGCCTGCCGGACCCCGGCGTGTCTCATCAGGGGGGCTCCCTGCAGCTGGGCGGGGACGGCGACGCATCGGTCGCCATCAGCCAGAATTCGGGCGGCAGTCGCGTGCCTCCTCTGTCGATCGCAAGCACCGTACCCGAACCGACGGCCGCCCTGCTGCTGGCTGCAGGCCTGGGGGTCGTCGCGCTGCGGCGCAACATGGACGCTGACCGCCGATAGCCAGAATTTCGCCCTTCGGGCGTATGCTGCGCCCATGAGCACGCTGTACGGCATCGATTTCACGTCGTCGCCCTCGGCCCGCAAGCCGATCACCGTTGCCCGCGGCACGGTGGTGGCGGATCGCGGGCTGGTCCTCGAGGGCATCGAGCGTTTTCCGTCTTGGGACGGATTCGAGGCGTTCCTGAGTCGCCCGGGCCCCTGGCTCGGGGCTTTCGACTTTCCTTTCGGCCTGCCGCGGGAATCGGTGCTCGAGCACGGCTGGCCGACCGACTGGGCCGGCATGGTGCGGGCCGTCGCGGCGCTTTCGCGCAGCGAATTCAAGAACCTGGCCGACGCCGAACGTGCGCAGCGCCCGGCAGGCCAGAAGTATCCGCACCGCGTGACCGACCGTCCTGCCGCGTCGCACAGCCCCCTCAAATTCGTCAATCCACCGGTCGGATGGATGTTCCAGGAGGGCGCGCGCCGGCTGCTCGACGCCGGCGTACACATCCCGGGCATGCACGGTGGCGACGCCCGTCGCATCGCACTGGAAGCCTATCCAGGCTGGCTGGCGCGCAGCATCGTCGCCGGCTCGTACAAAAGCGAAAACGCCGCCGGCCAGACACGCGAGCGTCTGGCCAACCGGATGCTCCTGACCGAAGCGCTGCTACGTGGTCAGCATCCGCTGGGCGTGCCGCTCTGCTGTGACGATGCACCGCTGCTCGAAGCGATGACCACCGACGGTACCGGCGACACGCTGGATTGCGTGCTCTGTCTGGTGCAGGCTGCGTGGGCGTGGATGCGGCGCGACGCCGGCTACGGCCTGCCGCTGCACATCGATCCGGTCGAGGGCTGGATCGTCGGCGTCACCGCGCCCGAACGGGTCGCCGTCACGACGCACTGACACGGCGCGTCGAGCCGTCAATGGCCGGCGAGCAGCTTCTGCACCAGCGGATGCTGCACACGTCGTTCGGCGGAGATCGCGTAGAAGTGCTCGACCACTTCGGTACAGCGGCCAAGCAGCTGCAACTGGCGGTGGTGCGTGAACTCCTCGTGTGACCACTCGGTCGCCGGAAAGGCCCCGAGGCCGCTTTCGCCGAAGGTGGCGAGCAGCGCGCTGTCCTCGAATTCGCCGACGATGCGCGGATGCAGCCCCTTGCGCTCGAACCAGTCGTCGATGCGCGCGCGTACCGCCGAGTCGCGCGTCGGCAGCAGAAGCGGCAGGCGGTCCAGACAGGCCGGGAAACCCTCGCCAGCCTGAGCGGCGAGCGTGGCCGGCGCATACCAGGCGAGCGCCGCGTCGCCGACCGCGTGACTGTAGACCCGCAGATTCGGATTGACCGGCGCCGGTCGGTCGGCCAGAACCACGTCGAGCCTGTGCAGGGCCAGATCGGCGAGCAATTCGTCGAAATTGCCCTCGACGCAGATCAGGTGCAGACCCGGCGTATCGGTGGCCGGCGCCAGCAGATGGCGCGCAGCCGGTTTCGGCAGGCCGTCGGAAATGCCCACCGACAGCCGCACGCCCTGCGCCTGGGCCGCTTCGCGCACGGCCAGCGGCAGCTGCTCGCCGAGCTGGAAGATCTGTTCCGCCAGACGCAGCGCCGCGCTGCCGGCCGGGGTCAGCTCGACCGTGCGGCCGGACGGCTTGAACAGCGCGTGACCGAGCGCGCGCTCCAGTTCGCGGATCTGTGTGCTCACCGTCTGCACCGCCATGTCCAGCCGCTCGGCTGCGCGGGCGATGCCGCCCTCCTTGGTGGCGACCCAGAAGTAATAGAGGTGGCGGTAGTTCAGCATGGATGCCTTTGACTTCGTAATTTACGAAGTAAAGCTACTACAAACATCTATTTTTAGGAAACGCATACGCGCGTAAGGTGGCGCTTCCATCCCACACAGGAGGTCCGCCATGGAAGTCATCGTCGAATCACGGAATCCGGAAGTCAGTGCCCTGCGCAGCGTGGCCGAGAACCGGCTGCGCTTCGTGCTGCGGCGACTCGCCTGGCGCGTGCCGAGAGCGAAGGTGAGGCTCGACGACACCAATGGTCCACGTGGTGGCGTCGACAAGGAGGTGCGCGTCGAACTGCAGATGATCGGCAGCGAACCGGTGGTGGTCAGCGCACGGTCGCGCGACTGGCGCGGTGCGCTCGACGCCGCACTCGCCCGCGCCGCGCAGCGCCTGCTGCGCACGGTGCGCCGCGCGCGGCAGCACTCATCCGCCCGGACACTGAATTTCCAGACCGAATGAGCCCGCACGATCGGGCGCATCCGTCTCAACGCTTTCAACGAATGGAGTAATACAGACATGGAACATCGATATCCCCGTACCACCCCGCTCGGCCTGCGCGCCGAGGTCGCCGACGCAGTCGTCATCGACGGCGCCGGTCGCAAGGTGCTGCGCAATACCTACATGCTGCTTGGCCTGAACCTGGCGTTCAGCGCACTCGTCGCCTACGTTGCCATGGCGGCGCGCTGGCCGGCACCGGGCATTCTGCTGACGCTGGCCGGCTATTTCGGCCTGCTGTTCGCAGTCAACAAGTTCCGCGACAGCGGCGCAGGGGTTCTGCTCACCTTCGCGCTGACCGGCTTCATGGGCTACACCATCGGCCCGCTGCTGAACGCGGTGATGAGCCTGCCCGGCGGCAGCCAGACCATCACGCTGGCGCTCGGCGCCACCGCTGGCGTCTTCCTCGCGATGTCCGGCTGGGCAACGGTGACGAAGCGCGACCTGTCGGGCATGGGCAGCTTCCTGTTCATCGGCATGGTGGTGGCGATCCTGGCGGGTCTGGGCGCCATGTTCTTCCAGATCCCTGCCCTGTCGCTGACCGTGTCCGCCGCCGTGGTGCTGCTGATGGCCGGCATGATCGCCTTCGAAACGCAGCGCATCGTGCGTGGAGGTGAGACGAACTACGTGATGGCCACCACCGGCCTGTTCGTGTCCATCTTCAACCTCTTTACTTCGCTGCTGCAGTTGTTCGGCTTCATGGGCAGCAGCAACGACTGACACTCCTCCGGTGCGATCCCGGTTGTCCGCCCGCGGACTTTTTTTCGTCCCGCAACGCGGCCGTGCCGGCTCAAGAAACAGGGAAATGCACCCGTTACCCTGCAGGACGGGTAGCTGCGGCGCCCGGGCAACACACAACACATACGCCCGCCGGAGGAGCCATGTTGAAGAATCTGAGTGTGCGCAAGGCCTTTGCACTGTTCGGTGCCTCGTCGGCGCTGGTCTGCTGCGTCGTGCTGAACGTCGCCTCCGGCTGGGAGAACTGGCCGCTGCAGATCGGTGCTTCGCTGGTGCTGCTGATCGGCGGCGCGGTGACCGGTGCGATGATCGGCCGCTTCTACGGCCTGCGCGCCGAAGTGATCGTCGGCGGCCTCAATGCGCTGGCGAAGGGCCACCTGGACTGCAAGCTGAGCCTCGATGGCAAGGACGATTTCGCCTGGCTGTGCTACGAGTACAACGCGGCCCGCAAGGCGGTGAAGCAGCTGGTCGAGCGCGTGCAAGGGCTGTCGGGCACGCTGACCAGTGCCGCGGTGGACCTGTCCACCTTCTCCGGCGCCGCGCGCGAGAACGGTACCCGCCAGCTCGATTCGATCCGCGCCGTCGGCAGCGCGATCGAACAGATGAGCGGCAACATCCGCGAGGTCGAGTCGCTGTCGCACGAGGCCAGCGAACTGGCGCGCAGCGCCGGCGAAGCATCGCAGGCGGGCAAGACGACGCTGCAGGCATCGCTGACCAGCGTACATGCCGCCTCCGACAAGATGGCCAGCTCGCTCACCGTGATCGAGCAGTTGGTCGAGGACTCGCGTGCGATCAACCGCATCAACGAACTGATCAAGGAACTGTCCGATCAGACCAACCTGCTGGCGCTGAACGCCGCCATCGAGGCCGCCCGTGCCGGCGAACAGGGGCGCGGCTTCGCGGTGGTGGCCGACGAGGTGCGCAAGCTCGCGCAGCGCAGCCAGGCGTCGGCCAACGACATCAGCCAGCTGGTGGTGCGCATCCGCGACGACGCCGAACAGACGATTGCCCTGGTCCGCAGTTCGAGCGAGGAAGTGAATGGCGCCACGCAGAACACGGCGGCCGCGGTCAGCGAGTTCGACGACATCCTGCAGCGTCTGCTCGAACTGTCTGGCAAGTCGACCACGATCAGCAGCAGCCTCAGCGTGCAGAACGCGGCGGTGAGCGAGATCGTGCGCAACAACGACGTACTGTTCGCGCTGTCGGAAGAGAGCGCGCACGGTGCGCAGGAAACCGCCCGGCAGGGCAATGAAGTGGCCAGCGCGGCACAGACACTGCAAGCCGCGGTGCAGGCCTTCAAGACCTGATCACCTCCGCCACCCCGCGGACGGCGTCGCCTGCACCCGTCGGCAAATCCGACTCCAAGTACGCAGCAAGGCAGGCATCAGAGATAAATGGCAAGCGGCATCCGCACACTGTTCAGTCCCGCCATCCGACTGATGAACCGGCTGGACTACCCCCGCAAGTTCGCGGTGCTGGGCTCCATGGTGCTGTTCGCCTTCGCGGTCGTCGTCTACAACCTCTACAGCAGTCTGAGCGCCGATATCCGCGCGGCCCGGTACGAGCTTGAAGGCATCGCGCGCATCCGCACGCTGACGCAGGTCGTGCAGTCGCTGCAGAAGCATCGCGGCCTGATTGCCGGCGAACTGGGGGGCGTCGTGGCGATGCGGTCGGAGCGCGAGGCGCGCGAGGCGGAGGTCACCGCCGCTTTCGACGTGCTGGTGCACGAACTCTCGCGCGATCTGACCACCAGTCGTGACTTCTTCGACATCCGCACCGAGTGGGAACGTCTGCGCATGCAGGGGCCTGGCTGGTCGCCGGAAATCAATTTCGAGGTACACACGCGGCTGATCGAGCACATGCTCAATTTCGAGGCCGACGTCGCCGACCGCTACCTGCTGACGCTGGACCCCGAGCCCGCTTCCTATTATCTGATCGACAGCAGCGTGAGCAAGCTGCCGGCGACGATAGAGCGACTGGGCAGGGTACGTGCCTTCGGCACCGTCATCCTCGCGGCCGGGTCGGCGACGCCGCAACAGCTGATCGAAATGTCAGCGCTGGTCGCCGAGCTCGATGCCGCGCGCAAGAGCGCCAGTTACAACATCGAGAAGACCGGCCGCTACAACCCGTCGCTGCAGGAGGCGGTATCGAGGTCGGCGGTAGATATCGCCGACTCGCTGGGCAGCATCGTGCGTCAGGTCGAGACGCAGTTGCTGGCGTCTTCCGGACAGACCGCGCTGTCACCGCAGGTGTTCTACGACGGCACGACGGCGGCCATCGACCGCATCTATCGTCAGATCGAACAGTCGCTGCTGCCGACCGCCGAAGACCTGATCCGCCAGCGTATCGACCGGCTCGACCAGGCGTTGTACACGACCCTCGGCGTCGCCCTGCTGATGCTCGTCGGAGCGGCCTACTGTGCCATCGGCGGCTATTTCGCGATCACGCGGACCGTGGCCGGACTCGCCGCGTCGGCACACGCGCTGGCCGGCGGTGACCTGAAGGTACGCATCCGCCCGGACAGCCAGGACGAGCTGGCGCAGGTCGCGGCCAGCTTCAACGAAATGGCCGACGGCCTGACCGGCCTGATGGCGGCGCGCGAAGAGGACGATGCGCGCATGCGCGCCATCATCGAGTCTGCGCTCGACGCGGTCGTGCAGATGAACGCCGACGGCCTGATCACCGGCTGGAACCCGCAGGCCGAACGGATATTCGGCTGGTCGCGAACCGAGGTGCTGGGCCGGCCGATGCACGACGTTATCATTCCTCCGGAATTCCGCGACGCTCACGTGCGCGGCCTGAAACACTTCATGGCATCGGGCGTCGGCCCGGTGCTGAACAAGCGCGTCAAGATCAGCGGCCGTCATCGTCACGGACACGATCTGCCGATCGAACTGACCATCTCCGCCAACATGCATCGCGGCACCTACGAGTTCAGCGCCTTCATCCGCGACATCACCGAACAGAAGCGCACCGAGGAGCTGATCTGGACGCAGGCGAACTACGACGTGCTGACCCAGCTGCCGAACCGCCGCATGTTCCGCGACCGGCTGGAGCAGGAACTGCGCAAGTCGCACCGCAGCGGCCACCCGATGGTGCTGATGTTCATCGACCTCGACCGCTTCAAGGACGTGAATGACGCCTTCGGCCACCAGACCGGTGACCTCGTGCTGATCGAGGCCGCGCGTCGCATCACGAGTTGCGTGCGCGAGTCCGACACGGTGGCGCGGTTGGGCGGCGACGAGTTTACCGTCATCCTGTCGGAGCAGGACGACCCCGCCGGAACCGAACGCATCGCTGGCGAGGTGCTGCGGGCGCTGCAGGCGCCGTTCGAACTCGGCCACGCCCACGCCCATCTGTCGGCCAGCATCGGCATTACCGTCTACCCGCAGGACGGCACCGACGCCGACAGCCTGATCCGCAACGCCGATCAGGCGATGTACGGCGCCAAGGATGCCGGGCGCGACCGCTTCAACTACTTCGTCAGTTCGATGCAGGAGGCGGCGCTCAGGCGCCAGCAACTGGTGCAGGACCTGCGCACCGCGGTCGACAACGACCAGTTCGTGCTGCACTACCAGCCCATCATCAGCCTGAGCAGCGGGCGCATCCACAAGGCCGAGGCGCTGTTGCGCTGGATGCATCCGGAGCGCGGCCTGGTCAGCCCGGCCGATTTCATCCCGCTGGCCGAGGAAACCGGCCTCATCGTGCCGATCGGCGACCGCGTGTTCCGCGACGCGACCCGCCAGCTGCTGCACTGGCGTGCGCACTACGCGCCGGAACTGCAGATGGGCGTGAACATGTCGCCGGCCCAGTTCGCGCGCAGCGAGGGCCACGCCAACTGGGTGGCCCACATCGAAGCGCTCGGCCTGCCGGGCGACAGCGTGGTGATCGAAATCACCGAAAGCCTGCTGCTCGACGCCAGCAGCAGCGTGTCGCGACAGCTGCAGAAATTCCGCGAGGCGGGCATGCAGATTTCGATCGACGACTTCGGCACCGGTTATTCGGCGCTGTCATACCTGAGCAAGTTCGACATGGACTACCTGAAGCTCGACCAGTCCTTCGTCCGCAACATGACCGTGGATCCGTCCGGCACGGCTCTGCCGGAGGCCATCGTGCTGCTGGCGCACAAGCTGGGCATCGAGGTGGTGGCGGAAGGCGTCGAAACGGTGGCGCAACGCGACATCCTCGACGGGCTGGGCTGCGACTACGCGCAGGGTTATCTGTTCGCGAAACCGCTGCCGGCTGCGGAATTCGAGGCCTTGCTGAAAATGCAGCAGGCGTCACCGCACGGCTTTGCGCACATGATGGGGGTGGGATAGAACATGCTCACCACAGCGGGAATTGCATAGCGCACTACCTGACCCGCGATGGCCATTACGTCGCCGTGCGGTCTGGCAGCAGCCTGTCGTATTCCTTCTTCACCACCGCGTAGCACTCGCAGGTACGCGCCTCCAGCCCTGCCCGGTCGAGCACGTGGATGTGGCCGCGCGCGTAGCGGATCAGGCCGATCTTCTGCAGCTTCAGAGCGGCCTCGGTCACGCCTTCGCGACGCACGCCCAGCATGTTGGCGATCAGTTCCTGCGTCATCGTCAGCTCGCTGCCCTGCAGGCGGTCCAGGCTCAGCAGCAGCCAGCGGCACAGCTGCTGGTCCAGCGTGTGGTGGCGGTTGCACACCGCCGTCTGCGCCATCTGCGTGATCAGCGCCTGCGTGTAGCGCAGCAACAGATGCATGACAGGGCCGGCGCGGTTGAATTCTTCCTTGATCGTCTGCGCGCGCATGCGCACGCCCCTGCCGGCACTCTGCACGACCGCGCGGCTGGGCGTCGACTCGCCGCCCATGAACAGCGAAATGCCGACTACGCCTTCGTTGCCGACCACGGCGATCTCCGCCGAGGCGCCGTTCTCCATTACGTAGAGCAGCGACACGATGGCGCTGGTCGGAAAGTAGACATGGCTGAGGGTGCGGCCGGATTCGTACAGCACCTCGCCCAGCGGCATATCGACCCATTCCAGCAGGGGCTGCCAGCGCGGCCAGTCGGCCTCGGGCAGTGCGGCAAGCAGACGGTTGCTTTTCGGGTCTGCGGCGTTCACGTTCAGCGCCCTCCAGCGACTTTGGGTAATCAAAAAAAAGCGTGCTGCATGCACGCTGGAAAACACTTGAAATCACTATAGCAAGCGATCACCCGGAAGCTATGTGCGTTACCGTACATAGCTTCCGGGCAGCGGAGAACTGCCCGGACACCACCGTTGCGTCAGCGGCGACCGTCGCCCGCGGTGTTGATGATGATGTCGACGCGGCGGTTCTGCTGCCGCCCGTTGGCGGACTCGTTGCTGGCGATCGGTGCATGTTCGCCCATGCCGGAGGCGACGATGCGCGACGACGAAACGCCGCGGGCCACCAGATAGGCCTTCACCGAATCGGCCCGTCGCTGCGACAGGCCGAGATTGGCGTCACCGCGGCCCACGTTGTCGGTGTGCCCCTCGACTGTCGCGGTGCGCTCCGGATAGGCCTCCATGAACGCCGCAAGCTTGTCCAGGTCCGGTGCGACGCCTGCAATCAACCCCGCTTCGCCGCTGCGAAACAGCACGTCACCCAGCGTAATGACCAGACCGCGATCGGTCGGACGGGCTTCGAGCTCATCCATCCGTGCCTGAGCGTCCGCATTCGCCTGTTCCGCCCTGGCCGCATCCGCCCGCGCAGTCTCGGCCTGACGGCGCGACAGCTCGGCGTCGCCGCGGGCGTCCTCGGCGTCACTGCGCGCCGATGTGGCATCGTCCCGAGCGACGTCGGCCTCACGCGTCCGGGCATCCAGTCGCGCGCCTTCGCGCTGCGCGGCGAGTTGGCTGCGCTGGTCTTCCGCCAGCCGCGCTTCGGCCAGTGCCCGCGCGATATCAATCCTGCGTTCAGCCATCACGACGCGATGTGCTGCCTGTTCGCTGTCGCGTGGCGGCAGTTCCGCCTCGCGCACCGCCGCTTCGGCATCGCGGAGTGCCTCCGGAGCCCGGCGCGCTAGCTGCGGGTCGGCCTGCAGTTGCGCAAGCTTGTTGCGTGCCGCGTCGGCACCGGGTGAGGCGTCGGGAAGTGTCGAACAGGCGGCCAGCGCAATCGTGCTCAGAACGGCTGCCCCCAGTCTGGTCGCGGCGTATCGGGTGATGTCCATCAGCGGTCTCCGGTGTTGCGCTGCATTTCCTGCTTCAGCGTGTCGGTGCTGCGGCTCATGTCCGCATTCACGGCGCGGGCACGTGCCAGAGCGGCACGGGCGGATGCCAGTTCGGCGGCGACGCGGGACTGCTCGGCCAGTCGATAGGCGCGCCCCATGTCTTCCTGCCGCACGGCGTCACGGGCAGCGTTGAGCTTGTCGCGAGCCTCGCCCAGTTCGCTGGCGGCAAAGTCGGTCACGCGCGCCTGCTCGGCGCTTGCGATGGCCCGCTCGGCTGCCTGCAGTGATGCGGTGGGCGGTGGTGTCGACGCACAGCCGACGAGCGCCATCAGCACCGCCACTGCGGCGACGCCCTGCCGGCCTGCCCGGTACGGGCTGGAGTGCTTGTTCATATCGTGTTCCCTGTTGAAGCCGCCGGCGACACCGGTCGCCGTGCGGTCACGGCGCGATGCGCACCCCAGGGGTGCGCTGCCGCCGCATCGTTCGGACATCAGTGTTGCGCCGCCGCACCCGCAGGTCGGTACGCTGGCGTACCCAGCGCCTTCAGCGCAGCGGCATACGCTGCGCAAGAAGGCTGGCGAACGCGTCGGCATCCACCGGTCGGCCGAGCAGATGTCCCTGCACCGACTCGCACTGCCGGATGCGCAACAGGGCAAGCTGCTGCTCGGTCTCCACCCCCTCCGCGATCACCTTCTGCCGCAGATGAGTGGCCATGCCGATGATGGCGCCGACGATGCCGTCGTCGCCCTCGTCGCTGTCGAGGTCGTGCACGAAGGACTGGTCGATCTTCAGGGTGTCGAACGGAAAGCGTCGCAGATAGCTCAGGCTGGAATAGCCGGTTCCGAAATCGTCGATCACCAGCTGCACGCCGATGCACTTGAGCGATTTCAGTACGCTCATCGACGATTCGGCGTCCTCCATCAGCCGGCTCTCGGTCAGCTCGAGCTCCAGCAGGTGCGGCGGCACGCCGGCTTCACCGAGGATGCGCGCAACGCTGTCCGCGAAGCCCGGTCGCCACAGTTCGACCGCCGAAATGTTGACGGCGACCGGCACCACGCGCAGCCCGGCCTCCTGCCAGGCGCGTATCTGCCGGCACGCTTCGCGCATCACCCACTGTCCGATCGGCACGATGAGCCCGCACTCTTCGGCGATCTGTATGAACTGCGCTGGAGGGATCAGCCCGTGGTCCGGATCGCGCCAGCGCAGCAGCGCCTCGGCGCCGGTCATGCTGCCTGACGCCAGATTCATCTGCGGCTGATAGTGCAGCCGGAACTCGGCGTTCCCCAAGGCCCGGCGCAGACCGCTCTCGATGAGCAGGCGATGCACTGCACGCGCGTTCATTTCGGGCGTGAAGAACTGACAGTTGTTCCGGCCCTGCGCCTTGGCGTGGTACATCGCGGTATCGGCGTTCTGCATCATGGCATCCGCCGTGTTGCCGTCGTCCGGATAGACGCTGATGCCGATGCTCAGCGTGATCTGCAGCGCGTGCCCGGCGACCTGCTGTGGCTCGATGAAAGCCTGGTGCAACTTGTCGGCCACGCCGGCGGCATCCTGCGGCTGTTCGATCTCGGCCAGCAGGATGACGAATTCGTCGCCGCCCTGGCGGCACACCGAGTCTGTCGTGCGCACGCAACCCGCCAGCCGTTCGGCCACACACTGCAGCAACTGGTCGCCCACGGCATGGCCGAGCGAATCGTTGATGCGCTTGAAGAAATCGAGGTCGATGAAAAGCAGCGCGACCTGCTTGTGGTGGCGCGCCGCCTGGCCGATCGCCTGCGCCAGCCGCTCGGTCAGCAGGACCCGGTTGGGCAGTCCGGTCAGGAAGTCGTGCTGTGCCATGTGCGCCATGCGCACGGTCATGGCGCGCGACTGGCTGACGTCATGGAACACGATGACGGCGCCGGTCACCCGGCCATGGCGGTCGTGTATCGGAGCGGCCGAATCCTCGATCGGCAGTTCGACGCCGTCGCGCCGGATGAGCAGGCAATCCATCGCCAGACCGACCGTCCGGTCCTCGGCGACGGCACGCTGCGCCGGATTGGCGGCCACGGCGCGGGTGGTGCCGTCGATGACGGCGAATACTTCGGTCAGCGGCCGCCCCAGCGCCTCGCGCGCCGTCCAGCCGGTCATCGACTCGGCGACCCGGTTCATATAGCTCACGCAGCCGTCGACATCGGTGGCCAGCACTGCGTCGCCAATCGAGTTCAGCGTGACCTGCGCCCGCTCCTTCTCGTCGAACAGCGCCTCCTCGGCCTGCTGCAGCACCGCCTCGGCCGCCTTGCGGCCGGTGATGTCCTCGACCGTCTGCACGCATCCTCGGGGCAGGCCGCCATCCGCCATGAAGGCCGCATGCAGTCGCGCCCATACGACGATGCCATCGCGGCGCAGCAGGCGCATCTCCGCGCTGAAGGCGGCGGCGCCCTGCTGCGCCGCAGCCCATTCCCGTCGTACGCGGCGGCGGTCATCGGGGTGGATGAAGCTGCTCCAGTGCATGCCCTCGGCCTGTCCGGAATCGAGTCCGGAGATCGTGCGGTAGGCGGCATTGGTATAGGTGCAGTGACCCTGTGCGTCGGTCACCAGGATGCCCAACGGAGAGGCATCGCTGATCGCGCGAAAGCGCGCTTCGCTGAAGCGCAGCGCTCCTGCGGCTGCCCGTCTTTCCATCGCGTGGTCCACCGTGCGCGCCAGCCAGTGCGCGTCGGTGTATCCCCGGAGCAGGAAGTCGTGAGCGCCGCGCTGCAGGGCTGCACGGGCGCGTGCTTCGCCGTCGGCCTCGGCCAGCACCAGCACGAGTGCGTCGGGGGCGAGCACGCACAGCTGCTCGCAGGCATCGAGCGCGTCGAAGGCGGTCGGATCCAGGTCGAGCAGCACGACGGCAATGCCGCCAGCGGCCAAGCGCTCGCGCGCATCGGCAAGCGCGCTCACGCACTCGACCAGATAGGGGCGCCCGGTCATCGCGTGCGCCTCTCCGCCCTCCAGCGCGCTGCGCAGCCGTTCCGCATCCTGCGGATCGGCGTCTACGATCAGCACCCCGGTGCGAGCGGCATCCATGTCATGGGCGTCCATCGCGCGCTCCCGGATCACGTAAGGAAGTGGCTTCAGGGCATGCGCTTGAGACGCACATTGCCTTCCCAGATGCAGCTCATCGAGCCGCAACGGTAGCGGTGGACGGACACGAACATATTGATGAACAGGTCCATGAAGTTGCGTTGCACGCGGTGGGCGGCGCGCCCGCAGCGGGGGCATGGAATGCCTATTGCGTAATGACCGGAATCGTCTCTGCGACCGGCCTGACCGATAGCGGGTGTGCTCATCGGAGTCTCCGTCTCGTCATGGCGCCGACGGCGGCCCGGTTGTCCGAGCCGACCGCCCGCGGCGAAATCGCCGATCCGCCGTCCTCATGGCGCTTCCTTTCCACCCGCCGTTCGGCGGGGCGAAACTCGGCACCCGGAGGACGGTTCGCCCGGCGCTTACTTGTGCAGAAGTTCGAAGCGTTCGATCTGCCGTTCCGCCTGCTCCTTGGTGAGGCCGTAGGCCTCCTGGATGCGGCCCGACAGCTCCATGCGCTTGCCGGCAATGACGTCGATCTGATCGTCGGTGAGCTTGCCCCAGCGCGCCTTCACGGTGCCCTTGAATTGCTTCCAGTTGCCTTCAACAGTGTCCCAGTTCATGTCGGATGCCCTCTCTGATTGACACACCTGCGAAATCGCCGATGCACGACGCAGAGACTGAGGCTTCGTGCGCGAAGAGTCGGTACGGTGTCGTACATAGATGCGACATGCCGACGGACGGGTCAGCCCGGCAGGCTCACCTCGACGCGGTGGGGCTGCCGGTCGTCGACCAGCACCACCGCGCCGTCGCGACAGTAGGCGCCATCCAGCGTGACCAGGCTGTCCGGCCGCTCGCCATCTGCCACCGAGCGCTCCACCACGATGTGGTACGCGGTTTCGCCGAAGCGGTAATCGATGACGAAGTCGCGCCACTCCGGCGGCATGCAGGGCCGGATGCGCAGTGTGTCGCCCGTGCGTGTGAAACCGAGCAGCGATTCGAGCAGGAGCCGGTACATCCAGCCGGCGGAGCCGGTGTACCAGCTCCAGCCACCGCGGCCGGTGTGCGGGTCCGCCGCGTAGACGTCGGCGGCCATCACATAGGGCTCGACGCGATAGATCGCCACCGCGCCCGCCGACAGCGCGTGATTGACCGGATTGATCATGTCGGCGACGGCCCAGGCGCGTTCGCCGTCGCCGAGCGCGGCGAAGGCCATCGCCGCCCAGATGGCCCCGTGCGTGTACTGGCCACCGTTCTCGCGCACGCCCGGCACGTAGCCGCGGATATAGCCCGGATCGAGACCGGCGGTGTCGAACGGCGGGTCGAGCAGCTGCACCAGCGCGTCGGCGCGCCGGACCAGCCGGGCGTCGACCGACTGCATGGCAAGCCGCGCGCGGCTGCAGTCCGCCTCGCCGCCGCCGGACAGTACCGACCAGCTCTGCGAGATCGAATCGATGCTGCATTCGGCGTTGAGCGCCGAACCCAGCGGCGTGCCGTCGTCGAACCAGGCGCGGCGGTACCAGGCGCCGTCCCAGGCATGCTTCTCGATATTGCGGCGCAGACGCACGCTCTCGCTCAGGCACAAATCGGCGACGGCGGCGTCCTCGCGTGCCCGTGCCAGCGCAGCGAACTGCTGCAGCACCTCGCACAGGAAGAAGGCCAGCCAGACGCTTTCACCGCGCCCCTTGATGCCGACGCGGTTCATGCCGTCGTTCCAGTCGCCGGAGCCCATCAGCGGCAATCCGTGCCCGCCGAAGCGCAGACCGTGCCGGATGGCCCGCACGCAGTGCGCGTACAGGCTGTCGGCATCGGCCGAACGCGCCGGCAGATCGTAATAGGCGTCGTCTTCGGCATGTACCGGGCGACCTTCGATGAAGGCGACCTCCTCGTCCAGCACCGCGGCGTCGCCGGTGCTCTGCACGTAGCGGCATACGGCCAGCGGCAACCACAGGTAGTCGTCGGAACAGCGGGTACGCACGCCGCGACCGGACGGTGGATGCCACCAGTGCTGCACGTCGCCCTCGGCGAACTGGCGGCTGGCGCACAGCAGCAGGTGCGCGCGCGCGCGCTGCGGTTCGGCATGCACCAGTGCCATCATGTCCTGCAACTGGTCGCGGAAGCCGAAAGCGCCGCCCGACTGGTAGTAGCCGCTGCGCGCCCAGACGCGGCAGGCCAGGGTCTGATAGACCAGCCATCCATTGACCAGCAGGTCGAGCGCACGGTCGGGCGTGCGCACCTGTACCGTACCGAGTGTGTGCCGCCAGTGCGTACGCACGGCGTCCAGCGCCGACTGCGCCGTCGACGCGCCACGAAAGCGCTGCACCAGGCGGCCGGCATCCTCGAGGTCGCGCCCGCTGCCGAGGCGGAACACGAGCTCGCGTGTCTGCCCCTCTTCAAGATCGACACTCACCTGGATGGCCGCGCACGGGTCCAGACCGGCGCCCACCCGACCCGACAGGCGCTGTCGCCGCATCGCGGCTGGCGCGCGCAGGCTGCCGTTGCGACCGATGAACTCGGTGCGGTCCGCGGTCACGGTGCGCGCCGTATCGTCGACGTCGAAGAAGGCGACCCGCTCGGCGAATTCCATGCTGTAGGGGTTGCGCGCGTAAAGCGCACCGCTGCGTGGCACCGTTTCGGTGACCACGTGCATGGCGGACTTCTCCCGCAGATCGCCCAGCACCCAGTCGACATAGCCGGTGGCCGACAGGCTGCGTGCGCGACCGGACACATTGCGCAGGCGGAGCAGCGAGAACTTGACCGGGGCGTCGATGGCGACGAACACCCAAAGCTCCGACTGGATGCCGTCGCAGACGGTTTCGAACACGCTGTAGCCGAAGCCGTGCCGTATGGTGAAGGCGCTCGTTGCCCGCACCGGCAGCGGTGTCGGCGACCAGAAGCGGCCGCTTTCCTCGTCGCGCAGATAGATCGCCTCGCCGCCGGTGTCGCTGACCAGATCGTTGTGCCAGGGCGACAGGCGGAACTCGTGGGCGTTGTCGCACCAGGTGTAGGCACTGCCGCATTCCGACACCACGGTGCCGAACTGAGGGTTGGCCAGCACGTTCGCCCACGGCGCCGGCGTGACCTGGCCTGGCGCCAGCGAAATCACGTACTCGCGACCGTCCGCGGCAAATCCGCCGATGCCGTTGAAGTGAGTGCGCCCTGCCGCTGCCGCCGCGGCGCTGTCCGGCACTGCGGGCGCCGGCACATCGACGGGCCGGACCGCCAGCCTGGGCACCCTTACCGGCGCGATGCCGCGCTGTTCGATCTGCTCGGCCAGCGAGCCGCTGCTGTCGGAAATGACGACGCGCGCGACCGACAGCAGCAGCACCCGGTCCTCGCCCGAAATCTGTTCCGCCTGGCGGACGAAGATGCCGCCCGGCCGGTCGATCACGCTGGCTTCGATGCCGGAGGCGATCAGGCCGGTGATCTGGTCCTGCAGCATCTGCCTGTAGCCGGCGTGGTCCTCGTTCCAGATCACCAGATCGACCGCCAGCCCCTTCAGCCGCCAGTAGGCGTGCGCCTGCACCATCTGGCGCACGAGATCGATGTTGGCGGCGTCGGCGATCTGCAGCAGCACGATGGGCAGGTCGCCGGAAATGGCGTAGCCCCAAAGCCCCGACTGCCCGCGCCGGTTGCGCATCAGCACCGCCGGGTCGGCGCGCAGCGACGGGTTGGCGAACAGCACCGACGCCGCGAGGCGCGCGTGCAGCTGGGCGTCGGCCTCGGTCGCGTTGAGCTGACGCAGCACCACCTGACCGTGCGTCCAGGTCAGATCGATCACGCGATCGGACAGGTGGCGGTCGCGATACTTGTCGACCAGCGCCAGCGCGATGTCGCGGCTGTCCGCCACGCCGGTCACGATGTCCAGCGTGACCGCCTGACCGGCGTCGAGCGTGAGAACGCTGCGGATGGCGACCACCGGATCGAGCACCGCGCCGTCGGTACCCGACAGCGTGGCCGTGTCCATCGCCCGTGCATCGGCGCAGGTACGGGTACGACCGATGAAGCGCATGCGGTCGGTTTCGCACGACACCTGCTCGACGTCGACGCCATGCACCGCCATCAGGTGCAGCATCCACGGCGCCTGTTCGCCGTCCGAGCGCGGCCGCCGGGTGCACAGGATGGCCGGCCGGTCGCGCAGGATTTCGGTCTGCACGAACAGATTGCTGAACGCCGGGTGCAGTGCGTCGGAGGCCGCCGGGGCGATCACCACCTCGGCATAGCTGGTGACGTCGATGCGCCGGCGTGTCGAGGTCCGGTTGGTGATGCGCACGCGGCGCAGTTCGATGTCGTCCTCGGGCGACACGACGATTTCCGTATGCGTCTCGAACTCGCCTTCGCCGTCGGCGCTGGCATCGCGTCGGCGGAACTCCGCCCGGCCTTCGGAGAAGATCGCCTCGTAGGACAGTGCGCGACCCTGCACCGGCTGGTGCGCGGCAGACCACATGTTCGACGCGCCGTCGGCGACATCCAGCTCGCGCAGATAACAGAAGCTGCCGCGGTCGTCGCAGGTGCCGTCCTCGCGCCAGCGCGTGACCGCCAGATCCTTCCAGCGGCTGTAGCCGCCGCCGGCCTGGGTCACCATGACGTGATAGCGGCCGTTGGACAGCAGTTGCACCTCGGGTATCGGCGTGTCCGGCGTGTCGAACACGCGGATCGGCGTCTGCGACGTCAGTGGCGTCGAGCGCAGCGCGTGCAGCTGGGCCGTGTGCTCGAACAGCGCGGTGGCCTTGGGGATGCGTTCGTGCAGCAGCAGCATGACCGACTGGAACAGCCGGTCGGACGCGAAACGCCGTTGCATCGGACGGTCGAGCAGCAGCGACGCCAGCGCAAGCAGGCTCATGCCCTGGTGGTGCGCCATGAAGGCCCGCACGACGACGCGCGTCTGGCCGCGTCGCTGGCGTGCCGGCGTGTAGTCGATGGCCTCGAAGAAGCCGTAGCGCCCGACGAAGCCCTCCCCGGCCATCCGCTGCAAGTTGACGCAGGCCTCTTCCGGCGTCACCAGCAAGGCGAGCACCGACGCATAGGGCGCGACCACCAGATCGTCGGCCAGACCGCGCTTGAGACCCAGGCCCGGCACGCCGAAGGCGCGGTACTGGTAGTTCAGGTGCACATCGACCGTGTTGTAGCCGGACTCCGAAATGCCCCAGGGCACGCCGCGCTGCCGTCCGTACTCGATCTGCCGCGCCACCGCTGCGCGGCAGGTCTGGTCGAGCAGCGTGCCGTCGAAGGACGGCATCACCAGCATCGGCATCAGATACTCGAACATCGATCCGCTCCAGGACAGCAGCACCGGCTCGCCGCCGGCAGCCGTGAGCAGGCGTCCGAGCGCGAACCAGCCCTCCTGCGGCAACTGTCCCTGGGCGATGGCGACGAAGCTGCACAGGCGCGCCTCGGAGGCCAGCAGATCGTAGTAGCTGCTGTCGGCGCGGCGCTCCGGCACGTTGTAGCCGATGGTCAGCAGATGACGCGAGGTGTCGTACAGGAAGTCGTAATCCATGCGCGCCAGACCGGCTGCCTGGGCGGCCAGCGCGTCGAGCCGCGCCAGTCGTTCGCGCGCCCGGCGGCAGCCTTCGTCCAGATGGTGCTGCAGCGTGTTCAGCCAGGTCCGTTGCTCCGCCGAGCACTCGTCTTCGCCCAACTGGGTGCGGGCGGCAAGCCGGCGCCCGATGTCGGCACCGAGCGTGCGGTCCAGGCGGGCCAGCGTCGACAGCGTCGACATCGCCCCAAGCGACGGCAACAGATCGGTCAGGCCGCCCGTCTGGTGCGACATCGACAGCCAGGGCACCAGCAACGCAAGTTCGTCGAGGGCGTCGCTACACTGACGGCGCATCGCTGCAGCCCACGTTGCGGCCTCGGACGCAGCGGCGTCGCTGCCCGGCGCAAGCGGCAGGTCCAGCTCGCCGATCAGCACCAGCAGGCGTCGCAGCGCGACGGCGACCGCGATCAGGCTGTCCGGCGGCGCAACGCACAGTGCCCGCAGTTCGCCGCGCAGCACGGTCACACGCCGTGCGGCGTCAACGTCGAGCGCTTCGGCGAGCAGCGCTGCGGTGTCGTCAAGACCGGCGAACAGGCGGACCGGCAACAGCGGCTGATCGGCCATCGCGGCGAGGCCGGCGCGCAGCGTCAGCAGATGGCCCGCCAGATTGCCGCTGTCGACCGACGACACGTAGAGCGGCGGCATCGGCAGCAGCGTCTGTGTGTCGTACCAGTTGTAGAAGTGGCCGCGGTAGCGTTCCAGCCCCGACATCGTGCGCAGCGTCGATGCGGTGCGTTCCATCATCGGTCCGGCGCACAGATAGCCGAAGTCCCAGGCCGACAGGTTGGCCAGCAGCGCCAGCCCCATATTGGTCGGCGAGGTGCGGTGGGCGATGGCGGCGACGCGGTACTCCTGATAGTTGTCCGGCGGCAGCCCGTGGTCGTCGCTGCCGACCAGGTTGTCAAAGTAGGCCCAGGTACGGCGCGCCAGGCCGCGCAGGAAATCGGTCTGTGCCGCCGACAGCCGCACGGCGCGGCGCCTGAGCGGCAGGCTCACCCACCAGGCGATCGCCGGCGAGGCGGCCCAGAGCAGGAGCACCGGTGCAGCCGCCAGCAGCAGCTGCGGTGCGGCGAAGCCCAGGTGCAGCGCGGTGGTTGCCGCCAGCGCCGGCCCGATCCACATCGCCTGCAGGTGGCGGGCGGGCGTGCTGCGTCGGGCCGCCTGGCGATCCGCTTCGCCGGACGGATTCCATTCCAGCAGACGCCGGTGCGACACCTGCATGCGCCACAGCGTGCGCGCGATCGCGTCCAGGCTGTAGAGCGCCTGATGCGGTAGGCAGGCCAGTTCGAAGGCGGCCAGCCGGAGGTGGCGCAGCGCACCTCGCCCGACCATGGACAGGTGCTGGCGCAGCAGCACTTCGGACGGTTTGCGCAGCAGATCGGTCAGGCTCGCGCACAGCGCCGGCA
This sequence comes from Methyloversatilis discipulorum, assembly GCF_018780585.1. GTDB lineage: Bacteria > Pseudomonadota > Gammaproteobacteria > Burkholderiales > Rhodocyclaceae > Methyloversatilis > Methyloversatilis discipulorum_B. Next base: position 50,081 of record NZ_JADMJL010000022.1, on the reverse strand, counting down.
GCAGCACGACGGCGAGCGCGGCGGCGGTCCACATCCAGGCGGAGGACAGCAGCGTCCAGCCGAGCAGCAGCATCAGCACGAGCGACAGCGGTACCAGGCTGCGGCGCAGATTGTCGAACAGCTTCCATTGCGCCAGCAGTGACAGCGGGTTGGGCTGCAGGCGTGTTCCTTCCGCGGCGTCGCACAGGCACATGCAGGGCACGCGGCGCTTCAGCCAGCCGGCAAGCTGCCAGTCGCCGCGTATCCAGCGGTGCCGGCGAGCGACGTCGGCGCCGTAGTGCGCCGGATGGTCCTCGAACAGCTGTACGTCGCTGAGCAGCCCGGCGCGTGCGTAACAGCCTTCCAGCAGGTCGTGACTGAGGATGCGGTTCGGCACGAAGCGCCCGCCGAGCGACTGTTCGAAGGCATCGACGTCGTAGATGCCCTTGCCGATGAAGGAGCCCTCGCCGAACACGTCCTGATAGACGTCGGACACCGCCCGCGTGTACGGATCGATGCCCGGCTCGCCGCCGTGCATGCGCGCGAAGCGCGACCGACCGGCAGCCGGGAGGCTGGTCGCCACCCGCGGCTGCAGGATGCCGTAGCCCTCGACCACGCGTCGCTTCACCGGGTCGTAGCGCGGCCGGTTCAGCGGATGGGCCATGGCGCCGACCAACTGGCGGGCGGCGTCGCGCGGCAGCTGGGTGTCGGTATCCAGCGTGATCACATAGGTCACGTCGCGCAGCGGCGTGGTATTGCCGACGACCAGCGAGAAGACGTCGACGTCCTGTTCGGGCAGGCGGCCGCGCAGCAGCGCATTCAGCTCCGCCAGCTTGCCGCGCTTGCGTTCGTAGCCCATCCAGACGCCCTGCTGCGGATTCCAGCGCCGTGCGCGGTGGAACAGGAAGAAGCGGTCGCCACTCAGCGCTGCGCAGGCGTCGCCATACTTCGCGTTCAGTTCCTCGATCCGCAGTCGGGCCAGCGCCAGCAGGGCGGCATCGCCCGGCTGCGTGGCCACCGGCGCGTCGGCGAAGTCGGTGAGCAGCCCGAAGTGCAGGCGCGGGTCGCGGTTGGCGAGAAAGCGCACCTCCAGCGCTTCCACCAGCGATTCGACGGCCGCTTCGCCGGTGATCATCGTCGGCACCACGACCAGCGTGCGGGCACCCTCTTCCACGCCCGCCGAATAATCCATGCGCGGCAGCGGGCGCGCCGCCACAAGCAGCGTCACCAGCCAGTTCACCAGCGAAAGTGCGAGCTGGCTCACGCCCGGCAGCAACAGCAGGCCGAGCGCGTAGAGCGCCAGTCCGCCCGCCCAGCCGGGCACGCGATCGAGCGGCACACCGGCCAGCAGCCAGGCTTCGACCAGTGCGGTCAACAGCGCGATGCTGCCAAGATAGGGCAGCAACGGCACGCGCCCGACGGCCCTGCCCAGTGCGCGGAAGGCGGACAGGCGGATACCGAGCGCGCGCTCCAGTTCGGGCAGTCCGCGGTCGGCCAGGTAGAAGCCGACGTGGCCGATGCGCCCGGGCTGGACCGCGGCGCCGGCGCTCGCCAGTTCGAGCGCCTTCAGCGCGACCTCGCTCTCGCTCACGCCGCCACGTCGCGCGATGGCCTCGGCGGCATGGCGGTAGTGATCGCGGCTGCCGAAATCCATCCGGCCGTAGATGCCGTCCGGGTCCTGGCGCAGGATCTGCTCGACCACGCTGAGGCTTTCGACGAAATCTCGCCAGTCTGCGGCCCCGAGCACGCGCAGGCTGCCGATGCTGTTGCTGATCGACAGCTGGTCGGCCGCCTGCTGCTGGTTCTCCTGCTGCACGAGCTGTTCGATCGTCAGCGAGGACTCGGACAGATACTGTTCGATCCAGGTCAGCGGCAGCGCCAGCGCCGGGCCGCGTCCCTGCAGCCTACGCGCCAGTTCGGCAACGAAGGCGCCCACCATGGGCGGCTTCGAATGCGCCATGTCGGCGATGACGAGGATCAGTCCGGCGGGGTTGCGCTCGACCGCCTCCGTCATGCGGTCGGCCCAGACGCCGGCCAGCGTGCGCTGATTCCAGCAGGCGGCCACGTGCGCGCCCACCCGGCGCAGATTCTCGATCAGCGCCAGACGCAGCATGATGGGCACCGCCCACAGTTCGCCTATCGTCAGCGGCGACACCGTCTGGTAGGCGGCCACGAAGCGGCCCAGACTTTCGGTGTCGACGCGGCCGTCGCCGTGCGCCACGGCGGCCAGCGCGATGTCGTACACGCGCGGATGCCCGGCCGACGGGCCACGCGCCAGGCGCGGCAGTTCGCGGCTGTAGCCCTTGGGCAGATGCCGTTCGGCGGCGCGGATGTGCTCTTCGATCAGGTAGAAATTGTCGAGCAGCCAGTCGGCAGCCGGCGTGATGCGCCGGCTTTCGGTCGCCGCCTCGGCCAGCAGGGCGCTGACGCCCGCGAGCACGACTTCGTTCTCGGCCAGTCGCGCCAGCAGGCGGTCCGGCAGGCGAGCGGCGGTCAGTGTGTGCGAAGCAGCCAGTTCCTTGCCGTGCTGCGCCATCTGTTCGGCGCTGAACAAGCCACCGCGCAGCGGCGTTTCGTCGTCGGGCGCGCGCTCAACGCGCCGCGCATCGTGGCGACGTCGTCTCCATGCGCGCCATCGCGCCCCGGCGGACAGTCGGGCACTCACGGCAGTGACCTTTCGCCGGCCGCAGCGGCGCCCGCAGGTGCGGGCTGAAGTGTGTGTCCGGCCACCGGCCGGACCCTGTTCGCGCCGACGGGCTGCAGTCGGCGACCACTCACTTGATGCGCATGTCGTTCTTGACCGACTTCACGCCACCGACTGCGCGCGTCACCGCGACAGCCTTGTCCATCATGGCCTGCGTGCTGACGAAACCGCTCAGCTGCACGACGCCCTTGAAGGTTTCGACGTTGATCTCGGCCACCTTCAGCGTAGGCTCATTGAGGATGGCGGTCTTGACCTTGGTGGTGATGACGCTGTCGTCGATGTACTCGCCGGTGCCTTCCTGCTTCGAGGTGGATGCGCAGCCGACGGCCGTCACCAGTGCCACGGCAAGGAAGACTGCTGAGAGGTATTTGCCCAGTTGTTTCATGATGGAAATCTCCTGATGAGGAATGGGGACGGTGGCCTGACGGCACACCGGACAAACGTCTCGGCGCGTGCTGCAGCGCTTGCGCAACGCAACGTGCCGGCGAACTGCGGGCCCGTACCGGCGGCCCGGTCAAACCGGCCCGTCCGATGCGAAAGTCATCGGTGAATTCATCGATGAAGCCCAGCTGCGGCGCCGGATCCGGAGGAATCCGGCACAGCACGACCAGCATACCGATCGACTGCGCCCGGGTATGTACGGCAGCGCACACAACATGTTTTCAGGCAGAGGCGAGCACTGCGCCCGGAACACCGGACGCTCAGGCGAGCGGCGGCGTCGGCCACTGCCAGTTGCGGATGTCCGGCATGTCTTCGCCATGCTCGAGGATGTACTGGCGGTGGGCGTTCAGACGGTCGCGCATGCGCTGCTTGATGTGTGCGGCCTGCGGCTGCAGCATCGGCACACGGCTGGCGACGTCCATGACGAGGTGGAAGCGGTCGAGCATGTTCAGCACCACCATGTCGAAGGGCGTCGTCGTGGTGCCCTCCTCCTTGTAGCCGCGGACATGCAGATTGCCGTGGTTGCTGCGTCGGTAGGTCAGGCGGTGGATGAGCCAGGGGTAGCCGTGATAGGCGAACAGGATGGGTACGTCGGGCCGGAACAGCGACACGAACTCGTCGTCCGACAGGCCGTGCGGATGCTCCTCGCGCGGCTGCAGCGTCATCAGGTCGACCACGTTGATGAAGCGTACTTTGAGCGTCGGTGCCAGTTCGCGCAGCAGGTCGATGGCGGCCAGCATTTCAAGCGTCGGCACGTCTCCCGCGGCGGCGAGCACCACGTCGGGCTCGCCCGCGCTGTCGCTGCAGGCCCACTCCCACATGCCGATGCCCGCCTCGGCGTGATCGACTGCTGCGTCCATCGACAGCCACTGCCGTTCCGGATGCTTGCCGGCGACGATCACGTTCACCCGGTCGCGACTGCGCAGGCAGACATCGGTCACGTAGAGCAGCGTGTTGGCATCTGGTGGCAGATAGACCCGGATGATGTCGGCCTTCTTGTTCACCACGTGATCGATGAAGCCGGGATCCTGGTGCGAGAAGCCGTTGTGATCCTGGCGCCAGACATGCGAAGTGAGCAGGATGTTGAGCGAGGCCACCGGGCGGCGCCACGGTATGCCGCGGCACACCTTGAGCCACTTGGCGTGCTGGTTGAACATCGAGTCGACAATGTGGATGAAGGCTTCGTAGCAGCTGAACAGGCCGTGCCGCCCGCTCAGCAGATAGCCCTCCAGCCAGCCCTGGCAGGCGTGCTCGGACAGCATTTCCATCACCCGGCCATCGGGCGCCAGATGGTCGTCGGCATCGAAGCGCTGCGCCATCCAGGTGCGGCCGGTCACTTCGAACACGGCGCCCAGCCGGTTGGACGCGGTCTCGTCCGGACCGAACAGGCGGAAGCTGTGCGGGTTGTCGCGCATCACGTCGCGCAGGAAGCCGCCCATCACCCGCGTCGACTCGGCCAGTGTCGCGCCGGGCGCCGGCACGTCGATCGCGTGGCTGCGGAAGTCCGGCAGGCGCAGGTCGCGCAGCAACGTGCCGCCGTTGGCGTGCGGATTGGCGCCCATGCGGCGCGTGCCATGCGGCGCCAGGGCGAGCAGTTCCGGTCGGGGCGCGCCATTGGCGTCGAACAGTTCGTCCGGCCGGTAGGATTGCATCCACTCTTCCAGCAGGCGCAGATGCTCCGGATTGTCCATGTCGCCGAAAGGCACCTGGTGCGAACGCCAGCTGCCTTCGGTCTTCAGGCCATCGACCTCCTTCGGACCGGTCCAGCCCTTGGGCGAGCGCAGCACGATCATCGGCCACTGCGGCCGGCTCATGTAGGTCCCCTGGCGCGCGCGGTGCTGGATGTCGCGGATGGCGCTGATCGCCTTGCCGACCGCCTTCGCCATCAGATCGTGCATCAGCACCGGATCGTCACCCTCTACGAAGATGGGTGCGTGGCCGTAACCGATCAGCAGGCTTTCCAGCTCGGCGTGACTGATGCGGGCCAGCAGGGTCGGGCTGGCGATCTTGTAGCCGTTCAGGTGCAGCACCGGTAGCACGGCGCCGTCGGTGCGCGGGTTCAGGAACTTGTTCGAATGCCACGAGGTGGCCAGCGGCCCGGTTTCGGCCTCGCCGTCACCGACCACGCAGCAGGCGATCAGGTCCGGGTTGTCGAATACCGCGCCGTAGGCGTGCAGCAGCGCATAGCCGAGCTCGCCGCCTTCGTGAATGGAACCGGGCGTCTCCGGTGCGGCGTGGCTCGGGATGCCGCCAGGGAAGGAGAACTGGCGGAACAGCCGGCGCATGCCTTCGGCGTCCTGCGTCACATCCGGGTAGAACGCGCTGTAGCTGCCTTCCAGCCAGGTATTCGCGACCACCGCGGGACCGCCGTGACCAGGACCGGCGACGAAGATCATGTCGAGGTCGTGGTGGCGGATCGCCCTGTTCATGTGGGCGTAGATGAAGTTCAGCCCCGGGGTCGTCCCCCAGTGTCCGAGCAGGCGCGGCTTGATGTGGGCGCGCTGCAGCGGCTGTCTGAGCAGCGGGTTGTCGAGCAGGTAGATCTGTCCGACCGACAGATAGTTGGCGGCACGCCACCACGCGTCCAGCCGCCGCAGGTCGTCCGCGTCGGGCAGCGCCGAAGGCTGGGTCATGTCCTCTCTCCTGGTCATCGCCTGCGCGAAGTCACCGCGAGCGCCCGGGTTCGCCGGCGCCTCGCGGTAGGCCGCTGACCGGACCCGTCCGAATGGATTGAAGATGGCTCAGTGACGCCGGATGAGCAAGGCGGCAACCAGCCCGGCGGTGGCCGCGAGCGCAATGGCCTTCCACGGATGTTCGGTCACGTAGCCCTGTGTGGCGTCGGCAGCGCGGCGCGTCGTGTCGGCGAGCGCCACGCGTGCCTCGCGCAGGCGGGACTTCGCGTCGATCAGATGTGCCTCGACCCGGGCCTGCACGGCGGCGCGGTCTCCCTCGCCGAGGTCGGCATCGGGCGTTCGCCAGTCCTTCACGGTGCTGTCCTGCTTGCCGTCCAGCGGGGAATGCAGCGGATTCGTTTCGATGTTCATCGGGATTCCTTTCACAAGCACGTCCGGACAACCGCGCCCGTGACGGGCGCGGCAACGAAGTTCAGCGTCGCATCAGTCCCATGATCAGGGTGACGCCGAATACGACCAGAAAGACGAAGAAAAGTATCTTCGCGATATCGGTGGCGCCTGCCGCAATGCCGCCAAAACCGAACACGGCTGCGACGATGGCGATGACGAAGAATATGACGGCCCATCTCAACATGGTGGTCTCCTTCCCGGGGGCGGCGATCTGCAACTTTCCCCGAATCAGACTGCAAATCGGGTCCGGCGACGCCGGCCCCGCGACGGCGCGGAACGGCGGCCGCCTTGCGGGCCGTCCATCGGTAAGCGCGTAAGTCCATCGTGTGCCGCGACCGCTGACCCGTCTGTACGCCACCGTACCAATGTGCCGCACGAGGCGTGCCGGCCGGCGCACGACCGAATTCGCGGTCGCGCCTGCTCGACACCAGAGGCGATCGAACGGGCGTCGCACCGCATCGGATGCCTGTGCGTGGTCCATCGGCTGCGCACCCACTACTTTCCGGCCGCGTCCTGGATCTTCTCGCCAGCCCTCTCGATGCTCTCGCCGGCTTTCCGTGTCGCGTCGTCGACATTGTCGCCAGCGCGATCGGCGGCGCGATCCACATCCCGTGATACCTTGTCGCCGGCTTCATCAATGTTCCTGCCGGCGCTTTCCATCGGGCCTTCCTCCTTCTGGCAACCCGACAGCAGGGCAAGGCAGGCCGCCAGCATCCATACGCGGCCGATGCCCTCATGTGCGTTCTTCATCTGTATCTCCTCTCCGGATTCGTGCATGCAGACAGAATGCGCGACCTTCACCGGCCGCGCATCGCTCACTTCTTGTCCTTGCCGACCTCGTGTCCGATGATGCCGCCCACGGCCGCGCCGCCTACTGCGCCGGCCGCACTGCCGCCGGTCAGTACCGCACCGCCCACGGCGCCGGCACCGGCGCCGATGGCCGTACTCCTGTCCTGCGCCGACATGCCGGAGCAGGCCCCGAGCAGAAGCAGCATCGCTGCCGCCACGCTCACCCGGGTACATCCCCGGGTACATCGATTCATCATTTCCATGGTGTCACCTCGTCTGTTCGATCGTGCCTGCCGATCTGCTGCGGGGTCCGGAACGGCTCGGGATCTGCGGCGTCGCGCCGCTTTCGACCGATTCGAAGCGGTCATCCCCGGCGCCACCTGCATGGGTGTCGCGCCCCGGAAACACAATGGAGCCGCAGTCCTTGCCCGTCTGTCTGCTGGCGTACCGAAGCCTCGCGGCAGCGCGTATCGCACAGGCATCCCCTCCGATCGCACTGTGTGCGCTACCGCCCCGACCGCTCGTCGATCGCCGCGTATGCTTGCACTGGCCGGAATTACCCGACGCCAGGAAGGTCGCCGTGCCCACTCACTCCACTGCATCAGCCGGCAACAGCTTCATCGCCGCGCTGCCGCGCCGGGAACGCCAGCATTTGCTGGCCAGTTGCGACACCGTTGAACTTGTCCTGTCCGACGTGCTGGCCGAACCGGGTCAGCGCATACGTCAGGTCCACTTTCCGATCGACAGCTTCATTTCACTGATCACGCCGGTCGACGCCACCGCCAGCATCGAGGTCGGGCTGGTGGGCAACGAAGGGATGCTGGGTGCGACCCTGCTGTTCGGGGTCGATGTATCGCCGCTGCACGCACTGGTGCAGGGCGCAGGGCCGGCGCTGTCCATGGACGCCAGGCGTTTCCGCAACGAACTCGAGTCGGTGCCTGCGTTGCAGCGCGCGCTCGGGCGTTACCTCTACGTGACCATGGCGCAGCTTGCACAGACCGCAGCCTGCCCGCGCTTTCACCTTGTCGAAGCCCGTCTTGCGCGCTGGTTGCTGATGACGCAGGACCGCGCGCACTCTCCGCACTTCCACCTGACGCACGAGTTTCTCGCCTACATGCTGGGCGTCAGGCGCGTCGGCGTGACACACGCGGCCACCGCGCTGCAGACGCGCAAGCTGATCAGTTACCGCCGCGGCAACATCACCGTACTCGACCGCGCGGGTCTGGAGGCCGCGTCGTGCAGCTGCTACGCCGCCAACAATGCCGTCTGGGACAGCGTGATGGGGCGACGCGCGCAGCAGCGCGCCGGTTAGGCCCGCCGACAGCCGCAGATGCAAGAACGGCGCAGTGCGATACCTGCGCCGTTCGTCATGACCTGCACCGAAGCCGCCGCACCGGTCGTCCGGTCGCGGCGGCCTGGCCGGGTCAGCTGCGTTCGCCGGCCATCGCCAGCATGAGCTGGTTCATCCGGCGCACGAAGCTGGCCGGATCTTCGAGCGCGCCACCTTCGGCCAGCAGGGCCTGATCGAACAGCACGCCCGCCCAGTCATCGAAGTGCGCTTCTTCACCGCGCAGCCGCTGCACCACCGGGTGCTGCGGATTGATTTCGAGGATGGGTTTGGACAGCGGCGCTTCCTGCCCGGCCGACTTCAGGATGCGGGCGAGGTTGCCGCCGATGTCGAATTCGTCCGACACCAGGCAGGCCGGCGACTCGGTCAGGCGGTGCGTGATGCGCACTTCCTTCACCCGCTCGACCAGACTGGCCTGAAGCTTGTCGACCAGCGGCTTGAACTCGCCTTCGTCACGCTCCAGCGCCTTCTTCTCTTCCTCGTCGGCGAGCGCGCCGAGGTCGAGGCCGCCCTTGGCGACCGACACCAGCGGCTTGCCGTCGAAGTCGTTCATGTTGCCGACCACCCACTCGTCGATGCGGTCGGACAGCAGCAGCACCTCGATGCCCTTCTTCCGGAACACTTCGAGGTGCGGGCTGTTCTTCGCCGCCTTGAAGGTTTCGGCGGTGACGTAGTAGATCTTGTCCTGACCTTCCTTCATGCGGCCGATGTAGTCGGCGAAGGACACCGACTGCTCCTCGGTATCGAGATGGGTCGAGGCGAAGCGCAGCAGGCCCGCCACCTTTTCGCGGTTGGCCTGGTCCTCGCCCACGCCTTCCTTCAGCACACGGCCGAATTCCTTCCAGAAGGTGGCGTACTTGTCTTTCTGGTTCTCGGCCAGGTCTTCCAGCACCGACAGGATCTTCTTTGCGCAGCCGGAGCGGATGGTGTCGATGTCGCGGCTTTCCTGCAGGATTTCGCGCGACACGTTGAGCGGCAGGTCGGCCGAATCGACCACGCCGCGCACGAAGCGCAGATAGGCCGGCAGCAGCTTCTCGGCGTCGTCCATGATGAACACGCGGCGCACGTAGAGCTTGAGGCCGTGGCTGGCGTTGCGGTCCCACATGTCGAAGGGCGCGCGCGACGGGATGTAGAGCAGCTGCGTGTATTCGTGGCGGCCCTCGACGCGGGTGTGGGTCCACGCCAGCGGGTCGCTGAAGTCATGGGCGACGTGCTTGTAGAACTCGACATACTGCTCGTCGCTGATGTCCGACTTCGAACGGGTCCACAGCGCGCTGGCCTGGTTGACCGTTTCATCCTCGTCGGTCACGACCTGCTTGTGTTCGCCATCAACGTCCTTCCACTCCTCCTTCTTCATCACCACCGGCTGCAGGATGTGGTCGGAATACTCACGGATGATGGCGCGCAGCTTGAAGCCGGACAGCAGCTCGTCCTGGTCCTCGCGCAGGTGCAGCACGATTTCGGTGCCGCGGTCGGCCTTGGTGATGGATTCCACCGAATACTCGCCGGCGGTATCGCCGGTCATCGAGCAGGACCAGCGGACGCCCTGCTCGGCCGGCAGACCGGCGCGGCGGGTGTTCACGGTGACGGTGTCGGCGACGATGAAGGCGGAGTAGAAACCGACGCCGAACTGGCCGATCAGGTTGGCGTCCTTCTTCTGGTCGCCGGTCAGGCTGGAGAAGAACTCCTTGGTGCCGCTGCGGGCGATGGTGCCCAGATGGGCGATCGCGTCGTCACGCGACATGCCGATGCCGTTGTCGGTAATGGTGATCGTGCGCGCCGCCTTGTCGTAGGCGACACGGATCTTCAGGTCGGCATCGGATTCGAACAATGCCGGGTTGGCGATGGCTTCGAAGCGCAGCTTGTCGCAGGCGTCTGACGCATTGCTCACCAGTTCGCGCAGGAAGATGTCGCGATTGCTGTACAGCGAGTGGATCATCAGGTGCAGCAGCTGCTTCACCTCGGCCTGGAAATTCATGGTCTGGGCGGTTGCGGTGTCCGACATGACAACTCCGAATCAGTAGACGTGGGGTGGGATGACAACGGCGGGATATGGAGACTTCCCCCCGGCATTTCAAGACCCCGCTATGCTGTCGGGTCCACAGAATGTTTTCACGCCGATGACCACCCGCACCAAACTGGGTTTGCCGCGCAAATCCGACGACGACACGCCGACCGACCGCAATCCGGCCCGCAAGCCGGTACGCAACAGTACGGCCAAGTCACGCACGCTGAGCCGCAACACGACGCAGGTCGCACCGGCCGCCAAGTCCTACGCCAAACCCGCCCCCAAGGACGCTCCCGCGCGCAAGCCGCGTGCCACCCGTCCAGACGGCGACCGCCCGCCGCGCCCGGCCGGCGAGAAGCGCGAGTGGACACCGCGCCCGGACCGCGAAGCCCGCCCGCCGCGCGCCGATTCCGGCGAGCGCAAGCCGTGGGAAAACCGCGAACGACCGGCGCGCAGCGAATCAGGCGGCAGTTCCGGCGACCGCCCGCCGCGCAAGGAATTCGGTGACCGCCCGCCGCGCCCCGCTGGCGAGAAGCGCGAGTGGACACCGCGCCCGGACCGCGACGCCCGTCCGCCGCGCACCGATTCGGGCGAGCGCAAGCCGTGGGAGAACCGCGAGCGCCCAGCCCGCAGCGAATCGGGGGGGAATGTCGGCGACCGCCCGCCGCGCAAGGAATTCGGAGACCGTCCGCCGCGCCCGACCGGCGAGAAGCGTGAGTGGACACCGCGCCCGGACCGCGACGCCCGTCCGCCGCGCACCGATTCGGGCGAGCGCAAGCCGTGGGAGAACCGCGAGCGCCCGGCCCGCAGCGAAACGGGCGGAAATTCCGGCGAGCGTCCGCCGCGCAAGGAATTCGGCGACCGTCCGCCACGCCCGGCCGGCGAAAAGCGCGAGTGGACACCGCGCCCGGACCGCGAAGCCCGCCCGCCGCGCACCGATTCCGGTGAGCGCAAGCCTTGGGAGAACCGCGAGCGCCCGGCCCGCAGCGAATCAGGCGGAAATTCCGGCGATCGTCCGCCGCGTCGCAGCGAAGGCGACAGTCGCCCTGCCCGCGCCGGCACCGAATTCAAACCGCGTCCGCCCAAGGCTGCGCCGGTGCGTCCGGCCAAGGCCTGGGACGAACGTGAAACCGACAAGCTGGGCCGGGTGCAGGCTGACAAGGGCGAGGATGGCGACGACGCGAAGGACGGCATCCGCGTGTCTCGCTGGCTGGCCGACCGCGGTGCCGCGTCGCGTCGCGAGGCGGACGACTGGATCGCCCGCGGCTGGGTCACCGTCGACGGCGAAGTGGCCTTGCTCGGCCAGCGCGTGCTGCCGCACCAGAAGGTCGAGGTGCACAAGCAGGCACGCGCCGACCAGGCGCTGCGCGTGACCGTGCTGATGCACAAGCCGGTCGGCTACGTCAGCGGCCAGGCGGAGGACGGGCATGAGCCGGCCAGCGTGCTCTTCCTGCCGGAGAACCAGTGGGCCGGTGACCGATCGGGCCTCAAGTTCAACCGCAACCACCTGCGCGGTCTGGCGCCCGCCGGTCGTCTCGACATCGATTCGCACGGCCTGCTGGTGCTGACCCAGGACGGTCGCGTCGCCCGCCAGCTGATCGGCGAGGACTCGACCATCGAGAAGGAATACCTGGTGCGCGTACGCGCGACCAAGCCCTTTGGTCGCGGTGCGCTGTCCGAGGATTTCCCCGAGGAGTCGCTGAAGCTGCTGAACCACGGGCTGGAGCTGGACGGCGAGCCGCTGAAGCCGGCCAAGGTGAGCTGGCAGAACGAGGAGCAGATGCGCTTCGTGCTGCGCGAGGGCAAGAAGCGCCAGATCCGCCGCATGTGCGAACTGGTCGGCCTCGAAGTCGTCGCACTGAAGCGCGTGCGCATCGGCCGCGTTCCACTGGCCGACCTGCCGGTCGGCAAGTGGCGTTACCTGCGCAAGGACGAGCTGTTCTGAGCGCCTGACGGTTTCACGCCACGTCGAGCGCCGGCACCTCCGGCGCCGCGTCGTTGGCGCTGCAACCGGCGGTCTGCACGTGCAGGCCGCCGCCGCTGGCCTTGGCCTGCCGTTTGGCGCTGGCTGCGGCCGAAGCGACCTCCTCGGCCGTACGGAAGCCGCCGCCCTGCCCCAGCACCACGCCGGCACACAGCGTGGTGAGCGGAAAGCGCGTGCGGTTGCCCTTGCGATCCTCACCCTCCATGTGACCGCTGGCCAGCTCTTCCGCATTGAACAGGCCACGCGCCTCGGTGTTGAAGCGGGCGATGATGCGCTCGCAGCGCGCCTGCCAGTCCTCGCTCTGGAACAGCACGATGAAGTCGTCGCCGCCGACGTGGCCGACGAAGTCGCGCAGCGGGTCCGCCTCGTGCTGGATGCTGCGCGCCGCCAGCTTGATCATTTCGTCGCCGCGGTAATAGCCGTAGAGGTCGTTGAAGGGTTTGAAGTTGTTCAGGTCGAAGTAGGATGCCGCGTAACTGGCCCGCCCCGCCATCAGCCGCTGAAGGTGCTCGGTGATCGGAATATTGCCCGGCAGGAAGGTGAGCGGATTGGCGTGCCGCGCCGCTTCGATGCGCATTTCGGTCACCGCGCGCACCAGGCTTTCGCCGGTCGCCACGCCGACGTAGCGGCCGTGTTCGGTGACGACGAAGCCGTCGTACAGATAGCGCTGGTCCTCGCCCGCCAGCACGGTGCTCATCGACTCCAGCGGCGTGCTGCGTTCGACGCGCAGCGGGTTCGGATTCATGAACAGCGCGCACGGCCGCTTGCCGTACACCTCCTTGTGATACGGCTGGGTGTACAGGTCCATGAAACTGCGCCGGTTGATCAGCCCGACCGGGATGCCCTGCTCCAGCACCGGCAGCGCCAGCAGTTCCGGGTGATCGGCGAACACCTGCACCACCGTCAGATTCGGCGTATCCGGCTCGACCGCCGGCGCGGAAATCGCCAGCCGGCTCACCGTACCGGTACTCATGTCGCGATGCGGTGTGTCGGGCAGCACCGCGATCTGCCGCGACTGCATCAGCGCGATCACTGCCGACTGCATGTGACTGACCGTCTGGCCCTGCGGCCGCCCGAGCAGATAGCCCTGGCCGAAATGCACACCCAGATCGCGCAGCACCGCCAGTTCGGCTTCGTGCTCGATGCCCTCGGCCACCAGTTCGGCGCCGAAGGAGCGCGCCAGCTGCACCGCTGCACGCACCGCCTCGACGCGCCGGCTGTCGGTGTGGATGCCGTGCGTGAAGTAGCGGTCCAGCTTCACCCGCGGCGGCGCCAGTTCGGCCCACAGACGCAGGCTGGAACGACCGTCGCCGAAGTCGTCGAGCGCCACGACGATGCCCAGCGCCGACAGCCGAGCCTGGCTGATGCGCAGCGAATCGACGTCGGTCACCCGTTCGTGCTCGGTCAGTTCCAGCACCAGACGCGCTGGCGACAGCGCGTGCTCGGCCAGCAGTGACAGCAGGCCGACGCAGCCCTCCGAGCCGAGGTGGCGGATGGTGCCGGCGCTGCAATTGACGTAGAGCTGGCCCGGCGTCGCCGGATCGAACTGGCGCACCGCCGCCTCGACGCAGGCGATTTCGAGTTCGGCTTCGAGGCCGATGGCGCGCGCCGTGGCGAACAGCACCGCCGGCAGGTGCAGCGCGCCGCCCTCGGGGCCGCGCACCAGCGCTTCGTGCGCCACCACGGCAGCGTCATCGAGGCGGACGATGGGCTGGAACACCATGCCCAGCGCGCGGCCATCGATCAATGCGCGCAGCGCGGTCTGGTTCAGCTTGTCGGAAGAGGTGTGCATGTCTGTCTGTTGTATTCATGGACCCGAGTGCCTATCGGCAGCGACGCCGCCAGCTTTCGTGAAGCTTCGGTGAAGCTTTCGCTACGTGCAGTGCTTCCGGATCGCGATGCGGATCTGTCACCAATTCTTAGACGAACTGCATTCCGGCCGTAACCCTGTCTTCCTAGTCTTGCCACACTCACAGGAGGACTTACATGCATTCCTTTTTCGAAGAACTGCGCACCCAGCGCTGGGACGATCACCGCTACTACCACCACAGCCGCATCAATCAGGCATTGCATCTGCTCAGCGCGCTGAGCTTTCTGTGTGCCTACGTCATGCTTTTCGTCGACCCGGTGATCGCGGCACTGCTGAGCTGGGGCGTGGCCATGGTGTCGCGCCAGGCCGGACACTTCTTCTTCGAGCCCAAGGGCTACGATCACGTCAATCAGGCGACGCACGAGCACAAGGAAGACATCAAGGTCGGCTACAACCTGCGCCGCAAGGTGGTGCTGATGGCGATCTGGGCGGCATCGCCGCTGGCCCTCTACATCGATCCGACGCTGTTCGGCCTGTTCGAGGTGCACACCGACGCGCGCGGCTTCCTGTACAACATGTCGGTCACGTGGATTGCCATCGGCATCGGCGGCCTCATCTTCCGCACGCTGCACCTGTTCCACCTGCAGGGCGTGCAGACCGGTCTGGTGTGGGCGACCAAGATCGCCACCGATCCCTTCCACGACGTGAAGCTCTACCACCGCGCGCCGCTGGCGCTGCTGCGTGGCGAACTGATCGATCCGATGCACGCGCAGCACGCAGCAAAGGCCTGAGTTGCACGCAGACGTTCGGTTCGACGACATTCGGGGAAGGGCATCGCCCTTCCCCGTTTTCATCTGCGTGGTCCGGATCACGTGCGCTCGAGATGGGCGCACCGGACCGGCGGCACGCCGGTCCGGGAACGGCTTAGCGCTTCCGCGTCAGCATTTCACGCAGGATGCGCCGGCGTATGGCCTTGTTGCTGGCGCCGGGCGGCGTCCACCACCAGCCATCGGCTTCCATTGTCTTCGCCGCGGCCACGAAGCGTTCGCACACCGCATCGAACTCGGCCTCGCCGTAATTCAGACTGAAGATGAAGCGGCCGGTGCCGACCCAGCTCAATGCCAGGCCTTCCGCGCGCAGGTAGTACTGCAGCATCCAGTTGTAGCGCGACGGCACGGTGTAGGTCACCGTCCAGATCGACTGCATGTGTGCCACGCGCACCGGCAGACCATCGATACGCAAGCGCTCGTTCAGTCGATCTGCGCGCGCGGTCCAGACTGCGTCGGCGTTGCGGTAAATCTCTTCGATTTCCGGCGTGTCGAGCAGCTTCAGGAATTCGTTCATCGCTGCCATCACGTGCGGATGCGAGTTGAATGTGCCGCGAGCGAAGCAGATGTCGGCCGGCCGGTCGTCGCGATAGCGCTTCATCAACCGGTGCGGGCCGCAGACGACGCCGACCGGGTAGCCGCCACCCAGCGTCTTGCCGTAGGTGACCAGATCGGCGCGTACGCCGAAGTAGTCCTGTGCGCCGCCCTTGGCCAGCCTGAAGCCGAGGAACACCTCGTCGAAGATGAGCACGATGCCGCGCGCCGTGCACACCTCGCGCAACTGCTGCAGCCAGGCGGTATAGGCAGCCCGGTCGTAGCCGGCACGGCGGCCGCCATCCACCAGCGACGAGTCGCCCGGTGCGCCGGCGTTCGGGTGCAGCGCCTGCAGCGGATTGACGAGCACGCAGGCGATGTCAGGGCGGCTGCGCAGCACGCGCAAGGTGTCCTCGTGCATGTCCTTCAGCGTGTAGGTGTGCTCGGCTGCGGTCGGATTGCCGACACCCGGCTGCACGTCGCCCCACCAGCCGTGGTAGGCGCCGCAGAAGCGCACCAGATGACTGCGGCCGGTGTGATAGCGCGCCAGCCGCACCGCCTGCATCACGGCCTCGGTACCGGACATGTGAAGGGACACCTCTTCCATGCCCGAGATCGCGCAGAGCCGCTTCACGTTGTCGGCCAGCAGCGGATGGTAGGCGCCGAGTACCGGACCGAGCGCCTCGACCGCCGCCGCGCCGCGCGCCATGCAGCCCTTGTAGAGGTCGTAGCCGAACACGTTCACGCCGTAGGAGCCGGCGAGGTCGTAGAACACGTTGCCGTCGAGGTCGGTCAGCGTGACGCCGGCCGACGACTGGACGAAGGAACCGGCCTTCAGATGGCTGCGCACATGGCGGCTGAACTGGAAGGGCACGCGGTAGCTGCCGGTGAACTGCATGTCCGACACCATGGACTGCGTGTCGTCGGTCAGCGCGCGGGTAAGCGCGAAACGCTGCGCGTACAGCGCGGCCAGTGCCTCGAAGCCGTGGCGACGACGGGCGGCCACGTCGTCCGGCGCACCGTCGGCGGTGTAGAAGCCCGTTTCGTCGAATTCATAGAAGGGCAGCAGCTTCGCGACCCGCCGCGACATTTTCGAGTGGCCGGCGAGGGAGCGGTGCTTGGCCCGCGAAAGCTGGAGCCGGCGGTGCAGCCGCGGCAACAGCGCTGCCAGCGCCGCAGCGCCGGCCACATAGAGAGGAAGGGATTCGTTCATATGTTGCACATGTATCAGCGCGAGGTTACGCAACCGTGACTGCACGCACCCTGTTCCAGCGCCTGCTGGCCAACGACGCGCTGAACTTCGCGCTGACCAACCGCATCCCGCGCGCGGCACTCACCCGCTTCTTCGGCTGGTTCAGCAAGATCGAGCATCCGTGGGTGCGCGACGCGTCGATTGTGCTGTGGAAGGCCTTCGGTGAGGTCGATCTGTCGGAGGCGAAGAAGACGCGCTTCGCCAGCCTGCACGACGCCTTCATCCGCGAACTGCGCGACGGCGCCCGACCGATCGACCCGCGGCCGGACACACTGGTGAGCCCCTGTGACGCCATCGTCGGCGCGCTCGGCCGTATCGACGGCGACACGCTGCTGCAGGCCAAAGGCATGCGCTACACGCTGGGCGAACTGCTGGGCGACGAGGCGCTGGCGGCGCAGCTGCGCGACGGGTGCTACGTGACGCTGCGAATCACGGCGTCGATGTACCACCGATTCCACGCGCCGACGGACTGCCGCGTCGAGCAGGTGCACTACTTTCCGGGCGATACCTGGAACGTGAATCCGCCGGCGCTCGATCGCGTCGAGCGACTGTACTGCCGCAACGAGCGGGCCGTGCTGACGGCACGGATGCGCGACGGCACGCCGCTGGTCATGGTGCCGGTGGCCGCCATCCTGGTTGCCAGCCTGCGCCTGCACTGCATCGACCTGACGCTGCACGCGCGCTACGCCGGGCCGCATCGGCTGCGCTGCGATTCGACCGTCAGCCGGGGCGAGGAAATGGGCTGGTTCGAGCACGGCTCGACCATCATCGTGCTGCTGCCGGCGCAGGCGGCGCTGGCGCCGCAGGTCCGCACCGGCGAGCGCATCCGGATGGGTCAGGCGCTGTTCGCGCCGCCGAGCGCGGACAGCGTGTAGGACGGTCCCGACACGCTGCAGCGCGGCGCACCGACGGAACTTTCGACGCCGGATGAAGAAGATGCCAGGGCGGCGCGCGTGCGCCGAACACCACAACAGGGAGCCCGACATGAACATCCATCGCACCATCGCCGCCACCCTCGTCGCCGCCTTCGCCTTCACGCTGGCCGCCTGCGAACAGGAAGGACCGGCCGAACGCGCCGGCAAGGCACTCGACAACGCGGTCGAGCAGGCTGGCGACAAGATCGAGAACGCCGGCGACAAGGCCAAGGACACACTGGACGAAGCGCGCAAGTAGGACGACCCGCCCCATGCACGCCGCGCCGATCACCCTCGCCCTGCTGTCCGGGCTGCTGCTCGGGGCGTGCGCGCGCCAGCCCGACATCGCTGCGATCGCCGACAGCCGTACCGCCGAGGCGGCGATGATCGCGGCGGCCACGCCATGGTCCTACGGCGTCGAAAGCCCGTATGGTGAAATCGTCCGTATCGACATGCTGTGGCCCCTGGTCGAGCAGCCGCTGGAGCCACACACGCCCGATGCACCGAAGCAGGATGGCATCGCGCCGCCCGGGCGCTACAGCATCAGCATCATGCTGGAGAGCGGTGAACTGCGCACGGTCGTGCGCCCGAGTCTGGGCAATCTGCGCGTGGGCGATCGGGTGCGGCTGTTCGGCGAGGTGATGCTGCGCAGCTAGCGGGACTCAGTTCGGGCATCTGTGCCGCGACTTAACGCATGGACACAAATCAGACATCGGCAGAGAGGATTCCGCCACGGCAAGCGCGCGCGGGATCACTAGAATCCGTCATCCGACCTTCTGACGGACGACGTTCGTGTCCTGCTTCCGCCGCGCTCTGCCGCTTCTGCTGTGCTCGCTGCTCGCCGGCTTCTCCACGAGTGCGCCGGCCGCCGATCGCCGGGGCTACGCGGACGCGCTGCGGCGCGCGGACATCGAGCGCTCGCGTACCGACCACGAGTGCGAGCGCGTCGCAGCCGAACTCAGGGACGACTGTCTTGCGCGCAGCAGGATGCGGTACGAAGCGACCCTCGATCAGGCACGCAAGCTTTTCCCGGGCGAGGCGATGACGCCACTGCAGCCCGAAGAGGCGGCAGCCTACGAGGCAGAACTGGCGGCCTGCAGCACGCTCGGCAACAAGGACAGATCCGGCTGCGTGCTCGACGTGAAGCGGCGCTTCAGGCGCTGAACTCGCTCAAGGGGTGTCCGGCGCTCGTTCGGACCAGCGCTGCTTGATTTCCAGCACCTGCGGCAAGCAATCGAGAAAGAGGTCGACCAGCCGCGGCTCGAAGTGGCGTCCCTTCTGTTCGATCAGCAGCGCACAGGCGTCCTCGACCGACCATGCCTTCTTGTAGGGCCGTTCCGAGGTCAGCGCATCGAACACGTCGGCGATGGCGACGATGCGTGCCTCGATCGGGATCGCCGTTTCGCGCAAGCCGTGCGGATAGCCCGAACCGTCCCACTTCTCGTGGTGCCCGCTGACGATGCGCCGGGCGACGGCGAGCAGGCCGCTGTCGTGTTCGCCGATGATGCGCACGCCAATGTCGACGTGGCTCTTCATGATTTCCCACTCGGCGTCGTCGAACTTGCCGGGCTTGCGCAGGATGTGGTCGGGAATGCCGATCTTGCCGATATCGTGCATCGGTGCCGCATGCAGCAGTTCCTGCGCACGCGGCTCGCTCCAGCCGGCGGCACGCGCGAGGATGCATGCGTAGTGACTCATCCTGATAACGTGCAGACCGGTCTCGTTGTCCTTGTATTCGGCGGCCAGACCGAGCCGCTGTATCACCTGCAGGCGCGTCTCGATCAGTTCGCTCACGCTGACCAGCGACAGATGGGTCCGTACGCGCGCACGCACGATGGCTGGACTGACCGGCTTGCAGATGTAATCGACGGCGCCGAGCTCCAGGCCGCGCGCCTCGTCCTCGACATCGCTCAGCGCGGTGACGAAGATGACCGGCACGCGTGCCAGGCGCTCGTCCGCCTTCAGCGTGCGGCACACCGCGTGACCGTCCATGTCCGGCATCATCACGTCGAGCAGAATGAGATCGGGCCGCTCGACCTGCGCAAGTTCGATCGCCCGCCGCCCGTCGCGCGCGAACAGCAGACGGTAATCACCCTGCAGTATCTGCTTGAGCACCTGCAGATTGGATGGCTCGTCGTCGACGCAGAGCACGGTCTGACGCGCGTCGCCTGCGTCGATGGGAGCATCGGTCGTCAGTGGTTCAAGCCTGTCCATTCAGGCCTCCGCCTCGTGCAGCCGTGTGGCGTCCATCGCCTGCATGCGGGCGATCAGGGCGCGCAGATGTGTCATGGCGAGCGCTCCATCGAAGTTCTCGATTGCATCGGCAAGCGGACCGAGCAGCGCGCTTGCGGAATGGCTGCCGACCGCGGCCAGCAGACGCGCCAGCGTGAGATCGTCGAACTCGCCGCGCTCCAGCGCCTTCAGCAGCGTGTCGGCGTAACGCAGGACGACCTGTGCATCGCAGGGTGCTTCCGCCTCTTTCGCCACCGGCTGCTCGACCGCACCGTGCCAGCCGGCGACTTCGCTGCGCAAAGCCGACAGCGCGCCCCCGACTTCGGCGATGCGCGTCGTCAGTGACAGCGGCAGTTCCGTTGCCGCGGCGTCTTCCAGGCCGGCCAGCGTGGCGGCCAGCTGCACGGCCCCCAGATTGGCCGCCACGCCCCGCACGCGGTGAGCCAGCGCGCGCAGACCGTCACGCGACGACAGCGCAGCGAGACGATCCAATTCCTGCGTCAAGCCGGTGTTGTCATCGAGCAGCCGTCGCATGCCCCGCTCGACGCGCTCACGGGTTCGCCACAGCGCAAGCGCGCGCTTCATGTCGATCACCGGATCGTCGGCGCGGTCATCGACGCCGGCCTTCGTGCTTGCGGCCTGCATGCCCAGCACGCGCGCGATCTCGGCGAGCAGCGCTTCGAGATCGATCGGCTTGGACGCGAATCCGTTCATGCCTGCCGCGCGCGCAGCCTCGCGATCCTCGTCGAGCACGCTGGCGGTCAGTGCGATCACCGGCACCGGCGGCCGACCGGTACGCAGCTCGGCGGCGCGGATGGCCCGCGTGGCGTCGAGGCCGCTCATGCCGGGCATGTGCAGATCCATCAGGATGAGATCGAAACGTTCGGCGCCGGCCCGAACCACCGATTCGGTCGCCTCGGTGCAGGGCGTCACCTCATGTCCATCGCGCGTCATCAGGGAAGCCAGCAGTTCGACGTTCTGGTCGACATCATCGACCACCAGCACGCGCATCGGCGGCAGCGCCATCGGCGACGGCAACGCGACGACCGGCGCGCTGCCGGGCCGCAACGGCAGCGTGAAGTGGAAGGTGCTGCCCTCGCCCGGCGTGCTGCGGGCGCCGATCCGGCCGCCCATCAGTTCGACCAGCTGCCTGCAGATGGAGGTCCCCAGACCGGTACCGCCGAAGCGGCGGCTCATCGATGCGTCGGCCTGGGTGAAGGGTTCGAAGATGGCATCGAGTCGCTCTGGCGCGATACCGATGCCGGTATCGCTGACCGCGAAATGCACGCCGTCCGCGTACGCCTGCACGGTCACCACCACTTCGCCGCGCTCGGTGAACTTGACCGCGTTGCCGATCAGATTGGTCAGTACCTGGCGGATGCGCAGCGAGTCGCCGCGGTAGTAGCGACCGACCGCACGGTCGATATCGACGCGCAGCGCCAGCCCCTTGTCGGCCGCCTGCACGTTCAGCGTCATCACCAGCTGGTTCAGCAGTTCGGGCAGGTCGAAATCGAGCACTTCGAGTTCGACCGCGCCACGTTCGAGCCGGGCGGTGTCGAGGATGTCGTTCAGCAGGCGCAGCAGCGAACGCGCGGAGTTGCCGACGATTTCCAGCGGGCGCCGGTGCTCGGCCGGCAGTTCCCTGCCGAGCAGCACGTCGGTGAAGCCGATGATGGCGTTCATCGGCGTGCGTATTTCGTGGCTCATGTTGGCGAGGAAGGCCGACTTCGAGGCGGCGGCCTGCTCGGCGCGCTCCTTCGCGGCGCGCAGCTCCTGCTCGATCTCGCGCCGCTCGGTGATGTCGAGAATGACGCCATCTATCCACTTGATGTCGCCGTCCTCGTTGCGCACCGCCGAACCGTGCTCCCACATCCAGCGGACGGAACCGTCGGCGTGGGCGATGCGGTACTCGACGATGAAAGGCCGGTGTTCGCGGATCGACGCCTCGACCACCTTCCAGGTGTGTGCGACGTCGTCCGGATGCGTGATGTCGTTGAAGTTGCGGATGGCGTTCTCGCCGACAAAATCGGTGCTCGGATAGCCGGTCAGGGTTTGCGTAGCGTCGCTCATGAAGAGCATGGTCCACTGCGCATCCATCAGGCAGCGATAGGCCACGCCCGGAATGTTGCCGATCAGCGAGCGCAGCTGTGCCTCGCTTTCGCGCACCGCACGCGCCATTTCCTTGAAGCTGGAAATGTCGGCGATGTAGCAGACGAATACGTCACCCTCGCGCAGGCTGGCGTGGCCGATCGATACATGCATGGGCAGTTCGCTGCCGTCGCGACGACGGCCGGTGATTTCGCGCCTGCGGCCGGACAGCGCAGGCACGCGCGTACGCCTGAACTCGGCCAGATAGGCTGCGTAGGTTTCACTCTCGTCGGGCGCCAGCAGCAGACCGAAGTCGCGCCCGCGCATTTCCGACTCGCGCCAGCCGAACATCTGTTCCGCGGTCGGGTTCATCGTCTGCACGATGCCTTCCGCATCGAGCATGACGACGCCGTCGACCGGTGTGGCGAGCAGCGCGCGCATGCGCGCCTCGCTCGCGCTGAGCTGATCGACCAGTTGGCGATAGCGCAGCAGCGCATTGGTGCCCATCGCAAAACCGGTCAGGCCGATGGTGCCGATCACGACGAGAATGCTGAGCACCAGGGTGTCGACATGCGGTGCACTTTCGGCGACGCCGGTGAAACGTGCCGCCGCCATACCCGCGTAGTGCATGCCGGCGATCGCCAGTCCCATCACCGTTCCACTGACCGCCAGGCGAAGCCGGCGATCGGAAATGGGCACGAAGAACTTCACCCACAGCGCAAGCGTCGCCAGTACCACCGCCACCGCGATCGACACGCCGAACATGAGGGGGTCGTAGCGCAGCTGCGCCTCCATGTGCATGGCCTGCATTCCGGTGTAGTGCATCAGGCCGATGCCACCGCCCATCAGCACGCCGCCCGCCAGCAGTTCGCGCGGCGTCAGCGAGGGGCGCGTCATCAGCTGTATGGTTGCCAGCGCGGCGAGCAGGCTGGGCAGCATGGAGGCGAGCGTGATCCACGGGTCGTAGCGCACGGTCACGCACAGGTCCAGCGCCAGCATCCCGATGAAATGCATGGCCCACACGCCGCCGCCCAGCGCGAGACTGCAGCCGAGCTTGATCAGCCACGCCATGCGCTGATGCGGCGTCTGTTCCGACTGGCCTACCGTGTACAGCGCGACCAGCGAGGTGAGGACGGCCACCAGCAGCGACAGCGCAACCAGCGCCGGATCGTGCGTCATCGGCAGGATCAGCGCAGCGTCGTCGGTACCGGAGGTGAAGAAGTTCTGCATCGTGCCGAAGTGACGTATGGTGGGCAGTGCCGCTCAGCACGGCATCTCTGTCACTTACGGCGGTTTCGCCTGGCGCCTTGATGTTCCGCCCCGCTTTTTTTCCGCACACTGAGGAAGATCGTCACTGTTTGCCCGGAGCGCGCAAGGAGCCGGGGCGTGTCGCCGGGCGCATCTGCACCGCCGTCCAGCGCGTGTTCAGGCGGCTGAAGCCCTTGAAGCGCTCTCTGCTGCTGCTCGCAGCGCTGACGCCTGGTGCGCAGGCGGACGACCGGCTGTCCTTCGCCGTCTGGGGCGACATGCCCTACAGCCGGGTCGAGCGCGAGCTGGCGGTCGACATGCTGGCCGAGCAGTCACGTCAGCCGCTCGCCTTCTCGCTGCACATCGGTGACCTGAAGAGCGGCAACCAGCCCTGCGACGACGCGCTCTACGCCGACCGGCAGGCTCTGCTGGCGGGTTCGCGCCATCCTTTGGTGCTTCTGCCTGGCGACAACGACTGGCTGGACTGCGCTCGGCCGTCGGCCGGCGGCCATGATCCGTTTGAGCGGCTGGAGGCGCTGCGACGGCGCTTCTTCTCGGCGCCTGCCTCGCTTCCGCTTCAGCGACAGGACGGAGCGCCGGAGAACGTCCGCTGGATACGGAATGGTGTGCTGTTCATCGCGGTGAACCTGCCGGGCAGTCCGCTGCCGGACAACGCAGCTGGGCGCGCACTGCGCCGCAATGTGCTCGACTGGCTGGACGAGGCCGCGGCGCTGGCCGACCCGCAGACCGTTCGTGCGACGGTGATCGCCTTCCACGCCCATCCGGGCTTCGCGGCGCATGGGCGCGGCGGGGTGTCAGTGCGCCATGCGTGGTTCCTCGATCGGCTGGTGGCCTGGGCGAAACATGACCGCCGACCGCTGCTGCTGATACACGGCGACACGCATACCTACCGGGTCGATAAACCCTTGGTCGACCCGGCCACCGGCGAACGCTTCGAGCACGTGACACGGCTTGAATCGCACGGCTCGCCGTGGCTGGGCTGGACACGGGTGGATGTGGACAGCGCTGCGCCCGCCCCCTTCCGCTTCCAGCCCTACCGCCTGTCCCGCGACTGACGCGACGCCGCCCGGGCGCCGGAATGAAAAAGGGCGCATCCGGATGGATGCGCCCACAGCGGCGACCTGCGTCGACGCGGGATCAGAACGGACGATCGAGCTGCAGCGATTCCTTCGGGCCGCGGTAGATCAGCGGCTTCACCTGCTGCGGGTTACCCGGAATCTGCGCCTGCTCCACCGCGGCGACGATCTTGTGGTGGAAGGGCGACTTGTCGCACACCGGGTCCGCGGCGGCCGGGTCGTTGGCGATCATGTAGGCCTGGCAGCGGCAGCCGCCGTAATCCTTCTCCTTTTCCGGGCAGCTCGAACAGGGCTCCTTCATCCAGCCGGTGCCGCGATAGCGGTTGAAGCCTTCCGACTCGTACCACACCTCGCGGATGCCCATCTCGCGCACGCTCGGGAATTCCAGCCCCGGCAGCATGCGCGCAGTGTGACAGGGAAGCGCACGCCCGTCCGGCGTGATGGTCAGGAAGATGTTGCCCCAGCCGTTCATGCACTTCTTCGGCCGCTTCTCGTAGTAGTCAGGCACGACGAAGAACAGTTTCATCTTGTTGCCGTGCTTCTCGCGCCATTCGTTGGTGATGCGCTCGGCGCGCTCCAGCTGTTCGCGCGACGGCAGCAGCTGGTCGCGGTTCACCTGCGCCCAGCCGTAGTACTGCGTGTTCGCCAGTTCGACGTACTCCGCGTCGATGTCGTCGGCCAGCTGCAGGATGGCTTCGATGTGGTCGATGTTGTGGCGGTGGATGGTGCAGTTCATCACCATCGGGTAGCCGCGCGACTTGATCAGGTCGGCCGCCCGACGCTTCAGGTCGAAGGTGCGGGTGGACGACAGGAAGTCGTTCATTTCGCGGGTCGAATCCTGAAAGGACAGCTGTATGTGGTCCAGCCCGGCTTCCTTCAACGCGTCGATGCGCTTCTCGTTCAGGCCGACGCCCGAGGTGAGCAGGTTGGTGTAGTAGCCCAGCCGGTGCGCCTCGGCCACGAGCAGTTCGAGGTCGTCACGCAGCATGGGCTCGCCGCCGGAAAAGCCGCACTGCACCGAACCGAGCGCGCGCGCCTCGCGCAGCACCTTGAACCACTCCTCGGTCGTCAGTTCGTCTTCGTGTTTGGCGAAGTCGACCGGGTTGTAGCAGTAGACGCAGTGCAGCGGACAGCGATAGGTCACCTCGGCCAGCAGCCACAGCGGCGGGCCTATCGTGCTCGCTTCCTGAGCGGCTTGCGCTTCGGAAAGATCAGTCATGTCGTTTCCACCCACTTCTGTTGCAGCGCCAGTTCGACGAAATTGATCACGTCCTGCTGCAGGCCCTGCGCATTGAAGGTCTGTTCCAGATCGGCGGTGATGTCGGCCACGCTGGCCTCGCCGGAACAGCGCTTCAGGATCTCGCCGGCGCTCTGGTTCAGCTTCACCATCCCTTCCGGATACAGCAGTACATAGGCCTTCTGCGCCTCTTCCCACTGGATGCGGAAGTGGCGGCCGATCTTCGGCACCGACGCGGTCGTGACGGTCATCGCGGCACTCACTTGTTCACGCCGTAGGCATTGGCCATCGCGTCGTTCATCGCCCACAGCACGTCGAGCTTGAACTGCAGGATGTTCAACGCGCGCTCCTGCATTTCGCGCGTGTTGAAGTAGTTCAGCGTGACCGCCAGGCCCTGCTCCACGTCGCGGCGCGCCTGCGACACGCGGTTGCGGAAATACTGCAGGCCGGTCGATTCGATCCACGGATAGTGCTCGGGCCAGTTGGCGAGGCGCTCCTTGTGGATCTTCGGCGCGAACAGTTCGGTCAGCGACGAACACACCGCTTCCTGCCACGGGCGCTGGCGCGCGAAATTGATGTAGGCATCGACCGCAAAGCGCACGCCGGGCACCACGTGGCGCAGATCGACGATTTCCTCGCGCGTCAGGCCAGTGGCGATGCCCAGCTTGATCCACGCCTCGATACCGCCCTCATCGCGCACCACCGAGCCGTCCGGCCCGGTGATTTCGTAGCCGTCGTGATCGAGGATGCGCTGTATCCACTGGCGACGGATTTCGCGGTCCGGCGTATTCGACATGATGGCCGCGTCCTTCACCGGGATCGCGATCTGATAGTAGAAGCGGTTGGCCACCCAGCCGCGGATCTGTTCCGGCGTCGCCTTGCCGGAATTGAGCATCACGTTGAACGGATGGAAGATGTGATAAGCAGCGCCCTTGTCGCGCAGCTTGGCTTCGAATTCTTCGTGGTTCCAGGGCTGTTGCGTGCTCATAGCGTGATGTCCATTCCGTCGTACGAAACCTCGATGCCGTGCGCGTCCAGCTCGCGGCGCTGCGGGCTGTCCTCGTTCAGGATCGGGTTGGTGTTGTTGATGTGGATGAGGATCTTGCGCGTCGTCGTCGGCAGCTTGTCCAGCCACTCGATCATGCCGCCCGGGCCGCTCTGCGCCAGATGGCCCATGTCGCGCGAACGCTTCTTCGACGCGCCGAGCGCGATCATTTCGTCGTCGCTCCAGCAGGTGCCATCGACCAGCACCACGTCGGCCGCCTGCATCGCGGCCCACACCTGCGGTTCGATCTCGACCAGACCCGGGGCGTAGTAGATCCTCTTCCCGCTCTTCGCGTCCTCGATGGTGACGCCGACGTTGTCTCCGGGCACTGGCTTGTCACGGCGCGGCGAGTACGGCGGCGCGTTGCTGCGCAGCGCGTGCGCACGAAACTTCAGTCCGGGCGCGCCGGCGATGCTGAATTCGGTGTCGTCTATGCCCAGCTCGTTCCACTCGATTCCGCAGTAATGGCCGAGCAGCTTGAACAGCGGATTGCCTTCGGTCAGGTCCTGCCGCACCGGTGCGGTGGACCAGATCTGGTGCGGCTGACGGTGCTCGCGCAGCATGTAGAGGCCGGTGGTGTGGTCGATCTGGCCGTCGATCAGCACGATGGCCTTCACTGCCGTGTCGCGCAGCGCGCGCGCCGGCTGCAGCTCGGGGAACTGCTGGAACTGCGTCAGGATGTCGGGCGAAGCGTTGAACAGCACCCAGTTCTCGTTATCGCCACTGACCGTGATCGACGACTGGGTGCGTGCGCGCGCCTTGATGGTGCCGCGGCGCAGGCCGTCGCAGTTGGGGCAGTTGCAGTTCCATTGCGGGAAACCGCCGCCCGCGCCGGAACCGAGTACGTGCAGTCGCATGCTTCTCCTCCATCGTTGGCCATCGAGGGCCTGATTTCTTGTGCCGACGGCCGTTCCGGGCGTCGGTTTATTCAGGGCCCGCGCCGCAGCGGGGCCGGAAAGACGGGATGCCCGGCAGGGCGAACCTGCCGGGCGATCGCAACCTTAGCGGTTGGCGACGTACATCGTGATTTCAAAGCCAAAACGCAGGTCGGTTGCCTTCGGGGTTTCCCAGCTCATGGTTTTCTCCTGACAGTCGGTTTAAGAATGTGCGTCGTCATCCAACGCTCCTTCAGTATCACCACCCGTCCCCGCGCCCGCGTCGCGGGCGGATTGAAGCGCGGCTAGGGAAATTCATGAAGGTCACTGCACGACGTCGACCTTCACCCACACCCGTCGCTGCGATTGCGCATCGCGCGTGCCATAGCGGGTGACGCCGCGCTCGCTCACCTGTTCGTCGTGGCCGGAACTGCCCAGTTCCATCCACTCGCCGAGCCGGCCGCGCAGCGTGCTGACCAGCCGCGCCGAGCGCACCTCGCC
Organism: Methyloversatilis discipulorum; assembly: GCF_018780585.1. Taxonomy (GTDB): domain Bacteria; phylum Pseudomonadota; class Gammaproteobacteria; order Burkholderiales; family Rhodocyclaceae; genus Methyloversatilis; species Methyloversatilis discipulorum_B. The sequence continues at coordinate 22,085 of NZ_JADMJL010000022.1, read as the reverse complement.
GTACTGGGTGTCGGACAGCGATTCCTTCTGCGGCGAGATGTCGAGCGTTACCTGATCGCCATTGACGCGCGGCACAGCGTAGAAGCCACTCGAAATGTCGCGGTACTGCGTGCCCTGGCTGACGACTGCGCCGCGCGGCCCGACCACCATCTGGGTGAAGGGAATGGGCGTCGAGCTGCCCGCCTGGATGAACGCCGCACCGCCCTCGACCACCTGTACGCGCTGCGACAAACGGTCTGCCGCATCACCACGGGTGGACCACACCCGCGTCTGCACCCGGCTGTCGCCGCTGCGGCCCTCGATCACGGTCCCCTCGCGCCCACCATCGGGCGTCCGCACACCGGCGTTGCCGGCGCGAACATCGCCGGATACGGCAACGCCGTCGCGGCCGACTGAATCATCGTTGTCCTGTCGTACCGAAATCATCAGGCTGCGCAGAGGCGTGTCGAGCGCGTCGATGGCCTGCTTCACGGCGGCACGCGTTGCTGCATCGGCGCGGATGAAGATGCGGTTGTTGGCGCCCGACAGTGCCGCCTCGTCACCGACCAGAGGGCGCAGCGCCGGCAGCACTTGGTCCGGCGTGCGGTGCTTCAGCGGAATGATGTCGAGCTTGATCTGGGCTGCGGCCGCGAGTGGCCACAGCAGACAAAGCAGAAGCAGTCGTCGGCACAGCGGGCGAAACAAGGCGGTAATGGACATCGGGCACCTGCGGCAAGGAATCTGTATGCAAGTGTAGACGTCCGCCGGCCGGGAAAGGTCCGGTCATGAGGACAAGGCGGGGACCGCGGCAGCTTGGCGAGAGACGGTGTTCGGTCGCAGGCCCTGTCGCGGTCAGAAGACCGCGCCTACAGGGGGTGACGCGGTCCGTCGGCCTTGCGACCAGGACCGCGACGGCGAATCAGGCTGCGACGGTGGACATGCTGCCGGCGAAATCGACGCGGTGCGCCGACGCCAGGTACTCGCGCGTGCGCATTTCGATCAGGCGGCTCACCGTGCGGGTGAATTCGTTTGCGTGCGGGCCGTCGGTGTAGAGATCCTGCGCCTCGACTTCGGCCGACAGGATGAGCTTGACGCGGAAGTCGTACAGCACGTCGACCAGCCAAGTGAAGCGACGCGCTTCGTTGGCCTGGTCGCGCCCCATCTTCGGCACGTTGGATATCAATATGGAGTGATAGCGGCGCGCCAGTTCGAGGTAGTCGTTCTGCGAACGCGGACCGCCGCAGATTTCATCGAAGTCGAACCAGGCGGCGCCGAGCGAGCGGTCGCGCGTCTTCAGCGTGCGGCCGAGGATTTCCAGCGGGCCCGGCGGGCACGGCTCGCCGCAGATCTGGCGGAAGTCGTCGGCCAGCTTGGCGTCGGCGTCCCGGCCGCCCGGCACCATGAAAATGTCCATCCGTTCGAGCGAGCGCAGGCGGTAGTCGATACCGGCATCGAGTTCGAACACTTCGAGCCGCTTCTTCAGCAGTTCGATCGTGGGCAGGAAGTTCTGCCGCTGCAGGCCGTTCGGGTACAGCCCGTCCGGCGGATAGTTGGAGGTGGCGACGAACACGACGCCGCGCTCGAACAGCGCGTCGACCAGACGGCCGAGGATCATTGCGTCGGCGATGTCGGATACGTGGAATTCATCGAAGCACAGCAGGCGGGTCGCCCGCGCGATCTCGTCGGCCACCTGCGCCAGCGGATCGGCTTCGTTCTTGTGCTTTTTCAGCGCCTCGTGGATCTGCTGCATGAAGGCGTGGAAATGCACGCGCTTCTTGCGACGATAAGGCACGGCATCGTAGAAGCAGTCCATCAGGAAGCTCTTGCCGCGCCCTACGCCGCCCCAGAACCAGACACCGCGCGGCGGCTGCGCGCGCGACAGCAGCTTACGCAGCTGGGTGCGGCGGGCTGCCTTGAAATCGAGCAGCTCGCCGTACAGCTTCTGCAGCCGCTCGGCGGCGGCGCGCTGCGACGCGTCGGCGGTGTAACCGCGCACCTTGAGCTGGGCCTCGAAGGTGTCCAGCATGCCCCGCTCGGGAACGTTCAGTATCTTGTGCGGAGGCATGGTGCGCGGGTCCCGGTCAGAAGTGCAGCGGACGCTTGTCGCAGGCCAGCGCGGCTTCGTGCATCACTTCCGACAGCGTCGGGTGCGCGTGGCAGATGCGCGCGATGTCTTCCGAGCAGGCGCCGAATTCCATCGCCACCACCGCCTCGGCGATCAGCTCCGATGCGTTGTTGCCGATCACGTGCACGCCGAGGATACGGTCGGTCTTGGCGCAGGCATACATGCGCACGAAGCCGGTGGTGTCACCCTGGCCGAGCGCGCGACCGTTCGCCGCGAACGGGATCTGGCCGGCCTTGTACTCGATGCCTTCGGCCTTGAGCTGGGCTTCGGTCTTGCCGACCCAGGCGATTTCCGGGTGGGTGTAGATGACCCAGGGCACGGTGTCGTGATTGACGTGTCCGTGCTGACCGGCGATGCACTCGGCCACCATGACGCCCTCTTCCATGCCCTTGTGCGCCAGCATCGGGCCCGGCACGACGTCGCCGACCGCCCACACATTGGCCAGATTGGTGCGGCCCTGCGCATCGACTTCGATGAAACCGCGTTCGCTGATCTTCAGGCCGACCGATTCGCCGCCCAGACCGTCGGTGTTGGGCACCCGACCGACCGACACGATGAGGCGCTCGCATTCGAGCACGTGCTGCTCGTCCTTGTGCTCGTACTCGACGCGCACGCCGGCATCGGTGCGTTCGACCTTGCCGATCTTGGCCCCGAGCTTGATGCCCAGCTTCTGTTTGGCGGTGAAGGTCTTCCAGGCTTCCTTGGTGATCGCCGCATCGGCGGCCGACAGGAACTCCGGCGCCGCTTCGAGGATGGTCACTTCGGCACCGAGGCGCTTCCACACGCTGCCCAGTTCCAGGCCGATCACGCCGGCGCCGATCACGCCCAGCTTCTTCGGTGCGCCGTCGAAGGCGAGCGCGCCCTCGTTGTCGCAGATCACCTTGTTGTCGACCTCGATGCCCGGCAGATGACGGGCACGCGAACCGGTGGCGACGATGACGTGCTTGGCCAGCACGTGTTCGGTGGCGCCGTTACGGGTGACCGCAACCTTCCACTTCTCGTTCTCGCGGCCGGCGAAGCTGCCCAGACCGGACAGCAGCGTCACGTTGTTCTTCTTGAACAGGCCGCGGATGCCGGTGGTGAGCTGACCGACGATGTTGTCCTTGCGCTTCATCATCACCGACACGTCCATCTTCGGCGACTCGACCGAAATGCCGTGCATGACGAAGCTGTGGTTGGCCTGCTCGAACAGTTCGGACGACTGCAGCAGCGCCTTCGACGGGATGCAGCCCACGTTCAGGCAGGTGCCGCCGAGGCGCACTTCGCCCTTCGGGTCGGCGTAGCTGTTGTACTCGATGCAGGCCGCGCTCAGACCCAGCTGGGCGGCACGGATGGCGGCGACATAGCCGCCGGGGCCGGCACCGATCACAACGACATCAAATTCCTTGGACATCTTAATTGCTCCGGAAAAAGAAGCAGTCTTGGTCCGGCGCGCCACCCGGCCCTCTCTCCGGGCGGCGCGCAGACGTCAACATGCAATGAGAGGGTTTATACGTCGAACAGCAGGCGGGCCGGGTCTTCCAGCGCCTCCTTCATGGTCACCAGGCCGAGCACCGCTTCGCGGCCGTCGATGATGCGGTGGTCGTAGGACATCGCCAGATAGTTGATCGGGCGGATCACGATCTGGCCGTTCTCGACGACCGGACGCTCCTTGGTCGCGTGGATGCCGAGGATGGCCGACTGCGGCGGGTTGATGATGGGCGTCGACAGCATCGAGCCGAACACGCCGCCGTTGGAGATCGAGAACGTACCGCCGGTCAGTTCCTCGATCGACAGCTTGCCGTCCTTGGCCTTCTGACCGAACTCGGCGATCTTCTGCTCGATGTCGGCAAAGCTCATCTGGTCGGCGTCACGCAGGATGGGCACCACCAGACCGCGCGGGCTGCCGACGGCGATGCCGATGTCGAAGAAGCCGTGATAGACGATGTCATTGCCATCGACCGAGGCGTTCAGCACCGGGAACTTGCGCAGCGCCTGCAGGGCCGCCTTGACGAAGAAGGACATGAAGCCCAGCTTGACGCCGTGCGTCTTCTCGAACTTCTCGGCGTACTTCTTGCGCAGTTCCATCAGCGGGCCCATGTTCACTTCGTTGAACGTGGTCAGGATGGCGTTCTGCGCCTGCGACTGCAGCAGACGCTCGGCGACGCGAGCACGCAGGCGCGACATCGGTACGCGCTGCTGCGGGCGATCGGCCAGCAGCTCTTCGAGACGGACCGGCACCGGCGGCTGCGGCAGCGCAGGCGCTGCGGCGGCAGACTGGGCGGCGGTCGGTGCCGGACGCGCGACGGCGGCCGACGGCACAGCCGGGGCTGGCGCTGCCGGTTGCGGTGCGCCCGCGGCATCCGGCTTGGTGATGCGGCCACCGCGGCCGGTACCTTGCACGTCGCCGGCCGACAGACCGCGTTCGTCCATGATCTTGCGCGCAGCCGGGCTGGCCGGGCCGGAGGCCGCAGCCGACGTGGTCGCGGCGGCAACGGCGGCCGGCGCTGCAGCCGGAGCGGCAGCAGGCGCAGCGGCCGGGACGGCCGCCGAAGCCTTGGCGTCGGTATCGATCTGGGCGATCAGCTCGCCGCTGGTGACCGAAGCACCGTCCTGCTTGATGATCGCCACCAGTACGCCGGCATCCGGTGCCGGCGTTTCGAGCACGACCTTGTCGGTCTCGATGTCGATCAGGTTTTCATCTCGCGACACCGCCTCGCCGACCTTCTTGTGCCAGCGCACGAGCGTGGCTTCAGCCACCGATTCGGACAGCTGGGGAACCTTCACTTCGATAAGCATTTGATTCTTTCTCCCTGTCGGAGGCGCCTCAGCGCCCCACTCCTTCGAACGCTGCTTCGATGACCGCCTTCTGTTGCGCCAGATGCTTGGCTGCGTAGCCGACCGCCGGCGACGCCGAGGCCGGACGCGACACCAGTTCCAGTTTCAGATCGCCCAGTGCCTTGCCGAGGAAGGCACGCGAGATCAGCCAGTACCACATGCCCTGGTTGCGCGGCTCTTCCTGTACCCAGGTCACGCCCTTGGCATTCGGGTAGCGCAGCAGCTGCGCCGACAGCTCCGCACCCGGGAAGGGATAGGCCTGCTCGAGCCGGAGGATGGCGACGTTCTTGATGTCCTGGGCACGGCGATGAGCCAGCAGCTCGTAATAGATCTTGCCGCTGCACAGGATGACGCGCTCGACGTCCTTCTCCTGCAGCGCGTCGATCTCCGGGATCACCGGCTGGAAGCGACCGTCGGCCAGTTCATCCAGCGAGGAGACGGCGTCCTTGTGACGCAGCAGCGACTTCGGCGTGATGATGACCAGCGGCTTGCGCACCTTGCGCAGCATCTGACGGCGCAGCAGGTGGAACACCTGCGCCGGCGTGGTCGGAATGGTGACCTGCCAGTTGTTCTCGGCCGACAGCTGCATGTAGCGCTCGATGCGCGCCGACGAGTGCTCCGGGCCCTGCCCTTCGTAACCGTGCGGCAGCATCATGGTGAGGCCGCACAGGCGACCCCACTTGGCTTCACCGGAGGCGATGAACTGGTCGAACACGACCTGGGCGCCATTGGCGAAATCGCCGAACTGCGCTTCCCACACCACCAGCTCGTTCGGTTCGGTAGTCGCGTAACCGTATTCGAAGGCCAGCACGGCTTCTTCCGACAGCACCGAGTCGATCACGACGCACGGTGCCTGGTTGTCCTGCAGGTGCTGCAAGGGCATGTAATTGCCGCTGTCCCACTTCTCGCGCTTCTGGTCGTGCAGCACGGCGTGACGGTGGAAGAAGGTGCCGCGGCCGCAGTCCTCGCCGGACACGCGCACGCCGTAACCTTCGACCAGCAGCGTCGCGTAGGCCAGGTTCTCGCCCATGCCCCAGTCGACCGGCTGCGTGCCGGCCGCCATGCCACGCCGGTCGTCGATGATCTTCTGCACGCGCGAGTGCAGCGAGAAACCGTCCGGAAGCGTCGTGAGGCGCTCGCCCAGACGCGCCAGTTCCTCGCGCGGCACGCGGGTGTCGCACTCGTCGGTATAGGGCTGCTTCAGGAAGGGCGTCCAGTCCACCGCGAAGCGCCGCTGGTGGTTGGTGAGCACCGGGTTGCTGGCCAGACGACCTTCGTCCAGCGCGGCGCGGTAGTCGGCGATCATCCGCTCGGGGGCGGCTTCGTCGATGATGCCGGCCGAGATCAGCCGGTCGGCATACAGCTTGCGCGTGCCCGGGTGGGCGGCGATCTTCTTGTACATCAGCGGCTGCGTCACCATCGGCTCGTCCTGCTCGTTGTGGCCGAGCTTGCGGTAGCAGATGATGTCGATCACCACGTCCTTCTTGAACTCGGCGCGGAATTCCATCGCCATCCTGGTGACGAAAGCCACGGCTTCCGGGTCGTCGCCATTCACGTGGAAGATCGGCGCCTCGACCATCTTGAAGATGTCGGTGCAGTAAAGCGAGGAGCGATAGTCGCGCGGATCGGAGGTGGTGAAGCCGATCTGGTTGTTCACGATGATGTGAACGGTGCCGCCGACGCCGTAACCGCGCGTCTGCGAGAAGTTCAGCATTTCCTGGTTCACGCCCTGACCGGCGACGGCCGCGTCGCCATGCAGGATGACCGGCACGACCTGGGTACCGGTCTTGTCGCCGCGGCGGCGCTGGCGCGCATACACCGAGCCGACCACCACCGGGTTCACGATTTCCAGGTGCGACGGGTTGAAGGCCAGCGTCAGATGCACCGGACCGGCCGGGGTGTTCACGTCGGACGAGAAGCCCATGTGGTACTTCACGTCGCCGGCCGACAGGTCGGATGCAGCCTTGCCTTCGAACTCGGAGAACAGCATCGAGGGCGCCTTGCCCAGCGTGTTCACCAGCACGTTCAGGCGACCGCGGTGGGCCATGCCGATGACGATCTCCTGCGCGCCCTGGCCGGCGGCCACGCGCACCAGTTCGTCCATTGCGACGATGGTCGATTCGCCGCCTTCGAGCGAGAAGCGCTTCTGGCCGACGTACTTGGTATGCAGGTAGCGCTCCAGCGTTTCGGCGGCCGTGGTGCGCTCGAGGAAGCGCTTGCGGTCGTCGGCGCTGTAGCCGTAGTTGCCGCGCATCGGCTCCAGGCGCGACTGGATCCAGCGCTTCTGGGCAATGTCGGCCATGTACATGTATTCGGCGCCGATGCTGCCGCAATACACCTGCCGGACCGCTTCGAGGATTTCGCGCAGGCTGGCGCGGTCTTCGGGCGGGAAGCGGAAGGAGCCGGTGCTGAAGCTGTCGTTCAGGTCGGCTTCGGTGAATCCGTAGTGCGACGGCTCGAGTTCGGAAATGTCGGGGCGCTCTGCGCGCTTGAGCGGATCGAGCTGGGCCCAGCGGTTACCGAGGAAGCGGTAGGCATTGATCATCTGCAGCACGCCGACCTGACGCTTGTCGTCGCCACTGGCGGCCGCGATGCGGACCGGGCCGCGCTTGGCCAGTTCGGCGAAGGAGGCGACGACCGGGGCGTGCGCCACGTCACTGGCGGCGCCGGGCAGATGCTGGAGGGATTCGAAATAGGTACGCCAGGCGTCCGGCACTGAACCGGGGTTGGCGAGGTAGGACTCGTACAGTTCCTCGACGAAGGGCGCATTGCCCCCGAAGAGGTAGGAATGGCTCAACATGTGCATCATGACTCGCTCCTCCGCCCGGGGATGCCCGGGTTTGTTGTCGCGTCTTTCCGCGCGGTCGGGGAACGTGGCGCCAGTCGTGCCGCGCCCCCTTCCGTCTCGCGGAAATTCGAGAAGGCCTGCTGCATGCGGTAATGATTATTTACCCCGCGGCGTCCGCCAGGCCGCGGGGCTTTCTGCTGCGATGAATCAGCGCTGTTCGACGGGCTTCACGTCACGGCGGTTCGGGCCGACGTAGAGCTGGCGCGGACGGCCGATCTTGTACTCGGAATCAGTGATCATTTCGTTCCACTGCGTGATCCAGCCGATGGTACGCGCCAGCGCGAAAATGCAGGTGAACATCGAGGTAGGGATGCCGAGCGCCTTCTGCACGATGCCGGAATAGAAGTCGACGTTGGGGTAGAGCTTCTTCTCGATGAAGTACTCGTCTTCCAGCGCGATGCGTTCCAGTTCCATCGCCAGCTTGAACAGGCGGTCGTTCTCCAGGCCCAGTTCGGTCAGCACTTCGTAGCAGGTCTGACGCATCAGCTTGGCGCGCGGATCGAAGTTCTTGTAGACGCGGTGACCGAAGCCCATCAGCTTGAAGCTGTCGTTCTTGTCCTTGGCGCGCTTGATGTACTCGGGCACACGCGACACGTCACCGATCTCTTCCAGCATCTGCAGGCAGGCCTCGTTCGCGCCACCGTGCGCCGGGCCCCACAGGCAGGCGATGCCGGCGGCGATGACGGCGTACGGGTTGGCGCCCGACGAACCGGCCAGACGCACGGTCGAGGTCGAGGCGTTCTGCTCGTGGTCGGCGTGCAGCGTCAGGATGCGGTCGAGCGCCTTTTCCAGCACCGGATTCGGCTTGTATTCCTCGCACGGCGTGCCGAACATCATGTACATGAAGTTGCCGGCGTAGCTCAGATCGTTGCGCGGGTACATGAAGGGCTGGCCGACCGAGTACTTGTAGGCCATGGCCGTGATGGTCGGCATCTTGGCGATCAGGCGATTGATCGAGATGTCGCGATGAGCCTGGTCCGAGATGTCCATGCCGTCGTGATAGAAGGCGGACAGCGCGCCAACCACGCCGGCCATGATGGCCATCGGGTGAGCGTCGCGACGGAAACCTGCGTAGAAGCGGGCCAGCTGCTCGTGCACCAGCGTGTGGCGCTTGATCTGGCTGACGTACTCGGTCTTTTCGGCTGCGGTCGGCAGTTCGCTGTTCTTCAGCAGGTAGCACACATCGAGGAAGTCGCAGTGCTCGGCGAGTTGCTCGATCGGGTAACCGCGATACCACAGCTCGCCCTTGTCGCCATCGATGTAGGTGATCGACGACTTGCAGCTGGCGGTGGAGAGGTAACCGGTGTCATACGTGAACATGCCGGTCTTGCCATACATGGAACGGATATCAACCACTTCGGGGCCGACCGTGCCACCCATGATCGGGAACTCGGTGGTCTGCCCATCAATGGTCAGCGTTGCGGTGCGTTGATTTGACATGTCTAACCTCTTCACTTCCTCAAAAATGCCCGGGCCGAAACCAGTGCGCGTCAGACTGCGCGCAGCAGATCGACCATCCCCTTCAGGCGCGGCTCCTCACATTCTTCGCGCCCGCTGACAATCGCCAACAAGGTGATGTCGTCGTAATGGAGCAGTTCGAACAGCTCTGCCCTCTGTTGTTCACTCAACTCCTCCAGCAACCCTCCCTCGACGACGCGCTGCAGGACCAGGTCGAGCTCGAGCAGCCCGCGCCGGCAATGCCAGCGCAGACGCCCCATATTGACCTGCGGGTCGTTGGCCGCGTCGTCCATGATCAGACTGCCCTGCGGACCATCATGTCCTTGATCTTGCCGATGGCGCGCGTCGGGTTCAGACCCTTCGGGCACACATCGACGCAGTTCATGATGGTGTGGCAGCGGAACAGGCGATACGGATCTTCCAGGTTGTCCAGACGTTCGCTGGTGGCCTGGTCGCGCGTATCGGCGATGAAACGGTAGGCGGCCAGCAGACCGGCCGGGCCGACGAACTTGTCCGGGTTCCACCAGAACGACGGGCAGGAGGTCGAGCAGCAGGCACAGAGAATGCACTCGTACAGGCCGTTCAGTTCCTCGCGGTCTTCCGGCGACTGCAGGCGCTCGCGCTCGGGCGGATGTTCGTCGTTGATCAGGTAAGGCTTGATCGAGTGGTACTGCTTGAAGAACTGCGTCATGTCGACGATGAGGTCGCGCACGACCGGCAGGCCGGGCAGCGGACGCAGCACCACCGGCGACTGCAGGTCCTTCATGTCGGTCAGACAGGCCAGACCGTTCTTGCCATTGATGTTCATCGCGTCCGAACCGCACACGCCTTCACGGCAGGAACGGCGGAAGGACAGCGAGTCGTCCTTGTCCTTCAGCTTGACCAGCGCGTCGAGCAGCTTGCGTTCGGTGCCGTCGAGATCGATGGAAATCGACTGCATGTAGGGCTTTTCGTCGCGGTCCGGGTCGAAGCGGTAGATACTGAATTCGACAGTACGGGCAGTCATGCTGTGATCCTCAGTAGGCGCGCTTCTTCAGCGCGATGGTGTCAACCGTGAGCGGCTTCATGTTCACCGGCTTGTACTCGAGCTTGTTGCCCTCGCGGTGCCACAGCGTGTGCTTGAGCCAGTTCACATCGTCACGGCCGTCCGGACGTTCGGGGGTGTCGGTCGCGTCGTCGCGCACGTGGGCGCCGCGCGACTCGGTGCGCGCATTGGCCGACACGATGGTCGCCTTGGCCACCTCGATCAGGTTGTCCAGTTCCAGCGCCTCCAGGCGGGCGGTGTTGAACACCTTGGACTTGTCCTTGATTTCGGTCGCGGCAACCATCTTCTCGATGTCGAGAATCTTGCTCACGCCCTCGGCCAGCATGTCCTTGAAGCGGAACACGCCGCAGTGCGCCTGCATCGTGCGCTGCATGGCCAGACGGGTAGCGCCGACGGCGGTGCCATCGGTCTGCGTGTCGAGACGGTTGATGCGCGACAGCGAGTAGTCGGCCGCGTTGGCCGGCAGCGGCTTGTGCGCGGCCGGCTGCGCCTTGATGTACTCGACCATCGACTCGCCGGCCGACTTGCCGAACACCAGCAGGTCGAGCAGCGAGTTGGTGCCCAGGCGGTTGGCACCATGCACCGATGCACAGGCACATTCGCCGGCGGCGTAGAAACCGGGCACCGGCGTGCTCGGGTTGCCGTCCTTCGGCACCACGACTTCACCGTTGTAATTGGTCGGGATGCCGCCCATCTGGTAATGGCAGGTCGGCACCACCGGCAGCGGTTCCTTGATCGCGTCGACACCGGCGAACTGGATGCCGATCTCGCGGATGCCCGGCAGGCGCTTCATGATGGTCGCCGGGTCGAGGTGGGTGATGTCCAGCATCACGTGGTCCTTGTTCGGACCGCAGCCGCGACCTTCGTTGATTTCGGTCACCATGGCGCGCGACACCACGTCACGCGACGCCAGATCCTTGGCGTTCGGCGCGTAGCGTTCCATGAAACGCTCGCCCGAGGCATTGCGCAGAATGCCGCCTTCGCCGCGCACGCCTTCGGTGATCAGCACGCCGGCACCGGCGACGCCGGTCGGGTGGAACTGCCAGAACTCCATGTCTTCCAGCGGGATGCCGGCACGCGCCGCCATGCCCACACCGTCACCGGTATTGATGAAGGCGTTGGTCGAGCTGTAATAGATGCGGCCGGCACCGCCGGTCGCGAACAGCACGGCCTTGGCGTGGAACACGAACACCTCGCCCGTTTCCATTTCCATCGCGGTCACACCGACCACGTCGCCTTCTTCGTCGCGGATCAGGTCCAGCGCCATCCATTCGATGAAGAACTGGGTATTGGCCTTGACGTTGCGCTGGTACATCGCGTGCAGCATCGCATGACCGGTGCGGTCGGCGGCGGCACAGGAGCGGCGGACCGGCTTCTCGCCGAAGTTCGACATGTGGCCGCCGAACGGACGCTGGTAGATCTTGCCGCTGTCGAGACGGTCGAACGGCATGCCGTAGTGTTCGAGCTCGATCACCACCTCATTGGCCTTGCGGCACATGAATTCGATCGCGTCCTGGTCACCGAGCCAGTCGGAACCCTTGACCGTGTCGTACATGTGCCAGTGCCAGTGGTCCTCCTCGGAGTTGCCGAGCGAGGCGGCCACGCCGCCCTGCGCCGCAACGGTGTGCGAACGGGTCGGGAACACCTTGGAAATCACTGCGGTGCGCAGGCCGGCTTCTGACAGCTGGATGGCGGCACGCAGACCGGCACCACCGGCGCCGACGATGACTGCATCAAACTTGCGGACAGGTACGCTCACTTACAGTCTCCAGAGAACTTGGGCTGCCCAGCCCAGATAACCGATCAGGGCAAGCAAGGTCACCGCGTGCAGCACGACGCGCACGCCGGTGGGCTTGATGTAGTCCATGTAGATGTCGCGCACGCCAACCCAGGCGTGGTACATCAGCGACGCGAAGAACAGGAAGGTCGCGAAGCGCATGAACCCACCTGCGAACAGACCGTGCCAGTTCTCGTAGTTCAATTCGCCCATCGACAGCACGCCGACCGCGAAGATGAGCGTGTACACAGCCATCACCACCGCCGTGATGCGCTGGCCCAGCCAGTCCTTCAGCCCGTAGTGGGCACCGACAACGACACGATTCACCACAGTTTCACCCCCAGAATCACGGTAAGCGTCAGGCTGACCACCAGCACGGCGACCGAACTCTTGCGCGCGGTGGCGAGTTCGAGGCCCTTGTGCATGTCCAGCAGCAGGAAGCGGACGCCGGCACAGAAGTGATGCAGGTAGGCCCACATCAGACCGAGCAGCAGAAGCTTGGCCAGCGGGTGACCGACCACCGCGCTGAACGATTCGAAGGTATCCGGCGAACCCAGGCTGGCGTCGAACAGCCACAGCAGCAGCGGCAGACAGAGGAAAAGGCCGGCACCGCTGATGCGGTGGAGGATGGACACGATGCCCGGCAACGGCAGGCGTATCGCCGTCAGCTGGAGGTGCTTCGGTCTGGTCTTGCTGGCTGTATTGGCCATCTGGCTCGCTCTCCTGGAAAAAGTCGTGTCACATGCCGGTCGTCGCCGGCTCCGTCAATTCAGGTTGTTCAGGTAGTAGTGGTCTGCCGTCGAACACAGCCCGCGGCGCCATTCGACCGGCTTGTCGTCGTAGGTATAGGCAACACGCTCGACCGACAGCAAAGGGCTGCCTTCCTGCACCTCGAGGTAATCCGCGCTCTGGCGGTCCGCCGCGACCGCGCGCAGACGCTCTTCGGCACGCACCATGCGTACGCCGAAGCGGGTTTCGAAGAAGGAGTAGAGCGAGCCCTGCTGCTCCTTGAGCACGTCGAGGTTGAGCCCCGGGAACAGGTCGCCGCGCAGATAGATTTCGTCGATCACCACCGGCTTGCCGGCGAACTTGAGCAGGCGGCGCACGATGATGATCTGCGAGCCGACTTCGACGTCCAGCGTGCGCGCCACTTCCTGGCCGGCACGTGCGCGCCAGCATTCGAGCGGCACGCTCTGCGAGGTTTCTATCGTGCCGTTGATCGGCGCGAGACGGAGAAAACGGAAGAATGCGCGGGGATCGTGATGCGTCGCAACAAAGGTGCCCTTGCCCTGTTTGCGTACCAGCAGGTTGTCCGCCGCCATCTCGTCGATGGCCTTGCGCACCGTCCCCTGACTCACGTTGAAGCGCTGGGCGAGTTCGGTTTCGCTCGGGATCGCCTCACCCGGACGCCATTCGCCACTCTGCAATGCCTGCGTGAGCAAGCCGCGTATCTGTCGATACAGCGGGCTGAAGGTGGGGGATTCCTGTGCCATGCAACAATTTCAGCACAGAAATCCTGTCACGTCTACATCGTGTCTGATGTCTTATATATGATATAAATTGATGCCGTGCAAAAACGCACTTTCCGGCCGGCCAGCCCCGGTTGCGAACGCCGATTTTTGTGCTGTGTGTCAAAACCGCCGCGGGTCGACCATAATTCGGCCCGCGCACAACGCACTGATAACGCCCCGTCCCATCCTCAGACAGGAGACCACCATGTCAAAGACGCCTCTTCGCGTCGCGGTGACCGGCGCTGCCGGTCAAATCGGCTACGCCCTGCTGTTCCGTATCGCCAGCGGCGAAATGCTCGGCAAGGACCAGCCGGTCATTCTTCAACTGCTCGACCTGCCGCAGGCCCAGAAGGCGCTGACCGGTGTGATGATGGAACTGGACGACTGCGCCTTCCCGCTGCTCGCCGGCATGATCGCCACCGATGACCCGAACGTCGCGTTCAAGGACGCCGACTTCGCGCTGCTGGTCGGTGCCCGTCCGCGCGGCCCCGGCATGGAGCGCAAGGACCTGCTGACCGAAAACGCCAAGATCTTCACCGTGCAGGGCGCGGCCATCGGCCAGAACGCAAGCCCGAACTGCAAGATCCTGGTGGTCGGCAACCCCTGCAACACCAACGCCTACATCGCGATGAAGACCGCCGCCAAGGCCGGTGGCCGCGTCCCGGCGAAGAACTTCACCGCCATGCTGCGTCTGGACCACAACCGCGCGCTGTCGCAGCTGTCGGCCAAGATCGGCCGTCCGGTGTCGTCATTCAAGACGATGACCGTGTGGGGCAACCACAGCCCGACGATGTACGCCGACTACCGCTTCGCCACCTCGAACGGCGACAGCGTCGCCCAGCTGGTGAACGATCAGGAGTGGAACGCCAAGACCTTCCTGCCGACCGTCGGCAAGCGCGGCGCCGCCATCATCGAGGCCCGTGGCCTGTCGTCGGCTGCTTCGGCCGCCAACGCCGCGATCGACCACATGCGCGACTGGCATCTCGGCTCAAACGGTGACTGGGTCACCATGGGCGTGCCGTCCGACGGTTCCTACGGCATCCCGGAAGGCCTGGTGTTCGGCTTCCCGTGCATCTGCGCCAACGGCGAATACACCATCGTCAAGGGCCTGGAGATCGACGAGTTCTCGAAGCCCTACGTCGCCAAGACGCTGGCCGAACTGGAAGAGGAGCGCGCCGGCGTCGCCGACCTGCTCTGATCTGCCGGTCATGTGCGCCCGTTCCGGATCACCCCGCTCTGCTGGGCCGATCCGGGGGCGCACAGGCTTGAATCGAAAGAAGCGGCCCGGTAACGTGGCCGCTTTTTTTATGCCGGAGTTTTCCGCATGAACGCTGCCGTCCATCCGCGCGAGGTGCTGTACAAGGGCGACAAGCCCTTCCCCATCCTGCCCGCCGTCGACCACTACGCCGGCTCGGAAAAGCTGATGCGCAAGGCGCTCGCGCTGCAGGCCGAACTGGGCCCCATCTTCGACGTCACCTGCGATTGCGAGGACGGCGCAGCCGCCGGCAACGAGGTCGAACACCGCAAGCTGTGCGCGTCCGTGATCGCCAGTGAGGACAACCGTTTCAACCGCGTCGGCGTGCGCATCCACGACGTGACGCATGCGCACTGGAAGGCCGACATGGACGTCATCGTCGGCGAAGCCGGCGACAAGCTTGCCTTCATCACACTGCCCAAGGCGCGCTCGGCCGACGACGTGCGCGTGCAGCTCGACTGGCTGCGCACCTGCGAAACGATGGCCGGTCTGAAGCGCAGCATTCCGGTGCACGTGCTGATCGAAAGCCACGGCGCGCTGCGTGAGGTGTGGAACATCGCCGCGATGGAACGCGTGGAATCGATAGACCTCGGCCTGATGGACTTCGTCAGCGCCCACCACGGTGCGCTGCCGGGCGACGCGATGAAGAGCCCGACCCAGTTCGAACACCCCATCATCGTGCGCACCAAGTGCGAAATCGCCGCCGCGGCGCACGGCTGCGGTGTGGTGCCGACGCACAACGTCACCACCGAAATCCGCGACGTCGACTTCATCCGCAACGACGCTCGCCGCGCACGCCGCCAGTTCGGTTTCATGCGCATGTGGAGCATCCACCCGAACCAGATCCTGCCCATCGTCGAGGAAATGCGGCCCGACTTCAGCGAAGTCGAGGACGCCATCGCCATCCTTTGCGGTGCGCAGGACGCGAGCTGGGGCCCGACGCGGCACCACGACACGCTGCACGATCGCGCCTCCTATCGCTACTATTGGGAGCTGCTCGCCCGCGCACACGCCACCGGCGTCGTCCTGCCCGACGACGTGCGCAGCCGCTTCTTCGCCTAAGGAATCATGGCCCGCGTACCGCCCGTATCGAAGGAATGCGCCGTGCTGTTCGCCGACCTGGTGGGCAGCACCCAGCTCTATGAGCGCATGGGTGACACCGCCGCCTTCGCGCTGATCGACCGCTGCCTGCGCACCATGCGCGACTCGGTCATCGGCAGTTCAGGCCGCGTGATCAAGATGACGGGCGACGGCCTGCTCGCCACCTTCCGCGCCTGCGACCACGCCGCTGATACCGCGCTGGCCATCCACCGCGACATCAGCGGCCTGCCGCTGGCCACGCATTTCTCGCTCGGCGTGCGCACCGGTTTCCACTTCGGACCGGTCATCGAAACCGGCGACGATATCTACGGCGAATCGGTGAACATCGCCGCCCGTCTGTCCGAACTGGGCAGCCACGGCCGCGCCATCGTGTCGACCGAAGCCGCGGTGCGCCTCAGCGAGCACTTCCAGCATATGGTGCGGCCGATGCCGCCGCGCGTCGTCAAGGGTGTCGCGCGCTCGGTCGAAATGTGCGAACTGCGCTGCGAGCACTCGGAGCACGTCACCCACGTCGGCGGACTGAACTTCAGCAGCGGCAAGCTGGAAATGCGCGTCTACCACGGCGGCCGCGTCTGGCTGCTCGGCGCCGAACATCCGCGCCTGCGCATGGGACGCGACGCCGGCGTCGACATCCTGGTCAAGGACGCCCGCGCGTCGCGCCAGCACTGCGACCTCGAATTCCGCCGCGACCGCTTCGTACTGACTGACCGCTCCAGCAACGGCACCTTCGTCACCATCGAGGGTCGCCACGAATTCGCACTGACGCGCGAGGAAGTCGTCATCGACGGCCACGGCTGGCTCGCCTTCGGCTCACCGCGCAGCGCAGCGAGCGACGTGGTCGAGTTCTTCTGCCTGGGCTGATCTCACCGTTCAGCCGGCGTATTCTTCGGCCTTCCCCTGAAGGAAGGCCGCCCATGTCCAGCACCAAGCACACACGCCTCGCCACTCGCGCAATTCACGGTCACACGACCGGTGACGCCTATGGCAGCCCCTACCCGCCGGTCTACAACACCACCACTTTCGGTTTCGATTCGACCGCCGATCTGCTTGAGGTGATCGACGGCCGCAGGCGTGGTGGGTTGTACACGCGCTACGGTCTGAATCCGACGATACAGGCGGTCGAGGAAACGCTGGCCGGTCTGGAGTCGGCCGAGGCGGCCTGGGTGTTCTCGTCCGGCATGGCAGCCCTCAGTGCGCTTTTCCTGACGCACGGCCGCAAGGGCATCGTCTGCGTCGGAGATGCCTATGGCGGCACGCTGGAACTGCTCGAACAGCAGCTGCCGGGCCTCGGACTGCGCACGCACTGCATTCTCGGCAGCGAGTCCGACAGGCTCGACGCGCTGCTGGCCGATGGCGTCGGGCTGGTGTTCTTCGAAACGCCGACCAACCCGACGCTGGACGTCGTCGACATCCGCGCGCTTGCCGACAGGGCGCATGCACACGGCGCGCTGGTGGCCATCGACAACACCTTCGCGTCGCCGGTGAACCAGCGGCCGCTCGAACTGGGCGCCGACATCGTCATGCACAGCGCGACCAAGTATCTGGGTGGTCACAGCGATCTGACCGCCGGTGCACTGATGGCCAACAAAGCCTTGCTGGAGCCGATTCAGGCCTGGCGCAAGAATCTCGGCACCGTGCCGTCGCCGGAAACCGCCGCGCTGCTGTCGCGCAGCCTGCGCACGCTGGTCGTGCGCGTGCGTCAGCACAATGCCAATGCACAGGCTGTGGCCGAGGCGATGGCGCGCCACCCGAAGATTGCGCGCGTGCACTACCCGGGACTGCCGGACGCACCGGGTCATGCGCTGGCCAGGGCGCAGATGGATGGCTTCGGCGGCATGCTGAGCATCGTCGTGCGCGGCGACGGCGCCGCCGCCACCCGCGTCGCCGACCGCCTGCGCCTGATCAAGCTGGCGCCCAGCCTTGGCGGTGTCGAAAGTCTGGTCACCCAGCCCTGCACCACCACGCACCACGGCATCGCGCCGGAAGAACGGGCGCGGCGCGGCATTCCCGATTCGATGCTGCGCCTGTCGATCGGCATCGAGGACGCGGATGACCTGATCGCGGATCTGGTGCAGGCACTCGGGGACTAGAGGGGTCAGGGGGCGGTCAGAAGCCGAAGCCCATCTGGCCGCCGTCGTCAGCTTTCGTCTTCACCTTGCGCCCAGGGCGCCGCCGCCCTTCCCTGTCCGGATTCCGACTGCCGTGCTGCACCAGCACGCGTCGCGCCTCGGCCGCCGCCTCCGGCTTCTTCCTGACCGCCCACACGGCGTCGCGCGCATGGCGCGCGGCGACGATGTGATCGACCACCGGCGCCGGGTAGTCGCGTCCGATCAGGCATCCCGCTTCGCGCTGCTGTGCGACGCTCATCAGCCAGGGCTCGGCCAGCAACGACAGCGGCACGCGCGCCAGTTCGGGCAGCCAGCGGCGCACGAAAATGCCCTTCGGGTCCTGGTCCAGCTGCTGTTTCACCGGGTTGTAGATGCGCAGCGTGTTGATGCCGGTGACGCCCGACTGCATCTGCACCTGCGGCCAGTGGATGCCCGGTTCGAAGTCGGTGAACATCCTCGCCAGATGCAGGCCCGGTTCGCGCCAGTGGTTCCACAGCTGGTAGGACGAGAAGGCGACCAGCATCGCGCGCATGCGGAAGTTGATCCAGCCGGTCGCATTCAGCGCCCGCATGCAGGCGTCGATGAAGGGATAGCCTGTTTCGCCGCGGCACCACGCGCGCTGCCGCTCGACCGAGTAGTCCGCCTCGCGCAGACCGTCGTACAGGCGGTTCACCGCGCGCAGCTCGATCTGCGGTTCCGACTCCAGCTTCTGGATGAAATGACAGTGCCAGTGCAGCCGGCTCTCGAACGATTTGAGGCCGGCGAGCACGGCCTGCGCGTGCGCGCCTGGTGGCTGCGCGAGCCAGCGGGCCCGTTCGCGCCACACCGCATGCACGACCTCGCGCAGCGACAGCGAGCCGAAGCTCAGATGCGGCGACAGGCGCGAACAGTCGTGCGCACCGCTGAGCGGACTCGACATGCCACGCCGGTAGCGCGTCACGCGGTGCGCGAGGAAATCGTCCAGTATCTGCCGCGCCTGCGCCCTGCCCGCCGGCTGGCGCGCTTCGATGTCGGTCGAGTGCAGGCCCAGCTCGGCCGCAGTCGGCGCGCGCTGCAGGCCAGCGAGCGGCACGCGTGCCGCCGTGATGCGTGGCGGTGGCGGCAGCGGCGCCGGAGTCATGCGGCGCATCCAGCGATCCGACCAGGTGTCGCGGTCGCTGAGCCGACGCACCACGCCGCCGCTCGGCAGTTCGCGCCAGGCCACGCCGTGCTGCCGGCACCAGGCGGCAACCGCGCGGTCGCGCTCGAAGCTGGCCAGGTTGCCGGTCTCCTCATGGCTCCACAGCCCATCGATCCGCGTGGACGCATGCAGCCGTTCGAGCAGTGCCGGCATGTCGCCGTGCAGGCGCAGCAGCGGCAGGCCGAGCGCGTGCAGCCGGCGCTCGAAATCGTCCAGCGCCTCGTTCAGGAAGCCGATATGGCGCGCATCGACGTCCGGCTCGGCAAGCAGTCGCGGCTCGTAGACGTAAAGCGCCAGCACCGGCCCCGCCGCTGCCGCGGCACACAGCGGCGCGTGGTCGGCGACGCGCAGGTCGCGCTTGAACCAGACCACCTGCATGGTCAGGCCATCGCCAGCGCAGACAGCAACAGACAGACCGTCACGATGGCACTGAGCAGCGTGCGCAGCTGCATGAACCACGGCTCCAGCGACAGCGCACGCGACAGCCGCGCATCCATCCACCAGCAGGCGGGCACCAGCGCCGCCAGCAGCCACAGCCCGGTCGGCAGCGGCAGCAGCAAGGCGCACCAGGCGACCAGCGAGGGCATCACCCCCCAGCCGAGGGCGCGCCACTGCGCCGTCGCATCGAGTGCGGCGTCGCGCATCGCCAGCCCCCAGTGCAGCGCGCCGATGAAGCTGACGATGGTGGCACCGTAGGCGAGCTGGGCGTGCGCAAGCGACGCGCGCTGCGCATCCAGGGCGTGAATGGCGACGGTCAGTCCGACGAATGGAAGCAGGCCGGCCAGCCCGAGCAGCCGGGCGGGATGGCGAGCGGCAACGTTCAGTGTCATGGAATCCTCAGCGATGCCAAGGCTGCGTAGTCGCCGCCTGCGGCGCCACTGTCTGCCAGAAGCGGGTGAAGGACGGCATGGGCTGCGGTGGGTCGTCGAACTGCCGTGCCACCGGCTCGCACAGCACGCCGGCGGCGTGCATCGCCTCGGTATAGCCCGGATTCAGCGTCTGCATCGACGCCAGCCGGACCTCGCCCAGCCGTTCGCGCAGCGCACGCGCATCGCCGACGACGATGCCGTCGCAGGCGGCACGCATGCGCGTGAGTACGAAGTTCCAGCGCTTTTCGCTCCACGGGAAGCGCGCGTGGAAGGACGGCTCCAGCCAGCCGATCACCCGGCCCTGCGGCGGCGCGCCCAGCGCCCACGGATGCATGATCCAGCACTCGCGACGGTCGTCGCGCAGGCCCCAGATATCCGGGTCGGGCACCACGCCCGGCGCCGGTTCGACCACGCCCGGTGCGTGCCCGGGTTCCGGACCACAGTCCGGCGACTGCCGTGCGATGCGGTCGAGCACCTCGTAACCGGCGTCGATCACCGTACCCGGACTGGCCAGATCGGGCGCGTAGCGGGCGACGTTCTCCGCATTGAACAGATAAGGCTTTCCGGTCAGCGTGCCGGCCACCCACTGCCAGGACAGCGTGTTCGACGCCAGATCGCCGTCGAGCAGATGGCGGTACATCCAGTCGGCGCCGGCGCGCCAGTGCGTCTTGCGCAGGTGTACGACATAGCTGGCCAGCCACATGCGCGCGTGATTGTGCAGATAGCCGGTGTCGTACAGGGCGCGCACCGCGCCGTCGATCACCGGCACGCCGGTGCGCCCCGCGCGCACGTCGTCCGGCACCGCTGCGGCGTAGCCCGAGGCCGGCGGCGGCCGGCGCGGCTCGAAAATGCCTTCGCCCGAGTGGCGCCACAGGTGGTGAAAGTACTCGCGCCAGGCCAGTTCGAACACGATCTTGTCGTCCGCCGACAGTGCGACGCGCTGCGACAGCCGCTCGATCACCTGCGGTACATCGATGAAGCCGTGCGTCAGATAGGGCGACAGCCGCGTCACCGCGCCGTCGAGGTGATTGCGCGTACGCGCATAGACGCCCGGGCGGACGGCGTCGATACGCGCCAGCGCGGCCCGCGGTGTCGGTTCGAAATCGTGGTCGGCCGCGTCGCGCGCGAGTGGGGTGAAGAGGTCGTTCATCGGCAGCATCCTTTCGTGCCACAGACCACTGCCACGCCGGAAAAATCCCGCGCAGGTTCGCACGGTCGCTTCCCACTCCGCTGCAAATGCTTTGCAGGAATCCACTGCAAAGCAGCGCAGTTTTAATTGGTTCGCTTCGCACGGCCCGCTGCCTAGAGTGCGCTCCATCGCATGTTTCCCAACACGGAGCCACACAAAATGAAAACGACCCTGCGCACCCTCGCCGCCAGCCTGCTGCTCGGCACCACGCTTGTCGCCAATTCCTTCGCCGCCGACATCACGCTGCTGAACGTGTCCTACGACCCGACGCGCGAGCTCTATCAGGACTTCAACAGCGCCTTCGCCAAGCACTGGAAGGCCAAGACCGGCGACAACGTCACCATCAAGCAGTCGCACGGCGGCTCCGGCAAGCAGGCGCGCTCGGTCATCGACGGCCTCGAAGCCGACGTGGTGACGCTGGCGCTGGCCTACGACGTCGATGCACTGCATCAGAACGGCAAGCTCATCCCCGCCGACTGGCAGAAGCGGCTGCAGCACAACGCCTCACCCTACACCTCGACCATCGTGTTCCTGGTGCGCAAGGGCAACCCCAAGGGCCTGAAGGACTGGAGCGACCTGGTCAAGCCAGGCGTCGAAGTGATCACGCCGAATCCGAAGACCTCGGGCGGTGCCCGCTGGAACTACCTGGCCGCCTGGGCCTACGCGCTGAAGCAGCCGGGCGGCTCGGACGCCACCGCCAAGGACTTCGTCAAGAAACTGTTCGCCAACGTGAAGGTGCTCGATTCCGGCGCGCGCGGCTCGACCACCACCTTCGTCGAGCGCGGCATCGGCGACGTGCTGATCGCCTGGGAAAACGAAGCCT
>NZ_JADMJL010000078.1 GCF_018780585.1 Methyloversatilis discipulorum | reverse complement strand
CCGAGGTGCCCCTCGGGAGGTAAAGACAATACAAGGAGCGGCCTTGGCCGCGACAGGGCCGCCGCAGTCCGCCGGCTCTGATCCAGGCCGCTGTCGGGGTCAAGACCCCTCCCACAGAATCCGGACTTCGGTCTCAGATCGGGCGCGATCCCTGTAGGAGCGGCCTTGGCCGCGACGCGGCGGTTGCGGGCCGCCGGCTCGGATACTCGCCGCAATCGCGAGCAAGCGCGCTCCACAAAGCCCCAAGTCACCCGGCTCGGTCGGCCACTCGTGACGCGCTGCGCAGGCCTTCGCGCCCCGCCCGCCCCATCATGCGCGGCTGTCGACTATCGCACTGCCCCATGTCCGCCCAATTCCCTCTCGATGCCTACCTCGCTCGCCTGGACTGGTCAGCCGCCGCCCGGCCGCTGGCCAACGCACCGACGCTCGATGCGCTGGTACTTGCGCACACCATGGCCATCCCCTTCGAGAACCTCGACCCGCTGCGGCGCAAGCCGGTCGCGGTGGACGCGGCAACCGTCACCGCGAAGCTGATCGATGCCCGCCGCGGCGGCTTCTGTTTCGAGCACGGCCGGCTGTTCGCCGACGCGCTGCGCGCGCTCGGCTACCCGGTGCGCGAACTGGCGGCGCGCGTCATGTGGATGCAGCCCGACGACGCGCTGACGCCGCAATCGCACATGCTGCTCGATGTCGACACGCCGGACGGCGCACGACTGGTCGACGTCGGCTTCGGTGGCCTCACGGTCACCGCTGGCCTGCGCTGGGAAGACGGGCTGGAGCAGCGCACGCCGCACGGCGCCTACCGCCTGCTGCTGCGCGACGACTACTGGTGGCTGCAGTCGCAGATCGCGGGCGAATGGAAGAACCTGTACCGCGTGCGCCGCATCGACATGCACGGTTGCGATTACGAGGCGTCGAGCTACTTCCTGTCCACCCACCCGCAGTCCATCTTCACTGGCAACCTGATGCTGGCGCGCGCCGGCGCCGATCGTCGCTGGACACTGTTCAACCGCGATCTGTCCGAGTACCGCGCCGACGGCAGCGTGGCACGCCGCACGCTGGCTGACGGCGACGCGCTGATCGCCACGGTGCAGGACCTGTTCGGCCTGCCCGTCGCCGACCAGCCCGACCTGCTCACCCGCCTGCGCGCACTGGCCACCGACTGAGCCGACGGCCTCCGCGCTCAGCCGTTCGACGTCCGGCTGCCGCCGCCCAGCCCGAAGGCGTGTGAAAACTGTTCGGCCGACAGCGCCTGCCCGAACAGATAGCCCTGCCCGTGCACGCAGCCCTCGCGGAACAGGCGTATGCGCTGCACATCGCGCTCTATCCCTTCGGCGATGCTGTCCAGTTCGAAACTGCGCGTGATGTCGAGTATGGCGCGCACGACCGAGGCATCGCGCTCCGATTCCAGCATGCCCTCGACGAAGGAACGGTCGATCTTGATCCGCGTCAGCGGGTAGCGCTTGAGCAGGCTCAGCGACGCGTAGCCGGTGCCGAAGTCATCGAAGGACACGCCGACGCCGAGCGCCCGCACGCGCTGCAGCGTGTCCAGCACCAGGTCGTCGTGATCGAGCACGATGTTCTCGGTCACTTCCAGTTCGAGCGCTTCCGGCGGCAGGCCGTGCTTGTCGAGTGTCGCCTGCACCTGCGCTGCCAGATCGCCGACGCGGAACTGGGCGCCGAACAGGTTCACGCCCATGCGGAAATCCGGCGCGCCGTTGCGGCGCCAGTACGCGGCCTGCGCGCAGGCCTCCTCCAGCACCCAGGCGCCGACCGTCGCCGCGAGGGGCCCACCTTCGAGCGCCGGCAGGAAAGCGGCCGGCGACAGCAGCCCGCGTTCCGGATGCAGCCAGCGTATCAATGCTTCGGCGCCGGTCAGCGCTCCGTCGTACAGCCTAACCTGCGGCTGATAGAACAGCAGGAACTCGCCGGCGTGCGCTGCACGGTGCAGTTCCATGCTGTACAGCCGACGCGCGACCGCTTCCATGCGCAGCGCCGGCTGGTAGGTGAAGCACTGCGCGCGGCCTATGCTCTTGGCCTTGAACAGCGCGAGATCGGCATTGCCTATCAGTTCCAGCGCCTCATCGGCCTGCTGCGGCGCCACAGAAATGCCGCAGCTGGCGGCGACGCGCACCTCGTGGCCGTCGGCGACGATGGGCATTTCGATCGCCTGCAGTACGACGTGGGCCACCACCGCAGCGCTTTCCGGGTCGCCGGTGCCGGCCAGCAGCAGCGCGAATTCGTCGCCGCCAATACGCGCCGCGAAGCCCTGCATGCCGGCTACCGCCTCAAGCCGGCGGCCGACTTCCTGCAGGATGTTGTCGCCGATTGCGTGGCCCAGCGTGTCGTTCACGTCCTTGAAGCCGTCGAGGTCGATCATGACGACGGCTGCGGGCATCGGTCGCGCCAGCGCATCCTCGACGCGGCGGAAGAAGCCGGCGCGGTTGGCCAGGCCGGTCAGGCCATCGGTGCTGGCCATGCGGCGCAGCGCGTTCTCCCGCTCGCGCCGTTCGGTGCAGTCCTGCAGGTGGGCGCTGAAAGTGACCCCGCCGGCCTCGCGGTGCATGAACAGCGTCAGCCCGAGCAGCAGTTCGACGCCGTCGCTGCGCAGTCCGATGATGTCCTTCGGCACGTCCAGCCCGTCGAGCGAGCCCTGCGCGACGGCACGGGCGAGCAGGTCGCGGAAGGCGGCCCGGTCGCGCTCGGGCAGCAGCGCGTCTACAGGTTCGCCCAGACCCTGCGTCGGCGTGCGACCGAGCAGCGCGGCAGCGGCGCTGTTGCAGCCGATGAGCTTCGCTGCCGCGTCGAAGGCGATCAGCGGGTTGGGTGCGTTCTTCGCGAAGTCGTCGAAAGCGGGGCGGCTGTGTTCGGGCGATACCTCGATGCGGCGCAGCTCCATGCGGTCGGCCGCCATCTTCGCCAGTTCGCGCAGCCGCTCGCGGTCGTCGTCGCTGAAATCGTCGTGCGGCCGGTTGTCGATCACGCACAGCGCGCCGAGTGCATGCCCGTCCGGCGACAGCAGCGGCACGCCGGCATAGAAGCGCAGTTGGGCACTGCCGGTGACCAGCGGATTGTCATGGAAGCGTTCGTCCAGGAGCGCATCGGGCACCACCATCACGTCGTGCTGGTTGATCGCATGCGCACAGAAGGACACGTCGCGCCGCATATCGACCGCCTCGTCGATGCCGGTGCTGGCAGCGAAGAACACGTGATCGCTGCCGATCAGGTTCACCGCGGCGACCGGCATGCCGAACATGCGTGCGGCGATGCGCACCACCGGATCGAGGCTGGGCAGCTGGCGCTCACTGTCGAGGCCGTAGGCAGCGAGCGCATCGAGCCGCTCGGGCTCGGTTGGAAAAATCGAGGGGCATTTCATCGAGACCTCCTGCAAGGTGCCGGGCCTGCAGCGCGTGACACGCATGCAGTACGAGCCTGGCATGGACGGCCCGTTGAGGGCGCCCTGCCTGATGCGATCACAGTGAATGGAAATTGTTTCATCGAATCCACCGGGCTCGTCGTGCTGAAATTGCCGATTACATATATGCCACGCGACATCGGGAAATCGTCACAGCTCCTCGGCGCGCGCATCTGTACCGCACAATCTGTACGTGCTGTGCCGGTCCGTCGGCGCATATCGCTGCAGTTTTCGACAAGACAGGCCGGCACCGGCGGCGGCAGACTGCGGTCTTTGTCCCGTCCGTACGCCCGTGTCAGCGCTGTTCGCCCCTGCCCTCTTCGTCCTCGTCTGGTCCACCGGTTTCATCGTCGCGCGGGCCATCGACGGCGTGGCCGACCCGGCACTTTTCCTGCTCGCCCGCTTCACGCTGACCACGCTCTTGTACACGGCCATCGCCGTCGCGCTGCGCGCAGCCTGGCCGGCGCGCGAGCAGTGGCCCAAGCACCTGCTGGCCGGTGCGTTGCTGCAGGGTGTGTACATGGGCGGCGGCTACTGGGCGGTGGCGCACGGGCTGTCGCCGGCGGTGATGGCGCTGCTCGCCACGCTGCAGCCGATGTTCACGGCGCTGATCGCGCAGCGCCTGTTCGCTGAGCCGCTGGGCCGCCACTTCTGGGGCGGTCTGCTGGCCGGTGCGCTGGGGGTCGTACTGGTGCTGGCGCCGCGGCTGGCCAGCGTCGGCCCGGAGGCGCTGTCGCCGCTGGTTGTCGGCGTGGCGCTGGTGGCGGTGGCCGGCATCACCGCTGGCACGCTGGTGCAGAAGAGCTCCATCGCCGCCGCCGACCTGTTCAGTTCGAGCGCCATCCAGAATGCCGGCGGTGCGCTGGTCTGCCTGGTCATTGCGCTGGCGCTCGGCGAGTCGCTGTGGGTGCCCGGCCCGGCGCTGTGGGCGGCACTCGCCTGGGCGGTGCTTGGCCTGTCGGCCATCGGCAGCACCTTGCTGGTCTGGATGGTGCGCCGCGGTTCGGCGGCGAAGGTGAGCGTGCTGGTGCTGCTGGCGCCGCCGTTGGCCGCGGCGCAGGCGGCGCTGCTGTTCGGCGAGCGGCTGGCACCGCTGCAGATGGCCGGCTTCGCGCTGGCGCTGGGCGGCGTGCTACTGTGCCGGCGTCGCTGAAAGTCATGTCATGCACGCTGCCGATCCCAACGTCGATACCCGCTGCTACGCGGCCGAACCGGCCGGGCACGCACACGACTTCCATCAGGTCGTGCTGGGTGGCGACGGCGGTACCGAACTGGAACTGGACGGCCATCTGCACCGGGTCGACGCCGGTGCCGGGTTGGTGATTCCGGCCGGCACCCGGCACGACTACCGTGGTCTCGACGCCAGTAACCGTCAGCTGGTGGTCGATCTGCCGGCAGCCTCCGTCGCGTTACCGGCGTCGCTGTTCCGCCGTCCGCGCGCCTTCGTCATCGACGCCGCGCTGCGCCGGCGCGTGCAGCCGCTGCTCGGGCTGGCCGGTGAGCGCGTGTCGCGGCCGCGTCACTGGCTGCTGGCCACCCGCTTTGCCGACGATCTGGCGCAGCGCCTGCACGCCGCACCGGCCGACGACGACGCGCGCCGTTTCCCGGTTGCCCGCATCGACGTCTGGCTGCGCCGCCACGCCGGCGACGTACCGCCGCTGAATGAACTGGCGGCTCGCTTCGGCTATGGTCCGCGCCGCTTCCACGACCTCTTCGTCGATGCCTTCGGCGAGCCGCCGCACCGCTACCTGATCCGCCTCCGCCTGGACGCCGCGCTCGCGCTGCTCGATGACGACACGCGCTCGCTCGGCGACATCGCGCTCGACACCGGTTTCGCCGACCAGAGCGCCTTCACCCGCCGCTTCACGCAGCGTTTCGGCCTGCCGCCCGGACACTGGCGGCGCGCCGCCGGCGCTACGATGCGTCGCTGACGACACCTGCCCGCTGCCGCGATGACCGACCTGCCCAAGCCTGCCGACACCGACGCCCTGCTCGCCCGTGCTCACATCGAGGGCGTGGATGAGGCGACCTGGCTGGACGTGATCCAGCGCATGGACGAGGTGTATTCGCAGCTGGTCAGCGACGAAATCGCGCTCGAGCAGAAGAACGTCGAACTGGAACAGTCGCAGCAGTTCATCTTCAGCGTCATGTCGGCGATGTCGGACGTGCTGCTGGTGTGCAACGAGCGCGGCGAGATCGAGGAAACCAACGCCGCGCTGTGCGAGCTGGTCGGCCGGAGCGATGACGAACTGCGCGGCACGCCGGTGTTCGCACTGCTGGCCGACGACGACAGCCGCGCCCGCATGCGCGGCGTGCTCGACGACGCCAATCCGTCGCGTCGCGGTCAGGCGGTCGAGCTAAATCTGCGTGACGCCGAAGGCAGCCCGGTGCCGGTCGACACCAATCTGACGCCGCGCTTCACGCGCACCGGCCGGCGCGCCGGCACCGTGTTCGTCGGCCGGCCGACCGCCGAGCTGAAACGCGCCTACCACGAGCTGCGCGAGGCGCACGAAGCGCTGAAGCTGGCGCAGCAGCAGCTGCTGCACTCGGAAAAGATGGCCTCGCTCGGCCGCCTGGTCGCCGGCGTCGCGCACGAACTGAACAACCCGATCAGCTTCGTGCTCGGCAATGTGCACGCGCTGAAGAAATACAGCGAACGCATGGGCCGCTACATAGACGCGGTGCATGCGGGCGCTTCCGACGAGGAGCTGGGCGAACTGCGCACCAAGCTGCGCATCGAGCATCTGCTGAAGGATCTGCCCTCGCTGATCGAAGGCACGATGGAAGGTGCGCAACGCACGGCCGACATCGTGAACGGCCTGAAGCGTTTTTCCGCCGTGGACCCGGAAGGGCGCACCGCGGTCGACCTGAATACCGTGATCGAGCGCGCCATCCACTGGATACGCAAGGGCACCACCGCGGCGGTCGACATGCACTGGGAAGCCGGTGCGCCCTGCGTCGTCATGGGCAGCGCCGGCCAGCTGCAGCAGGTGGTGATGAACCTGCTGCAGAACGCCTGCGACGCCGCCGGCGCCGACGGCCGGGTCGCCGAACTGACCGTCGGCTGCAGCACGAGCGACGACCGTGTGCGCATGACCCTGCGCGACAACGGACCCGGCATTCCCGACGAATACCTGTCCCGCATCTTCGAGCCCTTCTTCACCACCAAACCGGTCGGCAAGGGCACCGGCCTCGGCCTGTCCATCAGCTACGGCATCGTCGAACAGCACGGCGGCACGCTGGTCGCCCGCAACCGCCCCGACGGCGGCGCCGAATTCGTGCTCGAACTGCCGGCGGCGGCCGCCCTGACCTGACCGCGCGTGCGTCGCCGTCGGAGGGGCTTCCGACCCTGACAGGGCGTGTGATCAAGCACCGTCTCTCGCTCAGGCGCCGCGGTCGCGGTCGGAAGACCGCTCCCACAGGGGGCGTGCGCTCGACCTGCGGCCCGAGCCTGGACCAGATTCTGTGGGAGGGGTCCTCTGACCCCGACAGGGCCTGTGGTCAAGCACTGCCTCTCGCTCAGGCGCCGCGGTCGCGGTCAGAAGACCGCTCCTTGTATTGTCTTTACCTCCCGAGGGGCACCTCG
>NZ_JADMJL010000051.1 GCF_018780585.1 Methyloversatilis discipulorum | reverse complement strand
GCTTCGGTCAGGCAGTTCATCGAATTGGCGGTGAACATGCCGGAGCAGGAGCCGCAGGTCGGACAGGCGCTGCGCTCGTAAGCTTCGGACTCCTCGTCCGAACAGTTGGTGTCGGCACCCTTGACCATGGCGTCGACCAGATCGACGGCGATGATTTTCTGGCCCCAGTTCACCTTGCCCGCTTCCATCGGGCCGCCGGACACGAACACGGTGGGGATGTTCAGCCGCATGGCGGCCATCAGCATGCCCGGGGTGATCTTGTCGCAGTTCGAGATGCACACCAGCGCGTCGGCGCAGTGGGCATTCACCATGTATTCGACGCTGTCGGCGATCAGGTCGCGCGACGGCAGCGAGTACAGCATGCCGCCGTGGCCCATCGCGATGCCGTCATCGACCGCGATGGTGTTGAATTCCTTGGCCACGCCGCCGGCTTTCTCGATCTCGCGGGCGACCATCTGGCCGAGGTCCTTCAGGTGCACGTGGCCCGGCACGAACTGCGTAAAGCTGTTCGCGATGGCGATGATGGGCTTGCCGAAATCGCCGTCCTTCATGCCGGTGGCGCGCCACAGCGCGCGGGCGCCGGCCATGTTGCGGCCGTGGGTCGAGGTACGGGAACGGTAGGCGGGCATGGAAGCTCCTGCAGAATCGGGTAAAAGCGGAATTCTATCCGTCCCTTCACCTTCCGTCCCTTCATCTTCCCCGATGTGCCTCCGATGAGCCGACCGAAACTGATATTCGTCACCCGCAGTCGCTACTGGCGCCCCGGCAACGGCGAAGCGGCGCGCACCGCGGCGCTGATCGATGCACTGGCCGAGGTCTGCGAACTGACCGTGTTCTTCCCCGAGCAGCCGGACGCAGCCACCCGGCCCTTTGTCGAGCGCAGCCGGCATCGCTACCGCCTCGCGGTCGGCGATACCGCGAGGCCGGAACGCGCCGCACTGGTGAGCGGGTTGCGCGGCATGTGCCGGCAGATCGCGCCGGACTGCGTGCTGCTGTCGCGGCTGCAACTCGATTTCCTGCGGCTGGCGGTGCCGGATGGCATCCGGCTGGTGATGGACACGCACGACCTGGTCAGCGACAACGCCGCGTCGCGCGCGAGCGTGGGCGTCGCGGTCGAGGAGGCGCTGGATTTCGAACGCGAGCTCGGCTTCCTGCGTCACTACGACCGCGTGCTGCTGATCCAGCCGGACGATCACGCGCGCGTTGCCGCCGCGCTCGGCGAGCGGGCGTTGTGCGTGCCGCACCCGGTCGTGCTGCCGGCGCAGCCGGTGAGGCCGGATTCGCGTGTGATCGGCTACGCGGCCAGCCAGTGGGTGGCGAACCGGCACGGCCTGCAGTGGTTCATCGATGACGTGTGGCCCGCGCTGTCCGCCGAGCGCGCCGAGCTGCAGGTGGCCGGGCACATCGCCGCGCTGCTGCCGCAGCCGTTGCCGGACGGCATCCGCGCGCGCGGCTTCGTTCCCGACATCGAGGTGCTGTGGAGCGGCGTGGACATCGCCATCAACCCGGTGCGCTGGGGCTCCGGGCTGAAGATCAAGACGGTCGAGGCGCTCGCCGCCGGTCTGCCCGTGGTCACCACGCGCGAAGGCGCGCGCGGCCTGGAGGATGGCGCCGGCGAGGCCTTTCTGCTGGCCGACGAAGCCGCTGCCTTTGCTGACGCCTGCCGCACGCTGCTCGACGATCTGCCGCTGCGCCGGCGCTACGCACGCGCCGCCCACGCATACGCCCGCGACCGCTTCTCGCATGCGGCCTGCTATGGCGGACTGATGGCCTGGCTGCGCGGCTGAACACGCTTCGAGTCACCAACGCTTTCTGGAAAAATCATTGTTAAACAGTGTGTTGTGATGATGTTGTGGTGCACCAGCCATTCAAGGGGCGACGGCGCGATCCGTTAATGCCGAGGTACCCATTGCCGTCTCGTCTGCCCGGATGTTCCTCGCCCTCACTCGTCTGCTGCTGTCCCTTGCCTGTTTCATTCCGGCGCTTGCGCTTGCGCAGGACGCGCCGCTGTTCCGCATCGGCGTGGCGCCGCACACCAGTTCGCGCGTCATCATCGAAATGTACCAACCGCTGCGGCAGCATCTGCAGAAGACGCTCAGCACGCCCGTTGCCATCGTTACTGCGCCGGACTTCACCGAGTTCGCGCGCCGGGCGCTGAACCAGGAGTACGCGCTGGTCATCACGACCGGACATCAGGCCGAAATGCTGCGCGCTGATGCGCGTTACCGGCCGCTGCTGACCTACCGCGCGCCCTTCCATGCGGTCGTCGCCGTCGCTGCGGGCAGCCGGGCGAAGTCGGCACGCGAACTGGCCGGCAGCACGGTGGCCGGACTCAGTCCGTCGTCACTGGTGACACTGTGGGGCCTGCGCTGGATGAGCGAGCACGGTGCGGCCGGCGTCACCGTTCGATACGTCAGCGCCGCCGACAGCGTGGCGCAGTTGCTGCTCAATGGCGAAGTCAGCGCCGGCACGATGTCGCTTGCCAACTTTCAGGGCCTGGCGCCCGAGGTGCGTACGCGACTGCGGCTGCTGACCGACAGTCCGGCCATGGTCGGCCGCGTCTATCTGCTCAATCAGGTCGAGGCCGCACGCGCGGCCGCGATCGAGACGGCGTTGTGGTCGTTTGCCGAAACGCCGGCCGGCGTCGATTACTTCGCCCGTTACAAGCTTGAAGGCTACCGCCCGCTTCGCTCCGGCGAACTCGATGCGATGGTGCCCTATGCCGCCGAGGTGCGCGAACAGTTGAAGAAGTCTGCACTGTGAGCTGGCTGTTCGATTTCCGGCTGCGGCGCTCGGTGCGCGGCCGTCTGCTGATCGCCGCCATCGTCGTCGAGGCGGTCATGCTGACGCTGCTGGTGAGCAACAGCGTGCGCCTGCAGCGCACCCACATGACCGAGCAGGCTGAGCGTCACGCGCAGCAGATCGTGCCCATCCTGAACGCGGCGCTGGTGGCGCCGATGGCGCAGAGCGACTACGCGACGATGCAGGCGGTGCTGGACGAAAGTCGATCCAGTCAGGGCATCGCCTATCTCATCCTGCGTGATAGCGGCGGCCACGTCGTCGCACACAGCGGCTGGTCGCGCGAGGCGCCGTTGCCGCAGACCGACGAGCGCTTCGATCTGTCGGTCGAGGAGGATCCTCCGATCTACGACCTGGTCACGCCGGTGGCGCTGGCCGGGCAGCCGCTCGGTCAGCTGCATTTCGGTCTCGACATGTCGGCGCTGCGCAGCGCCAACCGCCAGCTGCTGCTGCAGGGCATCGGCATCGCTGCGGGCGAACTGCTGCTGTCGATCGCGCTGCTCACCGGTCTCGGTCTGTGGCTGACACGCCAGTTGCTGCGGCTTACGCATGCGGCGGAAGAGGTTGCGCACGGCGCGCTGACGCCCGCGCCGGTCGCCGAAGGCGAGGACGAGGTCGGCCAGCTTGGCCGCGCCTTCAACGCGATGTCGGCGGCGATCCGGGAGCGCATCGGCGAACTGCAGGCGCTGCACGAGAAGGAGCACGGTCTGGCGCGCATCGCGTCTGAGGCGAACGGTCGGCTCGAAGCGCTGCTCGACGCGATGGACATCGGCGTGCTGCTGGCCGACCACGAGAAGCGGGTGCTGTACGCGAACGACAAGCTGGCGCAGGTGTGGGCGCTCGACGCCGGTCGTCCGCCGGACGGCTGTGCGCTGCAGGCGGTCGAAGCGATGTGTGCCGCGCGGCTGTCGTCCGGCGCGGCGACGACGGTGTTCTGCCCTCACCGCGGCGAGCGGGAGATATTGCTGGCCGATGGCCGTACGCTGACACAGCGCAGCTTTACCGTGCGCGATGGCGACGGTCGCGAGATCGGCTGCATGTGGCTCAGTGAGGACGTGTCGGCGGCGCGTGCGGCGGCCGACGAACTGCGCCGTGCGCGTGACGAAGCCGAGGCGGCCAGCCGCGCCAAGGCGGCCTTCCTCGCCACCATGAGCCACGAAATCCGCACGCCGATGAACGGCATCATCGGCATGACGGACATGGTGCTGTCGGAACCGCTCAGCGACGAGCAGCGCGAGCACCTCGGCTGGGTGAAATCGTCCGCCGACAGCCTGATGGGCATCCTGAACGACATCCTCGACTACTCGAAGGTCGACGCCGGCCAGCTGCAGCTCGAAGCGGTCGACTTCAGCCTTGAAACGCTGGTCGCCGAAACTCTGGCCATCTTCTCGTCGCAAGCAGCAGGCAAGGACATTGCGCTGCGCTGGCAGGTGGCGCCGGCGCTTCCTGCCATCGTCACCGGCGATCCGCTGCGGCTGCGGCAGATACTGTCGAATCTGGTGTCGAATGCGCTGAAGTTCACCGCCCACGGCGGCGTGACGGTGAATGTCGAGGGGGCGGGCGAGGGGCGGATCGCGCTGTCGGTCGCCGACACCGGCATCGGCATCGCGTCCGACAAGCAGGCGCTGGTGTTCATGCCTTTCTCGCAGGCGGATTCATCGACCACGCGCACCTATGGCGGCACCGGGCTGGGCCTGTCCATCGTGTCGCGGCTGGTTGCGCTGATGCACGGCACGATCAAGCTGGACAGTACGCCGGGCCGCGGCAGCACCTTCCGCGTCGAACTGCCGCTGCCGGCCGCACCGACCGAGGACGCCGCGGCGCGGCCGGACGACGCGGCATCCACGTACGCGGTCGCGTTGTGCGATGCCGACGTGCTGATCGCCGAGGACACGCCGGTCAACCAGGTGCTGCTCGGTCGCCTGCTGTCGCGCCACGGCGTGCGCATCACCCAGGCGGCCGACGGCCGGCAGGCAGTGGCGGCCTGCGGCGAGCGTCACTTCGATCTGGTGCTGATGGACATGCAGATGCCGGTCATGGACGGGCTGGAGGCGACGCGCCGCATTCGCGCGCTGGGCGATCCGTATTGGCAGCAGGTGCCCATCGTCGCGATCACGGCCAACGCGCTGGACGAGGATCGCGCCCGCTGCCGCGACGCCGGTATGGACGATTTCATCAGCAAACCCTTCCAGGCCGGGGAACTGGTGGCGACGCTGGCGCGTCATCTGTCGTACCGTCGCGCACCGGAAGCGGGATAACCACAGGTTATCGAAACATTGTTATTTGGTTTGTTGAGTTATGGTGCGCTGCGGCGCTATAAATGCACCATCGCCTTTCAACCGGATTACTGCCATGGCCAGCGTCGCGCCCGAAAAAGTTCTCAGCGTCCATCACTGGAACGATTCGCTGTTCAGCTTCAAGACCACGCGCGACCCCGGTCTGCGCTTCCGCAACGGTCATTTCGTCATGATCGGTCTGGAGACCGGCGGCAAGCCGCTGCTGCGCGCCTACAGCATCGCCAGCGCCAACTACGAGGAACACCTGGAGTTCTTCAGCATCAAGGTGCCGGACGGCCCGCTCACCTCCAAGCTGCAGCACCTGCAGCCGGGCGATGAAATCCTGGTCGGCCGCAAGCCCACCGGCACGCTGGTGCTGGACGACCTGAAGCCGGGCAAGCACCTGTACCTGTTCGGCACCGGCACCGGTCTGGCGCCCTTCCTGAGCCTGATCCGCGATCCCGAAGCCTACGAGCGCTTCGACAAGGTCATCCTGTTCCATGGCGTACGCCACGTGAATGAGCTGGCCTACCAGGACTACATCGAGAACGAACTGCCGAACGACGAATTCCTCGGCGAGTTCGTGCGCGACAAGCTGCTGTACTACCCCAGCGTCACGCGCGAGCCCTACCGCAACCGCGGCCGCCTGACCGATCTGATCGTCAGCAACAAGATGACCGACGACCTCGGACTGCCGCCGCTGAATCCGGAAACCGACCGCGCGATGATCTGCGGCAGCCCGAGCATGAACAAGGACACCGCCGACCTGCTCGACGCGCGCGGCTTCGTCATCTCTCCGGGGGTCGGTGAACAGGGTGACTACGTGATCGAGCGGGCATTCGTCGAGCGCTGAGCGGGCGATGTGACCGTGGAAAGAAAAAAGCACCGCATGCGGTGCTTTTTTCTTGTCGGTGCGGATGTGCGACTCAGTCGCGCTTCTTCCGTCGTCGTGCAACGCCGGCCGCGCCCGCGGCGAGTGCCAGCAAGGCGAGACTGCCGGGCTCCGGCACGGCGCGCGTGGTGACGCGCAGGCTGTTCGGGTCGGCGTTGACCGGATTCGCTTCGATCTCGAACGGGTCGCCGTAAAAGGCCGACGCATTGCCCTTGCTCTGCGTGCACACGGAGGTGCTCTGCAGCACCGGGCCGTAGCCGCCATATCCACCGTAGCCGCCGTAGCCCTCGTAACCGCCGCCGCAATCGTAGGCATAGACCCCGAGGTTGCTGGCGGCGCTGTCCGACAGCTCGGCCAGCACGTCGAGCGACTGGTTCGGGTCGAGCACGCCGAGGTCGATGGTGACGTAACGGCTTCCCCAGCTGTAATAGCCGTCGCTGCCGTCGTCGTTGCTGTTCAGGTCGGTGCCCGACTTGTCGTGCGTGATGACGCCGCCGTTGTTCTGGATGCTGGCCGACGAGTACCAGACCTGATTGCCATCGATCTTGATCGACGCCAGGTAGTCGACGCTGAGGTATTCGTCTGCGTCGAGCGCGTAGTAGTTCGTTGCACTGATCGAGCCGCCGTAGATCTTGAACGTGAGGCTGAAGTTCTGCGCCACGTTCGACGCGTTGGTAACGGTGGCGAGAATGCTGGCCATCGCGCTGGCGCTGCCGTTGTAGCCGTAGGCCGAGGAGGACACGGCATATGCGCCGGTGGCGGACGAGAAGGCATAACCGGAGGCGGAGTTGTTGTCGCCCGACCAGATGTAGCTCGAGCTGTTGCGATACTCCGGTGTCACCCAATCGGAAGGTGTTGCAGTGCTGCCGTTGCTGCTGGCGGCGGACGAGGCGCCGAGAACCGGCAGTGCGTGGGCGAGCGGCACCTGACTGAACCAGGCGAACAGCGATACCGCGATCAGTGTCGGGCGCGAGGGCAGCGAGAAGTTCATTGTTTTCATCCTGTACGATTAAGGCGCTCGCCGCCTGTAACAAGATTTATGCCCATTCTCTTAGGTTAAAAGAATCAATGACTTGCACGTCGTCTTCGCGCTCCGACAGGGCGTGGTGTAAAGCCCCCCGACAGTTGTGCGCGCGATGAGCCGCGTACTGATGGCATGGGAACTGGGCGCCAATATGGGCCACATCGACCGCATGCTGATCACCGCGCGCGCGCTGCGCGAACGCGGGCACGCGGTCACCTTTGCGCTGAAGGACCTCGCACGCGCGCACGGCCGCATCGTCGCCGACGGTTTTCCTATGCTGCAGTCGCCACTGTGGCTGCCGCGCATGGTCAACCCGCCGAAGCTGGTGAACTTCTCGGCCGTGCTGGCCGCCGCAGGATGGCTGGACCCGGCCGGTCTGGCCGGGCTGCTGTCGGCCTGGCGCGGGCTTTTTGACCTGCACCGCCCCGAACTGCTGGTGTGCGATCACGCGCCGACGGCGATGCTGGCGATGCGCGGCCGCGGCACGCCGATCGCGGCGATCGGCAACTGCTTCGAGATTCCACCGCATCGCGATGTGTTTCCGGCGATGAACTACTGGGACAAGGGCGACGTTGCCCAGTGCGCACGCAGCGATGCGCTGTTGCTGGCGCCGGTGAACCAGGCGCTGGCGCTGCTCGGTGACAGCGCCCTGCCGCGCCTGACCGAACTGTTCGGCGGGGTGCGCTGCATCGCGGCCAGCCTGCCGGAGCTGGCCCACTACCCCGAATACGACGAGCGCGTTCGGATGGTTGGTCCGAGCTATGTCGGCGACAAAGGCGTGGCGCCGGAGTGGCCGGCGGGCGAGGGCGCCCGCGTGTTCGTCTACCTGT
Organism: Methyloversatilis discipulorum; assembly: GCF_018780585.1. GTDB lineage: Bacteria > Pseudomonadota > Gammaproteobacteria > Burkholderiales > Rhodocyclaceae > Methyloversatilis > Methyloversatilis discipulorum_B. The sequence continues at coordinate 26,587 of NZ_JADMJL010000051.1, read as the reverse complement.
CGCCCGAACACGCGGATTTCAATGCGTTGATGGAGGCGCTGCGGCAGTCCGGCATGCGCACGCTGGTGCATGCCAAAGGGCTGTCACCGGACGCCGCACGACGGCTCGGTGGGCCGTCGGTCCGCTTCGAGTCTTCGCCGGTGCAGATGGACCCGGCCGTGCGCGCAGCCGATCTGGTCATTTCGCACGCCAGCATCGGCACCGTCAGCGCTGCGGCGCTTGCCGGGTGTCCGCAACTGGTGCTGCCCAATCACATGGAGCAGTACATGGTGGCGCGCCGCATCGTCGATGGCGGCTTCGGTCTGGCCGTGCCGCCGGGCAGCAAGAACACCGATTACCCGGCGCTGCTGCGTCGCCTGCTCGACGAAGCGCGCTTCGCCGCGGCAGCGCGCGCGCTGGCACAGCGTCACGCCGGCGCCGACCCGACGAAGACCGGTGCCTGCATCGCCGACGAGCTCGAAGCGCTGCTGCGCTGAGCGGGAACCTCCGGCCGTGGGTGCGCTCTGCGCAACATGAATTCCGCGCTGCGCCGACTGCTGTTGCACCTGCCGCTGCTGGCCGTGCTGCCGGCCCGCGCCGACGAAGCTGCCTACGATGCGGTACTGCCCGCCACGCCGCGCAGCCTGCCGCGTGACCACGGTGCGCACCCCGGCCACCGTATCGAGTGGTGGTACATCACCGGCTGGCTGGAGCGCGACGCCGCGGTGCCGATCGGCTTCCAGCTTACCTTTTTCCGCGTGCGTCAGCCGGCGCACGACGCCAACCCGAGCCGCTTTGCTCCGCGCCAGCTGCTGTTCGCGCACGCCGCGGTGTCCGACCCGGCGCGTGGCCGCCTGCTGCACGCGCAGAAGATCGCGCGCGCCGGTTTCGGTCTGGCCGAGGCGTCGGCTGACGACCTCGACGTGCGCATCGACGATTGGCATCTGGCCCGCCAGCCTGCGCCGGAGCGCCTGCTCGCACACATCGCGGCGGACGATTTCGACTACGCGCTGACCTTCGCGCCGACGCAGCCGGTGCTGTGGCAGGGCGAACAGGGGTTCAGCCGAAAGGGGCCTGATCCGGCGCACGCCAGCCATTACCTGAGCTGGCCACAGCTGGAAGTGAGCGGACGCCTGCGCATCGCTGCGAAGACCCGCGCCGTGCGCGGTCGCGCCTGGCTCGATCATGAGTGGTCGAGCGCGCTGATGCCGGAGGGCGCGCAGGGCTGGGACTGGCTGGGCATCAATCTGGACGACGGCGGTGCGCTGATGGCCTTCCGCATGCGCGACGCCAACGGCCACGCGCTGTGGGCGGCAGCGACCGTGCGCGACGCGGCGGGCGATCGCCGCCATGCGTCGAATGAAGTCGGTTTCGCGGTGCGCCGCGTCTGGCGCAGCCCGCGCAGCGGCGGCGCCTATCCGATCGAACTCGACGTCAGTGTGGGGGGGCGTCGCTTCCTGGTGAAACCGCTGTTCGACGACCAGGAACTGGACAGCCGCGCCAGCAGTGGCGCCATCTACTGGGAAGGCGCGGTGACCGTGTTCGAAGGCGCGCGCCGGGTCGGCCGCGGCTATCTGGAGCTGACCGGTTACGCGGCAGCGCTGAAGATCTGAAGCCCTGTCACTCGCCGCCACCGAGCTGCGAGTTGTAGAGGCCGGCGTACATGCCGCCCGCTGCCAGCAGGTCGGCATGCTTGCCGATCTCGGCGATGCGGCCGCGGTCCATCACGACGATGCGGTCGGCGCGCTCGATGGTGGACAGCCGGTGTGCGATCACCAGCGTCGTGCGGTTCTTCATCAGCACTTCGAGCGCGGCCTGCACCTGACGCTCGGATTCGGTGTCCAGTGCCGAGGTGGCTTCGTCCAGTATCAGCACCGGCGCGTCCTTCAGCAGCGCGCGCGCGATCGCCAGCCGCTGGCGCTGGCCGCCCGACAGCTTGACGCCGTTCTCGCCGATCATGGTGTCGAAGCCTTCCGGCATCGCCTGGATGAAATCCAGCGCATAGGCGGCGCGAGCCGCCGCCTCGATATCTGCGCGGTCGGTGCCGCGCAGCGCGCCGTAGGCGATGTTGGCCGCCACCGTGTCGTTGAACAGCACGACGTCCTGGCTCACCAGCGCCATGTTCGCGCGCAGGCTGGCCAGCTTCACGTTCTGGATGTCGTGCCCGTCGAGCAGGATGCGTCCCGAGGTCGGCGTGTAGAAGCGCGCCAGCAGATGGGCCAGCGTGGTCTTGCCGGAGCCGGAGGCGCCCACCAGCGCCACTGTCTCGCCTGGCGCGATCGACAGATCGAAGTGCTGCAGCACCCGCAGTTCGCGGCCCGGATAGCCGAAGCCGAGCTGGTCGAAGTCGATGCGTCCGCGCGCGCGCTCCAGTTCCACCGTGCCGCTGTCGCGTTCGGCCTGCTGGTCGATCAGCTGGAACACGCTTTCCGCCGCCGCCAGCCCGCGCTGCAGCGGCGCGTTAACGTCGGTCAGGCGCTTCAGCGGCGCCAGCAGCATCAGCATCGCGGTGACGAAGCCCATGAAGCCGCCGACCGTGGTGCGATTGGCCGCCGAATCGGCCAGCGCGACCGCGATGACGATGCCCAGTGCCACCGCGGTGAGCACCTGGGTCATCGGCGACACCAGTGAGGCGGCGACGATGTTGCGCATGTTCTGCCGGCGCTGCTTGCGGCAGGCGGCGTCGAAGCGGCCCATTTCGTAGTCCTGGCCACCGAATATCTTGACCACCTTGTGCGCCTCGATGGTCTCTTCCAGCGTATGCGCGATGCTGCCCATCGCCGTCTGCGCGCCGCGCGCAGATTCGCGGATGCGACGCGAACTGAGCCGCACGATGAGCGCGATCAGCGGCAGCATGCCGAGCACGATCAGCGTGAGCTTCCAGTTCAGCCACAGCAGCCAGGCGAGCAGACCGGCCACGGTGAGCGTATCGCGCACGAACACGGTGATCACGTTGGTCGCCGCCTGCGTCACGCCCTGCACGTCGTAGGCGACCTTCGAAATCAGCGCGCCGGACGAGTTGTTGTCGAAGAAGTCGGTCGGCAGCGCCAGCAGGCGGCCGAACATGGCGCGCCGCAGATCGAGCACCACGTTGTTGGCGGCCCAGGCGAAGGCGTAGTCGGCGATGAAGCCGAACACGCCGCGCACGGCGAACAGCAGCACGATGGCCAGCGGGTAGAACCACACCGCCTGCGGATCCTGGCCGCCGAAACCGCCGTCGAGCAGCGACTTCATCAACGCCGGGAAGACCGGTTCCGCCGCCGCGGTCAATGCCATGCAGACGATGGAGACGGCAAAGGCGATCCAGTAGGGGCGCACGTAGCCGAGCAGACGCATATACAGCGCGCGGCTTGAAACCTGGGGTGAATTCATGGCGGGCGTCAGGCGGAGAAGCGCGGATTATCCTTGATCCGGCGAGGCTCTGTTCATCCGTGCTTGCTCTGCACGCCGACGTCAGCGATTGAAGCTGCGCAGCTTGGGTCCGAGCGGGCCGATCGCCAGATGGGTGACGCGGCCGAACTCGAACTCCAGATTGAGCCAGCGGCTTGGCGGCAGGCCGAGCAGGGTGCCGGTCAGCGCGCGCATCGGTCCGTTGTGCGCGACCACGACCAGCGCACCGGTACCCGCGCGCTGCGCCTCGAAAGCGTCCCAGACGCGCGCTGCCATGTCCGCGTACAGCTCGCCGCCGGGGGCGCGGAAGTCGATCAGCGTGCTGCCCCACACCTCGAAGCCTTCCGCCGGAATGTCGGCGAAGGGCTTCAGTTCCCAGTCACCGAAATCAAGCTCGCGCAGCCGCGCGTCCAGATGCACCGTCGGCGATACCGCCTCGGCCAGCAGACGGGCCCGCGTCAGCGGGCTGCTGACGACGCGCGCGTCGGTGGGCAGCAGCGGCGCAAGCCGTGCGGCGCAGGCGGCGACGTCCTCGGCCACCGGCAGATCGACGGCGCCGTAGCACAGGGCGGGATCGACGGCCGGCTTCGGATGGCGGACCAGATACAGGTCCAGTGGATCAGTCAGACGGAACAGTTCGTTCATCGTGTTGCGTTCATGCAATGACAGCAGCGTGACGGCGCACCCGCCAGCCGGCACACCTGGAGCACTGTGTAACGTCGCGTATGCACTTTGATGCGCTGCAAAAAATTCTTACTTGATCTGAGGCAAACCAAGGCAGACGTAGGGGTTGAAAGGTTTGTTGCGGTGCACTACATTGAACTCAACGACAGCTTTTTAACTTGCAAGGAGCATCACCATGAAAACCACTGCATTCCGCATCGCTCTCGCGACCAGTCTTGCGATCGCCACGCTTGGCGCATCGGCCGCCACCGAAGCTTCGGTGTCGTCCGCTGCCGTCGGACACCCCGAAGACTACAAGGTGTTCATCGACGCGCCCACCGGCTACGCCTTCGTGAAGACGCCGTCGCGCTGGGTGTTCACCCGCAAGGTGGACAGCGCCCGCGTTGCCGAATCGTCCGCCGAAAAGCGCGTCGAGAAGGCCGAAGCGACCCGCTGATCGACGTTTCAGTGCCGTACCGGAAAAGCCACCCGCAAGGGTGGCTTTTTCATTTTGCGGTCTCGCCGCGACGCCAGGTGCCGTCCGCGCCGGATTCCAGCCTGATGCACGCACCCTGCGGACAGGCGATGTCCAGCCAGTCGTTCTGCGGCAGGCCGAGCAGCCGGCCTGCCATCACCCGGAGCGGACCGCCGTGCGCGACCACGACGAGGTCGCCGCTCTCCGCTGCACCCCATTCCTCCCAGGCGGCCCACGTGCGCGCCGCCATGTCCGCCGCCGATTCGCCACCCGGGATGCGGAAGCCCCACACGTCGGCGGACCAGAGGTCGATGTCGGCACGCGGCAGCGTGTCGTAGCGCCTCATTTCCCATTCGCCGAAATCCATCTCCTGCAGGCGGTGGTCGAAGGTCACCGTGTCCGACAGCGCCCGCGCCAGTTCGGCGCAACGGCGCAGCGGACTGCTCAGGATCGTCGCACCGACCGGCAACTCGCCGCGCAGCGTCGCCGCGGCAGCGGCAACCGGCGCTGCCAGTGCCACGTCGGACCGCCCGTAACAGATGCCGCGTTCCACTGCGACCGGCGGATGCCGCACCAGCCAGAGTCGGCGCGCGCTCACGGCCGCTTCAGCGCCAGCGGAAGCCCGGCGGTGACCAGCGTCACCCGCGGACAGACGCGGGCCAGCGCCTGGTGCAGCCGGCCGGCTTCATCGACGAACACGCGCGACAGGCGCCCCATCGGCACGATGCCGCTGCCGACCTCGTTCGATACCAGTGCGATCCGGCCCGGCAGAGTCGGCAGAGCGTCGATCAGTGCCGCGCACTCGCGCACGAAAAGTCCGGGCAGCGCAGCGCCCGGCGCATCGTCCATATCCATCAGCAGATTGGACAGCCAAAGCGTCAGGCAGTCGACGACGATGAAGCGGTCGGCCGCGGCGGCATCACGCAGCGCGGATGCCAGATGCAGCGGTGCTTCGACCACAGGCCAGTGCGCCGGCCGGTTGGCGCGATGGCGCTCGATGCGCGTCGCCATCTCACCGTCGCGCGCCTCGGCTGTCACCATCATGGTTACCGTCAGCCCGCTGTCCGTCGCCAGCGCTTCGGCGTACGCGCTCTTGCCGCTGCGGGCCCCACCTAGAATCAGTTCGTGCACTGCTTTTCGCTCCGTTGCTGGTGGGCGCGAATTGTACGGCCACACCTCGTCTTGACCGGCCCGGCGGCACCCACCTATAGTTCGCCGATGGATCATGACATCAACCAGCTCGGCGACCGGCTAGACATCCTGCTCGGTCGCTTCCGCGCACTGCATGACGAGAACATCGTTCTGCGGAACCGTGTCGCGGCGCTCGAAGGCGAGAACAAGGTGCTCGGCGACAAGGTCGCCGCGGCGCGTGAAAAGGTGAGCGGTCTGCTCGAAAGGCTGCCTCAGGAATGAGCGAATCGAATCTCGTCGAAATCACCATACTCGGCCGCGAGTATCGGGTGCAGTGCCGCGAGGGCGAACGCGATGCGCTGAACGCATCGGTCGAACTTGTCGAACGGCGCATGCGCGATCTTGCCGAGGCCACGCGCGCCTCCGGCGAGCGCCTCGCCGTCATGTGTGCGCTCAACCTGGCACACGAAATTTTTCAGATGCAGGCGACCGGCGGTGTTGATTTGGTGCCGCTGCGGCGTAGAATCAACGCCATGCAGTCGCGTATCGACGAAGCGCTTTCCGCACAGGAAAAGCTCTTCTAGAGGCGGTTGCAGCAAGGTGAAAGACCTTGCGTATCAATCCCCTGCGGTGTTCGCCAAGGTCATAGATTCCTTGAACCAATGTCTCATTGGCATAAGGTCGCGAACCATGGACGCCGCTGTTGTGCGCACCTCTCGGGGATGCGCCTGATGCGGCAGGGACGCGGCCGCTCTGAACCCTCGGTTCAGGATGCCGGCCTAGCGACATGCGCGGGGGTCCCCTACAAAGCGGTACCGTAGAGTGTTGCAAGCCCGACGCCCACTACCCCGGGTACGGGCCGGTCACCAGAAGTGGCCTCCCTCCTCCGGCCGCGGCCATACCAGCCGCGGTCTTTGCTGTGTAACGCATCTGTTACACATTGCTCCGTCGTAGAGATCTGCTGCGTCAGCTTTGCTGTGCGCGGCTGTTTTGCGGCAGCGCGTCTTGAACACCCGTTCGATCTGGGAAAGACTCAGCTGCCGTTCGTCCCGTGTGTCCATACGACGCACGTGGCTCCGTCGCGGAAGCGGATGCACCCATCCATTCCTTTGTTTCCTGAGTTTTTCGGAGTTCGTATGTCCGGTATTTCCACGCTTGCCGAGCTGTTTTCCACCGGTGCCGATTCGGCAGTGGCGCTGTCCGCGCCCGCGCGCACCGATCTGAGCTTCGGCAATCTGCGCGCACTGATGACGCGCACCGTCGCACGTCTGAATGAACTGGGTGTGGGTCGCAACGACCGCGTCGCCATCGTCCTGCCGAATGGCCCGGACATGGCCAGCGCCTTCATCAGCATTGCTTCCGGTGCCACCGCCGCGCCGCTGAATCCGGGCTACCGCGCCGAGGAATTCGAGTTCTACCTGTCCGACCTGAATGCCAAGGCCCTGGTCGTCGAGCGCGGCAGCGTGTCGCCGGCGATCGAGGTGGCGAAGAAGCTGGGCGTGCGCGTGATCGACCTGGTGGCGAACGAAGCCGCCGGCGATTTCAGCCTGGAGCCGCGTGAAGCCGCGGCCGTCGCCCCGGCCGCCAACGGCGGCGCCGCGCAGGCGGACGACGTCGCACTGGTGCTGCATACCTCGGGTACGACCTCGCGTCCGAAGATCGTTCCGCTGACCCAGCGCAACGTGTCCGCTTCGGCGCAGAACATCCGCGCCACGCTGGCCTTCACCGAAAAGGACCGCGGCCTGAACATCATGCCGCTGTTCCATATTCACGGCCTGATCGCCGGCATCATGGCGCCGCTGTCGGCCGGTGCTTCGGTGTTCTGCACGCCGGGCTTCGATGCACTGAAGTTCTTCTCGCTGATGGATGAAGCGCACCCGACCTGGTACACGGCGGTGCCGACCATGCACCAGGCCATCCTGTCGCGCGCCTCGCGCAACAAGGAAATCATCGAACGCAACCCGCTGCGCTTCATGCGCTCGTCGTCGTCGTCGATTCCGCCGCAGGTCATCCGCGAGCTGGAGGAAACCTTCGGCGCTCCGCTGATCGAGGCCTATGGCATGACCGAGGCGTCGCACCAGATGGCGTCCAACCCGCTGCCGCCGCGCGCCCGCAAGCCGGGTTCCGTCGGCCTGGCCGCCGGTCCGGAAGTCGAGATCATGGACGACGACGGCAACATCCTGCCGGCCGGCGAGATCGGCGAAATCGTCATCCGCGGTGCCAACGTCACCCCGGGTTACGAGAACAACGAAAAGGCCAACAAGGAAGGCTTCACCAACGGCTGGTTCCGCACCGGCGACCAGGGCAGCAAGGACGCCGAGGGCTATCTGTCGCTGACCGGCCGCCTGAAGGAAATCATCAACCGCGGCGGCGAGAAGATTTCGCCGCGCGAAGTCGACGAAGTGCTGATGGATCACCCCGCCGTGGCGCAGGTCGTCACCTTCGGCATCCCCCACCCCAAGCTGGGCGAGGAAGTGGGCGCCGTGGTCGTGCTGCGTGAAGGTCAGCAGGCCACCGACAAGGAAATCACCGCCTTCGCCGCGACGCGACTGGCCGACTTCAAGGTTCCGCGCAAGATCCTGTTCATGGATGAAATCCCCAAGGGTGCGACCGGCAAGCTGCAACGCATCGGTCTCGCCCAGAAGCTGGGTCTGGGTGGCTGAGCCATCCCCTTCCGCGCACTACCGCATCAACAATAAAGGAGACTTGCACATGACCAAACTCGGAAAGTGGGCCGGCCGCGCCCTCGTGACCGCCATCGCGACCATCGGTCTGACCGGTGCCGCGAATGCCTGGGAACCGACCAAGCCGGTCGAGTTCGTCGTGCCGGCCGGTACCGGTGGCGGCGCCGACCAGATGGCCCGTTTCATCCAGGGCGTCGTGGCCAAGAACAAGCTGATGGCCCAGCCGCTGGTCGTCGTCAACAAGTCCGGCGGTGCCGGCGCGGAAGGTTTCCTCGAAGTGAAGGGCGCCAAGGGCGACCCGCACAAGATCATCATCACCCTGTCGAACCTGTTCACCACGCCGCTGGCGACCGGTGTCCCGTTCAACTGGCGTGACCTGACCCCGGGCGCGATGCTGGCGCTCGACCAGTTCGTGCTGTGGGTGAACGCCGATGCGCCGTACAAGACGGCCAAGGAATACATCGACGACATCAAGGCCAAGCCGGCCAACACCTTCAAGATGGCCGGTACCGGGTCGAAGCAGGAAGACCAGATCATCACCGCGATGATCGACAAGGCGACCGGCAAGAAGATGACTTACGTGCCGTTCAAGGGCGGTGGCGACGTGGCGGTGCAACTGGTCGGCGGTCACGTCAATTCGACGGTGAACAACCCGATCGAGGCGGAAGCCCACTGGCGTGGCGGCAAGCTGCGTCCGCTGTGCATCATGGACAGTGAAAAGCTGCCGTACAACGAGAAGGTGACCGCGACCCAGGCCTGGGGCGACATCCCGACCTGCAAGAGCGCCGGCGTACCGATCGAGTACCTGATGCTGCGCGGCGTGTTCCTGGCGCCGGGTGTCACGCAGGAACAGGTCGACTTCTACGTCAATCTGTTCAAGAAGGTGCGCGAGACGCCGGAGTGGGCCGACTTCATGAAGAAGGGCGCGTTCAAGCAGACCTTCATGAGCGGCAAGGAATTTGCCGACTGGGTCGGCAAGTCGGAAGCGATGCACTACGGCCTGATGAAGGACGCAGGCTTCCTGGCCAAGTAATCAGCCTGTAGCAGTGTGCGAATACGGGCGGGTCATCCCGCCCGTATTCGTTTCGATGTGCCGCGAAGATGTTCACTTCCTGTTTTTAGTTTCTGGAGATTCATGATGGAGCGATCCGAGGACGCCGCTGAAGCCGGCATGTCCAACCGCTGGCCGGAAATCCTGGTCGCGCTCTTCCTGTTCGCCATCGGCATCATCGTGGTGAACGACAGCATCCGAGTCGGCATCGGCTGGGAAGAGGGTGAGGGCCCGCGCGCCGGCTATTTCCCCTTCTACATCGGCTGCATCCTGCTCATATCCAGCGGCTGGATCCTGTTCGGCGCACTGACACGCTTCAAGAAGGCACAGCCGCAGTTCGCGTCCTGGGTCGAGCTGAAGTCGGTGATGCAGATGCTGGTGCCGCTCACCATCTACATCGTGGCTGTCGTCTATCTCGGCATCTACGTGTCGTCGCTGGTGCTGATCGCCTTCTTCATGAAGGTGCACGGCAAGTTCGGCCTCATTGCCACCACCCTGACCGCAGTCGGCGTGCCGCTCGCAGCCTTCATGCTGTTCGAGCGCTGGTTCCTCGTGCCGCTGCCCAAAGGTCCGATCGAGCTGATGCTCGGTTTCTGACATAACGCGAAATTCCCGAGACCGAGATGGAAGAACTCAACAACCTCATGCACGGGTTCAGCGTCGCGCTGACCCTGCCCAATCTGGGCTTCATGGTGCTCGGCATCACGCTGGGCATCCTGATCGGCGTGCTGCCGGGCCTGGGCGGTGCCAACGGCATCGCCATCCTGCTGCCGCTGACCTTTTCGATGGACCAGACCTCGGCCATCATCATGCTGTCCTGCATCTACTGGGGCGCGCTGTTCGGCGGGGCGATCACGTCGATCCTGTTCAACATTCCGGGCGAACCGTGGTCGGTAGCCACCACCTTCGACGGCTTCCCGCTGGCACAGCAGGGTCGGGCGGGTGCCGCACTGACGGCGGCGTTCACGTCGTCCTTCGTTGGCGCCTTCTTCGCCGTGCTGCTGATCACCTTCCTCGCCCCGCTGGTGGCGAAGTTCGCGCTGAAGTTCGGGGCGGCGGAAATGTTCGCGGTGCAGATGCTCACCTTCTGCTCCTTCGTCGGCATGAGCAAGGAGCCACCCGCCAAGACGCTGGCCGTGATGGCGCTCGGCTTCGCGCTGGCGGCGGTCGGCATGGACACGGTGACCGGCACGCTGCGCATGACCTTCGGCACCACAGAGCTGCTGAAGGGCTTCGACTTCCTGATCGCGGTGATCGGTCTGTTCGGCATCGGCGAAATCCTGCTGACGATGGAAGAGGGCCTGGCCTTCAAGGGCAAGAGCGCGAAGATCCAGCTCAACGTCGTGCTGCAGACCTGGAAGGAACTGCTGCGCTACTGGAAGACCTCGATCCGCTCGGTGCTGGTGGGCTGCTGGATGGGCGTCACCCCGGGTGGCGCGACGCCGGCCTCCTTCATGGCCTACGGTCTGGCCCGTCGGGGAGCGAAGGACAAGGACTCGTTCGGCAAGGGCAATATCGAAGGCGTGGTGGCCCCGGAAACCGCGGCGCACGCCGCCGGTACCTCGGCGCTGCTGCCGATGCTGACGCTGGGCATTCCCGGTTCGCCGACCGCCGCTGTGCTGCTGGGCGGCCTGCTGATCTGGGGTCTGCAGCCCGGTCCGCTGCTGTTCACCGAGAAGCCGGACTTCGTCTGGGGCCTTATCGCGTCGATGTACCTCGGCAACATCGTCGGCCTGATCGTCGTGCTGACCACGGTGCCCTGGTGGGCGGCCATCCTGCGCATCCCGTTCTCGGTGATCGGCCCGGTCATCATCGTGATCTGCGCGATCGGTGCCTACACGGTGCACAGCTCCATCTTCGACGTGGTGATGATGCTGGTGTTCGGCGTGTTCGGTTACCTGTTCAAGAAGCTGCGTTACCCGCTCGCACCGCTGGTGCTTGCGCTGGTGCTCGGCGACATGGCCGAATCGAGCTTCCGTCAGTCCATGCTGCTCTCGCAGGGCAGTCTCGACATCTTCTGGGCCAACCCGCTGGTGGCCGGTCTGATGCTGCTGTCCTTCACCATGCTGCTGTGGCCCATCGTGCCGGCGCTGAAGCACTATCTGCGCGGCCGTGCGTGACATGAACTGATTCCGTCCGCCCCACGACGGCGGGACGGAATGACGGCGGGCCGGTGCGCAAGCGCCGTCCCGCCGCGCCATTGAAGGAGATGAAAAGATGAAGATCGCAGTCGTTGGCGCAGGCGCCATCGGTGGTTACCTGGCGGTGAAGCTGTCGCGCGCCGGCAATGAAGTGACTTGCATTGCGCGCGGCCCCAACCTCGCCGCCATCCAGGCCAAGGGCATGTCGCTGATCCTGGAGGACGGCACGGTCGAAGACGCCCCGAACATCCGCGGCGTGCAGAAGATGGCCGACGCCGGCGTGCAGGACGTCATCCTGCTGACGCTGAAGGCGCATCAGGTGAAGGACGTGGCGGCCGACATGCGCGCGCTGTTCGGCCCCGACACGATGGTCGTGACCATGCAGAACGGCATCCCCTGGTGGTATTTCCACAAGCTGGGCGGCGACTACGAAGGCACGCCGGTCACCTCGGTCGATCCGGACGGCATCGTCGCCGCCAATATCGAGGTCGAGCGCGTGATCGGCTCGGTCGTCTATCCGGCGTCCGAGCTGGTCGAGCCGGGCGTGATCAAGCTGATCGAGGGCAACCGCTTCACGCTGGGCGAGCTCGACGGTTCGCGTTCGCCGCGCATCGAGGCGCTGTCGCAGGCGATGATCGCCGCTGGCTTCAAGTCGCCGGTGTCGAAGGACATCCGTTCCGAAATGTGGGTGAAGCTGTGGGGCAACCTGAGCTTCAACCCGATTTCGGCGCTGACCCATGCCACGCTGGAAGACATCTGCCGCTTCCCGCTGACGCGCGAACTCGCTGCCAACATGATGCGCGAGGCGCAGGCGGTCGGCGAGAAGCTGGGCGTGGAATTCAAGATCGGTCTGGACAAGCGGATCGCCGGCGCCGAAGCGGTCGGTGCGCACAAGACCTCGATGCTGCAGGACGTCGAAGCCGGCCGTCCGCTGGAGTTCGAGGCGCTGGTTGGCTCGGTGCGCGAACTGGGCCGCATCACCGGTATCCCGACGCCCAACATCGACGCGGTCTACGCGCTGGTGTCGCTGCTGGCGCGCACCTTGTCGGACAAGAAGGGCAAGCTGGCCATCGCTGGCTGATCGTCGCCGACTGTACGACACAGCGGGGCGCCTTCGGGCGCCCCGTTTTGTTTTTGCGCCACGCCACTTTTGCGGCGACAGCGCGTGCTGTGTTCAGATAGCGCCTTTTGCGCTGCACCATGATGCTGATACCGGACTTCTTCCCCAGCCTCGACTTCGTCCTCGCCTGTCTCGTGCTCGGTGCCGTTGCCGGCTTCTTCGCCGGCATGCTGGGCATCGGCGGCGGCACGCTGCTGGTGCCGATACTGGTGATGCTGTTCGAACAGCAGCAGGTGACGCCGGACCACATCCTGCATCTGGCGCTGGGCACCTCGATGGCGGCCATTGTCGTGTCCGCCTTCGTCAGCCTGCGCACCCATCACGCACACGGCGCCGTCGACTGGCCGGTAGTCCGGCTGATGACGGTGGGCGTGCTGCTCGGTACCGCGCTCGGCACCTTCATCGCGCGTCTCGTTTCTACGCAGACGCTGTCGGTGTTCTTTGCGGTATTCATCGCCTACATCGCGATCAACATGCTGGTCGGACTGAAGCCCAAGCCGTCGCGTCAGCTGCCGGGGCCGGCCGGCCTCATTGCGGTAGGGGGCGGCATCGGTACCATTTCCGCGCTGGTGGCGGTCGGCGGCGGTGCGATGACGGTGCCCTTCCTGACCTGGTGCAACCGCGACATCCGCAACGCCATCGGCACCTCTGCCGCGCTGGGCCTGCCGATCGCGCTCGGCGGCACGGTCGGCTACGTCGTCAATGGCTGGGGTGTGCAGGGCATGCCGGCTCAGGTGCTGGGCTATGTGCACCTGCCGGCGCTGGCCGCCATCCTATGCACCAGCGTGTTCACCACGCCCTGGGGTGCGCGCGCCGCTCACCGTCTGCCGGCCACCTTGCTCAAGCGCGTGTTCGCGACGCTGCTGGTCGTGCTGTGCGCGCGCATGCTGTGGAAGCTGTGGGCGGCCTGAGCCGCCGCTTCACGGACGGTGCCGTGCCGCGGTCAGCCGTTCGACCGCAGTCTGCTGATCGCCTGCGCGCGCCTCCGCGCTCATCGCGGTAAAGCTCACCGTCAGTTCGCCGACGCGCAGCATGCCCTGGCGCAGCCGGGTATAGGGTTCCGGCGTGATGCTGCCGCCGGCGTCGAAATAGAAGCCGGTCGCCGTCGCCTGCAGCGGCGCCGCCGCCGCGCCGACCGTTTCGGCGGTGCGGCGGACGCGTGCGCGGATTTCGTCCGGCGTGGCCGGCGGCTTGCGGTCGGCGGCCTTCCACACGGCGGTCACCACCCACTGCGCCTGGCCGTCCGGCGCGGCGACGGTCACCGTCGGCGGCATGCGGGCGTCGTGCCGGCTGATGTCCACCGCCCAGTCCTCGGGGACGTCGAACTCCAGCGTACCGGCCTCGGCGCAGGGCACGGTGACGATGCGGTCAGCCGCTTCGGCGCAGGTGCCGGCGATCATCATCGCGAGGCCGAAGGCGAACAGGCGCAGCTGCATGGCAAGTCCTTCAGATCAGGAACAGGGTGGCCAGCCCGAGGAAGATGAAGAAGCCGCCGGAATCGGTCACCGCGGTGATCAGCACCGAAGAGCCCACTGCCGGGTCGCGCCCGTAGCGCGCCAGCAGCATAGGTACCGATACACCGACAAAGGCGGCGAGCAGAAGGTTCAGCGTCATCGCGCCGGTCATCACCATGCCCAGCGCCCACGAGTCGTACAGCCACCAGGCGAGCAGGCCGAGCAGGCCGCCCCAGACGATGCCATTGATCAGCGACACGCCCATTTCCTTGCGGTAGAGGCGGCGCGCCGCCTCCGGCTGCAGCTGACCGAGAGCGATCGCGCGCACGATCATCGTGATGGTCTGGTTGCCGGAGTTGCCGCCGATGCCGGCGACGATGGGCATCAGCGCGGCCAGCGCCACCAGCTTCTCGATCGAGCCTTCGAAAGCGCCGATCACGCGCGAGGCGAAGAAGGCCGTGACCAGATTGATCGCCAGCCAGGCCCAACGGTTCTTCACCGAATCCATGATGGGCGCGAAGATGTCTTCCTCCTCGCGCAGACCGGCGTGCGCCAGCAGCTCCTCTTCCGACTGCTCGCGGATGAAGTCCATCACCTCGTTCACGGTGAGCCGGCCGATCAGCTGATCGTGGTGGTCGACCACCGGCGCCGACACCAGGTCGTAGCGCTCGAAAGCCTGGGCGGCCGATTCGGCGCTGTCCGAGGCGCGCAGCACGAGCGGATGGTCGTGCATCACGCTGGCCACATCGACGTCGACGTCGTTCACCAGCAGCGTGTTCAGCGACAGCGAGCCGCGCAGCTTGTCGTCGCGGTCGATGACGAAGATCTGGTCGGTGTGGTCCGGCAGTTCGTCGAACAGGCGCAGGTAGCGCAGCACGACTTCCAGTGTCACGTCCTCGCGTACCGTGACCATGTCGAAATCCATCAGCGCACCGACCGAGTCCTCCGGGTAGGACATTGCCGCACGCAGCTGTTCGCGCTCCTCGTGGTCGAGCGAGCTGAACACGTCCTGCATGACTTCGGTCGGCAGGTCGGGCGCGAGGTCGGCCAGTTCGTCGGCGTCGAGCTGTTCGACCGCGGCGACCAGCTCCTTCGGCTCCATCGCGTCGATCAGCGTCTCGCGGACCGCGTCCGACACTTCGAGCAGGATTTCGCCGTCGCGCTCGGCGCGCACCAGGTCCCACACCAGCAGGCGGTCGTCCGGCGGCAGCGCTTCCAGGATGTAGGCGATGTCGGCCGGGTGCATCGCGTCGAGCTTCTTGGTCAGCTCGTTGTGATGCTGCTTGGCCACCAGCGTCTCGACCAGTTCGTGACGCGGCATCTCCTGCCGGTGCACCAGGCTTTCGACCCGCTTCTGACGGTCGAGCAGCGTCCTCACCTCTTGCAGGCGCTCTTGCATCGCGTCGTGGTGAAGGATTTCGTCGGCGTCGGCCACGTGCAGCACATCCGGGTCGGGCCTGCCGGGCGGCGGGCTGGCAGGCGATTGTAGCCGCCCCCGGTTACCGGCCCGAGGCTTTTTGCCGCGATGCGACAGCGGCTGCGCGCTTTCAACGATAATCACGGGCCGTATCCCTGCCGACCCGTTTCATGAATGTTCTTTTCGAAGAGGACGGCCATTTCCGCGCCGGCTCCGTGATGACCGACAGCGTGTCCTCGCTGCAGGTCGAACTGCCGAGCGGCAAGCGCTCAAAGGTGAAGGCGGCCAATGTGCTGCTGCGTTTTGCCAGCCCCGAGCCGTCCGCGCTGCTGGCGGCCGCCGAAACGCAGGCGGCCGATCTCGACGCGCCCTTTCTGTGGGAAGTGTGTGGCGACGACGAGTTCGCCTTCGAGGAACTGGCCCGCGAATACCACGGCACCGCACCGGATGCCGTGCAGTCGACCGCCATCCTGCTGTGCCTGCACGCCGCTCCGATCTACTTCCATCGCAAGGGCCGCGGTCGCTTCCGCAAGGCGCCACCGGACATCCTGAAGGCCGCGCTCGCCGGCCTGGAAAAGAAGCGGCTGCAGCAGGAGCAGATCGAGCACTGGAGCGCCGAACTGCAGGCCGGGCGCACGCCGCCGGAGATTGCCGCCTGTGCGACGCAGATCCTGTACAAGCCGGACCGCAACCGCCTCGAAACCAAGGCAGTCGAAGCCGCTGCCGCGGCCGCCGGCCTGTCGGTGGTGGGGCTGATGGCGAAGGCCGGTGCCTTCGCGTCCAGCCACGACTATCACCTCGGCCGCTTCCTGTTCGAGTACTTCCCGAAGGGCACCGACTTCCCGACGCACGAAGTGCCGCCCGCTGGCGATTTGCCGGACGCCGGCGTGCGCGCCTTCTCGATCGACGACGCCACCACCACCGAGATCGACGACGCCTTCTCGGTGCGCCCGAAGGAGGGCGGCGGCTGGCGCGTCGGCATCCACATCGCCGCGCCGTCGTTGGCGATACAGCCCGGCAGTGCGCTGGCCGACATCGCGCGCAACCGGCTGTCGACCGTCTATTTCCCCGGTCGCAAGATCACCATGCTGCCGGACGAGGCGGTCGACGCCTACACGCTGGCCGCCGGGCGCGACTGCCCGGCGCTGTCGCTCTACCTCGATGTCGAGACCGATCTGCGGGTGACGGCGAAGCAGACCCGCATCGAACGCGTTGCCGTGGTCGCCAACCTGCGTCATCACGAGATCGAGCCGCTGTTCAACGACGACACGCTGACGGCCGGCGAACTGCCGGACTTCGAGTGGCGCGACGAACTGCTGCTGCTGTGGCGTCTGGCCGAAGTGCTCGAAGCCGGTCGCGGCAAGCCGTCGGCCAACGGCGGCCAGATGGATTTCAACTTCTACGTCGATTGGGAACAGACGACCGAAGACGGCGAGGGCCGTGTCGACATCCTGCGCCGTGCGCGCGGCAGCCCGCTGGACAAGCTGGTGGCCGAACTGATGATCGTCGCCAACAACACCTGGGGCGCCGATCTGCGCGACGCCGGCATCCCGGCGCTGTACCGCGCCCAGGGCGCCGGCAAGGTGCGCATGACCACGGTGGCCGCACCGCACGAAGGGCTGGGCGTCGACTGCTACGCCTGGTCGACCTCGCCGCTGCGCCGCTACGTCGACCTGGTGAATCAGTGGCAGATGATCACGCTGCTGCGCGGCGAGCCGCCAGTGTTCCCGCCGAAGTCGGAAGCGCTGCTGTCGGCGCTGCGCGACTTCGAGCTGGTGTACGCCGCCTACGCCGACTTCCAGCGCGCGATGGAGCGCTACTGGTGCCTGCGCTGGCTGCGTCAGCGGGCGGCGGCTGGCGATACCTCGCCGCTGTCGGCCATCGTGCTGCGCGAATCGCTGGTGCGGCTGGAGCAGATTCCGCTGGTACTGCGTTGCCCCAGCCTGCCGGCGCGCGATCCGCGCTCGCGGGTCGAGGTCGAGGTGGAGCACATCCATCTGCTCGACAACGATGCCCGCGCCCGCTGGGTCGGCGATCTGGCGGCGCTGACCGGCGCTGCCGCGGTGTCGGAGGAAGAACTGGCGGAGGAAATCGCCGAAGCCGAGCTGCCGCCGGAAACACCGCCCGCCGACGCGCCGGTGCCCGAACTGCCGGTGACCCCGCCGGAGAGTGGCGAGGCGGACTGAGCGCGCGGCGGTCGCCGCGTCGCCGCCGCTTGACTCCGATCAAGGGTGTGGCGGATTGCATTGATTCATTCGGTGTCCTGTGCTCAAGCCCGAGGGGCGGGCGACGTTAAGCGGTGAGTAGGCCGACTTTCGAGGACCCCGAATCATGCCCAGCCCAGCCCCCGCTCGCGCAACTTCCATCGCCGCCCCTGGTGCGGCTCGTCCGCCTCTGCCGCTGACCCGGCTCACGGCCGGCCTCCTGCTGATCGCCGGGGTCTGGTACTGCGCCCATGCAAGCGCAGCCGACCTGCCGACCGGCGGTCAGATCGTGTCCGGAAGCGGCGCCGTCACGCAGTCGGGCAGCACGATGACCGTGCAGCAGGACAGCGCGCGACTGGCCATCGACTGGGCGGGTTTTTCGATCGGTGCCGGCCACACCGTCAATTTCGTGCAGCCCTCGGCCGCGTCGGTCGCGTTGAACCGCGTGACCGGTGGCGAGGTGTCGGTGATCCAGGGCGCCTTGAACGCCAACGGTCAGGTGTTCCTGATCAACCCGAACGGTGTGCTGTTCTCGCCCAGCGCCCAGGTGAATGTCGGCGGCATCGTCGCGTCGACGCTGGACATGAGCGAGGAGGGGCCGGACCGCTACCGCCTCTCCGGCGCCAGCGCGAATGCGGTCATCAACCAGGGCAATATCCGCGCCGCTGACGGCGGCACGATTGCGCTGGTCGCCGCCCGGGTGATCAACGAAGGTACGCTCACCGCCAACGCCGGTCGCGTCCTGCTTGGTGCCGGCGCGACGGTGACGCTGGATCTGGGCGGCCCGGTCAAACTCCAGTTGAACGAAGCTGCGCTGGATGCGCTCATCGTCAATGGCGGCGCCATCCGTGCCGACGGCGGGCAGGTCATGCTGACCGCCCGTGCCGCCGGTGACCTGGTGTCCACGGTGATCAACCACAGCGGCGTCATCGAAGCACGCACGCTGGCGACCGGAGAATCCGGCGAGATCGTGCTGCTCGGCGACATGGAGAACGGCCGCATCGCGGTGTCCGGCCGGCTGGACGCCAGCGCACCGGACGGTGGCGACGGCGGCTTCATCGAAACCAGCGCGGCGCAGATCGATCTGGCGCCCGACCTCGTCGTCACCGCTGCAGCGCCCGCGGGCGCATCCGGCCTGTGGCTCATCGATCCGACCGACATCACGATCGCCGCTGCCAGCTGTACCGGCACCAACTGCATCTCCGCCAACACGATTGCGTCCACGCTGAATGGCGGCACCGATGTCAGCATCGCCACCGCCGCTGCCGGCGGTGCAGCCGGCAACATCACGGTCAATGCGCCGATCAGCTGGAGTTCGAACAAGCTGTCGCTGAGTGCGCACAACAACATCCTGATCAACGCGACACTGGAAGCGACCGGTACCGGTTCGCTGCATTTCGCCTACGGTCAGGCCAGCAGCGACGGCGCCGGCAGCAGCTACCAGGTAGCCAGCGGCTCGAAGGTGCTGATTCCGGCCGCTTCGGCCTTTACCTGGCAGAAGGGTTCGGCTGGCGCCGTGCGCAACCTGGTGTTCGACAACGGCCTGCTGCGTTTCGGCAACGGCACGCAGGCGTCGATCAACAACGAAGGGCAGTTGCTGCAGCCCTGGTATTTCGACAACACCTCGGTCGTCAACGGCGTGACCCGCAACGGCTGGTTCAAGCTCACCTTCAGCAGCTTCCCGCTCAATCTCGAACTGGGCGTTGGCGGCGACGGCACGTCGAGCTGGAATCGCAACGGCGAGATACTTGGCTCCAACAACAACCTGCTGCCGGCCGTCACCGCGCGCAGTCTGGACATCAGTGGCTACCGCGAAGGCAGCGGCGTCATCGTGTCGGCGATCGACATCCTTTATCCGGGTGGCGGCAGCACGGTGCGCGTGACCAACACCTACACGCTGGGCGCGACCGCCTCCTTCCTGAAGGCCGATACCGCGGTCACCAATCTCGATCTGGCCGGTTCTCTCGGCAATGTGCGGCTGTGGGTGGGCACGCAGGACGACTACATCGCGACCCGCGACAGCCAGTTCAAGTTCAAGGGCAACCTGACCGCCGACGGCTTCGAACAGATCGCCACGCAGAACACCCAGTCCAAGGCGCTCAAGATCACCGAATTCAACGACGGCCTGACCGGTGCCGCCGTGCTGTTCTACTCGACGTCCGACGGCGCCGACACCTCGATCTCGACCTGCTGCAGCTTCTCCAACGCGACCGGCATCGATCCGCGCACTTCGCTCATCGCCCGCGGTGTCGATGGCAGCGGAAACCCGCGAGCCGAGGACGGCTCCTATGCACTGTTCATCCGGCTGCAGGATCTCGCACCCGGGCAGAGCAATGGCATGACCTGGTACTACGCGGCCGGCCCGGTTGCGCTGCTCGACAACATCGTGAGCCAGGTATCGACGTCGGCCGGCGTGCGTCCGCCAGCGCCGCAGCCGCCCGTCAACACGCGCCCGCCGCTTGACGCCGCAGTGCAGAACGCACAGCAGCAGACCGTGACCGTGCAGCCGCCGGCGACGCCGGTGCTGCCGTCGGTCGCCGCCGGCAACGTGCCGGCTGCGGGCAACCGCGTCGGCTCCATCGGCAGCCTGCAGGTGACGGAGATCCGCTCGCAGCAGACGGGCAGCGAGGCGCAGGGGGGCGGCACATCGCAGACCGGAGACGCGCAGGACCAGGACGGCGGCGACAGCGCGCTGCTGGCCCAAGTGTCGCAGTCGGCCGATGCGCTCGGCATGCTCAAGGTCTTTGTCGTCGACGGTGGCGTGCTGTTGCCAGAAACTGCCGGGACCGAGCGCGAATAGAGCGCAGACTGGCGAGTCAGGCGAGCGATGTCAGTACGCGGGTCGAATGCGTACAGGCATCGCAGTACACTGACACCGTCATTTTCAAACTGACCGAACCGACCTCATGGCTTTGATCCGTACTACGGCGCTCGCCAGCGCGCTTGTGCTCTCGCTTCCGCTCCACGCCCAGGTGGCACCGGACGCCGGACGCACGCTGCAGGAAACCGTGCCGCCGGTGCAGGCGCCCCGGCCGTCACCCGACATAACGATAGAACCGCCGTCGGACGCCGCCGTCGCTCCTGAGGGCGGCGTTCGCGTCACGCTGCAGTCGGTCGGCTTCAGCGGAAATACCGTGTTCGACGAGGCGGCCCTGCGGGCAGCGCTCGGCGACGTCGTCGGCCGCGAGTTCGATCTGGCGGGCCTGCGCGAGCTGGCCGCCCGCGTGTCGGCGTTCTACCGCAGTGCCGGCTACCCGTTCGCGCGCGCCTTCCTGCCGGCGCAGGCGATGCGCGACGGCGCGCTGCGCATCGAGGTCATCGAAGGGCGTTACGGTCAGGTACGCGCCGACGGCGAGGCCGACCTGGCCACCGGGGCGCAGCGTTTCCTGGTGCCGCTGCAGACAGGCGACGTGATCGAAGGCGGGGCGCTCGAACGCACCGCCCTGCTGCTCGACGATCTGCCCGGTGTCCGGGCGGTGCCCATCATCCGTCCGGGGCAGGAACTCGGCACCGGCGACATGATCGTGCGCGTCGAGCGCGAGCGGCGCTATGCACTCGAAGTGGGGCTGGACAACCACGGCAACCGCTATACCGGGCAGGGCCGCGCGCGCGTCAATCTCGGCGTCGACAGTCCTTTCATGCTGGGCGACCAGTTCCTGCTGCGCGGCCTGCTCACGCAGGAGGGCATGTGGTTCGGGCACGCCGGCTACAGCCTGCCGGTGGGCGTGTCGGGCCTGCGCGCGCAGTTCGCCTACGCACACACCTACTATCAGCTTGAACGCGATTTCGCGGCGCTCGATGCCAGCGGCACGGCGAAGACGGCCAGCGCCGGGCTGAGCTATCCGCTGCTGCGTTCGCAGCGCGCCAACGTCAATCTGTCGGTCAACCTGCAGTACAAGGACCTGAACGACAGACAGGGCGCAACGCTGAGCAGCAGCGACAAGTCCAGTCACGCACTTCCGGTCACGCTGGGCTTCGATCTGCGCGACGGTCTGGGCGGCGGCGGCATGACCTACGGCGCGCTCGCCTGGACGCCCGGTCGTCTCGATCTCGACAGCGGCCTGGCTGCGCTCGATCGCACGACGGCGCGCACCGAGGGCGGTTTCAGCCGTTATAACCTCGATGTCGCCCGACTGCAGCTGCTGCCGGCCGGCTTCAATCTGTTCGGCCGGCTGTCGGCGCAGTGGGCGAGCCGCAATCTCGACTCGTCGGAAGGGTTCGGCCTCGGCGGGCCGAACGGCGTGCGTGCCTACCCGGTGGGCGAGGGCTACGGTGACGAGGGCGCGCTGGCGCAGGTCGAACTGCGCTGGACGCACGGTGCGCTCAGTCCCTACGGCTTCTATGACATCGGTCGCGTTCGCACCGACGCCCGCCGCTGGCAGGCGATCGATAACAACCGCTCGATCAGCGGCGCCGGCTTCGGTCTGCGTGCGCGCGATGGCGGCTGGAACTTCGACGCCTCGTTCGCCTGGCGCCTGTCCGGCGGCGCGCCGGAGTCGGACACCAAGGACCGCCTGCCGCGCGTCTGGGTCAGCGCCGGCTACAGTTTCTGATCGTCCCCTGTCTCAGGGGCGCGTGCGCGCGGCCGCGGCGATGCGGTCGTTGCGGCGGCGGCCGGCCGCGCTGCTGCGCGGTCGCCAGATGCGCAGGAAGGCGCGCACCTTCTGCCGCGGCGTCAGCGTGTCATCCGACACCGCGTCGAAAAATTCCGACAGCGCGCTCGATTTCTTCAGTGTGTAGAAGGTGAGCACCAGCGTCGGGATCGCCACCACGACGACGGCGCCGATCTTGCCGAGCAGCGTGGTCGGCGGGCCGTCGAAAATGTTCATGCCAAGGAAACCGGTGACGATGGTGCCGACCAGACCGAAGATGGTCACCACGGTCAGCCGCAGCAGCGTTTCGTTCTGGCGGCGGCTGTCGTCGGCCTCCAGGTAGTTGTCCATGTCGAGTATTTCGGCGCGCAGCTCGTCGTACAGCGCGTCGTTGCCGAGGTTGCGGGTCCACATGTCGAAGAGGTCCTTGGCCATCGACTGCTTCGATACCTCGCCGAACCAGTAGCGGTGGCTGAAGCGCAGGAAGATTTCCATGGTCTGGCGGATGCTGCGCTTGAAGCGACGGCGCGAGTCCGCCTCGTCGGCGTCGAGCAGGCTCACTGCGACCACCAGGCGATCCATCAGCATCAGCAGCGAAGCGCGGTGGAAGTGGGCGATCAGGCCGATCAGGAAGTACTGGTGGCGGAATTCGGCCAGCAGGCCGTTCTGCGGATCGGAATAGCCGCTCAGTCCGTGCATGCCCACCATCACCATGGACGGCCCGGTGCAGATGACGCGCGTGCTCGCGTTCTCGCTGCGCCGGCCGGGCACCCAGAAGCGGTCGTAGCAGGACGTGCGTTCGAACTCCGACATCACCTCTTCCGAATAGGGCAGCGGCCGGCCGTCGTCCGGCTGCGTCGCCTGACCCAGCCGGACGAAGTCTTCGCGCGTCAGCGCGAACGGGTCGTCGAAGGACAGGAAGGTCATCTTCGGCTGGCGGTGATATTCCAGCTGGCGGTAGCGGATGTCGCCGTCGGCTTCCGAGTGGTGCAGCACCATCGGGCTGAGCAGGTATTCCCAGTGCTTGCCGATGGCCGATGCGCGGTGTTCCCACACGTGGCGCAGATAGCGTTCGCGGTCGCCGTAGTCGGATTCGGCCAGCACCTCGCCGTCGCGCCCCAGCCACTGCACGCTGCGCATGCACTGGGCGGCGCGACTGTCGTTGCTGTCGCCGTTGGTCCACTTTGCGGGGAAGGCGCGGCCAAAACGGAACAGCAGTTCCTGCACGCGCGGCAGCGGCAGGTCGTCGGCATACACCTCCAGCACCAGCAGCACCACATCGACGTCATAGAAGAAATAGAGGTCGATGTGCTGCACCGTCAGGTCCAGCGTGCTGCCGTCCTCGCAGCCCAAGCGGACGGCGGCGATGTCGTGCCGGCGGAACACGCGGATCGGCGATTCGCCGTAGCCGCGCAAGGTCGCGCTGGAACGCCCCTGGCCGTAGAGGAAGCGCTGAACGTGCGGCAGGAAGGTGACGAATTCGCGGTAGTGGCGCTCGTGGAAATCGGTCGGCGCGCCGGTGAATTCGTCGCGCTGTTCGCGCCAGGGGTTGTTCTCGGTGATCGCCGCCAGCGCTTCCGAATGCCGCTGTACCTGGTCGCCGGCGCGCATCGGCATCAGCCGCAGCGGCCACATCAGGATCTGGCGGAAGTGGCGGGCAACGGGTGGGGTGGATGCACTCATGACGATCGCGCCGGTTGCGGGGTGGCCGAGTGTAGCGCCGCCTTCAGCGCAGCGGGCGGCGCAGTTCGGGTGGCAGCGTGCGGCGGTCCTTCACCACGGTCAGTGTCAGTCCGGCGCGCTCGACGCGTGCGATCTCGTCGCCGCGCAGCACTTCGTCGCAGCGCATGTGCGTGGTCGAAATGAAGAAGTCCGCCCGCACCCAGTCGCGGGTGACGACGTAGCGCTCCGTCGGCAGCCAGGCCTGTGCCTGCAGCGATTCGGCGCACACCGCCACCTGCCACGGTTCGGCCGGCGCCGGTTCGGCGTCGATGCGCGCGCGAAGCAGCGCCGCCGCCTCGCGCACGCCGTCCGACCAGTAGTCGGTTTCCCAGCGGTCCGGCGCGCCAGCGAAGCCGCCGGCCAGCCGGTTGTAGTTCACGTAGTGATAGGGGGCGAGCCGCGCCATGTCGTACAGCGGCACGGCGACGCCGGCCGCACACAGCAGCGCGAACGCGGCGGTCGTGGCCGGTCGCGCACGCGACCAGCGCCCGGCGGCGCGCAGGCCGGCGGCCGAGATCACCGCCAGTGGCGGCAGCAGGAAGGTGAAATGGCGGATGCCGTTGTACAGCGTCGGCCGTGTGGCCAGTGCGAGCGCCAGCGGCAGCAGCGCGGCCAGCAGCACCGGCAGCCAGCGCAGCCCGTCGACGCGCCGCGGCGCCGTCAGCGCGCCAGCGGCGGCGAGCAGCAGCCCGGCCAGCGCCAGCTCGGGCAGTCGGGCGGCGAGGTAGAGCGGCAGGTAATGACGTGGCACCTCGCCGATCTTCATCACCTCGCCATCGAGCACCGTGTACAGGTCGAAAGTGAAGTGAGAGAAGGTGGTGAGCGCCTTGAACAGATTGCCGGGCGCCTGCACCGACCACGGCCAGCACAGCGCCATCAGCGCCAGTGCGACCGGCACGGCAGGCAGCAGGCTGGCGATCGAGCGCAGCAGATGAGCCGCCCGCGTGCGCAGGTCGCCCGCTGACAGCGCGCTGACCGCGACCACGGTCAGCCCCAGCGCCATCACCGCGAACACCGCGCCGACGCGCAGCCCGAAGGCACAGCCGATGGCCGCACCCAGTTGCAGCACGAGCGCCAGCGGCGGGCGCGGCATCAACGGCACCAGCCGCACGATGCACAGCGTCGCCCACGCCATGCAGGCGGCGAAGGGGATGTCCTTGGTGTGCGTGAACAGCGCGCCGCCCCAGGCGCCGGTCAGCATCAGCAGCCCGACCGCGCTCAGCGCAGCCGCCTCACCGGCCAGCAGGCGCGCCGTGCGATACACGGCGAACAGGCCGCCGAGACCGAACAGCGCGGTCAGCAGATGCCGCAGATCCCACACATTCATCGCCGGCAGCAGCCGTTCGGCCGAAGCGGCGAGCAGGTCGAACAGGCCGCCGTAGAGGTAGAGGTTCTTGTACTGGAAGGCCGCGAGGTCGGTCAGACCGGAACGGTAGTAATCGAGCAGCAGCCGGCCATAGACGTGCTGTACCTCCTCGTCATTGCTTAGACCGTGCTGGTCGAAGCACAGCAGGACGTATAGCGCGATCAGGACGAACAGCAGGAAGGCGGGGATGTTGCGGCGGGCGGCGGCTGGATTCACGACGAGTGCAGGCGGTTGGACGGCCGCATAACGCGCGACCGCGTGCTGCGCTGACAGCGCGCGCAAAAGAAAACGCCCCGCGGTGCGGGGCGTCGGTTCGAGCCGGGTACGGTGCTCAGACGCGGCGACGGGCGATCGCGCCGATCACGCCCAGACCGGCGGCCAGCAGTGCCCAGCTCGCCGGCTCGGGCACCGGCAGCGGGCTGCCGGCGTACAGGATGGCGTGCGACAGGTTCTGCGCGTTGCCCCTGACGTTGGTCGCGATGCCGGCGGTGGTGTCGAAGCTCAGCGAGGTGACCGGGGCGGCCAGGTCGAAGTAGTAGAAGCTGTGCTGATTGGCCGCCTTCAGGCCGATCACGATGCGGCCACTGACCGCGCTGTCGAAGTTCAGCGTGCCCGAGGTGGCGCCGCTCGGGTTCGACGAGAAGGGACCGAAACCGGTGCTGTCGGTCGAGCCGACGAAAGTCCAGCTGCCGCCGAAGGTGGTCGCGAGGAAGTCGGTTTCGGCCGTGGCGCCGTTGATGTTGTTCGGCCGCGCACCGACGCAGGCGCTGGCGGCGACGCCGGAGAAACTGGTGTCGGCGCAGTCTTCGGCGCGGGCACCGTTCATGGCCAGCAGCGCCAGCAGGGGCAGGGAAAATCGGGCGAGGGACTTCAGCATTTCGGGACTCCGGATCGCTGCGCAGCGACGGCCGCGCGATGGAATTGATGCTACGCAACATGGACGCGGACGGCCGGTAATAAGTCATGCAGAAAGTGACCGAAAGGTTACGTTTTGCATCGCACCATGCGGGGGAGCGGTTAGCGCACACCTCGGTGGGAGCAGCCTTGGCCGCGACGCGGCCGTCGTAGTCCGCCGGCTTCGATACAGGTGGCTGTCGGGGTCAGAAGACCAATCCGGGCTCCGGCCGTGGATCGGGCGCTCATCCTGTAGATACTGTTATCCGAGTCAAGCACCGTGAGCGGTTGGGTCGAAAGGTTT
>NZ_JADMJL010000045.1 GCF_018780585.1 Methyloversatilis discipulorum | reverse complement strand
CGTGTTCAGACCGGGGACATGACTGACGCCTGTTCGGAGACATGGCTGACACTTCCGGGGTTGGTCAAGTCGATGTTGGCGATGCGTCGGCTGCCGAAGAAGACGCCGTATCGGCCGTCGTGGTCGAGGGGGCGGACGGCGACGGGTTCGCCCCGGAAGGCTCGGGGAACGCGCCACGTCCGCCCCCTGAAGCTGATGCAGGCCTTGGTCGGCCAGACGCACCGGACCATCTCGCCTTCATCGTAGCGGACCTCGGGCAGGGTTTCGGGCATGGGGCGGGGGCTGGGCCGCCAGCGGCAGGCGGGCGGCTCCAGGTCCAGAGCCTCGTGGGGGCGTTCGAAGTTGTAGACCTCGCGCCATCGATCGAAGGCGCGTTGGGCCTTGTCGAGATCGGCGAGAGGGTTGAGCGCCAGGACCTCGGCCTTCAGGGTGCGGTGGAAGCGTTCGTTCTTGCCCCGTCCCTGCGGGTGGTAGGGTCGGCTGTGCAGGACGTCTATACCGAGCTTGAGCAGCCAGACGCCGAACCGGGTCCAGCGCTCGTCGCCGGAGAAGCCCCATGGCGGCCCGTTGTCGACGAACAGGGCCTGGGGCAGACCATAGCGACGGAACACGGCGGAAAGCCTCGACCGGACCGTGTCGCCGCGCTGATCGGCGCATGCCTGGACACAGGGCGAGAAGCGCGAATGGTCGTCGATCACCGTCAGTGGATGACAGATCTGGCCGTTCGTCAGCCTCACCCAGCCCTTGAAATCCATCTGCCACAGCTCGTTGGGCGCCGCGCGCTCGAAGCGGCCGAGAGCCTTGTCGGCCCTCGCGGGTGGCGCGATCCGGCCATGCCGGGCCAGGATCGCGTGCGCGGTGGACACCGCGGGCGGCACGATCCCGCGCCCGGCCAGCCGTCGGGCGATCTTGCGCGCCCCCCAGGCCGGGTGGGCGTCCCGCTCGGCCAGCACCGCCGCCTCGACCTCGCACACCGTGCGCCCCGGGCTGGTCACCGGCCGGCGCGAGCGATCCACCAGGGCCTCGTCCCCCGCCTCGGCCCGCCTCAACCACTTGTAGGCCACGTCCGGACTGATCCCGAACCGACGACACAGCTCGCGCCGGTTCACACCCTCCATCATCGCCAGCCGAACGAACTCGCGCCGCTCATCCATCGCAGACACCTCGCGCCAGGGCATGGACCGCCTCCCAAAGAGCCAAATCCAGCCAATGATGCGTCAGCCATGTCCCCGAACACCTGTCCGGTATGTCCCCGGTCTGAACA
>NZ_JADMJL010000057.1 GCF_018780585.1 Methyloversatilis discipulorum | reverse complement strand
CCCCCCCCCCCCCTACCACCAAACAGTCACGGCCGCCAGTTACCCATATTTAGAAAGCTTCCTAATACGAAAGGCATTGTTATCAGTGTGCGTATAAATACGCGGATTGACCGGCGTTCCGATTAGTCTGCACAGTGCAACAACAGACGTTGGTTTGAGGTTTCCGCTGGCCTAGTTTTCCCAATCAAAGGACATCAAAGTCATATGTCTAATAGATCCATCGAGTTCTTTCTTTGAGCGAGGAAGCATGATATTTGATCCGTAGTTTTCCATTGTGGATATTGAATCATAACTGTTCGGAATAAGAAATTTCTGGCTAGACATTCATTGTCTGCCGCTGGCCCGAAGGAAAGCGAGGGAAGCGTTGTAGGTTACAAAGTCAGACTGGACGACCGTCTTCCCTTATTGAAATTGAAATGAAATCGGCCATCACCCTCCCCACCGCCGCCCGCGACCTCTACCGCGCACTCTGGCTCCACGCCCAGGGCGCCCGCGCGCAGATGCTCGGCGCAGCCGTGCTGCTTTCCGGCGCGCAGCTGCTGCGCCTCACCATGCCCTGGCTGGCGGCGCAGGCGATCAATGCCTTGCAGCAGGGCGACATGGCGACGGCGGGGCGGTGGATTCTCTATCTGGTGGGCATCTATCTGCTGTCCTGGCTGCTGCACGGGCCGGGGCGGGTGCTGGAGCGGAATGTCGGTGTGCGGGTGCGCGTGCGGCTGGCGGATGCGCTGTATGCGCGCATCGCGGCCGCACCCTTGGCGTGGCGGGACGGGCGGCATTCGGGTGAGCTGCAGCACCGCGTGATGCAGGCGAGCCGGGCGCTGTCGGACTTCGCGCAGAACCAGTTCGACTATCTGCAGAGCGCGTTCAACTTCGTCGGTCCCCTGGTCGCGCTGGCGCTGCTGTCGCGCACCAGTGGCGCGATCGCGGTGAGCGGCTATGTGGTGATCGCGCTCATCATCCTGCGCTTCGACCGCACGCTGATGCAGCTCGCGCGCGCCGAGAACGACGCCGACCGCCGCTATGCCGCAGCGCTGCTCGATTTCGTCGGCAACGCCGGCACGGTGATCGGACTGCGGCTGCAGGCGGCGTCGCGCGTGCTGCTGGGCCGGCGCATGGAGGCGGTGATGGCGCCGCTGCGGCGCGCGGTGATGGTGAACGAGGGCAAGTGGTTCGCGGTGGATCTGCTCGGCATGGGGCTCACCTGGGTGCTGGTGGTGGTGTATGTCATGCAGGTGCGCGAGCCGGGGCAGGCGGTGGCGCTGGGCACGGTGTTCATGATCTACCAGTACGCGCAGCAGGCGGCCGGCGTGGTGGCTTCGCTGGCGTCGAACTTCCAGGGCTTCGCGCGCATGCACACCGACTACTGCAGCGCCGAGCCGATCTGGAGCGCACCCGGTGAGCCGGATGCAGAGGTGCCCGCGGTGCAGGCGGACGCGTCGTGGCAGACGCTGGCGCTGCGCGGCGCCACCTGGCGCTACGGCGACGACGCGCGCGGCGGTCTGCGCGGTGTGGATCTGGAATTGCGACGCGGCACGCGGGTGGCGCTGATCGGCCCGAGCGGCGGTGGCAAGAGCACGCTGCTGCGCACGCTGGCCGGCCTCTACCAGCCGCAGCAGGGCGAACTGCTGCGCGACGGCGTGCCGGTGCCGTGGGCCGAACTGCGCACGCTTGCGACGCTGATTCCGCAGGAAGCCGAAGTGTTCGAAGCCAGCGTCGAAGAGAACCTCACTTTCGGTCAGCCGGCCGACCCGGCGGCGCTGCAGTCAGCGATGCACGCGGGCGTGTTCGACGAGGTGCTCGAGCGCCTGCCCGACGGGCTGCAGAGTGGTCTGAGCGAGCGCGGCGGCAACCTCTCCGGCGGTCAGCGGCAGCGCTTGGCGCTGGCCCGCGGTGCGCTGGCGGCGCAGGGCAGTTCGCTGCTGCTGCTCGACGAACCAACCAGCGCGCTCGACCCGCAGGCCGAAGGTCGGGTGTTCGACCGCATGGTGGCGGCATTCCCGTCGGCCTGCATCGTCGCTTCGGTGCACCGGCCCAGTCTGCTCGCGCGCTTCGATACCGTGGTGGTGGTCGAGGCCGGCCGCGTGGTCGACGCCGGCCCGCGCGACGCGGTGCTGGCGCGGCGGGCGCACTGAGCCGCAGCGCCCGGACATCAGGCGCCGCACAGGCGGCTAGACTGTGGCGGTCCGCTCCTTCTTGTGCCGCAGTGATGCCCTTCCGCCCCTGTTCCGTCCGCTGGCTGTCCGGTGCGCTGCTGCTGGCGACCGCTGCCACGGCGGCCGCGCATCCTGGCGGCCTGAATGCCGAGGGCTGTCACAACAACCGCAAGACCGGGGATTACCACTGCCATCGCGGTGCGCCGGCGCGCACCTCATCGCTAGCGACGGAAGGGGCGGCCGCGGTGCCGGCAGGCACCGCCTTCCGCAACTGTGCCGAAGCGCGTGCCGCGGGCGCGGCGCCGGTGCGCGCGGGCGAGCCGGGTTACGGCCCGCACCTCGACCGCGACGGTGACGGCATCGGCTGCGAGCCTTACCGCGGACGCTGAGCCGCCGCCAGCGCGCCGGCGGCATGTTGCCGTGCACGCCGCCGCGCCGCGAAACCTGTCAGCCCCAGGCCGGCGAGCAGCAGCGCCCAGCTTTCCGGCTCCGGCACCATGAGCACGGTCGGTCCGGATAGTCCCATTGCGTATACCGCAGCCAGCGCGTCGGCCGAACCGGTCCGCGTCGACAGGTCATAGCTGCTGACGAATTCTTCGCCGACGGCGCCGGACGATTTCAGGGTGATGTACTTCAGCGTGACGGTGCGGTATTCGAGGGCCGCTGACAGGGCCGGCGCGCTGCCGCTGCTGCCGGTCAGGTCGAACGTGGTGACGAAGGCGTCGGTGAACACCATCTCGAAGAAGGTGGCGCGCTGGCCTTCGATGTCCGTCGTCGCGTGCAGCGTCACGGTGTCGAGCGCGTCACCATTGCTGGCCCGTGCGAACAGCTTCGCCACGCTGGCGTCGAGCGCCTGCGTCCATTCGAAGTCGCGGAACACCGGGCGACGGATCGTGATGTCGCTGGTGGGGCCGCCGCTGACCGTTTCGATGCCGAAGCCCCAGGTGAAGGTGTCGATCTCGTTCCAGTTCGGGTGCTTGTCGTCGGTGCTCGAGCCCTTGATGTCGTCCAGCTTCAGGAAGTAGTCGAAACCCGCCTGCGCCTGACCCGCGCACAGCGCAAGCGCGACGGAGGCGGCCATCAGTACGGGGCGGAACGGTGTCGGAACGCGCATGGAAATCTCCCTGTCGAGTGGGTGACGGCCATCGGGGCGGACGCCAGGCGGCCGGCTTCGCGCAGCACGCAAAGTGCATCCATTAAAGCAGCCCGCATGCGCAGCGGATAGCGCTCCGTGCGATTTCAGACGAAGCGCGCGAGCACCACGCCCGATACCGCGATATGTGCCAGCGACACCCGCACCGACAGGCCGTGCAGCCACTTGAGCGGGCCGTCTGTCCGTCGTCGGTGGCGGCGTTTCCGGATGCCTGCATTGTTGCGTCGGTGCACTTGCCCAGCCTGCTCGCGCGCTTCGACGCCGTGGTGATGGTGGAAGCCGGTCGCGTGGTCCGCCGGCCTGCGCGACGCGGTGCTGGAGCGGCGGCCGCGCATCCGGGGGCTTGAATGCCGAGGGCTGCCTCAACAACCGCAAGACCGGGGACGACCACTGCCATCGCGGCGCCGGTGCGTGCAGGCGAGCCCGGTCACGACCCGCACCTCGACCGCGATGGTGACGGCATCGGCTGCGAGCCTTACCGCGGACGCTGAGCCGCCCGCGGTGCGTTCACTTCAGCGGCACGAACACCAGCGTGCCGGCCATCATGTCCGGCATCAGCAGGTAGTGTCCGTCCGCCGACAGCCCGATGTCCGCCGAGGACTTGTGACCTTCGGTGATCAGTTGCGGCGCCGACCGGGGCTTGCTCAGACGCCACACCTTGCCGCCCTTCCAGTCGCTCACGTAGAGCGCGCCGTCGCGATCGCGCAGCAGCCCGTCGGCGGCGCCGAATCCGCTGTAGAGCAGCTTGAGCGCCGGTTTGCCGTCGGCCTTCTTCATCACCAGACGGAACAGCTTGCCGGTGCCGAAGTCGGCGACCAGCAGCGAGCGCGGGCCGTCGAGCAGCAGGCCGTTCGGGCGCATGATGCCTGCATTGGCGCCGAGTACCGTGCGGATGCCGCCGTCGGGCGCGATGGCGTAAATGCCCGCGCCCTGGCCCTTGTCGTCGCCGCTGTCGGACACGTAGACGACGCCGTCGCCGTCGATCTCGATGTCGTTCAGGAAGACCGGCTTGTTCGGGAAGTCGCCGGGCTTTGCCAGTTCGGTCACCGTGCCGTCGAGGCCGATGCGCAGCACGCGGTCGACGTCGGCGACGTAGAGCCGGTCGCCGAAGAGGTCCATGCCCTTGGGGTCGTTCAGCCCGCCGACCAGCGTTTCAGTGCGGCCATCCGGATGCACGACGGTCACCTTGCCGTCACCCGCCTTGTTGAACGCGCCGATCTCGGTCACGAAGATGCGGCCGTCCGCGTGGGCGACCGCCGATTCAGGGTTGGTCAGGCCGACGACTTCCTTGAGCGTGGTGCCGGCAGGGCGCGCGGTCGGCTCTGCGCTGTTCGGTTCAGCGGCCGGGGCGGTGGCCGAGGTCAGGACCGCGAGCGCGGCGACCAGCCATCGCAGGCGAAAGGTGCTGCGGACGGTGTTCTTCATGGTGATCTCCGGTTCGAGTGAGTAAAGGGACGGAAGGGGGAATGAATGCCTTGAAGGGGAAAGGTGATCGAGGAATGGGTGCGCAGCGGCGAAGTTGTCGCCCCTGGGCGCGTCGTCTGCATGAGGTCGACTGCGGGCAGTCGCGACAGTTCGGTGGTCTTGAAGTGAGCGGCGCCGCGGATTCAGGCACTATCGCCCGTATCAGCGTCCTCGGGTGACGCTTTCCGACATGAGCACGCCATGGCTTCGAACCAAGACCGCTACCAGGCGAATCTCCGCGACGAACTGGACGGCGCCGCGCTGTACGCCGCGCTGGCCGATGCCGAATCCGATCCGGTGCGGCGCGACCTGTTCCGCCAGCTGGCGGAAGCCGAGGCGGCGCATGCGCAGCTGTGGCGCAGCAAGCTGGAGGCCGCAGGCGTGAAGCCGGAGGCGTTCCGGCCGAGCTTCCGCACGCGCGTGCTGGCGGCGCTGGCAAAGCGCTTCGGGCCGTCCTTCGTGCTGCCGTCGGTGGCGACCGCCGAAGTCGCCGACCGTGACAAGTACGCCGGTCAGGCCGACGCGGCGTCGCTGTCGGCGGAAGAGCGTTCGCATGCGGCGGTGCTGGAGGCGGCGTCGGGGCAGCCGCGCGGCATGAGCGGGGCGGCCATCGCCAAGGGCGAGCGCTGGCACCGCGGTGGCTCGGGCAACGAACTTCGGGCGTCGGTGCTGGGCGCGAACGACGGGCTGGTGTCCAACCTCTGCCTGGTGATGGGCGTGGCCGGCGCCGGTGCGCCGGCGCAGACCATCCTGCTGACCGGGCTGGCCGGGCTGATCGCCGGTGCGGTGTCGATGGCGCTGGGCGAGTGGCTGTCGGTCACCAATTCGCGCGAGTTCGCGCAGACGCAGATGGCGGCCGAGGCGGCCGAGCTGGAAGATACGCCGGAGGCCGAGCGCAAGGAACTGGCGCTCATCTTCCAGGCCAAGGGGCTGGCGCGGGAGGATGCCCAGCGCGTGGCGACCGAACTGATGCGCGACAAGAAGGCCGCGCTGGACACGCTGATGCGCGAGGAACTGGGCATCGATCCGGCCGAGCTGGGCGGCAACCCGTGGAGCGCCGCCGGCTTCTCCTTCGTGCTGTTCGCCGTCGGCGCGCTGTTCCCGGTGCTGCCTTTCTTCTTCACCGCGGGCCTGCCCGGCATGCTGTGGAGCGGCGGCCTGTCGGCGGCTGCGCTGGCCGCGATCGGGCTGGCGACCTCGCTGTTCAGCGGACGCGGGCCGGTGTTTTCGGTGGTGCGTCAGGTACTGATTGGTGCCGTGGCGGCAGGGGTGACCTACGGCACCGGCGCGCTGATCGGGGTGTCGCTGGCCTGAGCGGGCGGCCGCTCGATTGACGGCCACCCCCGGCGCGCCCGATACTCCGCCCCCGGCGGCGCGCCATATATATGCGTCGCCCCGCCGCTGTTCCGGCAGCTGGCAATCCGCGCCGGGCCGCCCGCGCATCCGCTCATCCCCACGTCCTGCCGCCGTTTGCCCCGCGGGAGAACCCGCTGGAGTTTCACCCGCATGATCACGCTCAGAAACGTCGTCCTTCGCCGCAGCGCCAAGGTGCTGCTCGATGGCGCCACCGCCACCATCAATCCGGGCGAGAAGGTCGGCCTGGTCGGCCGCAACGGCGCCGGCAAGTCGACACTGTTCGCGCTGCTCAACGGCACGCTGCACGAGGACGGCGGCGAGTTCGTCATGCCGGCGCAGTGGCGCATGGCGCAGGTGGCGCAGGACATGCCGGAAACCGACCAGCCGGCCACCGATTTCGTGATCGAGGGCGACACCGCGCTGCTCGCCGCGCAGAAGGAAGTGCAGGCTGCCGAAGCCACCGACGACGGCGAGCGCATGGCTTACGCCTACATGGCGCTGCACGACGCCGGCGCACACGACGCGCAGTCGCGGGCACAGGCGCTCATCCTCGGTCTGGGCTTCACTGCCGACCAGATGTGCAATCCGGTGAACAGCTTTTCCGGCGGCTGGCGCATGCGCCTGCAGCTGGCGCGCGCGCTGATGTGTCCGTCCGACCTGCTGCTGCTCGACGAACCGACTAACCACCTGGATCTGGACGCGCTGGTGTGGCTCGAATCGTGGCTCAAGCGCTACGAAGGCACGCTGGTGGTGATCAGCCACGACCGCGAATTCCTCGACGCCATCACCAACGTGACGCTGCACATCGACGCCGGCAAGCTCACGCGCTACGGCGGCAACTACAGCACCTTCGAGGACATGCGCGCGCAGCAGATGGAGCTGCAGCAGAACGCCTACGCGAAGCAGCAGGACAAGATCGCCCACCTGCAGAAATTCATCGCCCGCTTCAAGGCCAAGGCGAGCAAGGCCAAGCAGGCGCAGAGCCGGGTCAAGGCGCTCGACCGCATGGA
>NZ_JADMJL010000044.1 GCF_018780585.1 Methyloversatilis discipulorum | reverse complement strand
TGGTCAACCCCCATTTTGGAGTCCACCCCCAATAGGTACGTTTCCGCCTGATCGCATGGCAGCGGCGACCGGAGCGTCAGCGTAGGTCGGCGCTGCCATGCGAGGCGCTCTTGCCAGCGGCGTAGGCGGCTTGTAGCCAAGGCTGCTATGCGGACGAATGTGGTTGTAAAGATGCCGCCATTGCGCGGACAGAACCTCCGCCTCCTTCAGTGAGTAGAGGACTTCCGCTTTCAAAAACTCGTCCCTGAACCTGCCGTTGAAGCTTTCGTTGTAGCCGTTCTCCCACGGCGAGCCCGGTTCGATGCACAGCGTTTTGACGCCGAGCCGTTTCAGCCACGCCCGTATCGGTTTGGCCGTGAACTCGGAGCCGTTGTCGGAGCGGATGTGGTCGGGGCTGCCTTTCTCGATAAACAGGCTTGTCAGCACGTCCATCACGTCATCGGATTTCAGGTTGTAGGCCACGCGCAGCGCAAGGCACTCCCGCGTGTATTCGTCCACCACCGTCAGAAAGCGGATTTTCGTGCCGTCCAGCAGCCGCTCGGCCACGAAGTCGTAAGCCCAGACGTGGTTCGGCCAGCAGGGCCGCAGACGGATGCATGAACCGTCGTTGAGGTACAGGCGGCCACGTTTCTTGTGCCGCGCAGGTACTTTCAGCGCCTCCTGCCGCCAGATGCGTTCCACACGCTTGCGATTGACGCGCCAGCCCTCCGCGCGCAGCAAGGCGGTGATCCGCTTGTAGCCATATCTGCCGTATTGCTTTGCCAGCCGGATAATATCCTGCGTCAGGCGCTCTTCGTCCGCCGCACGCTTCACGGGCTTGCGCAATGCGCCACGGTTGGCGTCGAGTGCCTGACAGGCACGCCTTTCTGATATGCCAAGTTTTTGCTGTGCAAATATGACGGCGTCGCGCCGCCGCCCGGGGCTGGTTAGAACTTTCCCGTGGAGACTTCCTTCAGGATCAGGTTGTCCAGCGTCAGGTCTGCGACTGCACGCTTGAGCCGGGAGTTCTCCACTTCCAACTCCTTCAGGCGCTTGGCCTGGTCCATCTTCATCCCGCCGTAATCCTTGCGCCAGCGGTAGTATGTATTCCGTGTTACGCCGATCTCACGGATAACCGTATCCAGCGTCTTGCCCTGCGAAAGAATAACCTCCGCCTGCCGCAATAAACCGATGATCTGCTCGGTCGTATAGCTCTTCCTTGCCATTGTAAAAACCTCCTGAAAGGGGCAAATTATCCATAGCAGAATCACCATTCTGCGTGGACTCCTTTATAGGGGGCGGGTCA
>NZ_JADMJL010000021.1 GCF_018780585.1 Methyloversatilis discipulorum | reverse complement strand
GCCGCACCCAGGCGCTGGTTGCGCTGGCAAGAAAACTCGCTCGCGTTGCCTTCTCTCTGATGAAGAACGCGGCCGACTATGTCCCGAGACAACACGAAAACGCTTGCGCCGGAACATAGAATCTCCCACGGAAACCCGACATGGGTGACGGATTGGAAAGGCTTTTGTGGGAGCGGCCTTGGCCGCGATGGGGCGGGTGGCGCCGTGGCGTCCTTGTTTTAGGCCGGATCGCGAGCAAGCTCGCTCCCACGGAAACCCGGCATGGGTGACGGATTGGGAAGGCTTTTGTGGGAGCGGCCTTGGCCGCTATAGGGCGGGTGATGC
Organism: Methyloversatilis discipulorum; assembly: GCF_018780585.1. Taxonomy (GTDB): domain Bacteria; phylum Pseudomonadota; class Gammaproteobacteria; order Burkholderiales; family Rhodocyclaceae; genus Methyloversatilis; species Methyloversatilis discipulorum_B. The sequence continues at coordinate 130,460 of NZ_JADMJL010000021.1, read as the reverse complement.
CCGGCTCCCGTATTCTCAGGCGCCGCCGAAGTAGTGCCGCATCGCCTCGTTCGAAGTCTGGGTGTTCAGTTCATCGACCTGCATCGGCATCATCACGCTGCCGCTGGACCACAGGTAGTGCTTGCGGAACCACTCGCGCAGTTCGGGTGAGCATTTTTCCATCGGGCCGTCGCGGCCTGCTTCGATCAGGTAGTGCAGCACGCGGTCGGCGCCCGGCGTGTCGCGGGTGACCATGCGGTGCTTTTCGAGCGGGTGGAACAGCCGGCCGACGTCGTAGGCGGTGACGGTGGCCGGCAACTCGGTCAGGCGCCGGTCCAGTCGATCCAGCGCGCTTTCCCACGCCGGGTCGAGGCGGAAGCGCTGCTTCAGGCTGGCAATCCAGGCACGCAGCAGGCGCACGTAGTCGTGTTCTGTCGCTCGTTCACCGTTCATTGATGTTGTCCTTCGTCGGCATACGGAACTGATGTGCTATCGGCATCGGCCCGGCCGGCTTGAGAATGCGCATGGGCTGCCGTTACCGCTTGAACGCGCGTCAAACACTCTGCGCCCCCTGAACCCCATGACCGAACTCCTGATCGACATCGTCGCCGCCCAGCCGCCGCTCGCACGCGCGCTGTGGGCCGTCGTTTCGCTGGCATTGCTGGTCGCCGCCCTTGCCGTGCTGCGGCTGGAGCGACGCATGTTCGTCGCACGCGGCAAGGGGGCGTCGTGGTGGGTGGTGCGGCTGGCTTCGCTGCCGGCGCTGGCCGTCGTCGTGGCGGCGGTGGTCGGGCCGGCGCGTGCCGTGTCGGGCATGGAGGGGCTGGCGGTGTTCTACCTGCTGCTGCTCGTCGTGGCGCCGCTGCTGTGGTTCGGCGTGCACCTGCTGGCCGGCTGGCTCGCCTCGCCGCGCTTGTCGCGCGGCGAATCGGCGTGGATCGCCGGCAGCGGCCTGATGCTGCTGCTGTGTCCGCCGGCGGTGTTCACCGCGCTGCAGACGCCGGTGTTCATGATTTCGCGCCAGTTCGAAGCCGCCGCCCGCGCCTCGCGTCCCGAAATGCCGTTGCCGCATCGCGCCGATGCAGCGCAGCGCTTCCGTCTCGGTGACGCCGGCGTGCTCGTTGCACAGTCGTTGATCGCGCCGCCCGGCGTGCAGGTCGAGCGCGTCGAGGCGCTGCAGGGGGGACATTGGTCCGACATCGCGACGCAGACGCATGCCTATCTTTGCCGCAACGGTGACGATCTGCATCTGGCCTGGGCCGATGAGGGCGACCTGCCGCCGCCGCTGCGCATCTTCTGGCGCGACGCGGCCGGGCAGGCGCGACAGAGCGGCTTCCAGACCGTACAGGCCGGCGGGCCGGCGCAGGAATTCGCCGTCCTCTGGCGCGACGACGGCTTCGACCTGCCGGTGCCGCTGTCGCGCGACCGCGTGCAGCCCGGCTGGCTGGCCGACGGGACGATCCGTTACCGCAGTCTGCACGACATCCTGCAAGCAGGTGAAAGCCCGTACCACGATTGCGTCATGCGCGGTTACCGGCGCGTAAACGCCGACACCGAGGGGCCGGTGGCCGTCGTGCTGCTGCGCATCCATCGCCGGCCACCGGCCAGCACGATCGAGCATCTGCTCATCCGTCCCTGATGTCGCGCTGACATCTGCCTGCGCGGGGAAGCTGCCACGCACGAAGGCGGCAAATTGCCCGTCCGGCGGTGGGTGTGCCCGGCCTACCATCCCGTCGGCATCGACGACGGAGAAGGGCGAATGAATACCGATTACGGAATGCGCAGGTTCGCTGGCCACCTGGTGGCCGTGGCGACGCTGGCGACGGCCGTCGCCGCGTACGGCGAGAGCGGCAACACCGGCTGGCCGCTGCACGGCAACGACGCCGGCGGTCAGCGGCACGCGCGGCTGGACCAGATCAACCGCGACAACGTCGCGCAGTTGGAACGGGTGTGGAGTTGGCACAGCGGCGTCAAGGCCACCTTCCAGGCCACGCCCATCGTGGTTGGCGACACGATGTATGTGTCGCTGCCGTTCAGTCACGTTGCCGCGCTCGACGCACGCAGCGGTCGCGAGCTTTGGCGTTACGAGCACCCGCGTGCGGCCGGCAGGCTGTGCTGCGGTCCGGCCAATCGCGGCGTGGCGGTGCGTGACGGCCGCGTCTTCGTCGGCACCGTGGACGCCCGTCTGATCGCGCTCGATGCGCGCACAGGCGCGCCGCTGTGGAACGTAGCGGTGGCCGACGCAGCGCCTGCGACCGAGCAGGCGGCGCAACTGCCGGACAGCGACCCGCTGAGCCGGCGCGAAACCCAGGGCTCGACCGGCGTCGGTATCGCGATGGCACCGCAGGTGGCCGGCGATCTGGTCATCGTCGGCATCACCGGCGTCGGCTACGGCCTGCACCCCGAGAACGCGGTGGTCGGTCTGCCTGGCCAGTACGGCCGCCCGGGCGTGCTGGCTGCGTTCGACGCCGCCAGCGGCCGGCGTGCGTGGCAGTTCGAAGTGACCGGCCCTGGTTGGGAGGGCGACTTCGCCGCCCGCACCGCCGACGGTGTGGACCTCCGCCGCGACCTCGCTGCCGAGCGCGCAGCGCTCGCCCGCGAAGGCGGGGCCTGGCGCCACGGTGGCGGCTCGCTGTGGGCGACGCCCGCCATCGACGCTGAACGCGGGCTGATCTTCTTCGGCACCGGCAACCCCTCACCACAGATGGCTGACGGCTCGCGCCCTGGCGACAACCTCTACACCGCTTCGCTGGTCGCGCTCGACCTGCGCACCGGTCGCCGTGTCTGGCACCACCAGCAGGTGCCACACGACCGCTGGGGCTACGACGTCGCCAGCCCGCCGGTGCTGTTCGAGCTGCAGCAGGGCGGCGAGCGCATCCCGGCGCTGGCGCAGCCGAGCAAGCTGGGCTGGGTCTATGTGCATGACCGACGCGACGGCCGGCTGCTGTTCCGCTCCGAGGCCTTCGTGCCGCAGCAGAACCTGTTCGCCGCACCCAGCGCCGAGGGGGTGGTGATCGCGCCGGGCATCGCCGGCGGCGCCAGCTGGTCGCCCTCTGCGCTCGATCCGCAGCAGACGCTGCTGTTCGTGCCCGGCATCCACCTGCCGACCCGCTACACGGTGCGCGAGGCCGAGCGCCCGGATGGCAACCGTTTCCGTTACGTGGTCAGCGAGCCGGAAGGTCCGCGTGGCGGCGTGCTGGCGGCCGTCGACCTCGCGCACGAGGGGCGGCTGCGCTGGCAGGTGAAGCTCGACCAGCCCATGGTCGGCGGCGTGCTGTCGACGGCCGGCGGGCTGCTGTTCACCGGTATCGGCGAGCGCAGCTTCGCCGCCTTCGACAGCGGCAGCGGCATGCGGCTGTGGTCGTGGCAGGTGGACGCCGGCGTCAATGCGCCGCCGGTCAGCTACGCGATCGACGGTCGTCAGTACGTCGCGGTCGCCGCCGGCGGCAACGCGCTGTTCGGCTTTCCGCAGGGCGACGCGCTTCATGTGTTCGCGCTGCCGCAGCCGGCGGTCGCTGCGGGGGCCGGCCTGCGCTGAGCGACCGGCGCCGATATCGGTTAGATTGCGGGCCTCGACCGCCGGCGCATCCCGCGCCGGTCCGCGACCGCCCGCCATGAGAACACTTGCCACCATCGCCAACGGACTCGACGCCCGCATGCTGCGTGACGTGCTCGCGCTCGAAGGCCTGCACGTGAAACTCACGGCCAGCTCTGCCGACGCGCGGCAGAGCGGGGCGGTCACGCTGCTGATCGAGGACGCCGAGTTCGAGCGCGGTCAGGCGCTGCTTGCGCGCTGGATGGCCGAACACCCGGCGCCCGGTTCCGATCCCGTTCCACCCCCGCACGCTGAATGAAGTCGGTCAGCGCGGCGTGGCGGCGGCGCGTCGTCGCCGGCATCCTGCTGTTGCTGGCCGCATTGTGGCTGCTTGATCGCATCTTCCCGCCGCCGCTGCCGTCAGGTGACGACGGCTTCATCGTGCTGGCGCGCGACGGCAGCCCGCTGCGCGCCTGGCCCGGCAGCGACGGCGCCTGGCGCTATCCGGTCACGCCGGCCGAAGTGTCGCCGCGCTACATCGAGGCGCTGCTCGGCTATGAAGACCGCTGGTTCCGCTGGCATCCAGGCGTCAATCCGGCCTCGCTCGCACGCGCCGCCTGGCAGTGGGCGACCACTGGCCGCATCGTGTCCGGCGGCTCCACGCTCACCATGCAGGTGGCACGCATCCTCGAACCGGTGCCGCGCACGCCGGCCGGCAAGCTGCGCCAGATCGTGCGCGCGCTGCAGCTGGAATGGCGGCTGTCGAAGGACGACATCCTCACGCTCTACCTGAATCACGCGCCGATGGGCGGCATCGTCGAAGGCGTCGAAATGGCCAGCCGCGCCTATCTGGGCAAGCCCTCGCGCGATCTCAGTCACGCCGAAGCCGCGCTGCTCGCCACGCTGCCGCGCGCGCCCAGCCGGCTGCGTCCGGACCGTGCGGCGCAGGCCGCACAGACCGCGCGAGACCGCGTGCTGGCGCGGCTCGAACACTTCGGCATCTGGTCGCCGGCGGTGGTGGCCGATGCGCGCATCGAACCGGTGATCGCGCAGAAGCTGCAGGGCGCCTGGCTTGCACCCTTGGCCGCCGAGCGCCTGCGCAGCCGCACGCGCAAGGCTGGCACCGCCGGCCTGACCCGCGTCGCCAGCACACTGGACCGCGAACTGCAGACCACGGTCGAGCGCCTGCTGGCCGACCGCGCCAGCGTGCTGCCGCCGCGCGTGTCCATCGCCGCCCTGGTGCTCGACACCGCCACGCTGGAAGTGCGCGCCTACGCCGGCTCGGCCGACTTCAGCGACAACGCGCGCGGCGCCCACGTCGACATGGTGCGCGGCGTGCGCTCACCCGGCTCGACGCTCAAGCCCTTCCTGTACGCGATGGCGCTGGACGACGGCCTCATCCATTCCGAAAGCCTGTTGATCGACGCGCCGCAGGCCTTCGGTGGCTACCAGCCGGGCAACTTCCAGGCGGACTTTTCCGGGCCGGTCAGCGTGTCGGAGGCGCTGCAACGATCGCTCAACGTGCCGGCGGTCGACCTGCTGGACCAGATCGGGCCGGCGCGCTTCGCCGCCCGGCTGGCCGAGGGTGGCATCAAGCCGCGCATCGCCACCGGCGAACAGCCCAATCTCAGCCTCATCCTCGGCGGCGCCGGTGTCACGCTGGAAGAACTGGTCGGTGGTTACCGCGCGCTCGCTGCCGGCGGGCTGGCCGGCAAGCCACGGCTTACGCCGGAGGCGCCGGTCGAGGAAACACGGCTGATGAGCGCGGGCGCGGCCTGGATCGTGCGCGACATCCTCGAAGGCGGCGGCCACCCGGACCGGCCCTTTGTTGAGGGCGGTGGCACTGCACCGCTGGCCTGGAAAACCGGCACCAGCTTCGGCTTCCGCGACGCCTGGGCGGTCGGCGTGTCCGGCCGCTACGCGCTGGGCGTGTGGCTGGGCCGGCCCGACGGCACGCCCAACCCCGGCTTCTTCGGCGCCAATGTCGCCGCGCCGCTGCTGAAGGACATCGCCGCGGCACTGCCGCGCGACGCGTTGCCCCCGCGCGACCGTCCGGCCACGGTGCAGCCGGTCGACATCTGCTGGCCCTTGGGCACGGCCGCTGCCGAAACGCCCGCGCCGCTGTGCCACCGCCGCCGGGCCGCCTGGTCACTGGCCGGCGCCGTGCCGCCCACCCGGCCCGACCGCATCGACGGCAGCAGCCTGCGCCAGACCGTGTGGCTGGAGCCGGCCAGCGGTCTGCGCACCGTGCCCGGCTGCGGCCACGGTCAGCCGCGCGATACCGCCCGCTGGCCCACGCTGCTGCAACCCTGGCTCGACGGCTGGCTGCCCGCCGACCAGCGCATCCCCGACTGGCAACCCGGCTGCGCCCCCACCGGCGGCACCTCTGCCGCCACGCTGCGCATCGTCGGCCTCAGCGACGCCAGCCGCCTGCGCCCGGCCCCGCACCAGCGCCACGTGTCGCTGCAGCTCGCTGTGCGCGGCGCACAGGGGCCGGTGTACTGGTTGCTGGACGGGCAGAGGGTGGTGCCGGATGCGGGCGGCAAGCTGCTGCTGAACGAAGCAGGTGCGCACCGGCTGACCGTGATGGACGAAGGAGGGAGGCATCACAGCGTCCGTTTCACGGTGGATGCGCCGCCCGGGATCTAGCCAGCGCGAACGGGCCGTCCTTCCTGCGGCGGAGCTTGCGACACCCGGTGGCGGTTCTGTTCAGGGTTCAGTCGCGAGCAGACCTCTCTCCGGCAGTGTTCCGTTCCTGACAATCCGATCCGCGAAAGCCGGCCGCACCGCAACGATGTGGTCCGATTCAGCGATCCCGCACCGCGCTGCCTTGACCCGTGCGCCGGCCGCCGTGAGCATGCAACCCTCGGTAACGGTCACGCTACGGTGGACCGTCCTTCGCTTTTGTCGCCGCCAGGCGACCTCGTTTTTCGTTTCAACCTCCCATCCAATCAAGGAATAGCCATGACTCAAATCGTCGTCGATCACAACCCGACCGAAGAGAAGCTGAAGGCGCTGGGCGTGTCCAGCTGGTCGATCTGGGAAAAGGAAGTGTCGAAGTTTCCGCTCGACTTCTCGATGACTGAAAGCGCCTACCTGCTCGAAGGCGAGATCCACGTGACGCCGCAGGGTGGCGACAAGGTGGTGATCAAGGCCGGCGACTTCGTCGTGTTCCCGAAGGGCATGAAGTCGATGTGGGAAGTCGTGAAGCCGCTGCGCAAGCACTACAAGCACAGCTGACCGCATTCGCTTCTGTGCCGAAGGGGCCTTGATGTTTCAAGGCCCTTTTTGTTTTGCGTGGACGGTGATTGGCTCCCGAGCGACGGCGAAGTGCCACATAGTTGTCAGGTGCCGTGGATTGTTCAGGCGGATGATGCGCTGACGTCCTGAACGCGGATGGCGACTTTCCGGGTGCATCCGCTTGCGTCGCCCGCGTGTAGAGGATGGAACGAGACCGGTTGCTGTTCCGGTCAGCCCGCAGCTTTGGTCTGCGCCGTCGTCCGCCAGGGAGAACGGATTGAATCCATCGTTCAGCGCCACGACGCCCTCCGTCGCCACGCACGACTTCGCGCGGGTGCTCTCGCCGGCTGACGACAGCGCCCGCTCCTTCGACCTGCTGGCGGAACTCGCGCGCGATCTGCGGCCGGGGGTGATCTTTCCGATCTGTTTCGACGCGCTGCTGTGCGTGCGGCAGACGCTGCGCGCGCCCGAGGTGACGACGCCGCATCTGGCAGGCGCCGCGCGGGTCGATCCGCTGCTGTGCGCACGGCTGCTACGGCGCGCGAACCGCGGTCGGCGCGCAGCGCCGGTGACCGGCGTGCGCGATGCGCTGACGGCGCTGGGCGTTGATCGCGCACAGCGCGTGGCACGCGCGGTGTCCTGTGGCCAGATCGGCTGTGCGCGCCAGCTTTCGCACGTCGATGAACTGTCGCGCCGGCTGTGGCTGCACACGCTGCGCACGGCGGCCGGAGCCTTCGTACTGGCGCGCCGGCTCACGTCGCTCGATCCGGACGAGGCGATGACAGCCGGGCTGCTGCACGACATCGGCGCTTTCTATCTGCTTGACCGCCTGGCGCGGCGACCGTCGGCGGCGTTCGACGCACAGGACGTCAATGCGCTCATCCTCGAATGGCACGAAAGCGTGGGCGAATCGCTGCTGCAGTCGCTGGGCGTACCCGAGGTGCTGATCGACGCGATGCGCGACCACGAACAGCCGCGCGCACGCACCGGCATGCCGCGCTCACTGTCGGATCTGGTGTTCACCGCCAGTGTGCTGGCCGGCGGCGCGAGCGAGCTGTACGACGACCCGGTATGTCACGTGAGTCAGCGCCCGGCACCGACGCGCGAGCGATTCGCCGGGCTGTTGCCGGAGATCGAACAGGTGTACGGAGTGCTGCGGCGCGGGGCGATGCAGGGGTAGGGCGCCTCTCCCCGGTTGGAGCAGTCTCGGTCGCGACGCGTTCGCTGTAGTCCTCGGGCTTCGATTCAGGTTGCTGTCGGGGTCAAGACCCCTCCCACAGAACTTCCGCCCGGGCTTTGGCTGCGGGTCTGGAACAGTCCCCGTGGGAGCGGCCTTGGCCGCGACAGGGCCGCAGCACAGCGCGGACTTCGGTGCAGATCATGAAAAAGCCCGCCCCGCGGATGCGGAGGCGGGCTTTTTCATGACGGCCGGGCGACTTCAGGCGAGGTCGAAGCGGTCGGCGTTCATCACCTTTGTCCAGGCAGCGACGAAGTCGCGGACGAACTTTTCCCTGTTGTCGTCCTGCGCGTAGACCTCGGCGTAGGCGCGCAGGATGGAGTTCGAACCGAACACCAGGTCGACGCGGGTGGCCGTCCATTTCACTTGACCGGTCCTGCGGTCAACGATTTCGTACAGATTGCTGCCAGCCGGCTTCCAGCGGTAGGCCATGTCGGTCAGATTGACGAAGAAGTCGTTCGTCAGCGCGCCGACGCGGTCGGTGAATACGCCGTGCGGGCTGCCGCCGTGGTTGGCGCCGAGCACGCGGAGGCCGCCGACCAGCGCGGTCATTTCCGGGGCGGTGAGGCCGAGGAGCTGGGTGCGGTCGAGCAGCAGTTCTTCCGGCTTCACCACGTAGTCGCGCGGCTGCCAGTTGCGGTAGCCGTCGGCGGCCGGCTCGAGCACTTCGAACGATTCGACGTCGGTCTGCGCCTGGCTGGCGTCGCCACGGCCGGGTGCGAACGGCACGGAGACATTGAAGCCGGCCGCCTTGATCGCCTGCTCGACACCGACATTGCCGGCCAGAACGATCACGTCGGCCACGCTGGCGCCGGTCTCGGCCGCGATGCGTTCGTAAACCGGCAGCACGTCCGCCAGGCGTGCCGGTTCGTTGGCTTCCCAGTCCTTCTGTGGCGCGAGGCGGATGCGGGCGCCGTTGGCGCCGCCGCGCATGTCGGAGCCGCGGAAGGTGCGGGCACTGTCCCAGGCCGTGGCGACCATGTCGCCGATGCTCAGACCCGCCGCGGCGATCTTCGTCTTGACGGCGGCAACGTCGTAGTCGGTGCGACCGGCGGGCACCGGGTCCTGCCAGATAAGGTCTTCGCTCGGCACTTCCGGACCGATGTAGCGGGTTTTCGGCCCCATGTCGCGGTGGGTGAGCTTGAACCAGGCGCGGGCGAACACTTCGCTGAAGTAGGCCGGGTCGGCGTGGAAGCGTTCGGAAATCTTCCGGTAGGCCGGGTCCATCTTCATCGCCATGTCGGCGTCGGTCATGATGGGGTTGCGGCGGATGGACGGGTTCTCGGCGTCGACCGGCTTGTCTTCCTCGCGGATGTTGACCGGTTCCCATTGCCACGCGCCGGCCGGGCTCTTCTTCAATTCCCAGTCGTAACCCAGCAGCAGCTTGAAGTAGCCGTCGTCCCATCGGGTCGGGTTCGTGGTCCAGGCACCTTCGAGGCCGCTGGTGACCGTCTGGTTGCCGACGCCGCGCGTGCGATGGTTCATCCAGCCGAAGCCCTGTTCCTCGATCGGCGCGCCTTCGGGCGAGGGGCCGAGCAGGGCGGCATCGCCGTTGCCGTGCGCCTTGCCCACGGTGTGACCGCCGGCGGTGAGCGCGACGGTTTCCTCGTCGTTCATCGCCATGCGGGCGAAGGTGATGCGCACGTCGTGGGCGGTCTTCAGCGGGTCGGGTTGGCCGTCCACGCCTTCCGGGTTCACGTAGATCAGACCCATCATCACCGCGGCCAGCGGATTGGCGAGGTCGCGTTCGCCCGAGTAGCGGCTGTGCGGGTTGTCCGACTTGGCCAGCCATTCCTTTTCCGAACCCCAGTAGATGTCCTTTTCCGGGTGCCAGATGTCTTCGCGGCCGAAGGCGAAGCCGTAGGTTTTCAGGCCCATCGATTCGTAGGCCACGGTACCCGCATACAGGATGAGATCGGCCCAGGACAGCTTGTTGCCGTACTTCTTCTTGATCGGCCACAGCAGGCGACGGGCCTTGTCGAGGTTGCCGTTGTCGGGCCAGGAGTTGAGCGGGGCGAAGCGCTGGTTACCGGTACCGCCGCCGCCGCGGCCGTCGGCCACGCGGTAGGTACCGGCGGCATGCCAGGCCATCCGTATCATCAGGCCGCCGTAATGACCCCAGTCGGCCGGCCACCAGTCTTGACTGTCGGTCATCAGCGCGGTCACATCCCGCCTGAGTGCGGCGAAGTCGAGTTTCTTCACCTCTTCCCGATAGTTGAAGCCTTCACCCATCGGATTGGTCTTGCGGTCGTGCTGGTGCAGGATGTCCAGGTTCAGTCCCTCGGGCCACCACTCCATCACGTTGATGCGGCCGGTGGTCGCACTGCCGTGCATGACCGGGCATTTGCCGATCGTGTTCTGATCTCTCGTGTTCACATCGATCTCCTTGTTTTTCGGGACTCCGGCGCGATGCCTGTGGCCGGGGTCAGTAAGCGCCCGGAACAAGCTGTTGCGGGCAGTCGTGGTGCAACCAAGATGCGGGGGGGAGCAAGACCCCGCCTTCAACCCTGCATGCTCTGTTTTTCTGGGTGCTCGACAGTCATCGCGCATCGGCGTGTGCCGCGACTGAACGTGCGGAACAGATTCTGCGTCGCCGCCCGCGGCGCCGTGATCGATATTTTCTTTATATTTAGATCAAGTCTAAAAAATCGTCCAAGTTGAAGTGCGACATGGGAATCGAGGACTGACGGAACGTTCGATTTCACATCGTCGATACCTGCGGCACGTGCGAGATCGAAATGTTCCCGCGGTCGCGTTGATGGACGCGTGCGGCCAGCACCCGGAGCGTCGCGGCCAGTGCTGTTCCCACAAGGGAGGCGCCCGATCCGCGACAAGAGCCGGGCGGGGGTCTGTGGGAGGGGGTTGCCGCTGACCTTCGCGCCGAACTAGAACGGCGAGTCGGCGTGGGCGAGGCGAACGTCGATGTTCGCCCGGGCCGCGACCTGCGGCAGATGCGGGTCGACGATGCCCTGTGCAGCGAGTGCCGCGAGATCACCTTCCGGCAGGGCGCAGGACTTCACCAGCAGAACGCCCGGGCTGCCGATGCGGGCAGCGAGCCAGACGGCGATGCTGTCGGAGGTGACCGTCCAGTCTCGCGGGATGTCGGTGCTGAGGTCGAGACGACGGGAAGGCAGCCACACCGGCGTGCGGCCGGCCGCGCAGTGGTCGGCCAGCGCGTCGATATCGTCGCAGGCGACCAGCGCCGGAAACAGGTCGCACAGCATGAGCCCGCACTGGTCCATCGCGCGCAGCGCCATCCGGTGCGCCGCGTCATCGGAAAAGCGCCAGTGCGTCTGGGCGTCGCGTACGGCGTCGGCATATGCCCCGCCACCCGGCACGATGACTGCGCTGCCTGCCGCTTCGCCGGCAAGCCGTTCGCACCAGCGCTGCAGTCGTCCGTCATGCGGGTCGGACAGCAGGCTGCCGCCGAGCTTGATCACCACCGGTGCGCGGGTCACGACCTGTCGCGCCGGTCGATGCGGCGGTCCAGCACCTGGCCGAGCAGGCGCAGCACCAGCAGATAGACGATGGCCAACGCGAGCATCTGCGCACCGCCGCCGGTCAACGTCTTGAACGGCGCATAAAGCAGGCCGAAGGCGACGACACCGACCAGATGGATGACGGCGGACGGTTTCATCGCCCACCCTCGGCCAGCAACGCCACCGCGACCGCGGGTGCGCAGGTGGTGGCTTCGTCCGCGCAGTCGGGCGCGAGGTCGGCGATCAGCTCACCCAGCGTGACGGCCGGGCGGCCGAGCGCGCGTGCGAGACCGGCGGCGACGAAGCGGCCGGCGCCGGCGCAGACCACCGGTGCGTCGGACGCGAGCGCGGTGATGCCGGGCAGGGCGCGGCAGGCGTCCACCAGCGCGTCAAGCTGAGCCTCGGCGAAAGCCGAGGCGAGTGCGCGCCAGTCTTCCATCGTGCCCTCGGCGAGGTCGCGACCTATCATGCGCGCCAGCCGGCGGGCGCTGGCCTCCACCGTCTTGGCGCCGCCGTCGGCCGCCGGGTACTGGTCGGCGTGCTCCGGCAGTTCCCCGAGCAGGCGCCACACGTCCGCCGTGGTGGCGAAGTACTCGGCCATCAGCCGGTGGCGCCGACCCTTGAAGTTGATGGCAGGCGCCAGCGCCATCAGCGGCGTGCGCACGACGCCGGCATAGACCAGCTCGCCGCTGATCAGCCGGTCGGCGTCGGAGCAGCTGGTCGTGGCGACGCCGCCATCGATGACGATGAGGTCGCTGGTGGTGCTGCCGACGTCAGCCAGCAGCGCCTGCGGCAGACGGGTGGCGATCCACGCCGCGGTGGCGAGCCAGTTGGCCGAGGCGATGACGTCGGCGCGCACGCGCGCCTCATCGACCTGCGCCCAGCCAGCGCGACCGGCGTACAGCGAAATGTCGCCGGCCAGTGCGGTGCGCATGCGCTGCGCGATGCCGGCCACGCCGTCGGCGCGGGCGTCGAACAGGTCCGTCATTTCGCCGGTCATCGTGATCGCGTGTCGCGGCGCGGCGCCCAGTGCGGCCAGCGCTTCGGCCACGGCGGCGTCGAGCTTGTCCAGCCCCTGCCACAGCGGGCAGGCCACCTGCACCACGCCGCTCACCCGGCCGCCGTCGATGCGCGCGGCCTTCACGTGAGCGCCGCCGATGTCCCAGCCGATCAGCGCGGCGTCAGACGGTTTCTTCATGGGCGTCAAGGGTAAGGGTGTGCGGGCGCGGAGCGTCGGTCGACGGCAGGCTGCCGTCGCGCGCCGCGCTCAGTGTGGCGGCGACCAGATTGAGGCCGGTCGCCGCGCGCAGCGCGCAGGCCGAGGTGCTCATGCGCGGATTGATCTCCACCACGACCGGGCCATCCGCCGTTTCGATGAAATCGACGCCGACCGGCCCGAGCAGGCCGGGCAGTGCGGCGGCGATGCGCTGCGCGAGCGCAGCGTGCTGTGGCGTGGCGTCGACGGCGCCGACAGCGAGCGCGGCGAGGCGCACGCGTTCGCTGCGGTGTTCGAGCACTTGCCGGTTCACCGACAGCAGCGCCGCCCGCCCGCGCGCGCATAGCAGGTTCATGCTGCGCGCTTCGCCGTCCAGCCAGGGCTGGGCGATGTGATCCGGCCCGGCGGCGCGCAATGCGCGCGCGGCGGCGGCACGGTCGACCAGGCGCTGCAGGCCGTCGCAACCGGCGCCGTCGTCCGGCTTCACTGCCCACGCGCCGAGAATGTCCGGCAGCGCGTCGGCGTCGCTGTAGTGCGGCAGCACGGCGACGCCGGCCTCGGCCAGCACGCGGGCCGTGCGCGATTTCGACGCGGCGACGCGGCAGCTTGTGGCGTCGCAGCCGAGCAGGCGGCGGCCGCCCGCTTCGACGCGGGCGGCCAGCGTGGCGAGCAGATCGCCGGTTTCCGGAGCGACGACGAGCACCGCGTCGGCAGCGGCCAGCGCGGCGTCGAAGGCCGTGTCGAACGCGTCGGCCTCGGCCACCGCGATCGACTCGGGCAGCGCCGCTTCGAGCCGGGCGTCGTGCAGCGTCACCAGTTCGGCGCCGGCGATGTCGGCGGCGTCGCGCAGCAGCGCATCGCGCATCAGGCGGCCTTCGCGCGCGAGCGAGGTCGGCAGCGGCTGGCCGGCCAGACCGCCGCCGGTGATAAACTCGAACACGAAAATTCGTTGATTCATATAAGGTTTTCTGTGCCTGAACTGATACCCGTGATCGACCTGATGCAAGGTCGGGTCGTGCACGCGCGCCGTGGCGACCGGCAAGCTTACCAGCCGCTGCGCTCGCGCCTCGTCGAGGGTTGCGTGCCGGAGGACGTGGTCGATGCGCTGCTCGCCGCCACCGCCGCCCGCAATATCTATATCGCCGACCTCGACGCCATCCGCCGGCTGGGCGGCGACCACGCGGCCGTGATCGCCGCACTGGCCGAGCGTCATCCGCGGGTCGAGTTCTGGGTGGACGGTGGTTTTGCCGATGCCGACGCCGCGCTGGCGCTGCACCGCGCAACCGGCGCGACACCCGTGCTGGGCAGCGAAAGCCTGACCGACCCCGATGCGTTGGCGAAGCTGTCGGCAGCGGGCGTGCCGGCGCTGCTGTCGCTCGACTATCGCGGCGGCGTGCCGCTCGGCGCCGACTGGGCACACGCGCCGGGATTCTGGCCGGCACAGGTGATCGCGATGGAGCTGGCGCGTGTCGGCTCGGAGGCCGGGCCGGAGCTGGCGCTGATCGACCGCCTGCGCGCCCGGCGCCCGGACGTCGCCGTGATTGCCGCCGGTGGCGTGCGCGACGCGGCCGACCTGGCGGCGCTGGACGCCGCTGGCGTACCGGCCGTGCTGGTGGCGAGCGCGCTGCACGACGGCCGGCTCGCGGGCTGCTGAGGCTGCGTGCTGCGGTGCGGAATTTGCGGTGTTTCAAACGCCACGATTTTTTACCGACAGATCAATCGCAAGGAGTAGATTGCATTTCGATACAGCACGGCTGGATCACGGGCAGATCCGGCGCGGCGTGAACAGCTCAGGGAAATGAAAGCCCGCCGAATGGCGGTCCGGATCCCTTGCATGGGTCCGACATAACGAACTGGCAAGAAAATGCCATACGTATCGACAGACGACAGCCCGGAATTGCTTTCGACGCATGCGGCCGGTCCGCGCGAACGTCGGCTGGTCAGTCTCGTCGTCATATTTTCGCTGCTGCTTTTTGCAATCAGCGTGCCCTACGCGAAAATGCCTTTGCCACATATTCCGGCATTTGTCGCGGTCTACGATTCCGCATTGTTCGTCGTCTATCTGGTCACCGCCGTACTGCTCTACGGGCATGGCGTGACGCTGCGCTCAAGCGCCATGTTCCTGCTGGCGGACGGCTTTTTCTATGCCTCGGCGATGATCGCGCCACATCTGCTCACCTATCCCGAAGTGTTTTCGCCCGAAGGATTGCTCGGTGCGGGCAGGCAGACCACTGCGTGGATATTCCAGTTCTGGCATGTCGGATTTCCGCTGTGCGTGATCGGCTATTCATTGATGATGCCGAAAGAATGCATCAGGGGCTCTGGAATACGCTCGATATTCGGCAGCGTGGGGCGACATGTTTCATGCACGCTGCTGCTGGCCGTACTGTCCACGCTGCTGGCAATACATGGTACGAATCTATTGCCCGACATCATGATAGGAGCACTCGGATATACCCATCGAATGTTCTGGATCGTGTCCGCAATATGGATTCTGAACGGCTTTGCGCTGTATGTGCTGTGGCGGAAGAAGCCACGCGCCGCGCTCGATCTGTGGCTCATCGTCACCATGGTGGCCTGGCTGCTGGAAGTGGCGCTGGTGGCCGTGTTCAACGCCGGGCGCTACGACCTCGGCTTCTACGTCGGGCGCGTCCACGGGCTGCTGGCGGCCAGCATGGTGCTGGTCGCGCTGGTGATCGAGAACGGGCGCCTGTACGTCCATCTCGGCCGTGCGCATGAGCGGGTGAGGCTGAAGGCGTCGGAACTCGAACGCCTGAATGCGACCGACGCGCTGACCGGCATCGCCAATCGCCGGGTGTTCGGCGAAACGCTGGGTCGCGAATGGCATCGCAGTCTGCGCAGCGGCCGGCCGCTGTCGCTGCTGATGCTGGATGTCGATCACTTCAAGCTCTACAACGACACGCACGGTCACCTCGGCGGCGACGAATGCCTGCGCAGTGTTGCGCAGGCGCTAGCGTCCTGTACGCGGCGCGCCTCCGATCTGGTGGCGCGATACGGCGGCGAGGAGTTCGCCATCCTGCTGCCGGACACCGGCGAGTCGGACGCCTCGGCGGTGGCGCAGTCGGCCTGCCGCGCCGTGCTGTCGCTGGGCATTCCGCACGGCAAGTCGTCGGTGAACGATTGCGTAACGATCAGCGTCGGGGTCGCCACCTTCGTGCCGCCGCCCGCCTTCGTCGGCAAGCTGGCCGGCAAGCCCTCTTCGCTGATCGACGCCGCTGACCAGGCGCTGTACGACGCCAAGCAGCAGGGCCGTAACCGCGTGGTGGTGCAGGTGCAGCCGGTGAGCTACCACACCAGCGGATTCACCCGGTAGTAGGACGACAGTTCGGCGTAGGCCTCGGGCAGCGCCGCGGCGAGATGATGCGGGCGCTCGAAGAAGCTTTCAGTGGCGACCGCGAAGAACTCAGCCGGGCTGTAGGCCCCGTAGGGGTCGAGCACCGGCGGCTCGTGCGCGGCGACCTGCTGGTGCAGCATCGCGTAGGCGGCGCCCATCACCGCCGCCCAGCGCGCCACGCGCGCCGCACCGCGTAGTGGGGGCGCGCCGTTTGCCTCGCCGTTCTCTTGGTCGAGCTGGTGCGCGAATTCATGGATGACGACGTTGTGCCCGTCGGCTGCGTCTGCAGCACCGGCGAGCACCGCGTCCCAGGCCAGCACCACCTGGCCGCGCGACGACGATTCGCCCAGATGCACGCGCCGCCATGCGTGCTGCACGCCGGCGGCATCGGTTTCGGTGCGGGTGACGGCGAAGGCGCCCGGATAGACCAGGATTTCGCGCAGCCCGGCGAAGTAGTCGGTCGGCCGGTTCAGGATGAGCAGGCAGGCCTGGGCGGCGATCAGCACCCGCACCTCGTCCGTGATCACCATGCCGTCGCAGCCGATGAAGCGCTTTTCCGCGACGAACACCTGGATGCGTCGGCGCAATTGCTGCTGCAGGTCAGGCGGCAGTGCGCGCCAGGCCGGCATTTTCTGCTGCAACAGACGGCGCCACTTCGCAGGAAAGGGACGCGCCCGGATGCGGCGCCGGCGCAGTGCGGTACGCAGCGGATCGGCGAACAGCCACAGTGCGGCAGACAGCAGCACCGCGATCAGGGCCGCCAGTGCGAGGGTGGAGGTGAGCGGAGTCATCAATCGCAGATAGGGGCAGCGGCGGTCGTTTCAAGGCGGGCAGATATCCTGCCTCTGTGCGCTGTCGGCGTAGGATGACCCCACCCACAGGCTGGCGCAGTCTGGCGGTTTGAATCTGAGGTCTTCCGAGCTCAACCGCGCGTCCTTGCACAGGCCCGGCGGCGTGCTACGGTGGGCGACCGTCATCGCCCCGGGGCTCACCATGCATGCCGACTGGAACGCCTGTCACCCCGGGCAACTCGCCTGTACCGGCGCGCATTTCCTGCACGCCAAGGATTTCGTGTTCCGCAAGTGGTGCGAGCTGGCGGTCGAACGCAATGTGGTGGTGCCGGTCGACTTGTCCGGTTCCTGCCGCTACGGCTCGCTGTTCATGAACCGCGTGTTCGGCGGTTCGCTGCGCGGCCATTTCCAGCACCAGTACAACTACATCGATCATCGTGTCGTCGATCTGAGTCACGACGCGGCGGACGTGGGCGCGATGACCCACCCCTATCTGCACGAGCCGGACTACTTCGAACTCGATTCACTGCAGGACTCGCTCGCCGGCTGCCTGCCGCGCGTCGACCGCTGGGTGCTGGAATTCCTGGCCGAGGTTGACGCGCGACAGCAGTGCCCGGCCGGCCCGGAACCGGCAGCGCTCGTGCTCAGAGCCTGACCGGCGTCGGCGGCGTGCCGCCGGTCAGCGCGGCGATCAGGTTGTCGGCGGCGAGGTCGGCCATGGCCTTGCGGGTGGCGCCGGTGGCACTGGCGATGTGCGGCGTCAGCACGACGTTGGGCACTTCGAGCAGGCCCGGATTCAGCTTCGGTTCGCCTTCATACACGTCGAGCGCGGCGGCGCCGATGCGGCCGCTGCGCAGCGCCTCGACCAGCGCAGCATCGTCGACCACGCCGCCGCGCGCGATATTGGTCAGCGTGGCGGTCGGCTTCATCTGTGCCAGTTCTGCAGCGCCGATGGCGTGGTGCACGGCCGGCGAATAGGGCACCACCAGTATCAGATGATCGGCTTCGCGCAGCAGCGTGTCCTTGTCCACCCAGCGCGCGCCGAGCGGCGTTTCGATGGCGGCCGGGAGCGGGCTGCGGTTGTGGTAGATCACCTTCATGCCGAAGCCGAACGCGCCGCGGCGGGCGATGGCCTGGCCGATGCGGCCCATGCCGAAGATGCCCAGCGTCTTGCCGTACACGTCGACACCATTCATCAGCGTGTAGGTCCAGTGCGTCCACCGGCCGTCGCGCAGGAAGCGTTCGCTCTCGGTGACGCGGCGGGCGGCCGCCATCATCAGCGCGAAGCCGAAGTCGGCGGTCGATTCGGTCAGCACGTCCGGCGTGTTGCTGACCAGGATGCCGCGCGCGGTGCAGGCGGCGACGTCGATGTTGTTGTAGCCGACCGCCATCGTGCACACCGCGCGCAGGCCGGGGCAGGCGTCGAGCAGCGCGGCGTCGATCTTTTCGTTGGCGGTGATGAAGACCCCGGACTTGCCCTGCAGCCGCGCAATCAGTTCGGACTGCGTCAGCAGGCGGTCTTCCTGGTTCGCGTCGACGTCGAAATGCGACGACAGACGGTCTATTAGCTCAGGCAGGACGTAGCGGGCGACGAGAATGGCAGGGCGGCTCAAGACGGGCTCCGGTGATATGCAGGAGCGCCGAATCTAGCGCGCGGCCCGCCGCCAGGCGAGCCGCAGCGCACAAGTGTTACGCGGCACGCGGCAGCACAGTTGCCGCGTGCAGGCGACTTACCAGGGCAGGGCTTCGCCCATGTGGAAGAAGCCGCCGGTCGGGCCGTCGGCCGGCAGTGTGGCCAGTTGCACGCTGGTCTTGCCGCCGTCGGCGATGTCCATCGGCGCGTTCGGGCCGCCCATGTCGGTCTTCACCCAGCCCGGGTGGGCGGAGTTCACCTTGATCGGCGTGCCGGCCAGTTCGGCCGCCAGGTGCACGGTGTAGGCGTTCAGTGCGGTCTTCGACGCGTTGTAGGCCACTTCCTTGGCCGGCGCGATCGGCGAGTCCGGCGCGCAGTGCGTACCGAGCGAACCGAGGATGGACGACAGGTTCACGATGCGGCCGGCCGGTGCCTGGCGGATCAGCGGCAGCAGGATCTGCGTCAGTTCGATCACGGCGAAGAAGTTCACGTCGAAGGTGCGGCGCAGGACGTCCTGCGACACCGTGCTGGCGTTCGGCGCGAAGAAATCGCCGAGCGCGATGCCCGCGTTGTTCACCAGGATGTCGAGCCGGCCGTACTGGCTGGCGAAGTGGTCGTACACCGCCTGGAAGGTCGACGGCTTGGTTGCATCGAAGCCGATGGCCGAGGCGGTGATGCCTTCGTTGCGCAATGCGGCGACAGCCTCTTCGCCTTTCTCTGCGTCGCGCACGCCGATCACCACCTCGATGCCGAGGCGGCCGAGGCCGCGCGCGGTTTCCAGGCCGATACCCCGGTTGCCACCGGTGATGAAGGCGACTTTCTGTTGCGTGTTCATGCTCTAGCTCCTCAGGGATTGCGGGCGTGCAGGGGCTGGTCCGGCCCTGCGTCGGAAATGTCTGCGGGCGCGCGGCTGTGCCAGCCTCCACCCAGCGCACGGATAAGACCCACGGCGGCGCGCGCACGTTCGCCTTCGAGCTGCGACGCGATGCGCCGCTGCAGCAGCACGCTGCGGTCGGCGTCGATCACGTCGAGCTGGCTGACCGAACCTTCGCGGTACTGGATCTGCGACAGCTGCGCGGCACGCGCGGCGGCGCTCACCGCCTCGTCCTGCGTGCGCGTCTGTTCCGCCAGGATGCGCAGGCCGGCCAGGTTGTCCTCGACTTCGCGGAAGGCGCCGAGCACCGTCTGGCGGTAGGCGGCGACCTCTTCGTCATAGACGGCGCTGGCGCGTTCCAACCCGGCTTCGCGCGCGCCGCCATCGAAGATGGGCAGCGTCAGCGCGGTGCCGACCAGCGGTCCGAGCACGAAGCTGCGCGTGCTCCACTGGAACAGATTGCCCAGTTCGGACGATTCGTAGCCCAGTGCGCCGGTCAGGTTCAGACGCGGAAACCACGCCGCCTGCGCGATGCCGACACGGGCGTTGGCCGCGGCCATCGCGCGCTCTGCGGCGGCGATATCGGGTCGCCGTTCGAGCAGTGCCGAAGGCAGGCCCGGCGGGATGTCGAGCGTGACCCGTTCGAGCGGCTGCGGCTCGAGCGCGAAGTCCGCCGGTGCGCGGCCCAGCAGCAGCGCCAGTGCGTGTTCGGCGTTGGCGCGACGGCGTGACACGCCGAAGGACTCGGACTGCGCCGACGCCAGTTCGGTCTTTGCGCGCGCCAGTTCCAGCTCGCTCACGTCTCCCTCGTCGAAGCGCCGCTGCACCAGGCGCAGCGTGTCGGTGCGCAGCTGCACGGTGCCGCTGTAGAGCGCCTGTTCGGCGTCCAGCTCGCGGATCAGGAAATAGGTCTGTGCGACGTCGGCCTGCAGCGCGAGCTGCAGCGAACGGAACAGCGCTTCGCGCTGCTGCGCGGTGGCGCTGGCCGCATCGACGCCGGCGGCCACGCGGCCGAACAGATCGACCTCGTAGGCGACGGTGGCCTGCGCCCGCCACAGCGTGAGGGCGCGACCGTCCGCGCTGTCGTCGAGACCCTGTGCCGCCGGTGACTGCCGTTGCCGCGTCGGCCCGAAGCCGGCACCGACCTGCGGCGACTGCTGGGAGCGGGCGTCGCGCACCAGTGCACGCGACTGGGCGAGGCGCGCGGCCGCAGCCTTCAGGTCCTGGTTGGCGTCCATCGCCTGCGCGACCAGCGTGTTCAGGCGACCGTCGCCGAACACCGTCCACCACTCGCCGCGTGCCAGTTCTTCAGATGGCTGCGCAGGCTTCCAGTCCTTGTTACCGGCCGGCGCTTCCTTGAATGCCTGCGGCGTGTCGACCGCCGGACGCTCGTAGGTCTGCATGACCGAGCAGCCCGCCAGTACCAGCAGGCTGGACAGCAGCACGGCGCCGGTCCGCAGCGAGCGATAGGCCGTTGTGGGAGCGAGCTTGCTCGCGATGGCGGCCTTCGGCTTGGCGTCGGCCGTGTTCAATGATGTGTTCATGTCCATGCTCCGGATCAGTGGGCGACGGCTGCGACATCGGGCAGCGGCGTGTGGCCGGCGTGGGTGAGGCGCTTGCCCGAGGCCTTGCGCAGCAGCACGTAGAACACCGGGGTCAGGAAGAGGCCGAAGAAGGTGACGCCCAGCATGCCGGAGAACACCGCCACGCCCATGGCATGACGCATTTCCGAACCGGCACCGCTCGACGTGACCAGCGGCACCACGCCCATGATGAAAGCGATCGATGTCATCAGGATCGGGCGCAGGCGCAGCCGGCTGGCTTCGATCGCCGCCTCGACGATGCCGCGTCCGCGCAGTTCCAGTTCGCGGGCGAATTCGACGATCAGGATGGCGTTCTTCGCCGACAGCCCGACCAGCACCATCAGGCCGATCTGCGTGAAGATGTTGTTGTCGCCGGCGGTGAGCCAGACGCCGGTCAGCGCGGCCAGGATGCTCATCGGCACGATGAGGATGACGGCCAGCGGCAGCGTGAGGCTTTCGTACTGTGCGGCGAGCACCAGGAACACCAGCAGCACGCTGATCGGGAACACCCAGACCCCGGCGTTGCCGGCCAGGATCTTCTGGTAGATCAGGTCCGTCCATTCGTACTTGACGCCGCGCGGCAGCACTTCGTCGGCGATGCGCTCGGCCGCGGCCTGCGCCTGGTCGGACGAATAGCCGGGCGCCGGGCCGCCGTTGATGTCGGCCGAGGTGTAGCCGTTGTAGCGCACCACCATTTCCGGGCCGAAGCTCTGCTTCACCTTGACCAGCGAGGACAGCGGCACCATGTCGCCATTCGCGTTGCGTGTCTTCAGCGCCAGGATGTCCGCGGCTTCGGCGCGGAAGGGCGCGTCAGCCTGGGCACGCACCTGATAGACGCGACCGAAGCGGTTGAAGTCATTCACGTAGAGCGAACCGAGGTAGATCTGCATGGTGTCGAACACGTCGGTGATCGGCACGCCGAGCTGCTTGGCCTTCACGCGGTCCAGGTCGACGTCGAGCTGCGGCACGTTGATCTGGTAGCTGGAGAAGGTCGGGCCCAGTTCCGGCGCCTTCGCTGCGGCGGCGATGAAGGCTTCCTTGGCCGCTTCCAGTTCGGCGTAGCCGAGCGCGCCGCGGTCCTGCAGCTGCAGCTTGAAGCCGCCCAGCGTGCCCAGACCCATGACCGGCGGCGGCGGGAACACGGCGATGTAGGCGTCCTTGATGTCGGCGAACTTGGCGTTCAGCGACGCGGCGATTGCGCCGGCCGACAGTTCCGGGCTCTTGCGCTCGTCGAAGGGCTTCAGCGTCGCGAACACGATGCCGGCGCTCGAACTGTTGGTGAAGCCGTTGATCGACAGACCGGGGAAGGCGACCGCGTTCTCGACGCCCGGCTGGGCCAGCGCGATCTCGCCCATGCGGCGGATCACGTCTTCGGTGCGGTCGATCGAGGCGCCGGCCGGCAGCTGGGTGAAGCTGATCAGGTACTGCTTGTCCTGCGCCGGCACGAAGCCGCCGGGCACCAGATAGGACAGGCCGACCGTTGCGCCGAGCAGCACGGCATACACGCCCATGGCTGCGCCCTTGCGCTGGATCATGCCGCTGACGCCGCGCCCGTAGCTTTCCGAGCTGCGGTTGAAGAAGCGGTTGAAGCGCGCGAAGAAGCCGCCGAACACGGCGTTCATCGCCCGCGTCAGCGCGTCCGGCTTGGCGTCGTGACCCTTCAGCAGCATGGCCGCCAGTGCCGGCGACAGCGTCAGCGAGTTGAAGGCGGAAATCACCGTCGAGATGGCGATGGTCATCGCGAACTGCTTGTAGAACTGGCCGGTCAGGCCGGTCATGAAGGCCAGCGGCACGAACACGGCGACCAGGGTCAGCGCGATGGCGATGATGGGCCCGCTCACCTCCTGCATTGCGCGGTAGGTGGCTTCGCGTGCCGACAGCCCTTCGGCGATGTTGCGCTCCACGTTCTCGACCACCACGATGGCGTCATCGACCACGATGCCGATCGCCAGCACCATGCCGAACAGCGACAGCGCGTTGATCGAGTAACCGAAGCCCAGCATCAGCGAGAAGGTGCCGACGATGGACACCGGTACCGCCAGCAGCGGAATGATGGAGGCGCGCCAGGTCTGCAGGAACACGATGACCACCAGCACCACCAGCGCGATCGCTTCGAGCAGCGTCACGATGACCGCCTTGATCGACGCGCGGACGAACTGCGTGGGGTCGTAGACGATGCGGTATTCGACCGAGGGCGGAAAATCCTTGGCCAGTTCGGCCATGGTTTCGCGCACCGCGGCCGACACGTCGAGCGCGTTGGCACCGGGCGCCTGACGGATGGGCAGCGCCACCGCCGGCTTGTTGTCGAGCAGCGAGCGCAGGCCGTATTCGGAGGCCGCCAGTTCGACCCGGGCGACGTCGGCCAGCCGCGTGATGCTGCCGTCGGGCGAGGACTTCAGGATGATGTCCGAGAACTCCTCGACCGTCTGCAGACGACCTTGCGCGTTGACCGACAGCTGCAGCGGCACGTCGGCCGAATTCGGCGAGGCACCGATGACGCCGGCTGCCACCTGCACGTTCTGTTCACGGATCGCGCGCACCACGTCGCTGGCCGTCATGTTGCGCTGGGCCACCTTCTGCGGATCCAGCCACACGCGCATCGCGTAGTTGCCGGAGCCGAACAGGCCGACCTCACCGACGCCCTTGATGCGCGCCAGGCGGTCCTTCACGTTGATGACGGCGTAGTTGCGCAGATAGGTCGTGTCGTAGCGGTTGTCCGGCGAAATCAGGTGCACCACCATGGTCAGCGTGGGCGAGCTCTTGAGCGTGGTCACGCCGAGCCGCTGCACGTCTTCCGGCAGCCTTGGCATCGCCTGCGACACACGGTTCTGCACCAGCTGCTGCGCCTTGTCCGGGTCCATGCCGAGGTTGAAGTAGACGGTCAGCGTCAGGTTGCCGTCGCTGTTGGCCTGCGACTGCATGTACAGCATGTCCTCGACGCCGTTGATCGCCTCTTCCAGCGGCGACGCCACGGTTTCGGCGATCACCTTGGGGTTGGCGCCCGGGAACTGGGCGCGCACGACGACCGACGGCGGCACCACTTCCGGGTATTCGGAAATCGGCAGCTGGAACAGCGACAGCGCGCCGGCCAGCAGGATGAGCACCGACAGCACACCGGCGAAGATGGGTCGGTCGATGAAGAATCTGGAAATGTTCATGGCATCAGGCCTTCACGTTCGGAGCACGCCGGGCCGGCTGCGCGGGCGCACCGACCAGGCTTTCGCGGTTCATCGGCACGCTCTTCGGTGCCACGGTGTCGCCCGGGCGGGTGCGCTGCAGGCCGCTGACGACGATGCGTTCGCCGGCGTTCAGGCCGTTCTCGATGATGCGCAGGCCACTCTGACGCGCGCCCAGCCGCACTTCGCGGTAGGCGGTGCGATTGGTCTCGTCGACCACCAGCACGAAGCGCTTGTCCTGATCGGTGCCGATGGCGCGTTCGTCGATCAGCACCGCTTCGCGCGGGGCACCGCCACCGAGGCGGATGCGCGCGTAGAGGCCGGGCAGCAGCAGGCCGTCGGCGTTGTCGAACACGGCGCGCACGCGGATGGTGCCGGACGAGGTGTCGAGCCGGTTGTCGACCGAGGCCACGGTGCCGCGGCGCGAATGGCCCTCTTCGTCGGCCAGGCCGAGGAAGACCGGCACCGGTTCGCCGCCGGCGGCGCGAGCCGGATTCACGTACTTCAGGAAGCTCTGCTCGTCGACGTCGAAGGCGGCGTAGATCGTGTCCATCGACACCAGCGTGGTCAGCGGCGTGGTGCCGGCGCCGGCGGCGACGATGTTGCCCACGGTCACTTCGGCGCGCGAAATGCGGCCAGACACCGGGGCGGTGATGCGCGTGTATTCGAGGTTGAGTTTCGCCGCGGTCAGCGCGGCCTGCGCCGCCTGGACCTGGGCGGCGGCTTCGCGCGCGGCGTTCTGCTTCTCGTCGAGGTCGCGCTTCGCGATCGCGTTGTCGGCCGCCAGGCGCTGGCCGCGCGCGAGGTCGGTCGCGGTGTAGGCGGCCCGCGTTTCGGTCGCCGCCAGCTGCGCCTGTGCGCGCTCGACTTCGGCCGCGTAGGGGCGCGGATCGATGGTGAACAGCACGTCGCCCTTCTTCACGCGGGCACCGTCGCGGAAATGCACTGCGGTCAGCGTGCCGGACACCAGGGGCCGTATTTCGACGCGATCCACCGCCTCCAGCCGGCCGGAATAGTCCTGCCAGTCGATGATGGTCTGGCGGCTGACCTCGGCCACTTCGACCGGGGTGGCGGCCGGCGCGGCCGCTGCGGCGGGCGGTGTGTCGGCTTGTGCGCGCATGACGGCAAAGCCGCCGGTGGCAACCAGTGCGGTGATGACGAGGGCGAGGGCGGTGCGCGTGTGCGGGATGGACATGGCGGCTTCCTTGCTGGAGGGTTGGATGGAATGAAGAGGCATCGGATCGGTGTTCAGACGGCGTGACGGGCGTCGTTGTGACCGGCCTGCGCGCGGCCGAGCCGGCAGCGCAGGAACTGGACGACGCCGTCGAGCAGCGGCGGATGGGCGAGCAGGGTGGCGTGCGTGATGCCGGCGAAACGCTCGACCTGGGTGTGCACGCCGGCGGCGATCAGCGCCGCGGCATATTTCTCCGCTTCGCAATGCAGCAGGTCGCGCCCGGCGGTGGCGATGTAGGCTGCCGGCAGACCGGCCTGGCGGCACGACTCCAGCGGTGCGGCGTAGGGGTGCAGGCGCTGCGACAGCTGCGGCAGGTACTGGCGGTAGCAGTCGGCGCAGTCCTCGGCGCGCAGGTCGGACTGCAGACGCGCGGCGTCGCCGGTGCGCGTCATGCTCGGGTCCAGCATCGGGCCGATCAGCACCTGCACGGCGATGTGCACGTCCTGCCGGTCGCGCGCGATCAGCGCCAGGCTGGCGGCGAGGTTGCCGCCAGCGTCGTCGCCGGCGACCGCGATGCGCTGCGCGTCGGCGCCGAGCGTGGCCGCGTTGTCGGCGGCCCACAGCGTCGCCGCGTAGGCGTCCTCGGGCGCAGCCGGAAACGGGTGTGCCGGCGCCAGCGCGTAATCGACCGACACCACGACCGCGGGCAGCGTCGCCGCGATGTGGCGCGCCGGCACGTCGGCGTCGTCCAGCGATCCGCCGACGAAGCCGCCGCCGTGCAGATACATCACCAGCGGCAGCAGGGTGTCCGAACGCGGCTGGTAGATGCGCAGCGGCAGGCGGCCGTGCGGGCCGGCGATGTCGATGTTGCGCACGTGCGGTGCAGCGGTGCCGTGCGCGTCGGGGTGCAGCAGATTCATGCGGTCAGTCCTGCCGGCTATGCCGGGGTCAAGGTGTGACCGGATTCTGTATGTTGGCTCGCTGTGGATAAACTGGTCTAATCTGGTAACACTGTTCGCTGAGTGCGAATAATCGGACGAGGTCCGGTGCGCACTCGCTTGCCTACCCTTGTCCGGAGTTGCGCCATGGATCGTTTCCAGGCCATGCAGGTATTCACCCGCGTCGTCGATTCCAACAGCTTCACGCGTGCCGCCGACAGCCTCGGCCTGCCGCGTGCCACGGTCACTACCGCGGTGCAGAACCTGGAAAACCTGCTGCAGGTGCGTCTGCTCAACCGCACGACGCGGCGCATCAGCCTGACACCCGACGGCGCCGCCTATTACGAGCGCTGTGCGCGCATCTTGGCCGACGTCGAGGAGGCGGAAGCGTCCTTCCGCGAGGTGGCCCGCGGGCCCAAGGGCCGTCTGCGCATCGACGTGCCGGCGCCGGTCGGGCGGCTGGTGCTGATTCCGCGCATGTGCGAATTCCACAGCCGCTATCCGGACATCGAACTGGCCATTGGCATGGGCGACCGTCCGGTCGACCTGGTGCGGGAAAGCGTCGATTGCGTCATCCGCATCGGCGAACTGCAGGACTCGACGCTGGTCGCGCGACGCATCGGCACGATGGAGACCGTCACCTGCGCGTCGCCCGATTACATCGAACGTCACGGCGAGCCGGTCGCGTTGGCCGACCTGCAGCAGCATCGCGCGGTGCATTACTTCTCCAGCCGCACCGGTCGCATCTACGACCTCGATTTCGTCGTCGAGGGCGAGGTAACCGAAGTCAAGGTGCCGGGCAAGGTGTCGGTGAACGACGGTGACGCCTACGTCGCTTGCGGGCTGCAGGGTTTCGGCCTGATCCAGCCGCCGCGCTTCATGGTGCAGGCCCACCTGCAGTCGGGTGCCTTGCGCGAAGTGCTGCCGCAGTGGCGGCCGTCACCGATGCCGATATCGGTGGTCTATCTGCAGAACCGTCACCTGTCGCCCAAAGTGCGTGCCTTCGTCGACTGGGCGGCCGAACTGTTCGGGCGCTGCCCGATACTGGGCGGCTGCGACCAGGCCTGCAGCAAGGCGGAGCCGAAGGACGGCGACATGCGTCAGGCGATACTGGGCCTGCAGGCGGTCGAGGCCGGCAGCTACTGATCGCGACATGAAATTGTCGGTCGCAGGCTCCGATCCAGGCGGCTGCCGGGGCCGGAAATTCATCTGCCTCGCCGCGGCGGGAAGTACCACCATGCCACCGCCACCAGCAGTGCGAACAGCGAATAGGCGAGCGTGAACACCCAGGACGGCGCTTCGTAATAGAGCAGTCGCTGCACCCAGTGCTCGATGAAACTCGCACCGTAGGTCGCCTCGCCCGCCTGCCGGCGCAGCCAGATCTCGAGCGTGGTCAGCGGACATGCCTGTCCCATCCAGGCCTGCGCAACGACGATGCCGATGGCGGCCAGATGGGTCAGCCGGAAGTGCAGCGCGTTGACCCAGCGCCAGCGCAGCGTGTTGCCGACGATCACCAGCACCAGCCCGCCGACGACGAACAGCACGACGGCGAAGTGCAGCAAAAGGACGGCGTCCGCGAGCAGTCGGTACGAGGGCGAGAGAAGCATTGGGGGATCGATTGCAGTGATTCCAGGAGTGTGTGGCCACCTGTGCTGCAAGTCTCGCTTATGGGATCAGGCGTTTGGACAGAGTATCAGGGCGACCCGTGCCGTCGGTCCGTGTCGATCCCTTCTTCGACTTGGACGGCTGGCTGCAGATATCGGCCGCCCCGCTCGATATCGTCTATCGGCTGCTTCCAGTCGGGCGAGTCCGGTATCAAACACCAGAGCGACGCCTGAACTCCAGAAGCATAATGTTCCCAGCCCACAACTCGTAATCCGAAGTGGGCGTTGATGCGTGCTTCGATGTCGCACATGTATTTTCCGCAGTGTTGAACCCATCTCATATTCAGGGCGGCGATCCAGAACAGGGCGATCGCCGCGATGGCAGCCACCGCGATGACTATCCAGCCGTGTCGCCACTTATCGAGTTGGTCCGCCGCTGGCACCGCGAATGCTGCAATGGCTCCGCCATAGGCGACGTGTGAAAACGCCGTGCGCAAGCGTTCCCTGACCTCTTCCTTTAAGTGGTCATACTCTTTCAAGACCACTTCGATAGCGCCGTCCGGAAGCTTTGTGTAGACAGACATTGGACGAGCTCCTTCGGGATTGGATGCTGATTGAAGTGTGACCTGTGATGATGAATCTCGACGTTTCTCTCGTTGTTCTATCTCATGGCTGTTGGGCGGCGGCAGTGTCCTTGCGGTCGTGCGCAGCCCTGTACAGTCCGCACGCCAGACTTCGCATCGAGTGATTGCGAATGATGTTTGCCTTTGGATCAAAGTTGTAGCGATATTCCCAGACAGACGGATGCTCGGTGTACGGCGCCAGGCGGCTTGTGAAGAGGCGGATATATGCCAGGACTTCGCCGTGCTCGAATATCCGGTTGATTCGCAGTCCATTCGCGTTGTGCGTGCGTGGAGGATCTGGCGACGAGTACCAGCCCGTCACCGGGGACGGATCAAACGCAAATACTTCGGACACTCGCGGACCTCGTGCGTGTGAGGGATCCTGCTTGAAGGTGTATGCAAAATGCTGGGCGAGTCCGCCGCCCAGCGAGTGACCTGTCGAGACGATCCGAATCGTGTCTCCGTTGGGGTGGCGCAGCACATCGGAATCGGCTATGAGCAGGTAAGTCTGAGGATTCGAACGCAGGCGCTCATGAAACTCCTCGGCCACTTGGCGTGCGGTAAACGTGTACTGGTCCTCATGTCCAGGAATGAAACGGAGAAACCAGCGGAGATTGGCCGTCCAGTCAGGAATCTCCAGAAAGTTCGTTCCTTCGAAGACCACGACGATCTCCCGCGGGCTGGTTTCCTTCTCCAGAACGAGAAGGTAGAGGCCCTTCTTTCGCATGGCCCGGGTCAGTGTCTCGCTCGGAAAATCCTCCCAGGCAGTCCAACCGGCCGGCATGGGCGGCCTGTTCATCGTTCCGCATGCAGCAACCTTGTCACTTTCGGCGGTATCCGTTGAGACCTGCCTGTCAGCCATGGAGCGCAGCCGTGCTGCCTCGTATGCATAGTCGCTCATTGCGGCGTACTGCCACTGCATCCTTGCATGAGGCTCCGCATCAGCCGGTTCATCGTACTTTCCTTTGCGCGGATCACGGACCAGTACCTGATGCGATTCCTGAGTGAACGTCGCACATCCTGAAAGTCCGGCTCCGAACGCAAATAGAGATGCAAGGAAGGCGCAGGTTCGATTCAGCATGAAGAGCCTCATGTCGTATGTCACGTGGTTCTGGTTGTAGGGGGCGAGATGCCCCTGCTACCTCGACATCGTATGCCAATTGCGCGTTTGTGCAGCCGCATGGGAGATGTCGTGCGAGGCGCCGACGGTGTCCGTCGCGCCAAGGGAGTTCTCGAACCCCGCCAGCTCCCCGGTGCACGTGAATTCGTGCGTGCGGTCGTGTCATGCCGGTACCGGCTAGATATCAGATCCGCAGCGCCGGATAATCGATGCAGATCTGTCGTGGGTGATAAGCCGGGAGGACGCATGAAGGACGTGAAGGCAGTGGTGTTCGACGTGTTCGGCACGCTGGTGGACTGGCGCACCTCGATCGCGCGCGAACTGCAGGCCGTATTCGGCGATCGCGCCGATGCTTTTGCACTGGCCGATGCCTGGCGGACCGAGTACCAGCCGGCGATGGAGGAGGTACGCGCCGGGCGTATTCCGTTCTGCAAGCTGGACAGGCTGCATCGGCGCAACCTCGACATCGTGCTCGCCCGCGCCGGGCTGGACGACTGCGACGAGGCGGCGCGTGTCGCGCTCAACCTCGCCTGGCACCGGCTCGATGCCTGGCCGGACGTGGCGGAGGGTCTGCAGATGCTGCGCCGCGATTACCGGATCGCACCGTGTTCCAACGGACATATCGCGCTGATGGTGAATCTGGCGCGGCGCAACGGCTTTGTCTGGGATGCGGTGCTCGGTGCCGAAGTGGCGCGCGACTACAAGCCGCGGCCGGTGGTGTATCTGGCGGCGGCCGACGCTTTCGATCTGGCACCGGCGCAGACGCTGATGGTGGCGGCGCATTCATCCGATCTGGCTGCCGCGTCTGCAGCCGGTCTGCGTACCGCCTTTCTGGCGCGGCCGGACGAGTTCGGCGCCGAGCGGGGCGAGTCAGCGGCGGCGGTTCCGGTCGACCTTGCTGTCGCCAGCGTGCCTGAACTGGCGCAGGCACTGGCCGCACTGCGCTGAGCTTTCAGCGCGCGTCGGCCCCGGCGGCAGCTTTCGCCGGTACGCGCAGGATGCGTGCGACGAGCAGGCTGGCGCCCGCCACCAGTACCGCGCCGCAGGCGGCGGTGAACTGCAGCGCGTCGGTGAATGCGGCGTGCGCGGCCGACAGCAGCGAGGCGCCGGCTGGCGCGGGCAACTGTGCGGCGGCAGCGACCGCACCGCCTATGGTCGACAGCGCACCGGTAGACAACGCCGCCGGCAAGTCGGCTGGCATGCCTCCGGTGAGCAGATGACGGTAGATCAGCGTGCCCAAGCTGCCGAACAGCGCGATGCCCAGCGCGCCGCTGAACTCGGCACTGGTTTCCGACAACGCTGCGGCCGCGCCGGCGCGTTCCGGCGGTGCCGAACTGACGATGATGTCGTTGCCTATCGTGAACACCGGCGCCATGCCCAGACTCATCACGACTGTCGCCGTGACCAGCACGGCGAGGCCGTGCGGTCCGTCGATCAGCGTCAGCAGCGCGAAGCCGACGGCGGTGATCGCCATGCCCCACACCAGTATCGACACTGCCGACACGTGACGCGCCAGTCGCGGCGACAGCAGCGAACCGAACACGAAGCCGAGCGACCACGGCAGGATGGCGACGCCCGCCTCCAGTGGCGACAGGCCAAGCACCAACTGAAGATGCTGGGCGATGAAGATGTAGACGCCGAACATCGCCAGGCAGGACAGCGCGTAGGCGGCCACCGTGGCGCTGAAGGCAGGGCGGCGGAACAGTGCGACGTCGAGCAGCGGGTAGGCGATGGTCCGCTGACGCCGCACGAACAGTACGCCGAGGCTCACGCCGACCAGCACGGCGGCGAGCGCCAGCGCATCGGGCCCGAGCGTCGCCGCGTGCTTCAGACCGTAGATCGTGCTCAGCACTGCGGACAGCGACAGCGCGACGCTGGGCAGGTCGATGCGGCCGGCGTGTTCGTCACGATATTCCGGTAGCAGAGAGGGGCCGAGCAGCAGGAGCAGTGCCATCACCGGCACCGCGAGCAGGAAGGTCGAGCCCCACCAGAAGTACTGCAGCATGACGCCGCCGATCAGCGGACCGAGCGCACTGCCGACCGAGAAGGCGGTGATCCAGATGCCGATGGCGAACTGTCGTTCGTGCTCGTCATGGAACATGTTGCGGATCAGCGAAAGCGTGGACGGCGCCAGCGTCGCCCCGGCCACGCCAAGCAGGGCGCGCGCCGCGATCAGCGTGCCGGGGCTGCTGGCGAAGGCGGCCAGCACCGAGGTCAGCGCGAAGGCGGCCGCACCGGCCAGCAGCAGGCGCCGGCGGCCGATGCGGTCGCCCAGCGTGCCCATCGTGATCAGCAGGCCGGCCACCATGAAGCCGTAGATGTCGATGATCCACAGCATCTGAGCGGCGCTGGGAGCAAGGTCGGTGCTGATCGCCGGCAGCGCGAGATTGAGCACCGTCAGGTCCATCGCGTAGACCAGACAGGGCAGGGCGATCACGGCCAGGCCTGTCCATTCGCGACGGCCGGCTTTCGGGGCGGGTTGAACTGGAGTCATCGGGGATAAGAGCGTCTGCGCAGGTCGACGACGCGACAGATATCGCAATATCGACACTGTCGGACGCTGCAAAAGAAAACGCCCCCGGCCTTGCGGCCGGAGGCGTTCGTGCTAACCGAGCGGTGAAGCTTAGTTGGCGGCGAACGGGTGAGCAGCGGAACCCTTCTTGGCAACCACTTCAGCAGCGGTCGGGGTGCCGGCAACTGCACGGGCGATCGATTCCTTGACAGCGCGGTAGTTGAAGTCCTGGATCTTCGCGTCGTCGTCGGCCAGCCAGTGGATGAACACGCCAACGCAGATGAACAGGTTGTCGGCTTCGTCAGCCGGGATCGTGCCGTCAGCAACGCTGTCAGCCACGGCCATTGCAACGCCGCGCTGTGCCGGGCCAAACATCTGGACGGCTTGCTTGGCGCCCTTGATGGTGACCTTGTTGAACATGACGGTGGCCGGCTTGCAGACCAGGTTCGGAGCGACAACGGCCAGCAGGGACGTGAAGCCGTCCTTGTTGTTGACCAGTGCGTTTGCGAACGCGGCTTCAGCGGCGCTGCCACGCGGGCCCATGATCAGATCGATGTGAGCAACTTCGTTGCCGTCACCAACCAGGGATTCGCCAACACACAGACCGTTAATCTTCGCCATATTGAATCTCCTCATTTACAAGGCAGTTATAGGGGGTAGATCCCCCCCGGGGTGGTAACCCATGTTCCGGGGTGCGAAACACAGGATCAAAACTTCTTCTTCTGCTGCTCTTCGCGCCGCCCGTCGACCCACTCGAGCACGTCGGCCAGGAAGGCCGTCACGACGGTCAGGTCGGCGCTTGTACCGGGGTTGATTCCGGCTGATTTGAGCTCTGCGTCCCATGCCATCAGCGCGTCTTGCATCATAACCGGATCACGACATTGTTCAAGCCGAACGTACATCTGGACGCCCTTTTCGCGTATCGAGCGCGCCGTTTCCGCACCATGTTTGCGCGCGATATGGGTGTCGGGAATCAATGCGAGACAGAACATGAACACTGTGGTCGCTGCCCATGCTTCACTGCACCATCGACGACGCGCTGCAACATACTTTGGCAGCAGGTGATCGAACACCAGAGCATGACCGCTTGCGTAAAGCGAGGCGATGCTGTCCCGGTGCGCCGCCAGCTGCATCGCTTCGAGCAGCGTGATCACTGGGGCTTCGGCAACGTCGTGCTCGGCGCGTTCCCCGATGCCTGCCGGATGAGCCAGGCGGATTGCCGCATACGCGTGTGACGCGTCGATGACCGTCAGCCCGGCCAGTGTGCGCTGCAGCGATGCGCGGAGCGTTTCGTCGCTGTTTCGATGCAGTGCGGCATGGGCGATCGGCGCACAGCCGAGCACGATGCCCAGATTGGTGTTGCAGCCGACCGCCTGCCAGGTGGCGCGCATCGCGTCCTCGATGCGCTCGCCCACTGTCGCATCCAGGCGACACAGCGGTGCGGCTGCGGCCCGTGCGCTGGCGATGAAATCATCGACCTGCATGCGGTGACCGTCGCCGTGCAGGCCGACGTTACCCGGCTTGAGCGCCTCGACGTCCAGCCGGCAGGCGTGCTCGAACAGTGTGGCGAGCTGCACCGCCGCCGGCGTGCTCAGCATGCGATCACGCCGGCGCCCGGAATACGGCGCAGCAGGTCGTCGGCCAGCAGTTGCGCGATGTTCAGCGGTGTCACGCCCTGCAGGCCTTTCCAGGCCGGAATGCTGTTGACCTCGAGCACGGTGAGCTCGCCGTGGTCGTCGCGCAGGATGTCGATGCCGGCGTAGTCCATGCTGCAGGCGCGGGTGGCGTCGACGGCCAGGCGCATCAGCGCGTCGTTCGGCGACACCGGGATCGCTTCGCAGACGCCGCCCTGGGCGACGTTGTTGAGCCAGCTCTTGCCGCGGCGCAGCATGGCGGCGACCGGTTTGCCGTCGATCACCATCACGCGCCAGTCCGACCACTCACCGACGCTGTCGCGCGAGCGCGCGCTGTAGCGCTGCATGTACCAGACATTGCCCAGTGTTTCTGCCGCCGGCAGCGCGTCGCCGGCCTTCAGCCGCACGATGCCTTCACCCTGCGAGCCGAACAGCGGCTTCACCAGCACGTCGTGCCCGGCGGCGAACTCGCGCATCAGCACGGCGCGCGCCTCGGCTTCCTGCTCGGTCACCCAGGTCGGCGGCGTCGGGATGCCGGCGCGGTGCAGCAGCACGCTGGTCATCGCCTTGTCCACGCTCTTCTCGATCGCGCGCGCGTGGTTGTAGACCGGGATGCCCAGTTCGCCCAGGTAGTGCAGGAAATCCATGCGCAGCACGACCTGCTGCAGCGAACCGCCGGCCACGCCGCGCACGAACACCGCCTGCGGCAGCTTCTGTTCGAAGCCCGGCATCACGACGCCGGAAATGCCGCGCTGCAGGTCGATGTGGCACTCACCGAGGCTGACGTAGCGGGCCAGCAGGCCGCGCGCGCGGAAGGCCTCGCGCAGCCGGGCGCCATGCCAGCCCGGCTCGTCGGTGACGATGGCGATGTCCGCCTGCTGCACGCTCATGCCGATTACTTGCCCTCGCCGAAGGACTTGGCCAGCAGTTCGGTGTTGATCTGGCCGGCGCGGAAGCTCTTGCCCGTGCGCAGATTGCTCACCACCACGCGGGCCGGTGCGAACAGCATCGGGTCGATCTTGTAGAAGTCGTACTTCACTTCCTTGAATACTTCGGCGAACGGACGGCCGTAGTCGCGCGAAGCCGACGACGGCAGCTTCTGCGCCAGATCGGCCGCTGCGTCGTCCTCGCAATCGACGTAGAGCTGGGCGACGCCACCGAACAGGATGGCGTCGTTGGTGCGGCCCATCGCGTTCAGGAAGTCGGGCGCCGGCGGGGCGATCGGTGCACTGGCCGAGCCATCAACGATGTGCTGCAGCGGGAAGCCGAGCGCATGCACCTTGTGCAGCGCCACTTCGAGCACGCGGCCGACCACCTGCACGGTGCCGGCGAGGCTGCGCGTCGGCGTCAGGATGAGCGTCACGCCGTCGTCCGGCACATTGCAGTCGCGGCGGATCTTGGCCAGTACCTCGGCCGGCGGCTGGCGGTCGACCTCGAGCACCAGAACGGCGTGCTTCGCGTCGTCCTTGTAGCCCAGTTCCTTGTACAGCGGCTCCTTCACCGCCAGCGCACGGCCCGGACCGGAACCCAGTGCGTGGAAGGCCTCCTTGCCTTCGCCGTGCGACAGGCTCCAGCCGGCGTACTGGCTGGCCAGACAGGCGACGACCGGGTGGGTCGAATGCACGTTGATGATGAGCGGCCAGTGCGCTTCGCGCGTGTTGAAGGTGGCGGTGCCGAGACCGCCCATGCAGATTTCAGTGATGCGGCGGCCGGCTTCGATGCCGCCCGGGCAGTTGATGCCGGCGTCGATGACGCGGCCGCCACCGGGCAGCGGCTCGACCTTGATGCGCAGCGCGTCGGCGTCGCGCACCAGACCCTCGACCAGGGCCATCACATGCTTGCCCACGCTGGGCTGTGCACCGGTCAGCACCGGGCCGTGTTCAGGGTTGCTCATCTTCAGTTCTCCTCACGAAAGGGCTGTTGTCGTCATCTGTCCGGCGAAAAGGCCGGGCGTGTCCAGAAGTTGTCGTTCGCGTTGCCGCAGTTGCCGGCTGACGGTGGCGCCGTCGCGGCCAGCGGCGAGCACCGTGCACAGCGGCATGGCGCGATCCGTCGTGCTGCCGGCTGGCGGCCGGTCGGCGCTCCATGCCGGCCATGCCGCATCGTCGCCGATACGCAACGTGTCCGGCGCATACACCACGCGCAGTCCGCGTATCTCGTCGCCGGCCAGCAGTTCGACCTCGTCGAGCCGGCCTTCGCAGGCCGCGACGTGGGCGGCGAACAGACCGCCGACCACGCGCTCTTCATAAAGCATCATCGTTGCGGTGGGCCGCGGGTTGATCTCTATCAGCACCGCGTGCTCGCCGTCGAACACCAGATCCGCGCCATTCAGGCCACGCAGACCGAACTGCTGCGTCAGTGCAGCGACATCGCGCGCCAGCCGCTCGTGCTGTGCGCGGCTCAGCGGCAGGTCGCCGACCGCCTCGCACCAGGCGTAGGGACCGGCCACGCTGCCCGGATACTGGCGCGTGACGCCGACGATGCGCGCGTCGTGACCGTCGGCGAGAAACAGCACCGACGCCGGCACGCCGTCGATACGGCGTTGTGCGAACCAGCCCTCGGCGATCTGTTCGCCCGCTCGCGCCGGACGCACGCCGATGCCGCCACAGCCGCCTATCGGCTTCATCAGCCAGTCGTCGCCGGCCACCGGGCCCGAGATGTCGACCTCCGCGCAGCGAATACCGGCCCGGTGCGCCGTCTCTGCAAGATCCATCGGCGCCTTGCAGCGGGCGACCGTGGTGGCGTCGTTGCCGACGAGCGGTGCGATCGCATCCAGTTCGTCGAGCATTGACGGGACGGCCTCGAAACCCGAACCGGCGACGATGCCGCGCCAGTTGCCGGCCATCGACCGGACCAGCGCCGGCAGCCGCTCATCGAAGTGATCGCCCGACAGGGCGCCGCGTTCCAGCCGGCAGGCCAGTCGTGCGGTGTCGCTGTCGGCAAATGGATCGATCACGTCGCAGCGCCAGCCGGCCTCGACGCAGGAGCGTGCAAGTGCACGCGCACTGCCGGCGACGATGAGCCAGTGCGACACCGGCCCGCGCTCCGTCCGCGATTCCGCTTCAGGCGACCAGATCGCGTGCGGTGGCGAAGGCGTCGCGGAAGTCGAGATAGACCGGCTTGTCGGTGTTGATCATGCGCTGGAATAGACCGCGCTGGCACAGGTACTTCACGTTGCCGATGGCCAGTGCGCCGATGCCGACGGCCTTGCCCGATCCGGCGCCGAGCGGCTTGCCGTCGTCCATGACGCCCAGCCCTTCGATGCCCGCCGGCGGAACGGCGTTCACGTCGGCAGCGACCAGCAGCGAGCGCGCGTTCTGGAGCTGGGCCTTGCTCAGCACCTGGATGCCGGCCTTGGCCGTGCACAGGATGACGTTGGCCTGGGGCATCAGGCTTTCCTTCTGTTCGTTCGAACCCGCTTCGACCGGCTCGACCGACGAACCGTAGCGGGTATTCACGACTTCCGAGGCGACGCGGGCGCGCATCGCGCTCGAATGACTGCCGACCAGCACCTTGGCGCCAGCGCTGGAAGCCAGCACTGCAGCGGCGGTGCCGACCGGGCCGGTACCGCCGAGCACCAGCACGGTCTTGCCTTCGAGTTCGGTGTTGTGCGCCTTGCGCAGCTGACGCTCGACGCAGGCGACGAGGGCGGCGGCGGTGGTGAAGGCGCCGGAGGGGTCGGCGAATACCGACACTTCGAACGGCGGCACCATGGCGCCACGGCAGGCGTCGAGCATGTCGGCCGCCAGGCCGATGTCACGGCCGCCGATGAAGATGCCGGTGCGCTTCACGCCATTGGGGCCGCGCGAGAAGATGGCATCCTGGGTGAGGCCGTAGATCTGGTCCAGCCCGACGCCGGAGTAGGGCATCAGCACCTGGAAGCCGGCGTCGCACGCCATGTTCACATCGAAGGGGCTGATGTTGTTGGTGGGGCTGAACATGTGCAGGATGTACGGGTTTTCCATGGTCTCTCTCGCTCTTTCCGCCCGAAGGCTGGGTGCTCTCTTACGTCGTTGTGGGGTGCGGTGACGCACCTCTCCTCTAATTCCCGGTCTGCACCTGCGGCATCAGCCCGGCAGTTCCGTCCACTGCGCGCCCTCGTTGCGCGCAGCGCACACCATCAATTCCAGTCCTTCCGCCTGCGCGAACCGCGTGCGCGCAGACGCCACCATGGCGTTCGCGTCGGCCTCCGACGCTGCCAGCGCAAAGCCGGTCGGCCCCCAAGAACTCTGGCCGATGCAGGCTGCACCGAGCCCGGCCAGGTGTTCCGCGACACTGCTCACCAGCGCACTGGTGTAGCGGCCGCCCTGTGCCGGCGCGAAATAGTCGCCGACACATTGCTGCAATTCGTTGATCGCGGCACCGAACATGTCGATGTCGCGTTCGGCCAGCGCCGGCAGTGCGCGCATCAGCACCAGCCGGCTCAAGCGGTCCGCCAGACCCGCCTTGTAGGGCGGCAGCACGCGGAATGCCTCCTTCTCGGCCGCCCCGTGCAGGCCGCGACAGGCGTGATCGAAGATCAGCACCATGCGCCACTCCGCCGGGAAGGGCATTTGCACGACGATGGGCGGTGGGGCGTCCAGCGCGCCGCGACCGCCATCGACGATGAAACCACCGCCATCGAAACTGCCGATGCCGATGCCTGAACGCGCACCACGGTCGAGCAGGCCGGCGATGTCGCGCGAGTTCAGCTTCAGGCCGTGCAGACGCGCCAGCGCCATGCCGACCGCGAGAGCAAGTTGTGTGCCGGAGCCCAGCCCGGAGTGCGAGGGGATGGCGCCGGTGATGTCGATGCGGGCAGGGGGGAGATTGAAGCGTTCGCAGATCGTCGCCGCGTAGCGGCGCGCGCGCTCGGCGTCGTGACCGCTGACTTCGAGTTTCGCAGCCGGTTGGATCTGCAAGGTGGTGTTCAGACCTTCCAGCGTGAGGCCCACACTGCCGAAGCGTCGCCCGAGGCTGCCATCAAGGTCGACGAACCCCATGTGCAGGCGAGCGGGAGCCCGGACTTGCAGGGCGGCGGCGGTCGCGTGCGAAGCGTTCATCCGATGGGTCTGTCGTTGCGAAGGCGCGGATTATCCCAAATTCGGCGGCCTCACTGGCAAAGGCTTTTGCGACGGCGCCGGAAGCCGTTCAAGACAGTCGGGCGACGGTCGTTTACGGATCGCGCTGTCACGCATGTGAAACAGGTTGACCGCGGTGCGGTCTGTCCTGCCGGATGCTGCAGTGCGGTGCGCGAAGGCGCGCCCGTCGCAGGTTTGCGCTTGTTGTATCGTTGCGGGCTGCGGGTTCTATCAACCTGATGAAACGGATGACTCATGACGAATGAAGCGACTTCGACCGTCGTCACCGAAGTGGCCTGTCCGCTGTGCGGGCACGCCTGTGACGACCTGAGCGTCGATACCGCGGGCAGCGGCCTGACCGTCGTGGCCAACGGCTGCGACAGGGCGCGCGATGGTTTTGCTCGACTCGGCGGTGTTCCGACGAACGCTTCCGCCCGCATCGACGGCAAGCCGGCGTCGCTTGAAGAGGCCTGTGCGGAAGCTGCGCGCATCCTCGCGGGCGCGCAGCAGCCGGTGTTCGGCGGCATGGCGCTGGACCTGAACGGTGCGCGCGGCGCGATGGAACTGGTCGATCTGGCGGGCGGCATCGTCGAGCACATCAATAACGAATTCGGCTGGCGCGCGAGTCGCGCCGTGCAGGACGGCGGCGGCATCAACACGACGCTGGCCGAGGTGAAGAACCGCGCCGACCTCATCGTGCTGTTGGGTACCGATGCGGTGTCGCGTCAGCCGCGTTTCTTCGAGCGCGTGGTGTGGGTGAAGGAGTCGATGTTCGACTTCGATACCACCAGCCGCCACATCGTCTATATGGGCGCCGGCCTGAACACCGCGCCGGGCGTGTCGCCGGACGGCCGCCAGCCCGACGTGTTCGAATTCGACAAGAAGCGCATGCCCGAGGCGCTGTCGGTGCTCAATGCGCTGCTGGCGAAGCAGCCGGTGGCCGGTGAGGCGCCGCTGGGCATCGCACTTGCTCGCTGGCAGGCGCTGGCTGACGCATTGCTGGCGGCGAAATACAGCGTGCTGGTGTGGACGGCGTCCGCATTCGACACGCCGCAGGTCGACATGAACGTCGGCGCCATCGCGGCGATCGCCCGCAAGCTCAATGTGACGACGCGCTGCAACGCGCTGCCGCTGGCCGGCAACGACGGCGATTCGACGATGGGTGCGGTGCACCTTTGGCAGACCGGCTTCCCGATGCGCACCAGCTACGCCAGCGGTACGCCGAAGTTCGACCCGCTGCAAAACGGCCTGTCGCGCCTGGTCGCCAATGGCGAAACCGACGCGCTGGTGTGGCTGTCCAGTCTGAACGACACGGTTGCGCCGCCGTCGACCGGCCTGCCCACGGTGGTGATCGCGCCGCCGACGCAGAAGCTCGATGCGGAGCCGCATGTGTTCATTCCGGTGGCCACGCCCGGCATGCACCTGACCGGGCATTTCGTGCGCACCGACAAGGTGGTGTCGCTGCCGTTGCGGGCGCTGAAGAAGTCGTCGCTGCCCGCGGCGGAGCAGGTGACGGCCGCCATCGTGGCCAAGATGAAGGAGGTGGGAGCGTGAGTCTGATCAAACTGACCGGTGGCCGCGTGATCGATCCGGCCAACGGCGTGAACGACCAGGTGCGCGACATCTACGTGCGCGATGGTCGCATCGTCGCCGGACCGAACGAGCACGAGAAGATCACCGCCGAGTACAACATCGCCGGCCGCATCGTCATGTCGGGGGCCATCGACATGCACAGCCACATCGGTGGCGGCAAGGTGAATATCGCGCGCGAAATGCTGCCGGAAGATCACCGCGGCGATCCGCTGGAGCGCACCGAACTGACCCGTTCGAGCTGCGGTCACGCAGCGCCCGGCACGCTGGCGGCCGGTTATCGCTACGCCGAAATGGGCTACACGGCCGCCTTCGAGCCGGCCATCCTGCCGATCAACGCGCGCCAGGCACACATGGAAATGGGCGACACGCCCATTCTCGATACTGGCGGCTACGCCATGCTGGGCAGCGACGATTTCTTCCTGCGCATGATGGCGGCCAAGGAAGATCAGAAGGCGATCAACGACTACGTCGCGTGGACGCTGAACGCGACGCAGACGGTCGGCATCAAGATCGTGAACCCGGGCGGCATTTCGGCCTTCAAGTTCAACCAGCGCAAGCTCGATCTCGACGAACAGAACGCGTACTACGGCATCACGCCGCGCGAAATCGTCAAGGTGCTGTCGCGCGCCGTACATGATCTCGGCGTGCCGAAGCCGCTGCACGTGCATGCCAGCAACCTCGGCGTGCCGGGCAACGTCGACACCACGCTGGGCACGATGGACGCGGCCGAAGGCCTGCCCATCCACCTGACGCACATCCAGTTCCACAGCTACGGCACCGAGGGCGACCGCAAGTTTTCCAGTGCCGCGGCGCGCATCGCCGAGGCGATCAACCAGAAGAAGAACGTGACGGCCGACGTCGGCCAGATCTTGTTCGGCCAGACCGTCACCGCCTCCGGCGACAACATGGTGCAGTACCGCAACGCCGACCACGGCTCGCCGAAGAAGTCCGTCATCATGGACATCGAGTGCGACGCTGGCTGCGGTGTCGTGCCCTTCAAGTACAAGGACCAGAATTTCGTCAACGCGCTGCAGTGGGCGATCGGCCTGGAAATCTTCCTGATGGTCGATGACCCGTGGCGCGTGTTCCTGACCACCGACCACCCGAATGGCGCGCCGTTCACGACCTATCCGCACCTG
This sequence comes from Methyloversatilis discipulorum, assembly GCF_018780585.1. Taxonomy (GTDB): domain Bacteria; phylum Pseudomonadota; class Gammaproteobacteria; order Burkholderiales; family Rhodocyclaceae; genus Methyloversatilis; species Methyloversatilis discipulorum_B. The sequence continues at coordinate 88,965 of NZ_JADMJL010000021.1, read as the reverse complement.
ATCAAGCTGCTGATGGACCGCAGCTTCCGCAACGCGATGCTGGACACCATCAACCCGGACGCGCGTGCGATGAGCAATCTGGCCGGCCTCGACCGCGAGTACTCGCTGTACGAGATCGCCATCATGACGCGCGCCGCGCCGGCAAAGCTGATCGGCCTGGCCGACCGCGGCCATCTGGCCCCGGGCGCTGCGGCCGACATCGTCGTCTACAAGGAGGACGCCGATCGCGAGCGCATGTTCGAGAAGCCGGAGCTGGTGTTCAAGGACGGCGAACTGGTGGTGCGCGACGGCCGGATCGTCAAGGTGGTGCGTGGCAACACGCACGCGGTGAAGCCGGAATTCGATCGCAGCATCGAGAAGAAGATCGAACCCTACTTCCAGCGCTACCACTCGGTGCGCATGAACAATTTCAAGATCAGCGACGACGAACTGTGCGAGTGCGGCGGTGGCAGCAAGCTGATTGCCCATGCATGCAAGAAGCGGGGTTGAGCAGATGATCATCAACGGTGTAGCGATCGACGACACTTTCGCCGAAGCATTCGGCATGCGGGGCATCCGCCTCATCATCACCGCGTACAACGAAACCTGGGCGCTCAATTCGGCCAACGCGATGACCGGCTTCGCGACCTCGGTCATCGCCTGCGGCGCCGAGGCGGGCATCGAGCGCGTGCTGTCGCCGGCGGAAACGCCGGACGGCCGCCCGGGCGTGTCGGTGCTGGTGTTCGCGGTGTCGAGCAAGGAACTGATCAAGCAGATCGAACGACGCGTCGGCCAGTGCGTGCTGACCAGCCCGACCAGCGCCATCTTCGCCGGTCTGGACGAAGGCGACCCGGTGCCGCTGGGCAAGACGCTGCGCTATTTCGGCGACGGCTTCCAGACCTCGAAGCAGATCGGCGGCAAGCGCTACTGGCGCGTGCCGGTGATGGACGGCGAATTCCTGGTGCAGGACACCGCGCGCATGGTGAAGGCGGTCGGCGGCGGTAACTTCCTGGTGCTGGCCGACACCCAGGTGCAGGCGCTGGAAGCCTGCGAGGCGGCCATCCGAGAAATGCGCAAGCTGCCGGAAGTGGTGATGCCCTTCCCGGGCGGCGTCGTGCGTTCGGGTTCCAAGGTCGGCTCGAAGTACAAGGCGCTGTCGGCCTCGACCAATGACGCCTTCTGCCCGACGCTGCGTGGCGCGACCAAGTCCGAACTGGACGAGCGCATCGGCGCCGTGCTCGAAATCGTCATCGACGGCCTGACCGACGCCTCGGTCAAGAAGGCGATGGAGGTCGGCATGCGTGAAGTCTGCAAGATCGGCGCGGCCGGCGGCATCCGCCGCCTGTCGGCCGGCAACTACGGCGGCAAGCTCGGCCAGTTCCAGTACCACCTGCGGGAGATCCTGTCATGAGCGCGCTGGTATTCACGCTGCGCAACGCACCTGCCCAGCGCGTCGACGCCGGCGCCCTGAATCCGACCGCGCTGGCCGGCCTGTCGGTCGCCGACATCGCGGCGCTCACGCTGCAGATCGGCAAGCGCACGGTACGCGTCGACGAGGTGTTCACGCTTGAAGGCGACGACACGGCGGACCTCGTGTTCCGCGGTGACTGCGGCAAGTTCGAGCGCATCGGTGCCGGCATGAAGTCGGGCCGGGTGACGGTCGAAGGCAATGCTGGCGCCTACGTCGGTCAGGGCATGCTCGGCGGCACCATCGCCATCAGCGGCAACGCCGGCGCCTTCTGCGCGACCGGCATGAAGGGTGGTCGCATCGAGGTCGCAGGCGACGTCGCTGAATTCGCCGGCGGCGCCATTCCAGGTGAAATGAAGGGCATGGCCGGTGGTCTGCTGCTGGTCGGCGGCAACGCTGGCGAGCGCCTCGGCGACCGCATGCGCCGCGGCCAGATCCTGGTCAGCGGCAACGCGGGCGACTACTGCGGCGCGCGCATGATCGCCGGCACCATCGCGGTGGCTGGCACGGTCGGCGCCTACCCGGGCTACCTGATGAAGCGCGGCACGCTGATCGTGAACAGCCTGCCGACGCAGATGCTGCCGGGCATGGTCGATTGCGGTCCGCACCGTCTCGGCTTCCTCAGCCTGCTCTACGCGAGCTGGAAAGGTCTGCCGGGGGCGTTCGGTGCCCTGGATGCCAGTGCCTGCACGGTCCGCCGCTACATGGGCGACATGGGCGTGGTCGGCCGCGGCGAACTGCTGGTCCGCGCTTGACGACGCATCGCTGGTGGCCGGAATCGCTGCATCCGCTGGTCGGGCGCAACGCGGCCGGCCGCCTGCTCGTGACCGAAGCGCTGCTGCGCTGCTGGATGTCGCGCCCCGAACTGGCGCTCGTCGACGACAGCTGCGTCGCGGAACGTGCGCTGGTGGCATCGCTCGACGCCGCGCCTGCGCGCATCGTCGAACACGGTGAGATCGCCGCCATCAAGGACGAGGACGCGCGCGACAACTGGTTCGCCTACGTCGCCTTCCGCGACCGTGTGCTGGCGCAGCCGGATCTCGAATCGGCCTGGCTGGAGCTGTTCCTCGACGGCCTGTCCGGCATCGCGCCGCTGTTCGTGCCGCAACTCACCGAAATAATCCTGCACGCGCTGCTGGAGGACTGCGACGACCCGCTGATGTGGCGCGCCGCGGAACTGTTCTTCCGCAATCAGCGCGCGACGCCACAGTCCGGCCGCGTGCTGATGGCCGACGCCGAAGTGCTCGGCGACTACGCCGAAACAGGCGGCTTCGGCAATATCGGCCGCCTCATCCTGCAGGCGGGTGCCGCGCCGCGGGCTGCGAATCTCGACGTGCTCGATCCGGCCAACGCCGCCGATCTGTACGCAAGGGTGGGGCGTCGCGCCGTGCTGCCGCTGAACGTCGGCCAGCCCGGGCTGGATGCGCTGTGCCGCGTGATGGAGCGCTGGATCGCGCATTTCTACGGCTGCGCGGTCCGCATCGCACCGCAGAAGGACATCCACGACGATCGCTGGGCCTGGCACATCGGCCTCGATCGCGAGGCGATGGACCTGCTGAACACGCTGTACGAGGGCGGCGAACTGGCGCCCGACCGCATGGCCCGCATCATTGCGCTGTTCCGCCTCGATTTCGTCGACCCGCAGGAGATGCGCGCCGAACTGCGCCGCGACGGCGAAGCGCGTCCGGTCTGGATGGCGCTGGCGATGGACGAAGCGGGTCTGGTGCAGATGAAGCCGCAGAACCTGCTGCTGAACCTGCCGCTCGCCGCGGCGAACTGAACGGCACAGCCGGCGGCGCGCGCTGCTGCGCCGCAATGCGGCGGCGGCTATACTCGCCCGCTTTCCCTGCATCCCCCGTATTGCGCCATGACTGTCGCCAAGCCCGAAACCCGTCCGGCCCGCCCGTATTTTTCTTCCGGCCCCTGCGTGAAGCGTCCGGGCTGGACGCTGGACGTGCTCAAGGACGCCTTCATCAGCCGTTCGCACCGCGCCAAGGACGGTCTGGCCAAGCTGAAGGAGGTCATCGTCCGCAGCCGCGAGGTGCTCGGCATTCCGGACGACTATCGCATCGCCATCGTGCCGGGTTCGGATACCGGCGCGGTCGAAATGGCACTGTGGACGCTGCTCGGTGAGCGCGAGGTCGATTGCCTCGCGTGGGAAGCCTTCGGTGCCAACTGGGTGACCGACGTCGGCCCGGTGCTGAAGCTTGCCAATGCACGCCTGGTGGTCGCGCCCTACGGCAGCCTGCCGGATCTGTCGGCGGTGAGTTGGGACCGCGACGTCGTATTCACCTGGAACGGTACCTCGGGCGGCGTGCGCGTGCCGGACGGCGACTGGATCGCCGATGACCGCGCCGGCCTGTCGATCTGCGACGCGACGTCGGCTGCCTTCGCGATGGAACTGCCGTGGCACAAGCTGGATGTGACCACCTGGTCCTGGCAGAAGGTGCTGGGCGGTGAGGCGGCGCACGGCATGATCGTACTGAGCCCGCGCGCGGTCGAGCGGCTGTACCGCCACACGCCGGCCTGGCCGATTCCGAAGGTGTTCCGCCTGATGAACAAGGGCAAGCTCACCGAAGACCTGTTCGAGGGCAATACCATCAACACGCCGTCCATGCTGTGCGTCGAGGACCAGATCGACGTGCTGCGCTGGGCCCAGGAGATCGGCGGTCTGCCTGCCTTGATCGCGCGCAGCAAGGCCAGTTTCGCGGTGCTCGAAAGCTGGGTGGCGAAGACCGGCTGGGTCGACTTCCTGGCCGACCGCGAGGACGTGCGCTCGCACACCTCGGTCTGCCTGAAGATCACCGACCCGTGGTTCGAGGCGCAGTCGCTGGAGGCGCGCTGGGCCATCGTGCAGCGTCTGTGCGCGCTGCTGGAGGCGGAAGACGCGGCCTTCGACATTTCCGCCTACCGCGACGCGCCGCCGGGCCTGCGCATCTGGTGTGGCGCGACTGTCGATACCGCCGACGTTGCGGCGCTGACGCCCTGGCTGGACTGGGGCTACGCCACGGTTAAGCAGGAGATGAGCCGGTGATGCGCGCCATCCTGTTCGACTGCGACAGCACGCTGTCGACGATTGAAGGCATCGACGTGCTGGCCGAACAGGCCGGCGTGGTCGATCAGGTGGTACCGCTGACCAATGCTGCGATGGAAGGCCGCCTTAAGCTGGAAGAGGCCTATGCGGCGCGGCTGGACCTGATCAAGCCCGACGCGTCGACCATCGACGCGGTCGGCCGCCAATATATCGAGACGCGTGTCGAGGGCGCTGCCGAGGCGATCGCCGCACTCGGCGCGCTGGGCTGGCAGGTGCACGTGGTGAGCGGCGGCATCCGCCAGGCGGTGCTGGCCATCGCGCGCTTTCTCGGCGTGCCGGACGAGCGCGTGCACGCCGTCGACCTGAGGTTCGACGCGAATGGCCACTACGCCGGCTTCGACCCGGAATCTCCGCTGGCGCGCAGTGGTGGCAAGGCGGAAATCGTGCGCCGGGTTGGCGCCGGTGCCGAACGCGTGGTGATGGTCGGTGATGGCATCACCGATCTCGAAGCGGCTGAAGCCGGTGCGCTGGTGATCGGTTTCGGCGGCGTCGTGCGCCGCGAGATCGTCGCCAGCCGGGCGTCGCATTTTATCGATCAGGCCGATCTGCGCGAGGTCGTGCGCCTGCTGGCGACGCCGGAAGAACTGGCGCGCGTCGAGTCGCTGCTGCGCTGAGCGACGTCGGTCAGCGCGTCGCGACGATGCGCCGGCCGTCGCCGGTGACCATGATCAGCGTGCGCGCGTCCGGTCTGTCCTGACGCACCACCTTGTCCATCATTTCGAACAGCCGGTTCTCGATGTCCATCGCCGCGCCGGCGCAGGCCATGCGGGTGGCGGCGATGCGGCCGAAGCGCAGGTCGTGGCCCTGGCGGGCCCAGCTTCCGGTGTAGCGGTTGCAGCCCGCGCGCCCGGCGAGCCGGCCCTCGGGCAGGAATTCGATGTGAGCGTCGACGTCGTCCGGTACTGTCGTCGTGCCGACCTCGCGGATCTGCCAGCGCCCATCCGGCGGTCCGCCGCCGCCGTAGGTGGTGCAGGCCGCAAGCAGCAGAACGCCCAGCAGCGATGCGAGGCGCGTGCTCATGTCAGAAGCGGGGCAGGGCCTGCCGGTAGAGCGGGCCGAAGCACTGCGTCACGTCGGGGCGGTAGCACACGAGGTGACTGTCCTCGCCCTGGCGGAAATGCACGAACACCCGGTAGGTTTCGCCCGAGTCGTCGGCGTTCTGCCCGAGACAGTCCTTGCCGCCGGAGTTGTGCCGGATGGTCACGTTCAGTTCGAAAAAGTCGTCGGCGACCGGCACGCTGGAAAACACATAGCTCACGTCGGTCTGCTCGTTGCCGCTGCTGACGCGGCCGGTGCCGTCGCTGCGATATTCGTAGCTTTCGACGCACTGCGACTCGTCGGTCCAGCTCCACAGCCCGACGATCTGTGGTGCGGCGAGCGGGCCGGCCGTTTCGATGCGCGCGGCCTGCGAGGCCGACGCCGCGAGCAGCGCCGCGCCGAGCAGCAGAGAGGTACAGGCCTGCTTGAATCGATGGATGTGCATGACGGCCTCCGCAGAGCGCGACATGTTTCGATTGTAGGCCGCTGCGTCAGATTCCGTTTGCCGCCTTGCGGCGCAGCGGACCGAAACAGTGCTTCAGTTCCGGTTCCATGCAGACGATGTGCTGGTCGCCATCGGGGTGGAATTTCAGATAGACGGTGTAGCGCTCGTTGGTGTCGTCGCTGGCGGCACCGGCGCAGTCGCGCCCGCCGTTGTCCTTGGTGATGGTCGCCTGCAGCCGGTAGAAGCCGTCCTTCAGTGGCACCGGATCGAAGATGTAGGCCATTTCGGCGCGCTCGTCGCCGCTGCTGACGCGGCCGCTGCCGTCGGCGGCGTACTCGTAGGTTTCGCTGCACTGCTGCGGGTCGGTCCAGCTCCAGCTGCCGGCAAGACGCGGCGACGCCGCGCTCACGCCGGGCTGGGCGGAATCGGCCGGTACGGCAAATGCACCGCTGCAGGCAAACAGTGAAGTGGCGATCAGACTGGCGCAGAGGCGCGGTGCAATGGACATGTCGGGCTCCGGTCGGACGGCTTGCGGGGACGCTGCGGCCGGCGCATTCTGGCACCGGGCTCGCGATGGGACACGGGCAGCGTGCCCGAGTTCTGCGCAAACCTGTGCGGAAATATCTGGCGCCTGCGGTGTCGAAGCCCCCGACCACACCGCATCGCGCAAGGGAGCGCCGCCATGGCCGACACCGTCCTGCTGTCCTATCTGTTCAGCGCCGCCGCTGCGCTGTCGGGCTATCCCGAACTGCCGCTGTCCGAACTGCCGACGCTGCGCATGATGGCGCCGGCTGCACTGGTCGAGGAAGCCTGTCCGGACGATCCGCGCGAGTGCGACAAGCTGGTTGCGCTGTACGACCACGACCGTGAGCAGATACTGATACGCGCCGATCTCGACCTGCAGGACCCGACCGACAATTCCTTCCTGGTGCACGAGTTCGTGCACGTGCTCGAGGCACGGCAGAAAGGTGCGCTGTACCAGCACGACTGCAATGCGACGCTGCGCTCGGAGCGCGACGCCTACCGCGTGCAGAACCGCTACCTGCAGCAGGAAGGGCGCAGCGAGCGCTTCGGCACGCAGCTGGCGACCGTGGTCTGTGCGCGCGATCAGCGCTCGGCCGGCAACGGCACGATGCGCCTCGAAGTCGCACCCGGTGTGGCGAACGAGGAGCGGGTGCTGGAGAACTTCATGCAGGAGCTGCGCGACGGCGCGGCCGCGGCACAGCGCCGCTGACCGCGCCCCCGCGACGCTTCAAAGCAGCACGCGCTCGATGCCGCCGGCGTTGGCCTGCTCGACGTAGCGGGCGGCCCAGTCCTCGCCGAGCAGGTGGCGCGCCATCTCGACCACGATGTAGTCGGCCTGGGTGCTGCTGTCGTTGTCGTAGCGCGACAGGCCCTGCAGACAGGACGGGCAGGAGGTCAGTATCTTCACCTCGCCGGCAAAACCGTCGGCGCGCAGCACGTCCGCGCCCTTGCGCATTTCCTCTTCCTTGCGGAAGCGCACCTGGGTCGAAATGTCCGGCCGGCTGACCGCCAGCGTGCCGCTCTCGCCGCAGCAGCGATCATTCAGCGCCACCTTCGTGCCGTCGGCCGTGCCGACCAGCTGATTCACCACCTTCAGCGGCGCGTGCGTCTTCATCGGCGTGTGGCAGGGGTCGTGATACATGTAGCGCACGCCCTGCACGCCTTCGAGCTTGACGCCCTTTTCCATCAGGTACTCGTGGATGTCGAGCAGCCGGCAGCCGGGGAAGATCTTGTCGAATTCGTACTGCTGCAGCTGGTCCATGCAGGTGCCGCAGGACACGATCACGGTCTTGATGTCGAGATAGTTCAGCGTGTTAGCGACACGGTGGAACAGCACGCGGTTCGAGGTGCTGATCTGCTGTCCCTTTTCCGCGTTGCCGCCGGCGGTCTGCGGATAGCCGCAGCACAGGTAGCCGGGCGGCAGCACGGTCTGCGCGCCGACGTGGTAGAGCATGGCCTGGGTGGCCAGACCGACCTGCGAGAACAGCCGCTCGGACCCGCAGCCGGGGAAGTAGAACACCGCTTCCTGGTCTTCGGACGCGCGCTTCGGGTCGCGGATGACCGGCACGATGGCGGCGTCCTCGATGTCCAGCATCGCGCGCGAGGTGCGCTTCGGCAGGTTGCCCGGCATCGGCTTGTTGATGAAGTGGATCACCTGCGCCTTGATGGTGGGCTTGCCCAGTGTCGGCGGCGGCGCCTTGGTCTGGCGGTCGACCAGGCCGAGTGCCTTGCCCACGCGATGCCCCAGCCGCTGCGCCTTGTAGCCCACGCCCATCATGGCCACGCGCAATGTCTTGATGGTGGCCGGATCGGTCGCGTTCAGGAAGGCCATCGACGCGGCCGTGCCCGGGTTGAACTTGCGCTTGCCCTGCTTGCGCAGTGCATTGCGCATGGCGATCGATACGTCGCCGAAGTCGATGTCCACCGGACAGGGCTTCTCGCAGCGATGGCATACGGTGCAGTGGTCGGCCACGTCGCCGAATTCGTCGAAGTGGCGCAGCGACACGCCGCGTCGCGTCTGCTCCTCATACAGGAAGGCCTCGATCAGCAGCGAGGTGGCGAGGATCTTGTTGCGCGGCGAATAGAGCAGGTTGGCTCGCGGCACGTGGGTCGAGCACACCGGCTTGCACTTGCCGCAGCGCAGACAGTCCTTGATCGAGGTCGCGATCTGGCCGATGTCGCTCATTTCCATGATCAGCGACTCGGTGCCCAGCAGCGAGAAGGAGGGCGTGTAGGCGCGCGACAGATCGCCGCCGGGCAGCAGCTTGCCGGCGTTGAAGTGGCCGTCCGGATCGACCCGCTGCTTGTAGTCGATGAAGGGTGCAAGCTCCTCCGGCGTCAGGAATTCGAGCTTGGTGATGCCGATGCCGTGCTCGCCGGAAATGACGCCGCCAAGCGAACGCGCCAGCGCCATGATGCGGGCCACCGCGGCATTGGCTTCCTGCAGCATGCCGTAGTTGTCCGAATTCACCGGGATGTTGGTATGCACGTTGCCGTCGCCGGCGTGCATGTGCAGCGCGACGAATACGCGGCCGCGCAGCACTTCCTTGCGGATGATTTCGACACGGTCGAGCACCGGCCGGTACATCGCGCCGTCGAAGATCTCGTCCAGCAGCGGCTTCAGTTCGCGCTTCCACGACACGCGCACCGAATAGTCCTGCAGCCGGTGGAACAGGGTCGGCTTTTCGGCGCGGTTGAGCAGCGGTCCCATCTCTACGCCGATCGACATCAGCAGCGGTTCGGCGCGCGCCAGCGGCATGTCGAGATTGTCCAGCAGCCACTGCCAGCGACCGCGTACCGCGGCCACCTGCTGCAGCGCCTGGGTGCGGCGGTCGCCGATCAGTTCGTCGGCATCGACATTGGCGTCGCCGGCATGCAGCGGCAGTTCGCCGCGCAGGAAGTCGACCAGCGCATCGCACAGGCGCAGCTTGCTGGCGATCGACAGTTCGATGTTGATGCGTTCGATGCCGTCGCAGTAGTCGCCCATGCGCGGCAGCGGAATGACCACGTCCTCGTTGATCTTGAATGCGTTGGTGTGGCGGGCGATGGCGGCGGTGCGGGCGCGGTCCAGCCAGAAGGTCTTGCGCGACTCGGCCGATACGGCGATGAAGCCTTCGGCGCCGCGCTGGTTGCACAGGCGAACGACTTCGGACGCTGCGGCCATCACCGTCGTTTCGTCGTCGCCGACGATGTCGCCGATCAGCACCATCTTCGGCCGGCCGTGGCGGCGCGCCTTGGTGGCGTAGCCGACCGCGCGCACGTAACGTTCGTCGAGATGTTCGAGACCGGCCAGCAGCACGCGTGCATTGCCTGACTTGGGAAGACCGTCCAGGTAGTCCTTGATCTCGACGATGGCCGGCACCGCCTCGCGTACCTGGCCGAAGAATTCGAGGCAGACCGTGCGGGTGACCGGCGGCAGCTTGTGCAGGATCCAGCGCGCGCTGGTGATCAGGCCGTCGCAGCCTTCCTTCTGCACGCCGGGCAGGCCGGCGAGGAATTTGTCGGTGACGTCCTTGCCCAGACCTTCCTTGCGGAAGCGCGCACCCGGCACTTCGAGGATGTCGGCTTCGCCCCGTGGCGTGCGGCCGTCGGTTTCGAAACGCTGGATAGCAAAGCGCACGACGGGCGCGTCGTGGATCTTGCCGAGGTTGTGGTCCAGCCGCGTGATTTCCATCGGCCAGCCATCGGCGTCCACCATGCGCCAGCTCGCCAGATTGTCGAGCGCCGTGCCCCACAGTACGGCCTTCTTGCCGCCGGCGTTGGTGGCGATGTTGCCGCCGACACAGGAGGCGTCGGCCGAGGTCGGGTCGCAGGCGAACACCAGGCCGGCGTTCTCGGCGGCATCCATGACGCGGCGGGTGACCACGCCGGCGCCGGTGCGTATCGTCGCGTAGGGCTCGGACAGACCCGGCAGCACCATGGGCTCGACGGCGCCCAGATCGATCAGCTTTTCGGTGTTGATGACTGCTGACTTGGCCGACAGCGGCACGGCGGAACCGGTGTAGCCGGTGCCGCCACCGCGCGGCACGATGGTGAGGCCGAGCTCGATGCAGCCGCGCACCAGCGGCGCGATCTCGTCCTCGGTGTCCGGGTAGAGCACGACCAGCGGATATTCGACGCGCCAGTCGGTGGCATCCGTCACGTGCGATACACGGGCCAGACCGTCGAAGGCGATATTGGCTTCGCGCGTGTGGCGGCCGAGCACCTTGCGGATACGACTGCGCAGCTTGCGGGTCTCACCGAAGCCGGCGGCGAAGGCATCGACCGCGTTGCGCGCGGCAGCCAGCAGTTCGCCCACCTTGCGATCACGCTCCTGCGATGCGGCATCACCGCCCGGCTGGCGGCGCTGTTCGATCTCGCGCAGTCGATGGTGCATCGCACCGACCAGCGCGTCCTGGCGCTTCGGGTTGTCGAGCAGATCGTCTTCGAGATAGGGATTGCGCTGAACGACCCAGATGTCGCCCAGCACTTCGTAGAGCATGCGTGCCGAACGGCCGGTCATGCGCTCGTCGCGCAGGCTGGACAAGGTGTCCCACATGCGGGCGCCGAGCAACCGGATGACGATTTCGCGGTCGGACAGCGAGGTGTAGTTGTACGGGATTTCGCGCAGTCGGGTAGGGTCGCGCGAAGCTTGCAAATCGATGAGCGCGGTAGCGGATTCCATCAACAAGCCATGAAGCGAATCGGAGCGGCATTATACGCCTGCTTCTTGTGCACTGCGCCACAATCGGCGCGAAGTGCGCCGGGGTGTTGTCCATGCGACGCATCCGACCTGTACCTGAACGGAAGAATCGATTGGATACCCTGACTCACGCACTGTCCGGCGCGCTGCTCGGCCGCTTCATGGCACGCGCGCCGGCCGACGAACGCCAGCCCAAGGTCTGGCAGACGGTGCTCGCCGGCGGTCTGGCCGCCACCTTTCCGGACCTCGACTTCGTGCTCGGCTACGTGTCCGAGCTCACCTATCTGCGCGGCCACAGAGGTGTCACGCACTCGCTGATACTGCTGCCGCTGTGGGCGCTGCTGCTGGCCTGGCTGATGCCGCGTCTGCTGAGCGCGCGCGGTGTCGGCTGGCGGCGCTTCTACGCAGTGGCGTGCGCCGGCATCGCCATCCACATCCTGGGCGACCTGATCACGCAGTTCGGCACCATGATCCTGGCGCCGTTCTCGGATCGCCGTTTCGGCTGGGGCACCACCTTCATCATCGACCTGCCGCTGACCGGGCTGCTGATTGCCGGCCTCGCGGCGAGTGCGCTGTGGCGGCGCAGCCGGCTGCCTGCCGCGCTCGGCCTGGCCGCGGTATGCGCCTGGATCGGCGTCGGCGCGGTCGGCAAGTTGGAAGCCATCGAGGCCGCGCGGCGTCATGCGGTGGAGCAGGGCATCGCCTTCGTCTCGATCGACGCGATTCCGCGGCCGGCTTCGCCTTTCAACTGGACCGCGGTGATCGACGACGGCCAGCGTTACCACATCGCGCACATCAACACGCGGCGTTCCGGACTGCTCGAGGCAGGGCCCGACGACAACCTGATCCGCCGCTTCTCGGCCCACTACCGGCCGGTCGCGCTGGCGCAGTGGGAAGTACGCGAACGCTTCGGCAATGGCGGATACGACGGTGTGCGCGAGCAGGTGCGCGCGGTCTGGTCGGCGCCGGATTTCGCCTTCTTCCGCTGGTTCGCGATGTTTCCGGTGCTGGACAGCGTGGGCAGCGCAGGCGGGGGCGCTTGCGTCAGCTTCCGCGACCTGCGCTTCGAGACGCCGGGGCGCGACACGCTGCCGTTCCGCTACGGGCTGTGCGAGAACGGTGCGGGATGGGCGCTGGTCGAGCGGACGATGGCCGGCTGGCGTGCGCTCAGCGGGCGCTGAAAGAGAAAAGCCGGGCCGGCAGTCCGCGGACCACCGACCCGGCTTTCATCGCGGCGGGGCGATCAGTACTTCAGGGTCATCGTCAGCTGGAAGGCACGTTCAGTGCCCGGAACGACCATGCTGCCGTTCTCGTAGATGCCGTCGTAGTAACGCTTGTTGAACACGTTGAGAACGTTCAGCTTGACGTCGTAGCGCGGTTGTTCATATGCAAGCATGAGATCGGCACGCACGTAACTGGGTGCATTCGCGATGCCGACCGGACTGGTACCACCAGTGCCGTAAGCAAGGCGATTGCCCTTGGCTTCGAGGCCGCCTCCTACGCGCCACGCCTCGGTAAGGCGGTAAGTGGTCCAGAGGTTGGCGGTGTAGCGTGGCGTATTGCGAGGCCGCAGGCCGACTATGTTCGGGTTATTCACGGCGAAGACTTCGTCGATTTCAGCGCGCATTAGTGCGATGCCACCGAACATGTCCCATTTTGGCGAAATACGACCTGCGGCTTCGAATTCGATACCGTCGGTGTGACGCTCCTTGGAGAGAACAGAGGAGTTCGCTTGTTCGAGATCAGTATTGCGTTCATTGAACTTGGTCGCACGGTACAGAGCCGTACGCAGCGACAACGCGCCGTCCAGCAGTTCCCACTTTGAACCCAGTTCCACCGTGCGGCTGCGTTCGGCGTCGTAGCGCGTGCCGTTGTTCAACTGGTACAGGTCGGCCGTTGGGTTGAACGAGTCACTCCAGGCGAAGTAGTAAGTCGAGGTATCGTCCGGCTGGAAAAGCAGGCCGCTGCGATAGCTCCACTCGTTGTACTTGAGGCGAAACTGCGGATTGGCAACCGTGTAGTAGTCAGCATCCATCCGGTCGTGGCGCAGACCAAGCAGCAGCTTCCATTGCGGCATGAATTCGATCTGGTCCTGTGCGTACACTCCGATCGAGTCACCCTCGTAACCGGCTCGGTTGGTGCGGGTGCGATTGCCGTAGTTTGCCGGGAGAACGGGATCAGGGTTCGCGTTACCGACGGTGGTGGCTGGGGCGGCAGCGGCGACGTAGTTCCAGCGGTCCTGCTTTTCGTTCAGAAGTTCGACACCCATCAGCACTTCGTGCTTCATGCCGGCGGCCTCGAACTTCGTGGTCAGATCGCTCTGCAGCGTGACGGTCTGCTCATGGGCGCCACGGGCGTGCGTCCGGCGACCCACCGTAGTTGCGTCGGTGACAGTAGTGGTGTTGATCCCGGCACCCAATGTCGGCTGTGTTGCCCACAATGCACGCTTGTAGTCGGCGAAACGCAGGACCGTTCGTACTTCGGTGTCCTGCGTGAAGCGGTGTGTCCAGATGCCAGTACTGATGTTGGTGTCGTTACGCTCGTAGTCGGACGGAGTGCCATAAAAACGGCTTGCCGACACGTCCAGCGGGCGACGGGTGATCTGAGTGCGGGTAACCGCACCCGCGCGGCTGATGAAGGGGACGCCGAAGTCAGGGACATCGTCTGTCGAGAGATAGAGGTGTCCGATCGAGAACTCGTCGGCGGTGCCGATGCCCCAGCGCAGCGTGGGGGCGATGCCCTCGCGTTTGGTCTCGACGCCGCGACGCGAACTTTCCGCATCGGTTTTCATCGCGCTGATGCGCAGGGCGGCGTTCTCGCCGACTACCTTGTTCACGTCAGCTGTGACACGGCCGTACTCATAGCTGCCGACGGTGGCCGACACTTCGGTGCGGTCGACGAGGCCCGGCTGCTTGCTGACGCGGTTGATCACGCCGCCGGCCTGACCTCGGCCGAACAGCATGGCGGCCGAGCCGCGCAGGACGTCGATCTGCTCGACGTGGAAGACTTCCCGATTGTACTGTGCGACGTCGCGCACCCCGTCCAGGTACAGGTCGCCGAAGGAATAGAAGCCGCGCAGCATGATGTTGTCGCCGATGCGACCGCCTTCGCCGGAGTTGAAGGTGAGGCCGGCGACATGACGCAGCGCGCTCTTCATGGTGTCGGCATTGCTGTCCAGCATCAGCTGCTCGGTCACCGTGGTGATCGCCTGCGGAATGTCCTTGGCCAGCTGCTTGGTCTTGGCCGACGTGACGATGCCTGTCTGGTAGCCGCGGTTCGGCGAGTTCGGGCGGTCGTACTCGTCGCGCACCTTCACTTCCGGCAGAACCGGAACATTGGAGTCGGTGGCGGGCTTCTGTTCTTCGGCGCCGGCGGTGGACGACAGGGCCATCAGCATGGCCGCGGCCAGCGTCAGCGGCTGCTGCGGGATCGAGCGTTTCATCAGTGCTAGTCCAGTAGGTTGATATCGGGGGCTGGACTGGCTTGCTGCGACGCAATGGGGCTGGCTGGTCCGCTGCCCGGCGCGTGCGAGGAGCACGAACATGGGCAAGTGCGGCGCAGTGTAAATGAGAACGGTTATTGGAAACTGGATGTTGCGGCGTCGCAACAATCGATTCGCGTGCAATCGAAATTCCGCGCGGGTCGGCGGATTGCGCGGACTGTCTCTGTGTGGTCCGCTCGGGTAGAATGAAAACTGTTCTCAACATCTGAATCAGCGGATATCGCAATGCCGACGCCTTCCGACGTGGAATCCCAGACGCCCGGTCCGACCGCCGGCTTCGCGCTGAGCAGCGCCACCGTCGGCGCGCCGATGACCGTGGTCGAGGTGCGTGCCGACGCCCGGGCGCCGGAATGGGCCAGCCGGCTGCGCGAACTCGGGTTCATCAGTGGTGAATCGGTACGCGTGCTGCGTCGCGGTCAGCCGGGCGGCGAGCCGCTGGCGGTAAGGGTCGGCGTGTCGACGTTTGCGCTGCGCCGCGCCGAAGCCGACTGCGTAATGGTGCGAGCGGCCGATGGAGCGGCAGCGTGACGCAGACGGTGGTCGATAGCAGCCGGCTCGGTCCGGCCTTGCTGGCGCTGGTGGGCAACCCGAATTGTGGCAAGACCGCGCTGTTCAACCTGCTCACCGGCAGCCGGCAGAAGGTGGCGAACTATGCCGGCGTGACCGTCGAGCGCAAGGAGGGCGTGCTGCGCACCCCGTCCGGCCGCCGGCTGGCGGTGCTCGATCTGCCCGGCACCTACAGCCTGACGCCGCATTCGCCGGACGAGCAGGTCACATGTGATGTGCTCGCGGGGCGTCTGTCCGGCGAGCGTCGTCCCGATCTGATCCTTGCGGTGGTCGATGCGACCCACCTGCCGCGTCAGCTCAGACTGGTGCTCGGTCTGATGCGCCAGGGGCTGCCGGTGGTGGTTGCGCTGAACATGACCGATCTGGCACGGGCGCGTGGCATCCACGTCGATGCCGAGGCGCTGTCGAAAGCGCTCGGCGTGCCGGTGGTGACCACGGTGGCGGTGAAGTCGGGTGGCGCCGACGCGCTGCTCGAACTGCTCGAGGACGTGCGCCCGGGCGCCGCGCTGCCGGCGGCGGAAGCGGGCGACGTCGCCGACGACCACAGACGTGTGCGCGACATCCTGGCTTCGCTCGGGCTCGACACCGTGCAGGCGCACGCCTTCAGCGACCGCGCCGACCGCGTGCTGCTGCATCCGCTGGTCGGCCCGCTGCTGCTGTGCGCGCTGCTGTTCCTGATCTTCCAGGCGGTGTTCGCCTGGGCCGAGGCGCCGATGGGCTGGATCGAGGCGGCGACCGCCACGATCGGCGAAGCGGTCGGATCGATCCTGCCGGACGGCCTGCTGCGCAGTCTGCTGGTCGACGGCATCGTCGCCGGGCTGGGCGGCGTGCTGGTCTTCCTGCCGCAGATCGTCATCCTGTTCTTCTTCATCCTGCTGCTCGAGGAATCGGGCTACCTGCCGCGCGCCGCCTTCCTGCTCGACCGGCTGATGGGCGGCGTCGGGCTGTCCGGCCGCTCCTTCATTCCGCTGCTGTCGAGCTTCGCCTGCGCGATACCGGGCATCATGGCCACGCGCACGATCCAGAACCCGCGCGACCGCTGGGTCACCATCATGATCGCGCCGCTGATGACCTGTTCGGCGCGGCTGCCGGTGTACGCGCTGCTGATCGGCGCCTTCATTCCGTCGCGCACCGTTGCCGGCGGGCTGGAACTGCAGGGGCTGGTGCTGTTCGCGCTCTACCTGGCGGGCATCGTGTCGGCCATCGCCATCGCCTGGCTGCTCAAGCGCTTCGGTGCGCGCGACCTGACGCAGACGCTGATGATGGAACTGCCGGACTATCACTGGCCGTCGGTGCGCAATATCGCGATCGGCCTGTGGCAGCGCGTGCTCATCTTCCTGCGCCGGGTCGGCGGCATCATCCTCGCGCTGACCGTGCTGCTGTGGTTCCTCGCCACCTTCCCGGCACCGCCGCCCGGCGCCACCGGCCCGGCGATCGAGTACAGCTTCGCCGGCACGCTGGGCCGCTTCCTGCTGCCGCTGTTCGAGCCGGTGGGCTTCAACTGGCAGATCGCGGTCGCGCTGGTGCCCGGCATGGCGGCGCGCGAGGTGGCGGTCAGCGCACTGGGTACCGTCTATGCCTTGTCGGCCACCGCGGACGACACTGCGCAGGCGCTGGCACCGCTGATTTCGGCCAGCTGGGGGCTGCCCACAGCGTTGTCGCTGCTCGCCTGGTTCGTGTTCGCGCCGCAATGTCTGTCGACGCTGGCCACCGTGCGGCGTGAAACCGGTGGCTGGCGGGCGCCGCTGCTGATGGCGGGCTATCTGTTCGGGCTGGCCTGGCTGGCAGCCTTCCTGACCTTCCGCATCGCATCAGGAGTGAGTGGATGACCGTACTGACCGACTTCGTTGCGCTGTGTGCCGTGGCGCTGGCCGCGCTGGCGGCCGGTCGGGCACTGCGTCAGTGGTGGCGCGCCCTGCGTGCGCCGTCCGCCGGTTGCGGTGGATGCACCGGCTGCAGCCGGCCGTCCGCGCTTCAGACGCGCCCGGACGGCGAATCGAGCAGGTGCTGATAGACGTAGCTGCGCAGCAGTATCCAGCTCTGGTTGTCCAGTTCTGCGAATTCGATGCCGCAGGCGACACCGCCGTCCGGCAGCGGATGGGCGTTGCGCACCGTGCCTTCGCACTGCACCTCGATGTCGACGAAATGCAGATTGAGCGGCAGCGTGAAGCTCAGCGTTTCCCCCACTTCGCCCGCGGCGGCGCTGCTGCGCAGTTCGGCCCCGGTGGCGCTCAGATTGGTGACGCGCACGGCGCGCGCGTCAGCGCCCTTGAGCTGTACCGCGATGTCGGTGCGGACGCGTTCGGCGCGGCGGATGCGACGGCTCGATACCGCGGGCGGAAACTCCAGGTGCAGGTATTCGTAGGGACTGACTGCGCGTTTGAGCACGCGGCTGTTGAAGCTGAAGGCCTTGCGTCCGGAGAAGGTGCGCACCAGCACGGTGTCGCCTTCGATCAGCGAGCCGCTCCAGTTCTTTTCGTCGGGCATGCTGACCAGCAGCGAACGGTCTTCGGTATAGCCGACCAGCCTGACGACGCGTGCGCCTCCGGTGATCTTGGCCGGTGGATCGAGCTGCATGCGGTCGCCGACCTTCAGGCCCATGCCGAGGAAGGTCGAGGTGCTGGATTCGATCGGATTGCTTGCCATCGGAGGATATCTGCCGTGTCTCTGGTGCCGGGTCTGCCGCGTTCACTCGTGGTGGACGGGCACCGAGGTCTACGGCGCGCGCGCCGTCTTCTAAACCCCTGTCCACGCATTTTTGCCGATCATGCCGGCTCGGCGATCAGTACAGCCTGTCCGTCGTGCGCGTCATGCAGCAGCCGGCAGCGCAGGCCGAAGGCCTGTGCCAGTTCGGGCGACGCCAGCACGGCGGCGGGGGCGGCATCGGCGCGGATGCGACCTTCAGCCAGCAGCACCATCCGGTCGGCGTAGCGCGCAGCCAGATTCAGGTCATGCACGATGGCCAGCACCGCACAGCCTCGACGCCGGGCGAATTCGCGTGCGCAGGCCAGCGTGCGGTGTTGCCAGGCGATGTCGAGCGCCGCCACCGGCTCGTCGAGCAGCAGCGCGTGCGCGCCTTCGGGTGCCGTCCAGATCTGCGCCAGCGCGCGCGCCAGGTGCACGCGTGCCTGCTCGCCGCCGGACAGCGTGGCACAGATGCGTGCCGCCATGCCGTCGACGCCGGTCAGCGCCATCGCGGCGCGTGCGATCTGCCGGTCTTCGGCGCCCGGGCGTCCGTGGTGGTGAGGGAAGCGGCCGAGCTCGACCACCTGGGCCGCGGTGTATTCGAGGTCGGTGCGCTGGTGCTGGGCATGCACGGCGCGCATTTGCGCCAGCGCAAGCGGTGCGATGTCCTGAAGCGCGGCGCCGGCGCACAGCACGCTGCCGTGTGCGACGTCCATATCGCCGGCCAGTGCGCGCAGCAGCGTGGTCTTGCCGGCGCCATTCGGGCCGACCAGCGCCAGCAGTTCGCCCGGCTTCAGCGTCAGCGTAACGTCGTCGAGCAGCAGGCGACGGCCGGCACGAACGGTCAGATTGCGGGCAGCGAGCATGTCAGGTGCTTTCGTGCGCGGCGCGACGGCGCAGCAGGGCGATGAAGAAGGGGGCGCCGAACAGTGCCGTCAGCACGCCGATCGGTAGTTCGGCCGGCGCCACCCAGGTACGGGCGGCGCTGTCGGCCAGCACGACCAGTGCGGCGCCGGTCAGTGCGCTGGCCGGCAGCAGTCGGGCATGTGCCGGACCGACCAGCCGGCGTGCGAGGTGAGGCGCGATCAGCCCGATGAAGCCCAGCGTGCCGGTCAGCGCCGTGGTCGCGCCGACCGACAGCGCGATCAGCAGCACGCAACTGCGGTTCAGCCGCGCGGTGGCGACGCCGAGGTGGGCGGCCTGCGACTCGCCCAGCGCGAGCGCATCGAGCGGTCCGGCGCGGCGCAGCAGCGCGCCCAGTGCCAGCGCGACCGCCAGCGTTGCCGCCACCACGCCGGGCCAGGTCGCGCCGGCGAGGCTGCCCAGCGTCCAGAAGGTGAACTGCCGCACCTGCGCGTCGCTGCCCATGAACATGAGCAGACCGATGCCGGACATCGCCAGCGCGTTGATGGCAATGCCCGACAGCAGCATCAGCGTGACCGAACTGCGGCCATTGCGGCGCGAGGCCGCATAGACGACGGCGGTGGTCAGCGCGGCGCCGGCGAAGGCGGCCAGCGGCAGTGCCGAGCTGGCCAGCCAGCCGCCCGCGCTCATCGCCCGTTCGCCGAGAACGACGACACAGGCGGCCGCGAGTGCCGCGCCGCTGCTGACGCCGACCAGCCCCGGGTCGGCCAGCGGATTGCGCATCAGACCCTGCATCGCGGCACCGGCGATGCCCAGACCGGCGCCAGCGATCACGCCGAGCAGCACGCGCGGCAGGCGCAGCGTGCGCACCACCAGTTCGGCTTCGCTGCCGGCGTCGGCACCGAACAGCGCGCCGAGCACGGCCGTCGGCGACAGGCTGACCGCGCCGCTGCCCAGTGCCAGCACGACGACGCAGAACAGCGCCAGCGCGAGCGCCGGCAGTGCCAGCGAAGCAGGCGCCCCGGCCGACAGAGTGAGTGCGCGCGTATTCACGGCGCGCGCATCCGGCGCGCCAGTTCGCTCACCGCCTGTGGCAGGCGCGGGCTGAAGCCCAGCATGCGCAGTGCGTCGAGGCTGACCAGCCGGCCCGCCCGCGCGGCCGGCAGCGCCGCCAGTCCGGGGCGGGCGAGGAAGGCGCTGGCGCCACCGGCGGCGGCGATGGCCTCGTCAGTCGTCACGATCACGTCGGGCGCCGCGGCCAACGCGGCTTCGAGCGTCAACGGCCGGTAACCGCGGAAGCGTCCGGCCATCACGTTGACGGCGCCGGCGTAGCCCAGCATCGCGTCGGCCGCCGTGTCGTCGCCAGCCACCATCGGACTGCTGCCGCCGTGGTCGAGGATGAACAGCGCGCGCGGCCGGCCGGGCAGGGCGCCCACCTCGCGCTGTGCCGTCTTCCAGTCGTGATCGAAGCGCTCAGCCAGTGTGCGGCCGGCGTCTTCCATCGCCAGCGCGGCGGCGACCATGCGGATCGCGTTGCCGACCTGCGCCGCGCTGTGGTCCGGCGGCAGCTGGATCACCTGCACGCCGGCGCCGCGCAACTGGGTCAGCGTGACTGGCGGGCCGGCATCGGCGGTGGCGATCAGGTGGGTGGGCCGCATCGACAGCACGCCCTCCGCCGCCAGCGCACGCTGATAGCCCACCTTGGGCAGCGCCTGCGCGGACGCCGGCCAGGTGCTGGTGGTGTCGGTGGCGACGATACGGTCGGCTGCGCCCAGCGCATGGACGATTTCGGTCACCGCGCCGCCGACCGTGACCAGCCGCTGCGCCGGTGCGGCGACTGCCGCGCCGGCGGCGAACAGCAGCGCCACCAGCGTGCTGCGGAGCAGTCGGCGGCTCATGCCGCGAGGCTGTCGGCGGTGCCGAGCTGGGCCACCAGTGCGCGCCAGTCCTCGCGCTCCGGCTTGCCCGGTTTGCGCTCCCCGAAGAACAGCGCGATGGTTTCACCGGCTGCGTCGAGCAGTTCGACCGAGGTGACGACGCCATCGGCGGTCGGCTTGCGCACGATCCAGGTCTGGTCGACCAGGTCCTGCCGCAGGTGCAGGTTGAAGCCGGGGTCGAGTACGTTGAGCCAGGGCCCCATCACTTCGACCCGATGCACCGGCCCGGTGTGGATCTGGATCATGCCCGGGTTGCCGACGAAGCACATGACCGACACCCCATCGGCGGCCGCCGCTTCGAGCAGCGAACGCGTCAGATCGTTGCCGATCCGGTTGGCGTGGCCCTCGGGCGCGATCTGCATGGCCTGGCGGCGCGATACCTTGTGCCGGCGCAGCAGCGGGAAGAAGTCGTGCGTGTCCTGCATGCCCAGCCAGTCGCGGCGGAAGGCGACGGCGTCGATTGCGTCGAGCGGCGTTTCGTCGCTGGCGGGCGCGCTGCGCGGCGCGACCTTTTCGCCGGCGCTCTGGTCGGCGGCGGCGAATTCGGCGACCAGCCGGTCCCAGGCTGCGAGATCGGTGCCGGCGCGCGAGAACACCTTGTGCACGGCGTCGCCATGCGCGTCATAGAACTGCAGGCTGCGCGACTCGCCCTTCGGACCCTGTTCGGTCACTGCGTAGCCGTATGCCCAGCGACCGTAGAAGATGCGCAGGTCGATGGCGCTGCCCAGCGCCAGACCGACCTTGGCATCGCCGGACATCTGTTCGAAGCAGCCGGTCTTTTCATGGACAGCGGCTTCGTTGCGGGTCAGCGCCATCACCTCGCCCAGTTCGGGCATGCGGCGAAACAGCGTGTCGAAGGGCGCGGTCAGGCGCACGGCGTCGCGGCCGACGCCGCTGGCAATCGCCTCGCCCTCGCTGATACCGAGGGCTGCGGCGGCGTCGCGATTGCGCAGGCGGCGCTCCGCCTTCAGCGCGTGGAAGGTGTGATAGAGGCTTTCCGGATCGGTGTGCGGCGTCATCGCGGTCTCCCGGTATCAGGCGCGACGACGCGACAGGGCGCCGAGCAGGCCGAGGCCGGCAGCCAGCGACATCCAGGTCGCCGGTTCCGGCACCGACTGGGCGAGTACGGCGAGCTGGTCGAGGCTGAGGTGCGCTTCCGAGCTGGTGAAGCTGAACTGCAGCGACAGCGGATCGGTGACCACCCAGGTCCAGTAGGCCTCTTCCTCGCTGCCACCGAAGCCGCCGAGCGCGGCGCTGTAACTGACCACCTTGTTCGCGGCGATGCCATTGAGCGTGGCGACGGTGTCGGCCGCCGTGCCCTGGGTCGCGATGCGCAGCCACACATTCCAGGTGCCGCTCTGCGCGACGTCGAGGTCGACCAGGAAGAAGGCTGCGCCGGCGGCGCTATACAGGTTGCCGCTGCCGGTCAGGAAGCTGCCGGCGCCCGGGTTGAGCTGGCTGACGCTGCCACTGCCGGCGATGTCGGGCGTGGCGTCGGTGCTGAAGCTGTCGAACACGTTCCACTCGGCATAGACGCTGCCGCTGGCCCACGGCGTGGCGGCGGAACTGCCGTTGCCGTCATGACCGGCGAGCGGGGTGTCCCAGCTGGCGCTGGTGGCGAAGGCGGCGGTGGAGGACAGTGCGCACAGGGCGCCAGCGGACAGCAGAAGGCGGAAAGACATGATGGACCTCGTTCTGAGCCATCTATCCCTTCCCCGCGAAGGCGATCGATCAGGCGGTTTCTGTGATTTGAAAACCTGCTCCGCGGCCCCGCGCCGCCGGAGTGTGCTGCGTCACGCCGGTCTCAGCCGGGCGCGAAATCGATGACGTACCGATACTGCTTGCCGCAGTCGATGATGACTTCCTTCTGGCCGCGCTTGAGCAGGCGGACCTCGACGCTCAGCGAGCCGAAGCCGTCGTGCCGGATCAGGTCGTCCAGCAGGGCGGACAGGCGCACCTTCAATGCTTCGGTCGGTTCGTTGCCTGAGGCGGACATGGATGCTTGCGGTCTGGCCGCGGACGGTCGATTTCATTAAATGATAATGATTCGCAGTATGGTGTCAAGCCTCAGGCATGACGACAGCGCTGCGCAGCATCGCGGCGTGGGCGAGCAAAGGGGAACGAGATGAATGCAAGGGCCCGGAGGCGGCCGCCAGTGAGGAGCGGGACGACGTTGCGCCGCCCCGCTGGGTGATCAGTTGCCGACCTTGCGCAGAACGAAGCGGCTGGCCAGCCCGGTGGCGTCACCGCGTTCTTCCAGCACGTCGAGCAGCAGAGTGCCCGAGCCGAGCTGATCGAGTGCCGACGGTGCGATCCAGTACTCGCACCCGGCCACTTCACCCAGCTTGACGTCATGATCGTCGACCGGCAGCGAGCCAACCGGGCGGCAGCGCGGCTGCAGCACGTCACCGGTCGCGTCGTGCAGGAACATCAGCGGCCCGTAGCGCGCCGACAGCCGGATGATGAGCATGACGGCATCGACGCTGGCCGCCAGTGCGGGAAATTCGGACGGATCGGGCATGAGACCGAGGCAGTAGGGGTCGGATGGATGTGGCATGGTGCGGTCATTCAATGGAGGTGGCGGCCCGTCCGCTGCCGCGCGTCGGCGCGTGGCGCCGCGTTCCGGGCGTGGCGTGCCGGTGCGCAGTCATCGACAGCTGTAGAACGGCCATGCTGGCAGACATCGGACGTGACTCCTGTGCGGAAAGACAGGATGGGCGCGGCGCCCCTCGCAGGGGCGTCGCGGAAACAGGCCGTCCCAGCAAGAGCCGAGCCAAGTGCGATGAATGGCGCTGGAGCATGATTAGGAATGGTTTTTTCCCGCATGGCGAACATTCAAACGCCGTGATGTGTCCAGTTACGGTGCATGACGGTGTTCATGCGTGCAACGCGTGTTTCATTTGCATGTCATTGATTGGGCGCGGAAATCCAGTACAGAAGCGCATTCTTGCAGCCCTGCAGTGTTCCTGACATATGAAATATCGTTCAGAACCTCATCGTCACCGACAGCTTCGCCGTCCGACCGGGCGCCTGTATGCCGACCGCACCGGCGAAGCCATCCTGCAGGCAGTAGGTTTCGTTGGTGAGGTTGTCGAGATTGAAGCGCAGTTGTGTGTCACGCGTCATCTGCCAGCTGGCGAACAGGTCGTACAGGCGTACGCCGTATTGCGTGCCTATCGTGCCGACGCCCGGCACGACCAGTGTGCCGGGACGCGAGCACACGGTTTCTACCGTGCTGGCAGCCGCCCGGCGGTCAGCGATGTCGCGTATCCGCACGCCGGCTTCGACCCGCCCGTCGAACCCGCGCACGCCGGCACTGATGCTCAGTGTGTCGCCGGGCACGCCATAGAGCGCGTAGTCGGTGCCGGCCACCGCATTGGTGATGCGGCCGTCGATCTGTGACCACGACAGCGACGAGAAGGCATGCAGTCCGTCGTAACTGATTTCCAGTTCGGTGCCCTTGCGCCGCTCCTTGCCCGGCTGGCCGACTTCGCCCCCGATATTGCTCAACGACGTCAGGAGATGGCGGGTGTGGATGTCGTAGTAGGTGACCCGCGCCTGCCAGCGCCCGTCGCGCGGCGAGGAGGGTTGCGGCATCCAGGCCAGCGTCAGTTCGTGGTTCGACGATTCCTGCGGCCGGTAGAGTGCTCCGCAGATTTCGTTGTCGGGCGCGAGGTCGAGTGCAGGATCGTAGGTCTGACCGTAGCCTGAAGGGTCGTACAGCGGTTCCGGATAAAGCACCGGATTGCCGGGCAAGGACCAGCCAGCGCTTTTCGCGCAGCGGCTGGCGAAACTGCCGCGGGCGAAGTACTCGTCAACCAGCGGCGGGCGGAAAGCTTCGTGGTAGCGCACGGTGGCCGACCAGTCGCTGCGCGGGATGCGCCAGGTGAGCGCCGCCGCCGGCGACAGCTTGACGAAGCGGATGTCCGGCGACTGTCCGGCGGCGATCATGTTGGTGCGCGTCTGACCCTCGGCGCTGACGTGGTAGCGGTCGAGTCGCGCACCCAGCGTGAAGGTGAAGGCGCCGAGCGTGAAGGCGTTCTCGACGATCAGTGCATCGGACACCTTGTCGCCCGGCGGTTGCGCCTCGTTGAAGCCGTTCGGGTAGACCTGCTGGTTGGTCAGCGCGCGCGAGGTGACGCGTGCGATATCGCGGCTATTACGTATGCCCTGGTAGCCGATGCTGAGCACGCCCTGCAGTTCGCCAATCGCGTAACGCGTGTCATTGAACACTTCGGCGGTCCAGATCGAGTAGCGCCAGGCGTCGTCGCAGCGATCGATGCGGAAAGCCGCCGGAAAGGCGGTCGATGGCGATACGCAGATGCGGCTCTGGGTGATGCGATGCACGTCATCCAGGTCGGTCGTTTCATAGGCGAGGGTGCCGCGCAGCGCGATCCATGAATCGGCCGGCGTGTAGTTCATGCGCAGATTGGTGGTGGTGTCCTCGATGCTGCGTTCGACCACGCCGAACTGGCCTGCACTGCCGGCAGTCGCGTCGTAGGGTGCGCGCTCGGGGCCTCCCGTGTAGTAGGTCTGGCTCAGTTCCAGCGTCAGGTCGTCGCTGGCGTAGAAGGTGGCCTTGGCGAAGCGGCTTTCCGAGTGCACCGCGGTCAGGTCGAGCCGGCTGCGGTCGGGCAGGCGGATGTCGTCCGAGTCGCGCCGGGCGATCGAGACGACCAGATCGAGATAACCGTTCGGCCGACCGTATACCGTCACCATGCGCAGCCGCTCATTGCTGTTCGCGTTGTAGCCATACTTGATCTGGGCGCCGACGCGCTCACCCGGCCGCAGGTAGTCGGCAGCGGATTTCGTGGTGGCCGAGATGGTGCCACCGAGCGCACCGGAGCCGGACTTCAGCGACGGCCCGCGCTCGATCTCGATGGCCTTCAGCAGTTCGGGTTCGATGAATACGCCGCTGCCGAAGCGGTACTTCTCGAAGCCTTTCACTGCGCCGTCGATCTTGAACAGCACGTCCTCGTTGTCGGAGAAGCCGCGCAGGTTGAATTTCATGCCGCTGGCGCGCGGACCGCCGTCGACGGCGACACCCGGCACGTCCTTCAGCAGGTCGAATATCGTGCCCGCCTGGCGGCGTTCGATCGCCTCGGGTCCTATCGTCGTGACCGGCCGATCGGGGGTCAGTTCGACCGCGGGCGGACGGATGTCGTCGCGGGAGTCGCGCACCTCCACTTCCGGCAGCGTGACGACGTCCTCCTCAGACAGCGCATCGTCCTGCGCCGCGCACGCGAGCGGCCACATCAGCGCCAGCAGCAGCTGCGGGCGCAGGGGAATTCGGTGTTTCAAGATGTCGTGACAGTCTGGATGGGCGAACGCAAGCGGGCGGCACCCTCGAGGGCACCGCCCGCATGCGGCGAAACGGACTCAGTGCTGACGCGTGCGGCGGCGGGCGACCAGCGTGATCACCGCCATGCCGCCGAGCAGCAATGCGGCGGTCTGCGGTTCCGGCACCGGTGCGGCCACCAGCTGATCGACCTGGAAGGCGAGCGACTGCGCGTGGTTGTCGGTGGCGAAGGTGATGCGGAAGCTGTCTACCGGCACGGTGACGCCGAGGCTGGCCAGGTTCCAGGTGAAGGTGAGGTGGTTCGGGTTGTTCGGGTCGGAGGCGACGAACTCACCGGTGAAGAAATCGGTGTAGCCCAGGTTCTCGCTCGCCTGTGAGCTGGAGAGCAGGAACTGCTCGCCGCCGTTGAAGCTGAGGCGCGGCAGGTTGTTCGCCGCCAGCACGCCGTAGATGCCGTTGCTGCCGGTGCTCACGTTGATATAGGTCTGGAACACGATGCTGGTCAGGCCGTCGACCGCGTCGCTGACCACCATTTCGAAGGTCGAGCCGTTGCCGGCGAACTGGTACAGGCCCGAGGAGGCCGGATAGGCGCCGCCGGAGGTGCGTCTGAGCACGGCGCCGCCTTCTGTTTCGCTGTTCGACGCGATGCCGGCAGCCAGTTGCGTGGCGGTGATGCGGGCTGCGGTCAGGTTGTTGAAGCCGTCGGTGGCGATCGAATCCTCGATGTCGTCGAAGGCGCTGTGGGTGGTGCTGGCGTAGGCAGAACCGGCGAGTGCGAAGCAGGCGGCCGCGAGGAGCGGCGCCGCGAACGGACGCAGGCGATGATGGATCATGGGTGACCTCTCTCGATGAACGGACGATGGGGTGCGCGGCCTGCGAACAGGCCTCGCGTACAGGACGCCGCATCGGAAGAGGGGCGCCGGGCGGTATGCGGGCAGGTCATGAATGCTCCGTGCGTTGCATGACTGGCTGGCCGCGATTGCCGGCTGGCTGGCAGGTGGGCCGGCCCGGAGGCCGGCAGGAAATCCGCGCGTCAGACGCGCAGGGCGTAGAACTCGACCACTTTCTGTGCTTCGAATGCGAAAGGCGTGGCGTCACCCGGCGGCAGGTGGGCCAGACGCAGGCTCAGCGCCGATTCGTCGAAGGCGATCCATTCGGCACGTTCCAGCGCCGGCGTCTGCAGTGCATCGACCACGCTCTGCACCTTGCGACCCTTGTCGGTCAGCGTGATGGTGTCGCCGACGCGCACGCGGATGGACGGGATGTTCACCCGCCGGCCGTTGAGCAGCACGTGACGGTGGCGAACCAGCTGGCGAGCGGCCGGAATGGTCGGTGCCAGCCCACCGCGGAACACGATGTTGTCGAGCCGGCGTTCCAGCAGTTCGACCAGCTTTTCGCCGGTCGGCAGCTTGGAACGTTCGGCTTCCTTGAACACGGCGCGCAACTGGGTTTCGGTCAGGCCGTAGTTGTAGCGCAGCTTCTGCTTTTCCATCAGCTGGGCGCCGAACTCCGACTTGCGGCGGTTCGGGCGGTTGCCGTGCTGGCCCGGTGGCGCAGTGCGGTTTTCGGCCGTCTTGCGGGTCAGGCCGGGGAGGTCGGTGCCGAGTGCGCGCAGCACGCGCAGGCGGGGGCCGGTGTAGCGGGACATGGATGCTCCGGGGCAGAGGTTTCAGTGCGCGGCACGCACGGCCAAATCGCCGACGGTATGCAGCGTCCAGCGGTTGATCAGGGCGCCGCAGACCTCGCGCATCAGCGGGTCGGCGCGTTCGTCGTCGGCCACCACTTCAAGATGGCGGATCACCATCTGCGCCACTTCCGGGCAGGGCCGTTCGGCGAAGCGGGTCATCACGAACAGCGTGGCGGCGGCGAGCGTGCTCGGGCTGGCTTCGCCGGCGTGCTGGTGTTCCGGGGTCATGTTGCATCCTCCGTCTGGGCGGCGCCTGGGCTGCTTGGCGCGGGTGCCGCGGGTGCTGTCGGGGAAGCTGGCGGGTGTCTGCGGGGGACCTGCAGTGCAGACGGTGGCTGGCGCGCGTTCTCTTTTTGGATGAGAACGATTCGCATTACATCATCGGTGCGGAAGGCTGTCAAGCATCGTCCACGGACAGATGCAAAGAAAAACGGCCACCCCGCAGGGTGGCCGTTTCGTCGTGCGGACGCCGCCGATCTACTTCGCCGCCGACGGATCGGTGACGAAACCGATGCGGGTGAGGCCGAGGCGGGCAGCCTCGCTCATCACGTGCGCCACCGAACGGTAGGGCACGTTCTGGTCGGCGCGCAGCTGGATCTCGGCGTTCTTGTCCTTCGCTGCTGCCTCCTGCAGCTTGGCTTTCAGCGTATCGGTGTCGATCTTCTCGCCGGCCCAGTACAGCTGTTCGTCGGGGCCGATGGCGATCTGGATGTTTTCCGGCGGCAGCGTGTTGGCGCTGGTCGATTCCTTGGGCAGGTCGACCTTGACCGCATGCGTCAGCAGCGGGGCCGTCACCATGAAGATGATGAGTAGCACCAGCATGACGTCGATCAGCGGAATCATGTTGATTTCCGCCATCGGCCCGTCGTCGTCCTGCTCGAAACTTGCAAATGCCATGTCCGGGCTCCCGATCAGTGCGCGTTGCGCGCGGCTTCGCGGCCGCGTTCGACCAGCGACAGCACGCGGTCACCGGTGGCCTTCGGATCGTTCGAGCCGCTGTCCTTGACGCCGGTCGACAGCATCACGAACACGTCGTGCGCGAAGCTGTTCAGCTCGGCCATCACGTTGCGCGTCGAGCGGGCAAAGAAGTTGAACGCAAGTGCTGCCGGGATGGCGGTTGCCAGACCGATGGCGGTCATGATCAGCGCCTCGCCGACCGGGCCCGCCACCTTGTCCAGCGTGCCCTGACCCGACATGCCGATGGCCAGCAGTGCGTGGTAGATGCCCCAGACGGTGCCGAGCAGACCGATGAAGGGCGCGCTGGAGGCAACCGAGGCGAGGAAGGTCTGGCCGTATTCCATGCGGCTGCGGTCGCGTTCGATCGAGCGCTTCAGCGCGCGGGTCAGGAATTCGTCGGCGCTGCCGGTGGCGATCAGGCCACGCGTGCCGGCATTGCCGCTGCGCAGGGTTTCAACCGCGCTGAAACCTTCGTGCACCAGGTGCGAGAACGGATCGGTCACGCCGTGCGAACGCATGTCGCGCGCCACGTCTTCCAGCGAGGAGGCGTTCCAGAAACGGTCGAGGAAGGTGCCGCTGGCGCGGCGCTGGCGGAAGGCCACGATGCCCTTGAGCACGATGAGGAACCACGTACCGATGGAGGCCAGCACCATCAGTACGAGGATGGTGGTTGCGACACCGTCTGCATTCGACAGAAAGTGCGCAAAGCCGAGGGACTCATTCATTCAAATTTCTCCTGATGGAAGCCTGATGCAAAAGTTGGCCGCCGCGCAGTGTACGCCTGACGCGGACGGGAACAAATCACGAGTTGAGACCGAAGTCGATGGGTACAAATGCCTGGCCGCCGCTGATCGCCTCGTCACCGCGGCGTGCCGGAACGAATTTCCATTTGCGCACGGCTTCGAGTGCGGCGTCATCCAGCCGCGAAAACCCACTGGACTTGGAGATTTCGACACTGGTCGGCAGACCATTCGCGTCGACCGTCACGCGCAGCATCACGCGGCCGGCTTCACCGAGGCGCTTGGACATCGCCGGATAGGCCGGGCGCGGGTTCTGCAGATAGGCAACGTTGAACTTCGGCGGGGTGACCGGCGGTGGCGCGACCACCGGCGCAGCGGTGACCGGCGCCGGTGACGGCTCGCTGACAGGCGGCGCGTCGATCGCGACCGGTTCCGGCGGCGCCGGCGGTTGCGGTGCAACGGTGGCGGTGGTCGGTGCGTCTGCCACCGCCGCGATCTGCGGCAGCGGCTGTTCCTTGCGCACCGGTTTGACCGGCTTCACCACCGGCTTCGGTTGCTCCGGCTCGACCCGTTTCTCTTCCTTGGGCGGTTCCGGAGGGGCGATCGGCAGCGGTTCGGGCGCGATCAGTGTCGCCTGCATCACCATCGGCGGCGCTTCCAGCGCCGCGGGGTTGTGCACGATCCACAGCAGCGCGGCGGCGTGCAGCAGCACTGCGCCCGCGAGCGACATGCCACGCAGCGGAAGACCCGCCGACGGTGTGCCTGAAACCGCCTCGTGACGAAGGACGCGGCTGGCGGGGCGCGCCAGAGCGGCACCCGGGGACTGCACGAAGGAGGCTTCGGATGGAACGAATGCGGCGCTGCTCATCGGGCCGCTCCGACGGAGGGGTGGGTCGTGAAGTCGTGCATCGATCGTCGGCGTTCTGTGAGTTCAGGAATGCGGTGTGCCTGCCTGCGCGGGCGTGGGCTGCGCGGATGCTGCGGGAGCGATCGTGAGCTGATCAAACAGGCGGGTCGCCGGGAAGGCGGTCAGCAGCCACAGCGCGGCGACACTCAGCAGTGCCGACAGTGCGCTGCGCAGCAACGGTGTGCGCGGCGGTGCGGGTTCGGCGTGGCGGCTAATCATGGCGGTTGTACGGACTGCGCCCGGGCGGCACCGACCCGTCGCGGACGGGCCGGTATGGCAGTTCCGTCGGGAAACCGCCGCGTGCGTCAGCTGCCGAGTTCTCCCATTGCGGACTGCGTGTAGTTCTGCAGCCCCATCTTGTCTATCAGGTCCAGCTGGGTTTCCAGCCAGTCGATGTGTTCCTCGGTGTCGGCGAGGATCTTGCGGAACAGGTCGCGCGAAACGTAATCGCCCGCGCTCTCGCTACAGGAGATCGCGTCCTTCAGCGTCGCGTGCGACTGCTGTTCGATCTTCAGATCGGCGCCGAGCATTTCCGGCACGTTCTCGCCGATCAGCAACTTGTGCAGGTCCTGCAGATTGGGCAGGCCTTCCAGCAGCAGGATGCGTTCGATCAGCATGTCCGCATGCTTCATTTCCTCGATCGACTCGTGATACTCGTGGTCGCCGAGCTTGGTCAGACCCCAGTTCCGGTACATGCGCGCATGCAGGAAGTACTGGTTGATCGCAGTCAGTTCGTTGACCAGCTGCTTGTTCAGGTACTGCAGAACCTTCTTGTCGCCTTTCATGAGACTTCTCCTGGTCAGGCGGTGCCACAACGGTGACGCCTGACCGAATTCTAGGCCGTCGCAAGGCGAGTGCGGCGACCTGTTTGTGCGAGGTATCAGGCCGCGGCGGCCTCCGCGTGAGCCCGGTGAAGACGGATCGGCTGCAGTTCGGCGCGGGCGGCGTCGATCACTTCCTTGGCGGCACGCACGCAACGGCCGCAATCGCGGCAGCAGCCGAGCTGGCCGGCGACGTCGCGCACGGTGCGGCATCCGGTATGCACTGCGGCCTTGATGTCCCGGTCGGTCACCGGTTCGCACAAGCAGATGTACATGGCTCTATTTGGTCAGGATGAGTTTTCCATTGCGCGTCAGCCGCAGCGAGTAGAGCTCGCCGCCGTGATTGATCGCGACCTGTTTGCGCCCGCCCAGCAACTGGCTCGAATCGAGCGCAGGCGGCGTCGGAGCAGCGGCGCTCTGCGGTGCCGGTTGCGGTGCCTGCGACGGGGGAGCGGATTGAGTCATTCGCCAATGGGCATAGAAATGAGAATGGTTCGTATTAGTACAGAAGCGAGAGGCGGTGTCAAGCGCGGCATGTGCGCTTCCCGCACGTCGAAGTGCAACGATCGGTGACGCCCGCCCCTACAATCGCGGGATGGACAGAAACGCCCCTGATCACATGCCGGCCGACGCACCGTTCTGCCCGGTTCATCACCCGGACTTCATTCCCCATCCGGACCATGCCGAACAGGCGGTCAGCCGCGTGCTGTGGCTCAGCGCTCTGGCCATGGTTGCCGAGATCGTCACCGGCTACCTGTCGGGTTCGATGGCGCTGCTGGCCGACGGCTGGCATATGGGGACCCATGTGGCGGCGATGGCGATCAGTGCATTCGCCTACACCTATATGCGCGCTCACCGCGGCAGCGCCCGTTACAGCTTCGGCCCGGGCAAGGTGTCCTATCTCGCCGGCTACTCGTCCAGCCTGCTGCTGGCCGGCGCAGCGCTGTTCATGATCGTCGAGTCGGCGTCGCGACTGCGCGCGCCGCACGCGATCCACTACGACGAAGCGCTGCTGGTGGCGCTGGTCGGTCTGGCGGTCAACCTGATCAGCGCATGGCTGCTGCACGACAAGGGCGGGCATGCGCACCACGGCCATGCTCACGGTCACGACCACGCTGACGATCATGCCCATCATCAGGGCGAGCACGACGACCACAATCTGCGCGCCGCCTACCTGCACGTGGTGGCCGATGCGCTCACCTCGATCGCGGCGATCGGCGCGCTGGTGGCAGGCAAGTGGGCCGGCCTGGCTTGGCTCGATCCGCTGGTGGCGGCGCTGGGTGGACTGCTCATCCTGCGCTGGGCCTGGCATCTGGCGCGCGACAGCGCCACCGTGCTGCTGGACCGCCAGGTCGAGGGCAGCGTGTTCGATGCCGTGCTCGGTCATGTCGATGACTGGGGCGGCCGGCCGCTCGACGTTCACCTGTGGCTGCTGGCGCCGGGGCGCCATGCGCTGGCGCTGACAGTGGCTGCCTCGCCGCTGCTCGACCCCGAGGCGCTGCGCGCTCGTCTTGCCGGCGAGAAGACGCTGGCGCACGTGACGCTTGACCTCAGGGTGATCGACGACGCTTCTGGTGCGGCGCAACAATCGCTATAATCGCGGGCTTTTCACAAGGAGCGAGACATGGGTCTGGAACGAGTTCCGTCGGGCAAGGATCTGCCCAACGATTTCAACGTTGTGATCGAAATCCCGATGCATTCGGACCCGGTCAAGTACGAAGTGGACAAGGAGTCGGGCGCCGTCTTCGTCGATCGCTTCATGTCGACCGCCATGCACTATCCGTGCAACTACGGCTACATCCCGCACACCATCGCCGGCGACGGCGACCCGGTCGATGTGCTGGTGATGTCGCAGTTCGCGCTGCCGCCGGGCGTGGTCGTGCGTTGCCGTCCGATCGGCATGCTGAAGATGGTCGACGAGGCCGGTGAGGATGCGAAGCTGCTGGCCGTGCCGGTGGACAAGCTGACCCCGATGTACCGCTCTGTGCAGAGCCCGCGCGACCTGCCGCAGATTCTGCTGGACCAGATCTCGCACTTCTTCGAGCACTACAAGGATCTCGAGCCGGGCAAGTTCGTCAAGGTGCAGGGCTGGGCCGACATCGAGGAAGCCAAGAAGGAAATCATGGCCGGCGTCGACCGCTACCAGCAGGCCGAAGAGAAGCCGAACTACTGAGTTCGAACTACGGCGAGTCCGGCGCCCCGCCGCGTGTGCGGTAGGGCGTGCGTTCCTCCAGTTCGTTGATGTGCAGTGCGATGCCGGCGCGCTCCCGTTCGAGGTAGCGCGCCACCGCATCGGAAAAGTCCTCGTCGCGCAGCCAGTGCGCCGACCAGGTGCGCACCGGCGTGAAACCGCGCGCCATCTTGTGCTCGCCCTGGGCACCCCCCTCGAAAGCCTGCAGGCCGCGTTCGATCGCGTATTCGATGCCCTGGTGGTAACAGGCTTCGAAATGCAGGCAGGGCACGTATTCCATCTCCCCCCAGTAGCGCCCGTACAGCCGCGTGTCGTCGCGCAGGTTCAGCGCGCAGGCGACGTCCTGCCCGTCACGCGAAGCGATCACCAGCATCAGTGATTGCGGCGTGCGTTCCCGCAGCAGTTCGAAGAAGCGGGCATTCAGATAGGGACGCTGGCCGCGCACGCGGTAGGTGTTGCGGTAGCAGGCGACGAACAGGGCCAGTTCCGCGTCGCTGATGTCGGCGCCGTCGATACGCCGCAGCGTGACGCCGGCGTCGCGCACGCGTCGACGCTCCTGGCGGATCTTCTTGCGCTTGTCGGCACTCAGCGTGGCGAGGAATTCGTCGTGGCTGCGGTAGCCGGCGTTGTGCCAGTGGAACTGTACCGATTCACGCAGCAGCAGCCTCGACGTGTCGATCGCCGCCAGTGCCGCGGCGTCCGGAAACAGCAGGTGCGCCGACGACACGCCGAGCGAGCGCGCGTGCGCGAGCCAGGCGTCGAGCAGCACGGCGCGCGCGGCGGTGTCCTGCGCCAGCAGTCTCGGGCCGGGAACCGGGGTGAAGGGCACGGCGCACAGCAGCTTGGGGTAGTACTCGCGACCGCTGCGCTCCAGCGCCTCGGCCCAGGCCCAGTCGAACACGTATTCGCCGTAGCTGTGCGACTTCAGATAGCCGGGCAGGGCGGCAACCAGGCAGTCGCCGTCGTACAGCGCGAGATGATCGGGGCGCCAGCCGCTCTCAGGCGACACGCAGCCGGACGTCTCGAAAGCGTCGAGCAGTGCGTGCGACAGCGTGGCGTGACCGCCGGTGAGCGCGTCCCACTGCGCCGCGTCGATGGCCGCCATCGACGCGTGCCGCTCGATGCGCAGGCTGTCGCGCTTCATGCCGGCGATCAGTCGTACTTGATGTACTTGAAGCGCGGATCGTCCGGAGTGCCGGCCAGCGCGCTGCCTTCTTCCGCGCCCGGTTGCCACATGATCACGTCCTCGATCTTCTTCGCCAGCTGGAAGTCGCGCTCAGTCACGCCCTTGGCTTCGTGATTGACCAGCTTGACGATCACGAAAGCATAGGACACGGCGAGGTCCGGGTGATGGAAGGCCGCCTCGGCCAGATGACCGACCGTGTTCACCACCATCAGCGTGCCCTTCCAGCCGCTGGTCTTGTACTTGCGGCGAATCCAGCCGTCCTCGTAGTACCACTTCGGCAGTTCGGCCTTCAGACGGGCATCGATTTCCTCCGGCGTGAAGGCTTCGTTCGGGCCTGCTTTTCTCCACTGCGACATATCGGTCTCCTTGAGTAACGCCACTCGTAACGCCACTCCGACCATTGCAACTCGCATGCGTTGCGTCGACCGGAATGAAAAACGCGCTGCATGCACCAGACGAGCCGGGCCGTGCAGCGCGCGCGGGGATTCGGCCGGACCCGAGGGCCCGGCCGGTCGCTCAGGACGCGAAATTCGCGGCGGCGAAGTCCCAGTTCGCCAGGCTGGCGAGGAAGGTGTCGACGAAATCCGGGCGACGGTTGCGGTAATCGATGTAGTAGGCGTGTTCCCACACGTCGATGGTCAGCAGCGGCTTGGCGTCGGAGGTCAGCGGGGTGCCGGCGCCGCTGGTGTTGACGATGTCCAGCGTACCGTCGCTCTTCTTCACCAGCCAGGTCCAGCCGGAGCCGAAGTTGCCGACGGCCGAGGCCTTGAAGGCCTTCTTGAATTCGTCGAAGCTGCCCCACTTGGCGTCGATGGCGGAAGCCAGTGCGCCGCTCGGGGCGCCGCCGCCAGCCGGCTTCATGCTGTTCCAGAAGAAAGAGTGGTTCCACACCTGGGCCGAGTTGTTGAACACGCCGCCGGCCGGGGCCTTCTTGACGATGGCTTCCAGGTCGAGGTTCTCGAACTCGGTGCCCTTGATCAGGTTGTTCAGGTTGGTGGCGTAGGCCTGATGGTGCTTGCCGTAGTGAAATTCCAGCGTTTCACGCGAAATGTGCGGTGCCAGTGCGTCGAGCGCGTAGGGCAGCGGAGGCAGGGTGTGTTCCATGTTTTTTCTCCCAGTCGGTCGGTTCAAAGCCAAGTCCATGAGTGTATGGCCGGCCATCGGTCAGCACAAGGCGAGTCAGTCGGCGGCGTCGGAATCCGGGTATGAATGGCTGACTTCGACGTCCGCGTGGCCGCGAGCGAAGTCTATTCGCAGCGGCTGCCTGTGCATCAGCGTGGCGGCGTCCCGGACAATGCGGCCCTCGGTGTCGCGCACGATGGAAAAACCGCGTGCCAGTACTGCGGTCGGATCGAGCTGAGCCAGTTGCGTCGCGCCGAGGTGCGCGCGCTGGCGGGCGTGATCCAGGCGGGCATGCATGGCGTGGCGCAGTTGTTCTGCCAGCCGCGACAGGGTTGCCTGCCGCATCGCCTGCGTCGGACGTGCGAGCCGCAGGCGCATCGCCAGTGCTTCGGCACGCCGCTGCGCCTGTGTCCGCTGTGTCGCATGGGCGCGACGGAGCCTGTCGTAAAGGCCATGCAGCCTGTCGTGTGCGATGTCCATCTGCCTTGCAGGCGGCCGCAGTCGGGCGGCGAGGTCGTCGAGTTTCTGCCCGTGTGCATCGAGCCGGCTGCGCAGCGCCCGGGCAAGGCGGGCACTCAGCGTGCGCAGACGGCCCGCCGCTTCGACGTGGCCGGCGCTGACCAGTTCGGCGGCTGCGGTCGGCGTCGCTGCGCGCACATCGGCGACGAAGTCGGCAATCGAGAAATCCGTTTCGTGGCCGACGCCGCTGACCACCGGTACCGGACAGGCGGCGATGGCGCGCGCCACACGCTCGTCGTTGAAGGCTGCCAGGTCCTCGGCGGACCCGCCGCCGCGCACCAGCAGCACGACCTCGGCGTCGACGCCGCCGGCCTGACCGATCGCGGTAGCGATCTGCCGCGGGGCGTCGACGCCCTGCACCAGACAGGGCAGCAGCACGATTTCGAGATGCGGCGCACGCCGTGCCAGAGCCGCCAGCACGTCGCGCAGTGCCGCCGCGCCCGGTGAGGTGACGATGGCCAGCCGGGCGGGCAGGGCAGGCAGGGGCCGCTTGCGCGCCGCGTCGAACAGGCCTTCGGCCGCGAGTTGCGCCTTCAGCCGGAGGAAGGCTTCGTACAGATCGCCGATACCGGCGCGGCGCATCGCGTCGACGGTCAGCTGGAAGTCGCCGCGCGCCTCGTACAGAGACACCTGGGCGCGCACCTCGACCCGCAGGCCAGCCTTCGGTTCGAAGGGCAGCAACTGGCTGCGGCTGCGGAACATGACGCAACGCACCTGCGCCGCCTCGTCCTTCAGCGAGAAGTAAAGATGGCCTGACGCGGCCCGTGTCACACCGGACAGCTCGCCACTGACCCAGAGCACCGGAAACTGGCGCTCCAGCGCGAGACGCGCGCGTCGCGCGAGCTCCGACACGGCGATGGCGGCAGAGCCGTTGCTGTCTTCATTGACTGTATTCATGAATCGATTTTCGCGACGGCCGGCGAGACCGACGCGGCTGTCATGGAAGCTTAATTTTTGATCGGCGTAAGGAAAACGCTTACCGCGAGGCGAGTTAGCAAAGCCGCTCAGACAAAACCCACACAGTTATCCACAATTTCTGTGGATAACCTCGTCGGCTGCATCGCTGGCGATGTCGCAGGGTTGCCGCCCCACGTCCTGCAAGCTACAGTTCGCCGCTTGTTCACGAAGGGGCTCTACGTGTTTGAGATCATCCGCGCGGCCGGCTGGCCGATCTGGCCGCTGATAGCCGCCTCCGTCATCGCCGTCGCGCTGATCATCGAACGTCTGGCCAGTCTGCGTCGAAGCAAGGTCGTGCCGCCGGGTCTGCTCGAATCCATCGCCACTGACCTGAAGGGCGGTCAGCCGAACGCCGACATGATACGCCGCGTTGCCGCGCACTCGCCGCTGGGCCGCGTGCTGGCCGCCGGCCTGCGCAATGTGCGCAGCTCGCGCGAAGTGATGAAGGAGGCGATCGAGGAGGAGGGGCGCGCGGTCACGCATGATCTCGAACGCTATCTGACCACGCTCGGCACCATCGCCGCGGCGGCGCCGCTGATGGGCCTGTTCGGTACCGTGGTCGGCATGATCGAAATCTTCGGTTCGCAGACCGCTACCGGCAGCAATCCCCAGCAACTGGCCAGCGGCATCTCGATCGCGCTGTACAACACCGGCTTCGGTCTGCTGGTGGCGATTCCGGCGCTGATTTTCCACCGCTACTTCCGCGGTCGCGTCGACGACTTCATCGTCGATATGGAGCAGCAGGCGATCAAGCTGGTCGAGGTGGTGCACGGCGAGCGCGCCGCGAAGTAAGGACGCCTCATGAATTTCCGACGCGGCCGCGGGCGTGAAGAGCTCGAAATCAATCTGATCCCGCTGATCGACGTGCTGCTGGTCATCCTCATCTTCCTGATGGTGACGACCACCTACTCGAAAACGGCCGGCCTCGAAATCACGCTGCCCAGTGCCGAAGCACCGGAAGCGGAGGCAACCGATCGCGAGATCAATGTGCTCATCACCGCGCGCGGCGACATCCTGATCAATCGCCTGCCGGTGGCGGCCGGCAACGCCGATGCGCTGGCCGAGGCGCTGGCGAAGGCGGCGTCGGGCAAGCAGGAGCCGGTGGTCATCATCTCGTCCGACAAGGACGCGCGGCTGCAGTCGTCGATCGACGTGATGCAGGCCGCGCAGCGCGCCGGCATTGCCGGCATTTCCTTCGCCACCCAGTCCGACGCGTCCGGCGGCCGATGAGCACCGCGCCCGCGCTGTGGCGCAGCCGCGGCGTCGCAGCCTGGCTGCTGTGGCCGCTGTCGCTGCTGTTCCGCCTCGTATCCGCGTTGCGACGCGCTGCTTTCCGCGCGGGACTGCTGCGTGTCGACCGTCTGCCGGTGCCGGTGATCGTCGTCGGCAACATCATCGCCGGTGGCGCCGGCAAGACGCCGCTCACGCTCTACCTCGCTCGCGCGCTCGCCGCGCGCGGCTGGCGCCCGCTCATCGTCACGCGCGGCTACGGCGGTCGCGCCGATGCCGTGCATGAGGTCGATGCCCGGGCCGACGTTACCGAATCGGGGGACGAACCGGTGCTGCTGGCGCGGCGCAGCGGTCTGCCGGTGTGGGTCGGTCGCCGTCGTGCCGATGCCGCACGGGCCGGGCTGGCGGCACATCCCGATTGCGACCTCGTGCTGTGCGACGACGGTCTGCAGCACTACGCGCTGGCGCGCGACGTTGAAATCGCGGTGCTCGATCGGCGCGGCGTCATGAATGGTTTCCACCTGCCGGCAGGGCCCTTGCGCGAACCGCCGGCTCGCCTGCGCACGGTCGATGCAGTGGTGCTGAACGGCTTGCCGACGCCGCCTGAGGGTGTCCGCACCGCCTTCCGCATGGGTCTGCACGGCGCGCGCTTCTATCGGCTCGATCGTCCGGAACAGCAGGCGGCGGCGGCCGATCTGGCGGGTCTGCGCCTGCATGCGATCGCCGGTATCGGTGAGCCGGCACGCTTTTTCGATCACCTGCGCGCGCTCGGGCTCGAGTTCGTCGCGCATCCGTTTCCCGATCATCACGTGTATTCGGCGCAGGACCTCACCTTCTCCGGCTGCGATGCGCTGCTGCTGACGGAGAAGGACGCGGTAAAATGTCACGGATTGTCGGACACCCCGATGTGGGTATTGCCGGTCGAGGCACACCTCGACCCTGATCTGGCGGGTTACATCGCGACCCGTCTAGCGGAGTTGAAGCATGGATCCACGTCTTCTTGAAATTCTCGTCTGCCCGGTCACCAAGGCGCCGCTGGTGCTCGACCGCGCACGCAACGAGCTGCAGTGCAAGGCCAGCCGCCTGGCGTATCCGATCCGCGACGGCATTCCGGTCATGCTCGAAGACGAAGCACGTGAAATGAGCGAGGAAGAGGTCGCCGCGCTGCGCGAGCCGGCTGGCCGCAACGGCTGAGCGACGGGGAGGTCATCATGTTCAAGGTCGTCATTCCCGCCCGCCACGCATCGACCCGGCTGCCGGGCAAGCCGCTGCTCGACATCGGTGGTCTGCCGATGGTGGTGCGCGTGGCGCAGCGCGCCGCGCAGAGCGGCGCCGAGGCGCTGGTGATCGCCACCGACCACGAAGCCATTGCCGATGCGGTGCGCGCCCACGGCTACGAGGCGGTGATGACGCGCAGCGATCACGCCACCGGCACCGACCGCATCGCCGAGGTGGCGGAGAAACTGGGCTGGTCGCCGGCTTCCGTGGTGGTGAACGTGCAGGGCGACGAGCCGCTGATCGATCCCGATCTGATCCGCCAGGTCGCGCTCGCGCTCGATCAGGACCCCGAGTCGTCGATCGCCACCGCCAGCAGCGCCATCGCCCAGGCGGCCGACTTCTTCAATCCGGCGGTGGTCAAGGTGATCTGCGACATCCACGGCCGCGCAATGTATTTCTCGCGCGCGCCGATTCCGTGGGCGCGTGATGACTTCGCCACCTCGCGCGATACGCTGCCGGCCGCGCTGGGGGCGCAGCGCCACATCGGCATCTACGCCTACCGCGTGCGTTTCCTGCAGCGCAACGCGCGCCTCGATCCGGCACCGATGGAGCAGGTCGAAGCACTCGAACAACTGCGCGCGCTGTGGCACGGCTACCGCATCCGCGTGGTGGCCGACGTACCGATGCCGCACGCCGGTGTCGATACGCCGGACGATCTGGAGCGCGTGCGCGCGCTGTTTTCCACCGGCACGGTCTGACGCATTGCCGTTTGACCGCGCTTCCCGTTGGCGGTAACGTCGCGCCCGCTGGCATTGCGTTTGCCGCGGCGCGCGCACTGTTCCACCAGAATCCAAAAAACAGACTCACATCAGGAGAGGACATGCGTCTCATACTTCTGGGCCCGCCGGGCGCAGGCAAGGGCACTCAGGCGACCTTCATCAAGGAACGCTTCAACATCCCGCAGATTTCCACCGGTGACATGCTGCGCGCCGCCGTCAAGGCCGGCACGCCGCTGGGCATCGAGGCGAAGAAGGTGATGGACGCCGGCGGCCTCGTGTCGGACGACCTCATCATCAATCTGGTCAAGGACCGTCTGAAGGAAGACGACTGCAAGGCCGGCTACATGTTCGACGGCTTTCCGCGCACGATTCCGCAGGCCGACGCGATGAAGGCGGCCGGCGTGCCGATCGACTTCGTGCTCGAAATCCAGGTGCCGGACCAGGACATCATCACCCGCATGAGCGGCCGCCGTGCCCACATCGCGTCGGGCCGCACCTATCACGTGGTGTTCAACCCGCCCAAGGTCGAAGGCATCGACGACGTGACCGGCGAACCGCTGGTGCAGCGTGACGATGACCGCGAGGAAGTGGTGCGCAAGCGTCTCGACGTGTACCACTCGCAGACGCGTCCGCTGGTCGAGTACTACTCCGGCTGGGCGCAGCGCGGCGAGCCGGGCGCACCGAAGTACCGCGCCATTTCCGGCGTCGGTCCGGTCGACGAAGTGAAACAGCGCGCCTTCGACGCGCTGGCCTGATCTGCATGGCTGCAAACCTGTTCTACGCGCAGTCCGGTGGCGTCACGGCGGTCATCAACGCGACCGCCTGCGGCGTCATCCAGGCGGCGCGTGAGCATGGCGACGTGATCGGCAAGGTGTTCGCCGGGCGCAACGGCATCCTCGGTGCGCTGCACGAAGACCTGATCGATACCTCGCTGGAAAGCGACGCAGCCATCGCCGCCCTGCGCCACACGCCGGGCGGCGCCTTCGGTTCCTGCCGATACAAGCTAAAAGGCCTCGACGAGAGCCGCGCGCAGTACGAGCGGCTGATCGAGGTATTCCGCGCGCACGACATCCGTTACTTCCTCTACAACGGTGGCAACGATTCGATGGACACGGCGTGGAAGGTGTCGCAGATCGCCGAGAAGCTGCACTACCCGCTCACCTGCGTCGGCATTCCGAAGACAGTGGATAACGATCTGGTCGAGACCGACAACTGCCCGGGCTTCGGCTCGGTGGCGAAGTATGTTGCGGTGTCGATGATGGAGGCGGGTCTGGACGTCGCGTCGATGGCGCGCACGTCCACCAAGATCTTCGTGATGGAAGTGATGGGCCGCCACGCCGGCTGGATCACTGCCGCTGCGGGCCTCGCCGCGCGCACGCCGGCCGAGGCACCGCACATCCTGCTGTTCCCCGAAATTCCGTTCGACGAGGCGGCCTTCCTGGCGCGCGTCGACGCCTGCGTACGTGAGCACGACTTCTGCGCCATCGCGGTGTCCGAGGGCCTGCGTGGCGCCGACGGCAAGCTGCTGGCCGAGTCGGGCACGCGCGACGCATTTGGCCACGCCCAGCTGGGCGGGGTCGGCCAGCAGGTCGCCGAACTGATCAAGGCGAAGCTCGGCCACAAGTATCACTGGGCGCTGCCGGACTATCTGCAGCGCAGCGGTCGCCACATCGCCTCCGGCACCGACGCGCAGCAGGCCTACGCGCTCGGTCGGCGCGCGGTCGAACTGGCGATCGAGGGCCGCAACGCGGTCATGCCCGCCATCGTGCGCGTGTCCGATACGCCCTATGCATGGAAGATTGACGTGGCGCAACTGCAGGACGTTGCGAACCGCGAGAAGATGATGCCCAGGCATTTCATTTCCGACGACGGCTTCGGCATCACCGAGGCCTGCCGGAAATACCTGCAGCCCCTGATCGAGGGTGAGGACTATCCGCCCTACGTGAATGGACTGCCGGCCTATGTCAGCCTGAAGAACGAGAGCGTGCCGCGCACGCTGCCGCCGTTCTCGGGCTGACCGGGTCGAAGACGCACCGCTTGTAGCCGCACGCTCCCCGGCGTGCGGATGACATACCAGGACATGCGCCGCAGGGGCGCGTGTCCGGCAACCCACAAGGTTGCTCGCTGCTTCCGGGGCGGGGTCACGGCGCCGCCCTTTCGTTGCACGCAGTCAAAACAAGAGGAGGGGTGATGTCGTCGTTCGGTCTGTGGTTCGCACTCGTGTGCGCAGTGGTGGCCATCGTGTATGGCGCCGTATCCAGCAAGTGGATCCTTGCCCAACCTTCCGGCAACCCCCGAATGCGGGAAATTGCCGACGCCGTGCAGGAAGGGGCAAAGGCCTATCTCAACCGTCAGTACCGCACGATCGCCATCGTCGGTGTCATCCTGACCATCCTCCTCGCCGTCACCCTGGGCATGTCCACCGCGGCCGGTTTCGTCATCGGTGCGGTGCTGTCCGGTGCTGCTGGCTACATCGGCATGAACGTGTCGGTCCGCGCCAACGTGCGTACGGCGGAAGCCGCGCGCAAGGGCATTTCCGAAGCCTTCGACGTCGCCTTCCGTGGTGGCGCCATCACGGGCATGCTGGTGGTCGGTCTGGGCCTGCTGGGGGTGGCAGGCTACTACGCCATCCTGAAGGGGGCGGCGGCACATGACGCGACCATAGACCAGATCATCCATCCGCTGATCGGCCTGGGTTTCGGTTCCTCGCTGATTTCGATCTTCGCCCGTCTGGGCGGCGGCATCTTCACCAAGGGTGCCGACGTCGGTGCCGACCTGGTAGGCAAGGTCGAAGCGGGCATTCCGGAAGACGATCCGCGCAACCCGGCGGTGATTGCCGACAACGTCGGTGACAACGTCGGCGACTGCGCCGGCATGGCGGCCGACCTGTTCGAAACCTACGCGGTGACGACGGTGGCGACCATGCTGCTCGGTGCGCTGATGCTGAAGTCGAATGCCGAGGCGGCGGTGATCTACCCGCTGGCGCTGG
This sequence comes from Methyloversatilis discipulorum, assembly GCF_018780585.1. GTDB lineage: Bacteria > Pseudomonadota > Gammaproteobacteria > Burkholderiales > Rhodocyclaceae > Methyloversatilis > Methyloversatilis discipulorum_B. Next base: position 45,578 of record NZ_JADMJL010000021.1, on the reverse strand, counting down.
GCGGCTTCTCCATCATCGCCTCCATCATCGGCTGCATGTTCGTGAAGACCAAGCCGGGTCAGAAGATCATGAACGGCCTCTACCGCGGCCTCATCGTCGCCGGTGTGCTGGCGCTGATCGCCTTCTACCCGCTGACCACGATGCTGATGCCGGACGACGCGCTGAATGCGGCGATGGGCATCTACGACGGTGCGCAGATCCGGCTGTATGGGGCGGCGGTCGTCGGTCTCGTGCTGACCGGCCTGATGGTGGTGATCACCGAGTACTACACCGGCACCGACTTCCCGCCGGTCAAGCACATCGCGGAGGCCTCGACAACCGGTCACGGCACCAACATCATCGCCGGCCTCGGCGTGTCGATGAAGTCGTGCGCCTGGCCGGTGCTGGCGGTGTGCGCGGCGATCTGGGCGGCCTACACGCTGGGCGGCCTGTACGGCATCGCCATCGCGGCGACTTCGATGCTCAGCATGTCCGGCATCATCGTCGCGCTCGACGCCTACGGCCCGATCACCGACAACGCCGGCGGCATCGCCGAAATGTCGGAGCTGCCGGACTCGGTGCGCGCGGTGACCGATCCGCTCGACGCCGTCGGTAACACGACCAAGGCGGTGACCAAGGGTTACGCCATCGGTTCGGCCGGCTTGGCCGCGCTGGTGCTGTTCGCCGACTACACGCACGCACTGGAAGCGGTCGGCCACAGCGTGGCTTTCGATCTGGCCAACCCGGCGGTCATCATCGGCCTGTTCATCGGCGGCCTGATTCCCTACCTGTTCGGCGCCATGGCGATGGAAGCGGTCGGCCGTTCCGCCGGCGCCGTGGTGGTCGAGGTCCGTCGCCAGTTCAAGGAGATCCCCGGCATCATGGAAGGCACCGCCAAGCCGGACTATTCGCGCGCGGTCGACATGCTGACCGTGGCGGCGATCAAGGAAATGATGATTCCGTCCTTGCTTCCGGTGCTGGTGCCCGTCGTCGTGGCTTTCGGCATGGCTTTCCTGATGGGGTCTGAAGCCGGCGTGCAGGCGCTGGGCGGTGTGCTGATGGGTACCATCGTGACCGGCCTCTTCGTCGCGATCTCGATGACCACCGGCGGTGGCGCCTGGGACAACGCGAAGAAGTACATCGAGGACGGTCACTTCGGCGGCAAGGGCTCGGAGGCGCACAAGGCGGCGGTGACCGGTGACACGGTCGGCGACCCGTACAAGGACACGGCCGGCCCGGCGGTGAATCCGCTGATCAAGATCATCAACATCGTGGCGCTGCTCATCGTGCCGCTGCTGCCGTCAGCCACCGGGGCGACACACGCTTCGGCGCCGGTACAGCCGACCGCTCAGCCGATACAGGTGGAGCAGGTGGTGCAGCTGTCTCAGGCGCAAGCTCAGTTGCAGCCTCAGGTGCAACAACTGACGCAGACCCGATAAGGCCTCTGTGCAGGGACGAAAAAAAGCCGGCCCCGCGGGGCCGGCTTTTCTTTGCCTGTCGTTCAGCGCAGCGGCGGCAGCTGGCTGGCGCGCACCGCGGCCTTGATCGCGGCGCTGTTGTTCGGTTCGGCTTCCACCCACTCCTTCGCCACCGCCTGCAGGCGGCCCCAGTCGCCGTCGTTCTCGTGCTGGATGGCGCGCAGGAAGTAGGGCTTGTCCTCGTCGGCGGCGGCCCAGAACGGCGGGGTCGCGTCGCGGAGCGGCAGTTCGCTTGCCGCATTGCCGCTGTGCACCCATTCCACCGGCACCGCGAAGTGACGCTTCATGCCCGGAATGAAGAAGGTGAGCACGCCGACCAGGCGGCCGTCGGTGTCGAACAGCGCACCGCCGGATGCACCCTGCTGGAAGGAGGCGTCGGTTTCGATCACCAGCGCGCCATCCATCTCGTGCAGTGCGGTCACCTGGCCGTCACTCATCGACAGCGCCTTGCCGCCGGAGAAGCCGACCGCATGCACGGTGTCGCCCACCTTCAGCGTGCGCGAGGTGGCCATGTCCACCGGTCGGCCCATCGCGTGCGGCGTCGTCATCACGCACAGGTCGTGGCGCGGATCGACCGAACTGGCCTGCGCCGGCACGCCGCTGCTGCCGCGCGCCACGATCACGTTCGTTGCGATGCCGACCACGTGGCAGTTGGTGATCACATGCGTGTCGTCGATCTGCACGCCGGTGCCGGTGTTGATGCGTCCGTCGGCGTTCGCCGCCAGGACCTTCACCACGTGCATCGACAACTGGATGTATCGCTCGGCACTGGCGTGTGAAGCCTGAGCGACGGTGAGCAGAAACAGCAATCCAAGGGCACGCATGACGATCTCCTTGCTGGCTTCCGGATCCTGGCTGGACCCGGTGGCGATGAACTGACTAACGGAACATGGCTGTGTATGTATGAGGTTGTAGGTGTGTCAGCTGACGAGCGGTATCAGCGAGAAGCGTGCCAGCGCCGCGGTGAAAGGGCGCTTCAGGCACTGCGGTGGACGCGGGGGACGGTCCTGTTGCGGGCACGACGACGTGGAAACCCGCATCGGGAAAGCTTCCCGATGTTGCGTTGCAACAAAAGACTGTGGCCCCGATGCGGGAGATCGTCGCGGATCGGGCGTACGACGACGCGACGTCCGGATGGCCGGAATGTGGATGGGCGTGACCGAAAATGAAGCACTGCCGCCCCATCCATTGCACCGGGCTGGTGCGATGGATGTGTTGCAGATCGACGTCAGGCCTCGATCAGGCCGTTGCGAAGTGCAATCAGCGTCAGTTCAGCCTGGTTGGATGCGCCGAGTTTCTGCTTGACGTTGTAAAGATGGGTACCGACGGTGGAGGTCGACAGATGCAGGGTTTCGGCGATCTGGTTCACCGACTGCCCGCGGGCGAGGTGGATGAACACTTCGAACTCACGCTCCGACAGCGCTTCGACCGGATTCTGCGTGCCGGTCACGTCCTGCATCGCCAGCTTCTGCGCGATTTCGGCGTCCAGATACATGCGGCCGGCGGCCACCGTGCGCACCGCGTCGATCAGTGCCTCCGGCGCGCCGCGCTTCGACAGGTAACCGGTGGCGCCCGCCTTCAGCACCCGTTTCGGATGTGCCGTGTCCTCGTGCGCCGACAGCGCCAGGATGCGCACGCCCTTGTCGCGCGCGGTCAGTCGCCGTACGGCCTCGATGCCGCCCATGCCGGGCATCGACAGGTCCATCACGATCACGTCCGGCTTCAGTTCGGTGTAGCGCTGGTAGGCCACTTCGCCGCTGTCGGCCTCGCCGATCACCTCGATGTCCTCGCAGGCGGCGAGCAGCAGCTTGAATCCCATGCGGACGACCGCGTGGTCGTCCACCAGCATGACCTTGATCGGTCCCATTGTTGTTCTCCCCCTCAATCCATCGGCAGTCGCGCGAACACCCGGGTACCCCCACCGTCGCGCGGCTGCAGTTCAAGTTCGCCGCCGAGTGCCTGCGCGCGCTCGCGCATGCCGCGTACGCCGTGGTGTCCGCGCTTCTGTGCCCAGCCCTGTTCCAGACCAGTGCCATCGTCCTCGACCGACAGCTCCAGCGACCGTTCCGACCCGTGCAGCGAAATCATGATTTTCCGGGCGTGCGCGTGCTTGAGTGCATTGGTCACCGCCTCCTGCACGATGCGGTAGGCCGCCAGCTTGAAGGAGTCACCCGGCGCCTCCGGCAGGTCGTGCATCTGCAGTTCGAACTGCATGTCCGGATGGTGACGCCGCCACTCCGACACCAGATCTTCCAGCGCATCTTCCAGCCCGAGATTGTCCAGCGCCAGCGGTCGCAGCTTCGGGATGATGCTGTGCATCACGTCGTACAGGTGATTGGCCGTCTCGACGATCAGGTTGGCCGCCTCCGCACTGCGCGGATCGGACTGTGCGTCGCGCCGCGCAATCGACAGGCCCATGCTCTTGATCGCGGTGACCGCCTGGCCCATTTCGTCGTGCAGCTCGCGCGCGATGTCGCGCCGCTCCTCCTCGATGCGACTCTGGATGAACTGCGTCAGTTCGCGGTTCTCTTCCAGATTGCTGCGCGCTTCGAGCGCTTCCTGCCGGGCGTTCATGTTGTCCTCGATGGCCTGTGCCATCCGGTTGAAGGCCAGGGCCATCGATCGGGCTTCCTTGCCGGGCAGCGGCGGCAGCCGCGTGTGATAGTCGCCGGCACGCATGTGTTCGAGCCCGCGCACGATGGTGTTGAACGGACGGGTTTCGCGGCCGACCAGCCAGAACACGATGCCGTTGCCCAGCAGCAGCGCGATCGAGCCGGCGATCAGCAGCTGCACCGCCTCGTCCCAGCCGTCGAGGATGGCGCGCGAAGCGTCGGCTTCCACCACCAGTCGCGCGCCGTCGTTCAGTGTGATCTCCTGGCGTGGCCGCTTGGGCAGTATCGCGTTCGAATACCACTCGGGCGCGTCGCGGCCCGCCTTGTAGGGCGAGGGCGGCGAGGTGTAGAGCTTCACGCCGCTGCTGTCGACCAGATGGATTTCGGTGGCGCGCACGCGACCGAGCCGGTACAGGAAATCGACCAGCGCCGGCGAACCCATATTGGCGTAGACCAGCGCCACGCGCGACAGCAGCTGGGTGGCCACCCGGTTCGCCGCCTCGATTTCTTCGCCGACGGCGCGTCGCGTGCCCATCAGTTCCATCGTCAGCATGGTGCTGGTGAAGGTCAGGATGACCGCGGCGATCAGCAGGTTCAGCTTCAGTCTGAGACTCACGACGGTTCTCCCGGCCAGGCGTCGAAATGTCCGTCCCGCGCGTGCGCGGTCAGCGCCGATCCGAGCAGCTTGAGGCTGGCCGGATGGAAGGGGTCGTGACCGGCGCCCTGTGCCCAGGCCAGCCGGCTGCCCGCCAGCGTGCGGTGGGCGCGCCAGGCGTTCTGCGGCCGGCAGATCAGGTCGTTGGTGCCGTGCACGAGGGCGACCGGCAGCCCGTGCAGGCGGGCGATCGCGTCCATCACCTTCGCTTCGCCGATGAAGCAGCGGTGCGCCAGATAGTGCGACTGCACGCGATAGCGGGCACGCAGCAGCGGCCACTCGTCCGCGCTTGGCTCGGCCGGCACGGTGCGTTCCGGCCACGCGCCGAGCGCGTGTTCCCAGGCGCGCCAGGCCAGTACGGCGCGGTCGATGCGCGCGCTGTCGCCGGACGAGAACACGCGGTCGAGCCAGACGACGACACGGCTGCGCCAACGCGCCGGGACGACCTGCATGAAGGCGTCGTGCGCTTCGGGTGCCAGCGCGGCGGCACCGTGGAAGAACGCGTCGATGTCCGCGCGCCCGCCGAGGAAGAGGCCGCGCAGCAGCACGCCACTGCAGGCCTCACGGTGGCGCGCGGCATAGGTCGCCGCCAGCGTCGCTCCCCAGGAGCCGCCGAATACCAGCCAGTGCTCGATGCCCAGATGGCGGCGCAGCGCCTCGATGTCGGCGATCAGCGCATCGCTGTGGTTGTGCGCGGTATCGCCCAGCGGCGTGCTGCGGCCGCAGCCGCGCTGATCGAACAGCACGGCGCGCCACACCGCCGGATCGAAGAAGCGGCGCTGGCGTGGCGAGCAACCCGAGCCCGGGCCGCCGTGCAGGTAAAGCGCCGGCTTGCCCTGCGGGTTGCCGCACTGTTCGTAATAGACGCGATGGCCCTGACCGACGTCGAGCCAGCCGTGATCGAACGGTTCCATCGGTGCATGCAGCATGGGGTGGGGCAGGGTGTGGGTGCGGGGCGCTGATGGTAGCCCATGCGTGGGCGGCACACATGCTGCGCCGGCACATGGGAGCCATGGGACAATGGCGCCATGAACGAAAGGAACCACCGGGTCGAGATCCTGGGACAGGTCTTCACCCGCGACGATGTCGTCGAACGCATGCTGGCGCTGCGCCGCAACCATGGCCGCACGCTTGAACCGTCGGCTGGCGACGGCGCCTTCGCGTCGCGCATTCCGGGCTGCGTGGCCATCGAGATCGATCCGACGGTCGCGCCGGCCGGCGCGCAGGTGATGGATTTCTTCGCCTACCCGGTCGACGAGAAGTTCGACACCGTGATCGGCAATCCGCCCTACGTGCGGCACCAGGATATCCAGGCGGACACGCGGGCACAGCTGCGCAGCGATCTGTTCGACCGCCGCAGCAACCTCTATCTCTTCTTCATCGAGAAGTGCGTGCGTCATCTGAAACCGGGTGGCGAGCTGATTTTCATCGTGCCGCGCGACTTCATCAAGCTGACCGCCGCGCGCCGGCTGAATGACTGGCTGTTCGCCCAGGGCAGCATCACCGACTTCATCGAGACCGGCGACAGCCGCGTGTTCGGCCCCTATGTGCCGAACTGCGCGGTATTCCGTTTCGAGAAGGGGCGCATGGACCGGCGCATGAGCGACGGCCGGCGCTTCCACTGCGAACGCGGCCAGCTCATGTTCCTGCGTGGCGATTACGGCGTACCGCTCGCGTCGCTGTTCGACGTGCGCGTCGGCGCCGTGTCCGGGGCGGACGACATCTTCGTGCACCCGCAGGGCAATGTGGAGTTCGTCTGTTCCAGCACGGTCGACACCGGCCGCACGCGGCGCGCCTTCTTCGATGTGCGCAACGACTGGCTGGAGCAGCACAAGCCGCGGCTGCTGGCGCGGCGCGTACGCGAGTTCGGCGAGCACAACTGGTGGCAGTGGGGACGTCTGCACCACCGCTCGGGCGGCCCGCGCATCTACGTGAATGGCAAGACGCGCAAGCCGCGCCCCTTCTTCCTGCACGAGTGCACGCACTACGACGGCTCGGTGCTGGCGCTGTTCGCCCGCCCCGAAGTGGCCGATCTGGCACGTGCCGCTGAGCTGCTCAACGACGCCGTGGACTGGCAGGAACTGGGTTTCGTCTGCGACGGCCGCTTCCTGTTCTCGCAGCGCAGCCTGCAGACCTGCATGCTGCCCGACGTGTTCGAAACGCTGCGCTCAAGAAAATCCTGAGTCGTCTTTCCAGAGTGGCACGAGGTGGGCGGTGCCGGACCGGCGCAGTATTCGATCCATGCACTGCACGTCGCAGTGAGCCAACGAACCACCATCAGGAGACTGCCATGAACTGGGAAACCCCGAAGGCCACCGACCTGCGTTTCGGCTTCGAAATCACCATGTACGTCGCCAACCGCTGATCCTCAGCGTTTGAGCAAACAGAAAAGCGGGCATTGCCCGCTTTTCTGTTTTGTGGCGCCCGAAAACGCACTCATCCGGCAGGGCGCGTCGCCCGCCAGCACAGCAGCGATCCGGCCGTCACCAGCGCCGCACCCTGCCAGAACGGCGGCGCGAGCGGCGCCCCCAGCCACGCGGCGGCGAATGCAGTCGACAGCAGCGGCCCGCCGTAGGACGCGGTGGTGAGCAGTGGCATGTCGCCGCCGAGCATGCCGACATTCCACAGCGCGTAGCCCACACCCAGGGCCGCTCCGGCGGCGACCACTTCCAATCCGATCTGCGCCGACGGTACAGGCAGCGGCTCTCCGCCCAGCACCACCAGCCCCCACAGTGCAGCCGCCGTTGCCGAGAAGAACACGGTGACGCCGTTGTAGCCGTCCGCCAGACGACGGGTCACATTGCAGTAGAGCGCCCACAGCAGCGCGCCAGCGAAGGCCAGCGCATACACCACCGGATTCGACGCCACGCCAGCCGACAGCGAGGACAGCGACCACTCGTTCCCCCCGCCCACCACCCGGATGATTCCGCTCAGACACAGCACCAGTCCCGGCGCGATCCACGGGCGCAGGCGCTGCCCGTTCATCGCGCCCGCGAGCAGGATGGTGAAGCAGGGCCACAAGTAATTGACGATGCCCAGCTCCATCGCCTGTGCGTCGTCGAGCGCCAGGCCGAGCGACAGCGACAGACACAGTTCATAGGCGAGGAACAGGGCCCCGCCGAGCAGCAGATAGACCGGGCGCGCGCCACGCGGCGAAGCCGGGCGGAACAGCAGCCAGAGGAAGATCGCGCCTGCCGTGTAGATCGCTGCCGCACCGACCACCGGTCCGAGCGCGGTGCTGATGCTGCGCACCATGCCAATCATCGTGCTCCAGAGCAGGATGGCGGCAAGACCGCAGAGCGTGGCCGCGGTAGAGACGGGACGGACGGACATGGAGGCGAAGAGGGGACGATGCGGCTGAATGCTAGCAGAGGAAACAAAGTTTCCTCTGCTGCAACTTTAGGCCACGCAGCTGACCGGTCGCTCGCCTTAGCCGTCAGACGCCCTGTGCGTTGCGCCACTGCCGTGGCGACAGTCCCGTCTGCGCCTTGAAGGCACGCGACAGCGCCGCCTCGCCGCCGTAGCCCACCTCGTCGGCGATCAGTTTCAGCGCGCGGCCCTGGCGCAGCGCACGCTGGGCGATGCCGATGCGCCAGCGCTGCAGATAGGCGCCGGGCGTGCAGCCCACGGTGTCGCGGAACACGTTGGCGAACACGCTGCGCGACATGCCGGCGCGCTCGGCCAGCGTATCCAGCGTCCATTCCTGCGCCGGTTTCTCGTGCATGGCCACCAGCGCCAGACGCAGCCGCGGGTGCGACAGCCCGGCCAGCATGCCGGCGCCGGTCTGGCCGCCTTCCATCAGGTGCCGCAGCACCTGCACCAGCACCACCTCGAACAATCGATCCAGCACCGCCTGCCGGCCGCAGTACTCGTGCGACGCCTCGTCGAACAGCAGGTCGAGCACCGGCTTCGCGCCGAGGATGTCGTCCAGCGCCAGACAGCTGAAGTCGGGCAGCGCCGACGCGATCGGATTGGCCGCACCGCCGGAGAAGTGCAGCCGCGCGCAGGCGAAGTCGGCGCCACGCTCCGGGTCGGTGACGAAGCGGTAGGGCGTCGGTCGCGAAAACAGCAGCAGGCTGGGCCGGGTCACGTGCTCGATGCCGGCGGGATGGTGGATGTCCACCTCACCGGCGCGCACCAGGTGCATGCGGCCACTGTCGCCCGCATCCAGTTCGGTGATGCCGCACAGCGCGCCGGTGTTGAACACGCGGGCGCTGACCGAGAAATGCTCCAGCAGGGCTTCGAGGCGGTCGACCATGAGCAAAATACTCAGAGGTAAGTTTTCAGGATTATACGTTGCGTATGGTCTCGCGGATCGGCGCAAAGTTCGTCCTGCCAACAGGCACTGCCGCAAACCTCTCTCACTGCACAGGAGTTCATCATGTCGATCGAAAAGGTTCTCTACACCGCCCAGGCCACTGCAACCGGTGGCCGCGAAGGCCGCGCCGCGTCGTCCGACGGCGTGCTCGATGTCCAGCTGTCGACGCCGAAGGAACTGGGCGGCGCCGGCGGCCCCGGCACCAATCCCGAACAGCTGTTCGCCGCCGGCTACTCGGCCTGCTTTCTCGGCGCGCTGAAGTTCGTCGCCGGCCAGAACAAGGTCGCGCTGCCCGCCGACACGCAGATCACCGGCCGCGTCGGCATCGGCGCCATCCCGACCGGCTTCGGCATCGAGGTCGAACTGACCATCGCCGTGCCGGGCCTGCCGCGCGAACAGGTCGAGTCGCTGGTCGAGAAGGCGCACATCGTGTGCCCGTACTCGAACGCCACCCGCGGAAACATCGACGTCACCCTGGTCATCGCCGACTGAGTCATCGGCCTGACGGATAGCCACCGTCCCCAACCCGTTACTTGAAAGGAATCCATCATGAATGCAGTCCGCCGCACCCTCGCCCTGTCCGTGCTCGCCGCCGCGCTTGCCGCACCGACCTTCGCCGCCGAAGCCGCCAAGCCCGCCGCGCGCACATCGGTCGCGGTCAAGAAGACCGAAAACTACGTCACCACGCGTGACGGCGTGCAGATCTACTACAAGGACTGGGGCCCGAAGAACGGTCAGGTCGTCGTGTTCAGCCACGGCTGGCCGCTCAGTTCCGACAGCTGGGAAGCGCAGATGCTCTTCCTCGCGTCGCAGGGCTACCGTGTGGTGGCGCATGACCGGCGCGGTCACGGTCGCTCGTCGCAGCCGTGGGACGGCAACGACATGGACCACTACGCCGACGATCTCGCCGCGGTGATCCAGGCGCTGGACCTGAAGGGCGCCACGCTGGTCGGCTTCTCCACCGGTGGCGGGGAGGTGGCGCGCTACATCGGCCGTCACGGCACCAGCCGGGTGAAGAAGGCGGTGCTGGTCAGTGCGGTGCCGCCGCTGATGCTGCAGACCGCCGACAATCCGGGTGGCCTGCCGATCGAGGTGTTCGACGGCATCCGCAAGGCGTCGATCGACAACCGTTCGCAGCTGTATCTCGACATCGCCTCGGGTCCGTTCTACGGCTACAACCGTCCCGGTGCCAAGCCGTCGCAGGGGCTGATCCAGTCGTTCTGGGCGCAGGGCATGCAGGCGGGGCACAAGAACACCTACGACTCGATCGCGGCGTTCTCGGCCACCGACTTCCGCGCCGACCTGAAGAAGTTCGACGTGCCGACGCTGGTGATCCACGGCGACGACGACCAGATCGTGCCGCTCGACCTGTCGGGCAAGGCCTCGGCCGCGCTGGTCCGCAACGCCGAACTGATCGTCTATCCGGGTGCGCCGCACGGCATCACCGACACGCACAAGGACAGGCTCAATCAGGATCTGCTGGACTTCCTGCGCAAGTAAGGCCGCACGAAACCCGGTCCCGCGCAGCGGGCCGGGTTTTGTCCTTCAGTGACGGACGAACAGCAGCAGTGACAGATAGATCAGATAGGCGCTGACGAAAAGTCCGCCTTCAGTGCGCGACACCCGGCGCTCGCTGCGGAACACCGGCAGGCACACGATGGCCACCAGTGCGGCCAGCGGCAGGTCGATGCGCAGCACGTCGCTGCCGACCTCGATGCCATGCGGCGCGATGGTCATGGTCAGGCCGAGGATGACCAGAATGTTGTAGATGCTGCTGCCGATCAGGTTGCCGATCGCCACGTCGCGGTCGTTCTTCAGCGTCGACAGCACGGTGGTGGCCAGCTCCGGCGCCGAGGTGCCGATGGCGACGATGGTGAGCCCGATGAAGGCGTCCGACACGCCATAGGCGCGCGCGATGCTCGATGCGCCATTCACCAGCAGGTCGGCTCCGAACAGCGTGAGCGCCATGCCGGCCAGCAGCAGTGCCGAATTCCACGCCATGAACAGCCGCGCCGAACGCAGCGTGGCGGGCATCACGTCGGCCACCTCGCGCGCGAATTCGCGTTGCATCGCCGCGCTTTCCTCGCGGCTGAGGCGCACCAGCGCCACCGTGTACAGCACGGCGCCGATCAGCAACAGCACGCCCTCGCTGCGGTCTAGCCGCCCGTCCCACGCCATCGCGATCAGCGCCAGCGCGGCGGCGATCATGACCGGCACGTCGAGCCGCACGCTGAGCATGCGCGTCGGCAGCGGTCGCATCAGCGCGCTCAGGCCGAGGATGAACAGGATGTTCAGGATGTTGGTGCCGGCGATATTGCCGACCGCCAGCGGCCCCTTGTCTTCGGCGACCGCGGTGATGCCGACTGCCAGTTCGGGCACGCTGGTGCCGACCGACACCACGGTGAGCCCGATCAGTATCGGCGGGACGCGCAGCCGCGCCGCCACGCGCGAGGCGCCGCGCAGCACCATTTCGGCACCGGCCAGCACGATCACCAGCCCGGCCACGAAAACGAGGGCCGGGTGCAGCGTCAGCCCGGCGGTCAGACGAAGTCCTCGCCCGGCATCGCCGGAATCTCGGTCGGCCCGCGGCGGTCGATCACCACCAGCACGTCGCAATCGGCCTCCGACAGCACGTGCTTGGTCACGCTGCCCAGCAGCAGTTCTTCGGTCACGTGCGTGCCGTGCTTGCCCATCGCGATCAGGTCGCAGTTGCGCTGCGCCTGGCAGTCCAGGATGTGGCGCGACGCGTTGCCGTGCTCGACCATCACCGTGTACAGGCTGCGCTCCAGCCCGGCGCGCTCGGCCAGCTCGTGCAGCAGGCGCAGCGAGCGCTCGCGTGCTTCCGCCCGGTAGCCGTTGATCAGGTCCTGCGAAATTCCGGCGTACTGCAGCATGCCTTCGAACGGCACGTCGAAACTGTGCAGCAGCAGCAGATCGGCCTCGGGCGCGACGCGGCGTGCCATGCGGATGGCCTCCAGCGAACCCGGCGAGAAGTCGACCGGTACCAGCACGCGCCGGTAAGGCCCAAGGCACGGCTTCTTCACCACCAGCACCGGACTGCTGCTCTTGCGCAGCAGGCGCGACGCGGTCGAACCGACCAGCAGCCGGCTCAGCACGCTTTCGCCTCGCGCGCCGACCAGAACCAGATCGGCCTGAACCGATGCCGCATAGGCTGGTAGGAACTGCGTCGCCAGCCCGGCTTCGACCTTCAGTTCCGCCACCACGCCGCGATTGTGCGTGGCATCGCCGGCGATCGCGGCGAGCGCGTCGTACTGGTGCTGTACGGCCTTCTCGGAAACGATTTCAGCCTGATCGCCGAGCAGGTTGCGCAGCGGACCGAGTGCGTCGAGGCCCAGCGCATGCACCAGCGTGTAGTGCGCGCCGCTGCGGCTGGCCAGTTCGAAGCCGCGGTCGACGGCGTCGAGCGACAAGGGCGACAGATCGGTCGCGGCGATGATGCGTTGAAGCTGAGGCATGCTGGGTCTCCCCGAAAAATGCGTGCCGGCTTACAGCCGGGCCACGCGGAAGTGGCGAAGGACCGCCTTCTCGATTTCGACCGCCAGAAACACGGCGGCGCCGAGGCCGAGAATCACCGTCCATGAAGACAGGTCGAGCGCGGCGCTCCTGAACAGCTGCTGCATCGGTGCGGCATAGGTGAACAGCAGTTGCAGCACGATCAGGATGGCGCTGACCAGCAGCACCACGCGGTTGCCGGTCAGTGTTTCCACGCTGAAGGCGTGGCGGGTGAAGTGGCGCACGTTGAACAGGTAGAACAGTTCGCACACGACGATCATGTTCACCGCGGCGGTGCGCGCCAGTTCGATGCTGCTGCCGCGCGCCAGCTCCCAGTTGAACACGGTGAAGGTGGTCGCCACCATCAGCGCAATGACGAACAGGATGCGCAGGCCCAGCGCGCGGGTGACGATGGGCTCCTGTGGCGGGCGCGGCGCGTGCGACATCACGTTCTGCTCGGCCGGCTCGAAGGCGAGCGACAGCGCCAGCGTGACCGAAGTGACCGTATTCACCCACAGGATCTGGCCTGCGGTCACCGGCAGTGGCAGGCCGGCGAAGATGGCCAGCAGGATGACGCCGGCCTCGCCGCCATTGGTCGGCAGCATGTGCATCAGCGATTTCTTGATGTTGTCGAACACGACGCGGCCTTCGCGCACCGCGCGCGCGATGGTGGCGAAGTTGTCGTCGGTGAGCACCAGGTCCGAGGCTTCGCGCGCCGCGTCCGTGCCCTTGCCGCCCATGGCGACGCCGATGTCGGCCGACTTCAGCGCCGGCGCATCGTTCACGCCGTCGCCGGTCATCGCCACGAGGTGGCCTTCGGCCTGCAAGGCCTCGATCAGCCGCAGCTTGTGTTCCGGGCTGGCGCGCGCGATCACGTCGGTGTCCAGCGCGCGCTCACGCAGCGCGGCGGCGTCCAGCGTGCCGATGACGTCGCCGGTCAGCGTGCGATCGGCCTCCAGGCCCAGCTGGCGGCCGATCGCCGCAGCGGTGACTGCGTGGTCGCCGGTGATCATCTTGACCCGTATGCCCGCTTCGCGGCACTGCGCCACGGCGGCGATCGCTTCTTCGCGCGGCGGGTCGATGATGCCGACCAGACCGATCAGTTCGAAGCGGGCGTCGATGTCCTGCAGTTCGACCGAGGAGCGATCGCTGGGGAAGGGCGCCTGCGCCAGCGCCAGCACGCGCTCGCCCGCACCGCCGGCGCGCGCGATCGCCGCCGTCCAGTAGCCGTGGTCCAGTGGCGCGCCGTCGTACTGGGTGGCGCACAGCGCCAGCACCCGCTCCGGCGCGCCCTTGAGCAGCAGGAAGGCATGGCCCGTATGGTCGCGGTGCAGCGTGCACATGAACTGGCGTTCCGACTCGAACGGAATGGCATCGACGCGCGGGAAGTGCTGAGCCTCGTCCTGCGGATCCAGGCCCGCCTTGCGGGCGAAGGCGACCAGCGCGCCCTCGGTGGGGTCGCCGATCAGCGTCCAGCCGGCGTCGCCGTCGTGGCGGATCTGCGCGTCGTTGCACAGCAGCGCGCAGCGGGCTGCGGCAGCCAGTCCGGGCACGTCGCCGGGGGCGAGCGGCTGACCATCGTCGTGAAAGCCGCCTTCCGGCGCGTAGCCGCTGCCGCTGACGCCGATCTCGCGGTCGGCGAGCAGCAGTCGCACCACCGTCATTTCGTTGCGGGTCAGCGTGCCGGTCTTGTCGGTGCAGATGACAGTGACCGAGCCCAGCGTCTCGACCGCCGGCAGCCGCCGCACGATGGCCTTCTTGCGCGCCATCGTGCGGGTGCCGATGGCCAGCACGATGGTCACCACCGCCGGCATGCCCTCGGGGATGGCCGCGACAGCGAGGCCGACCACGGCGAGAAAGAGGTCGAACGCCGGCATCTGTATAACGAAGTGACCGTAGAGCACGGTCAGCGTGGCGACGACCAGGATGAAGCCGGTGATCTGGCGGGCGAACTGGTCGAGCCGGCGGGTCAGCGGCGTGGCCAGCGTTGCCACTTCGCCGACCAGCGTGCCGATGCGGCCGATTTCGGTGCCGACGCCGGTCGCCACGACAATGCCGCGTGCCTGGCCGAGCGCAACCAGCGTGCCGCAGTAGCACATCGAGCGGCGGTCGCCGATGGCTGCCGCTTCCGCCACGGCGGCGCTGTCCTTGTCGACCGGTGCCGACTCGCCGGTCAGCGCGGCTTCGGTCACACGCAGGTTCTTCGTGCGCAGCAGGCGCAGGTCGGCCGGCACCTTGTCGCCGGATTCAAGCAGCACGATGTCGCCCGGCACCAGATCGGCGGCGTCGACCTGATGGCGCTCGCCGTCGCGCAGTACGGTGGCGCGCGCGGCGAGCATGCCGCGCACCGCATCGAGCGCGCGCTCGGCCTTGCCTTCCTGGATGTGGCCGATCAGCGCGTTGATCAGCACCACGCCGAAGATGACGGCCGAATCGACGTGGCCGCCCAGCGCCAGCGTCACCGCGCCGGCCACCAGCAGCACATAGATCAGCGGGTTGTGGAACTGCTGCAGGAAGCGCAGCCAGGGTGGGCGCTTCGGCGCCTCGGGCAGTCGGTTCGGGCCATGCTTCACCAGGCGCGCGGCCGCTTCGGCGCGGCTCAGGCCCGACTGCGCCTGCACATCGAACAGCGCCGGCAGGTCGTCTGCGGGCAATGCGTGCCAGGCCTTGGCGCCGGCGGTGGGGTCGGTGTGTGAAGTGTTCATCAGGGACGTCAGTGATGCGGCCAGCTGGCGCCGCCGGGCGCGCCGCGCCCGAAATGCCGCACGACGTGCTCCGCCATGCCGCGCGCAAGTTCGTTCTCGCCAAGGAACACCGTGCCCAGGCTCTCGCGCTCCAGCAGCTCGGCCTCTTCCTCGTTGTGGGTGCGCAGCACGACGGCGATCTCCGGGTTCAGCGTGCGTGCGATCTCGACCATCTTGCGCACGTTCACCGTTTCCGGAATCGCGATCACCAGCATTGCCGCGCGGGCGATGTGCGCCTGGATCAGCACCTCCGGCGTCTGCGCATCGCCGAACACCGCCGGTACGCCCTCCCGCCGAAGCTGGTCGACGCGCTCGCGGTTCTGTTCGGCGACCACGCAGGGAATGTGCTGTTCGCGCAGCGCGTCGGCGATACGCCGGCCGACACGGCCGTAGCCGACCAGCACCACCTGTTCGTTCAGCAGTCGCGCGTCGGTGGTCATCGGCAGCGCCGCCAGCGGGTCGTCGCGCTGCTCCAGCCGGCGGGCCAGCGATGAGCGCGCGATGGCCCAGGCGCGGAAGGGTTCGATGGTCGAGAACAGCGCCGCGTTGGCGGCGATCGAAATCAGTGCGCCGGCCAGCACCAGACTCTGCCCCTCGGCCGGCATCAGCCCGAGGTTCACGCCCAGCCCGGCGAGAATGAACGAGAACTCGCCGATCTGCGCCAGGCTGGCGCCCACCGTCAGCGCGGTGTTCAGCGGGTAGCGGAAGGCGAGCACCAGCAGCACCGCGGCGATGGTCTTGCCCACCATGATGATGGCCACCACCAGCAGCAGCTTCAGCGGCTGCGTCCAGATCACCGCCGGGTCGAACAGCATGCCGACCGACACGAAGAACAGCACGGCGAAGGCGTCGCGCAGTGGCAGCGACTCGTCGGCGGCGCGGTGGCTGAACTCCGACTCGCGCATCATCATGCCGGCGAAGAAGGCGCCCAGCGCGAAGGACACGTCGAACAGCTTGCCCGCGCCAAAGGCCACACCCACCGCCACGGCCACCACGCTCAGCGTGAACAGCTCCTGGGACCCGGTGCGCGCCACCCACCACAGCAGGCGCGGCAGCACGCGGCGGCCGACCACCAGCATGAGCACGATGAAGGCGATCACCTTGGCCAGCGTGATCGCCATTGCCAGGCCAAGGTCGCGGCCCGATGCGGCGGCGTCATTGCCCGACAGCACGCCGGCCAGTGCCGGCAGCAGTACCAGCACCAGCACCATCACCAGATCCTCGACCACCAGCCAGCCGACCGCGATCTGGCCGTTGATCGACTTCAGCAGTCCCTTGGCTTCGAGCGCGCGCAGCAGCACCACGGTGCTGGCCACCGACAGGCAGAGGCCGAACACGATGGCCGCACCGATGTCCCAGCCCCACATCGTGGAGACCGCCATGCCGAGCAGCGTGGCGACGGCGATCTGCACCACGGCGCCCGGCACCGCGATGCGCTTGACCGCCATCAGGTCGTCGAGCGAGAAATGCAGGCCGACGCCGAACATCAGCAGCATCACGCCGATCTCCGCCAGCTGGCTGGCCAGTCCGATGTCGGCGACGAAGCCCGGCGTGGTCGGGCTGATCACGATGCCTGCCATCAGGTAGCCGACCAGCGGCGGCATGCGCAGGCGTACCGCGATCAGGCCGAAGATCATGGCGAGGCCGAAACCGGCCGCAATGGTGGCGATAAGGGTGATGTCGTGAGGCATGGCGCGTTCTGGTTATCGTTGGGGCGTATGCATGCACCACGCATGGCGTGCGCACGATCGTCCCCCGGCGGCGCGGGTTGCGTGAAGCTGAATATCCTGCGCCCCGGGCGTCTGTTCGGCCACCGGCAGTGTGGCCATCGCTTTCTTAGTGTGCTTCGTATTAGATCAAACTTTTTCGCATCGGCCGTGACTGCGCATGCCGCGGCGATGGCGACGGCACAGTGTGCGACGCGCTGCGCCGGGCCGTTTCGCCGTGAGGTGCCGGGAAGGTCGCCCCCGGAATTCTGTCGATGAAACAGCCCTTAATGAAATTCTTTAGACTCGGTTCAGATCAGCTGCGAGGCGCCCGGGTGCGCCGCTGACGATACTGGCAGTGCAGGTCAGGCAACACGATCACCGGGATGCAGGGCCTGCGGAAGAGCCATCCATCAAAACTGAGGAGATAGACATGAGCTGGGAAACCCCGAAGGCCACCGACCTGCGTTTCGGCTTCGAAATCACCATGTACGTCGCCAACCGCTAAGTTCTGCGGTGGCAAGAAAAAACGGCGGGCCTTGTGCCCGCCGTTTTTTTTTTGCGCGGCCCGTTGAGCCGCGCCTCGTCACTTTTCGCCCGTAGCAAGGGCCTACAGGCCGAGCAGCTCGGCACTCGCCTCCATCTGGCCGTGCTCGAAAGCCGGCGCGAAATCGTCCAGCTCGTCTTCCTGCAGTCCGACCTCGGGGCTCAGCGCGACCTGCCTCCACCGACAGACCGCCACATAGACCTCTTGCAGCACCGACAAGGCCTGTTCCCTGTTCAACGCGAAATACGACGAGCGGGCCAGCAGCATCTGCACGTCGGTGATCGGCCCGTCCTGCTCCGACAGCCAGGTCTTCGATTCCCGGTCCTTGTCCGGAAACGGGTTGATGTCGAAGGCGGGCGCGAGGCGCCATTGGCCGTGGGCCACGTGCAGGAAGCCGTGGTTCTGCAGGTGGTCGTCCACGTTGGTGATCAGCAGATTGAACGCCATGCGGCGCCAGAGCTGCTGCACGTCCTGCGTGGGCGCGTGGCCGTGGGTACGAAGGGCGTCGGCGATCTCCGTGTAGCTGCGATCCTCCTCGCGCGAGGCCTGCAGCAGCGATGCCGCCGACTGGTAGGGAATGCGGCCGTCGGCGTCATCACGATCGAAGCGGCCGATCAGAGCCACAGGCACTTCGTTTCCCTCGTCGCCCAGCAGAACGATGCGCGCAGGCGCGGCCGCGATGCCTGCGCGCGCTGCGAGCTTCAGCGCCAGCACCTCGCCGCGGGTGACGCTGCGCGTATCGCCCACACTGGGAAACTTCCCGATGGCGAGCCGGCCGTCTTCGTCCACCAGGGTGCACTTGGGCCGCATGCCGCCGAGCGAGGTGCCCTTGCCCTGCAGGTAGCGCAAGTCCTCGGCCGTCTCCTGTCCGCGCTCGACGGCGCGGCTGGCCTGGTAGATGCGCTGCAGTTCGATCAAGGGCGGGGTGCTGCGGCGTCCTTCGGGCGTCGTCCGGTGCCAGTCTCCATCCGCATCGCGCAGGCGCAGCGCGC
The DNA here is from genome assembly GCF_018780585.1 of Methyloversatilis discipulorum. Taxonomy (GTDB): domain Bacteria; phylum Pseudomonadota; class Gammaproteobacteria; order Burkholderiales; family Rhodocyclaceae; genus Methyloversatilis; species Methyloversatilis discipulorum_B. The sequence continues at coordinate 27,034 of NZ_JADMJL010000021.1, read as the reverse complement.
CGACGCGGCTGAAGTCATCCACCGCCAGCAGGTAATCCAGTTCGGTGAGGGCCGACATCTGCGGATCGGCCTTGCGGCGCTTGGCGTGAGCGCGGGCGATGACGCGCCGACCCCAGGCGTCGGGCGCGGTATCGGCGATGGCGCCATGAAAGACCGAGTCGTTCAGCGAGCGCGCCTTGTGCGGCTGGTAGCCCGGCAGCAGTTGCAGGTCGGCCGACACATTGAAGCGTGCCGAACTGTCCAGCCAGGATGGGTCATAGGCAAAGGTGCTGTGCTCGCGCCGGCCTTGCCGCACATAGACGAGCGAGCCGACGGGCAGACCGGCCTTGCCGATGCATACCTGAATCTGCCGGCGCGTTGGCGCCGTCGCTGTCATCAGAGCGCTCCCGACGTTCCTGCCTTGCTGCGCACGCGCTTGGGCAGGTTCTCGTCCATCAGGGTCAGACCGATGTCGTCCTTCGCGGTGTCCAGCAGGTTTTCCAGCGACTGAATCTCGCCGAAGACGTGCAGCGCGCGGGCGAAGAAGTGAATGGGAACCCGCAGGTCTCCTTTCTCCATGCGTCGCACGGTCGACAGCGACGCACCCATGCGCTCGGCGAGCGAGGCCTGCGAAATGTGCCGGCGGCGGCGGGCGAGGGAGATGTCGCTGCCAAGCTTCCGGATCGCCTGCTCGACTGGAAGAGGAACTGGTGGTTCCATATTAAGTGTCCCGATAGGGGTGTTTATATTTTATTAATGTTTCTATCGGGATGATTATAGTCGACCGGCGCAGTGCGGGAGAACCGCGGTTCTTGTTGAGGGAGGACTCGGCTGGCGCGAACGATGCCAGGGCCGGGGTTACGTCGGGCGGTTTCGTCGTAGGACTCTTGCGTCAGCCGCCCTAGGCCTCGAAGCGGTCGATCAGTTCATACAGCAACCGAAGTTCTTCTTCCTGATGAGGGCGGAGTTCCAGCAGATCGACGTGGTGACGAACCAGGTAATACTCGTTCTCGCTGCGAATTGCGCCACGCGCCCTTATTCGGGCAAGCCGGTCGGCGTCCTTGGCGAGGAAATCCGGATACCGAGCCACGATCGCCGCGGACAGCGCCTCAATTGCACGCTTTCTGGCTTCCGGAGGTATCGACTTGAGCAGCATCGGCATCTCGCGAAGACCTTGCTCCAGACCGGTAGCGAGCGTCGAGCGCGGCGCGTCGATTGGATTCACATACTGATGCCTGACGTGGGTCCAGTTCTCGACCAGAGCCTGGGCAGTCGGATCGTCAAGTCGTGCGATCGCATCGAAGAACAGGTCGAATACAGCGATCAGTTTTGTGAGCTTGTCTGTGCGCGCCAACGCGTGTTCCTCATGGTGGAGTGACGAGGTCGCGACCGGTTCAGCGCCACGCCCTCCTGCAGCGTCATGCGCCCCGAGGGCGCGCATGAGCGTTAGTTCATGAACGCGCATCACCACCGATTGCCTGTCCCTGGTTCCGGTGCATCTTGTCCATCGCCCTCTGCAGTCCTTCAGCCAGCTTCTGATCGTTAAACGACCGCGCACCCTCGATGCCCAAGCGTGCCTTCTCGATGAAGTTGATGCGCGTGGTGTCCGTGGCCATGTCGACCGGTTGGCCCGTCTCGACCGAGATCTTCATCGTCATGCCCATGAAAAGGGCGCTTTCATCGAGCGACATCCTTCCAGTGCGGATCTGTTCGTTCATCCAGTCGGTCATTTCCTGACGGGTCATGCTTGTGAAGTCGACAGGCCTCGCGGAGGGCGTTTGACCGGTTGCCCGCCGCCAGCGCGGACGAAAACGAGCTGGGACCGGTGTCAGGCGTGGAGGAGGGCAGGGTACGGGGAGCGCTGTAAGGCGGGCTGGTTTCAGGGATGATCTTCATCAAACGCTCCTCTTGTCAAAATTCGGCCGTCGAAAACGTGGTCTGTCCTTATTTTTCTAATCAGCAGGTTTTTTGATTGAATCCTGTTCGTCCACTACTGGTATAGATATAAAATCGATGTCGCTATCATTTTTGTATTTTTCAGAGAGGCTTTCTAGCTCCTTGTTAATGCTTTCAGCTGTCACTGTGGATTTTGAATCTAGAACTAGCTTGTGATCGAGTCTGGCTCTTATATCGTCGAGTTCGAAATTGGCTGAATCCCCTCGGCGCGGAGAGCCTTCAAGTTCTACAATGACTCCTAGGATATAGTTACCAAGGCGTAAAAAATGCGGGGCTGCGCAGATCGTTCTCCGAACTCCAGAGTACGACCCGCCGGTTACGACGAATTCCACCCCAAGTTTTGAGGCGTCCGCCGTAAGAAGAGAGGCAAAATTCATTATTTCCTCTTCATTTTTTTGCAACTCATCCCATGAAATCCGCAGGTTTCTTGAAATGCCGAAGAAATTCGCAATCAGAATGGTTGATTCAACGAGTCTGTTAAAAGGGGTGCAATCAAATTTAAATTCCGACCCCTTTAGCTCGAGGGAAAATGAAGGACCAACGTCTGGTCGATATTCAAATAAAAAAAATTGACCCGGCGTGCACAAGAGCTCAATCGCGTGCAGTGAATCAGACATGCAGTACAAATCTGTTGGTGTCTGTCCCGTAAGACTTATGCTGACATCTGACTTACCGCTGTATGGCTGCAGTGTAAAGTCAATCGCACCAGCATCAATGCGAACTCTGGCCAATTCTTTGGGGACAAAGGAGTTTATCTGTGACGTGTAGTGCTTTGCTGGCAGCTCGATCGGCGGTGAAAGTGGCCCCTTCCTGAATATAGCGGTCCCAATGGAGGAGGGAGCTATGTCAGGCATGCTCATCATCGCTGTTGGCATGTCTAAAAACGGTGTCTTTTCGGCACGATTGAATCTTTTCCTAAACCCTCTAACGTTGAGTACCTCAACCTTGGAAGATTTGCCAAGAGAAATATCAATCAGTTTCAAGAGGGTGTCTTTGCCATTAATTCCAAAATGGAAGCTTACGCCGCCTTCCTCGTACCCCAGAGATTCCAGCAGATTCTTCTTTCGGGCGACGCAAGCGGCAAGGTCGGGGCCAATAAAATTTCTGAATACATCAATGACAGCAGTCCCCGTCAAATCCGCGAGCTTTACACTATCTCGATAGTTAATAGATATCTTTTTTCGATTTAGGGCTTGGTCTTGGTTCTCGATTTTTAGTTCATGAAGGTGCTTCAGGACTCTTGAGATCAAGATGTCGTCAAAATGAACAACGTAAGCTGCAACGGGATCGTATCCGCCGGAATATTCAATGACTACGATAAAGGTTGGCAGTGGCGCAGTTGCCATCCGGCGCAAATTCGACAATTTAACTTGCACGCTGCCGGTTGCTTTGTCGGTTGCTTTAACTTGGACCTTGCATTCGAGAGCGGGGCGGTGCAGTGACTCTGTAGATGAATCCAGTGCTTCTAAAGGAAATTCGACAAAGAAATCTGTTCCTGTTTTGTCGATGGTAGCCTTATTGCACACAATGTTTTCTTCAATGCACCATCTGTTGAAACAGTTTTCGCCAAGGTCTCCAACGTTTCGTGCCATTTTCCTATCCCTGGTTTTCATCGAGAGCAGACGCCCGCCAGTGGCAAATTGAAATTGATTAGTTCATGTCACGCTGTTGCACGCGTGTTAAGTAGTTCTTGAGAACCCAGTCCGCACTATATCTTCGAGCATTCTGGCCATGGTATTCAACGTCCCTCTATTTTCTTCGCTCCCTCGAAAGGTCACACTGTCTTTATCCCCCGGACCAATCCAAGGCTTGAAGAGCGTCGGTTCTTCAACTCGGGGAGAAAGGTCTTGGAATAAATCGGGTCGGACCCAATACCCCTCTCATGGGGTAATTAAAACTCTTACGGTGAGTTCGTCCTGCTTGGCGTTGAGGTCGTTTTCGATTCCCCGTGGGTTCGCAATTCTGCCGTCCGGGTCATACACAAAGCAGAAAAGCGTCCGACAGTCCGGGTGCCTTTTATATTTTGCGATGTCTACGATAAGCTGTTCGCCAAGTTCCCTCTCCCCCAGACTTGGTCGCGATTTCTTTATTTCTACTACGGCTTCGATCTCTGGAAGTAGAAAGTCAACGCGCGACGTTCCGCCCGCGTAACTGGGAGTCCATTCCTCTGGACGCACATCGTCGAACGGAATTCTCAACAGCGCGTGGAAGAGATCCTGAACATCGTACTCGTCCCCAATGTCGAGGGTAGGGCGATTCTGACGCCGAACGCGCAGCTGTTTGGCGACGAGGTGAAAGCGCTCGCCTATGCGATATAGCGCCTCAACGCGCTCGGGCGCTGTTGTCTTTCCGGGCGAGAGCTGGGCGCTTCTCAGACAAGCTGGGCTTCTCTTCACGCGGGCGATTACCGCATTTACTACGCCGCGAACATTCTCAACGCCGCGGTACGATGGAGAGCCGATGTACGTGTGTGTGCTCTCGTTGAAGTAGTCGGCAACGATCTTCGCGTGATGTAGGCCATCGACCAACTCATCTCGAAAGAGGTCGATCAACTCAACCCCGATCTCCCGATATCGACTCTCGTCCCCGTGAGCCATATATAGGCCGCTGTGGGTTTTCTTGAATCGACCCATCATCGCAGTCAGCTCGGCCGAGTACTCCCCCAGTGTTCGAACAAACTCCTCTTGAGTCATGGGGATCTAATGTGGCGAGGACGACGGTTTCGTCACGTATGACGGGCGCTCGCCGGAGAAGCGGGCAAACTGGACAAGAGTTTTCTTCATTCGAATGCTCTCTGTTCGATTAGCTATGTACTCACGGTACGAACGAAACCTTGAAATCGGACGCACTCCGATCCGGCGCCTCACTCGCCGACCGATCATGTCATCCGTGTCGTCCGCCGAATGCCATCCGCGTGCGCAACTATAGCGCGCCGCCGCTTCCGCCACGCAAGCCCACCGCATGCCCAGGCATTCAACTCCGCTACGGGGTAGATTCCGCTACTTCCCGCACCCTCCCGACATCGCCGCCCCTCCCATGAACACCTCCTACCCCTCACCCCTCCACACCGAATGGGCCACGCTGCAGCACGACCACGAGCGCCATGAGCGTTGCGCGGTCGGGATCAAGATTGCTGCGGTCGCGCTGACCGCCGGCGCCGCGCTGTTCGGTTTTCCGTTCGAGCTGGCGGCACCGCTGACCGTGATCGTGTGGGTGATTGAGGCGATGCTGCGTACGGTGCAGGGGCGCTTGGGTCAGCGCTTGCTGAAGGTGGAGACGCTGATCGCCGACGGGGCGTCGGAGTACGCGGCCTGTCAGTTGCATACCGAGTGGCAGGCGACGCGGCCGGGCGCGGTCGGGTTGTTGTTGGAGTACGCGACGAGTGCGCTGAAGCCGACGGTGGCCTTTCCGCACGCGCTGCTTCTGCTGCTGCAGGCGGCACTCGCGATTACCGGCTAAGTCCTTTGCTGCATTGCGAAACATCAAGGCGCTGAAACACGGACCGGGGCACAATCGGGGCGACTCCCGCATTGCAACGGACTGAACCATGACTGCATCGCGTCGCCGCCTCGTTCTGGGGCTGTTCGTGCTCGCCGCCGCAGCGGCCGGCTATTACGGCTGGAAGCAGTACGCCGCACCGCCGGTGAGCGAGGCTTTCGCGTCCGGCAACGGGCGCATCGAGGCGACCGAGATCGATGTCGCCAGCAAGACCGGCGGCCGGCTGGAGAGCGTGGCGGTGCGCGAGGGTGACGACGTGAGCGCCGGCCAGGTCGTCGCGCGGATGGACGTGCGTGCGCAGGAGGCCGAACTGAAGATCAGCGACGCGCAGATCGAGCAGGCACACGCCAGCCGTGCCGCCGCGGTGGCGGCGGTGGCGCAGCGGCAGAGCGAGGCGGCAACGGCCGGCGCCGTGGTGTCGCAGCGCCAGAGCCAGCTGGCGCTGGCCGAGAAGGACATCGAGCGCACGCAGCGTCTGGTCGACAAGGGGTTCATCTCGACGCAGAAGCTCGACGTCGACCAGACCAACAAGCAATCCGCGCTGGACGCTCAGAAGGCTGCGTCGTCGCAGTTGCGCGGCGCCTATTCCTCGATCGATGCCGCGCGCGCCGCGGTGAAGCAGGCGGAAGCGGCGATCGAGGCCGCCGAGGCGCGCAGCGCGCGCATCCGCGTCGATCTGCAGGACGCGCAGCTGGTCGCCCCGGCTGACGGCCGCGTGCTTTACCGGCTGGCCGAACCGGGCGAGGTGCTGGCGGCGGGTGGCAAGGTGCTCACGCTGCTCGACATCACCGACGTCTACATGACCATCTTCCTGCCGACCTCGCAGGCCGGCCGCGTGGCCATCGGCACCGAGGCGCGCATCGTGCTCGACGTGCGGCCGGACATTTCGATCCCCGCCAGCGTGAGCTTCGTGTCGCCGCAGGCGCAGTTCACGCCGAAGTCGGTCGAGACGCGCACCGAGCGCGAAAAGCTGATGTTCCGCGTGCGGGTGAAGATTCCGCCCGAGCTGCTGAAGGCGCACGCCAAACAGGTGAAGACCGGCCTGCCCGGTGTGGCCTGGGTGCGGCTCGATCCCGAAGCACCGTGGCCGGCGACGCTGCCGCCGCTGGTCGGTACGCCGAAACCGCCGACGACGCCATGACGGACACGGTCGCCCGGCTCGCCGGTGTCGGCCTGCGCTACGGCGACACGGTGGCGCTCGACGACATCACGCTCGACATCCCGGCCGGCTGCATGGCCGGGCTGATCGGGCCGGATGGCGTCGGCAAGTCCAGCCTGCTGGCGCTGGTGGCTGGCGTGCGCCTGATCCAGCAGGGCGACGTGGCTGTGCTGGGCGGCGACATGCGCGACCGCCACCACCGCGCCGCGGTGTGCCCACGCATCGCCTACATGCCACAGGGGCTGGGGCGGAATCTGTACATGACGCTGTCGGTGTTCGAGAACGTCGACTTCTTCGGTCGACTGTTCGGCCAGGCGACGCGCGAGCGCGAGGCGCGCATCGCCGAGCTGCTGGACAGCACCGGTCTCGCCGCCTTCCGCGACCGCCCGGCCGGCAAGCTGTCGGGCGGCATGAAACAGAAGCTCGGCCTGTGCTGCGCGCTCATCCACGACCCCGACCTGCTCATCCTGGACGAGCCGACCACCGGCGTCGATCCGCTGTCGCGTCGCCAGTTCTGGCAGCTGATCGACCGCATCCGCGCGCGGCGGCCCGGCATGAGCGTGCTGGTGTCCAGCGCCTACATGGGCGAGGCAGCCGGCTTCGACTGGCTGGCGGCGATGGACGATGGCCGCGTGCTGGCCACCGGTTCGCCGGCCGAACTGCTGACGCGCACCGGCGCGGCCGATCTCGACGCCGCCTTCATCGAATTGCTGCCGCCGGCCAAACGCCAGGGGCACGAAGCACTGGTGGTGCCGCCGCGCATTGCGCAGGCGGACGGCCCGGCCATCGTCGCCGAAGGGCTCACGATGCGCTTCGGCGATTTCACCGCGGTCGATCACGTCGATTTCGAGATCGGCCGCGGCGAAATCTTCGGCTTCCTCGGCTCGAACGGCTGCGGCAAGACGACGACGATGAAGATGCTGACCGGCCTGCTGCCGCCGAGCGAGGGCAGGGCGCTGCTGTTCGGAAACGAGGTCGACACGAAGGACATGGATACGCGGCGGCGCGTGGGCTTCATGACCCAGGCGTTTTCGCTGTACGGCGAACTGAGCGTGCGGCAGAACCTGGTGCTGCATGCACAGCTCTTTCACCTGCCGGCGGCTGGCATCGCGGCGCGCGTCGCCGAGATGGTCGAGCGTTTCGGGCTGGCCGAATACCTCGACACGCAGGCCGCCGGTCTGCCGCTGGGCATACGGCAGCGGCTGTCGCTGGCGGTGGCGGTGATCCACAAGCCTGACATGCTCATCCTCGACGAGCCGACTTCGGGCGTGGACCCGGTGGCGCGCGACGGCTTCTGGCGACTGCTGGTCGAACTGTCGCGCAAGGACGGCGTGACCATCTTCGTGTCCACCCACTTCATGAACGAGGGCGAGCGCTGCGATCGCATTTCGCTGATGCACGCCGGCCGCGTGCTGGCCAGCGACACGCCGGCGGCGCTGATCGAGCGGCGCGGTGCCGCGTCGCTGGAAGAGGCTTTCGTCGCCTATCTGGAAGAAGCGACCGGCGACGGCGCCCAGCCAGCCGTCACCGAGGCGCCCGCGGCCGTTGCACCGCCGTCGCCCGCCGCGCGTCCGGCGCCCTTCAGCAAGCGCCGGCTGCTGGCCTACGCGCGGCGCGAATGGCTGGAAGTGCTGCGCGACCCGGTGCGGCTCACCTTCGCGCTGCTTGGCTCCGTCATCATGGTGCTCATTCTCGGCTATGGCATTTCGATGGATGTCGAGGACCTGAAATTCGCCGTGCTCGACCGCGACGACACGCCGGAAAGCCGCGCCTACATCGAGAACATGGCGGGCTCGCGCTACTTCATCGAACAGCCGCCGCTGGCTGGCGTCGACGAGCTGGACCGCCGCATGCGCGCCGGCGAACTGAGCGTGGCGCTGGAAATACCGCCGGAATTCGGGCGCCGACTACGCAGCGGCCACGCGGTCGAGATCGGCGTCTGGGTCGATGGCGCCATGCCCTTCCGCGCCGAGACCACGCTCGGCTACGTGCAGGGCCTGCACGCCGATTTCCTGCAGCAGGCGGCGGTGCGCGAGGGGCTGCCGGCGACGGCGTATCCGGCGAAGCTGGACATGCGCTACCGCTACAACCAGGACTTCCGCAGCGTGTTCGCGATGGTGCCGGCGGTCATTCCGCTGCTGCTCACCTTCATACCGGCCATCCTGATGGCGGTCGGTGTGGTGCGCGAGAAGGAACTGGGTTCGATCACCAATCTGTACGCGACGCCGGTCACCCGTCTGGAATTCCTGATCGGCAAGCAGCTGCCTTACATCGCCGTCAGCATGGTGAGCTTCTACGGGCTGGTGCTGCTCGCGGTGTTCGTGTTCGAGGTGCCGCTGAAAGGCAGCCTGCTGTCGCTGAGCCTCGGCGCGCTCATTTTCGTCACCGCCACCACCGGCCTCGGGCTGCTGATGTCGTCCTTCGCCCGCACGCAGATCGCGGCACTCGCGGCGACCGCGGTGGTGACCATGCTGGCGACGGTCACCTTCTCCGGGCTCACGCATCCGGTGTCCTCGCTCGAAGGCGTGGGGCGCACGATAGGCACCTTCTTCCCGGCGACCTATTTCCTGAACATCAGCCGCGGCCTGTTCACCAAGGCGCTCGAAATGCGCGATCTGTACGCCGACTTCCTGGCGCTGGCCGCCTTCGTGCCGGTGCTCACCGTGCTCAGCGTGTGGCTGCTGAAGAAGCAGGAGCGATGATGCTGAGAACCTCGGTTGACCGCTTGCCAATGTGCTTCAAGCCCTGCCCATCAAGGATGCTGGCGGGTTGCGTCGCTCATCTTCCGGAGGAGACCGCTTCGACGTCGCGTGCACGGTTGGCGGGGCGTCCGGCGGCGTTGCTCGTCCTTGCAGGGTGCCATCCTGCCGCGTCCTCGTGCCTTGCCGTACACCCCGCCAACCGCGCCCGTCACGTTCCACCGATCGCCGATCAACCGAGGTTCTCAGGATGATGCGAACACGCCTGCTCAACGCCTGGCGGCTCGGGCTCAAGGAACTGATGAGCCTGTGGAACGACAAGGTGCTGCTCATCATGATCGTGTGGGCGTTCTCCGGCGGCATCTACAGCGCCGCCACCGCGACCTCGCAGGAACTGCACAACGCGCCGATCGCCATCGTCGACGAGGACCGCTCGGTATTGAGCGAGCGCATCGCCGGCGCCTTCTACGGCCCGTACTTCCGATCGCCTGAAATGATCACCGAGGGGCAGGGCGACGCCGGGCTCGACGCCGGGCTGTACACCTTCGTCATGATCATCCCGCCCGATTTTGAGCGTGACGTGCTGGCCGGCGCGCAACCGTCGATACAGGTGAACATCGACGCGATGCGGGTGAGCCAGGCTTTCATCGGCGCCAACTACATCCAGAACATCGTGCTCGGCGAGACCGTGGAGTTCGTGCAGCACCGGCGCAGCGAGACGGTGGCGCCGATCACGCTGGCACCGACCATCCTGTTCAATCCCAACCTGACCAGCGCCTGGTTCGGCAGCGTGATGGAAATCATCAACAACGTGACCATGCTGTCGGTCATCCTGACCGGCGCCGCGCTGATCCGCGAGCGCGAGCACGGCACGCTCGAACACCTGCTGGTGATGCCGCTGGGGGCTTTCGAAATCATGCTGGCCAAGGTGTGGGCCATGGCGCTGGTGGTGTGGGTGGCGGTGCTGCTGTCGCTGTACTTCGTGGTCGAGCGCGCGCTGGCGGTGCCGATCGCCGGCTCGATTCCGCTGTTCATGGCGGGCACGCTGATCCAGCTGCTGGCGACCACCTCGCTCGGCATTTTCATCGGCACGCTGTCGCGCAACATGCCGCAGCTCGGGCTGATGATGATCCTCGTCATCCTGCCGCTGGAGCTGCTGTCCGGCGGCATGACGCCGCGCGAAAGCATGCCGCAGGCGGTGCAGTTCATCATGGAGTTCGCACCCACCACGCACTTCGTCAGTCTCGCGCAGGCGGTGCTCTACCGCGGCGCCGGCCTCGACGTCGTCTGGCCCAGCCTGCTCGCCATGGCCGCCATCGCCGCCGCCTTCTTCACCGCGTCATTGCTGATGTTCCGGCGCAGCATCGCGGCGCAGGGCTGAGGTTCGAGCGCCGCAGTCGGGGTCCGAAGACCCCTCCCACAGAACCCCGGCTCCGACCACGGATCGGGCGCGTTCCCGGTGGGAGCGGCCTTGGCCGCGACACGGCCACAGGATCTCGTGTCTGGCTCCCGCTGCCGGTCTGGCGCACGCCCCCCTGTAGGAGCGGTCTTCCGACCGCGACAGGGCCTCTGCTGTCCGCAGGCTTCGATGCAGGGCGCTGTCGGGGTCAGAGGACCCCTCCTACAAAATCCCGGCTCCGTCCACTGATTGCGCGCGATCCCTGTGGGAGCGGCCTTGGCCGCGACAGGGCCTCTATTGTCCGCAGGCTTCGATGCAGGCCGCAGTCGGGGTCAGAGTATCCCTTCAGAACCCGGCTTGATCTCCGTGCCGCCGTCAGCGCCGTGCAAGCGCCTGTTCGAGCCGCGCCAGCGCGTCGCGGATGACCGACCGCGGCGAGGCGAGGTTGAGGCGCATGTGACCGCTGCCGCCGGTGCCGAAGCTCGCTCCGGGGTTCAGGCCGAGGCCGGCGCCGATGAAGAAGTCGCGCAGCGCGTCGTCGTCCAGACCGAGGCCGCGGCAGTCCAGCCACAGCAGGTAGGTGCCCTCGGGCGACACCGGATGGATGCCGCGCAGCCGATGGGTGACGGTTTCGATCACCTCGTCGCGCGTCGTTTCGAGATAGTCCATCAGCGCATCCAGCCACGGCCCGCCATCGCGGTAGGCGGCTTCGAAGGCGGCGATGCTGAACGGATTGGAGGCACTCACATGCAGCGTGCCGAATGCGCGTTCGACCGCGCGTCGCTCGGCGTCGTCGGCGATCAGCGCCGACAGGCCCAGACCAGGCACGTTGAATGTCTTGCTCGGCGCCACCGTGGTCAGCACGCGGTCACCCGGGCGCGCCAGCGTGGCGAGCGGCAGGTGGCGCACACCGGGGTAGGTGAGGTCGGCGTGGATTTCGTCGGACAGCACGACCAGTTCGTGGCGGCGGGCAATCGCCAGCAGGGTGTCCAGCTCTTCGTGCGACCACACGCGGCCGACCGGGTTGTGCGGCGAGCACAGCAGCAGCAGCTTCGATCCGGCGCGCGCGGCGCAGCCTTCGAGCTGGTCGAAATCCATGGTCCAGCGGCCGTCGCGCTCGATCAGTGGGTTCTCGACGACGCGCCGGCCGGTGTCGCGTATCGCGGACAAGAAGGGCGGGTAGACCGGCGGCTGCACGATCACGTTGTCGCCCGGTTTGGTGAAGGCCTGCACTGCGGCATACAGCGTCGGCACGACACCCGGGCAGAAGTGGATGTGTTCGCGCGCGACGGTCCAGCCGTGTCGTGCAGCGAGCCAGCGCTCGAGCGCTTCGAAGGCGCCGTCCGGGAACAGCGTGTAGCCATAGACCGGGTGGCGCGCACGTTCGGCCAGTGCGGCAACCACGGCCGGCGGCGCAGCGAAGTCCATGTCGGCCACCCACAAGGGTGTGACCTGCTCGGTGCCGAACACCGCGGCGCGGCCGTCGTGCTTGACGCTGGCCGTGCCGTCGCGCGAGATCGGCTGATCGAAATCGAAAGAGGTGCTCAGCGTACGCGCTCCCACAGCGTCACTTCGGCCAGCGTGTGCTGGTGCTTGCGACGGGTTTCGCGGATGACGAAGGGTACGTCGCGTGGCGCGCCGACCATGCGGAAGCGCTCGCCCAGCACGGCCTTGAGGCCGTCCAGCGTGGTCCAGCTCTCGCCATCCTTCTTGAAGCCGCCCAGCCAGTCCTCGCGTTTCGTGTGTTCCTCCAGCCAGGTGTAGGGCGAGGTGATCATCAGCAGACCGCCGACGTTCAGCCGCTCGTGCACCGCCGCCAGGAAGGCCTTCGGGTCGTACAGCCGGTCGATCAGGTTGGCGGCGAGTATGAGGTCGTAGCCGGTCAGCACGCTCTTCAGATTGCAGGCGTCGCCCTGCATGAAATCGACCTTCCCGCGCACCGACTCCAGCCCCATGTCGGCCAGACGGCGCGTCTTGTACGACACCAGTTCGCCCTCATCGACCAGCGTGTAGCGCAGTTCGCCCTGTTCGGCCAGATGCACGCCGGCGTTGATGAAGCGGGCCGAGAAATCGACGCCGGTCACGTGCTCGAAATGGCGGGCCAGTTCGAAGGTCGAGCGCCCGGTGGCGCAGCCGAGATCCAGCGCGCGCCGCGCCGGCCGGTCGCCCATCGCTTCGATGGCGATGTTCGCCAGCGCCTTCGGGAAGTTGGGCACGCCGAAGTACTCGTCGCCGTAGTGGAACTCTGCGTACTCGGACAACTGCCGGTCGCTTTCGTAATAGACATTCGGCGCGCTGGCCGGTGCATCGCTGATCACGTATCGGAACCCCGCGTGCTGGAAGAAATGGCAGCGGAAGGCGTAGCGCGATTCGCGGGTCGCCTCGTTGCCACAGGAAACCCACGCGCCGCCCTTCATCAGGGTGTGGCGCGCGTCGAAGGTGGGCGTCGAGAAATCGTCGTAGATCGGGTGCACGTCGAAGCCGGCGAACGGATAGATCGGCGTCTCCGTCCATTGCCAGACATTGCCGACGACGTCGAAGAAGTCGCCGTGCGCGAAACGATCGACCGGGCAGGACGAGGCCCAGTGATCGAGGTGCAAATTGGCGGGCGCCTTCGTGTCCACCGGCACTTCTGTAACGCCAGCCACGTCGTACAGGCGGTACCACTCGTCCTCGGTCGGCAACCGTACCGGGCGACCGGTCTTCGCCGCCTTCCACTTGCAGAAGGCGCGCGCCTCATGGCAGTTGGTTTCGACCGGCCAGTTCCACGGCATCGGCACTTCTTCGAGCATCAGCCGCAGTTGCCAGCCGTCCGGCTTGCGCCGCCAGAACTCCGGGTGATCGATGCCGGCCTGCAGCCGGAAATCGCGCCAGCCCTTGCCTTCGTCGTCCCACCAGGCGCCGTTGCGGTAGCCGCCGTCATCGACGAAGTCGAGGTACTCGCGGTTGCTGACGACATGACGGCTGGCTTCGAACGCCGCCACCGCGACTTCGCGTGTTTCGTATTCGTTGTCCCAGCCGTAGATCGGGTCGTCGCGGCGCCGGCCCATGCGCGCAAGGCCGGCCGTCACCGGAACAGTCGTATTCACCGGCGCTTCGCCGCTGTCGCGACAGGGCGCCCAGGCGGGATGAGTGCGCACGAATTCGAGCCGGCTCTGGCGGATCAGCACCGACGACGTTTCGAGGTGGATGCGCTCGTGTTCGATGCCCATGATGATGCTCCACCACGGGTTGCTCCAATTTACCGGCAGCGTGAGCGGCGCCTCATTGATGACGCGGTCCACCAGACGCCGGACTTCGTTGCGGTAGTCGCGCACCGCCTGCACGCTCGGCCAGTCGTAGTTCGCCTCGTTCAGGTCGTCCCAGCTCATTTCATCGACGCCGACCGCGAACATCGATTCGAAGCGCGGGTTGATGCGCTCATGGATGAGCCCGGCCAGCAGCAGCTTGTTCACGAAGAAGGTCGCGGTGTGGCCGAGATAGAAGATGAGCGGATGGCGCAGCGCGATCGGCTTGCGGTAGTAGGCCTCGTCGCAGGCGAGCACTTCGAACAGCTGCTCGTAGCGGCTGAAGGTCGCGTGGAAATAGTCGCGCAGCGTGCTGCGCATCGCGTCCGGATCGGTCGCATCGAGTCGCGGCGTGCGCAGGAAGAGCGTGTCCTGATGACTATTCATGTTCTTTTTGTACTCCGGCAAGTGCGGGTGTTGGAGGGCGTGCCGGTGGGCAGGGATCATGGTGAGATCATCCCGGTAATCAGATGTTTCCGGCCGTGGTCGCGCGTGAGACGCGGCTCGGCGCCGGTAAGTTCAGACATTGTGCCGCGACCGGCATGGCGTGCGTATGTCACGCCGGTTCCGGGGCGAAAGCGGCGCTGTCGCTGCCGAGCTCGCGCGCCAGCCAGTCCACCAGCAGCCGCGTGCGACCCGGCAGCAGCCGGGCATGCGGATAGACGATGTGCACCGGTCGCGGGGGCGGTTCGAAGTCGCGCAGCACGATGCGCAGCTCGCCGCGCTCCAGCTGCGGCCTGACCTGGTAGCACAGGAAGAGGCCGAAGCCGGCGCCGGCCGCGCAGGCATCGACCGCGGGCGCGATGTGGTTGAACTCGAGGTTGCCGGCAATCGGCACGGTCACCGCGCGGCCATGGACGTGAAAGCTCCAGGCCAGGCTCGAGGCACCGGTGAAGCGGACGCAGGGCGCGCCGCGCAGCGCGTCCGGGTGCTGCGGTTCGCCGCGCGAGGCGAGCAGGTCGGGGCTGGCCACGACGACGCGGCGGATGGCCCCGAGCGGACGCGCGATCAGACCCGAATCGTCGAGCGCACCGATGCGCACGCCGACATCCACGCTCTCTTCCAGCATGTTCACGACGCGATCGTGCAGCAGCACGCGCAATTTCACGCGCGGATGCCGCAGCGCGAAACGGGTGGCCGCCGGCGCCACATACATCTGGCCGAACTGCACCGGTGCGGTGAGCGTGATCGGCCCCGACGGCTCGGTCGCGCCTTCTTTCAGCGCGTCCTCGGCGTCCTGCACCGCCGACAGCACCTGACGGCAGCTTTCGAGGTAGCTGCGCCCCTCGTCGGTCAGCGCGATGCGCCGCGTCGTGCGGTTCAGCAGGCGCACGCCGAGGTGAGCCTCCAGCGCCGCCAGCGTGCGCACCACGGCGGGCAGCGAACAGTCGAGCGCACGCGCGGCCGCGGTCAGGCTGCCGTGCTCGGCGATGTCGACGAAGGTGCGCATGGCTCTGAGCGTGTCCATGCCGCGATATTACTGCGCAAAGTGGAGGAGTGTTATCCGTATTGCCCCATTTATTGCCTGATAAGGATTGCGGATACTGCATCACGTCGCCACCCGACGCCCAACCCAACGCAAGGAGCCTGTAATGACGCTGACCGCCACCCTCCGCCCGGATGCCCCCATCGTGTTGCACGGCTTCAAGCTGTCCGGCCACAGTCACCGTGCCGAGCTCTTCCTCGAACTGCTCGGCCTGCCCTACGAATTCCGCCAGGTCGATCTGGCCGGCGGCGAGCAGAAGACGCCGGCCTTCCTGGCGAAGAACTGCTTCGGCCAGGTACCGGTGATCGAGGACGGCGCCACCGTCATCGCCGATTCCAACGCCATCCTGGTCTATCTGGCGCAACGCTACGCCCCCGGCCGTTGGCTGCCGCAGGATCCGGCCGGTCAGGCCGAGGTGCAGCGCTGGCTCACCGTCGCCGCCGGCCCGGTCGCCTTCGGCCCGGCCGCCGCGCGTCTGGTGACGCTGTTCCGCGCCCAGTTCGACACGCAGGAGGTGATCGCCCGCGCGCATCGGCTGCTCGCCGTGATGGACGGCGAACTGGCCGGCCGCGACTGGCTGGTCGGCAGCGCGCCGACGCTGGCGGACGTCGCGGTGTATACCTACGTGGCACACGCGCCGGAAGGCAATGTGTCGCTCGACGACTATCCGAACGTGCGCGCCTGGCTCGCCCGTGTCGAAGCGCTGCCCGGCTTCGTCGCGATGCCGGTGAGCAAGGTCGGCCTGCGCGCCTGATCGCCATGGAAACCGGACGCAATCCCTTCCACGATGGCGAGCGCGCGATGCAGGCGCGTGCAGGCATGCAGCAGCGCATGGCCGAAATCGGCGCGCGCGTCATCCGTGACCACATGCCGGAGCAGCACCGCGACTTCTTCGCGCTGCTGCCCTTCCTGATCGCTGGCAGCGTCGACGCCGATGGCCAGCCCTGGGCGTCGGTGCTGCACGGGCCGCCGGGCTTCGTGCGGTCGCCCGATCCGCGCACCTTGCACGTCGATGCCCGGCCGCCGGCCGGCAGTCCGCTGGCCGCGCATCTGCGCGACGGCGCAGCGCTCGGACTGCTCGGCATCCAGCCGCACACGCGGCGGCGCAACCGGATGAACGGGCGCGTCGCTCGCGTGAGCGAGACCGGCTTCGACGTCGAGGTGGAGCAGAGCTTCGGCAACTGCCCGCAGTACATCCGCACGCGTGAAGCGTTCTACTTCGACGAGGGCGCGCCCGGCGCGCCACAGCCGCTCGTCGCTCTCGACGACGCAGCGCGCGCACTGATCGCGTCCGCCGACACGCTGTTCATCGCCAGCACGCATGCCGAGGGTGTCGACGTGTCGCACCGCGGCGGTGAGCCGGGTTTCGTGTCGGTCGACAGCGATGCGGGTGACGTGCTGACGCTGCCCGATTACGCCGGCAACTTCTTCTTCAACACGCTGGGCAACCTGCTGCTCGAACCGCGCGCCGGACTGCTGTTCATCGATTTCGACAGCGGTGACCTGCTGCACGTGAGCGCCCGTGCCGAGATCGTGTGGGACGGCGACGAAGTGGCCGCCCATCCGGGCGCGCAGCGGCTGCTCCGTCTGACCGTAACCGGCGCACTGCGCGTGCCAGGCGGGTTGCCGCTGGAGTGGTCGGCCAGCGCCGATCAGGCGTAGCACCGTCACGGTGGGGCGGGTTCTGTGAGAGGGGTCTTCTGACCTCGACAGCGGCGTTGCGCTCGCCGGCCTTCAGGGCACGGTCGTATGTCTCTCGTCAGACGCAGCGGGCGAGCAGGGCGACGACTTCGGCCTGGCGGTGCGTGCCGGTCTTGGCGAGGATGCGCTTGAGGTGGGAGCGTACCGTCGCCAGGCCGATGCCCAGCCCGGACGCGATGCCTTCCAGCGAACGCCCCTGCGCCAGCGCGGCGGCGACTGCGGCTTCGGTCCGCGTGAGGTCGAACAGCGCGCGCAGCTTGTCCAGATCGGCCGGCGCTTCCGGGTCACGGATGAACACCAGCGCCGCCGGCCCCTGATCGCCGAACACCGAGGTCGTCGGGCGCAGGGGCGCGATCTCGAGCACGAGCGGCAGCCGTCCCGGGCGCGGAACGCACAGCGCGGCCGCGGCATCGCGCGGCTCGCCCTGCGCGACGTTGACCGCCGCGCGGACCCGCGCCGACAGCGCATCGCGCAGCGCCGGTTGCTGCAGCATGAGGCATCCGCCATGCACCTCCAGTTCGGTGTTCCCGCGCAACAGCGCGTCCGCCATCGCGCTCGACAGCATGACGCGGCAGCGCTCATCGACCACGACCACGCCGGTATCGACGCGATCGAGCGCCTGCAGCGCGGCGGCGTGCGCCTGCGACAGCGCAGACAGGCGCCGACCCAGGCGCAGCGCGCGTTGCAGGTGCGGCAGCAGCAGCGCGACCTTGCTGCGCTCGACTTCGGAATACGCACCGGCTTCGCGCGTGCGGTGGATGCCCAGCACGCCGATGACCCCGTCGGCCGCCTGGAACACCGCGCCCAGCATGTGGTGGATGTCGAGATGACGCAGCCATTCCTGGTAGAAACCGCTGCGTGCCTGTTCCTCGGGCGTCACCAGATCCTCGTCGGTGATGACGCGCGACAGACCGTGGGCGACCGAGCGTTCCACCCACAGGTCGCGGCGATGCCAGTCCTCGGCCCAGGCCCGGTCGCGCTCCGCGACCACCAGATTGTCGGTGCATTCGAGCAGATCCACCTGCGCGCCGCCGCCGTGCAGCTTGATGACGGTGCTGGTCGAATCGAGCGCCTGGGCGGTACGCGTCGCCGTGCCCGGCCACAGGCTGCTGTCCAGCGCAGCGTCGTAGTAATGCGCGATCAGCGCCGACAGGCGGGCGTCGGCAAGTTCCGGTGAGGACATGGGTGACGCCTCCGTGAGCGGGTTTCTCCCCTGTTTGGGGGGCGCAAGCGCCCCGTGCGGATTTCTACCATAGCGTACGGGCGGCACACGACGGGAAACCTCACGCCTCACGCGCGGCAGCCGTGACTGCACCGGCGGCGACGCGCCCACCGACAATGAATGACAGGAGCTTTTCCATGCAGACAGGAACCGTTCTTTCCCGCCTCGCACTGGCCGGCGCGCTGATCGCCGGCGCCTTACCCGCGCTGGCGCAGAACGCCACCACCCCCGCCGCGAAACTCGACATCGCCGGCGTGCGCATCGGCATGACGGAAGCCGAAGCCGTCAAGGCGGTGCAGGCCTTCGACGCCAGCGCGAAGCTGAAGCGCAACCTCGCCACCTTCCCCTATTTCGACGGCGTGAATTCACTGGAGTCGCCGGAATTCCTCGACCAGATCGGCGTCACGATGGCCGGTTCCGGCATCGGCATCTGGTTCGCCAGCCCGCCCGCGGAGCCGCGCGTCATCGCGGTCATGCGGCGCGGTTCGGCGCCGCAGCCGCCGGGCAGCGAACAGATGATGGCCTCACTCGTCGCGCGCTACGGTCCGTATGCCGCGCGCACACCGCCAGTCGCCGGCGGTCGCGCCGTCGTGCATTGGAGCGAGGAAGGCAAACCCCAGTGCAGCGTGGACAAGGACCGCAAGGGCCAGCGTATCCCTTGGAATAACGCCATGGGCACGCTGCTGCAGCCGGGGGCGGTCAAGGTGCTGGAACAGTACGCACGGCAGCGCGTGCCGCATCTGGTCGACGCCCTCGGCCCCACGCCGGACGTCGCACGCTGTGGCATCGTGCTGCGCTACGAATGGAACAGCGAACCGGTGCAGAACTTCGAAGCCTGGCTGGTCGATCAGGGCGGCATGGTCGCCAGCAGCCGCAGATCGGCCGCGTGGGTGGAGCAACTCAAGGCCGAGGCGGTGCGGAAGCTGAAGGGGCAGGGGACGGCGCCGAAGTTCTGACGTGCCCGCGTTCCTTCGGGCGATTCATTCGGCGCGTGTGCGGACCACGCTTGAGCGCTTCACAGCATGCGCGACACGATGCGCTGCGTTTCGTCGCTGAACTCGGCAAACTCCTGATCCGTCAGCAGATTTTCCCGTCGCATCTCGGTCAGCTTGAACAGCGCGTTGGAGCGGCTCAGCCCGTCGAATGCCAGCGCGATCTGCTTGTCGCGGTCCTGTATCAGCTTGAAGATGCTCAGATAGCGCTCATGGCTCGTGTCCTCGCTTTGGGCGACGAGCATCAGTTCTTCCAGGATACGGTTGCACAGGCGCTCAAGCGCAACCGGCTTCAGCGTGCTGAGCCGTCGCCATTCTGCTTCAGGGATTCGCGTCGTCATGGTCTGTTCGTGATGCCTGTCGGTGGGATCGATGAATGGGTTCCGTTCTAGGGGTCGCTCCTCCTCGTAAGGATAAGCGCGGTAGCTGCATGAAGCGAACACTCACGCGAAGCGGCGTTGCGTCACTGCGTATCGAAGCCGAATTGAGGGATGCTGCAGAGGAGGTATTGCATGAGGGCGAGACCTTCTCCAGTTTCGTTGAAGCATCGATCCGCGAAAGCATCGCCCGCCGCTGCGTGCAGGCCGAGGTCCTAGGCCACAGTTTGCCTTGCGGGGCCGCGCACCCGAAACCGGGCGCTGTATAGGCGCTGACGAAGTGCTCGAACGTCTGGATACGATGCTGGCCAAGGCCTGGGCGGGCAAATGAGCGATCGCATCCGCTTCACCAAAGAAGCGGAAGCCGATCTGGTCCGGCGCTAGTCATTCCTGCTGGAGTGATCCCTCGAACCACCGAAGGAAATGCCCGTGCGACGGCCTTACCGGGTCGTTAACTGAGTGCTCGACGTTCCTCTGATCGTGACCGGCTGACCGGACACGGCGTCTTCGATCCAGACTGTCGAGGCGTCCTTCTCCAGCTTGCCCTTCACGACATAGACCTTGTCGGCTTCAGGAGTGAAGTCGAGTTCTGCTTCGACCGACCAGAAAGTGCCAGCCATTCGTGAAGCGATCTCGTGTATCGGAGCGCCTGTTGCATGCGTTCCGACAACGACCACCTTCAGTGGCTTCACTGGAACCAGACGAGAGGGGAACTGGGCGGACAGACGGAATCCTTGCCCCGCACTCGCGCGTCGGGATTCTCCAACTGCAGTGTTGGACACGCGGGTGCCATCGACGGACGCAAGGTAGAAAAGGCGAGCCTTGCTTCCGTCTTCGATTTCGCCCGAATCAATGACAGTCGCCATCGCGACATTACTCAACGTCAGCCGCAACTCACCGAGACGGCTCCCCGGAATGGACGCCGAGTGCCCGGCATCACCATGAACGATGAGAGGGCCGGGTGCTTCTTCCGTCCCGTGAACAATCACATATCGGGCTCGTTCAGGAACGGCAACACGTCCCTCGAATCGATTGCCTTCGAACCTCTGGCGCCGGCTTTCCATGCGACCGAAGCTGCGAGTTTCGATCATGTTTCGATCGTCGTCGAGAAAGGTAAAGACTGGCACCAGGGTCTTCAGCTGATAAATCATGATGCCGCCATGTGGTGTCGATGCATAGTCAAAATAGCGTCGCGCAAGGTCGTCCGGTAGAGAGAAGGACGCAAACCTTCGCGGAGTGCCGTCAATCAGGTAGCTCGGCGATGTGGCATCGATTTTCACCGTCGCCGTGTTGCCGAGCGTAAGACCCGTGAACTGCATCGCTTCCGGTGTCACAGTTTCCTGATGCGACTGGGCCTCGCGGTCGCTCTCCTCGATGACAGTGGTTGCACAACCGGCCAGCAACGACAGCGAGATCAATACAGCAGAGAGTCCGCGCAGAGGGAGTGTCATTTTAATTTCTTGATGTGCGTGTTTGCGGAGGATACAGGGGACAGATCACGTTATTTAAAATCGTGGTCTGTCCCCGATTGCGTACTCAAAGCGCAGCCTTGGGCCATCCTGCTCGACCGAATTGTTAGAGCGATTTCTCACTCGGGCCGAGATAACTCGAACGCTACTTAAACCACTTGATGATCTGCTCACGAAATCCTTGCGATACTTGTTGCGCAAGAAAATCGTTGAGGCGCTCAGGGTCGGGCTCGTGGCGCACGGCCTCAACGAGTTCCTCCCATGTATCGTAGTCACTTGGATCCGCCGCAACGACAAGGCCAATGCCAAACCGCTTGGCTTCAAGAGAAATTTCTTCCAGCATGGTTTCTAGCCCGGGACGCTCACTTTCTGGGATATGTAGCAACGCGTATGCACGAGTAGAGGCTCGACGATGGCCGAGCGCTTCGTAAATAACAGTAATGTCAATTGCATTAGTTGGTTTAATCTCAAAGGTGATCAAATCAAAGTGACGACCAGGGACATAAGGATAGGTTTTGAAACTCGCGACGGTAATATCTGGTCGAGTCCATTTTCCACGTGTGTGGCGAGAGCCTTGTGCAGCAGTAATTTCCGCAATTAGGGAATCAAGCCGATAGTCTTGCGCCCACCGACTCTTAATCACCTCAACCATGGGCGCGTACAAATCCTTTTCGGATGCCCCAACAGGTAAATTTGCCGGCTCATCTTGAGGAGTCTCGGCACCAACATCGGCAGGCGCAATGGCTGCTTGTGGTGGAGGTACGCGACGCACACTCCCGCCCTTACCTTTGCCCGTAGTTAGAACGCCTCGTTCAATCAACCGATTGCGAATTTCCCAGTAGAGTTCCTCTGTCCACCCAGTGGCAACAAGTCGAGTTCGCAGTGTGAAATTCCCAATAGCATCAACATCGGGAATCTCGGAAATCAAAGCTGCTTCGTATTGATCAATATTCTCTTGAGTCAAGCCTTCAAGGGCCATTGTTGTTTCCTTGCAGTTCTAACGCTTGAATTAAGCCGAGCCGCGAAGCGGCTTCGGTTTGAATGAATTGTTATGCGTCATGTCGAGGCCAGTTGAGTGAGGTGGACCTCACTAAAGTGCATGCGGTAGAGGTTGCCCTGAGACTCTAGTTGGTCGTTTGCGTAATTGGGGGCAGACCACGGCTTCAAACCTCGGTTGTTGATAATGTGTTGAAAGCTGATCTGTCCACAATGCCGACTAGACGAGGGCTACCAAGGTGAAAGGCGTTCGGCTTCTGCAGCTCCGCCATAAATTTAGCCGGAGTTGCCAGGCGTCTCTAAGTATGAATTGACAGTCGCAAGAATCTTGTCTGCGTGGGCGTAAATGTCATCTACCGATTCGAGCGCAATCTGTTCTTCTTCCTTCTTTGCGTTAAAGATTCCGAGCTTCAGCTTCTGTGTGTTGTTGAATCGCAATCTGCAGATGGGCTTTCGGTTGTTGTCGTCTAGCAAAATGGCGCAGTAGCTTTGAGCGTCTCGCATGACTACACGTTTCGTTGCGATAACTGACCTCACTATCGCACGTACAGTGTGGAATCCCTCCAGCTCTTCGTTCGAGGTGACAACAATCGGTTCGGGAATGGATTCGACATCAACTGATTGAGTGACGGACGGCTTCTCTGCGATCGACGTTGATTCGGGGGACATGGCCCCCTTTAGGCGCTCGTTGATTCGTTCGCCGATAAACTGCTCGAAAGCACGTTTTGTAATTGCGGTGAACTGATCTCGGACGATCGGAGTAAATCGCTTCGAACCCAATATATCTGCCGATAGTAGGCGAACGAAGTCCTCGGACGGCTCTGCAACCAGTTCAGCGAGTTTTGCTTGAATCGCTCTTGTGTACTTCAGGTCGTTTGCGGTCGTAAGAATTGTGTCTATGTCAAAAGCAGTCTTTGCGAACTTCTTTAGCTCCTCAACGTCCCGCTCCTTGAAGTCAAGAATATTGAATTCAAAGAATGGCTTTTCATCCATCTTGTTTGGCTGTTCAAGGTCAGTGAAGAAGCGATAAACAAGGCCGTTTGTGAGAACGCCGAAGCGGGCTTCTGTTACGTGGAAGTAACGGAATAATTGACCGGCATGGTTAATATTTAGATCGCCCCCGCATTTTTTGCATTCAAATAGCATGATAGGCTTGCCGTCACGAAGAATTGCGTAATCCACTTTCTCACCCTTCTTCGTTCCGACGTCGGAGACAAGCTCTGGCGTGACTTCAAGTGGATCGAAGACGTTGTATCCCAGTGCTTGGATGAATGGCATGATCATCGCGTTCTTGGTCGCTTCTTCGGTCTGAATCAGCGTCTTGGCGTTTGCAATCCTGTTTGCAAGGACACGCAATTGATCGACGAAATCCATGGCACATCTCCTATTTGTTGATAGATGCAAACGCTTGGCGTGCGAGACTGAGGTGTCGAACTTGGAACACGGAATCGACTGCGAAGGTAGCAAAGTGCAGCACGGATGCCCACCTGACATAGTCGTCCGTCCGAGACTCTATCTTATTCGGTTTGTATGCTGAGCGGATTCCGCCGATTGGTAGGTGGTGAGGCGGCCTCCCAGCGGTGCCCAAAAAAAACGAGGGCTCGTTAGAAACGAGCCCTCGCTATCATTGAGAGTACCTTTCCTGCTCAAACGTCAGCCGCAACTCCCCACCGCCCCGCAGGCCGTGCAGAAGTCGCAGCCGTCCTTGCGGATCACCGACTGGTTGCCGCATTCGTTACACAGCGCGCCCTGCATCAGCTTGGGTTCGTCGTCGCCACGCGGGGCTTCGAGGATGCCCATTTCGCGGGTGGGGTAGCCGTCCTCGTCGAGGATGCCCAGCATCGCGTAGCGGTGGATGATGAGGCGGGCGACGTAGGCGACGGTCGACGGCCAGTTCTGCTGGCGGCGGGTGCCGGGCACGAAGGCCATGAAGTCACCCAGCGGCTCCGGGTAGCTGATGAGCTTGCGCAGCTTCATGCCTATCCAGGCCGGGTCCATCACGCGCATGTCGAGCGCGAGGATGCGGGTGAGACCGTCGAGCGCGCGCGGGTAGTTGCCGGACAGCCACACCGAGTACGGTCGCGTTTCGCCGCCGGGCAGCGTGATTTCCTTCAGGCCGAGCACGAAGTCTTCACCGGTGGCGGGATTGCTGATGTCCACCGTCCAGCTCAGCGTGCCGTCGGTGCCGGTCTTCGGCTCCTGCACGGCGAACAGGGTGTCGAGCACCGGCGTCGGCGCTTCGCGGTCAAGCGCGCCGAGCTTGTCGCAGCGGTAGCGGATGACGTTGGCGAAGGCGGCGACCACGCCCGGCATGCGGCGATGTTCGCCGGTCGGCGGGAAGGACAGGTCGAAGCTGGCGTCGCCGACGGTCTTGGCGAGCACGTCGAGCTTGAGCTTGAGCCAGCCCGGATCGTTGGCGCGCATGTCCATCGACAGCGTCTTGGCGACGGCGCCGAGGCCGCGCGGCTGGTTGGCGCCATTGACCCACACTTCGAAAGGCAGCGGCTGGATGCGGCCGTCCGGGCCTTCGTTCTCGGTATGGCCGACGAAGAGCGCGAATTCGCCGCCCGGCGTCTTCAGCATATAGGTCCAGCTCGGGTTGCCGTCGCTCATGTCCGGCCGGCCGGGCCAGCGCAGGCTGGACAGCACCGGCGCCGGCAGTGCGCCGATGGACAGGCGCTGGTTGGCGCCGACCGCCGACAGTTCGACGTCGTGCGGCTGCTTCTTCTCTTCCGTCTTCGGCGTGTCGACCGACAGCACGCTGCCGAGAACGCTGTTCGGGCGATAGGTGGCGAGACCCTTGAGGCCGGCCTTCCACGCGGCGAGGTAGAGATCCTCGAAGTCGGCGTAGGGGTAGTCGGCCGGCACGTTCACCGTCTTCGAAATCGACGTGTCGATGTAGGGCGCAACCGCGGCCACCATGTCCTTGTGCGCGGCGGCGGAAATTTCCAGCGCGGTGACGAACCAGGGCGGCAGTTTTTCCATGTCGCCGCCGAGGTGCTTGTACAGGCGCCAGGCGTAGTCCTCGACCGCGTATTCCTTGAAGGTGCCGTCGGCCATGCGCTTCTTGCGCGTGTAGGTCCAGGAGAAGGGCGGTTCGATGCCGTTGCTGGCGTTGTCGGCGAAGGCCAGCGAAATGGTGCCGGTGGGCGCGATCGACAGCAGGTGCGAATTGCGCAGCCCGTGCTTGCGGATCTGCTCCTTCACCTCGGCCGGCAGGCGCGACGCGAAGTTGCCGCCCGACAGATACATGTCGGCGTTGAACAGCGGGAAGCTGCCGCGCTCCTTGGCCAGCTCGACCGAGGCGAGGTAGGCGGCGTCGCGCATCACTTCGGAAATGCGCGAGGCCATCAGCCGCGCTTCCTGCGAGTCATAGCGCTGGCGCAGCATGATGAGGGTGTCGCCCAGGCCGGTGAAGCCGAGGCCGACGCGGCGCTTGGCCATCGCTTCGTCATGCTGCTGTTGCAGCGGCCAGTGCGTCACGTCGAGCACGTTGTCCAGCATGCGGATGGCGACCGCCACCACTTCGCGGAAACCGTCGAAGTCGAATTCGGCCGCTTCGGAGAAGGGCCGCTTCACGAAGCGCACCAGGTTGATCGAACCGAGGTCGCAGCAGCCGTAGGGCGGCAGCGGCTGTTCGGCGCAGGGGTTGGTCGCCTCGATGCGCTCGCAGTAGTAGAGGTTGTTGTCGCGGTTGATGCGGTCGAGGAACAGGATGCCCGGCTCGGCGTGATCGTAGGTCGAGCGCATGATCTGGTCCCACAGATCACGGGCGCGCGGCTTCGCATAGACCCACAGACCGTCCTCGCGCTGGTAGGCGCCGGCTGCCTTCAGGTCGGGTGCCGGCTCGGCCTTGTGCACCAGGTCGACCGTGGTGTCGGCTTCGACCGCCTTCATGAACACGTCGGTCACGCCGACCGACACGTTGAAATTGGTCAGGTCGCCGCCGTCCTTGGCGTGGATGAACTGTTCGATGTCCGGGTGATCGCAGCGCAGCACGCCCATCTGGGCGCCGCGGCGGCTGCCGGCGGATTCCACCGTTTCGCACGAGCGGTCGAACACGCGCATGTAGCTGACCGGGCCGGAGGCGCGCGATTGCGTGCCGCGCACGCGGGCGCCCACCGGACGGATGCTGGAGAAGTCGTAGCCGACGCCGCCACCGCGGCGCATCGTTTCTGCGGCCTGGGCGAGCGCGGTGTAGATGCCGGGGCGCTCGTCCTCGATTTCGGTGATCGAGTCGCCGACCGGCTGCACGAAGCAGTTGATCAGTGTTGCGGTGAGATTGGTGCCGGCGGCCGAACTGATGCGGCCGGCGGGCACGAAGCCGCGGTCCTGCGCTTCGAGGAATTTCGCTTCCCAGTGTGCGCGGCGGTCTTCCGCCTCGGCCTGGGCCAGTGCCTTCGCCACGCGGCGGCGCACTTCGGCGACGGTGGTTTCGCCGCCCTTGGCGTACTTCTCGATCAGCACTTCGCCTGAAATTTCCTGCTCCGGCAGGCAGGCGATTTTTTCCTCTTCGGTCAGTGGGACAAGATCGATCTGTTGCATGTGTGGGCTCCTCCCTGACGTGAATCTTTCGATTCTAGGCCGCTGATACGAGGTCGGACAGCCTTGACAGGGGGCCGTTCCGGCGGTCGTCCGCGCCCCTGCTGGCATTGGCTGCGATGCCCACGGCCGGGCGGGCGATTGCGGTGCACCATGACAATGCGAGGGCGCGGGGGCGGGAAAAGGCGGTGGCCCATCATGAGTCTTGCACCGACGACTGTGGGAGATTCTATGTTCCGACGCAAGCGTTTTCGTGCTGTTTCGGGACATAG
>NZ_JADMJL010000029.1 GCF_018780585.1 Methyloversatilis discipulorum | reverse complement strand
TGAATCGCCCCGGGATTCGTGGAGGCTGTTTGGTTTAAGTCAGGCCGCCACCGCGACGGCTTGAATGGCGAATTGCCGGTAGTAGTTTGCCTCAGCCTCTGCAGGCGGGATGTAGCCGATGGGTTCGAGCAGGCGATTGTTGTTGAACCAGGCCACCCATTCCAGCGTCGCCAACTCCACAGCCCCCTTGGTCTTCCAGGGTGCGCGGCGATGAATCAGCTCGGCCTTGTAGAGTCCGTTGATCGTCTCGGCCAGCGCGTTGTCGTAGCTGTCACCTTTGCTGCCCACGGACGGCTCGACGCCAGCCTCCGCCAAGCGTTCGGTGTACCGAATGCTGACGTATTGAGAGCCCCTGTCGGAGTGGTGAATCAGGCTGCTGTCGCGCTCGGGCTGGCGTGCGTACAGCGCCTGCTCCAGCGCATCGAGCACGAAGTCCGTCCGCATCGAACTGCTGACCCGCCAGCCCACGATGCGCCGGGCGAAGACGTCGATGACGAAGGCCACGTACAACCAGCCCTGCCAGGTCGAGACATAGGTGAAGTCCGAGACCCAGAGCTGATTGGGGCGATCAGCCTTGAACTGCCGATTGACCCTGTCCAGCGGGCACGGTGCTTTGCTGTCGCTGATCGTGGTGCGCACGACCTTGCCGCGCATCACGCCCCGCAAGCCCAGCCGCCGCATCAGCCGCTCGACCGTGCAACGCGCCACGGCCGTGCCTTCACGCCCGAGTTGGCGCCAAACCTTGTCGGCCCCGTAGACCTGCATATTGGCCTGCCAGACGCGCTCAATATGCGGCGCCAGGGCCTCGTCACTCTGGGCACGAGCGCAGCGCCTGTGAGGCTCTCGTCGCAATGCAGCGTGGCGCCGATACCCAGACGGGGCGACCTGCAGCACAGCGCAGATCGGCTCGACCCCAAAGGTATCGCGTTGCTTGTCGATGAAGTCCCTCAGGACTTGAGTCGGCGGTCGAGCTCCGCCTGGGCGAAAAACGCGCTGGCCAGCTTCAGAATCTCGTTGGCTCGGCGCAGTTCCTTCACTTCACGCTCAAGCTCCTTGACGCGCTGCGCTTCGGTCGTGCTCACGCCAGGCCGCGCGCCCACATCGACCTCGGCCTGCTTGACCCAGCCCAGCAGTGTCTGCGGCACACAGCCAATTTTTGGGGCCATCGACTCCACCGCCGCCCACAGCGACGGGTACTCTCCACGGTGCTCTTGCACCATCCTCACTGCCCTCTCACGCGTCTCAGGTGAGAACTTGTTCGACTTGTTCATAGCTCCATCTTCTCAAGAGTTGGAGCCTCCTCAAAACGCGGGGCGATTCACTT
>NZ_JADMJL010000073.1 GCF_018780585.1 Methyloversatilis discipulorum | reverse complement strand
CAGGCTGCTGAAATACCTTCGCGGCGCAATGAATGCGCGACCGGCGACCTCGATAATTTGACGACCCGATTTCACTGAGACTCATGCGCGGCGCCGACACCTTCACCGAGAGCTTGTTCACGATGCGCAAGTTGGAGGACTTCGTTCCTGCCGACCACCCACTGCGCGCGATCCGCACGATGGCCAATGGGGCGCTGGCGAAGATGGGGGATCTGTTCTCGGCGATGTACGAGGCCGATACCAAGGGCGGCCGACCCAGTGTCGCACCTGAGAAGTTGCTTCGCGCCATGCTGCTGCAGGTGCTGTACAGCGTGCGCTCGGAGCGGCAGTTGATGGAGCAGGTGCAGTACAACTTGCTGTTCCGCTGGTTCATCGGCCTGTCCATGGACGACGTGGTGTGGGTGTCGACCGTGTTCACCAAGAATCGCGAGCGCTTGATCAAGCATGACGCGGTCATCGAGTTCTTCAACGAAGTGGTGGCGATCGCGCAGGAGAAGGACCTGCTGTCGGGCGAGCACTTCAGCGTGGACGGCACGCTGATCCAAGCGTGGGCCAGCCACAAGAGCTTTGTGGCGAAGGCTGACGATCACGCCATCGGCGACGGCGGCAACTTCAAGGGCGACAAGCGCAGCAACGAGACGCATGAATCCAAGACGGACGCCGACGCAAGGCTGTACCGCAAGGGCAATACCGCCAGCGAGTTGCGCTTCATGGGCCACACGCTGAGCGACAACCGTCACGGCTTGATTGCCAACGCCGTCGTGACCACCGCCGATGGCTACGCCGAACGCGAAGCGGCCAAAGTCATGATCAACGATGCCCGGCAAGCCTTGGGAGACCCGGAGCGCGAAATCACGCTGGGCGCCGACAAAGGCTACGACGCGCAAGAGTTCATCGACACCTGCATCGAGTTGGGCGTGATGCCGCACGTCGCGCAGAACAAGTCGGGCCGCAAGTCGGCGGTCCCCGACGCCATTGCTCAGAGTGAGGGCTATGCGCTGTCGCAGCGCAAGCGCAAGTTGATCGAGCAAGGCTTCGGCTGGGCCAAGACCGTCGGTGGCATTCGCCAGGTGATGGTGCGCGGACTCAAGCGCGTCGACCAAATGTTCGTGCTGAACATGGCAGCCTTCAACTTGGTTCGCATGCGCACCTTGGGACAGGTCCGTCCGCTGGGTGCGCAATGAAGGAAATCGGCGGGGCAGGCGCTGCGAAGCGGTGGGAAATCAAGGAATTCCGACCTCAACATCCCGCATGATGAAAAGCACGCTGCCGGCTCGCCGGACGGGCTGAAAGAGGCGGCGCTTCGGGTCAGTATTTCAGCAGCCTG